>JBLMZI010000012.1:0-107893 GCA_050258755.1 Solirubrobacterales bacterium | reverse complement strand
ATCACCGGCTGTCCGTTATCCCGCCGCTGTCCCCGGTATACCTTCGTCCGGTGGCTTTCAAACACCTTCTCTTTCAACACATAGCCCGGCAGTTCTACCATCTTTGTACCCTCCCCGGAACTCCATTCACATAAATGATTCGATACCCTAACGCGAAAACCTGCCGTAATTAGCGTTA
The DNA here is from genome assembly GCA_050258755.1 of Solirubrobacterales bacterium. Taxonomy (GTDB): domain Bacteria; phylum Bacillota; class Syntrophomonadia; order Syntrophomonadales; family DTU052; genus JBLMZI01. The sequence goes on along the minus strand of JBLMZI010000012.1, from coordinate 107,715 downwards.
ATACCCACTATTTCGCGCGATTTCGACACCAAGCATTATCTTACCACAAAAAGGGATTTCGACAATAATTGTCGAATACGCATTGCGTAGCAAGACCCGAAGGGAGTGTTCATGTGGAGGATTTACAGACCTGGCTGAAAAAGCTTAGCCCGCAGTGGGACAAGATTACCCACGAGGAACTGGAAACGCACTTTGAAAAGATGCAGCCCGCAAAAATCATTGGCGGCCATCGTTACTACGTCTATGTGCCAGAAAAATTGAAGAAAAAGACCGGTCCTCACCCGCTGATGGTGGTCCTCCACGGCTGCGACCAGGAAGCCCATGAAATCGTTATTTCCAGTAAAATGAGCTGGCTCGCCCAAAAAGAGGGCTTCATCGTTCTGTTCCCGGACCCGATTCTGGTCGGCGGAAAATTGGAGGGGTTTCTCAACGGGTGGAACTGGTGGGAAAAAGACAGTTTGAAACGCACCGGACCTGAACCCGGTCTGATCGCCAAAATGATCAAAGCAGTTCGGGACGAGTACCCGATCGACGAACAGGCCATCTATGTCTGCGGGATATCGGCTGGCGCCGCCATGACTGTGATTATGGCCGTCACCTATCCCGATCTGATCTCCGGAATTGGGATATGTGCCGGTCTTCATTATAAGGCAGCAATAGACAGCGATACGGATTCAGCCATTTCGGCCATGGGCGGTTCCACCACGAATCCGTTTACAACCGCCAAAGACGCCTGGAATAAAATGAAGAAGTACCCGCGCACCCGTATGCCGGTCATTGTTTTTCAGGGAGAAGCCGATGCCGTGGTCAATCCGGTGAACGGGCACAATGTGATCGAGCAATGGCTTGCCATTCATTCGTTGCTGTCCGAGGATATGATCGATCCGGCAGCCGACCCGCACCAGGAAGTGTATCACGAACCTGGAAAACTACGTTCCGAGCGCTTCGTTTACCATGACAAGACCGGAAACGCACTGCTGGAAAAATGGATGATCACCGACATGAACCACTGCTGGCCGGGCGGTCAGGCCAACTGCCGCTATTCTCACCCGCTTGGGCCGCCGGCAACTGCGATTATGTGGCATTTCTTCAGGCGGCAAAGCCAAAACCCGGGTATAAAATAGCTAAAAGCTTTAGGGCTCCGGTTTAATGAAACCGGAGCCCTTTTATTCGGGTTGAATTATCTTGACCGGATGAAAGATTTTTTCAGATTGAGCGTCAAAACACTGAAACCTTTTACAGCCAAAACGCGTATTGGTTGAAAAAGATACCCGGAAAGGAGCTTATCCATGCCGCGCCGTCAAAACCATGCCAAGCCGAGAGATCTGACCATCCTGATTCCGGACGCGCTGAGCCCGGAAGGCAAAATTTGCGCCGAAGCGTTTGCCGAAATCGGCGCACGCCTGATTCTGTGTGCCAATGACCCGGAAGGCTGTGAATCGTTAGTGGCCGAACTGCGGTGGAACTACGGAATCGATGCGATTCACTGTCTGCCGATGGCCGCCAACCAAACCGTTGCGGAGCTGATCCATACCCTGCCGCCCCTGTGGCAGCAGGTTGATTTGCGCATGATGCTGGCGAGGCCCGCGTAAAGCCCTTTTGGGCGGCCTTATGGATTCCGGTTCCGGATTACGCTTGATCCCAGACGGTTCCCTTCGGGAGTGTAAAATAAAACGTGGCGCCCTGGTCGATTTGTCCTTGCCCCCAGACCCGGCCGCCGTGCCTTTCGATGATCCGGTGAACCACGGAAAGACCGACACCATTGCCGGAAAACTCTTCGTCTGTGTGGAGGCGCTGGAAGACCTGAAACAAACGTTCCGCGTAGTTTTGATCAAACCCGGCGCCATTATCGCTGACAAAACAAACCGTTTCCCCGTCGATCGACTCCGCGCCAAAAGTGATCATCCCATCCGGGATCTGCCCGGTGTACTTCCACGCGTTATCGAGCAGGTTTTCAACCACAACCCGCATTAATCGGCTGTCCGCGTTGACCATAATGCCTTGCTGAATCCGAACCGCCACCCTGCGGTCCGGGTCCCTATCCTGCAGGGCGGCAACCACTTCCCTGGCTAACCGGCTGATATCAATGGTCTGATACTGAAGCTCGGCCGAAGCGATCCGCGAAAGCTGCATCAGCGCATCCATCAATGCCTGTTGGAGCCGGGCGGCGCCGGCAATTTTTTCAAGCAATTCCCGGACCTCTCCCTCGAAACGATCCCCATATTCGGCCAGCAGAATGTTGCTGAACTCCCGCATAACCCGTATGGGAGCCCTGAGATCGTGGGAAACCGAATGGACAAACGCGTTCAGTTCAGCGGTCCGATCCTCTACCCGCCGTTCCAGATTTTCGTTCAATCGGCGTATTTCTTCCTGGTGGCGCTTGCGCTCCGTAATGTCTTCCACAAAGCCCTGCATGCACACCGGATTTCCATGTCGGTCCCGCACGGCCCTTAAATACAGGGTGGTATCCCTTTCTTCGCCCGTGATCCGGCGGAACCGGTTCTCGATAACCATCATTTCCCCGTGTTGCAGCGCATCGTTTATCACCTGGCCGCGCCGCGCGGGATCCGTATAAAGCTGTTCCGCGATATTCGAAATGGACGCAACCGCCTCTTCCGGAGAATCGAATCCGAGCATACGAGCCAGTGCCGGGTTCATATCCATGAAGCGCCCGTCAAAGGAGGTGTGAAAGATGCCCAGCGACGCGTCCTGATAAAGGCTGCGATATTTTTCCTCGCGCTCGGCCAATGCGGCTTCCATCCGCTTACGCTCGGTGATATCGATCCCCTGCGCAATGGTGGCGATAAGTGTCACGCCGTCATCGGCGTAAACGTTGGCCGAATTCCACAAGGCAATTCGGACGCTCCCGTTTTTGTGCCACACCGGAATTTCAATCGACTCCCACTGCTCGCCGGCTGCGGTCGGCTGCAATGCAGCTATGACCTGCTCGCGGTACGCTTCGGGAAACAGAACACTGATCGGCTGGTCTACCACTTCGTCGGCCTTGAAGCCGGTCAGCCGTTCCAATGCGCGGTTAAACCGGGTGATCCTGTAGGCGGGGTTCCAGACCACGATCGGCGTACTGACATACTGCAGCAGTTTCTCGAGATAGCTTCCGGTTTCCCGAAGCGCGGTTTCCATGCTGCGAAACTCCGTAATATCCTCAAAACTGGTGTAAATCCAGCAGGGCCGGGCTTCGTCCGGAAAAACCAGTGGATAGGCATAAACACGCAGCCACTGGTGCTCATGCCTGATCGGGCTCCGTACGCCTATGACCGCAGAAACGGGTTTTCCGGTCCGCAGGGCCGCAACGACCGGCAGCTCATCCTTGGGCAGCCGACTGCCGTCTTCGCGGATCACTTCCCACGACCATGCCTCCCAACTCAGACCAAGCATCTCATGCCGGGTAAGCCCGATGATCGCTTCGGCAGCGGCATTGCAGTCCAGAATCCGGCCATCGGCCCCAAGGTAGACAACGCCCGTGGCAATCGTATCGAAAAGCAGCCGCAGTTTGGCCTCGCTTTGCTCAAGGGCTTCGATCGCCCGAATCCGCTCAGTCACATCACGGCTGACGCCCCGATAACCCGCAAATCCGCCATTCTCGTCGAAAATCGGGATTGCGTTGGATTCCAGGATGATTTCCCGCCCGTCCAACCGGGTTATAATCTCAAGCATCTGGTGATACGGGATTCCTTTGTCAAACCGGCCAGGCCTTCCGTTGACCTGGTCATAGGGCTGCCAGGCAGCGACAACCTCGCTGCGTGACCGACCAACCAGCTCCTGGGCAGTCAGTCCGAAGACTTCGTATGCGCGCCGGTTGGCAAACACAAAAACGCCGTTCGCATCCATTTCCCAGACCAAATCACTCATCGTGTCCAACAGCTGCCAGTACTGGGTTTCCCGAAGCGCCAGTGCCTTTTCCATCTGCTTGTGCCTGGAAATATCGGTAATAACGCCAAGCAGCCCGTGAATGACACCGCTTTGATCCACGATCGCCGCTTTGTGAAGCACGACGTGATGCCGAGCGCCCGAAGGCGATTCGACCGTTATCTCGTATTCCTGCACGAGCCCGTTGGCCAACAGTTCTTCGTCTTTTTGCGCGTATTGTGCCGCTATTGCTTCCGGCCACACTTCAAAAACCGTGCGCCCAATCAGCTGCTCGTCGGTTTTCCCCATCAACAGCTCATAGGCCCGGTTGCACCCCATGTAACGCTGTTCCGCATCAATATAGAACACCGGATTCGGCATGGTGTCGATTAGATTTTGGACGAATTCCAGCTGCCCAACCAGCTTTTCCCTGGCTTCATGCGCTTCGGTAACGTCCTCAATAATCCCCACCCCGCCCGAAATTGCCCCAAACGCGTCCAGGACCGGGACCATTTTTAGGCGAACCGGCGTCGTCTTCGCCGCAGTGACCGAATGATAGATGTCCTCATAGGTTCCCTCCAGACCGGAGAGCGCGTCGGCAAGGGCAGAAACCACGTTCTGATCCGGCAGCACCGTCATATCGAGTCCGATCAGCTGCTCCCGGCTGGAACCGATGATTTTGACAAAAACATCGTTACAGGCAGTGATTCTCCCCTGGGTATCGAAATGGAACAGCCCCAGCGGCGCATTTTCGAAGAACTTACGGTTTTTTTCCTCACTTTCGCGCAGGGCTTGTTCCATGGCGGCCCGTTTCCGCCCTAATGCGGCTTCGCGGAGTTCGCGCTCAATGACCAGCGGCAGCCGCACCAGGTCGCTTTTATGAACATAGTCCCGGGCGCCCGATTTCATCAGAGCGACCGCGATTTGAATCTCAATTTCGCCGGAAACGATAATGACCGGAAGGTCTGGCCGGGTGGAACGGACCTGCCAAAGGGCTTCGGCACCGTTAAATGCGGGCATGGAGTAGTCGCAGGTTACGATGTCCCAGGAATCGGATTCCAGGACTTTCCGGAGCGTCTTTGCGCTGCAGACCCGGGTCCATTCCGGTTCGTAACCGCCGCGGCGGATTTCATACAGGATCAAGGTTGCGTCGTCGGCCTGGTCTTCAACGATCAGGATTTTGAGCGGTATTGCCATGAAGGTACCCCCCTCAAAGAAGAGACGATCCCCCGGGAGCATGGAGCCTGGCAGCATGCAAAGGAACGAAGGCACGGTTTGTTTTCCCAATCCTTGTATTCCTATGATAGCACGAAAAGGCTTTTTCGTTTTCCGGCTTTCCCGATTTGGCGTAGGCTGAAAAGAAAACCCGATGCCGCGGCAATCGGCCAAAGCATCGGATAATCGTGCTTGAATTGACTTGAAGTCCGAGAAAGAACTGATACTTTGAGTGTCCGCCGCATTCAGGACGGCTGGGCCAGAACCGAACGCTGAATCAGCATCGCGATCCGGGCGCCGGACAGGGAATCGATCAGGTGCCAGCTGCCGGCTTCTTGTTCATTCATCGTCCGCAGCTGATCCTGCACCTTCTGACTGGCCCACTCGTAGTATTCAAGGGGAATCGGGACAACCTTCGCTTTTCCTTCCCCGGACTGTGCTTCGAAGACCAGTTCGGTCTGATGATCGTTCTGATAGATTCCGGCATAGTAGAGGTGCGCGTCGCGATCCACCGATTCCCCGGACAAGGCCCGAAGGGCTACGATCTTGAAAAACTCGACCAGACGGTCATCTAAATCATCCTCAAAGACACGAACCTTTTCCCACATGGCCCTTTTATCCCGAACGACCCTGAGACGGTAGGCGCCCAACTCGTCTTCGCAGCCGCCCACTTCCACGGCTGGAATCTGGTTGGAGATCGCAATCATCAGCCGCTTGCTGATATCGTGGTACACCAGATCCTCCAGCACCTCAAAGCGATGGCCGCAGTACTGGCAGTCTACCTGGTTCAATTGTCCCTGCAGCAGCATATGCTTCAACGCGGGATTCACAGCGACATTCAGAGACTCCCATAATTCGGCCGCCTGTTCCTGTCCGCAAACCGGACAGCACACCAGCAGACGCTTTCTACTCAATCGGTTTTCCCCCCAGCCCTCGTAACATTGATAACAAACCAAAACCGCCTGCCGACTCGAGCCGCCAGTGCTCATGTTTCAGTTAGAAGCCCCTGTCTACGGCATGTCGGCTCCATATTCGTCCATCGTTTGACCTTCTTCAACCCAGAAAACCGAATCGCCCCAATCCGGTTTCGGGTATGCCCAATTGTATTTCGAGTTTATTCGCCAAACTCCTCTGTCGAATTTTGTAGCTTTCATTGAAAAGCAGTGATCCAACCTTTCATTTTCAGAAGCTTAAGAAATTGTATATACATTTTCATCGCGCTCCAAAACGCGTTCAGCCCCGACAAATGCGAAGCCCCGGCTCGTATCAACGCCGAATTCTGTTATATACTTTAAATGAGATTTTTCTTCCCCCAGAGAAGGAGGTAAGGGATTGAACCCTAAAAACCGGGTGGAAATCGCTGATGATCAGACTCAAAACGGCTTTGCCGGTTTCTGGAACCGGCTCTGGGCATATGGCATTGACGGCACGATTCTGCTCGCCCTTGAAGCTGTCCTGATCCGCTTGATTCCTGCGGCCAAATTTCTGACCGCACCGGCCGATCTGAACGCAGCCGCAGTTCTCCTTGATACCGGCCTTGTGCTGGGCTCTTTTGTTTTAGGCCACTGGGTCTATTATTCATTGTTTGAAAGCTCCGCGTGGCGGGGAACCCCTGGAAAGCGGGCTCTCTCGCTGCAGGTCACTGGTTTGGATGGCGGCCGGATCTCCTTTTTACAGGCTTCCGGCCGTTATTTCGGCAAATGGATTTCCTATCTGACGCTCGGGCTCGGCTTCCTTGCTATCGGTTTTACCCGGCGGCGTCAAGGCATTCATGACCTTCTGAGCCATACCCTGGTTCTGGCCGAGCCGGCGCAGCCAGGCATGATCGCACGGCGCCGGGTTGTTGGAGCGGCTGCGGCAGTCCTGCTGGTCGGAATGCTGGGCGTTCACCTGACTCTGTTCAGCTATATGGCGTACAATTTTCCTTCGGTCATGGCGAAATACTATTTCGATCAAGGCCGCTACCCGGAAACCATCGGCATCTGCAATCAGATCATCGATGCCGGAATCGCCTATCCCCAGATCTTCAATCTGCGCGGCCGAAGTTTGCTCGCCGAAAAGGAATACAATGCCGCTGCCCTCGATTTTACCGTTGCTATACAGAACGGATACCGGGATGCGGCGGTTTTGAAACACCGAGCCGAAGCCTATTCCGATGCTGATCCGCCGCGGACACCGGAAGCGATTCGGGACTATTCGCTGTATCTGACCGAAGTGCCGTATGATGCCGAGGCCCATTGCGGCAGGGGAATCAATTACTACAACGCGGGGGATCTCACCGCCGCGGAACAGGATCTTTCCGAATCAATCCGGCTTGACCGGAAATACGCGAAAGCTTACCAATACCGCGGCATCCTGTATGACCGCCTGGGCAGACTCGACCGTTCCATTCTGGACTTTTCCAAAGTGATCCGCCTGGAACCGAACAACGCCGAGGGATATGCGCTTCGGGGGACCGCATACGAACGCTCGGGCGCGAAAGAGGCCGCGATAAAGGATTATCGGACGGCCCTGAAGCTATCGCCCGGCCATGAAATCGCGATAGCGGGACTGGCGCGCCTTGGCCAGCCGCAATAGAACACCGCTAGATCGTATGCAGCGGCTTGGAGAGCTGCCGCCAAATCGAAATGCGCGAATTGGCTTTCCCAGGTACGAAAGAAAGGATTCCGATCATCGGAAAGCGAATTTCTTAAGGATATTCTTGACGCAAAGGCTTGGTAGGCAGCAACCATGGTGAACGTTCGTACAAAAACGATCGTCTGGATCGCCCCGGTCTTGCTCCTGGCCGCCTGTTTTCTGGTGACGGCCCATCGGAGCGCAGCCGGAGCACAGCCGAACGTCATGACGATTAAGGGTGCACAGCACGGTTATGCGCTTGGGCCCTATTTAGATGTGCTTGAGGATAAGACCCGGCAGCTGACCGTCACGGATGTCGCATCCGCTGAATATGCCGGCCGCTTCCAGCCGCCGCCGGACGCTTCCGCGCTGCACTTCGGTCTGTCCAATTCGATTTACTGGGTTCGGTTCCGGGCGGCGATCCGGCCGGATGCGCGTAACACCGAGTGGTTCCTGTACTTCCCCGATACCTGGATTCGCTCAGTTCGATTGTATGCACCGGAAGCCATCGGACCCGACGGAAAGCCTGCCTGGTGGCAGGTGACCGAACTGGGCCGGGGCCGGCAGATCAAACCGGGCGAATCCCTGCTAACCGTTAAAACGCCATTTGAACCGGCCGAACAACCGGTAACCTATTACCTGCGGCTGCAGTCCCGAGGACCGCTCATTCTAGACGGTATGGTCGCCGATCAATTTGCCATCAGCAATCTTTCCCGCAATCGTTTTCTGTTTTTCGGCCTGTATTTCGGCATTTTTACCGGCATGTTTTTGTTTAACCTCTTCCTGTATTTTTCGCTGCGGGAACGAAGCCGGCTCTTTTATTTGATGTATGTCGCTTCGGTCGCGGCATATCTCTTTGGTCTGAGCAACATGACAGCAGAATTCATCCCCACCATCCCTTCGGATGTCATTGCCCGGGTCCAGCTTGGCATTCTGGGCTTGATGTCGGTTTTCGTCACCCTCTTTTCCCTCGCGTTCCTGAAAATCGGCCAGCTGCAGCGCGCTTTTCGGCTGTACGGGCTTGTCATCCTGCTCTTTTCGGTCATATTTACCGCCCTCTCTCCGTTTGGGAATGTCTATATCATGAATCAGATTGCCACGGTCAGCGGATCTTTGATTCTGCTGTCGCTCTGGGTGATCGGTATTCTGCGCTGGCAGGACGGGTATCGGCCGGCCCGGTTCTTCATCCTCGCGTTTTCAGCAATGCTGATTGGCGGAACCATCTTTGCGCTGGCCTTCCAGGGCATCCTTCCCTACACGGCGGCCACCATGTACGCACTCCCGATCGGTTCAACCATTGAAGTACTGCTGCTTTCCTACGCCCTGGCCGATCGGATCAACACCCTGCGGGCCGAGAAAATGAAAGCCCTGGCCCAGGCGGAACGATTAAACGCCGAATTGGAAGAACACCGGGTCTCTCTGGAAAACACCGTTGAACAGCGAACCGAAGCATTGCGGCAATCCAATGAGATGCTTCGAAAAATGGACCGAAGCAAAACGCTTTTCCTGTCAGCGGTTTCCCATGAACTTCGGACACCGCTGACCGTCATCCTCGGCCTGGCCAAGGTGGCGGTCCGGACGCTCCAGACTTTTGATTGGACCCGAATGGGCAGGGACTACCCGCGGGAAACCGAAAATCTGACGAACCTGGTGCAGGATCTGGATATGGTGGTTCAGGAAAGCCAGCGCCTGGCCGCGCTGATTGATGATGTGCTGGACCTGGCCAAAATCGAGGCCGGTAAGCTGGATTGGAATATGATCCCGGTTTCTCCCGCGGAAATCGTTGAAAGAGCATTTACCACCATGCGCCCGCTGGCCTTGGCGAAAAAGCTGCGGATGATTCATCAGGTTGACCCGAATCTTCCTTTGGTCCTGGGGGATCGCTTCCGGCTGGTCCAGGTCCTGATTAATCTGATTTCAAACGCCATAAAATTCACCGTGGAAGGAACCATCACCTGCACGGTGAAACAAGCTGACAGCACGGTCGTTTTCTGCGTTGCCGACACCGGGGCTGGCGTTTCTCCCGAAGACCACACCCGGATTTTCGGCATTTTCGAGCAAGGCAGCCATCTCATTGATCCCGTGGAAGGGACCGGCCTCGGTCTGGTCATCTGCCGAGAGATCGTCTCTCACCATGGCGGCACGATCTGGCTTGAAAGCGAGCCCGGCGCCGGCAGTCAGTTTTTCTTCAGTCTTCCGATCGTCACCTTGCAGGAAGCGCAGCCGCTTCCCGCAAGCCTTGCCCCCCCATCCAAAGAATGAAGGCGCCGAACCGGCGCCCAGGTGATTATCATTCGTTTTGCTGCCCATCGGTGATCGGCGTACTGCAGCCGCTTGGCGCTCCGCAGCCGGTCGCCGCACACCCGCAGCTTGGCGGGCCGCCGGTCAACACCCCGCGTAGAATGGCCGAAGCACACCCGACGCCAGCCTCGACCACAATCGCGCCAAACGGGCAGTTTTTCGCACAGGCTCCGCACTCCATACAGGCATCGGCATCGCGGATGATAACCGTCCGGTCCGCCAGGGCCAACACCTCGTGGGGACATACATCCAGGCAGAAACCGCATCCGGTGCATTGTTCCGGCACCAGTTTCAGGGTGCTGACATTGCTTAAATAGCGATGTTTGCGCATTTTACATCCCTCCGCTCGCCACGATCCAAACCACGATTAGAATCAGGCCGGCCGCGCCAGACGCGCCGATCACCGGCAGCGCGTATCTCATTTCCTTTTTCACACCCGAGGGCGATGTATAGGTAGACGCCCCGGTGAAATTCATGGCCAGGTAAGCCGAGATCGCAGGCACAATCAATAATGCCGGGAGCGTTTCAAAAACATTCCCGTCCGGGAGCAAACCCCGCAGATAGAGTGCCATGATCGCCCACCCCAACCCAACCAGCCAGCCTTTCAAGGCAAACGGCCGGCCCGGAATCCAGGGCAGTAGAATCGGAGTCACGGCTGCACCCGCAAGGAAAGCGCCCAGGTAGGTTAGGACCGCTCCCCAGGTTATCCCCTGCACGCCGGCAAGACGCAGCAATACCAAGGCAATTCCGATGATCAGAATCGGTTTTAGGCTCGCAGTCAGTTCGATCGGGACCAGGACCAGCCGGTCCAGTACCCCGAAATGAACCCGCCGCATCTCGGGACTCGCTTTCATTTTGTTTGCCATATAGGCTGGAATATCGGCGGCGCGAACCGGTCCGTACACCACTCGGAAACCGGTCCGGGCTTTCACCAAGTGCGCGGCGACGCCCGGCGCGCCAAGCTGCGGTACGATGATGCTGCGGTGGGAAACCACTTCAGCAAGTCCGGTGAGCTGAATGCGGCGGACCAATTCTTCGGTTCCGAAAGTCCCCTTGCCGGCCGCGCACCAGACATTGATCCCGAAGGTATCCAGCACCAGAATCCAGGCGTTCATGCCATCCAACGACCGCCGCAGGTGGTCAAAACTCATCTTGTAATTCGCGGTAACAAACACCGGCATCGTTTCATCAGGGCTGCCAACCGCATAAAGACCTGGGCCAACCGTGTAGTTCATCCGGTTGACGCCCCAGCGCGCCCCAAAACTCCCAAGCCGGTCCCGAACGGTCAGCCGGGTCGCGGCAACCGCGACGGTTCCGCCAGCGGTATTGATTTCCCCGATCATCCACGGTTCATGGCTTTGCGGTACCTGCGGCCCGATTTGACTCCCGCAGCACGCCGAACCCTGACCCTGCTCCGTCATAAGACAGCCTCCAATTTCTCATCACATCGACCATTTTGATGCATCAAAATTTATTGATATTATACGTCTGGCCCCCGGGCTAATGCAACAATATTTTTTGATTTAACAACACATTGCCAGGCACCGCTTTGCGAAGCCTAGGCGTGGCCCCGACACCAAAGAAAGCCGGCCCGTTGTGCCGGACCGGCTGCCGTTCTATTCGCTCAGGTCCACCCGATCCGGGTGGGTATAAACCGTCAGGCGATCCCCGCGCACAAACCCGACCACGGTTATGCCCAGCTCTTCGGCAAGATCCAGGGCCAGCGCGGTCGGCGCCGAACGCGACACCAGAACCGGCGCCCCCATTCGAGCCGTCTTCAGGAGCATTTCCGAGGCCACCCGGCCGGACAGGAGAATCATCTTGTCGGACGGTTCGATCCCATGATCCATGGAATATCCCAAAACCCGATCCAGCGCGTTGTGGCGCCCGATGTCCTCATAGCGGATCACAATGCCGTTCCGGTCCGCCAATCCGGCCGTATGTACCCCTCCGGTTTTCTGAAAGGTTTCGGCCCCTTTTTCCATTTCGGCGATCAGTTCCAGCAGCCGTTTCGCCGAAAAGCGCTCCCGGGTTTCAATCGGGCTCAATTGATGACTGTCATTGATAAAATACAGTGACGGCCGGCTCTTGCCGCAGCAGCTGGAAAAATTGCGGCGCAGGAAGTTGTCCACCGCCGGCACCGCCCGGGTCGTCTGTACCCAGATCACACCCTGTTCCTGGCGCACGTCAATGCCTTGAATATCTTCTTTATTCACAATCAAGCCTTCGCTCCGCAGAAAGCCGATCACCAGTTCCCGGTAAGCGTAAGGAGAACAAACCAGTGTGGCAAGTTCCACGTCGTTTAACATGATGGTTACAGGGACCTCGCTGACGATCAGGTCATCCGAGGATTCAACGTTTCCGCCGCGGTATCTCTGGACACGCCTGGGTTCGTAAATCTCGGCCATATAAAAGACTCCTCTTCGATGACAAAGTGTTCTTTACAATTTTATCACATGCGCGAAACGGCAGAATGGTCAATTCTCTGACCTCCGGGTGTTTTGCGGCAATCCTGGCCAAACTATCCGGCATGGAGGTGCGCGATGGATGCGATTCTGGTCCGTTACGGGGAAATTGGTTTGAAAGGGGACAACCGCGGGTTATTCGAGGCGGCCCTGATCCAAAATCTTTCCTGGGTTTTGCGCGGCACCGGAGCCGGTGTTGTCCGCGTTGAAGGGCGAATCCTGATTCAGCCGGTCCCGGACCCGGCGGAAATCATCCAGCGCATACGTGCCGTTTTCGGCGTGGTCTCGCTCAGCCCGGTCCGCTTCGCCCAACCCGAGCTTGAAAGCATCCAGCAGACCTGCGAACAATTGATAGAAGCCGCCGAATCGACTCCCAGGCGATTTAAAGTGGAAACCCGGCGGGCCGACAAGCGGTTTCCCATGCCCTCTCCTGAGGTGAGCCGGACTGTCGGCGGTTTTCTGCTTGATCAATTCCCGCACCTTTCGGTGGATGTTCATCATCCCGAACTGGTCGTTACGATCGAAATCCGAACCAAAGCAGTCTACGTTTGGAGCGAAGTGATTCCTGGGCCGGGCGGGCTTCCGGTTGGAACCAGCGGCAAAGCAATGCTTCTGCTTTCCGGAGGCATCGACAGCCCAGTCGCCGGCTGGATGGCGATGAAACGCGGCATCCGAATCTCCGCAGTTCATTTTCACAGTTTTCCCTACACTGGCGAACGCTCCCGGCTGAAAGTGATCGAACTGGCCCGAATCCTTGCACGATTCCATCGCGGGCTTGACCTGTTCATCGTCAACGTTGCTGAAATTCAGGAAACCATTGTGCGTGAATGCCCGGAAAAACTGCGGGTGACCCTGCTGCGCCGCCAGATGCTGCGGATTGCGGAGATGCTTGCGGACAAAAACGGGGACCTGGCCTTAATTACCGGCGAAAGCGTCGGTCAGGTAGCGAGCCAAACCCTGGAAAGCATGCAGGCCATCGGGCAGGCCGTATCCATGGTGCTGATAAAGCCGCTGGCTTGTTTTGATAAATCGGAGATTACCCGGCTGGCCGAGCAGATTGGGACCTATGAGACCTCGATCCAGCCATATGAAGACTGCTGCACCCTGTTTGTTCCCAAACACCCGGCAACCAAACCCCGGCTCGAACAGGTCCTGGCGGCAGAACAGCCAGTAGACTGGACCCGGATGGTTGAGACCGCGATCACTCAGGCGGAACGGCTGCGGATCGAAGGCTGAACGGACCGTTACCCAATCGAACTTCGTTAAAACCTTTGGAGCGGAATATGATGAATCCAACCGATGAACGCTACCACCGGCAGGTGGTTTTGTCCGAATTCGGACTCGAAGCCCAGGCAAAGCTCATCCGATCCCGGGTGCTGATTGCCGGTATTGGTGGATTGGGCTCCCCCGCAGCCCTTTATCTTGCCGCGGCCGGGGTTGGCAGCCTGGATCTGCTGGATGACGATTGGGTGCTGCCCAGCAACCTGAACCGGCAAATCCTGCACTGGACGAGGGACACCGATCGCCTGAAAGTGGAATCGGCACGGGAAAAACTTGAACAGGTGAATCCAGGCATTGCGATTTGTGACATTCAGAAAAGATTGGAATCCTATCTCAGCGAACCGGAACTCCCGGATTACGATCTGGTGCTGGATTGCCTGGACGGCCTGCCCGGCCGGTTTGCACTCAACGATTATTGTGTTCACCGGGAAATACCCCTGGTGCATGGCGGAGCTATTCGCTTTACCGGCCAAATCACTTCCGTTGACCCCGGCCGTGGTCCCTGCCTGCGGTGTTTTCTGCCTGACAGCCCGGAGCAGTGCACAACCTGCGACCGGGAAGGCATTCTCGGTCCGGTTACCGGAATGATCGGTACCATGCAGGCCATGGAGGCCATCAAACTGCTGACGGGTGCCGGCAAGCCGCTCATCGGCCGTCTGCTCCTGGTTGACGGGCTGGCCGGCCAATGGACCGAAGTACCCATCGAACGCGATCCGGACTGCCCGGTCTGCGGCCGGCTTGGAATGGAGAAGCATCATGCATCCGCCACAAAATCGTGAAATCTATCTTGATAATGCCGCTACCACGGCAGTTCATCCCGATATCGCCGACCGGGTCCGCGAGATCATGGTTTCTCAGTACGGCAATCCGTCTTCGCTGCACAAAAAAGGCGTGGAAGCCGAGCTGCTGGTGACCCAGGCCCGCAAACAGCTGGGCGGGGCGCTGCGCTGTAAAACCGATGAAATCGTCTTCACCTCGGGCGGTACCGAAGCGAACCACCTCGCCCTGGCCGGCGCGGCTGAGGCCAATCGGCGCCGCGGAAACCGGATCGTCAGTACGGCCATCGAACATACCTCGGTTCTTGAGACCTTGAACCGGCTGGAGAAACGCGGTTTCGAGACGGTTTTGTGCCCGGCCGGCTCAAATGGTTCGATAAACCCTGACCGGCTTGCCGCACTGGTTACGCCAGACACGATTCTGGTCAGTGTCATGGCAGTGAATAACGAGATTGGAAGCATTCAGCCGCTGGCCGCGCTGGCTGCGGCGGTAAAAGCGGTGAACCCCGCATTGATCTTCCATACGGACGCAGTGCAGGCTTTTGGTAAAATCCCCTTTCAGCCGGACATCCTCGGGATGGACCTGGCGGCGGTCAGTGCCCATAAGCTGCATGGTCCCAAAGGGGTTGGCCTTTTATTCATCAAGACCGGCACTGTCCTCGAAAGCCAGTTGACCGGCGGCGGTCAGGAACGCGAGCTGCGCTCCGGCACCGAAAACGTTCCGGGGATCGCAGGCTTTGGCATGGCGGCTGAAGCCGCTGTAGCCGGCCTGGCTGAAACGGGTGATCGACTGCGCCAATTGAAACTCGATTTGGTGTCCCGGCTGCACGAAGCCGGGGTTGACTTTGCTGTGAACGGTCCCTTGCCCGATCAAGGCCTACCACAGATTCTGAGCCTGGCCTTCCCCGGCGTGCGCGGCGAGGTCCTGACGCATTTCCTGGAAGCGCGGAACATCTTCGTTTCCACCGGCTCAGCCTGCCATTCCCGCAGCGTGAAGCTGTCACATGTGCTTAAAGCGCTGAACCTTCCGCGTGAAAAAGCGGAAGGCACCATTCGGATCAGCCTTTCGGCCCGAACCACGCCTGAAGACATCGAACTGACGGCCCGGGCACTGATCGAAGCGCTTGCGCGCCTGCGGCCACAAAAAACGAGGGTGCCATGAGCCAGCTAAAGGTCATGGTCGCAATGAGTGGCGGCGTGGACAGTTCAGCGGCGGCCTTGCTGTTAAAGCGGCAGGGATACGCGGTGACCGGGATTACCATGCAGATCTGGCCCAGGCCGGACGAGGATTCGAAGTCCTGCTGCAGCCTGTCCGCCGTGGATGACGCGCGGCGGGTTGCCTGGAAGCTCGAGATTCCGCATTACGTGATGAACTTCCGGGATGAATTCGCCGATCGGGTGATTCGTTTGTTCTGCGAAGAATACCAGCGCGGCCGAACACCGAATCCATGTGTCGCCTGCAACCGCTGGATCAAGTTTTCTTCCCTGCTCGCAAAAGCGCGGGCAATGGGGATGGATTACCTCGCCACCGGTCATTACGCGCAAATCAGAGCGGCTGGAGACAGCAGTTTTGAACTCTGGCGCGGGATTGTACCTGCCAAAGATCAGAGTTATTTCCTATTTCAAATGGGCCAGGAAGAACTGCGTCACACACTCTTTCCCCTGGGCACCTACACCAAACCGGAAATCCGCGAGATCGCCCGAGAGGCCGGGCTTTCGGTTGCGGACAAACACGACAGTCAGGAGATTTGTTTTGTTGAGAGCGGCCGCTACAGCGATTTTGTGGAATCATTCGCGGGCGATACTCCCCCGCCGGGTTCGTTTCGCGACCGTTCCGGCCGAGTCCTTGGCACCCATCAGGGGATTCACCGGTACACCATCGGCCAGCGCAAAGGCCTGGGCATCGCGCTGGGCCACCCGGTTTTTGTCACCGGCATTGATCCGGAAACCAATACAGTGGTGCTTGGCGAATCCGACGAATTAATGCACAACAGCCTGATCGCCGAAGACGCCTGTTACGTCAGCGGAGAACCCTTTTCGGAACCTGTCAGGGTATCCGCAAAGATTCGTTCCGCCGCACCCCCGGCCGGGGCGATTGCGCAATCGCTTTCGAGCGGCTTGCTTCGGGTCGATTTTGACAAACCGCAGCGTGCCATCACCCCCGGGCAGGCGGTTGTGCTGTATGACGGGGACCGCGTGCTGGGCGGCGGCACCATTGCCCGGGTTCCGCCTTCTGACGCGGGGGTGGGAAATCCGCTTGACACCCGTTAGAACGGCGCCCTATAATATTCCTATAATTCCTATGATTTTTGTAGTAATAAAATATTTTCTCATCAAGAGCGGCGGAGGGAACGGCCCGATGAAGCCCGGCAACCGGCTTTTCACAGCACGGTGCTAACTCCTGCGGATTGATTCCGAGAGATGAGGGCCCGGCCTCTTCGCGGAAGGGGTTTTTCTTTTTCGCAGGACCTGGACATCCACCACAAAAAGGAGTGTCGACCCATGCCAATTATTATTCCCGACGGGCTGCCGGCCAGCAGTATCCTGCAAAGCGAAAACGTTTTCGTGATGAACGAGGCGCGGGCGGAACACCAGGATATCCGTCCCCTGAAAATCGCGATTCTGAACATCATGCCGAAGAAAGAAGTCACCGAAACCCAACTGCTGCGCATGCTGGCAAATACCCCGCTTCAGGTGGAGGTCACTTTGCTTCGCCCGGAAAGTCACCAGTCCAGGAATACGGACCAGGATCACCTGGACCTTTTCTATCAAACCTTTGCCGAGGTCAGCAGCCGCCGTTTTGACGGCATGATCATCACCGGCGCGCCGGTCGAGCAGTTGGAATACGAGGAATGGACCTATTGGGAGGAATTGAAAGACATCATGATCTGGACCCGGACCCATGTCTATTCAACCTTCCATATCTGCGTCGGCGCCCAGGCCGGTCTGTATTACCATTACGGCATCCCGAAGCGCGGTCTGCCGCGGAAAATGTTCGGGATCTTCGAGCATCGGGTTTGCGCCCTGAACAAACCGCTGCTTCGCGGATTCGACGATCTGTTCTTCGCGCCCCATTCCCGGCACACCGAGGTGCTGCGCAGCGATATTGAAAAAGTCCCTGTGCTGGAAATCCTGGCCGAATCAGACGAAGCCGGGGTTTATCTGGCTGCCAGCCGGGACGGCCGCCAGGTCTTTGCCATGGGCCATTCGGAATACGATCCGGAATCCTTGAAAAACGAGTATGACCGGGATATCGGCAAAGGAATAAACATCAATGTTCCGGTGAATTACTTCCCGGAGGATGATCCCAACCGGCCGCCCCGGGTTCTGTGGCGCAGCCACGGCCATCTGCTGTTCTCAAACTGGCTGAACTACCACGTCTATCAGGAAACGCCGTACGATCTGCAGAAGATTGGATAGCCGCAGACCGCGGCCGCGCCCAGGGAGCATTGGGACGAAGAAAAACCCCGTTATACGCTATGCAGCCGGTAACGGGGTTTCTTGTGCCTTGATCCGGGTTCGCTCTGGTTTATGCTTCCTGCCAGAGCGGGGTTGAAAGGTACCGTTCGCCGGTATCCGGCAGCAGCACGACAATCGTCTTTCCTTCATTCCCGGGCCGTTTGGCCGCCTGAGCAGCGGCAAACACCGCGGCGCCGGAAGAAATGCCGACCAGCAGCCCTTCCGTCGCTGCCAGTGCGCGCGCGGTGTCAAACGCTTCTTCGTTCTTCACTTTAAAAATCTCGTCCACCGTCTTTGGGTTAAAGATGTCTGGCACAAACCCGGCACCGATGCCTTGAATTTTATGTGCGCCCGGACTCCCGCCGGAGAGCACCGGCGAATCAAAGGGTTCCACCGCGATGATCTGAACGCCCGGTTTGCGGGATTTCAAGGCCTCGCCTACCCCGGTTACGGTCCCGCCGGTTCCGACCCCGGCCACGAAGATATCGACCTTTCCGTCAGTGTCGCGCCAGATTTCCTCGGCCGTGGTCTTCCGGTGAATTTCGGGATTGGCAGGGTTTTTAAACTGCTGTGGTATATAGGCGTTCGGGATTTCGGCCGCGAGTTCCTCGGACCTTTTGATCGCGCCTTTCATCCCCTCGGCCCCCGGTGTCAAAACAAGTTCCGCGCCCAGGGCTTTTAGCAGATTACGCCGTTCCATGCTCATTGTATCCGGCATCGTCAGAATGAGCCGGTACCCGCGCGCGGCCGCGACAAACGCCAGCCCAATGCCGGTATTGCCGCTGGTCGGTTCGATAATGACAGTGCCTTTTTTTATCAGACCTTTTTCTTCCCCGTCCTGGATCATGGCAAAACCGATCCGGTCTTTCACACTGCCGGCCGGGTTGAAGTATTCCAATTTCGCAATCAGCTGCGCTTTCAGAGACTGCGCCCGATTGTAGTTGCTCAGCTCCAGCAGCGGCGTGTTTCCGATTAAGTCCGTCAAACTCTTTGCGATTTTGCTCACGGATTAAGCCTCCTGTTCACATTCTAGCGATCTGCCGACAGATCAATGATGGGTTTGATCAAGTCCTTCACCACTTCACCGGCAATAATCAGGCCGGCGACTGAGGGAACAAAGGAGATGCTGCCGGGCACTTGTCTTCGGACCGCGCAGTGCCGGCTGGAGCCGTCCGGACACACGCAGTGTTCCGCACAGCTCGTCTCGTCCGATTGCTCGGGTTTTCGCGGCAGCTCACGGGAATAAACCACTTTCAGGCCTTGAATGCCTCTGGCCTTCAATTCCTTGCGCATCACCTTGGCAAGCGGGCAGACCGAGGTTTCATAAATATCGGCCACCTCAAATCGGGTCGGATCCAGTTTGTTTCCTGCGCCCATCGCACTGATGACCGGAATCCCGTGCTCCGCAGCCCGGACCACCAGATCGATTTTGGCGGTCACCGTATCGACGGCATCAATGATATAGTCGTAATCGGACCGAATCAGCGCATGACCATTCTCCGGCAGGTAAAATGCCTGGTGAATCTCAACCTCGGCTTTTGGATTGATCGAAAGCACACGTTGCCGCATGACTTCGACTTTGGGACGGCCGATGGTTTCATGGGTGGCATGCAGCTGCCGGTTGAGGTTGGTCAGGCAGATCAGATCGTCATCCACCAGGACCAGTTTCCCGACCCCGGCGCGAACCAGCCCTTCGACCGCAAAAGCCCCAACGCCGCCAATGCCGAACACGGCCACTTTGCAGGAAGCCAGTCTTTCCAGCGCCTCTTTACCGATCAACAATTCAGTTCGCGAGAATTCGTGCTGCATGTCCTTCGTTCCTAATAATTACAGAATACCTTCCCAGTTTAGAAGCGCTGGATCGGATTCGTCAACCGGGCCGTCAGTGCCTCAGCCGCGAACCGCTTGGTTCAGCGCCTGGTCCAGATCCCAGATCAGGTCTTCCACATCCTCGATGCCAATCGAAAGCCGGATCATGTCCGGAGTAACCCCGGCCGCTTTCTGGTCCGCTTCGCTCAGCTGCGCATGGGTTGTGCTGGCCGGATGAATCACAAGTGACTTGGCATCCGCGACGTTCGCCAGCAAAGAGAAGATTTGCAGGCTGTCAATGAAGGCCCGCCCTTCCGCCAGACCGCCTTTCACACCGAAGGTGAAAATCGAACCGGCACCCCTGGGCAGGTATTTTTGGGCCAGCGCATAGTATTTATTCCCTTCCAGGCTCGGATAGTTTACCCAGGATACCAGCGGATGATGGTTGAGAAAATCGGCAATCCTTTTCGCATTGGCGACATGCCGCTCCACCCGCAGCGACAGGGTTTCCAATCCCAGCAGAAACAGGAACGAATTGAACGGGCTCAAAGCCGCACCCGTATCTCGGAGCAGCTGAACCCGGGCTTTCACAATATACGCGACCGGGCCGACCGCTTCGGTATAGCGCAGACCGTTGTAACTCGGATCCGGCTCGGTCAGGCCTGGAAAGCGACCGCTCTTCGCCCAGTCAAACTTCCCGCCGTCCACGATCACACCGCCGATCGAAGTCCCATGGCCTCCGATAAATTTGGTGGCCGAATGAACCACAATGTCCGCCCCGAATTCGATCGGGCGAATCAGGTACGGGGTGCCGAAGGTGTTGTCCACAATCAGCGGCAGGCCGTTTTCGTGAGCGATCTGCGCAACCGCTTCGATGTCAATGATGTTGATTCCCGGATTTCCAATCGTTTCGATATACAATGCTTTGGTTTTATCATTGATGGCCTTTCGGAAATTATCGGGATCATCCGGGTCGACAAACAAAGTCTTCACGCCATATTTCGGCAGGGTCAGCGCGAAAAGATTGTAGGTACCCCCATACAATGTGCTGGCTGCCACGATTTCGTCGCCGGCGCCGGCAATATTGAGGACTGCATAAGTAATCGCCGCCGAGCCTGATGCGACCGCCAGGGCTGCCGCTCCGCCCTCCAGTGCCGCGATCCGCTGTTCAAAAACATCACTGGTCGGGTTCATGATCCGGGTATAGATGTTGCCCGATTC
Source organism: Solirubrobacterales bacterium (assembly GCA_050258755.1). Taxonomy (GTDB): domain Bacteria; phylum Bacillota; class Syntrophomonadia; order Syntrophomonadales; family DTU052; genus JBLMZI01. The sequence continues at coordinate 86,705 of JBLMZI010000012.1, read as the reverse complement.
TTTCAGCGCAAACAGGTCGGCCGCGTGATCCACGCTATCAAAAACATAAGAGGTCGTCTGGTAAATCGGCACAGCGCGGGACCCGGTCGTCGGATCCGGTTTCTGTCCGGCATGCACCTGGAGGGTGTCAAAGCCAAGTTTTCGATCTGTCATATTCACTCCACCTTGTAATTCATATTTTTCCTATTAATTTACTTGGTTTTAATTATGATAAATTATCCCGGGATTCCAATGCAAGTGTTTTTTCCAGTTGAAGGGGCATTTGGTTAAAACCCTTGACCATTCCCCAGCGTAGTGCTAGGATATGGAGTAGAAGGTGGTTAACAATGAAATTATCGACAAAAGGCCGCTACGGGCTGCGTGCCATGCTCGACATGGCTACCAATGCCGACGAAGGGCCGATTACCGTTCACAGCATTGCTGAACGCGAGAACCTTTCGGACCGCTATCTGGAGCAGTTGATGGCCATCCTGAAAAAGGCCGGACTGGTGAAGAGCGTTCGTGGCGCGCAGGGCGGGTATAAATTGGCGCGGGATCCAAAAGATATTACCGTCGGCGAAATCATCAGGACCCTCGAAGGCCCGATCGCACCAGTGGACTGTGTCAGCGAGGAACAGCCCGAGGCCTGCAGCCGTTCAGAGATTTGCGTCACCCGGGTGGTTTGGAGCAAAGTCAGGGATTCCATCGCACAGGTGCTGGACGCGTGGACCCTGGCAGATCTGGTGGAAGAATCCAAGGCCTTGGCAAACCGGGAACCCGGAATGTATTACATTTAATCGGAGGTGTTTGGGATGGAACAGGTCTATCTGGACCACAGTGCAACCACGCCGGTTGATCCGGCGGTTTTTGACGCCATGATTCCCTACTATAAAGATTGGTTTGGTAACCCTTCGAGCGTTCACCAGGCGGGTCAAGCCGCGCGGCGCGCGGTTGAAGAATCCCGGGCCAAGGTGGCTTCTTTGATCAATGCCTCCCCAGAGGAAATCGTGTTCACGGGGAGCGGCACCGAAGCTGACAACCAGGCTGTCATCGGCTATGCCCGCAATCACCTGAAACCGGGTGACCATATTATTACCTCGTCCATCGAGCATCATGCGGTATTGGACGCGGTGGAATCGCTCAAGCAATTCGGTTATGAAACGACTCTGCTTCCGGTGGATTCATACGGCCTGGTCAGCCCGGCTGCTCTGCGTGACGCGATTCGGCCGAATACGAAACTGGTTTCGGTCATGCACACCAACAATGAAATAGGCACCATTGAACCCATTCAGGCCTTAGCCGCGATTGCGCATGAGCGCGGCGCGGTTTTCCATACCGATGCGGTACAGAGCGTCGGTCGGATTCCGGTCGATGTCAAAGCCCTGGGGGTTGACATGCTCTCGGCATCGGCTCACAAGCTGTACGGCCCCAAGGGCGTCGGCATGCTGTATATCCGGAAAGGCTTCAAGCCAGGCCGCTACTTAATTGGCGGAGCCCAGGAACGAAACCGGCGTGCCGGAACCGAAAACGTGGCGGGCATCGTCGGGTTCGCCAAAGCCGCCGAACTCGCTCAGGCCAACATGGCCGAGGTTTCGGAACGGCTTACCCGGCTCGGATCCAAGCTTATCGAAGGACTCACAGCCGGGATTACGGAATCGATGCTTACCGGGCATCCGGAACAGCGGCTCCCCGGGCATGTCAGCTTCTGCTTCCGGTATATCGAAGGCGAATCGATTCTGCTGCTCCTGGACCAGTTCGGAATTATGGCTTCCAGCGGATCGGCGTGCACCTCGGGTTCCCTGGACCCGTCCCATGTCCTGCTGGCGATCGGCCTGCCGCACGAAATCGCCCATGGCTCAGTCCGCCTGACGATGGGCAAAGGTACCACGGAAGAACAGGTCGATTATGTTCTCCAAACCCTGCCGCCGATTGTGGAGCGGCTTCGGAATATGTCCCCGTTAACTGCAAAAGGAAGGTGACGAAGATCATGTACTCACAGAAAGTCATGGATCATTTTATGAACCCTCGGAACGTCGGAGAAATCAAGAATGCCGACGGGATCGGCGAAGTGGGCAACCCGGTCTGCGGCGACATCATGCACATTGAAATCAAGGTCGACGACCAGCAGCGGATTGCGGATATTAAATTCAAGACCTTCGGCTGTGCGGCCGCGATTGCAACCAGCAGCATGGTCACCGAGATGGTCAAAGGAAAGACCCTTGAGGAAGCCAGTGAGGTCACCAACCGTAAGGTAGCAGAATCCCTCGATGGTCTGCCGCCGGTCAAGATGCACTGTTCCAACCTGGCGGCTGATGCGCTGCATCTGGCGATCGAGAGTTACCGCCAGCAGCGGGCCCTGTGCGATACCGGCGCCTGCGGGGTTCACGACCATCATGACGAAGAAGCTCACGAGGAATAAGCAAACCGCGCCGATATTTAAATACGCCGCTATAGCTGATCTTTGCTTCATCCAGTCCACTTGCTGTACGGCAGGCGGGCTGGATTTTTCCGTTTACAGGCCGGACGCCGGTGGGCGAAATGCCACAGAAAACCGTGTTATATCCCCCAGTCTGTCCGAAACATACGGTGAGAAAAAGCGGCCCATCCGCAAGGATCTTATTAATACCGGGCCAAAACCGGCTTGGCACGGTTATTGCAATCGTTAGAAAGAAGGCGTGCAGAACAAAAAAGCGCCCGAAAAAGAGGAGGATAATCCAATGAACATGACCCACTACATGGAACTGCTGGCAACCGCCCAGCCCTGGCACCTGATTTTCTTTATGGCGATTCCCGTCATACTGGCGGAAACGGTGGCTGTCACCGAACTGTTCATTCTGTTCGACCGCAGTTTGCTGGACACCTGGGTTCGCCGGCTGAACAAATGGGCCGGTGCCATTGCCGGCATCTACTTTTCCGGTGTCTTTGTCTATCTCATGGCCAATGCGGTCATTCCGCTGACGGCCAACGGCGGCTGGCGAGGTATTGCGGACGTGATCGCGGTTGGTTTCTATCTGGCCGGCATTATCCCACTGGGCGGCCTTACCCTGCTGGAGTTTGGACTGGTCGGTAAAAACCGCACAGACCTGGAAAAGCTAAAGCTGCATGCGACCTTTGTTGCGATTTTCCTGGTCGTGGCTCACATCGCGATGATCTTTGGCATGCTCGATCCCAACGTCTTAAGCTTTCACAGCAGCGGCCCGATGAAAATGTAAGCCCGATGGGACGCGGATATCAATCCCCGCCCCGCGCTATCGTCCCGGCGTAAGCAGGCATCGGCCGACCGGCGCAAGGGATGTCGAACTGCAAATGATATACTCGTGGTGAAGCGTGTTCGTTTCGTCTTCCCCTCTAATGATAGGTTCTGAAGCGAATCCGGAATAATATGAATAACCCGTCTGCGGAAGGCTGGTGCATGGTTTCCCCGCCGCAGATTATTGGAGGCAGCCGCGATGGAAAAAGTAATGCTGAAAATCGGGGGCATGACCTGCGCCGCCTGCGCCGCCCGCATCGAAAAAGGCTTGAATAAGGCGCCCGGCGTTCTGCGGGCCAATGTCAACCTGGCGATGGAGCAGGCCTCGGTCGAATATGACCCGGACCAGGCCAGAGTATCCGATTTTGTTCATCGGATCGAAGATCTGGGCTACTCGGTTCCCCCGGAACGATTGGATCTTAAGATCGACGGAATGACCTGCGCGTCCTGTTCCGCCCGGGTTGAAAAATCGCTGGCCGGGCTGCCGGGCATCAAAAAAGCGGCTGTCAATCTGGCCACGGAAACCGCCGCGGTTGAATTCTTTTCCGGTGAATTGACGCCGTCCATGATCATCAAAGCGGTTGAACGGGTCGGATATGGCGCCCGGATCATGGAGAACCTGGCCGACGAACTGAGCGCGCCCAATGTATCTGAGGAAATGAAAACCCGCCGGAGAATGCTTCTTTTTTCGGCGGTTCTTTCGATCCCCTTTGTATTGATGATGGTTCTTGAGCCGTTGAACATCCATTTCCCGGCCTGGATGATGTCGCTGCCATTTATGCTGCTGCTCGCGACACCGGTCCAATTCGGCGCCGGAGCAATCTTTTACCGCGGGGCCTTCGCGGCTCTGCGCAGCGGCAGTGCCAATATGGACGTTCTGGTGGCCCTGGGGACCAGTGTCGCCTATTTTTACAGCCTGGCAGCCGCAATTTGGCTGCCGGGAGCGCACTTATACTTTGAAGTCAGCGCCCTTTTGATCACTTTAATCCTGCTGGGCAAATACCTTGAAGCCCTGGCCAAAGGCCGGACCTCGGACGCGATTCGGAAGTTGGTCGGATTGGCCCCAAAAACCGCCCGGGTGGTTCGGGACGGAATCGAGATGGACATTCCGACGGGCGAAGTACTGGTCGGCGACCTGGTTATCGTTCGCCCCGGTGAGCGCATACCGGTTGACGGCATCGTGCGGGAAGGCTATTCCGCGGTGGACGAATCCATGCTGACCGGCGAGAGCGTCCCGATTGACAAAAATACGGGGGACCCGGTCGCAGGCGCCACGGTTAATAAATTTGGCCTGCTGAAAGTCGAAGCGACCCGGGTCGGGCGGGATACGGTCCTGGCGCAGATTATCCGCGTGGTTCAGGAAGCGCAGGGGTCCAAGGCGCCCATTCAGCGGATCGCTGATATCGTGGCTGGGTATTTTGTTCCGGCGGTCATCGCTATCGCACTGGCCACCTTTGCGGTCTGGTTCTGGTGGCTGGACCCGGGCAATCTGGCCCATGCGCTGATCAACGCCACGGCCGTCCTGGTCATCGCCTGTCCCTGCGCGATGGGGCTTGCGACCCCGACCTCCATCATGGTTGGAACCGGGCGCGGCGCTGAGAACGGCATTCTCATCCGCGGGGGCGAACACCTGGAGCAAGCGCACCGCATTACTGCCGTGGTGCTTGATAAGACCGGAACCATCACCAAAGGGGAGCCGGAACTGACTGATGTGCATCCCTTGGAAGCCTACACCGGACAGGAAAGCGAAGTACTGCTCCTGGCCGCCCGGGTCGAAAAAATGTCGGAACACCCGATTGCGCAGGCAATCGTAGCCGGAGTCCGGGAACGGCTGTCCGGGGCCACGATCGACGATCCGGACGAATTCAACGCCATTCCCGGACACGGGGTGACTGCCCGGATCGGATCCAAATCGGTTTTGATTGGGACGCTTCGCTTTCTGGCCAGTGAGGGCGTTGATACCGCTCCGGTGCGGCAGGTGGTTGAATCCCTTGAAGGTTCCGGGAAAACCACGGTCGTTATGGCCGTTGACCAGTCTCCGGCCGCGGTGCTCGCGGTGGCTGACCGGGTCAAGGAATCCTCAGCACAGGCGATTCGGGAACTGACTGGAATGGGTATTGATGTCTGGATGATCACCGGCGATAACCGGCGGACCGCATCCGCCATCGCGAAAGAAGTCGGCATCACCAACATCCTGGCTGAAGTGCTGCCGGAAGAAAAGGCCAATGAAGTGCAAAAACTACGCGATGCCGGGCGTATTGTCGCGATGGTGGGCGACGGCATCAATGATGCTCCTGCCCTGGCCACCGCTGATGTCGGCATCGCCATGGGAACCGGAACCGATGTCGCCATGGAAGCAGCCGACATCACACTGATGCGCGGTGATTTGCGCACCATTGTGACCGCCATTCAACTCAGCCGCGTCACCATGCGCAACATCAAGCAAAACCTGTTCTGGGCCTTTATCTACAACATCATCGGAATCCCGCTGGCCGCGAGCGGACTGTTAAGCCCAATCCTGGCCGGAGGCGCGATGGCTTTGAGTTCTGTCTCGGTCGTCAGCAACGCGCTGCGCCTCAAACGGGTCAAGCTCGCATAGAACCAACTGGCGGAAAGCCGGAGGCGGCTTTGGAGGCTCTTGTGGCGAATTTCAGGCTTCGTTTTGACAACCCGGCTCAAACGGCCGTATCCCCGGCCAGCACTGCCCAATGGGGTTGGGTGCTGGCCATTTTCATCACCATAACTGTGATCACCTTCGCCCACATGAACACGGTGATCAATGCCTTTGCGGTGCATGAATTTCTGCGCCGGCTATACTACATTCCCATCATTCTCGCCGCGTATCGTTTCGGCCTGCGGGGCGGTCTTCTGGCTTCAATCCTATGCGGTCTGGCGTACGCGCCGCATCTGGTTCTGTATCTGGGAACCCCGGAACTGGAAGTCGTCAATCAGCTGATGGAAATCGCCCTTTTTGTGGTGGTTGGAACCGTAACCGGCATTTTGGCCGGTTCCGAACGGCGCCAGCGGCTCCAACTTGCCGCGAAAGTCGCCCAATTGGAGGCGATGGAAGCCGAAGTCCGTGCCGCCGACCGGCTGGCTGCGGTCGGCCGGCTGGCTGCCGGGGTCGCCCACGAAATCCGCAGCCCGCTTGGGGTTATTAAAGCCGCCGCCCAGCTGGCCCGGGATGAAAAGCCCGATAACCGTGAAATATCGGAATCACTCGATGTGATCGTGCAGGAGGTCGACCGGGCCAATCAAGTCGTACGAGGCTTGCTGGACTTTTCCCGGCCACAGCTTCCCGCGGTTTCCGAAATCGATCTGGCCGCGGTGCTGGACCAATCGGTCCAACTGCTGAACCGGTATGGCGTTCACCATCAAGTTCCGGTGGATTATGACCCGTATGGGAAGCCGCTCGTGCTGCTCGGGGATGCGGAAATGCTCAAGCAAGCCATCGTAAACCTCGGTCTCAACGCCGTGCAGGCTTCGCAGGCCGGCAGCCGAATCACCATGCGGCTCACTGGTCCCCGGCCGGGACGGCCGCAAGCCGTGATCGAAATCGCCGACCAGGGATCGGGTATTCCACCCGAACTGCTGTCCCAGGTCTTCGACCCGTTTTTTACCACCCGGGACCAGGGAACCGGGCTTGGCCTGGCAATCGTACAGCGGATTGTCCGCGATCATTGCGGCCAGATCGAAATCCAGAGCAGTGAAGGCGCCGGAACCATTGTGCGCCTCATTCTCCCGGCAAAGGAGGTCTGATCATGGCTTTGATTCTCATCGTCGATGACGATGCCAACATGCGTTGGGCCCTGGAAAAAGCCCTGAAAAAGGACGGGCATCAGATCATCTCCCGCGAAAACGGCCAAACCGCTTTAGCGGCGGTTCGGAAAGAAACCCCCGACCTGATTCTGTGTGATTACAAAATGCCCGGAATGGACGGCCTGGAATTACTGGCCCGAATCCGGGAAACCGAACCCGGTTTGCCCTTAATAATGATCACCGGCTTTGGAACCATCGAAACCGCGGTTGAGGCGATGAAACGCGGCGCCAGCGACGTCATTTTGAAACCGTTTGAAATCGAGGCGGTCAAGCTTTCCGTTGCCAAAGCGCTGGGAATCGAAAAATTAAAGGATGAAGTCCGATTCTGGCGACAGGAAGCCGCCAGCGAAGCGCTGCCCGATGTCGTGGGCAGTTCCCCGGCGATGAAAAACCTCGGCATGCTGATTCAACAGGTCGCCGCGGCTCCGGCAACCGTCCTGGTTACCGGCGAAAGCGGCACCGGCAAAGAACTGGTAGCGCTTTCGGTGCACCGGCTCAGCCCGCGCCGCGACCAACCGATGATCAAGGTCAACTGTGCCGCCATTCCGGAAAACCTGATCGAAAGCGAACTGTTTGGCCATGAAAAAGGCGCCTTTACCGGGGCCGTATCCAGGAAAGCCGGCCGTTTCGAGCGCGCCGATCACGGGACCCTCTTTCTGGACGAGATCGGCGAACTGCCGTTAAATATGCAGGTCAAATTGCTGCGGATACTGCAGGAAAAGGAATTCGAACGGGTTGGCGGCACCGAGACGATCAAAGTCGACGTTCGGGTCATCGCCGCAACCAACCGGGACCTGACCGCCGCAATTCAGACCGGTCAATTCCGGGAAGACCTGTACTACCGGCTGAACGTGGTGCGCATCGAAGTTCCGCCGCTTCGGTTAAGGCGTGAAGACATACCCGATCTTGCCGTTTTTTTTGTTAAGCATTATGCGGCGGAATTGGGCCGTCCGCCGCTGCGCCTCGCGGACGAGACCCTGCGGCTGCTGACAGCCTATCCCTGGCCCGGTAATGTCCGCGAACTGCAGAACGTTTTGGAGCGGGCAGTGATCCTGACCACCCAATCTGTGATCGGTCCCGAACTGCTGCCCGCCGAAGTGCTTCACCCCGGCGGCGTCACCGGTGAATCCGGCCTCACCCTTCCGCCCGGAGGAATGAACCTGGAGGCCTTGGAGCGAAGTCTGATCGTTCAAGCGCTGGAACGCGCGGGCGGCAATCAAACCCGGGCGGCAGCCCTGCTGGGAATGACCCGCTATACCTTGATTTATCGGATGGAAAAACACGGGCTGAGATAATTAATCGGATAATCAGGCGTAAAACCGGGCATCCTCCACCCAGGAGGTGAGTATATGGACGACAAAATGATGCTGCAATCCTGCCTGAATCACTGCCGGAACACCAAAACCGACATCCAGAGTTTGAGCCAGGGCACGACTGCCCCAAAAGCCAAGGATGAGCTGAGTAAAGCGGTCCAATCCATTGATGCCTGCATCAACCAGTGCCAGGCGGCGTTGAGTGCGATGTAACGGTTTGCGATATTCCTCACAAAATAAAATAAGCCCTGGACCAGTACAAACTGGCCAGGGCTTTTCAATTGTCATCAGTCACAGGTTGCGCCAGCGGGTTAATCGTCCATCGGTTCATAACAGGCAAACCGCGCATTGTCCAGGGCAGCCTGACTGCAGGAACAGTTCTCGCACTCGGTGGAACGGCAGGTCTGATTCGCGCAAATTTTACACTTGCATTTCTCGCAAACCGCCGTTTGGTCATTTGATCTCACTTCAGCGTCCCCCTTTTCTCTATCCATCAACGGGTTCAGGCCCGGTTTCATTTGGCCATGCCCTTACCCGTGAAAGCAGGGCTAAAATAGATACAAGCATTCCGTTTGTTTCTTATTCTAATAAATTGCTTGCCCGGCAACGTTAACAGAAGGTTAATTCTTCACGAACATCGCTTAATAATCTGGCGAAAAATAGTGCATTCGCCGAAACGCATCGGATCATGCGGCCAGTTTTTCAATCGGCTGACAGCCAGCTACACCCGAAAAATGCACACCCGGCATGGTATAATAAGGTTTAGGAAACTGGAAAAAGACTGGGGATCTGGCATGCTCAGCCGTAACCTGATGAATCCGAATCCGATCACCGTCCGTCCGAATCAGACCGCCGTCGAAGTAGCGCGTCTGCTGAATGAACACGGGATTGACGACGCCCCGGTTTTGGATGCCGAACACCGGCTGCTGGGCATTGTCTCAAAAAGCCGCCTGCTGGAGGTTCTTTTCAAGGGGCTTTCCCCCGAAACGCCAGTCATTCGGCTTACCGCTGCCAACGTCAACACCTTGTCCGAAGAGGACGACATTCGAGACTTCTGGGAAAGCGCCCAATCCAGCCTGCCCGTGATAAAAGACGGGAAATTGACCGGCTATATCACCCGCTCGGACATGCTAACCGCTATGGGACAGATGTGGGCCCGCGCCAGCGAAGACCTGCAGGCGATCGGCAATGCCATGCACAATCCCCTGGTTTCCATCGACGCACAGGGAAACATCAGAAGCTTCAACAAAGCCCTGGAAAAGATTCTGGGGCGGACCGCCAGGAATATTCAAGGCCGCAATATCAAAGAAATCTTTAAAAATACCGGATTGCTGGAAATCCTCGAAACCGGCGAGGCGCGTTCCACCCAGAAAATTGTGGTTGGCGACCGGGTCTTCATTTCCAACCGCTCCCCGATTATTAAAAATGGTCAGATCGTCGGCGCGGTTGCCGTCATGCAGGACGTTTCAGAACTCGAAACCATTTCCCAGGAACTCGAATCCACCAAACGGCTGGCGAGCGAGCTGGATGCGATCATCGAATCCTCTTTTGACGGGCTGTACGTCACTGACGGCGAAGGAACCACCCTTCGGGTGAATCAGGGCTTCTGCCGTATCACCGGCGTGCCTAAAGAGGAATGTATCGGGCGGAACATGGCAGAACTGGTGGAAACCGGGGTCTATTCCCGTTCCGGTTCCCTGCTGGCGATCGAAAAGCGTGAACGGGTCACCATTACCCTGCAGGCCCGGACCGGCAAGTGGGTCCTGGTCACCAGCAATCCGATCTTTGATGAAGCCGGCAATATTGTCCTAGTGGTCACCAATGTCCGGGACGTCACCGAATTAAGCGATCTCCAGCGCAAGCTTGAGCAGGCTGAAGGCTTGAGCCAGTTCTACCGGACCAAACTGGAACAGCTGACTCTGAGCAGCACCCGGAAGGTCGTGGCACGTTCCGGCAAAATGCAGGATTTGCTCCAACTGGCGGTCCGATTGGCGGCGGTCGATTCGACCGTTTTTATTCAGGGCGAATCCGGTGTGGGCAAAGAAATGATCGCCGACATCATCCACGCCAACAGCGAACGCCGGGACGGCCCGTTTATCAAGGTCAACTGCGGCGCCATCCCGGAAAACCTGCTGGAATCCGAGCTGTTCGGCTATGAACCCGGCGCCTTCACCGGCGCCAGCAAAACGGGAAAACCCGGCCTGTTCGAGCTGGCCGGCGGCGGCACCATCTTCCTGGACGAAATCGCCGAACTGCCCATGAACCTGCAGGTCAAACTGCTCCGGGTGCTTCAGGAGCGCCAGCTGACCCGGGTCGGCGGCACCAAGCCGATCAACATCGACATCCGCATTCTGGCCGGCACCAATCAGGATCTGACCGAAATGATCAAGACCAAACAGTTCCGGATGGATTTGTTCTACCGTCTGAACGTGGTCCCGATTCAGGTCCCGCCGCTCAGAGAGCGCAGAGAAGATATTCCGGCGCTGATTCTCCATTTCCTCGATCTTTTTAACCAGCGTTATCACATGAACAAGCGGGTCAGTCCGGAAGTGATCGATAGCCTGATGCGCTATGACTGGCCGGGCAATGTCCGTGAGCTGGAAAACCTGATCGAGCGGATGATGGTCACCAGCGTAGAAAACGTCATTGATGCCGGCGAACTGCCCGCCTATCTGCAGACCATTCCGGCTGCGGCCGCTGCCGAACCGGAAATCATGCCGCTCAAAGACGCCATGGATAGCCTGGAGCATCAAATTCTAAAAGCCGCCTTCGCGCGGTACGATTCCACCTATCAAATCGCCAAGGCCCTCAAAGTCAACCAATCCACCATTGTCCGCAAAGCCGCCAAATACGGCATCAAACCCCAGCAATAGCGTCCCGCATGAATCCTGAAAAGCAGCACGGCCAGCCGGGCTTTAAGCCCAGACCAGCCGCTTGCAAGGGGAAGGCGTGGATGTATCGTGAATATCAGGCAATTTTATTGGTTCTCAGCCAGATTCCCATCGCTTCAGCCTCCCGGACCAGGTGATCCTGGAACCGGGGATCGGCGATCGCAATCAGGGATTCAGCACGTTCCCAGGTCGATTTCCCTTTCAGAATCGCTTTCCCATATTCGGTGATGACAAATTCCACAACGGTGCGCGGCACTGTTACAATCGCCCCCGGCGTCAGAATCGGTTTGATCCGGGAAGCCGGATGGCCAAAGTGATCGGTATAGGTCGAGCTCAGGCAGATCAAGCCTTTGCCGCCCCGGGAATGGAACGCGCCGAAGATAAAGTCAAATTGCCCGCCGGTTCCGGAAATGTGACGGGTTCCCGAAGACTCGGAACAGATCTGCCCGTACAGGTCGACTTCCACCGCATTGTTGACCGCAACCACTTTGTCATTCTGGCAGATGCGGTTCGGGTCATTGGTGTACTCGACATCGTAGGATGCACAAACCGGGTTGTGGGCCAGGAATTCGTAAAGTTTGTTCGTGCCCATCGCGAAAGTATACACCATCTTGCCCCGGTCGATGGTTTTGTTCAGCCCGGTGACCCGCCCTGCTTCGTACATATCGACATAGGAATCCACCAGCATCTCGGTGTGCACACCCAGGTTCTTCAAGTCTGAAGCGGCGATCATGGCGCCGACCGCGTTGGGCATCGCCCCGATCCCCAACTGAAGGCATGCCCCGTCTTCGATCTCGTCCAGCACCAGCCGGGCGATCCGCCGGTCGGTCTCGCTGACCACCGGATTCGGAATCTCCGGCATCTTCCAGCTGGATTCAACGATGTAATCCACTGCGGAAATGTGAATCGACTCGTTAATTCCGCCCGGACAGAACGGCGCTTGATCGTTCACCTCGACCACGACCAGCTTCGACTTGTCTGCCATCGCACGGGTGAAATCGTTCGAGGTCCCGAAATTGAAGAAACCGTGTTCGTCCATCGGGGTGACCGTGATAAAGGCAACGTCGGGCTCCTCGTAATTCCGATACAGTCTGGGCGCTTCGTGGAACAGGAACGGGAAATAGTTGCACAGCCCTTTGTCATGAAGCTTCCGTTCCGCGCCGGAAAAATGCCAACTGCCGTAGATAAAGTGTTTCCGTTCCGGATCAGCCTCGACCGTTTTCGGGACAAACAGGGTGGTGCAGGCCCGAATCCGGACATTGTTCAATTCATTGACCCGTTTCGCCAGCGCTTCGTCAAGCGCCCTGGGAGCCATCGCAAAGTGGCTGTATTCCACCCAATCGTTCGATTTGACCAGTTTGGCCGCCTCATCGGCCGTGATTCGCTTTTGCTCGTATTCGTTACGGTATGTCGTCATTCTGATCAACCCCCTTCAAAACTTTACGAACGTGATTCCCTCTATGGCAATTCAACCACCAGCGCGGTCCCCATTCCGCCGCCGATACACAGGGTGGCCAGCCCGCGCTTGACCTTGCGCCGTTTCATTTCGTACAACAGGGATACCAGGATCCGGCAGCCGGAGGCGCCGATCGGATGCCCGATCGCAATCGCACCGCCATTGACATTCACCTTTTCCATGTCAAAGTTCAGTTCTTTGCCGACCGCGAGCGATTGCGCCGCAAACGCTTCATTGGCCTCAATTAGATCGATATCTTCAATCGTCAGTCCGGCTTTGTCCAGGGCCTTCATCGAGGCCGGCCAGGGCCCGATTCCCATGATGGCCGGGTCAACGCCCGCTGATGCATAGGCGGCGATGCGGACCATCGGCTTAACTCCCAGTTCCTTCGCCTTTTCCGCGGACATGACCACCACCGCGGCGGCAGCGTCATTGATCCCGGAAGCATTGCCGGCGGTCACCGAGCCGTCTTTCTTGAACGCCGGTTTCAGCTTCGCCAGTCCCTCGGCGGTTGCATCGGTCTTGATGTATTCATCCTGGTCGAAAACCGCCTCGCCTTTTTTTGTCTTAACCATCACCGGAACGATCTCTTCCATGAAGCGCCCGGCTTTGGAGGCTTCAGCCGCGCGGATTTGGCTCCGCAGCGCGAACCCGTCCTGTTCCTCGCGGGTATTGCCCCACTTCTCGTTGATATTCTCGGCGGTGACGCCCATGTGATAGTTATTGAATGCGCACCACAGGCCGTCTTTGATCATCAAATCAATCATTGGCACATTGCCCATCCGGTACCCCCATCGAGCGTTATCCAAGGCGTAGTAAGCGGCGGACATGTTTTCGGTTCCGCCCGCGACGATGATGTCGGCATCCCCGGCCCGAATGGCTTGTGCCGCCAGTTCCACCGCCTTTAATCCCGATCCGCAGACCTTATTGATGGTAAAGGTCGGCACCTCGACCGGCAGCCCGGCATCCAGCGCACACTGGCGCGAAACGTTCTGCCCCAGTCCACCCTGCAGCACACAGCCGAAGATGACCTCATCCACCTGCTCAGGGCTGACGCCGGCCCGTTTCAAGGCTTCCGCGATAACTGCCGCACCGAGCTTCCGAGCCGGTATATCTTTCAAACTGCCGCCAAAATTCCCGACCGGGGTGCGGCATGCGCTTACGATCACAGCGTCTCTCATGATTCAAACCCTCCCATTCTTTTCACTTTCCGCAATGTACCCCACTTACAGCAGAGCGCTTTCTGGAACATCGATGGCGCTCCGGTCGCCGGCCTTCATGGCCTTCTCGAACCCGAAGACATCAGTAACATGGTTCATGACATAGAACCTGGCACTGGCGATCTTGCCTCTATAGAAATCGGCGTCGAAGTGGTCTTCGCCCTGCTCGGCCAGCCTCTTAGCCGCCAGCAAGGCCTGGGAGAGCAAAAGCTTGCCGCAGTAGACCCTTGCGGCCGAATGCAGGGTCCGAGTGGCGAAAAGCTGTTTCATTTGCTTATCACCGGCGGTCCAGGCGGCATTCATATCGACAATGCGCTTGAAAGCAGTCATTGCCTCCGCCAACATGGCAAATTCCGCCGCGAATTCGGCCGTCTTCTCGTTGGTGACGAAGTCATCGATTTCGGCGACCCATTTCTTGAACGGTTCCCCCCCGTCCATGGTGAACTTGCGTCCGGAAAAATCCTGGGACTGGATAAAATTGGTGCCTTCCCAGATGCCGTGGATCACACAATCCCGGTACAATTGAGCCGAGGCGTACTCTTCCATGAATCCGTAGCCGCCGTGGCATTGAATCGACTCCCCGGTGAGCAGCCTGGCCATGTCCGATGAATAGGCCTTACACAGTGGGTTGTTGATCGCGAACATGTCATCGTAGTATTTTCTCGCTTCCGGCGTGGCCGCATCGACGGCCAGGTCGCGGAAAAAATAGGAGGTGTAGATCAAAGCCCGGATGGCTTCCATTCCGGCCTTCTGGTACAACAGCATCCGGCGGACATCTTCATGTTCAATGATCCTTACACTGGGGCCTTTAGGATCAGTCGATTTCTTGCTCTGGACGCGGACCTTGGTGTATTCCAGCGCCGCATAGTACGCCGAAGTGATGCATCCCAGGGTGAACAAACCCGTATTCAGACGCTCTTCGTTCATATAAGCGAACATCTGCGGCATCCCTTTGCCGCGGCCATCTTTTACTTCCACATCACCGACCATCCAGCCGTAGCAGTTGTCGTTTTCGCCCATGGACAAGGTCAGGGTGGACGAACCGTGGATGCCCAGCTTGTGCTCGATGCCCACGGAGGTTACGTCATTCCATGCACCCATAGAGCCATCTTCGTTTACCCAGAACTTGGGCACGATGAACAGCGAAATGCCGGCGGTGCCTTCTTGCGCGCCCGGAGTTTTGGCCAGCATCAGGTGAATAATATTTTCCGCCAGGTCATGGTCACCGGAGGTGATAAAGCATTTCTGGCCTTTCAGCTTATACAGGCCGGGCGTCTCGGTGGGGTAGGCCTTGCTGGCGCACGCGCCGACCTCGGATCCCGCGCCTGGTTCGGTCAGGCCCATCGTCCCTCCCCATTCACCGGTGTACATCTTAGGCAGGAACCGGTCTTGCTGCGTTTGCGTGCCGAATTCCTGGAGCACCGTGGTGGCGCCCTGCGTCAGACACCAAAACATAACGATACCCGCGGATGCGGCGGACTGCATTTCCAGAATCGGCGCATACCAGGACAGGGGCATCTTCCCCTCGCCGCGGAAGCCGAACTGGGGTCCCAACTCGGCATCCATGACCGTCTTGTACACAGATTTGAAGGAATCAGGCGTTATGACAGCGTGCTCATTGCCCCCAACATAAGTACAGCCGATTTCGTCGGCATCTTTATTGGCCGGACAAATCACATCACGGCAGACCTTATAGTTCACACTGAGAAAATTGTCGATATCATCGATGCCGTAGTAGTCCTTATAAGCATCCAGTGACAAAAGCTGATCCATGGGAAGCCATTCTTTGATCACGAACTTGATGTCACGGGTGTTTAACAGATACTGATTGTGCGCCATGTGATAACCCCCTTTTTTCACGGTCTAAAGACCAATTTGAAACCAACGCTTCCAGCATTCTATGGCTACCCGTAGCCCTGGCTTACCTTGCAGCTCATGGTTCCTGCCTCCTCAAACGTGTTCGCTCTTGTCTGCTGCTGATGGTGCTGCCCGAAATGATTGCTCTCCCGGTCGTTCCCCCTGTTTTCCCACCGGCCCCCTGCGCGGCCCCGAAAAGAGAGGGAATACTGCTCTGCGCGCACGGCCTGCCATGCCACATCAGAGCAGTATCTGGGCCATTTGCCCCGCCGCATGAAGGATATTGAAGGGGTTCGGTCTCCCGCAAACTTAAAATGCAAAACCCGTGCCAAGATTTTCTGTGGCACAGTAAACGGGCGAAATATGCCTAAATTGTCTGAATTCTTGGTCGCCCCCTCGCCTCCGGGTGATCGCCTTTCGTCTTCTTTAATGCGTTTTGGCATTGTTTGTTGATGCATTGTTGCATCGATCAGCCTGTGATGGCCGCGGCAAGCCAGTTCGTCTCATCCCATTGCATTCCGTTTTCCCTGGCATTATTACACTCTGCCGCTCCAGTCGGATCGATGCGCCATTGCATTATCTAATTCCCACGACTGCAGCGCCTCGGGTTTCGCCAATGCACAACAGCATCACACGAGGCGGATTCCGCCCATAGGTATGCCCAGTGGGGAAAGGCGTTCGGTACCTGGGCCCCGCCCCGGCGCCGTCATACTTCCCGGTGAGGCTTTCGGAACCGTTGCAGGTTCAGACCGGCATGGATGCCGGTTTCCTGGGACCCGGCAAGGACGCCGGGTGTCCCAGGTTGGTTCTGCAACCCGAAGTAAGCCGGAGAAGTATAGGCGTCGGGGCGGGGCCCAGGTACCAAACGCCTTTCCCCGCGTCCTTCCCATCTGTTCGCCATGCCGCGGCCTGCGGGGCAAAAAAATGAAGGCGCCTTGGCGCCTTCATCGTCGTTTATGATTTGATTCCCGCAAAGACCGATCAGCCTTATTTAACGTCGTAACCCTGTTCTTCGATGGCCTCCTTGATCGCGTTCAATGAAACTTTTTCCGGGTCAAACTTCACCGAGACCGATTTCCCTTTCAGGTCCACATCCACCTCGTCCACGCCCGCCAGGGCGCCAACCGCCTTTTTCACACTGGCTTCGCAGTGGCCGCAGGACATCCCTTCCACATTGAGCTTCTCAACTTTTGCCGTCATGATAAAAACCTCCCTCTGCCATGTCTTTGGTTTCATCTGCTCACGCAAAAAACGGTCTTTGACCGCAGACCGCCCTGCAGTGCTTTCTTAAGCGCCCAGAACGTTTACCCTTATTTTACCCGTATTCGAGGAAAAACGATGACGCCAGAGCCGATACGCGCTCAATGCGCGGCTACATTTGGCTCGGCTCCGGGCGAAGCGCGTCATAAAGCGCGCGGAAAGCATATCCGGCAGGGCTGGCCGACGCAAAGCGCTCATAGCCGCTGCGGACGCCATCCAACAAAGGCGGGGACTTAATCCCATAGTGAATCGACAGCGAGGCCTCGACAAAGGCTGCAAACTTGTCACAGGCCCGGATAATCTCACCATCGATCGGAAGATACCGATCTTCGTTGTAACTGGCTTGAATCTCATCCGAGGAGCAATGCTGAACCGTGCCGTCTTCCCGGCGAATCCGGCTGGCGAATTCATCAGCTACGAAGTAACGCATTTCAGGACGCCATGACTCGGGCAGCAGCGGCAAAACCTTTTCTTCCAGCTCCCGCCGCTCGATTTCCTTAATAATCTCATCCAGCCCCTCCACCGAGCCTTTGACCGGCGAGATGATATCCCGGGTCAGAACTTCGGGCAGATCGTGAAACAAGCCCCCGAAGAAATTGTGATAAAGCCGCTTTTCACACGCCCCGAGTTCCAGCGAGACCAGATAGGACAGCACCGCCACCAGCAGCATATGACCCAGAACCGAGGTTTCCGGCACCCGCGGCGTCTGCGCCCAGCGCTGCTGGAACCGCATTTGGCCGATCAGGTCCAGAAACTGGTGGGTTTTCTTCCCCAGCGAGATTTTTTGAACACCGGCCAGATCATAATGCTCCTCGATCTCATTCCCGATGGCGGCCCGGGTCTGCTCGATCCCGGTCAGCTGCTCGTTCATGCGGTATACGATTTCGAACTCCCAGTTTGTCGCCAGGTAATGCGCCGCTTTCAGAATTCGCCGCTCCAGCCGGAACGTTTCCGGTTCGAACCAGTACGCCTTCATCCGTTCAAAAAAGCCGCCCCCGATTTGCCCCGCGCTGGACTCCAGTCCAGCGAGAACCCAGCGATTCAATTCGTCGCGCTTGCGATCCATCAACTGGTGAAACACGTGCGGCTTCAGGTCCGTCAGCCGAAGCCGATGTAAAAACTCAAAAATACCGCCTTCGATTAAAGCCTTCCAGTCGATCACCGCTCCGCGGTCCGATTCCTCAATTCGGGCAATGACATAAGCGAAAACGATTTTATGGGCCTGCTTATCCAGCTCAGTAAACCCCCGGTGCGGGCGGATGTGATCATTCCAGCGCTGCATGCTGGCCGCCTCGAACATCGTTTCCACCAGTTGACGGTCAATCATATTTCCAATGCCTCCAACGATTACAGGTAAAAGGACCAACCCGTTTATTGGGACCGCTACCCATTGTGGTGCGGTCCATGCGGCTGTTCGTGTATGGTATGCTCCGGGTCAGCCAGGCCCAACCGCTTCCGAATGCGGGCGACCTCCTTTTTCAATTGGTTGATATCCTTTCGAAAGGCCTTTTGCAGCTGCTCGAACGGGTCGGTAACGCCCCATCCGGCCTTTTCCGTCACGGTTAACACAATCCCCCCGAGCCGGAACCAATAGGTAAAGTATCTGAAAATCGGCAGGAAGAAGACCACCCACCAGATACGCCTCAGTTCCTTCCTGTAGCTGTTGCTTGCGCCTCGATAAGCAACTAAAAAATAGAGCGCGTCCAGGAACATATAACAAAGAATCAGTCCGCCGATCGCCGCAAAAACCAGCGGCAGCGGATAACCCAGAAAATACATGAACGGCACCAAAAATGTCCAGGTCAACCGGGAAAAGGCCAGGGTATGATCCTCGATCAGAATCCGCCCGGTAAAGCTGGCCAGGGCCTGCAGGAACCCTTTCCACTCCGATCCATACATGGCGGAAACCTCAATTTGGCCCCGCTGCCACCGAACCCGCTGGGAATACAGCTTCTTCATCGAGGAAATCGGCTCAACATAGGCGACCGCATTGGAAATACAGGCCAGGCGAGACCCTTTAGACTGGTTCCGGATATGGAAAGTGAGGTCAGTGTCCTCCGATACGGTTCGCTCGGAATACAGGAAAGTTTTCAGGATGACATCACGCCGAAACACCGAAAAGGCCCCGGACAAGGTGAACAGTTTATTGGTGAACGTCTGGTAGCGCCGCCCGATTTGAAAAGCGACCAGATACTCGATCGCTTCGCAGTAGTGAATAACGTCAAGAAAGGAGGAGCCTTTCCCGAGTTCCTTGTCGATATGAATCGCACCGGTGGCCGCGACCAGGTCATGGTCTTTCTCAAAAGCCGCCACAACATTCCAGATCGCCCGCCGGTCCAGCCAGGCATCCGAGTCCAGATTGATGACATACTCCCCGTTCATCAGGTATAATCCGGCGTTCAACGCGATTGACTTTCCAGCCCGGTCCATATCGACCCAGGTCAGGTTGGCGTGTGGGTGATCATGCTGAATCTGGCCGTAAATTTCAAAGCTGTTGTCCGTCGTGCCATTATTGACACAGATAATCTGGATATTGGAAACCGGATAGGTTTGGCGAAAGATGGACTGCAGACAGGCCCCAAGGGTATCCGCCGAATTATGGATCGGAATGACGATCGAAATCCTGGGATAGTACGTCACGTCCTCCGATGAGACGTCCTCATCCTGGTCCGAATAAATGAACATAAAGGAGATATAAATCGCCGCGGTCGCAGCGTCGATTAAAAGCGGGGCCAGCATCCATACTCCCCAGAAAAGGACGAAAGCGATCACACGGTCAAGGAAAAGCTCAAGCATCTTTCACCTTATCCCTGATGATTCTAAGTGACGGTCCGGTTAAGACGAACCAGTAAATGGCGATCATTAGGACAAAAAACACCAGCCGGCCGATGAGCGTATGGGAGACATAGATCAATTCCCTGCCACCTACGTCCATGACGGCGATAATCGTGATCATGCGGATGATGTTGGCCAAATACAGCATGGCCAGTCCCAGCGCCGTGTAGTACACCGTGCGTTTGAACGCATACCCGGGATAAAAGAGAATCAGCCCGGACAGTACACACGCTTCCAGCAGCCCGGAACACTCGATGTCAATATTGATTGTGGTCCAGCCATTATCCAACCCGATCAGCACCAGAATCGTCTGCGGGGCTTGTTCAAAGAGATAGGACGGGATGGCCATGCCGCTGAGCAGCCGGTGAAGGATCATCGTGGTTCCCCGGGCCAGGGTGAATTCCATCACCGTACCCCGCATCAGGGTGATGGCCAGCAAGGCAAACCCCACCGCGCCAATGATATAATACAGCAGCCAAATCTTGCGCTTCCACATGTAGAAAACGGAGACGGCCCAGAGGACCGCGGTAATCGACCAGCTAATCATTGTGCAGCCATCCTCATACGGCGAACGCCAAAGATGACCGCACCGACGACAAATACCCCCAACAGCACCCAACCAAGCGTGGGAATCGGAGACCACTGAAGATAAGAGGTGCCCGGAACCCGGTCCAACGTTGTCGTGCTGTACAGGCTCGGTATGCTGGTCGTGTAGATATGAATCGGGTTATACGGGTAGGTTCCCAGATTCGCCATTGAAATAGAGAATTCGCATCTTTGCCCACCGACCGCGCTTGACTCCCCCCAGGTCCCGCTGTAAGAAGCGATACTTTTGCCGCCATTGCCCCGGTACAAGGCAACGCTAACGGTCCCTAAATTCGTTTTGTTCCCCGGTGTGTAGGAAACGGTGGCGTATCGGTCTGTGTTTTTGTTATACTTGCCGTCACGGTCGATATCAAAGAGCATCTTATAAATAACGGCGCTTGAATAGTTTAAGCCGTTATCCCTGCGCTTGATCATGAAATAGAGATTTTCATCATTTGGGTTGTTGGCATAGAAAAAGGCGTCCACATCTGCGTAGGCTGCCGCATCACCGAGGCCGTCCGGAATGTTTGGCTGGCCGGTCCAGTCAGCAAAACTGCCGTCGACTGCCAGGGCCGCCATGGCTGGCGCAGCGAAAAAAAGGCAGCCCAAAACCGCCAGGATGACTATAATTCCGGCGCGTTTCCCCAGGCTTCGCTTGGAAGCATCACACGTTCGCTTCACCTTATCTCATTCTCCTTATATAATTAATTCAATAGAAAACAAGACAAGCGGTCACGGATTCTTACGGCAATTAAAAGGAGCACCATGCAAACAGCCCCACCGGATCCTAACAAGGCCCTGAACGAATACCGCCATCAAGCCCGATGGTGGCAGTTTCTGCTTGCCGCCGCGGGCATCATCGCAATCGGCCTCGCCGCTTACTGGCGGTTGCTGCACGCCCCGGAGAGCGCGCTGTATCCTTATGGTTCCGACTCCTGGTGCCATGTCTTCAAAGCCGAATTCCTGGCCCAGCAAATGCGCCAGGGAAACTATTTCCCCCAGTTCTACCCGTTCTGGCACGAGGGGGTTCAGCCGTTTCGATACTGGGCGCCTCTTACTTATTCTATCATTGCAGCTATATCCCTTCATACCCACAATGTATTCCGCGCCGTCGCGTATTACATTACAATCTGTTCCATCCTTGGCGGGCTCTCCTGGCTGATCTATTATCGGCGGATGGGGCTGTGGCCCGCTGCAATGGGCGGCGCGCTGTGGGTCATCTGGTGTGATAATCTTACCGTTTACTTCCTGTCCGGGAACTACCCCCGAACGTTAACCATTGCAATTCTGCCCATTATGCTTTATTGCTTCACTTTGCTCATTGAAGAAACCCGTTGGCGGTTCTATTTCATCCTGATCATGGTCCTGGCCCACATCGTTGTCCTCTGTCATCCGATGGTCGCGGCCACGTACTGTGTGGGACTGATGATTTACGCCATTATTTATTGGTTTCTTGGCGGTGTCGAATTTTTGTCCATCGTACGCGGAGCAGTCGCCCTAACCACCGGACTGATTACCGCCTCATGGTGGCTGCTGCCTTCCCTAACAGAAGGCGGCGCGGGCTTCAGCACTTCGGCGATGGGCGCCAACGCCGACTTCCTCCCGATGTGGAAAGCCATGAATCCGTTCGTTCGGACGGCTGACTACTGGGGCATCAGTATGATTGTTGTTTTTCTCCTGATGTACTTTACCTGGTCTAAGCGCTCCACCTGGACCAAAAGCCTTTTTATCTGCGGAACCATCTTTCTGTTCATGAACAACCCAATATTTCAGCCTATTCACAGCCTGTTGCCGCTGTCATCTTACTTATGGCCGATTCGATTCTCCACTTTCTGGAGTATGGTTCTCATCCTTTCCGGCCTGTCATTCGCCGCACCGGCGGTCAAGCTTCCAGGAATAAAACGCCAGGTCCCGGCCGTTATCGTTGCCGGGTTGATCTTTGCTGTGGTGGCGGCCGACTGTGCTGTGTCCGTGAACGTACTGGCCCGGACGGTTTCGCCCCCCAAGTATCTCAATGATGTTCTGAAGGAACTCCCGAAGCACCCGGGATGGCGAGTGGCGGCCCTTGATCTGGCTCGTTTCGGTGCCGTTCCCTCCTACTGGTTTTCCACGAAGTCTGACCGGGAACAGGTCTTCGGGTGGGCCTGGCAAGGCGCCAAGACCGCTGAAAACGTCATGCTGCTGAACGAGGCAATCGAAAAGCGGTGGTATCCTTATCTCTTTCACCGCTTGGATATTATGGGAAGCACGGATATCGTCGTCTTCAACTCGAAAATCAAAGCGAAAATGACCTTTCGGAACCTGGCTCATCGGGCCGGGTACCGCCCCATTATCCTGGACCAGCGAATCGACTACTGGCACAAGCAGGACGTTGGGCACTATTTCGTGAAACACGAGAAACGCGCGCTTGCCATCGGCCGGGCGGCCACTATTTATTCCCTGCTTTATCCCGAAGTCGAAGCCGCTTCATCGGGCGATCTCAACGATTACACCCTGTCCGACCTCAAGCCGTATCACACGGTGATCCTGACCAGTGTGACCTGGTCTTCCCGTCATCAAGCCGAGACTCTGATTAAGAAATATGCGATGGGCGGCGGGAAAGTCATCGTTGATCTCACCGGATTTCCGGCTGACCTTTTATCCGGAGAGCCCAAGTTCTTTGGCGTATATGGTGAATCTGTCACCTTCTCCCGTCCGATCACCGCTATCACCTATACCGATGAAACCATCCCGCTGGAACCTTTTGCCCAGCCCGCATGGCGTTTTCTGGCCCCGCAGTGTTTGGACGGACAATTCGTTGAATTCAATTGTTACGGGAGCAGAGCCGCCTTGATCGGATTTAAATACGCGGCCCCAGATGTTCCGATTTACTTTTTGGGCGGAAACATCGCCTATCACGTCTTTCTAACGCATGACGCAAACGCGCAAAAACTGTTGAAAAAGTATCTCGGACTTTCGCCCGCATACATCAAGCCAGAAATCATTCCGATGCAGTCATATTCGTGGAGTAAACTCGGTTATAAAATGACGTACCGGATCGATCAAGATACCGATGTTATCGTTCCAGTCGCGGCACTGGAGGGATTTAAGACGTATTTGGACGGAAAACCGCTGCCCGCTGGCCGATACGAGAATCATCCGATCGTTCGGCTGCCGCGCGGCGAACACACCTTCTCGCTGGTTTTGAAGGATACCCCAATTTATATCATCGGCCGCTATCTGTCCATCTTAACGCTTGTGGCCGCGCTCGCCGCGCTTTATATCTCTTTCCGCACCACACCGGTAACCGTCGATCTAAGGAAACTGGTGGACTATCCCCACGATACCCACTAGGCAGCGGCCTGGTCCAATCCTGGACGGCCAAGAAAAACGAATGCCGGAGGCTGTTCTCGCCATCCGACAATTGCTGCTTCGTTTCTGAATTCAGTTGCTATTCCCCAAACCCCAAGGTGAAATCATCGTCTTTGTCGTTATCGGCTTCCTGTTCGTCCATTTCGTCGATATCGTCCTTTTCAGTGCCAAAGTAGTTGGCAATCCGGGACATGACTTCGATCCCTTTGGTGGGGTTCTCCCACACCGAGATCTTTTTCAGCCGAGCGTTGTGGGCTTCGAGCTGTTCGTCCATCGTATTGAAGATATAGATCGCAATATTTTCGGTCAGCGGCTGAACCGTGCCGAACGGATCGATATCGTTGAGCACCTTGCGCTGGAAAGGTTCCAGCGCGAAGCGCAGCATCTCCTCAAAATGATTGAAGCGAATGACCGAACTGGCATCATACGGAATTTCGGCTTCCATTTGAATCTGCCAGGAATGGCCGTGAGTCGGCCCTTTGTTGTTATTGAAAACCACATAATGCTTCGCATTTAAAAACGCGATCGCCTTCATGCTCAAATCCGAAAACTCGCCAACAGAACCGTCGGCCCGGATGTTAGCTTCTGCCGTGGCCCGCCGGATTTTCGGTTCCGTATCCAGATCGGAATCCAGCATAACAACTCGGATGAAATCAAGGTAATTGGCGAGCGCAAAGACCTCAGGCTGGCTTTCGGTAAAGTCATCCTGGCCAGCCCCGAATTCCGCATGGATTCGGGTGTGAATCCGCCGGATGGCCGGATTGGCGTTCATGTTTGACTTCGGGAATTGAATAATCTTGTCACTACGTGCTGCGGCAGCTTCCGCGGCGGCTTCCTGCGTGCGGATTCTGGAACTCCGGCCTGTCTGGCCCGGTTGGCGTGTTGGCTGAAGGACCATCTGGGCATCAGCCAAAGTATCCGAAAAGTCGGCGATAAAATCGGCCAGATCCATTTCCAATTGGATTTTATCGTGGGTAAAGGACTGTGTCTTTTCAATGGCTTCAGCCTTCATTTTTTCGGCCTTTTGCAGGGCCTCCAAAATAATGTCGCCTGCCATTTTATGAACCAGCACGTCCAGCTTCGGGTTGGCATACATCTGTGCACGGGCCAGTTCGGCTTCAATCGTTTCCTTTTCCTTCGTCATCCGCTCGAAATCGCGCAGCATCGTTTCACGCTGTTTGTCCAACTTGAAAAGAACGTCCTCAACCCTATTCTTGAGCACGCCCAGGTAGCGATTCACTTTTTTTTGGGCCAGTCCAAAAAACTGTTTCTGCATCAACGATCACCCGCACTTTCGTGCCTGCTGCGCTTAAACGGACGCAGCGTTTAGCCCATTACGCCCTTGTTATTCTTGTCCTTGTCCGGATTTCCCGGCTCAAAACTCTTCGAGAGCATGCTGGAAGCCGCTTCCGGAATGGAAGCGGAGTAACGCTGAAGAAGCTCTACAAAATCCTGCCGGAAGCGGAAATAGTGGTCATGCAGCCGCGCGAGCTGGTATTGCTTTTGTTCCATTTCCCGGCTCGCGTCGGTAATGATCCGCATCGCTTCGGACCGGGCCTGTTCCTCAATCGAGGATGCGTTGGACTGTGCGCGGGCCAGAACATCCAGCATTCCGCGTTCACGCTTTCTCAGTTCATCTAATTGTTCCCGCAGACTTCCCAGTTCGGAAAGCAGTTTATTTTGTTCTGCGTGCGCCTGCTCTACCTGCGCTCGATATTCGGCTTCTTTCTCGATACGAAGCTGCTGAAGCCGCTGTATTTCCTGGATAACCTCTTCAGGCTTATATCCAAACAGTGCTCGTCTAAACGTGACAACCGCCTGGTCGACCATCCAATATTACCTCCTGATAATTGCATTGTTTGATATATATTGGCAGTGTTTTACCCTAGATTGCGACACGATACTATGTCCAAAATACCACAAATTCCTAGTCTATTGTTGCATTTTGTCTGAAAAATGACAATAATTTAACATTAAAAAAAATGCTCAACCTTTGCGATCTAATCAAAACAAGTGTTAGCCGGGAATGGCACTGACCCAATTTGGTGCGCAATCGGCTTCTTTTCACGCGCGGACCGCCTGGATTCACAGGCCATAAAGCACTGCATTTTCCATTTACCCAGGCTTCTTGTCCCCGTTTAAAAACGGGCTAAATCATACTCCGGTGAAATACCCGGTAGACCAATGCCTTCAACATGAAAATAAAAAACACTTGCGAAACAAGGGAGGCCAACGCGCCGCCAACCATTCCCCAGAGCGGAATGAAGCATAAATTGCCCACCAAACTCACGAAGGCAACGCTTAAAATCAGGCCTGATTGTTTGGCCGGGTGTCCGCTTTGCACCAGCAATCCTTCAAAGGGTGTAAATCCGGAGCGCATCCAAATTCCAAACATCAGGATTGCGAACGGCAGCCAGCTTGAATCATATTCGTTTCCACCGGTAACCCGCGGAATGATCCAGGGATAAAGTCCAATCCCCAGGATCGCAACTGCCAGCATCCCTTTCAATACGGTCATCTTGCCCTTGCTGATCATGCTGTGAAGGTCATCTAAAAGGCCCTCATGGCTGAGTCTGGCGATAATCGGATCGTAATTGGAACGAAAAACATTCAGCACCTGGCTGATCCCCATGGCAATAAACGCAGCGAAACTGTAGATCCCCACGGTTTTAACATCCAGGAACAATCCGGCCACCAAAATATCGATGCGCGAGTTCAGCTCGTTCAAAATCCCGCCGAACATCCCGCGGATGCCGAAACTCAAGTGTTTTTTCACCCAAAAGCCCCAGTCCCCAGGGTCTCCGATCCCCAAATTGCGCCAGTTGGCCGCAATCAGGTAGACAAACAGAAAGCCTTCGGCAATGGAAAATGAGGCTGTTAGGGTGTTGCCCGGCTGTTTGAAGCCGTAAAGGCAGATGACCGCAATAATAATCAAGAGGTAGCGCGAGGAATTTCCGACGGCAAAAGACGCCATACGGCGCAATCCGTTCAAATGAGACAAAAGAACCTTGTTAATCGGGAAAAAGAACATGCCGAGCATACCAGCTGTGAAGGCCACCGAAACACCGGGTGAGCCGAAGATGCTGCCGAGCAGATTTCTGCCCAGCCAGAGAATTGCGCAGGTAATGCCGGAAGACGCGGCGGTCAGCACGAGCGCTGAAGTAACCAGCGTCGATAAGGTTTTTCGATCAGCCGCGTAAAGCGTCGTATGGCGCAGCACCGATGCGTGCAGCCCCAATACCGACGCCTGGGATATGACGACATATGACGCGAAAAATATGTTGAAAACGCCAAGGGTTTCAGGCGGGTAAAACCGGGCAATCACCACGTTCAGAAGAACCCCGGCAATCCCCATGATCACGAAGCTGATCAGATTCCAGGCAACACCCCGGGCAAATTTTTCGTCCACAAAGCTGTTGACTGAATCCGTTTTGATTCGCTTTAGCACATTCATGGTTCATCCTTAAAACGAAACGATTTATTACCCTGTTTGCCTGTCAGAAAATCAGCCCTTTTTCTTGATCAGATACAGCATCTTTTCCTGGTTTTTCCGGATGCGCACCAGCATGTCCATAGCAACGGCACTCAGCGCAAAAACCAGGGACAGCACGATAAAAAACCCGGAAAGAAAGCCGGCAAACAAGTACCCGCTGAATTGCCCGGTGTTATAAAAGTGCCAGAAGAACAGCAGCCCGAATAATAAGGCGATCAATCCTGACAAGGCGGAAAGATTTCCAAAAAACCGCATCGGGTAGTAATCCCGGTATACAGTCAGGATAATTGAAGAAGTCTTTTTGAAGTAGTCCCAGATGCTTCTCGCCACCCTGGACTGCCGGTCTTTGAAGTACTTGACCTGGATCGGCACTTCGACGATGCGAATGCTTTTGGACGACAGATCCAAAAAGGTCTCCTGCGTGTAGGTAAAGTGAGCATGTAAATTCAGGTTTAACAGTGTCTCCCGGGAATACGCCCGAAAACCGCACGAAACATCTTTGAACTTCTGCTGACAAAGCCTTCCGATCAGGTAAGACATGGCATAGTTCCCATACAGCTTAACCTTGGACATGTTTTCGATTGGCCCGCGGTCAAAGAAGCGTGAGCCAGTGACAAAATCGGCCATTTTATCAACGATTGGCTGGACCAGCCTCGGAATGTCCGCCGGATCAAACTGCCCGTCCCCGTCAATATTCACCATAATGTCGTACCCTTTTTCAATCGCATAATTCAGCGCCGAGTTGAAAGCATAACCGACACCGTAGTTGGTGTAATGCTGAATGACCGCCGCTCCCGATCGCTTGGCAACCTCCACGGTGGCATCGGTTGACCCGTCGTCAATCACCAGCACCGAAATTGAATCAACGCTGTCAATTTGCCGGGGAATCCGTTCAATCACATTTTGAATAGAGTCTTCCTCATTCAGACAGGGAATCGCAACAAGGAGTCTCATTAAACAGTCATCTCCTTCCCGACACTACCGCACTCAGGCGGCAAATCGTTTATCGAACCTTACAGAGTAAAACCGTCCACGGGATCGGGTTTTTCACCGCAAGAACATCCGCATATTGCTCTACTAACCGAATAAACGCCCCCCGGGACCAGTGCTGAATATGGTCCGGGGTGTTGCCGAAATCCCGAAGGTATTTCCCTCTGGCCATGTTCAGAATCCGCCACAGCGGTTCGTTCGGAACGCTGACAATCAAATACGGTTTGGCGATTTGGCGAAGCTTCTGCAGTGCCTTATCCGGTTCCTCAAGATGTTCCAGAACTTCACAGCAAATTATGAGCTCTTCCGCATCAATGGCTGGATCCAATTCGTAGATGCTGGCACATTTGAGTTCAATATTCAGATTGCTCCGCTCAACTTCGGACCGGGCAACCGCCAGCGAGGCTTCCGACAAGTCGCAGCCTCTAACTGTAAAACCCTGATTGGCGAGGATTCCGCAGATCTGCCCCTCGCCGCAGCCGATTTCATGGACCCGGGACGCGCCGGTTCGCCTGGCAAAGTCCGAAACCGAAGCGAGGAAATGGTTGACCATCGCGCGTGCGATCGGATTTCCCGATTGATACTTATCCGCCGAATAAACCCCTTGAAACAATTGACCGCTGCCCATCTGTTCCCTCCAAAAGATCATTATTGCGCTCAAAGCCGCCCCGCTGGTTCAAAACATGCAGTCGTTATGGTTGAAGCGATTCAAGATCATGCATATATTGGTGTATATTTGATTCCCTCTTTTCCGCCATTTTCCTTCCTCTTTCGAAAATTCCGGACATAAAAATAACCGATCCGTTCAGATCGGCAAGGTTCTGTGAAATACCCGGTGCAAACACAGCGCCGGAAGAGCATAAAAAAAGGACCGTCAAGCAATGACGGTCCTTTTTTATGAATGACTGGTGAGCCATGTTGGACTCGAACCAACGACACCCTGATTAAAAGTCAGGTGCTCTACCGGCTGAGCTAATGGCCCACACAATTCTGTTTCCAAAGATGGCTGGGGTGGCTGGATTCGAACCAACGCATGCCAGAGTCAAAGTCTGGTGCCTTACCGCTTGGCGACACCCCACCGCGTTATGAATGTCGTCCGAACCCTCAATAATTTGGCAGGGGTGGCTGGATTCGAACCAACAGATGACGGAGTCAGAGTCCGTTGCCTTGCCGTTTGGCTACACCCCCGCGCGATTTCCCAACGCTAAATATCATATAACGAGGCAAAACCTCATGTCAATTTGAATTTGGGGTGAGCGATGGGGCTTGAACCCACGACCCCCAGAGCCACAATCTGGTGCTCTATCCAACTGAGCTACGCCCACCATATTGGCGTCCCCGGAGGGATTCGAACCCCCGACCCACGGCTTAGAAGGCCGTTGCTCTGTCCGGCTGAGCTACAGGGACAATATTGGAGCGGGTGATGGGAATCGAACCCACGCAATCAGCTTGGAAGGCTGGAGCTCTGCCATTGAGCTACACCCGCATCTAACCGCTTCAATATTATACACTACGAAATACCGCAGTTCAACCGACATTCGAGGGTTCAGCCGAAACCGGCCGTCCAAAGTAAAATATTATCAGGCTATAAAGGAAGCTGTCAAGGCAAAACCCTGGAAACCCAATCGATCAGCCAGGTTGGAAGAGCTATTTTGATTTTCCCTTTCCGCCCGGCTTTGTATTCCCTTTTGGCCCAGGATTCGTTCCCCTTGTTTTCCGCCGATCCCCGCCGCCCGGTCCGGACCGGGTTCCGGAACGCTCTTCGCTCGGGCGAATCAGGCATTTGGGGTGGTGGCCGATCAAGTCGCGCCGTCCGTATGCGCTTAAAGCTTCCAGCACCAACTCCCGGTTATCCGGATTCCGGTGCTGAATCACCGCCCGCTGTAGGGATCGTTCTTTGGCCGATCTCGGCACATATATTTTCTCGCCGGTCAGTGGATGAATACCGGTGTGGTATATACAGGTCGCCAGTGACATGGGGGTTGGTGTAAAGTTTTGCACCTGTTCCGGACTATAGCCGAGATGATCGCGGATAAACTCGGCCAGCTCAATCGTCTCCCGCACCCCGCAGCCCGGATGTGCGGACATGAAATACGAAACGATATACTGCTGTTTTTTTAGCTTCTGATTGATCCGGTCGAACCGCCCGGCAAAAGCCAGAAAAGTCTCCGGGCCCGGTTTTCCCATGACCCGGGTCACACCGGGCGATACGTGCTCCACCGCGAGCTTCATCTGCCCGCTGACATGGTGCCGGCACAGTTCCTCCAGGTATTCGTCTTTTGAATCGGCCATCATCAGATCATGCCGCAGCCCGGATTGAATAAAGACATGCTTGACGCCCGGCACCTGGCGCGCTGCCCGCAGCAGTTTTACCGAATGGGTATGTGACACATTCAGGTTATTGCAGACATCGGGTGACAAGCAGCTGGTCCGGCGGCACTGCTGGCAGCGCTCGATTTTTTTCCCCTTCATTCCGAACATGTTTGCGGTTGGCCCGCCGATATCGGTAATGGTGCCGTCAAAGCCCGTCTGCCGGGCGATGGTTTCAACTTCCCGGACGATGCTGTTCACAGTGCGGGTCTGAATAAACCGTCCCTGGTGCAAGGCCAGGGTGCAGAACGTGCAGCCGCCGAAGCAGCCTCGGTGCGAAGTCACGGAGTTGAGCACTGTCCGCAGGGCCGGCACGCCCTCCGGGTAACTCGGGTGCGCTTTTCGAAGGTAAGGAAGCTCGTATACCGCGTCAAGCTGTTCCGGTGCCAGCGGAAACGCCGGCGGGTTCTGGATCACCCACCGGCTCCCCGCGGCCTGTGCCAGCGGCCGAGCCGAGTATGGGTTGCTTTCCCGGTAAATCAAGCGATAGCTCTCGGTAAAAGCGGCCGGATCATCCCGGACCTGATCATAAGCTGGCAGGACAACGGCCTCTTCCTCCTCGGGAAGCTGGGCCGCGGCGTAAACGGTGCCGCGCAGGCCATGCGCGGCCGACAACGGCTTTCCGGACGCCAGAATGTCGGCGATCTCCGCCAGCACGTATTCCCCCATGCCGTAAACCAGCAGATCGGCTTTGGCGTCAAGCAAAACCGAGCGCCGAACGCTGTCGCTCCAGTAATCGTAATGGGCTAATCGGCGCATACTGGCTTCAATGCCGCCAAGCACCACCGGTACACCAGGGAAACATTCCCGGATTCGGTTGGTGTACACGATCGCGGCCCGATCCGGCCGGCAGCCGGAACTGCCGCCCGGTGAATAAGCATCCTCGCGGCGCCGCTTTTTATCCGCGGTATAATGGTTCAGCATGCTGTCCAGGTTGCCGGCGGTCACCCCGAAAAAAAGTTTGGGCTGCCCAAGGGCCATAAAATCCTGGGTTCCGCGCCAGTCCGGCTGGGCAATAATCCCCACCCGGAACCCTTTGCTTTCCAGAAAACGGCCCAAAATAGCGGCGCCAAACGACGGGTGATCGACATAGGCATCCCCGGAAACCAGAATGATGTCTGCTTGATCCCAGCCCCGCGCAGCAAGATCTTTTCGATTTATTGGTAAAAACATGTTTTGGCTTGATTTCATCCGCTGTTCTCCTTGACCCGGTCAATCCTGTTCAACCCCGGCATTCACGCTCGCTTTTGCGCTTGTTGTCCGGTGAGTTGATTATACCCGACCGCCTTTCCGCCCACAAATCCTATGGCTCCCCGGCCAGGCACCCCGGGATAGTCCGGTCCCTTGCGGCTCAAGGCTAGAAAGGGCATAATAGCGGTGTGTCACTGAATACAAACTTGAAATGAGTCTACTGCGAGGTTGAGAAAAACCATGAAATGGATCAATCTTTTCCTATTACTATCCGTCCTGGCGCTTTTCCTGCTGCTAAATTACTATGTCGGGCTGCGCGCTTATCAGGGCTTATCACGGCTGTATCCAGGGCTCGGTCAGGTCCGGCTGGGCTACTGGGTCACTTTCTGGCTGCTTTCCGTATCCTACCTAGTGGGACGGTTCGGATCAGCCTGGTTTCCGGATTGGCTGAACCAGACACTATCCGTGATCGGCTCTTACTGGTTTGCCGTCTTTTTCTATTTGCTTTTCGTACTGCTTTTCCTGGACCTGGCCCGATTGATCAACCGGCTGGCTGGAAACGTTCTGCCGGCGGCACTCACCCGGCCGGAATGGATCACGGTGGCAGTCATGGTGCTGGTTGGCGGCACCGTGTTGTACGGCCTTTGGAATGCCCGTCATCCGATTGTTACCCGCTATGAGGTCACGGTGGCCAAGCCGGCCGGCTCGATGCAGTCGATGCGGGTCGTTATGGTCTCCGACATCCATCTGGGGCTGATCGTTCATAATGGCATGCTGACCCGGCTGGTGAACATGATCAATGAAGAACACCCGGATCTGGTCCTGTTCCCCGGTGACCTGATCGACGAGAGTGTGAAACCGTTTGTTGAACAAAATATGGCCGATAATTTTCAGCGGATTAAAAGCCGGTACGGAAGCTTTGCCAGCCTGGGCAACCACGAATATTACAGCGGCCACATTGACGCGATCCAGCATTATCTTGCCGAAGCCGGCGTCACCCTACTGCGCGATCAGGCGGTGACAATCGCCGGCGGGATCGTGGTCGCCGGGCGGGATGATTCCACCCGCGAGCAGATGACCGGCAAGCCGAACCGGGTCCCACTGAACGAGATTTTAAAGAACGTGGATTGCTCTCAGCCAATCCTGATTATGGACCATAAACCCGCCCGTTTCGCCGAAGCGGCAGCGGCCGGAGTGGATCTCCAGTTGTCCGGGCATACGCATCGGGGGCAGTTGTTTCCCAATGGTTTCATGACTCAGCGGATCTTTGAACAGGACTGGGGGATGTATCGGAATGGGGCGTTTCACGCCATTGTTTCGTGCGGATACGGCACCTGGGGGCCGCCGATTCGGACCGGGAATCGGCCCGAAATCGTGGTCATTACGATTCGGTTTGCGGTGCCGGAAAAATCGTGATCATCTTTTGCGTTTCGGGCAGCAGTTCAAACCGCCGTGCTTGATTGTGCATTTCGGAAGCCAGCTGGGCAAACTCCTGGATCATGACAAACTGCTTGCGGCCGGCTTCCCGCTGACCATCGGCGGTTTCGAGCAATCGTTCGGCAACCACCGTGTTCTCTTCACATGCCGCGGAAATCGAGGCAAGGTCGCCAAAAATGGATTCGGACGCTGCCGAAATGGCCCTGGTGATCTCTGAAATCTGCCGGGTCCGGGCATGGATCGGGCCCACCACTTCACTCATTTGCTCCAAACCTTCCCGCGCCTGGAGCGCGGCCAACGTCTGGCTTTCCAGGATCACGCCGGCTGATTCCATATTTGCGACCACCGCCTGTGACCGGGCCTGCACGTCGGCGATCAAATCAAGAATACCAAGCACCGCCGCGGCGGTCTGTTCCGAGAGTTTTTTAATTTCGCCCGCCACCACGGCAAACCCAAGTCCTTCCCGTTCAGCCCGGGTTGCCTCCAGCGCCGCGTTCATGGCAAGCACATTGGTCTGCTCCGCGATGTCGGTTATCGTTTCCAGCACCTTTTCGATATAGACCGCGCTCTCTTCCATTTCATTAATGGTGCGGCTGATGCTGCGCATGATCTCCCGGTTTTCGTTGACCTTTGCCTGTTGGTATGCAAAGGCTTCCAGGCCTTCCACGACGATTCGTTCGGTTTCCTGGGCATAACTGTCAACCTCACGGATTGTTGCCGTGATTTCGTCAACCGCCGAAACCGTCTGCCCGGCCAGCCCCAGCGTTGCGCGCATGTCATTCAGTTGACCGACCGAAGCCTCAGTGACCATTCGGACATTAGCCGCCATTTCGTAATTGAGCCGGATTCTTTCCCCGGCGATGTCCATCGCCCGGACGGCGCTGACATTGACCTGAGCCGCGCTTTTTTCAATCTCCCTGACAACCTGGGATAGCTCGTCCAGCATGGCATTAAAATAAGTGCCGACAATCGCCAGATTGCCCATATTGACATCCTGTCCGATCCGGTGCCTCAGGTCACCGCTGGCCACATATTTTGCGTGCCGGACCAGGATGCCGGCGGGATAGATAAAAATAACACTGTTTCGAACCGTGGAAGTCCCACCGATCAGCACAGCAGCCGAAGCGGCCCCAAGTATCGCGGTAAAAAGCCCTTTCGTCCCGGGAATACCGGAGGCCAGATACACGAAGGGGCCAAATAAAATCACGGCGGCAGGAATGGCCATCATCAGCGTGGTACGGGTGTAATTCCAGGCGATATTGCGCAGGTAGTGCAGATCGACGGTCTCCTCTTTCGCCGGAACCGATTCGCTCCAGTCCGGCGGGAGTTTAAACAGTGCGGCATGCCGCTCAAGCCTCACCACGTTCCGGTTCAGTTCTCTGGCGACATCATTCATGCCATCAGTCAGGGCTCTCTGCTGGGCTGTCGCCTGCGCCACTTTCTGAGCGCCTGCCGCCGTCCGGCGGGTAACACCGTCCAGGGCCGAGACCGAGTCGCTCATCTGGCTAATCGAGGAGCGAATCCTGCTGACGCCCAAAATAACCGTATCCATCTGCGCACTCATCCGAGTAAACTGCTCCCCGACCCGAACAATGACCCGCCGGATTTCCCGGTTGGCCGTTTCCTGCGCAACCACAGCCTCGCGGGCCGTTTCGGTTTCCTGGGCAACATGCCGGATACGGCCCTGGATCGATCGGATGATCCGTCCAGTCTGGCGTACTGTGGTCGCCGTTTTATGGGCCAACGACCGCAGTTCCATGGCGACATCCCGAAACCCGGTTCCCTGTAAACCGGCCTTTGACGCTTCAATACTGGAATTCAACGCCAGAAGATTAGTGTGGGCCGCAATCTGGCTGATCGTATCCATAACTTTTTCGATCAGTTCAGAGGTTTGGTGAAGATATTCAATATCTTCGGCCATTTGATCAATGACGCCCTGGTTGGCGCGCATCTGCATCCGCTGGGTTTCCACCGCGTTCCGCCCGGATTGATGCTGTACCCGAAGCTCATTCAGGGTTGTGGCGACATCCTGGCTGTCCAATTCCAGCGCCGAGGTATGTTCCAGCATCCGCTGAATGCGCACCAGGATTTCGTCAATCGCACCCACTTCCGCAGATGTGCCTTCCGCGACCTGCAGGATTGAAGCGGCCGTTTCCTCGTGCGCCCGGCCCGCCATGATGGTTTCTTGTTCGAAGGTCTGCATAGCCTGGTGGATCACGCCGATGTTGTGCAGCAGGGTGCCGATCAATTGGCGAACGCCAACCTTCATGTCCTCAAAAGACGCTTTCATCATCTCCAAAACGCCGAACTGGAAGCCCTGTAAGCCTGCGGTCAGATTGCCGTGCGTAATATCTTCGACAAAACGAATCATAATCGCAATCGGGCGAATAAAACGACGGACGTTTTCCATGCCGGTCAACAGTGGAATGAGCAGTCCCCCGGAAACATAGGCCAACGTCGTCAGGACAACGTTCATCCAGTCCACGATCCCGGCCAGGTAACAGAAAATCAGCGCAAACGGCAGACAGACGCTGCCACAGTACAGCGTCCCACTGATTACGAAATCCCG
This sequence comes from Solirubrobacterales bacterium, assembly GCA_050258755.1. Lineage (GTDB taxonomy): Bacteria > Bacillota > Syntrophomonadia > Syntrophomonadales > DTU052 > JBLMZI01. The sequence continues at coordinate 50,839 of JBLMZI010000012.1, read as the reverse complement.
GGCCAGTTGTTTCACCTGGTTGTCTGCGGACATGAAATCCCTCCTGGGCATGTTCAGCCGGCTAACCGAGGCCGGCGCGCAATCCGCTTGCTTGACCCTTATTTCTTCACGAACGGCGATGATTCCTTCGTTCGACGCCCGAATGTTCGGAATTTTTAATAGACATGGAGATGAATGAACCGAACATGGTATAATAACAGCACCATGTTTTTGGGAGATTCCGGTACGGCGTTCAAGAATATGCCGCTGTCTCTGATAAAACGGCAAAGCTTCGGTCACTCGTTATTGAATACCGAATCGATTTTAGGAATAATTACAGGTGGTGTAAGCTCGTGAAATGGACATTTGTACGCGGTTCAGATGGGCTCGTTTCCTATCGTGAAACTCTGTTGACCAATAAAATCGTTTCCACAGTGTTTATTGATAAGACCGGCGCTTATGTGCTGCTGGACAAAGGGGACCAGATCATGAATGTGGCGCCGCAGCTCGATGAACTCGGTATGAATATCATATTCCGCCACAAACATGCGTATATTGCGGAATGCGACCGCCGTCGGATTGTGAAACGCGGGAAATTCTCTGATCTTGTGGATGGCCTGGCTTACAAACGGATGGTGGAAATCATCGAATATCTTACCGACAATCTGACCGCCCAGATGGAAGAACGCCTGGTCTCACAAGGACTTGACTGAATTGTAAGGCATGAAACCGGCTTGTAAAAAGCCACCCCTTCCGGGGTGGCTTTTTTGCGTCCCAAACGCGAAATCGCAAGCCTGAAGGAGGGATTCAAATCTTTTCTGTCGAAATCGAATCAATATAGAACGAGACGCATTCACATCCGCCCTGGATTTCTCCGTTGATGCCATTTGCCCGCAATGCCACGATCAAGCCGCTTTACGGCCGGAGCTGTCGATGAGTATTACCAGGAAAGTTGTGTTGATACAGCTGCTCGGGATCCTGGTCGCATTTTCTGCGATCATGGTCATTCTTTATTTCGTGCTGAATCCCAAACTGCTGAGTTTTGAACAGGAATCCTTGCACTCACGCGTGCTTTGGGGAGCCAATGACATTCGATTAAACCTCACCGGTATGGAACGCTTTGCCGCCGATTGGGCCGAATGGAACGATACCTACTACTTCCTTCAAAACAAAAACCCCCGCTACATCGATGACAATATGTCCGACGATTTCTTTGAAATCCAGCATTTCAATGTTATTGTGATCACCGATTCTTCAGGCATGCCACGCTATCAAAAATACTACGATTACGAAAACCACTGCGAAGTGAAAGATGGCGTGTTCACAACCGCCCTGCTTTATAAGCGGGAGCGGCTGATCCGGAATCGCGGGATCGGCCTGCCGGTAAAAGGCCTGGTTAGAACCCCGAACGGGCCAATGTTGATCGTATCGTATCCGGTGACTACTTCTGACCGCAATTCAATACCGATCGGAAATCTGATGGTCGGCCGCTATCTCAACCAGACTGAATTACAGCGAATCTCCGACACCATGGGAAACATGATCGATATCTCAGAACCGGTTAGCCTGCCGGCCGGAAATCGTGACGGACTGAGTCTCAGCATCATTCAGCCAAAGGTCAATCTGGTCTTCAGCACATTCGTGAATCCGGCCGGCGCCCATATGATTCGGGGTAAGATCAACCTGATCGACATTGACGGTATTCCAGTATATTCGCTTTCGATAACCATGGAACGAACGCTGTACCAGCAAACCACCGGCCTATTTATCCTCCTGACCGCCACGTTCTTGCTCGGTATTCTGTTAATGGCGGGTACCATCTTTCTGCTGCTCAGGTCGAACGTTCTGAATCGGCTCCTGTTTATGTCCAATGAAATAGCGTCGATCCAGAGTTTTGACTCGCTGGTCGTGCTTGACTACGGCGGGAATGACGAGATCTCAACCCTTTCGGACAATATCCGGCGCATGTTTCACCAGCTTCGGTATGCCCACTATCAGTTGTACTACCTCAGCAACCATGATGCGCTGACCGGTCTCCATAACCGGTTGTATTACGAAAAAACCCTTCGGGAAATCGACAGGGCGAAAAATACTTCAGCCGGCATCATTATCTGTGATATGAATGGCTTGAAACTGGCCAATGACACGATGGGACACCAGTACGGCGACCGCTTGATTCAACGGTTCGCTGGCATCCTTACTGAGATAACGGATGATACAGGCGTTCTCTGCCGCATCGGCGGGGACGAATTTGCGGTGATCCTGGAAACCGACCAGCATGCCATTCTGAAGCAACTGTGTGATCGGATTCAGCAGAAGATTGCCGCTCAAAATGTGGGCCTGCCACCGGATCAGCATCCTCTGGGAGCCTCAGTCGGCTATGCCGGCAACGAAAGCGGCACGATTCCAATCCAGCAGGTGGTGAAGCAGGCCGACCGCATGATGCAAATTGAGAAAGCCCACAGCGCCTCAAGCAACCGCAATCGCCTGATTACGCTGATCCGGATTGCTTTGGCGACCAGGGATCATTTTAAAGAAGGCCATGCCCGCAATTTGATCACTTACACCCTGAAAATGGGCGCACGGCTTGGTTTGAGCATTGAAAGCCTGGAAAACCTGAAGCTGCTCGCCGAGTTCCACGATATCGGCACAATTGCGGTCCCTGATTCGGTTTTGTTTAAAGAAGGGCCCTTCACTGAAAGCGAACGCCAAACCATGCAGGAACACTGCAGCTTTGGGCGGCAGATTGCCGGCATCGTTCCTGAACTGAACCATCTGGGGGATTGGATCGAATCCCACCACGAACGCTGGGATGGCAGTGGGTATCCTGCTGGTATCGCCGGCGTCGATATTCCGCTGGCATGCAGAATTCTGGCCGTCGTGGACGCCTTTGACGCTATGACGCATCCCAGGCCTTACCAGGAACCCCTCCCGAGGACGGCTGCCATCGCCGAACTCCGTTCCTGTGCTGGTACACAGTTTGATCCCGACCTTGTCTCTGTTTTCATCGACATCCTGGAAGTGGAAGCCCGCGAAGACCAATTTCCCGTCCATCGCCCCCTTTCCTGACCCTATGCCCCGGCATGGTCAACGCTTCCTTCAGTAAAAGTGTTCGTCTCGATCTTTTCCATAACTATTAGTGATGGCCCATCTCAAAGGACATTTCCGGATCATGGCGAAAATATGGTTAACCGAACCGGCTGAATCGCCGGTATGGGGAACCCCGTATGGAGGTTTATTGAATGAGGCTCAGGAAAACGGATATTCGTTTGGTTCCTCTGGGCATGCCGCTACCCAGAGACTATTATGCGGTTGACGGCCGGATTCTTTTTGCCCGGGATGTTGTTCTTTCCGAGTATGAAATCGTAAAAGCCCGGGTTGATGGGCATGATTTTGTTTACCTGCCGGAAGAAACCGCGAAATCTTCGCATGGTTCACAGTCCCAAATGACGGCTGTTGTCCTGGACAAACCGAAATCCGCCGGTCCTGACCTGGATGTGGTTTTCGAACCGGACTGGACCATAATCAGTTTCGAGGAAGCCTACACGGAATTCATCGTCCGGATGAAGGATTTCTTTGAAAAAACCAAAGGTGGGCGTCCGCTTGAACGGGCCCAGATTGAACGCACCGTGGAGGCCATTCTGGTGGTCCTGCTGCGTGGCAATGTCAGTCCGCTCCAACGCATTCGCAAGATGAAGGATCATGTGGACTACTTCAACGCACACCCGATCAACGTCGCGTTTGTAAGCGGTGTCATCGGACGATGGATGAAATTGCCGGTCTGGGTCAATAAGGATCTGGTTACCGCCGCCTTACTGCACGATATCGGCAAAGCAACCCTGGACCAGACGATTTTTACGAAACCTGACCGTCTGACCGACGAGGAATTTGAAACCATGAAAAAGCATCCCCGGGCCGGGGCGAACATTGTCGGTATGCTGTACCCGGAAAAACCGGAACTGATGGATGCTGTTCTTCAGCATCATGAGCGGATGGACGGCTCTGGCTATCCCGGCCGATTAATCGGTGAAGCCACCAGTCAATTGGCCCGCGTGATCGCGGTCGCCGATGTATATGACGCGATCACCTCAAAACGCGCCTATGCGGCGAAAGAAAGTCCATTTATGGCGGCGGAAACGCTTCGAAGCGAGGGGTTTGGCAAGCTGGATCCCAAAGTCATTCAAATCCTGTACAACCACATGACCAAGTTTTCCATCGGCAGTACCATCCAGCTTTCGGACGGCCGCACCGGATCGGTGGTGTACATCAATCCGTCCCTGCCGACCCGCCCGGTGGTGGATGTAGAAGGCCAGCTGTACGATCTTTCCCGCCAGTCGCACATCCATGTGGCAGAAGTCCTGGAGTAGCCAAATGCCGTGAAGAAAGCCCCCGGCTCAGTTCAGCACTGAGTCCGGGGGCTTTTTGGTACACAGTTAATAACCAGGATGATCGCGGCTACGCGTCTACTTTGCTGCCGCAGCCACCGCAGAATTTGTTCTCATCTAAGATTTGCGCCCCGCACTTGGTACAGAACCGGGCTGCCACCGGCGCAGCTTCAGGAGCGGCCTCCGCCTTCGCTTCCGGGGTTTCCTTTATAAGCTTTTCCAGGGATTCGGCTTGATCTTTTAACGCCTTCACTTCGTCGCAGAGCGTTTTCACGGCATCGTCTTCCGCGGGCTGTCCCAGCAGCGCGGCGTGATAAATCAGACTTCCCAATTCACGCAGCTTTTCATTGGCCTTGGCTTCGAGCTGCATCTGTTCCACCTTGTGTTTGCCCTGGCTGACCAATTCTACTGATTTTTCCCCAACCGTCTGTGCGGTGGAAGCAATGGTGTCCCCGATTTTCTTAAGGATTGACATCGCGTTTCCTCCTTCGATAAGTCTTTTCCGGCAAAAGTAAGCCTTTAAACCATTATGGGCGATTTAACTGGTTCTGTCCATTCAGCCTGTCCCCTTGAAGGCGGCTTAACAAACCTTCGGCATGACCGGTAATAATTCAACCGTCGCCGCGGCGTCCCTGGCTGATTCGTTCCCCGCCGCATCGGTTGCCGTAATCAAGTATTTATTGGTGCCTTCGCTCAAAGTAGCCAGGTCTGTTAGCGCTACTACGCCGTTTTCAACACTGATTCCCAGCGGGATCCCAGGGCCGATTTCATCGGGGTCAACGGTGTCAACTGTCCCGGTTTCACTGCTGTCGGTCCACAAATAGGCATTAACCACAGCGCCTGCCTCGCTGACGGCTCCTTCGGCGCCGCTGATCTGGAACAGCCCCGGGACTTCCAAGCTTTCCTCCGGGGTGAACAGTGCCGGGTTAACCGTTGGTGCCGTAGTATCAGGGCCGATCGTGATCAGGACTGCGAATCCCGCTGTTTTTGCCGATTCGTTTGCACACTCATCAGTCGCAGTAATCACATAAGCGTATGTACCCTCATCCAAATTCGCCAGGGCGGTTTGAGCCAGCGATCCGTCCTCCAGACTCATACCCAGACTGATAGCCGGACCAAGTTCGCCATCCTCGACCGTACCGATCATGCCCGCATCCGTCCAAAGGTAAGCGTTGACGAGAGCGCCTGCCTCACCAACCGCCCCGCTGGCCCCGATGATCCGATCCAGAAGTGGGCTGCCCACACTCTCCACCGTAAATTTAGCCGGGTTTACCGTCGGCGGGAGAGTGTCCGCCACCGTATACATTATCGAACACGATGGTTCGCCCACCAGCGCGTTACTAGAAAGATCCTTGATTTTTGCGGGACCGGTCCCGGCAATCCCGACGATTACTTCATCGGCGTCCCCGATCGGAGGGCCTTCCAGGGTTATATCGAGGCTCGTCAAACTCTCGGTTTGGAGCCTGGTTCCGGTGTTTGATACATTTCTCGATCCACCGGCAACAGTCGCCCATATTTCAGTGCCTTCGGCACCGAGAACACCTTCCGTTAAATCGTTAAACCATACCGGTTCACTGAAGGTCAACCGCACGACATTGGCATCCTGGCCGATACTTTGCACCGAAATGCTGTTAAATGCCGGCGGGGTTGTATCCACATAGGTGACCGACCACGACTGCGCTTCTTTCAATGAAGCCAGTGAAGAGCCCTGCTTGATTTTTCCTGCCCCGGCGTTGGAAATCGCGATGACGACCTCCTGGCCGTTGGTCATCGCCGCGCCGTCAAGCGTGATATCCAGGGTTGAGCTTGCCGCCTCTTTCGCCCTGGCACCTGTATTCGCAATATTTCTGGTTTCGCCGGCGACTGTTGCGGTAATCTCAGTTCCCTCCGTCAGATCGGTAAACCAGATCGGCGCACTGAAAGCCAGTCGGACGACATTGGCATTCTGGCCTACACTTTGCACCGAAATGGCGTCGAAAGTGGGCGGAGGCGGGTTGGTCTCTATGATCTGTACGTTATCGACGATCCAGCCCCGGAAGCCGTTAAAATTGGCATCTTCGGATGCAAACCGGAAAACCAGCTGCAGCGTGGTCCCTTGATATGCCGTTAAATCGCACGAATAGGACATCCATTCCGGCGCCTTGTTATATCCCCCGCCGCTGGTATACGGCAGCGCGGGTTGGCCGCCGTTGGCACCCTGCGGATTTAAAGTGGTCAGAAGGATTTCCTGCCCGTCTATCAGCGCGAAAACCTTCATCATATCAAAGCTGCTCGGCGCCACGCCTTCGATTTCCCACCAGCTGTTAAACCGCAGAATCAGGTTCGAGCCGGCGGTGTTCGGAATATTAACCGACGTGGATGTCAGGGAGCCGCTGATCGCTTCCGTTCCGTGGCCGCCCTCCAAAACCGGATCGTTGGGAGACTGTTCATTGAGATAATTTCCAATGCAATACGTGTTGCTAATATCAGATGCCTTCCCAAACCACGCGTAACTGGTGCCAAATGCGGTATCCGGCAAACACCCTTCGGAGGTATCGCCGACACCAAGTTGAACGTAATTCGGATAAGCATTGTTATGAATGTTGCTGTCGTTGGACACCGCCGTCCAAAGTCCATTTTCCGTTGCCGTCCAGCCGTTCAGCCCGGACTCAAATGACTCGGTAAACAACGGGGTGCCGATCTGGAATTGGAACTGGCTCAGCAGACTGTCCCGCATGTTCTCTTTGACCGCGATGGCTTTCACGGTGCATCCTTCGGCGGGGATGATTATTCCAACAGCCGGATCGTATTTCAGCCCGAAAGCCACAGTTGGCGTGCTCCCATCGCTCGAATAGTAAACCGTGGCGCCCACCGTCGGTTCCGTTAGAAATATAACGTCATTTGCGGCGACCCAGCCAAGCTCATTCAAGGAAACTGGAGCCTCGGCCCTCGGTGCCAACCATGCGCCATAGGTGCTGAAATGGCTGACATCCGCGATCAGGTTGCTTCCATCCAACGTTGTCTTCAGCATCTGCCATTGGCCGGAAGCGGCCTCATAGAAAATCGCCGAATTGGAGGCATCCGCACCTTGATTCACCGGGATCGTCAGCCGAATGGTGCCGCTCGTGATCGTGCCATTCAGGGTAAAGCTCATCACCGGGCCGGTTACCGTACAGTTTTCAGGTGCCGTCGGATTGACCGCTTGAGACGCGGTAATCGTCGCGCCCGCTGAAAGGGTAACGCCGCTGCAATTCAGGCTGACCCCGTTGGTAAACGTGACCGTCTGCCCGCTCGCGATGGATACCGGGGTTCCCAGCGCGGCTAAAGACGATGTACTGGTGTTATCGGTGGCAGCGGCGGTGGTGTCGCTGCTGCCCGAACCGCCCGAGCTCCCGCCGGACCAGAAGCCTCCATGGGTGGACTGGGACGTTGACGCCGGTTGTGTCCCGGTGGACGGCGTTGAAGCTGGCGTGGACGCCGAGGGCGCCACGGCCTGAATCGCCTCCGTCACGCTGGCGGGCGGCGTAACTCCGGTTGTCGAGCTGATCGCGGATACAACCGCGCTTAATACTTCAGATAAGCTTGGTGGTGCTGTTGGTCCCGCCTGGCCCGGCGCGGACGGTGCCGCCGGCGGGGCGGTTACAACCGCTTGCTGGGCCGACTGCGCCTGCTGAGCCGCTGTCTGAGCCGCTGCCAGGGCCGATTGCGCCTGGGCTGCCGCCTGAGCCGCTGTCTGAGCCGCTGCCGCCCGCTCCGCCTGACTGGTGGCCTGAGCCGCTTGGGTTGCTGCCTGGGCCGCTGCCTGAGCCGCCGTCTGGGCCTGCGCCATCGCCTGCTGGTATGTCTGCATGGCGCTTTCCTGCTCCGGGGTCAGCGACACCGGGGCCGGTGCCTCCGCCGGGGCCACCTGCGCAACGGTTGCGACCGCTCCCATCGCCCAGCTGGCTACAGCAGACCAGGCCGCTTGCTCGCTGCTCGGCATCGTAGTCGGAGCGGCCGGAGGCCCGCTTGACGACGAAAGCTGCATCTCCTGGCCGGTTCCCATGGTCGTGGATTGACCTGAAGTGGAGGTTACACTCGCGGTTCCCTCCAGTAAGCTCAGACTCTGACTGCCTTCTTCAACGCTGGCTGAGCCGATGCAGCCCCGCACACCCGCAGTCCCCCAGGGCATGTCCACTTTAATGCGGACCCGTTTGCTGGAGGCTTCTTTGTACCAGGCCGTTTTCTGCGATTCCGCAGCCGTTCCGGCAAAGAGCAGCGACCGGTTTGCGTCATCAGCCGCAGGACCGTTCATCAGACCGGATCTCCTGGCCTGCGACGAAGGATCGGCAGCAGCCGCTTTCTTCTCACCAGTCTGATCGACATCGTAGTTCTTAAACAGGTATGTGGTGGCAAGCACAAAGAACATACGGCCTTTTCTGACCTCGACCCGGATCTCGTCAATCGCGGCGCCTTGGGCCCCATCTGCCTTGATATAGGCCTGCCCCTTTGTACTCTTCAGCACGATTTCGGAGTTCGGTTTGCACAACAGACTGGATCCGTCCGGCAGTACGAGATCCGCCTCGGCATTCGCTTCGGTACGGATCGAAGTGCCCACCGAAATGTCGGTATTGGTTCTGACGAGCTCCTCGGGTTTTCCTTTGGCTTGGATGTAGGTCTTCCCTTTTAAAGGCTGCAGCGTCGCAGTCAAACTCGCCTGCCTGAGCTGCGGGGCTTTGGTCATTACAACCCCGAGCGCCATGGCAACATCGGCCCGGCTTGCGAACCAGTTGGGCTGAAACTTCTGATTAATGGTCGGAATCATTTCGGCGTCAATGGCCGCGGCAATGGCATTGCGCGCCCAATGTTTTTGAGGAATATCCGAAACCGCGGGCGGCAGCGCCACTGCTGGAACCGCTTCGCGGGACAGTCCAAAACAGAGCGCCGCAAGTTCGGCCCGGGTCACTTTTCCATCCGGTCGGAATCGGCCCTGGCTTCCCTTCACCAGACCGGCGGCGGCAGCGCCTTCAATATATGCGTACGCCCAGTGTTTCTTGGAAACATCGGAGAAGGAGGCTTTTTTCGGGGTGATCGGTTTCAGGTTCCCTGCTTTAAGCAGAATAACCGCCATCTCGGCTCTGGTAACCAGACCAGCCGGTTTGAACGTGCCATCCTGATACCCGCTCATGATTTTTTGATTGACCATATAGGCCACATAGGGATAAGTCCGGGCTGTTGTCGGCAGTTCGGGCACCAGGGCCGCACTGGCTGGCTGTGCTGTCGTACTCAGCATCAAACCGGCCAGCGTAACAGCAGTAAAAAACCTTTTTAACCATACCTGACAAGTCATAACGTTCTCCATCTTCCCTTCATTGGCGGCACCGGGCGTTCAGTTGCCGCTTTTATCGCGTGATCGTGGGACACAGCAACACAGCGGGACCGGTCGGTTCGCTTTTCGTGCAGCGGCCCCGCAGGGACTCATTGTGTGGTTTGCTTAATCGATGCGTGATTAATATCTCGCATTCGGCTGAAACAGAATGCGTTCTGTTTTTGTCGAACAATTATACAGTTTGCCAAACCCCTTGCATTTCCCTTTTGAGTGACTCTTTTGATTTTTCGACATTCCTCGACACACTTCCCCTTTTCACCTTAATGTAATGAAGCGAAAAATGTCAAACAGTAAAAACCGATCCATTTGGCCGGTGTTACAGAAAAAGAAAACCGGCGCTTTAAGGCCGATTTTTGGATTCCGAAAACCCCCTAAATTTTTCCGACTTATTTCATCATCCCACAATGAATTCGTCCGTTTCTTCAGTTCCCTTGCTCTTGCCGGCCACGCTGCCAGTCATCCATTATCGGCGTGCGGAAAAGTTGGAATTATTATATAATTAATGATATTAATAAACATTGTCCCCTTTTGTTAACCCTTTCCATTTACTTGCCAATGCTTTTAGCTTACGGATCAGTTGGCATCGGCGGCCGTCTTTCCGTGCGGCCTATCCATGATTCAGCACCGCGTAAAAAATGTCGGTTCGGACGAACCGGGCAGCACGAATCTTAGCAAAGACCGGATTGGGGGCAGCGCAGTTGAACGAAGAATTCATCATGGAATTTGTTGAGGAAGCCGCGGGGCATGTTGAAGCCTGCGAAACCGGACTGCTGGCGCTAGAAAAGGGATCGGACGATCCCGAGGTCGTCAACAGCATCTTCCGGGCGGTACACAGCATCAAGGGGACGGCGGGCTTTTTCGGACTTAATAAAATCGTTGAACTGTCGCATATTATGGAAAACCTGCTTGGTCAGGTCCGGAGTGACCAATTGACCATAAACAGCCCCATGATTGACGATCTTCTGCAGTCCAACGACTGCCTAAAAGAGATGATTAAAAATGTCGCGCAGAGCGATCAATCAGACATCGAAACCTATCTCATGCGCTTGAATCAATATGTCACCGGTTCGCCCGCAGCATCGAGCCACGAAGCCATGCCGGGCCCACCCTCTGATCTCGCTCACGTCCTAAACCTTTCTGAAGACCAGCTGTCATTGATCCAGGATGCGGTAAGACATGGGCACAACACATATAAGATCAAAATGAACCAGATCAGTGATTTTACCGACCGGAAGCTTGATCCCGGCGTGTGGGTACAAACTATTGGCTCGATCGGAAATCTCATTGCCCTCCAGCCGCCGCTCGACGAGTGGCCTTCCGGCGCTCAAACCGTCATGACCTATTTTACTTCTGTGATGGATCCCTCCCTGGTTTCAATCGCATTGGACCTGCCCGAAGACCGGATCGGGGAATGGGTTATTGACACTCCCCCGGCTGAATTGAATTCCGAGCTTGAACCGCACCCGTCCCAGGACACCCGTACAATCGTTCATCCCGGCGAAGAGCCGTTCAAGAAATCGGCGGTCGTTCAGGCCGAGGAAACAATCCGGGTTACGGTCCCGCTGCTGAACAATCTGCTCGATTTAACCAGTGAGATGGTGCTGGGCCGCAATCAGTTGCTGCGCATTCTGGAATCTCAAAAGAAGATGATTCCTGGCCTGGATGCGGTACTGCAAAACATTGATCACCTCACCACAGAGCTGCAGGACAAAGTCATGCACACAAGGATGCAGCCAGTCGCCAATGTTTTTAACAAATTCCCCCGCCTGGTCCGCGAACTGTCCCGCAAGATGGAGAAAGAGATTGAATTGGAGATGGACGGAACCGAGGTGGAATTGGACAAGTCAATTATCGAGGCCCTGGCTGATCCGATGACGCATTTGATTCGAAACGCATTGGATCATGGCATCGAAAAACCGGCTGAACGGGAAGCGTTCGGCAAATTCCGGATCGGCAGGATTTCGATTAACGCCTATCATGAGGCGGGTCACGTCAATATCGATATCGCGGACGATGGCGCCGGTATTAACGCTGAAAAGGTCGCTCGTTCGGCGATAAAAAAGGGGCTTGTGACCGAAGCCGAGGTTGCCCAAATGCGGGAATCCGAGCTGCTGAATCTGATTTTCCTGCCCGGTTTTTCAACCGCCGAACAGATTACGGATGTGTCCGGCCGCGGCGTCGGAATGGATGTGGTTAAAACCAATATCGAAAAACTCGGCGGCACCATAGAAACGTATACCGCACCGGGACGGGGAACGACCTTCCGGCTGGTCATGCCCTTGACCCTCGCTATCATTCCTTCACTGATCGTGGAAGTAAGGGGGCAAAAATTTGCGCTCCCCCAGATCAATCTTCAGGAGATGGTCCGAATTAAACCAGGCGATTCGTCGCGTCAGGTCGAGTATGTTCATGATGCTCCGGTACTCAGGCTTCGCGGCAAACTGCTTCCCCTGGTGCGCCTGGACCAGGTTCTCGGTTACCCGGATCTCCCCCCGGATCGGCCTGAAGCCGGCACGGAACCGATTACCCGAATATTGGTGCTGAAAATGGGACTGCGAAAATACGGTCTGGTGGTCGACGGGATCGACGACGGCGAAGAAATCCTGGTTAAACCGTTATCGCGCTTCCTGAAGAGCTGCCCCTGCTATTCGGGAGTCACCATTCTCGGCGATGGCCGGACCGCGCTGATTCTCGATCCGGATGGGATTGCTTTCAAAGCGAATCTGCACTACGTCGACGAGCAGCTGCAGTCGCTCCAGGCCGAACAGCGGGCTGATCATGAGACCACCAGCGAAACTCAGAACCTGCTGCTGTTCCAGGGAGCAGGTCCGGAAACCTTCGCGCTCGACATGCCGATGATCCTCAGGGTGGAGCAGATTCAGCGCGAACAGATCGAGTTTGTTGGAAACCGGGAATACCTGCCCTTCCGCGGGCAAGCCCTTCGGCTGATCCGGCCGGAAGATTATCTCCCGGTTCAGCGCGGCAAACCGGACACAGACCGGATGTTTGTTATTATTCCAAAACTGGTGGCCCATCCAATCGGGATTTTGGTCCACGTTATTCACGATACCGTGATGACCAGCTTGGCCCTGAACCCGGAAGACATGAAAACCAAGGGACTGATTGGTTCCTGTATGCTGGCCGACCAAATGGTCCTGCTGATCAACATCTACGAACTTCTTGAACTCGCTGCCCCGGAATGGTACGGCGTTGGGAAAGCGGTTCGGCCGGGTGCGCCCCGAACGGTTCTGATCGTTGAAGATACCCCTTTCTTTGCCAGGATGGAGAAAAACTATCTTGAATGGGCAGGCTTCAGTGTGCTTTCGGCCGGCAACGGCAGTGAAGCCATGGGTATCCTGGAAAAACAGGCGGTCGATCTGGTGGTTTCGGACATTCAAATGCCGGTCATGGATGGCTACGAATTGCTGAAGAGTATGAAAGCCGATCCCCGTTTGGCCCGTATCCCGGTCATCGCGGTCACTTCAATGAGCGGTGACGCCAACCGGCGGCGCGGGCTGGATGCCGGCTTTGACTACTATGAAAACAAATTGGACAAGGCGAGCTTGTTGGAAAAAGTGGAATTCGCTTTGGCCGGAAAGAGGGATGCGTCATGAACAAAACCATCTTGACTTTCCGTTTGCTTGGCCGTTGTTTTGGCATCGACATTCGCCGGGTCAAGGAAATCAACAAGCATATCGACTACACCCCGGTTCCGGACGCGCGGCCGGAAATCGTCGGACTGATGAATCTGCGCGGTCAGATCGTCACGATCGTCGATCTGGCCAGGATCATGCATTTCCCGCACGATCCTGGACCCGTCGGGCGTTCCGGAATCATTCTGAAGCCGGTGCGCGGGGACCCAGACCATATCGGTTTTCTGATCGATCGGCCGGGCGAGGTTCTGGAAATCCAGGAGAAAATGAGCGAACCACCTCCAGCCAATATTGAAGATATTGATGTCAAATACCTGATCGAGGTAGTGAAAATGCCATCCGAACTGATCCTGGTGATTGACCCCGACCGGTTGATTCCGGTCTAGCTTTCGAGCCGGAATGATAAGGAGGTCTCCTAGTATGAATCTGTCTCATCTGAAAATCGGAACCCGCATTGGACTCCTGATCGCCTTCTTCACCGTTGCCTTTCTGGCCTTTGCCGGCTTTTACTACGATACGATCAGGAACGTTCAGGTCAAAGGTCCGTATTACAACCGGATCGTTCTCAGCAAGGATTTAATCGCCGACATCATACCCCCGCCCAATTCGCTGCTGGAAACCCATCTGGTGACACTCGAATTGCTTGGGGAAACTGATACTGACATCATCCAGGAAAAAGTGGATCGGCTTGACCAATTGGAAGCACAGTACAAAAAACGGTCTCAATACTGGGCAAAAGCACTTCCGGCCGGCCAACTGAGGGATGTGATGACCAGTGACACCTACGAACCGGCCATCGCGTACTACAGTGTGCTGGATAAAGAATTCATCCCCGCGGTTCTGGACAAGAATCAAGCCAGAGCCAAAAAACTGGCTTATGGCATGCTGAAAGAGGACTACGAGGCCCATCAACAGGCGGTTGCCGAGGCGGTCTCCCTGGCAAACGCGTACAATAGGGACGCCGAAAGCAAGGCGATGGGGATTCTGGCTATTCGAATCAAGGTGTTTCTCGGCTTCGCAATCCTGATGATTCCGATGATGGTTTTGTTGGGCATGTGGTTCAGCCGGATGTTGGTCAAGCCGATTCAACGGCTGGTCACGGCGGCGGACTGTATCGCGAACGGGGATCTCGAAATCCGGGTTCCGAGGTCAACCGGCGGCGAGATCGGCCAATTAAGCCAGTCTTTTACCCTCATGACGGAAACGATTCAGCGGCTGGTTAAAGAAACGATGACGCTGACGCATTCAGCCAGCGAGGGACAACTCAACATTCGCGGCAACGCCGACGCTTTCAGCGGCGCGTGGGCCGAGATTATCACCGGGGTCAACCAAACCCTGGACGGCGTGATCGGGCCGCTCAACGTCGCCGCGGAATATGTTGACCGGATCAGCAAAGGCGATCTTCCCCCCCGGATTACCGATCCCTATCAGGGCGACTTTAATGAGATTAAAAACAATCTCAATCTTTGTATCGACAGCCTGGACGCGCTGCGGACCGCCATCCGCGAAATCTGCATCGCCGTATTCAGCGGCAATCTCAATGTTCGGGCTGCTGAATCGGTGCATCAAGGAACGTATCAGAAAATTGTCGCGGGCATTAACGATATGCTGAATTCGTTGACCGGATATTTTGACGTTCTGCCACTGCCGATCATGATCAAAGACCCTGAACTTGCTATTGTATATGCCAACCAAACCGCGGCCCAGCTTACCGGTTTGGCGCCAAAGGCCCTGGTTGGCACCCGCTGTGCCGATCATTTCAATACCGGCCTCTGCCGGACCAATGAATGCGTTTGCACCCAGGCCAACCGCGAAAACCGTGCGATTTCCGAAGATACCGAGGCCAGGATCGGCGGCCGCGGCTACAGTATGCAAGCAATCGGAATGCCGATCCATGACAATCACGGCAAAGTGATTGCGCTGCTGGAGGTCATGGTTGACCAGACGACGATTATGAGTGCCCGGAAGGCGGCGAATCACGTCGCCGCCGAGGTACGGGGGCGTACGGTTCATCTGAACGAATCGTCTACGCAGCTTGTTGAAATGGCATCCTATATGACCGAAACCAGCGTTGACATGCGGCAGAAAGCGGCTGCCGCGAGCGCCGCGGTTGACCAGATTGCCGCCAGCATCACCGCCACCGCGACCAATTCCTCAGAGACCAGCGGCAACATCAACATGATTGCCTCCGCGGTCGAGGAAATGTCGGCCACGATTAACAATATGGCGGCTGCGTCGGAAGAGACGTCGGCCGGCGTCTCTCAGGTCAATTCGGTCATGTCCAGCATTTCGAACAGCATCAGCAGCATTGCCGGTTCGGCCCAGGATGTCTCCGGTTCAGTGACCAGTGTGGCCACCGCGGTAAAGGAAATCAATCTTTCCCTGAACGAAATCAACCAAAACTGTGTGCGTTCGACCGAAATTACCCGGGAAGCCGGGATGCGGGCGAAAGACACCAACGATATCATCAGCAGCCTGAGTACGCTTTCCCGACAGATCGGCAAGATTGTCACGGTCATCAACGATATCGCGGACCAGACCAACATGCTCGCCTTGAACGCGGCCATCGAAGCGGCCGGGGCGGGTGAAGCCGGCAAGGGGTTTGCCGTGGTGGCCAATGAAGTGAAGGAACTGGCCAAACAGACCGCTGAGGCGACCGATGAGATTGGACAGCAGATTGAAACCATGCAGTTGAACATGACCGGCGCGGTCAAGGCGGTGGAGACGATATCGGATGTGATTGACGAAATTACGACGATTACCGGCTCAATCGCGGCGGCAGTGACCGAACAGTCGGCGACGGTTGGTGAGATTTCCAACTCTGTAGTCAGCGCGGCCGGGAAGGTCAACCAGATCAGCGATGAGATCGGCGACATCGCGAACAATGCCCGTGCTGCGGCGCAGAACACTGAAGAGGCCTCGCGCGGGGTCAGCGAGATTGCCCGATCGGCCTCTGAGCTTTCACAGGCGTCGAAGGAAGTCGCCCGCAATACCGAACAAGCATCCAACCGGGTGGCCGATGTCGCCCAAGCGGCTGCCGAAATCTCAAAAGGCACCAACAATATCGCGGCCAATATCGCCGATATGTATCGTGCGGCCGAGGATAATTCCTCAAAGGCCGAAAAAACGATCCAATCGGCAAAAGAACTGGCCAATATTAGTGAAGACCTGGAAGGCTTAATGGCTGATCTTAAGATATAAAGGAGCGATCGGTCTTGGATAAGCTGTCCGTTCTTGTTGTCGACAACACATCAGTGTATAAACGGTTGCTTCAGGAAGCGGTAAACGCCACCGGGCTTGCGGTCTGCGACCAGACCGCTTCCACCGGCGCGCTGGCCTTGGAACGGCTTCAACAAAAGAAATACGACTGTATCATTCTGAACATGCTGCTGCCGGAAATGAGCGGCTTGGAAACCCTGAAACAGATCAAAGCGATTCAGGCGGATCTGCCGGTCATCATGGCCGGGGAGCCCGGTTCGGAACATGCCGACCAGATTGTGAAAGCCCTGCAGCATGGGGCAATTGATTTCGTGCTCAAACCCAAAACGATTGAAAATGCCAATGCTTTCGAGGAACTGCGCAGTGAACTGCGGATGCTTTTTACCCAGATCCAAACCATGCGGCGGGCCAATATCCTTAATGTTCCTGGATTATCGCCGTTTCCGGGCCATTCGCCCGAGCCGCTGTCCAATGCCAATCCGGCATCTCGGAAAGCGCAGCATCGGACGAAACCGTTTGATTTGCTCTTGATTACTTCATCCACCGGCGGGCCAAAAGCGCTTGAAACCATCATTCCGCTGCTTCCGGCCGAATTTCGGATACCCATTCTCGCGGTGCAGCACATGCCGCCATTGTATACCCGAAGTCTGGCCGAGTCGCTGAACGCGAAGAGCCGGATTCGGGTTATTGAAGCCGCCGACGGCGATACGCTGCAGGCCGGTGTCATGCTTCTGGCGCCGGGCGGATGGCATATGCGCATTGTTGAACCTGTGCCGGGCGCGTCACCTTCTCGGTATAAGGTCGCCTTGGATAACGGGCCAACCGTGAACAGCGTTCGGCCTTCCGCCGATGTGCTGTTCGGGTCCGCCGCCCAGTCTTTCCGAAACGCACACATTCTCACGGTGATTCTTACCGGGATGGGAAGCGACGGATTAAACGGCGTGCGGCAGTTGAAACAGGCCTGCAATTGCTGGTGCATCACCCAGAGCGGATCGAGCTGCGTGGTTTATGGGATGCCGAAAAGCGTCCACGACGCGGGCTTGTCAGACGAAGCGACCGATCTGCCCGATATCGCCAGCCGAATTACGGAACTCGTGTCCGCCAGGAGTTGATAATTTTGAACATCGATGAATCTGGCCGCAGGCGCTCGGCGATTCAAGATTTTATTGAACAACAGTGCGGCATTGTGATCGGCGACGACAAATTTTATCTGATCGAGTCCCGATTGACCGGATTGCTGAATGAGCTGGGCATTCCTACCCTCGATGCGCTGGGTAAACGCATGCTTGCCGACAACAATCCAGCCCTCGCCGCCCGGATTGTCGATGCGATCACGACCAATGAGACGCTCTGGTTTCGTGACAAGACGCCCTGGCAGGTGATTCAGCGCAAGCTGCCGGGATATATCGAAGAAATCCGGGCCGGCCGGCGATTTCGGGTCCGGATTTGGAGCGCGGCCTGTTCCACCGGTCAGGAGCCCTATTCGACGGCGATCCTGATTGACCGGTATCTCGACCAGCATAAGATCAAAGACGTCCACCCCGGTCACTTTGAAATCATTGCTACCGACGTCTCGACCTCAGTGCTGCAGGCAGCCCGGGAGGCCCGCTATGACAATGTCTCCATTAACCGGGGTCTCGATGTCGCCACGCGGGATCGATATTTTAGGAACGAAGGCCGGCTCTGGGTTCTGTCGGATGCGATCCGAAACCTGGTGGACTACCGCCCGCTTAATCTGCTGGAACCCTTCGCTTCGCTGGACACTTTCGACATCATCTTCTGCCGCTATGTCATTATCTATTTTGCGGAAGCGGTGAAACTGTCGGTCCTGCGAAAGACCCATGGCGCGCTGGCGGATGGCGGTATCGTGTTCTTTGGAAACTCTGAAATCCTGCGCGACTCCGAACGCCTGTTTACCGAGCGCCGCGAGGGCGACGCACTGTATTACGAAAAGAGGAAGTGACGGCATGGCAAAGATCTTATCGGTCGATGATTCTACAGTTATGCGCAAGATTATCGCCAGTTGCGTCCAAGAACTCGGCTATGATCTGCTCGAGGCAAAGGATGGTTTGGATGCGATCAGCGTGCTTGAGCGAAACGGACCGCAAGACGTGGCTTTGATTCTGCTTGATTGGAATATGCCGGTGATGAACGGATACGAATTTCTGACCCGGATCAAGGCGCGGCCTGAATTCAAACCGCTTAAGGTTATGATGGTAACGACTGAATCGGAAAAGGCCAGCGTCATCAGGGCGATTCAGGCCGGAGCCTGCCACTACGTCACCAAGCCATTCACCAAGGAAGATTTAGCGAAACGGATTACCGAAGCTCTCGGCAAAGGATGATGTTTTTTGGTCATTGATCGCGTTTTTATTGAAAAGGCCTATATTCAGGCAATCACCGAAGTCATTGGCACCATGGCGGGCGTCAAGCTCGAAGCGGTATCGGCCATTTTGAACCAGGCAGCCGAAAACCTCGAAGAAAAATCGGGTATTGTGGTGAATATCGATTCATTGGTGCAAGGGGCTGCAGACGACGAGATCATTGGCCGCCGGGACGCCGAACCGCTGAACCGGACCAATCGGATTACCGGCGCTATGCTGCTTCCCGGAGCCCATAACGCACTGCTGCTGATGTCGGTGTCCAAGGATAGTGCCGCTCAAATCACCGCTTTCATGACCGGACTCGAAGTCGGCCAATTGAGTGCGGAAGATATAACCGACGGTGTTACCGAACTGGTGAACCTGACCGCTGGCCGGATGCGGGCGAGCTTCTATGAAACCGAATACGATTTCAAGATCACCGCGCCATTTGCACTGGTGGGCAGTGATTATACGCTGTTTCAAAAATCGAATGTCGAACGGATTTTTGTGGACTTCATCGGAGCCGGCGTGGTTCTGACGCTTGAAGCTTATTTCTTGGACTAGCCGTCGCCGAATCAATGGGGGTGAGCGTTTGCAGGATCTGAATTTTGTAAAACTTGAGACCGCGGTGCGCCTTGCCGCGCAGCAGCGAAAGGCCGAAAACAAGGAATTCCTTGAGAACAATCTCAAAGCCCTGGTGGAAGACGGCGGTTTTGAGGGGACGGTACTCGACGAATCGGCCGTAGACAGTGCGGACGGCTTCTACCGATTTGATCAGGACAGCTATCGTCATACCCGGTTTGACGACCTGTTTATCGGGCTGGAAAATGCCCCGAACGAAGATGCGTTTTTCACGGTGACCGGAATCCGGTTTGCGTACTGTGATTTTGTGGGCTGTGGTTTTGGAAACCTTAAATTCATCGACTGCTGTTTCGTTGGCTGCAATTTCACCGGAAGTTACACCCTCGGGCTTGGCGCGGTGTTCGAAAACTGCCGCTTTATGCGAACCATACCCGGCAAAAACAGTCTGGATGATATGCCTTCAGTCTTCACGGACTGCGAGTTGACGGTGAAGCTTTATAACTGCGATTTCGATTCGGTGGTCGCCGAAAAGACCCACTTCTATTTCACGGTTTTCAATCAGGTGAATGCCATCAATACGCTTTTTGTGGACTGCACCCTGGACACGGTAACGGTCAGTGACTGCGATCTTCGAGGGACCAAGCTGGTCAAGCCCCGATTTATCGAATTTAATGTCGAGGACACGATAAAGCGAACCAAGGTCAATAAAAAGACGTTCCTCGGATACATCGACTACAACCTTTCGGAAGAGCGTGAGGTCCGGAACGCGACGGAGGTCTATTCGGCATTCAGCGAAATGTACGAGAACAATAAGGTCTTTTCCCTGGCTGGCGAGTACTTTTACCTCAGCAAGCGAACCGAGTTCCACACCCTGAAGGGCTGGGAGCGGTTCAAATCCCTGATCGGACTCATTACTTGCGGTTACGGCGAGCGGCCGTCAAACAGTCTGATCACCTCTTTATGCTTGATTTTGCTTTGCGGGACGCTTTACCTCTTTTTCGGCGTGGTCGCCAACAACGAACTCATCCAGTACCGTCCAGATTGGTTGCATCCCCTGCCGTCTTTCGGGCAGCTGATCCAATGCTATCATTTCAGCCTGGTCACCTTTTCAACGGTCGGATACGGCAATGTGACACCGGTTGGGGGCAGCCTCGCGGTTTCGGCGTTCGAAATGGTTCTGGGCGTTATCATGGTCGGGATTTGGGTATCAACCCTGGTGCGGAAAATGGTGCGCTAACCTGAGGCGCATAGTCTGCAAATCAAACTAATTTATAAGGGAGGACCCATTACGATGGCTGAGAAGATTCTATTTGCGGATGATTCACCCGTCATCAAGAAGATTGTAAAAAAGACGGTCGAAGGGATGAACTACGAACTTTTGAGTGCGAACGACGGCAAAGAAGCCCTGACGCTGTTAGCCCAGGAAGCCGCCAGCGTTAAGCTGATCCTATCGGACTGGAACATGCCGGTGATGAATGGATTTGAGCTGTTGACCGCGGTAAAAGGCAACCCCGCCTTCAAGCACATCCCGGTGATCATGATCACCACTGAAGCCGAAAAGGCCAATATCAACAAAGCGATTCAGGCCGGCGCTGCCAACTACATTTTAAAGCCCTTTAACACCGACGAACTGGTGTCGAAGATCACCAAATGCCTCGCATAGGTCGGCGTCCAATAAATGACCCCTCAAAAAAGCTTTTAGCCAGTATCTTTTCTGACTATTTTGACATAGGTTGAGCGAATACGTTACGCTTTTAGAAGAGAGAAACCGTTCGATTCTATTGTCCGCGACCCGTATCTTCGCAGCGCCTTCTGCAGCTTCGACCCTCCATGATTCAAACGACTCACTCTTGTTTCCATGATCGTAATGACGGGTTTGATGAGATGGGGAGGAGTGTTGGCAGATGAAATTCAGAACAAGGGTCATGTTGGTTTTCGGGCTTACGATGTTCATCTCATTGGTGCTTCTTGCGGGTTTGGGTTACTTGAGCGCCCAGAGGCAGGTAACAGCGGATTTGAAGGAAAACCTGCAGTTGCTGGCAGAACAGAACGCGGTCGATATGGATGGCTGGATGATGGCACGGGGACAGGCCGTTGATTCCACCGCCAAAACCGCCGCTAATGTCTTCGGGGACGGAGAGATCGCCAAAAGCCTGGTTCAATGGTACAAGACCGAACCGAGCATGACCGACCTGTATATCGGATATGCCGACAAACGCTTCTTAGACGGCGGAGACTGGGTGCCGCCAGCCGAGTACGATCCAACCCAGCGGGCCTGGTATACCGCCGCGAAAGAAAAAATGGGAATGACCTTCTCCGATCCCTACCTTGATGCCATAACCGCCGAATTTGTCGTTTCTGCCGCATCGCCCGTGAAATACACCAATGGCAGTCTGCGCGGGGTGATGGCCGCAGATATCAAACTGTCCACAATCACGAAAAAAACCAACGCGATTCATTTCAAAGGCTCCGGTTATGCCTTTCTGATTGATAAGAATGGTCAGGTCGTCGCCCATCCCGATAAAACGATTCCTTCGACGAAATTGGAAGTGACCGAAGCCGATAAGCCTGAGGACATTGAGAAAAACGAGAATGCCCCGCAGGTTTTAAAGGACCTGTGGCAAAGCATGAACGGTAATCGAAACGGCACAATCGGATTTGCCGACAAAGGCGAAAAATGGCTGCTGGCCTACAATCAACTGCCGGAAACCCGATGGTATCTAGCAATTGCGGTCCCCGAAAAGGTCCTCTATGCCCCGCTTAAAACCCTGCTGCTTCAGTCCTTCCTCATCGCGCTGATCCTGATTGCTGCCGCGCTGGTCATTGCAAATATCATGGCCGGCCGCTTAACCCAGCCGATTAAAGAATTGACCGAAAGCGCTGAAATTCTGGCTTCCGGAGACCTTACCCGCCAGGCCGCAATCAGTGAGCTGCGCGAGGTCGGTCTTACCGCCAAAGCGTTCAACCGGATGGGGGACAGTCTACGGGATCTGATCGGCCGAATTAAGGACACCAGCGATCTGGTCAATAAATCAGCGGTTGACATGCTGTCCGTGGCCGAAGAAACCAGTCATGCCGCTCAGCAGATCGCGATAACGGTCGACGAACTGGCTAAAGGCGCTTCCGATGAAGCCCAGTCGGCCGGCAGCGGTGCGGCCATGATGGTCAACATCGGAAAAGGCATCACCTTGATCGCGGATAACATGGAAAAATCGGTTCAGATCGCAGAACAGGCCAGAACCTCAGTTAATGCCGGATTCTCGGCAATTCAAGATCAATCCACTCTGATGGAAGAAAGCAGCCGCGCATCGCGGGATGTGGGCAACTCGATTGACGCTTTGGATGAAAAGTCCCGCCGCATCGGCCAGATCGTTGATTTGATCGCCAGCATTGCGGATCAAACGAATCTTTTAGCCCTGAACGCAGCGATTGAGGCAGCCCGAGCCGGCGAACAAGGCCGGGGGTTTGCGGTTGTCGCCGACGAAGTGAGAAAACTGGCGGAACAATCGTCGCAGTCCAGCCAGGAAATCGCCGGATTGATCCGGGAAATCCAGAGCGGGACCAGCCAGGCGGTTCAGCAGGTGGAACTGGCCGAACAGGCGGTAGCTAAGCAGGATCACTCTGTGCAGATGACCCGCAGCGCATTCGAGGAAATCAGAACTGTGGTCGAGGAAATCGTCTCGAATATCCGTGAAGTTGCACACTCGGCCGAAGAAGTGCTCGGAAACACCAACCAGGCTTCCCAGTCCATCGGCAATATCGCTTCCATTACCCAGGAAAGCGCTGCCGCGACCGAAGAGGTCGCCGCCACCACCGAGCAGCAGACGAAGACCATCAAAGGAATCGCGGTAGCCGCGCAAAAGCTGGTCGACCAGGCAAACGCGCTTCAGCTGGAAGTACAACGTTTCAAGGTCTGACCCAAATCACCGGTTCCGACCAACAAATGATAGCACGAGAAAAAGGCTTTTCGATTCACTCGAAAAGCCTTTTTTCCCAAGGTTCTTCCCGTTTGCTTGAACGTCCTCTGGTCGGCCCGGATTATTCATGCGGTGAAGATACGGGTCGATTGCGCCTTGCCTTTTGCTTGTTGGGCGGTTCAATCTGCTTTTCAAGCTTATCTTTGGCTTCCGATATAGCATGAACCACCTTTTCAGCCCCATATCTTTCGCTTAACGTCTGTACCCGAAAATAGTCCACCGCCGAGGCATGTCCGGCCTGTTGAAACGCGAT
Organism: Solirubrobacterales bacterium; assembly: GCA_050258755.1. GTDB lineage: Bacteria > Bacillota > Syntrophomonadia > Syntrophomonadales > DTU052 > JBLMZI01. Next base: position 27,081 of record JBLMZI010000012.1, on the reverse strand, counting down.
GTTTATACCTCCGTTGAACACGATTCCGGCGGCGGGAACCAGCATCCCCAACTCCTTTTGCGTGATCGTTATGCCAAGCCGTTCTGAAACCTGGGCGGCAAATTTGATCAGTTTCGGAGCTTGTTCAAAAAGCTCTTTCGCAAAGTACTTGGTCGGCTTTTTGATGAACGCTGCCGCTTCGCGCACCTCGTTGATTGCCAATGTCTTTGCGGCCATAAATCCTTCATCAAAACTTGAGGCGATCGGAACCATTGCAGCCAAGATATGCGGGAGATTATCAGGTATTTGCGAAGAAAAGCCATATGACGTCGCAACCTGACAAACATTTCTGGATAACAGCACCATAGACGCACTGATATCGGCCGCGACAATGGCCGGAATCAAGATCGGCGCGCCTGGCGCCCCTTCGCACAGCGTGGCAGCCAGTCCCATCACAGCGCCTTCGGTCCCAACGACGACAGCCCCACCGATATCAAAGCTATTCGCCACCGTGTCCATCTGCAAAAGATCCAGCCGCGCAATGTCCGATATATCGTCAATTTGAATGCCCTTCTTGTTGTATTCCTTTAGAATGGCCTTATCACTGGTCAGGTGGTTTGCGCCCTTGATCGTCTTCGTCATGGCCGCATCGGTGGTCTTATTGATTGACTGTACAACGGTCCGAGCGATTTTATTATCCGATTTGTGAACCCATTCCATCAGGAAGTTTACCGGCTTCCCGATGGTCTCCAGAAGTGCCGTCACCGGCCCGGGCTGGACAATATGTTCGGCGATTTCCTGAATGATCCGCAGTTCATAGACCGTAAAACCGCGTTCTTCATTTGATTGGCCTGAGACCAGCATATCGTTCTCCTCTTGATCGGTTTATTATGGCTGTGGCCCCATCAGGTACTGCATCTGTGATCCAATGCGGCCAGCCTTGTCACGTCCCAGTCGCTTTCCTTCTATTGGACGAATTGGTATGCGTTTCGGTTCGTCATTATTGAGCCGTTTGTGTGTCAGACAGTCCTAAACTCCTGAATCATTCTTCCCCAAATGGGTTCAATAGGTGACACAGCGCCCAAAGAGCCTCACGGCTCTTACCTTCGGGGGCGGGCGGGCCATTTCTCACAAATTCGCAGGTTTAGGCACTCTTGTGTGGAAAGCGGTATCCTGGCGTGCCCCATGTCGGAGGAGCCGTTTATAACATCCTGATTTATCGTGCGAAATTTCCAGCGGGGGGTCGAGTGCGGCCGGATGCCGCACCGCCGGAACCGCACACGGATGTGCGGTGTGGAGGCTGCCCCCTGCTTCGCACGACAAATCGTGATGTTATAGGCGACGGAGACCCGGGGCTCGCCAGGATACCGCTTTCCACACGTCCACCGCCGGCAAACCTCTACCCACCAGGCCCAAATCCCAACGCAACAGCGCAAACCTCAATAAAAAAGAGCTTCCCGATTCACTCGAAAAGCCCTGTATTTTGCTGGTCGGGGCGACAGGATTTGAACCTGCGGCTTCCTGCTCCCAAGGCAGGCGCGCTACCAAACTGCGCTACGCCCCGATACCTATCTATTGTACTTTCCGGCCTTTCCGGTGTCAACGGAACAACAAGCCCAGGAAACACTGGAAAAACCGCCTAACTGAACTCGATCAGGCGTGCCTCGACTTTGGCACCCTCAATCTCAACCACGGCAAACGATGCCGCCGAACCGGCCCGCGGGTAGGTCGGACTGCCGGGGTTGATCAGCCACATACCGTCCGACCCCCGAGAAATGGAACCCACATGGGTGTGCCCATAGAAAACCAGGTCGGCCTTGACCTCCTGCCCGCGATAGAACAGGTTGATCATGGTTTTTTTCACGCTGTACAGGTGACCGTGAGTGACCAGAATCGTTTTCCCGCCCGCCTCAAAAACAGCCTCTTTGGGGCCTTTGACCCCTTCGTCGCAGTTTCCGACCACGGCGTTTACCGGCACTTTTAGCTTTCGTCCCAAATGCGCGGCATCCTTGTATAAATCCCCGGTGAAAACCAGCAGGTCCACCGGCTGCAGCCGCTCGATCTCCGCGCGGACGGCTTCAATATATCCATGAGTATCGCCGATCACGACCAGGCGCATCGATGATTCCTCGCTTTCGCTCTGTCCGGTTTCCGGGCTTACAGCATCCGGTCCAGAATCGGCCGAACCGCCGCCAGGGCTTTGCCCCGGTGACTTATCCTATGCTTGGTTTCGGGCGTGAGTTCGCCAAATGAGCGCTCAAAACCATCCGGAATGAAAAGCGGGTCATAGCCAAAGCCGCCATTCCCCGCTTCCACGAATGCGATTCGCCCTTCGCAGGTCCCGTCAGCCGTTTCCACCCGGCCATCCGGCTCGGCCACCGCAATGACGCAGCGAAACCGCCCTGTCCGCTTTTCGGCTGGCACATTCGTCAGCAATGCCAGCAATTTCGCATTGTTTTTCGCGTCATCGGACGGCTCGCCGGCAAACCGGGCCGAATAGACTCCCGGCTGCCCGTTCAGCGCGTCCACTTCCAAACCCGAATCGTCGGCCATCGCGATTTCCCCGGTATACGCCGCGGCGGCCTCCGCCTTCTTGATGGCGTTGGCCAGAAAGGTATCCCCATCTTCCTCCACATCAGGCATTTCCGGATATTCGTCGAGCGTTGCGATCGAATCAGCCGCGAGGCCGAGAATGTCCATGAGTTCAAGCTTTTTCTTCTGATTCCGGGTGGCGACAACCAGTTTACGCACCGACCGCATCCTCCCCGATGATCGTTTGCTGCAGCGCGATCAGTTCCTGGATGCCTTTTTCGGCCAAACCAAGCAGTTCATCCAGCTTGGCCCGCGAGAAAGGCTTTCCTTCCGCCGTTCCCTGGATTTCGATAAACTCGCCCCGACCGGTCATGACCACATTCATGTCCACTTCGGCGGCCGAATCCTCGATATATTCGAGATCCAGTACACATGTACCATCCACAATCCCAACACTGGTAGCGGCTACGAAGTCGTTTAGGGGCATCGTTTCGATCACGCCTTCGGCTTTCAGTTTCCGCAAAGCCAGGCACAGGGCGACAAACGCGCCGGTGATCGAAGCCGTCCGGGTTCCGCCGTCCGCCTGGATGACGTCACAGTCGATCCAGACGGTTCGCTCGCCAAGGGCTTTCAAGTCCACTACACCGCGTAAAGCCCGTCCCACCAAACGTTGAATCTCGGAGGTCCGGCCGGAAACTTTGCCTTTGGTGACTTCCCGCTGAGTGCGGGTTTCGGTCGATCCTGGAAGCAGCGAATACTCCGCCGTGACCCAGCCTTCGCCGGTGCCCTTCAAAAACGACGGCACCTTCTCTTCCACCGTCGCCGTGCAAATGACCTTGGTTTCACCGGTCTCAATCAGCACCGAACCGTTCGGAAATTTTAAAAAGTCCGGGGTAATCCGGACCGGGCGCATCTCGTCCAATTGTCTGCCGCTTGCGCGCACCAAACATCCCTCCATCTTTCTTATCTTTCGTATAGATTTCCCCCGTGGGCGTCAATCGCCACGATGCATGGGAATTCCTCAATGTTTAGGCGCCGGATCGCCTCCGGGCCCAATTCCGGATAGGCCACGATCTCAGCCGACTGAACCCGCTGGGCCATTAAAGCGCCAGCTCCGCCAATCGCGGCCAGATAAACCGCCCCACAGCGCTGAATCGATTCCGCGACCTCTTTTGAACGGGCGCCTTTACCAATCATCACCTTCAGCCCCCGATCCAGCAGCACCGGAGTATAGCCATCCATCCGTCCCGATGTCGTGGGCCCGCAGGACCCGAGCGCATACGGTCCGAAGCCGGGACACGGCCCGGAATAGTATATGGATTGGTTAGCAAGTTCAATCGGCAGGGATTCCCCGTTCTCCAAGGCCTGAACCATCCGTTGATGCGCGGCGTCCCGAGCCGTATACACCTCGCCGGAAATTAAAACCCATTCGCCGGCAGTCAGTTCCTGGAGCGTTTTTTCATCCATCGGCAGCGTTATCTTGCGCATGATCTTTTCACGCCTCCCGCTATAAGCTGACGCGGCAGCGCCGGGTCGCGTGGCATCCCAGATTCACCGCGACCGGCAGGCTGGCGATATGGGTCGGGAAGGTTTCCACACAAACGCCGAGCGCGGTGGTTCGCCCCCCAAGTCCCTGCGGGCCAATGCCGGTTTCGTTCACTCTGGCCAGAATCTCGGCCTCCAGGTCGCTGTTTGGACCTGACTGCCCGATCGGCCGCATCATCGCCTTTTTCGCCAGATAGGCTGCATATTCCATATTCCCGCCAATCCCAACCCCGATGACCAGCGGCGGGCACGGATTGCTCCCGGCATCGCTGACAGCCTGAACCACAAAATCGATCACGCCTTCTTTTCCGGCCCCCGGTTTCAGCATGCCGATCCGGCCCATGTTTTCGCTGCCGGCCCCTTTGGGAAACACAGTCAGTTCAAACCCATCGCCGGGAACAAGTTCGGTATGTAGGATACACGGTGTATTGTCCCCGGTATTCCCGCGCAAAATCGGATCGCGCACGACCGAGGTCCGAAAGTGATTATCCAGGTAAGCTCTGCGGATGCCTTCGTTGATAGCCTCGGTTAAATCGCCTTCCACCTGAACCGACAGCCCGATTGTGCAATGAACCACAGCCAGGCCGGTGTCCTGACACAGGGCTAAGCCTTCCTGCCTAGCCACTTCGGCGTTTTCCAGAAGAAAGCCGAGCACGACGCGCGCCCGTTCTTCCGTTTCTTGGGTATGAGCCGTCTTCAGGGCCTGCAGAATATCGGCCGGGAGTTCCAGGTTCGCCCGCGTCGCCGCCTCTGCGACTTTTTCCGTAATCAATTCAGATGGGATTATCCGCATTGGGTTCCGGTCCCCTTCCGGTTTTTCTCAAGATGAACCCGCTGCACCGACAGCTCCCGGCCAAGAAAACGGGTCCCGGCGCTTAAGAACGAATCCTCCGGACCGGTGCAATAGAAGCGCGCCGTTCCTTTGGCTTTAACGCTGAGAAGGTTTCGTTCGGCCAAAAGTCTTTTCAAGGTTTCCACGGTTTCCACGGCAGGATCAACGATGACTGTGCCCGGTCCAAGCTGGGCTTCGATGACCGGACGCAGGTACGGATAATGCGTGCATCCAAGCACCACGGTATCCGCCCCAAAAGCCCGGACTTGTTCCAAATACTCGGATATGGCATCAGCCACTTCGGGTCCTTCGATATTCCCCGCTTCCACCAGCGGAACCAGCCGCGGGCATGCAATTTCAGCCACCTGAACCCCCGGATCGGCCATGAGGAGATTCTGACTGTAGGCACCGCTATTGGCCGTCGCCTCAGTCGCAAGCACCGCAATCCGCCGCTTTTTACTGGCACGGATCGCCCCGCGGACGCCCGGTTCGATCACATCAATGATCGGCAGCTGGTATTGAGCGCGGAGCACCGGAATGGAAACTGCGGAACTGGTGTTGCAGGCGGCCACGACGACCTTAACGCTGCAATCCTCGAAAAAGTCCAGTATCTCTTCGGCGTATCCCATGAGTTCGGAAATCGATTTGCTGCCGTAAGGAACGTGGGCAGTATCCCCCACGTAAATGATATCTTCGCCCGGTATCTCGGTAAGAATCCGGCGGGCAACGGTTAAGCCCCCGATCCCGGAATCAAACACCCCGATCGGACGATAATGACTGCTCAAAAGTCGCTACACCTCGAATCTGGAAATGATCTGGCCAGTTTCCTTTACTAATGTATCAGATTTGTATCTGAAATGCCACTTGGTGCCGGACGGTCGATTCAGTATATGATCCTCGCCCCCCGGGCCATTCAAACGATTTTTCCTTTCCCTGGCTGCACCCTTCATAGACATGCAAAAAGCCCCGGAATGACTCCGGGGCTTCCCGCTCTCGCTTATGTGATGAAGAAATTTACTCAGCCAACTGCGGCTGTTTGATCACAAACGAAAGAACCATGCCGACCAGGCAAAGCGCGGCCGCAATCAGGAAAGCTTCGCCAAAGTTTGCCTGCACTTGAAGCAGCGCATCCTTCGGAACTGCCTGACCTGCTTTGATCGCTGCGTTAATCGCACCCATCGCTTCGGACGGAGCCTTTGCAAGGGCCGGTCCAATGATGGCGGCTACGCCATAAGCCATGAAAACGACGCCATAGTTCGTTCCCATATTCGCGGTTCCGAAGTATTCAGCCGTCAGCGACGGGAATACGGCGAGGAAACCGCCGAAGCAGAAGCCAATGACCGAGCAGAGGGCCAGGAACGAGCCGTAACCCATGGCAATCTTGGACATCCCGAACATCGCCAGAGCAGCAAGCAAAAACATAGCGGTCAGTGTGGTCTTCCGGCCGATCTTGTCGGAAACGGTACCCCAAATGATACGACCCAGTGCGTTAAAGATCGCAATCATGGTTACCGCATTGGCAGCCGCAGCAACCAATTCCGGGGTGGTATACAGATTTGCAAGATACAGACCGATGTCTTTCGCATAGCTAATAACCATCAGGCCTGCCATCGCTGCGAACAGATACATAAACCACATGACATAGAACTGGTAGGTTTTCATCATCTGACCGGGCGAAAAGTCTCCGCCACTAGCGGCACCACCGGCAGCAACCGGCGGCTCCCAGCCTTCAGGCTTGTAGCCCGCCGGCGGAACGATCATCAACTGTGCTCCAAGCACAACTGCGATCAGATAGATGATCCCCGGGATCAGAAATGCTGAAGAAATGTTGGCTACGGCCACCGGAACAGCGGCACCCAACATCGCAGTGATAACGAACTTGAAAATGATAGAACCTGCGCCAAAGCCAGCTACCGCAACACCGCTGATCAGACCGCGCATGTCGGGGAACCACTTAATGCAGGTTGCGAGCGGGCAGACATAGGCAATACCAATACCAGCGCCACCGAGCAAACCATAGTACAGATACAGTTTGCCAATCGTCGCTGTATCGCTTTTAAGCATCATGCCAGCCAGGATAACGCCAATACCGTACAGGATACCGCCAAAGGTGGCAACCCATCTGGGCCCGATTTTATCCTGAATCTTGCCGGCAATAACCGTAAATACGGCAAAAGTTGCGATTGCAACGGAGAACGTTGCCGCTACACCGCCAATAACAATGGGTTTGCCAAACAGGCTGAAGGAAACGATAACGTTTTTCGCCCATTCCGGGAAGTTCGATTCGATAGGGCCATTATAAAGGCTCCAAGCATAAACGGCGCCGAGGCAGAACTGGATCAAAACCGCGCCGAGTACGACTAACCAACGATTCATGACTTTTTCCTGCGTCAAGTTATACCCTCCCCCAAATATTCATGAAAGTTCGCTTCATCAATTCCGAGAGCCCGATCCCCCTTTCCCTCTGCAACCGGAAGCGCAAAGTTCATTCCTTCACAATTTCCATAGAGGGAATATATTCTGCATGGTATCTGAAAATCCTCTTCGGAATGCCTCACAATCGCGCTTTCGGAAAAATGGTTAATTTCCGTAAATTCAATCTGCTGCCAGCGTGTAGTCCGGTTCGATCGGCTTGGCGTAATCAAACCCGCTGATTCCGGATCGAATTGGTTCGCCATTAACCAGGAAGGTCACGTTATCGACTGACGGAAACTGGCTGATTGTGTCTACTATTGAATAGATCGCAAGCCTTTCGTTCGCGGTTCCCATGATATCCTGCAATTCCTGGCTAAGATCCACGATGCACCGCCCATCCGGCTTGACATTCACAGCATGTACGGCCAGATTTTCCGGTAAGACCCGCTTCAAGCCTTTCTGTTTTGGCCCTTTAAGCAGTTCCCCCAGGGTGGCCCGGCCGATTCCCTCTTCTTTTTCGATCTTTCGTTCCTCGATCGCCAGTTTTCCTTCACCATTTGCGAAATACAGTTTAACCGCCAGCTTTTCTTTCGGTACCTGAGCGGTTACGTCCGACATGACCTCATCCGCCAGTTTATCGGCTCCATCCTTCGGCGGCGCTTTGCTTTCCGCCCATGAGTCCTTCAACCGATCAGCCGTGGTTTGAAACGACTGCGAATCACACCCGGTCATACTGATCAAAACGAAAAGCACCGCTAATCCTGCCATGAAAGCGCGCATCTGTCCGGCCTCCTCATCCAAGTCGTCCTTTTCGATTGATATTCGGTCCGGGATAATCGTATGTATTTTTTTACCATTTTTCAAGGCTGAAATTGTGACAAGCGGGTCAAATTCAGTCGACAGCTTAGTCAGCTCACTGACCAATCAATGGCCAAAGGGTAATAAAATAGGGCGGTTCTCTTGCGAGAACCGCCCTGCCATTTCGTCGTGTTCCTACCGAAGCATTCTATGGGTCATTTTGTCCCGTGTGTAAAATTTCAGTTCCGGGCCAACTCCGTCCCAATTTGTTGAAAAAAGTGAGCGCATGGTTAATGCGCTCGCCATAATGAAGGAGGAGTTACGAAAGCAAACCAGGTTTGCTTTGAACCAAAATCAGACTGGTATGGAGGCGATTTTCCGCTCGTACTTCACGATCTCGATCAGGTTGTTGCGGTTAAGATCGTCAACGACATAGAGCGTTCCCTTGCCAACCTCCGCCAGTTCCGCCATGAACTCCTTGTTCGCTTCCACTCCAATACAGATGAAACGAACTTTGCTGTCTTTAACACGCTGGCTCGCCTCCAGGGCGTCCTGCTTGGCGTCAAAGGTCCACAGCGGGAAATTAGGCATCCCATCCGTGATCAAAACCAGAACTGGATTAGACAGTTTGTTGGATTTGATCAGTTCGGTGCTCAAAACGATACCATCAGCCAGCGGCGTCAGCCCGCCCGGCTTGATGCTGCTTAGTCCGTGTGATAAGATCTTTTGATTCCTGGTAAAAGGAACCACGACCCGTGCCTTCATTTCCTGGAACGTAACCACTGAGACCCTTTCCCGACCGGTCAACAGTAAATGTTCCGCTAGGTAACATGCCGCTTGACGCTTTTCCCCGCTCATACTTGCACTGGCGTCAATCAACAGGCAGATATCCATAGGCACGTACGATCGTTTGGTATAGACTTGTAAATCCTCTTTCCTTATAGTAAACCTTGTGTCCCGACGGATCAAGCTTCCTTTTTTCGCCGCAATAATTGTTTCCGGGACGGCCAGGTCGCCGAACCACGTATTATCTTTGAGCGGCTTCACTTTATTCCGGTTTGTAAAAGATACCGTGGATGGTTTCTGGGTCTGAATACCAATTCGGCGGAACCGTCCGGCTTTTTTCGGCGCCCGGCGCATCACCCGGCGCATCTCGGCTTCCAGTTCGCCCCGGTGCTTAATGATATATTCGGTTAGTTCTTTGCCCTCTTTGGTCAGAATCGGACCGATCAGCGTATCTTTCAACAGGCCAAGTTCTTCAAGCTGTTCCACATGATGATCCAGATCCGCCCATTTGCGTTTCTGCTGTTCCTGGCTGGTCCGCTTAAAGATGTTGGCGGTCTGGCTGCTTAGGAACTCCTCCACCTCTTCCACGGTGCCAAATTTCTCGGCCAGCTTCATGATCAGCTGGTTCTGGCTCTCCCGCATCAGGCGGAAATTGTTCCCTTTCATCCGTTTTTTCCATGGGATCATAAAAAAACCGCGGGCATAACTTTCCGGCTGTTCTTTTTCCCGGGTGTGCGATATACGCTTCACCTTGGCTGGCTGCAGACCATCAGCGTAAATCGCTTCTTCGACCGCTTCGGCCACCGGGAGGACCACCCCGTATTTATCAGGGGTGAGTTTCATCAGAATCCGGACATGATTCAATGACTCTTCCCCTTCGTCCGGCGGATCCATCGCGCCCTGCACCAGATCGTAAACCACACCCTTGCCCAGCCGGGTGACCACCATGATTTTCAAGGCATATTCCACGACATAATCGAATTTTTCGTCTTCCATGAAGCTAAGCCTGGGGTTTTCCTCGACCACGAATTGCTCCAGGGCCGTAAAGATCTCGCGTGCGACTGTTTTTGGATGAACAACGCCCGTCTTATGAAAAAAGGCCAGGTGCACAACCTGACCGGGGTCGATGTAATCGAGATACTTTTGGCCAGCGTCGCGGTTGCTCAAAATCTTCACATGCGCGAACTTATCAGGGTTCACTTTGATGGCTTTCAGGCTGACCACAACGCTTTCGCCCAACCGAACCCCTTGTTCCTGACCAAAATATACATTTAAATAATTGCCGATGACGTTCGATACGTCGAACGTCCCGTTGTCATGACTTTTCACGCGACGCGCCCCCCTAGAAGCTTCCAGGGTTCAAGGCTTTTTCCGTGGCAATCAGTTCCTGCCGCCCAATATCCTTTAACCGGCGGGCTCCACCATCAAAGAAACTGTCACCGTCGTCCTTGTCCTTATCCTTATCCTTACCCGAAGAGGAACCGCCTGATTTGCGGTCTTTCATCGTGAGGACGCTGTCCCGCGCCCCCCGGTTTTCCAGACCGTTCATAATCTTAATCAGGGTATCGCCGTCAACCCGGTGTTTCAATGCCAGCGGGAGAATCTCAATGACATCGCTAACCCCAATCTGCTTATGCTGCTTCAATATGCTGTAAAGGATCGTACCCTGCTGAACCGCTTCGATGGCACGGATACTTTCCAAATTGTGCTTAATATAGACCCTCGCAATGAAGTTTCTCAGGAAATCCGGCAGTTCCGTTTTCTTGTACAGTTCCGCCATTTCCATGATCTTTTGGCGGAATGCTTCGTTCTGCGCGTCATATCCACCGGCAACAAGGGTTTCTTTCTTCGCGCGGTCACTGCCCTCAAGCATGCGAACGACGACGTCTACTGAGCTGGGCCGGCCCATATAGTAAACCATGTCAAACCGATCAGAGAGCTGGCGCCGGACTTCTTCCAGGGGACCTGGTTCCTCATCCGGATTGGAAGCTGCCCACACCGAAACCTGAACTGGAATCTCAACCACCGGCAAACCCGCTTCTTCAATCTGAAGCCGTCCCGGTTTATTACCCATTACATCCAGCAGAATATCAGTAATTTCCGGTGAGGTGTCGGCCAGCCGGTTGATTTCATCCAGAAAAAGAATTCCGCGGTGGGCCTGCGGAATCAGACCAGGAAGCAGGGCCGCCTGTGGATTGGCTACGTCCGTAATTTTGGCCAAATCAATACTGCCGGCAACGGTGCCGACTTTTGCGGAATGGGAAACTTCGAGAAATGGCATATCGATTTCTTCGGTGCCAAGTGCGTCGATTTCTGTTTTGGACATTCCCCGATGAACCGGGCAGTGTGGTTTCGCCGGATCGCAGTTGTAAATACAGCCTTTAATACGAGTAATCTTCGGCAAAATGTCACGGGCGGCCCGCATAATGGTGGTCTTACCAGTTCCGCGCAAACCTTCGGCGTGCAGATGGAACGGTTCGCCTGCCATGGCGGATATCACAGACATTTCAACAAGGTCGAATAGAGATTGGTTGCCATCGTGCCGAGCTAAACTAAAATATGGCCTCAAAACCGCTCACTCCAATCATGGGCCGCCTGGGACCTCATAAACATACTGTTATCAGTATAACAGATTGGCTCGTGGGTAAACGAGAAAGAGTTTTCCGAACACTCTCTTTACCACGAGCCATATAAGATCCGTACGCCGTTAATGGTAGTCTGGTTCTTAGAGAACCATGCCAAACATATAAATCATGCTGATGAACATCCCGATCAGGAACAGGAACGGAAAACCAACTTTCATGATATCTGTGGTGAAGCCGAGTACATTATCGACGTCATACACAGTGATGTTTTCCTCTTCCTCGATGTCATCCAGTTCAAAGTCATCGTGAACGTTGATTTCGCGCAGTTTCTGCTGCGTTGCCAGACCCCAGCGATCATGCCGTTCCATTACGATTCCTCCTTTCTGGTCGATCCAAACCCTCTGCCGCTTTCTGTTAGCTTAATCATAAACCCTGTTGTTCCGGTTTTCACTATCACTGCAACCAGTTGGTCTTGTTCCTGGTATAGTTAGCAACTTCACAAGGATGTTTGAAATTAAAACTATTTTTGAGGTTGAATGCGCGCATAAATCCTGTAAAATGGGCATTTTCGAAAATTCAGGCGGTCGCTTAACGGGAAGTGTAATCTTGCAGTTTCGGGGTATGTACTACCGTTTCGGAGGGATGGTTGGTCGTTTTAGATGCCTAGCTTCTGTCTTAATATCTTAGCCCGCGCCCGGCTCATGATGACTTGCTTGCGGGCGTGGTCCAATGTGATTAAATAGGTGCCCTCACCCCCAACCGTAATCTCGGAAACCCGGTTCAGGTTGACGATAAAGGCCTGGTGAACGCGGAAGAACTTGGTGGCATCAAGCCGTTCTTCCAGTTCTGAGAGGGTATATGTGGTCGAATATTCCTCGGTTTCGGTCGCGATCGTGACTTTTTTGCCCTGGCTTTCGGCATAGATAATGTCATCCTGATTGATCAGGATGATTTTGCTCCGCTCCTTGATGGGAAGCCGCTCCTGCCCCGCTTCGCTGCGAAGACTTCCCATCAAACGGCTGAGTTTTTCCCGCATTTTCTCCTGCACGCGCTGCTCCAGATAATTGTCGTGCGCCTGCCATTTCTTCGCACGGGCGATGGTTTCCTTGATCCTGCCCGGCTCCATCGGCTTGACGATGTAGTCTAAGGCCCCGATGTCAAATGCTTCCACCGCTTTTTCCGGGTGAAGCGTAATGAAGGCGAACAAAGGCGGTGCGGCAAATTCGCGCAGGCGGGTGGCGGCTTCGATGCCATTCAGTTCGGGCATAAAAATATCAAGAAACACCAGATCGGGCTTCTTCGCCTTCGCGAGCAGAACCCCTTCCATCCCGTTGGATGCTTCTCCGATAATCTTCGTGTCGTCGATCTGCTCGATGATGTAACGAAGAACAATACGTTCCCTTTCATCATCGTCTACGATCAAAACTTTCAGGGCCAATCAGCACACCTCTTTATCTTGGCGCAGTATTCATTGAAACAACGATAGCATTTTACGCCGATCGGAACATTCCTTTTCCGACACACGCATGAATCCGGAGTATTAAGGGTGTCGCAACGCCTTTACCGAACCAGCGGGGACAGTGCTTTAAAATCGTCGGTGCCGGCCTGTTTCAGGATATCAAACAACACGGTTTCGGTATTCGTCAGAACCGCCCCCATATCCTTCATCAGTTCAAGTCCATTCTGATGATTGAGCGGGAAACGCGAACAGCAGGCATCCTGTGGAACGTAAACCAGGTAGTCGTCCTGGAGCAGGTCGCGCACGGTCTGAAGCACGCAAACGTGGGTCTCGGTGCCGATGACCACAATCTTGCCCCTGCCGATATCCTGGAGTTTCTGGCGAATTTCCGGGGAACAAGCCGAATATACGAGTTTTTCACTCAGTGAATGCTCACCCAGATTAGCGGCGATTTCGGGGACCGTACGTCCCAATCCTTTCGGGTATTGTTCCGTGACGATCACCGGAATATGAAAGCGGTTCGCCATGGCAAGAAGAATATTGGTATTCTTCACCACTTTCTCCTTGTCGTTCATGGCGGCCAGCAGGCGTTCCTGTAAATCGATAACCATAAGTACCATTTCTTCGGGGAATAACCGGTATTTCAAATTCGAAACCTCCTCTTTGATCGTTTGCCGCTTTTTGCTATACTGTAGGTCAATATGCGCTGTGCCCGTATGAGGCTGGTCCTTAGCGTACACCGGGGAAACGAGGTGATCAGAGATGCGTTACGAAGGAACCGTATACCGGCCTCCCAGTGAGGCCAACAGTGTCCTGATTCAGGCGACCATCGGGTGCCCGCATAACAAATGCACCTTCTGTGCGATGTACAAAGGAACGAAGTTCCGCCTGCGGCCGATCGAGGAATTGAAAGAAGATATCCTGATGGCCCGCGATTACTACGGAACTGGCATTCGGTCCATGTTTTTCCCGGACGGTAATACAATTATAATGAAAACCGAAGATTTGGTACAGGTTTTTCAGTTCGCGAAGTCGGTCTTTCCTGACCTGGAACGCATTACTGTCTACGGGTCTTCCCGCTATGTGAACAAGAAATCCGCCGAAGAGATGATCCGGCTGCGGGAAGCCGGACTCAACCGGATTCACATGGGCATGGAAAGCGGCGACGATGTGACCCTGGAACGGATTCAAAAAGGCACCACCGCCGAACAAATCATCGAAGCGGGATTAAAAATCAGGCAAGCCGGAATCGATATGAGCGAATACTATCTGGTCGGCATCGGCGGCCGGAGCCGTACCCGGGATCATGCCCAGGAAAGCGCCCGGGTTCTTTCGGCGATCAAGCCGGAATTCATCCGACTTCGCACCTTGGTGCCGATTCCGGGAACACCGCTTTACCAGCAGTGGAAGAACGGGGAGTTTGAACTGCTGACCCCGCATGAAGCGCTCCGCGAAATCCGGTGGCTGATTGAGTGCCTTGATGCCCCGGGAAGCACCGTGCTTTCGGATCATGTTTCAAACTACTGGAATATCCAGGGCCGGATGAACGAGGACCGGCAGGTCATGCTGGACACGATCGACCACGCGCTGACGATCGGCGAAGACCGTTTCCGGCCCAATCATCTGAGCGCACTTTAGTGCTGTCGGGGACGGTTCCTGGCACACCGAATGAAAAAAAAGCCCGCCGTTTTTAAAACAGCGGGCTTTTCTGCGCGACAAACCATGCTTTATGCCAGCTGTTGCTGACTTGCAGGCGGAACCAGATAAACCCCGTCGTCCCGCTCTTCGAGAAACTCACTGACCATCCAGAATGCCGACCGGTTGATCAGGGTATCGTGATCCCATTTGAAGCTGAGATACGGCTTATCGTCTGCCATGTGCAGCTTGACTTCCTCGTTGACTTCCAGCATCTGCTGGTCGTGCAGCAGGAAAACAATCGAACCATCCCGAACCCCGGCGTCAATCGCCAGAAACGGAACGTCCTCCACCACGATGTAAAAGGTTTCGTTATTGAGTTCAATATAGTACTGCCCGTTTTCATCCCGGTGAAGATGGGTGCCAAATAAATTTAGAAACGGTTTGCGGAACATTTCCGCGCCGTCAGCATACCATTTTCCATCTTTTCGAATCCGAATTTCCTGTACGGACACCGATTGTCGCCTCCTGCCCATTGGATGTTGCGGTTTTATTGTATCAGAAAAGCATGCCGGTGGACAGGACGGCCAGGATGAACAACCCGCCCGGACCGCTGGCGGCGGCCGGACGGGCAGTTGGTTTTTCATTCGGCGATGGTGTGAATGCTAAGCGTTCACCAGTTCCGCGTCTTCGTCTTCCATGACCGGAGGCTGGTTGAAAACATCATATTCTTTTCCCAGCGCGCAAAGGACGTCCATGGTGCGGTCCAGGTGTTCCCGGGTATGCTGTGCCATAATGCTGATTCGGATCCGGGACATCTTCTTGGACACTGCCGGGAACATGACCGGGTTCACGTAGATGTTTTCCTCATGCAGCCGGCGGCAGATTTCTTTTACTTTATAGTCGTCGCCAATAATGATCGGGAAAATAGCGGTTTGGGCGTTGCCGAGGTTAAAACCCATGGAACTGAGGCCATTTTGAAGGTAGCGGATGTTATCCCAGAGCCGTTCCCGAAGTTCCGGCTCTTCCTCGATGACTTTCAGGGCTTCGAGCAGGGACCCGGCCGCCTGCGGGGCCATGGCCGTGGAAAAGATGTACGGCCGGGAATAGAAGCGAATCAGTTCAACCAGGTTTTTATTCGAAGCGATAAAACCGCCAACGCCGCCCATTGCCTTGGATAGGGTACCGGCCACGATATCGACCTTGCCTTCCACACCGCAGTGCTCAGGCGTTCCGCGCCCATTTGCGCCAATAACGCCAGTCGCATGAGCTTCGTCGACCATCACGTAGGCATCGTACTGATGGGCCAGTTCCACGATCTGATCGAGCTTGGCGATGTCGCCGTCCATAGAATAGACCCCGTCCACGATGACCAGCTTGGTCCGGTACTTGTCTTTGGCCCGCTTCAGCGCGCGTTCCAGCGATTCCATCTTGTTGTGGCTGAAATAGCGGATGTTGGTTTTATAGCAGCCGTCGACGATCGACGCATGAACCAGCATGTCAAGAATGGCACAGTCGTCTTTCTGCAGGAGTGACAGTAAGGTGCCGCAGTTTGAGCCAAAACCGGACGTATAAATAACCGCGCTTTCGCAGCCTTTGAATTTAGCCAGGGCTTCTTCCAACGCGATATGGATGTCCAGCGTGCCGCCCAGCAGCGGGACACTTCCGGCACCGGCGCCATACTTGTCCAGCGCTTTTCGGCCGGCTTCGATCACGCGCGGGTGCTGCGTCAGATTCAGGTAGTCGTTAGACCCGAAGTATATCATTTCGCGGATTTCTCCGGTATAACGATCACGAACCTTCATGACGGGTGCGGACCCGGAGAGCGATTCGCGCCGGTATTGAAGGTGGTGCCTGGCATGCAGGTCCTCGGAAAACTCCCCGAAGATCTGGGCCCGTTCCATAATGTTTTTTCCCTCAATCGACGCGAAATCGGCCAGACTGTATTTCGTCGAATCCATGTTTTCACCTCTTGTGCACAATATTGTATACCACGTTTCCCTTATTTTAACGAATCAACCGGTTTTGTAAAGGAAAGAAAGGTACTTTTTTCCGACATGAATAGCCATTTTTCGAAGTGGGAACGATAGTTTTTTACAGCAGGAATCCGGATGAAAAGGAGCTGGGAAAGGCGATGACACTGCGCGAAGAACGCCAGGAAATCGAATACAGTCTTGGAACATATGGCTTTCTGAAGCCCGGGTGGTGGGTTCTGCATCTGGTCTCCGCCGCCGTGGTGTTCTCACTTGGCTATTTGCTGGGAAGACCCATTTTCGGTTAGCTGAAGCCGGTAAAGCCGGCCACTCAACGAAAAATGCCCCGGTTCCTTAGGAAGCGGGGCATTCTGTTTTCGCATTGCGTGATTCCCCTACCACTCCGGCGGCAGGGTCCTAAGTTTGGCCAGATCGAAGACCGGGCCGTCCAGGCAGATGAACTCGCTGCCGATGTTGCAGCGGCCGCACTTGCCGATGCCGCACTTCATCCGCATTTCCAGGGTCGTGATCACCTGATCATCCTGATAACCCATTTTCTCGAGGTTCTCCAGCACATATTTAATCATGATCGGCGGCCCGCAGGTCACGGCGATCCGCCCGTCGGCCGGCGGATTGATTTCCATCAAGTAGGACGGCACAAAGCCGACATTGCCTTTCCAGCGGTCGTCCGGGTTGTCGATGGTAACAAAGACCTCGGTGTTCGGCTGCGCCGGCCACTCCTCGAACAGCTCCCGTTTAAAGCACAGGTCGTCATAGCTGCGAGCCCCGTAAATAATCTGGATTTTCCCGTAGTCTTCACGATGTTCAAAGCAGTATTTGATAAAGGAACGCAGTGGCGCCAGTCCGATGCCGCCGCCGATAAACAGCATGTCTTTGCCTTTGCAGGCATCGACCGGAAAACCATTGCCGTACGGTCCACGCACGCCAAGGGTCTGGCCGATTTCAATATCATGCAGGGCTTCGGTCATCAGGCCGACCCGTTTAATCGCAAACTGCAGATGATCCTCGGCCTGATACGATACCGAAAACATCCCTTCGCCGACTGGGAGCATGGAAACCATAGCCAATTGACCCGGCATGACTTTGAACGGAATCCCGCCCTCGGCCTGCACGTAAAAATTCTTCACATCCGGGGTCTCATCGACAATGGCGATCACTTTGACCAGGCTCGGAACCAGTGGATTCGAGCAGTTACAATCACCCATTAGCGCCAGCCTCCCTAACCTTGTCGATCACTTCAAGGATGTTCACCTGGACCGGGCACATCACGATACAGCGGCCGCAGCCGGTGCACAGCGGGGTACCATAGCGCTCATTAAAAAACTCGAGCTTATGCAGGAACCGGTTGCGGAACCGTTCCTTTTTCTGATCCCGTGGGTTGTGCCCGCCGGCCATGTTGGAATACTCGCGGTACATGCAGGAATCCCAGCACCGGAACCGATAACCTTCGTTCCCCCAATTGGTTACTTGCACGTCAAAGCAGTAGCAGCTCGGGCAGACATTGGTGCAGACGCCGCAGGTCAGGCAGCGCTCGGCCAGGTCTTCCCACAGTTTGCTTTCAAAGTTGGCCCGCATCAAATCAGGCAGCCCTTCGATATTGACCTTTTTCTTCTGTTCGAAGAAATGCGGCATTTTCACTTCGCCGGCCTCTTCCAGGAAGGAAGCCAGCTGCTCGGTCAATTTTTGGCCTTTTTCGGTTTTCGGTTCCCAGGCCCAGCCCCGATCTTCAATTTCGTGAATCAGGACATCCGCGCTGGATGGATTCAACCGGTCCACGCCCATCGATTCGCAGAAGCATTTCGGGCCGCCCTTGTAGCACGCGTTGGCCACAATCGTGGTCTTGTCGCGCTTTTTCTGATAAAACTCATCCACAAAGCCCTTGGTCAGGAAAACCTGATCCAGTGCTTCAACTGCTTTCAGGTCGCAGGGGCGAACGCCGAAAACGACACTTTCCTTGAAATCATCCGCAACCGCGGTGATACTTGCATCTTTGCCCTCAGTCTTAAATCTGTACATGGACTGAGTCTGAGGCAGCAACGCCTGTTTCGGGGATAGATAGGTGTTCAGGTCATCGAGCACCAAATCGTCGAAATCAGGATCCGCGCCCCATTTAAAAAACCCGGTATTGGGTCCGCGCAGAATCGGTGCGTAAACTTCGGTCGATTGTTTTAAATGATCCAGCGCGTCTTCGACTTTCTTTTTCGGCAGCAGTTTCAAGGTCCAACCCCCCTACTTAAATTCATCCGGATCGTCGACACTGTACCGGGACAGCGGCGGCCGGGCATCGTCCTCCAGGCTCATCCCCGCCTGATAAGGTCCGAAGAACCGATCTACGTCCTTGATCAGCCGGCGGTTGAACAGCATCAGGGGAATGCCGGCCGGGCACGCCCGCTCGCATTCGCCGCATTCTACGCATCGTCCCGCCACGTGATTGGCCCGGATGATTTGATACAAAATATTGTTGACCGGGTCGGATGCCCGGCCCACCCACTGCGGCCGCGTCTCATCGAAAATGCAGGTGCGGCAGTTGCAGGCGATGCAAATGTTCCGGCACGCATAGCACCGGATGCATTTCTCAAATTCACGCGTAAAGAACGCATACCGCTCATCAGGGCTCATTGCCTCGGTTATTTCCAGCTGGGCAAAGCGCTCGTCGCTGCGGGCCGATTGGTTTTCACCGATCATTTCGTCATACAGTACCGGGTTCGGAACCTGACAGGAGACGCATTTCGGAGCCAGGTCAGTTATGGCAGAACGCCCAATACCGGATTCGGTAATCAGGTACTGGTTCGGGTCCTTCTGGCCCGAGCATGGAATACCAATCAGATACAGGCGTTCACGGGCAAACGCTTTGTCCTGCAGCAGGCGTACCACGCCGCGGGAATCGCATCCCTTCACGAACACCCCGAATTTATCATGGCCGTCCCGGTGCTCCAACAGCACATTGGCCAGGTCGTGAATGCAGAATTCGTCAAATACCAGGCGCTCAGCCGCTTCCGCGCTATCTATTACCGCCGGTGCGCTGATATAGGGCTCATCGCCCTTCACCCAGCCAACGATCCGGTCCACCGTACCGTCCTTTAAAAGCCGGGCGGCAACCTGGCGTGCTTTTTCGGTCATTGCGTTCATCTTATTCCTGGCCTCCTTCCGTCCGCGCTTCGCGCAGTTTGGTATTGGGGCCGGCTGCTTTGACCTTTTTGATCACTCGAGTCATGGTATCGGCAAATTTCTGCCCTTCGGAACCGGAAATCCAGGCAATCTGGTACCGTACGGGCTCAATCCCGATAAACTCCAGGAAACTCTTCATTAACGAATGCCGCCGTCTGGCGAAGTAATTGCCACTACCATAGTGGCAGTCACCGGGGTGTCACCCCGAAACCAGAACCGCGTCCGCACCCGACCGGAATGCCCGGAGCACAAACTGCGGGTCGACCCGGCCGGAGCACGGAACCCTGATAATCCGGATATTCGGGGGGTACTGGAGCCGGTTCAGCCCGGCCAGGTCGGCGCCGGCGTAAGAACACCAATTGCAGGCAAATGCCACGATATTGGGTTCCCAGTTGTTCTGTTCTACTGACACAGCGCGTCCACCTCCGCCACGATTTGTTCATCGGTATAACCATTCAGGTTCAGCGCGCACGGACGGCAGGAGGCGATGCAGGCACCGCAGCCCTGACACAGTCCGCGGTTGACCATTGCCACGTTGCGTTCGATGGTGTGGCCGTGGGCGCGCTCTTTGACACTGTTCATGGTAATTGCCTTGTACGGGCAGATCGGCACACAGAATTCACAGCCGGTGCACTTATTCTGGTCGACCTCGGCAATTTGGGCTTCAGTCGCCAGCTCTGCTTTGGCGAAAAGTCCCGCGACCTTAACCGCGGCCGCGCTGGCCTGGGCCACTGTATCGGGAATGTCCTTGGGGCCCTGGCAGGTACCGGCCAGGAATACGCCGCCAGTAAAGGTTTCCACCGGCTGCAGCTTTGGATGGGCTTCCTGGAAGAAGCCGTCCTTGTCGGTTGAAAATCCGATTATTTTGGAAAGCTCATCCGCTCCGGCCGAGGGAACCATCGCCGACGCCAGCACAACCAGATCAGCTTCCACCTCGATCGGCCGACCGAGCAGAGTATCCTCGCTCTTCAAGACCAACCGGTCGCCGCGCGGGTAAATTTTGCTGACCCGGCCGCGCACATAAGTCGCGCCCGCATTGAGAGAGCGCTGATAAAACTCTTCGTAGCTCTTCCCGGCCGCCCGCACGTCCATATAAAAGACATACGCCTCGCCGTTCGGAATCTTTTCCATCACCTGCATGGCATGCTTGGCAGTGTACATACAGCAGGCACGGGAACAATAGCTTTTGCCTTTGGTATCATCACGCGAACCAACGCATTTGATGAACGCCACGCTCTGCGGAATCTTGCCGTCCGACGGGCGTTTGATCTTGCCGCCGGTCGGGCCGGAAGCATTGACCAGGCGTTCAAACTGAAGGCCGCTGATGACGTTCGGATACTTGCCGTAACCGTATTCGCCGTAGGCTTTTTCCCAGGCAAATTCGTCATACCCGGTCGCCATGACAATCGCGCCGATTTCCTCGGTGACCAGGCGCTCCGTTTCCTCGAAGTTGATCGCCTTGGTCGGGCACAGTTTCTCGCAGATGCCGCACTTGCCGGTGGTAAACTTCCGGCAGTTGACCGGATCGATGACCGGTTTGTTCGGAACCGCCTGCGGGAAAGGCTTATAGATCGCCTTGCGCTGGCCGAGACCGAGATCGAACTCACTGCTGGCCTTGCCCGGACATTTGGTTTCACACAGGCCGCAGCCAGTGCACAGATCGTAATTCACATACTTCGGTTTTTCACGGATCGTAACGGTGAAGTTGCCGATATAGCCGGTGACCTCAACCACTTCCGCGTAGGTGTACAGTTTAATGTTAGGGTGCTGCGCCGCAGCACTCATTTTGGGGGTGCTGATTCAAGCCGAGCAATCGAGCGTCGGGAACGTTTTATCGAGCTGGGCCATTTTCCCGCCGATGGTTGGTTCCCGCTCGACCAGCACCACCTGGTGTCCGATTTCCGCGATGTCCAGGGCTGCCTGCATGCCGGCGATCCCGCCGCCAATGACCAGGGCCCGCTTGGTAATCGGAATCGTGGAAGTGGTCAAGGGTTTGTTCTTGGCCACCTTGGCCACCGCCATCCGGATCAGGTCAATCGCTTTATCGGTGGCTTCCGGTTTTTCATTCGCGTGAACCCACGAAACTTGTTCGCGAATGTTGACCATTTCCATCAGGTACTCGTTGATACCGGCTCCGCCGGCCGCCTTCCGAAAGGTCTTTTCATGCATCCGGGGGGAACAGGAAGCGACCACGACCCGGTCCAGGTTATGCTCCTGAGCCGCTTTCTTGATCAGGTCCTGCCCCGGATCGGAACACATATACTTATAGACCGTGCTGTGGGCTACACCGGGCATTTTGGCAGCTTCTTCGGCCACCCGGGCCGTATCCACCACCGAGCCGATGTTGGTGCCGCATTCACAGACAAAAACACCGATTCGTTTCACGCTTTAGCCTCCTCTCCAGCCGGTTTCTTTTGCCCCTTGGCCAGCAGCGCATCCGCTACTTTGAGGGCCTTGGCCTTATCCTGTGCCAGGATTTCTTTCAACTTGTTCATTTTCGCCTCGTCGCCGTTCAGCAGTTCGGCCAGGGCCATGGCCTTTTCCTCATCGGCGTCGTAAATCTCAACCGCCAGCATCAGCTGGATATTGTCCTTGCCGCCGCAGTCGGGCTGAGGCGCCTCGGGATCCGGCGCCGCTTTGGTTTCTTTCGCCGATTTCGGCTTGGCCGCCGGTTTTTCCTCACTGTCCCCCGCCACTTTGGCCGGTTTCTTGGCTGCTTCCTTTGCGGCCATTTCCTCAGCCAGCTTTAAGGCTTTGGACGGCAGTTCGTTAAAGAGCGAAACCGCTTCGGTAAAATGCCGCTTCACGCCGGCTTCCTCGGGGGTATCACCGCATGCGATCGCAACCAGTTCGGTGACATAGTATACCGGCAGGTTGAACTTTACCTTGTATTTCTTCTCGATCGCTTTCTGCCGCATATCGAGATTCAGCATGCAAATCGGACAAGCGGTCACAAAACTGTCCGCCCCGTTTTCCTTGGCATTGACCAATAGGCGGAAGATCATTTCCAGCCCGATGTCCGGCTTGGTCTGGGCAATCCCCGCACTGCAGCATTCGGATTTGCCGGCCCAATCAACCGGTGATGCGCCCAGCGCTTCCATAATGTGATCCATACTCATCGGATTCTCCGGATCGTCAAAACCCGTGATTCGGGTCGGGCGAACCAGGAGACACCCGTAATAGCAAGCTGGCTGCATCCCGTGGAGCGGCTTGATCACCTTTTTCCGCAGGTTATCCAGACCATAGCGGTCTGCCAGCAGTTCGGTCACCGATACCGTGCTGACTTTGGCTTCGTACGACATATCGATGGTCTGCTGGACGAGCTGCTTCATGTTCGGATCATTGCGAACTTCGTACTCCGTGCCGCGGAACCGGTTGTAGCAGGCGGCACAGGGGGCCAGCACATCCAGGCCTTCCTGTTCCGCGATTGCCAGGTTCCGGGCCGGCAGCGCCACCGCCAGCAAATGGTCGGTCTGGTGAGCCGAACTCGCGCCGCAGCAGCTCCAATCGGGAATCTCCCAGAGATCGATGCCTAAGAGTTTCGCGACCCGTTCGGTGGAGTGGCCGTATTCGTTTGCAGTCCCGTCCAACGAACAGCCAGGATAATACGCTATTCGCATTCGTGCTCACCTCCAAGCTGTTTCGCGCGCTCGAAGATGGCCTGCACCGCTTTCCGGTTCTTAATGCGTTCCGGCAGCGGGCTGATTTTGCCGCGCAGCAGCATCGGCAATCCCAGTTCGGCGTCTTTCAACGGCCTCATGATGCGCAAATTGTATTCCAGAATCAGCCCGGTTTCATGCACGCGCCCAAAGCGGCGGACCGAGCCGAGGAACGCCTTGTTGAAGGCATCAACTTCCTTATCGGTGATAATGCCGCGCTGCAGAGCTTCGCGGCGCATCGCGTCCATGAAGGCGGCAATGTCAACGCCGCGCGGACACCGCGATGAACAGGTGTCACAACTGGCGCAAATCCAGACACTGTCGGCTTTCAAAGCTTCATCCGTCAATCCCAGCTGAAGCAATCGGATCACCTGTCGCGGGGTGTAGTCCATGGCAAACGCGACCGGGCATCCGGCTGAGCACTTCCCGCATTGGTAGCACAGACTGGTCTTGGTGCCGCTGACCTGCTCAATATGCCGAGTAAATGTCCGCGCATCCTTGCCGACGGACACGGGTTTCGTACCCATTGGCTCCTCCCCTTTCCTCAACACACAAACTCGGTACCCCTTCCCCCAATGACCCGCAGCCAGGCCGCATCGTCTTGAGAAAAGAATCACGATGAGTAAATATGCGAAGGAGACAGCCGCGGCAGGAACTCGCCCACAGCGAACCGTCTCCCAGGTACCAACTAATATAATATACTGGATTGAACCCGTCCGAAAGAGGTTACATTAAATTTCTAACGAAACTTGACCGCCATTTTTCGGTCTTTTTACTAAATGTATACACGATATTCCGGTGAATTTGGCAAATTGTATAACACATTCCCGGGTATTGTTGCTATTTGGAGCGATTTTGGCCGGGAAAAAAGGCTGCACGAATGGTGGTTGGACCATCCGACAGCCTTTGGGTTTGCCGGTCAAAGCTTTTCGGTTTTTGTCTGGGCTTACGCTTCGGGTTTTCCGTTTTCGGCTTGAATCCGCCGCCAATGATAAATGTACAGCGGAACCACCAGCAGCAGAAGGAAGCCATCCCGAATCGACTCTCGGACTGCCATCGTCCGCTGCTGCGCGTTCTGGTATTTCATCTCATACCGGCGAAGCGCCTCATTCTCGGCCGGCGTTCCCTGGAACTTCCCTTCCGCCACCCCGGGCGGAAGATATCCCGGCCCAGGATACGCAATCCCACTCAGGTTATAAACGAGGTTGGAGCAAGAAAAAACCATGATCAGCAGCAGCACAAAGCAGACCAGATACAGGTAAATATTGCGGATATTCCACCGCGCGGCATTCAACGAAGCGTCAGTCCTTTCCAGGCCGCGGGGATCTTGCCTACGCCCGGTTTGTGGCGATAAACCGCCTTGGATCCAACAGCATATCCAACGCGTCGCAGATGTGATTAACCACGACATCGGCGGAATGCAGCGCTTTTCCGCTGGCGCCTTCCCTTCCGGTAACGGCAATCGCAAAACCCGCTGTTTGCAGCATCATAACGTCATTATATCCATTTCCTACCGCAACTACCCGCTCCGCGCCCAACTGCTCGACAAACGCCTTCTTATCCGGTCCGCCGGATGTCTGATCGACAACGGTCAGCTGGATGCCAAGCTCTTCGGCAATCAAACGGCCTCGGCCATAGGTATCCGACGTGAGTAAATAAATCGTCAGGGAGTTCTTCAGTCGGGCGATCCGCCAGCGAACGCCTGCAATCAGGTGCCCGTCGGTCGCGATGGTGCCATTCAGGTCCAATATCAGGTACTCCAGACGATAGGCGCCGCGGCCAGGAACATCAACTGCGATCATGCTTTGTCCCTCTTTCTCATTTCTATTTTTTACCATTTTCATTTTAGTATATGGATTGCGCTGCCGGCACACAATATGCAAGGAAGCCAGTTGATCCCGAGCCCTCTTAAGGGCTCAAAAGGTTCAGGTATCCCCGCTTCCCGGGGAGTAACGTCCTGTACTTGCGGCCTTCACGCCGCCTTCCGGCTTCTTTCAGGCCCGCAGGATCCTTGGTCCGTTTCTCCCGTACTTTTGTGCGTGATTTCGGCCGGATTCTGCGGGTCTTCTTTTCTTTTTGAATCATTCCCCACTTAATTCCATATTCCCTTCCTCTTCGCTTCAATATACATAAAACGGTATTTCCCCGGAAACGGGCGGGCCAATAAGCAATCTGCCGCAATTCCATCCTGTTTCTTGATATAGGTCCATTTTTCCCAATTATTATAGAGGGATTTTCATGACATTGTGGCGAATGAGTAATTAGTGCATTTTTGTCTCTGTCGTCTTCCTGGAAGCCGATGACACCGGCGCAAAGTCAGGGGGGAACCGTATGTCGGATCACGAGTACAAGGCACCGAATCAGACTTCGGGCCAAACCAGCCGGAATGCTGATCAAGCAGTAAAAAAGCCGGAAAACCAGGCTGCCGCATCTGAAGCGCAGCAGTTTGACCCGCTGTCGATCCAGCGCGCGGCGGCCCGCCCTCACGCCGCTCTGCCGCAGGACATTTTGGGTCTCCAATCCGCAGTTGGCAATCGCGCCGCCGGTCAGCTGGTTCAGGCCAAACTCTCCGTCGGGCCTGCTTCAGATCCACTCGAACGGGAAGCCGATCAGGCTGCCGCTCAGATTGGAAATCCTTCTTATATCGCCCGCATAACCGATTCTTTTAAGAAAAAGTTATCCACCGGGGCGAATACTTCTTCCGATGCCTCCCCCGATAGTCTTCAGCATTTTGAAGGACACCTGCAGTCACAACGGGGCAAAGGCGTACAGCTGCCAGAACCAACCCGTAAACGGATGGAATCGCACCTGGGATCCGATTTCAGCCGGGTGCGAATTCATGCCGATTCTGACGCCGGTGAACTGAGCCATAATCTTCAAGCTGAAGCCTTTACCCATGGCCGCGATATCTATATGGCCAAAGGGCGTTACCGGCCGGAAACTCAATCCGGGCAGAAACTGCTGGCGCATGAACTGACTCATGTGGTGCAGCAGGACAGTTCGTTCGGCAGTTCGTCAGAGCAGACAGTTCAACGTAAAAAGGGACTCTGGGAACGACTGATGGGGAAAAAGGATGCTGCGCCCGCCCCTGCCGCTGCCCCGACGCCCGCATGGACGAGTGCTCAGGTTTCCGGATCTGACGGACCTTCATCCGCGCCAAAAATCGGCGGCTCCAGAATGTCTGCCCCGGCAGCTTCACCGGCTCCCGTTTGGTCAGGGGCAAAGACTTCAGGACCGGCATCTTCGGCTGGACCCAAAATCGGCGGCTCCAGGGCGATTCCGCCGACGCCGGCAAGAACACCGGCGTCTCCCGCGCCTGACAGCATATATGTCATGTCCAAAGGGAAATCCAAAACGGCCGCCCCCAGCGCACCGTCGGTTTCGAGCAAGACCACGGCTCCCGGTGATTCCGGTGCTTACATCACGCCGGAAGAAGTGAGCCACTATGGCGCTTTCCCCGATTCCGGCGCGAAAGCGTCGTCTTCAACAACGTCGACCACTTCGACCAAACCAGCTCCTCCCAGCCCCTCGGGCGATTATGTACCCCCGGAAGAAGTAAGCCACTATGGCGCTTTCCCCGATTCCGGCGCGAAAGCGTCGTCTTCAACGACGTCGACCACTTCGACCAAACCAGCTCCTCCCAGCCCTTCGGGCGATTATGTAACCCCGGAGGAAGTGAGCCACTATGGCGCCT
>JBLMZI010000011.1:0-466755 GCA_050258755.1 Solirubrobacterales bacterium | reverse complement strand
GGCCGCGCATTTTTTCGGAAATCGCGAGGCCGGCGGCGTCATCGGCGGCCCGGTTGATCCGAAGACCGGATGACAGTTTTTCAAGGGACTTGTTGATCAGGTTATTGGTTTTGTACAGGTTATTGTAGGCATTTAAAGACGGGACGTTATGATAAATTCTCATGATTTCATCCTCCTTGATGATTCTCCCTTAGCATCCTTGCGGGAGACGGGCCTTTGGCCCTGTTTTATTGTTCGATCGTATTTGTCGGGTTTATCCAAAAGGCAAATAAAAATACAGGAAACACGAGCCTTCTTCCCGTATCTATCCTGCATTACGTAAAGCGTTTATCCCTCCTCCTTGATTCATTCTCCCCAGCCTCCGTGCCAGGGCTTTCGATCCTTGCCTTCGGATCTCACGACATGAATATCGTCGTGTTCGCAACATAACTTTACAGCAATTTTGTGTTGTGTCGAGATCAGACCATAAAAAAACAGGCATCAACGGTTTTCTTCCCGTGCTCGTCCTGTTGCCCTGTGCGTGATCCCTCCTCCTTGAATTCTTTTTCTCCAGCCTCCGTGCCGAAGGGAAGCAAGCTTTTCAGTGCTTCCACCTATAGTATCGTCGCGGGGAATGAAATGCTTTAGCGTTTTTTCTGAAACAAAAGGAAATGGCCCCGAGTATTCGGGGCCATTGTAAGCAGTGTTTTGGCAGACTTGATAAATCGGTTTTGGATCAACCTCCGCCAAGGAGTTGGAGCACCATCTGCGGCCGCTGGTTGGCCTGGGCCAGCATGGCGGTACCGGCCTGGTTGAGGATGTTCCACTTGGTATACTCCATCATCTCCTTGGCCATGTCAACGTCGCGGATCCGGGATTCGGATGCGGTCAGGTTTTCAGAGGCCACAATCAAGTTGTTGATGGTATGTTCAAGTCGATTCTGAACCGCCCCGAGGCTGGCCCGCTGTCCGGATACCGCCTGGAGCGCATTATCCACTGTGGTGATGGCACGACCGGCTGATACCCGGTCGGTAACCACGATCCCGTCGACGCCCAGAGCCAGGCTGTCCATTCGTCCGATCGCGGAGATCATGTCCTGCTGTTCGTTGGCCCCGATCTGGAAGACCATGGTATTGTCGGCCAGGTGGACGAAGGTGGTGTACTTGTTCGACTCTCCGCCGGACAGAACATATTTCTTCAGGGTGTCGTCCCAGTCCACTGCGAGACCGGCATTTGAGTTGAATTTGATGTCGACGTTCGGATGAACCTTTCCCACCAGCGTCGTCCCGGACATTTCAGCATCAGTTTCGATCGCCTGCCCGGTGTGCGCATTCGTGATATCAACACTGAACCGGTTTTCACCCGACTCATGAATCTGTACCAGGCTCAGGGCGCTGATCACGCTTTCATCGCCGAAGAAGTAGAGTTCACCGTCTTTACCGGGTACCGCAGTTCGAATCACGAAGGTGCCGGCAACCGTCTCGTCGCCGAGTGCGTCGGCGCTGGACACAAAGGATGTAAAGTGATCTTCTGTGTTCAAAGCACTCTGTCCCAGCCCATCCTTGATGGCGTTATTCAGTTTGTCCCGGACGTCCATTATGGTATCGGTGCTGTAGAGCGTGATGCTGGCCTTGACGCCGTTGCCCTGCTGAATCTCAATCGTTTTTGGATCGGTCAGCATGAAATTGCCGTTGGCGTCCCAGAACTTATCGATGTCGTACAGCCGGGTATCCAGTGAAGCCACATTCCCCAGTGCCACATTATAGGTGAAGGTGGCCGCTGACAGGTAGTTGAAACCATTTCCTTGCACACCGGCGCAGTCAAGGGTTACGGCTCCGGTTAGCGAAACTCCGGCTAGTTGTTCATCAGCGCGGGTGTCAAAGGTACGGACGTTGAATGAGAATTCCTGGTTGTCCAGCACTTTTTCACGTACGACAAATTCCGCGACGCTCCGGCCTTTGTACTCCATGTTGATGGCGGAGACCGCTTCGACGGAGGTTGCAGCTGCGTTCACCGCCGCAGCAACCGTAACCAGATTTTTATCGCCGACGGTTACATTGGTATAGGCTAGTGAAGCACCGGAGATGAATACCCCTGCACTGCCTTCCAGCGCGAAGAAGTTGTCACCCTGCGTATTTACAGTAATCGCGGCGGAGGTAATCGCCGACTGCACACCGTTCAGGTCCATCTGGTAACCGCGAACGACGTAGGTCGTGTCGGTAAGCGTAATCGCTTTCACTTCGAATTCCAGGATATAGTTGAAACTGGTTAGCTCGGTCGCAGCCGTAAGCCGTACAGTGTTGCCGCCCCAGAACGCCCAATCGCTCAGATTGGTCTGGGTAACGGCGGTCGATGCCGCAAACGAAATGGAAGCGGTGTAGGATTGCGCCGCACCAACCGCAGATGCCAGACCGATGACCCGCGGAGTGCCGCCGGCAGCTGCCATATTGGAGGTCGTAATGTGCTTGGTGTCGATGGTGTAAGTTGCCATATTCCCGGCCGAGTCTACCGCTGTACTGTAGGCCAGATAATTTGCCCGGATGTGCTCCAAACCGGTTGCAGCATCAACAGTCAGATCCCCTACACTGTCGCCGCCATGTTTCACTTTAAAGATGTCGGTTTTCATAACCTGCGTGGTTCCCGGAGTCGCGGTGATTTCCAGCTTGTAGTTGCCGCCGCCGGCCGCCTTTTCGCCAAACTGGTCAATCGTACGCAGCCCGCCACGCATGATGATCTTGGTTTCAAGTTTATCCGAGGAAACCAGTGCGGCCGCTGAACCATCCAGCAGTTTTTTGGTATTAAACTCGGTGGTGCTGGCAATCCGATCGATTTCCTCTTTCAACTGTTCAATTTCCTTTTGGATTTCGCGCCGGTCCGCCGAGGTGTAGGTATCGTTGGCGGCTTGGACTGACAGTTCGCGCATACGCTGCAGTACGGAGTGAACCTCGTTCATCGCGCCTTCAGCCGTCTGCATCAGGGAAATGCCGTCCTGGGCATTTCGGGTGGCCTGATCAATGCCGCGAATCTGTGCGCGCATT
Source organism: Solirubrobacterales bacterium (assembly GCA_050258755.1). GTDB lineage: Bacteria > Bacillota > Syntrophomonadia > Syntrophomonadales > DTU052 > JBLMZI01. The sequence continues at coordinate 463,738 of JBLMZI010000011.1, read as the reverse complement.
TTTTCGGAAATCGCCAACCCGGCCGCGTCGTCGGCCGCCCGGTTGATCCGAAGACCTGAAGACAGTTTTTCAAGGGATTTTTGTGCGCCGCCTACGGTACGGGACAGATTGTTGTAGGCGTTCAATGATGGTACGTTGTGATAAATTCTCATGATATGCCATCCTCCTTGAGTTCAATTTGGTACGCTTCCTCTTCCGCTAAATGCGTATCCTTCGTGCACGGCTCTCTGGCCAGTCGCACGAAATCCGGAGGCGGCAGACTGCCCCTTCCGGTACGAGCGTTTTCATTGAGGCGTATTCCCTGAAAACTGGAGAATGGTTTGTTCAAGGCGACATCGGCTTCCGAAGTAGATTGGTTCGGAAGTTCGTCGGGTGTGTTGGAGCCCTGTCCGCCCATCAGCTCGGTCCATGAAAATGGAACGAACGCAGGAGTCAGGCCATTTTGGGTATGAAGGCCCCTGAACATAAAAAATCCTCCTATTTTGAGGGGCGTCTCGATCATTCAACGCCCAGGGGCCTCTCCATAGGAGTCCAGCCCCATACAATGTGCTTCACTTCATATATCGAAGCTTTTTCGCTCAGGCTTTAACGAAAATTGCATTTATTCTGGAATATGACCCGGAAATCGTGCTATTTCGCCTTTTTCCATATTTTTTGCACCAGGCGAAGAATTGGTTCTGATGGGGATAGGTGATCACATACAATTACCCCTAACGATGTTGAACAGAATGCAATTGAGTTATGAATGCTTCCTGTTTATCCGGTTTGTTTCACCCTAATAAAACGAAAGGCGGATCGTTTTGATCCACCGGCAGTCGGTGTATATCCCATTACTTTTCCGCCAAACGAAAAGGCTGTCCCTTGATTTTGGGACAGCCTCGGTTTGTCTTATGACGGAATGGCTTCCGTTATTCTTTTTGCTTTTTCACCGCGTTCAGGAGAGCGTCGATACCGGCGCCCTGCACCATGGCGGCGCGGTTCGCTTCAGCGATCTCTTCGAAGACTTCCTTGCGGTGTACGGGCACGCTGCGCGGCGCGTTAATCCCGATTCGAACCTGTTCGCCCTGGATGTCCACCACTACGATTTCAATATTATCCCCGATCATGAGGCTTTCGTTTTTCTTGCGTGTTAATACTAACAATGACTCCCCCCCTAACCGACTCGAGACTGATCGCCCGAGTCCCGCTTGGGAAACAGGGGCTGCTTCGTCGAGTATGGACTCTGGGGCGGAATCGATTGTACCGCCACATTCGCGGTTCGGTTAATGACGATCGGGGCCAGGAGGTTAGCGGTGGTGGCGTGGAAATCCTCTGGAATTGAAAGCAGGACGTATACGTCCAGGTCCTCTTCTTTTTCCGTACCAAGGAAAGCCAGCACATCGGAACTGATGTGCAGCTCGTAATCCGGGAAGAAAATACGCGGATTCGTGACCATAAAGGCCAGCGAAGCTGTGATGGTCGACTGCATAAAATAAAAGGGGCTGGTCGGCTCCAATTGGATAAGAATAAAACCCTTTTCCTGATCGAACCCTGGAATACCTAATGGGAATCTGGCGATCTGCTCTTCCTTCACTTCAATGTCGCCAAATCGGACCGTACTGATCTGCATCTTTGCGCCCCTTTCTCTTGGTGATGTATCTGTGGCCGGCCGCACCGCGGCCATATGTTCACACAATCCACTCCCCGGTATAGGTGATTTCAACCTCCGGTTTCTGAATCCAAAAGGTCCGGATCGCCTGATACGGAGCCTGAATTGTGGTCTCTCCCTTGCTGCCGTTAACCTTGACTTCGCCTGCCTTCAGGCTGATTTTGGCTGCCTCTGAATCCACCGTAACCTTGGGCCGGTGTTTCGGAATCGCTTCCAGCCCGAACGCACGCATATTAATCGAGTCGTGGTAGGCTTCCTTGGCGATAGTGTACCCGTTCGTGCCCTTGGATAGACGATCGCCTTCGTCGACCCTTTCGGCGATGCCCTGCAGGACATCGGCTTTCGCCTTTCTGGCATAGAATGCCAGCATCTTGCCATCGGACCGAACGCCGGTGTCCTCAAAACAAGCCGTCTGGTCGATTTTGACCTGCGGCAGCTTGGCTTTAATCTCAATCTGAGGTGCGGTCTGCTGAATCGTAAAGATTGCCGGGGTTTGGGACACACGAATCTGGGGCAGTTGAAAATCCAGCCCAAGAAATCCCATTGTTGTGTGGATCGCCAGATCCATAAGCCCACCCCCGCACCTTAATTATATCATCGGAAATGGTGCAAGGGTAGAATTTGTATAAACTGTTAGGTGCGGGGGGACCCCCCTAACAAGCCTATCTCATGAAATCAACCAATGTCAGCGGAAGAATCTTGGCGCCGGTCGATAAGGCCGCTTTGTACACCATCTCCTGCGCCATCATTTCGGTAACCACTTTCGCGATATCAGCATCTTCCGTGTTGCTCAGCAGTTCGGTATAGGTCAGGTTAATGTCGGTCAGCCGGTTCTTCTGCATTTCGAGCCGGGTAACCCGGGTCCCGACCTGGGCCTGCTCGTTGACCAGGAAAGACATCTTATCGTCAATTTTGCCCAGGCATCCAGTGATCTCGGTGTATATGCTGTTAGCCATCATATCGCTGTCGAGACTCTCCAACTGGCTGGAATTGGTGATCATTTTCCGTTCCAAATCCATGGTCAGCTTGCGGAAAATCTGAAAGATCCCGGTATCTCTGGTATCGAAGCTGATCCCGGTTTCAAAGGTAGCGGTATCGCCATCTCCAACCCCCCGCATAGCGAGGTCAATGTTGGCACTGTTCCAGTCCCCGTTGTCTTCAACATTGAAATAGCTCATATTCAAGTGCTTCGGGTAAACCACGTCCGGATTCAGCACGATGTTCCGGGTGAAGTTTTTGCTGGGGTCAGAGTCATTTGTGCCGGCAAGGGATACCGTCATATCCCCGGTGGAGTTCCGCGCGGTCACATGGGTAACGATTTTGGCATTCATGGCAATCTGGTTGGCCGGCACCAGCTGCATATTGGAAATCGTGACATTGCCGAGGGTAAACGTCTGGGGAATCGCCGTGTCCAGCACAATGTCCTGGGTTACCGACTGGTAGTCGCCATTCTTGCTGGTTTCGTGCGATACCATGCGCATCGTCACCGTCGTGCCGAATTTGTCGATCACTTCCATCATAATGTCAGCATTATAGGTCATGTCCGGCGCTACGGACCCGGTAGCGGCCAGAATATCGTCGGTATCGGTCATGGTCGCCAGGGACGGGTTTGCGGTTGCGCCTCCATTCCGGGTCGTGCCGACCTGGAACTTGTAGTTCGGCGGCAGGCCATCCCCGGTCAGCTTATTGATGTAGGTAGAGCTCGTATTCCAGTTCACCACTTCGGTCGAGGCTTCCAGCGCGTTGACCGGAATATCGAGGTAGCTGTTCTTCGTGTTCCCTTCAGCATCCAGGTAAAAACCATACAGTGAAAGCGATGCCGAGTCTTCGATCGTCTCGCTGGAAAAGACAAATTCTTTGGTAGGCGACGGAATGACCGGGTTGCTGCTTGCCGGCCCCGTCACTTCGAGCACCTTGTCTCTCTTCGGCGGCAGAATCAGCGCACCCGTGGCCGACGTCAATTTTAAAGTGGTACTCGGCGCTCCGCCTGTGTCCGCATTGATCAAAATGGTGTTGCCGTCCCCGGTCCGGTTGTCCACCAGCTGCAGCTTGTTATTGACGGTGTCCCAGTTTACCGAAACCGCGCCGGCGCCGAAAACGGCGTTGATATTGTTCTGCAGATTCGTCGCCAGAACAGCACCGTCACCCCAGTTGTAGGTGGCCGCCGTCATCGGGACATCATGGTTTTCACCATTAATGGTCATGTTCATCGTGCCGTTGACGGTGATCGGCCAGCCGGCCGCCGCATGTGAGCCGCTGTCGATCTCGTATTTCGGAGAATTCAACGGCGGCGTCACCTGAAGCACAAACCGGTCGCCGACCGTGAACCGGCTCCCTTCCTCCAGGCGGAGCTGGGAGAACTGGAACATGGTTTTGTAGTCGTAGTATTCAGCTTCACTATGCCCATTGGGAACGATGAGATTATCGACCGCTTGGTAGGCCGTTTTAACCAGTTTCTCTTTTATATCCACAAAGTTGTCCGCACCGTTCGTATTGAGCCATACTTTGGCGACGGTATCGACATACTTGTGCTCGCCGGTAAATTTGTCCACCAACTGCAGCCGCACCTTGCATTCGACCCTGGGCGCCACCTGAGTCAGCTGCAGTGTCGTAGTGGGTGTCCCTGCGATATCGGTATTTAAAGCCAGCGAGCTGTTGCTGTCCGTTCGCCGGTTGGCAATCGTCAACTGGTTGGTGTCGGTACTCCAGGTTACATTGATCTCACCGGCTCCGAACACCGCATTGAAATCAGCCTGCAGGTTGGCCGCCAGGGTTGACCCGGCACCGATCCCATAAGCGCCCGCCGTCGTCGTGAGCGGCACGTTTTTGGTCTGTCCGTTCAAGGTGACGTTCATGGTGCCTGCCCCGACGACCAGCGGCAGGGTTAAAGCACCGCTTTGAATCGGATTGTTCACTTCCGATTGGGAGACTTCAAACAAAACCGAAGCGTTGTAGTTGTTATAGGCGGCGCCGGCGACCACGTTGTTCGCAAGCTGCAAGGCCGTGCTGGGAGTCCCGGACGCGTCGTTGTTCAGGTAAATCGAGCTGTTGACGCCCGGATTGGCATTGGCCAGACTGAGCTGGTTTGAAACGGCATCCCAGGATACCGTAACTTCGCCGGTTCCAAGAGCGGTGTTGAAGTTGGTCTGCAGTTGAGCTGCCAGTGCCGCGCCAGTGGCATATGCACCCGCTGTAAGGGCGATATCCTTGGGCACACCATCCACCGTCAGGTTCAGTTTCGAACCGGCGGCGATCGTTACCGGGAAGCCGAGCGGACCGCTTTGAATCACGTTATTCATCACCAGGCCGGTTCCAGTCTGCTGGTTGCGCTGCCATTCCGGCTCCTTCAGTGTGGTGGTGGCTCCAAGGTTCAGGGGCGTTCCGCCGACGCTGGCGGTGTTTTCAAACATAAACCGCGAACCCAGCGCGGTTCCGTCGGTAAAGGCAGCATTCGCGGTATCGACTTCAATCGGTGCCGCGATCGTGACCTGCCCTTTGCCGATCACCAACGGGGACGTATATTCGTAAATATCGGTGCCGACCCGCCTTTTCAGCGATATCGGCGTGACCTCGTCATAGCTGATCCCGGTCACACTGTCGTGCTGCCGGTAGGCCACGTTCAGCTTCACGCCGGTGACCAGGTCGGTGTCGTTGTTGTCATAGGTGATTTCAGAAATCTCCATGATGATCGAGGCGCCGATGTTGGTGGTTCCGTCCGGGGTCGGAATATTGGACGTGATATCGGCACCGGTGATCCCGCCGAATAAAGCCGAGGTCGAGGTAACTCGGGCTGTCCAGATATCCGGATCGATGTTATCCACCCGGGACTTCGGTCCTGCCATCAGGCTAGCCGCGAATTCCCCTTCGGGCATCCGGTCATGAATGATATCGTACTGGTTATTGCCCATGAAAAAGGACCGCATCTTGGTGTTGACCGGCACCGTTACCCCGGTTCCGATTTCGAGGGAGACATCCCGGTCGTTTCCTTTCCAGATCCGATCTTGGAAGGTTTCCTCTGTATAGTTCGTGCCGCCAAAGATGTACTTGTCGCTGTAGGCGCTGTTGGCTAACGTCTGCATCTGCTCGAGCAGCTGTTTGATTTCGGAGGAAATCGCGCTTTTGGCTTCGGCGGACTGGGTTCCGTTGGCTGCTGATACAGTCAGTTCGCGGACCCGCTGCATGACATTATCGACCTCGCTCATGGTCGAGTCGGAGGTGTTCAGCCAGCTGACCGAATCATCGATGTTGGAAATGTACTTCGTCGTTTCCGTCATTCGGGTACGCAGGCGCAGCGAAGTGATCACGCCAACCGGGTCATCCGACGGTTTCGAAAGACGCTTGCCGGTCGAAGTCTGCCGCTCCAGCGATGCCATGCGGTTCAGGTTGTTGTTGAGATTTCGGTTGTATTCTGTCATCATCATGCGGCTGGTAATACGCATTGGGGGTCACCTGCCTTTACTCGCGGTTAAAACTCTAGAGGCCAACCCGGCCCATGCCGTTGATGATTTTATCCAGGGATTCATCAACGGTTGTCAAATATCGGGCAGCGGCGTTGTAGGCATGTTGAAAACGCATCATGCTGGTCATTTCCTCATCCAGCGAAACCCCGGAGACCGACAGCCGTTTGGCGTCGACCTGGTCCACCAGATTCTGCACATTGGCGTCCATCCGGGCCGCCTCCTGGGATTTAACCCCGATTTCAGCGGTTTGTGCCCGCCAATAGTCATCCAGGGTGGCATCGTCAAGCGTTGTAAGTGCGGTTTGCTTAATCCGGGCCAGACTGACACAGTTTCCGCCATCTCCGAAATTGATCCGGTTCCCCAGTGAATCACGGGTCTCCCGCGAAGCAGCGGCAATGTTTTTAGAATCCGCAAGGACTTCATCGCTGAGCGCTATGGTTTCCGCCCACGAATAATTGGCGGTGACTTCGCCCGGATCCTTAAAGAAATTCACATTCGTATTATAGGGAAAGTTATTCAGGTTGTAGCCGGACCGGTGCACCTTATTCATCTCTTGCAACAGCAGTTTGGAGAGGGTGTTTAGGGCATCGACCAGGGTCGGAACGACGCCGGTATATGGATTAACGATCTCCTGGCTGTAAACCTCGCGCAGGGTGTCGCCTTTCCGGTTGATTAATACCGCGGTCCCATCCTTGAAAGGATTGTCCACCGTGATTTCCTGGAAAGCCACCCCGAAGGCGTTGTTTTGATAAACACTGCCGTCATCCTCGTTCAGCGCGAAAGTCCCTACATTAATTTTGGTATTGCTCATAACGCCTTCGTCGAAATAGTATTGCAGGACATTGTTCTTCCCGCCAGGCAGTGTATCCATATTGTGCACCACCATGCCGTCGCAGGTGGAAACCCCGGCAACATCTGCAGTTCGAGCCGCAGTCAAGGCCATTACGAACTTGTCGCCAGTATTAAAGGCCGAACTGCCATTCGCCAGTCCGGTGATAGACATCAGCAGTTCCTCCGACCCGGTTTCGTTTAACGCAATCGGGTCCCCGGTCGCGATATCCTGTAAAACCATATTCCCGCCAGGTCCCCAATCGGCAACCACCAGGGTTCCGGAGTTGGTAAAGTGATTGACCCCGGTTCGATCGACACCATCGACCGAGTACCGAATGGTAAGTTCATTGGTTGCCGGATTCTTACTGATCACTTCAAGCAGAATTTGGCCGTTGAGGTCAGTACGAGCCGCCGCAGTAGCCGGGTTTGTCAGCGTATATGTCATCCCGGCCGACGGAATCAAGTCCCCGCTGTACTCGCTGTATTCGTAGAGTTTGTTCATATATGCCGCCTGGTTGGTCGTCGTGTCCAGGCGTTGGGTATCTACCTGATAGTTCAGGATTTTATTTTCAAAATGATCGATGGTCTCACTGATGGTCGTCTCATCCAATTTCCAGTACAGATCGTTCTCGCCCCGGCTTTCCAGAACCCCCTGAAGCGATCCGCTGACCAGATTGACCTCATAGTTTTCACTGTCACCCCAGACGACTTTGTACATGCCATTCGCATCATTAATGACTTTCATATCCGAATAATAGATGCCGCGAACCAACGCACGACCGCCGGTAATTAAGGAGACCATATCGTTCTTGTCCGCGTTCACCTGAACATCGACAATTTTACACAGCTGGTCGATCAGCAGATCTCTCCGGTCCATCAGGTCGTTCGGCTGGTTGCCGGTAATCGAGATCGCCTGGATCTGGTCATTGAGATCGGCAATTTGCTTTGAAATACTGTTGACTTGTTCAACCTGGGTTTTAACATTGGCGTTGAGGTCCTGGTTCAGTTCTTTCAACTGGCGGTACATATTTTGAATGGTATCGCAAAGCGTCTGCCCGCTTTCCACCACCGTGGACCGCGCAGAATCCGCTTCCGGGTTTTGGCTTAAGTTTTCAAGAGACTCCCAGAATTGGTCCAAAACAGAACGCATGCTGTCATCGGTCGGCTCGTTCAGAATGCCTTCCAACTTGTCCATAACGTCCTTTTTTATGTCCCAATAGCCAAGTGCCTGGTTCTCGTTTCGGAATTGAAGGTCCATGAATTGATCGCGCAGCCGGCTGATTTGGTTCATGGTCACGCCGGTGCCGAATTGTCCGGGGGAAATCGCATAGCGCTGCGGCGAAGCAAACGGTGTGGTGGTTTCTAAAACCGGTGCCTGCCGGGAGAAGCCTTCGGTATTTGCATTGGCAATATTATGCCCGGTGATGTCCAGGGCATATTGTTGTGCACCAATCGATCGTTTGCCCATTTCTAGGCCAATCCATGTAGATCTCACAGCGGTACCCTCCTCGTGTCTCCACGCGCGCTAGATCTTTTTATCGAATAAGCCTCGAAGATTCGGATTCTGGTTCGCGTAGCCGCGGGGTTGATAGGTGGTGTCCCGTGCGCCGCTGATCAATTCTTCCAGGGATTCGATAAAGCCCAGCGATTGTTCCAGCAATTCCGCAATCTGATTGTTCAAGGTTTTTAAGCCTTGTAAGTGAAACGCCAAGGTGTCCACCTTGGCCTTTACAATCAATGCGCGCTCTTTGTCAATCTCCCGCACCCGCTCAATCAGGACCGAGGCGGTCATCGCGGATGAATCCGCGCCGAGCGCCCTGGCCAATTCGGCCTGTTCGCGTAAACGCTGCTGTTCGGTCTTGTTGAGCGTCTGCAGAAGCACGTTTTCTTGTCGCATGAGGGCATCCAGCTGTGTTACCTCGCCGGATATAATGACGGGTTTTTTTTGCTCCGCCACTTCGCGAAGCCGTCCCAGCAGTTCGATCTGCCGGTCAAGGCTGTCGCAGAATGCTGCCAGTAAATCGGTTATGTCCCGCAATTAGATCATCTTCTCTTCCAAGAATTGCTTGATCATTTTTTCCGCGACATCCGTGTCCTGGACAGCGTATTGCCCGCTGACCACCGCCTCCTTGAGTGATTCGATCTTATCCGCATTCATATCCGGGGCCTGCTTTGCGGCAAGTATCGCTTTTTGAAGCAATTTACCTTCTCCTGAAATCTTTACCTCGTCAGTCACCCGTCGGGTCGCCGCAACTTCCTTTTTGGGCTGTACCGGCTCGGACTTCAATTGCTTCCCGTAGATTTTGAGCAGATTCTGTACTTGGTTCGAAATGATCATGGTAATCCCCGCCTTACTGTTTTGCCCTCTCTGTAATTATCATCGCTGGAATCGCTTCAGAGGTTAATTCCGCTGCTTTGTGTTTACCTCCCCTTTCTCTTTGATTATCTTCCATTTTCATGGTTTTTCTGCCCTAGTTATTTCCCAGGCCTCGCCGTGGGCCGTCCACTGTATGCATACGATCGCCCCGGCGCTTAGCCGGCTCAACATCCGGTTCGTCTTGTGGTTCATCAGCGCCAATCGAATTCTGGAGGGCATTATTGAGTTTCACCGCACAGCTTCTGCAGAAGCGTCCTTCCGAAATCGTTGCGCCGCACCGTTCACAGGTGATCGAGACACTCGCTTTAAGCGCTTTTGAAATCAATCTGCCCTCGCGAAGGTACCGGATGATCATCTCCTCATCCACCTCGCACGCCTCAGCGGTCTGCGTCACCGTTGCCCCTGGATGATCGCGGACATAGGTACGGACTTTTTTGAACTGATCCTCTTCCGCATCCAGACACTTCCTGCACAGCGGCTTGCCGACGTACCCAAAAAGTGCATCACACCTTGGACAGTTTCTCATATCCACCCTACGTTCCCCCTCACTGCATTTTGATTCAGTCTGCCCCTAAAGACTAGCTATTCCATCTATGCTCTGCCCGTTTGCTGGAAAGAAAAAAGAGCAAACGTCTAAAAGCCTTTTCCCGTCGCCCAGGTGATGACCCGAACCGAGTCGGCTCCGGCCCGCAGCAGGGCGTTGGTGCACTCCCTGGCGGTAACCCCGGTCGTGAATACATCGTCCACCAGAAGCACCCGCTTTTTTTGAACCTGCTTATCATTTGTGACGAAGAATGCATTCCGCAGGTTCTGCTCTCTTTCATCTCGGCTCAGTTCCCGCTGCGTCACCGTTGTTTCGCTGCGGCCAAGCACACCTTGTTTATAACTAATTTTCAGTTTTTTTGCAATGCGCACTGCCAGCCGTTCTGCCTGATTATAACCTCTGAGCTTCATTCCTTCCTTGCTCATCGGCACCCCAACAATCAGATCAATTGGCCAGAATTCCGGGGTTTCGCTGACCACTTCGGCCATCAAATCCCCCATCTGCATCGACAGGTTGCGTCTGTTTAGAAATTTATACACCTTGATCGCTTTGCGAAAGCACCCATCATACGGTCCGACCGCCCGGGCAATGAGAAAAGGCGGTTCGCTTTCGGCACATCCGTGACAAAGCGGGCCATTGCTTTCCAGATACTTGCCGCATCGTTCGCAGATCGTCTGAGCGTGTCGGGCTTCCTTCATATTCTGTTCACAGTTGCGGCACCAAGGCCGATGACTCCAATAATTCCCGGGGGCCTGGCACAAACAGCATTCATTTTGCGGAAAAATTACATCGAACAGGATCTCAAGCACCGCGATCACCTCCAGGGCTTACAGCCTGGCGTTTTTCTTCTGTTTTACATTATCCAGATAGCCCTTCTTCTGCGCCTCCTCGTTCAGCAGCTTGATCTTCCGGATGGCCCCTTCAATTTCACGGGTCTGCCGGGAGGTTACAAACCACACTTTGCCGGACGGATAGGCGTCAGACCAGCCCACCCGGCCTGCCAGCTGAACCAGCAGACCTTCGTCGAAGATCTCCCGATCAGCCCAAAGAACGACTAAATTGGAATTTGGCGCCCGGTCTCCGCGCCGGGTCAGATTGGTAGTCACAAGAATATTATGCTCTCCCTTTATAAAGGAAGCGACCTTTTTATCACGCAGCGGATCGCGCGCATCGGTCCAGGCCACCGGTTCCCCGGTCAGCCCCTGGAGCGGCAGCAGTTCCAGCTGGTGCATCAGCTGTTCCCCCACCCGCCGGGCCCGGTCGGCGTCCGGCACAATGATCAGCCCCTGGGCTTTATCCTCTTCCAGCGTCTCCCGGATCAAGTGGAGCAGCTGTTCCGGTATCTTCGTATCATTCGCGAGCTCTTTTTCCAAAACCACCCGCGGTACTACCAATGGCTTGCCGTGAGGGCGGCCAGGAATCTGAACCACTTTCATCAGTCCGCGCTGGGACATGGCATAGACTTCCGGGGTCGGCGTCGGTGTCAGGTAGATGAATTTGCCTTCGTTCTTCCTGGCCCGGCGCAAAGCATTGATCAGCATCGGGTTGGCCCGGTGCGGAAAAGTTTCACTTTCGTCCAGAATCACCAAATCAAAGCGTTTGTAGTACTTCATGGCCTGGTGCGTTGTTGCCAGGATGATATCCCCATTACGCTCCCAGGTGCGGTTTCCGGTGGATGTCACCAGCCCGGCGCCGGGAAAAGCCCGTTCCAGGCGGAGCGCCATATCCTCCAGGTAATCCCGCCGCAAAACCCCAAAAAGAACCCTGCCGCCGCGCTTTAACACCTCGCGCACCGCGCCGTACACGACTTCCGGCCGGCCGGCCCCGCAGGCTTCCAGCACCAGGCATTCGGTCAGACTGTCTTTGCGGATAAATCGGGTCAAGGTCTCAAACGCTTCATACTGCGGTTGGCTGAAGCTGATATCCAAGCTCAGCCGGACACTTTTCACAAAGCCTTCTTCCGGTTGAGCTTTGGCGACCGCGGCGTATAGCGCGTCACAGGGTTTGGACTCGCCCAGCATCAGGCACTCCTGGCACATGAAGCATTCTTTGCGTCCCCGCTCACAGTAGGTTTTGACAACCCGGTACTCATGCCCGCACCGGTTACAGGCCATGCTGCCGTCCACGTTCAGCTTGACGGACGGGACCCGAACGATCAGGCCTTTCAGGGTTAACAGGTGAAGGATAACCTCCAGGTCCTCGGTTTCAAGGTTTCTGTCCTTCAAGCGCCGGGCGATTTCGTGCAGGTAGTAAATCCGCCCCTGTAAAATGTATTCGACAATATCCTCGTAATAGTTGAGGGAATAATAATCGATATTTGCCGTACTCTGGCTGTAAACGACCGGTTCTCCGGCCAGGTAATGTTCATCAAAGTTGGCCAGTTCCTTTTTCACCCGGCCAGCCTTCCGTTTCAGAATCGAGCGGATCACGATCTCCTGGTTGACGAAAAACGGGATCTTGATGAAGGGGCGGTATTGTTTCCCGATCCGCTCCTGCGGACTGGCACACAGGGTCAGAAGCCGCTCACTAAAAGCCAGCGGCATCGGCGGCGAAATATAGGCCAGATTCTCATACCCCTCGGATTCGCGTAAAAACGACAGGTCAATCTGGGGGTTCGCGGAGATACCCAGTCGATATTTCTGTTGATTCCAGGCCAAATACAGTATGTACCTGCCGCAAGGCATACTACCCCACCTTCCCCCTACCTATATTTTCGGGCCGGGCGCCAGCATTGTCAAATTGAAATCGACCCGGCAAAATCCATTTTTTCCCGGAAGTTTCGGCGCTTGTTCCAAAATAGCATAATATACCGGACGACAAATGAAGGAAATTGGGGCAGTCTCGGCTAATTTCTTAGGGATAAGATTCGACAAGCCAGGAGCGTTCATGAGCGGGAAACCGAAGCCAAGGCTTAATGCCAAAATCATCCACGTCGATATCGGCACCCTGGAGGAAATTGTGGACCAGGTGGTGTCAACAGTCGAGAACGCCCGCACCGAGATCTACGATATCGCCGATGAGGCCCGCAAAGAGTACGAAGGTTTGGCGGCTGACCTGTTTGCGCTGAAAGAGGAAGCCCGAGCCATTATTGCGGAAGTGGAAAAATGTGAACGGGCCGAGCGCCAGGCCAGGCAGCGGTTGGTCGAAGTCAGCCGCAATTTCAAGTCCACTTCGGAAGACGAGATCAAGGCCGCTTATGATACGGCAAGCCAACTGCAGGTCCGGCTTGCTTCCCTGCGCGAGCAGGAAAAGAGCCTCCTGCGCCGGCGGGACGATCTGGAGCGCAGTTTAAAACGGGTTTCTGATATCGCACATCGTGCGGAAGGGCTCATGGAACAGGTTAATATGGCGGTTCGCATGCTGAAAGGCAATTTCGAGCAGATCACCGAGCAGCTCGGGGATATCGCCAAGCGCCAGAACCTGGCGCTGTGGATGATCCAAGCCCAGGAGGAAGAGCGTAAAAAAATCGCCCGCGAACTGCACGACGGTCCGGCCCAAGGTCTGGCCAGTCTGATCATGCGCATGGATTGGATTGACCGGATTTGGGATCAGGACCGGGAAAAGGCGCGCCAGGAGATGAATCAGCTGAAAGCGATGGCCCGGGAGAACATCAACGAGGTCCGCCGGGTAATTTTCGATCTCAGGCCGGTATCGCTGGACGAACTCGGATTAGTCCCTGCTTTGCGCGATTATTTGGGTGAATATGAAGCAAAACACGCGCTCGCGGTTCATTTTCAGCTCGTCGGCCAGGAGCGCCGGCTGGAGTCGACCCTAGAAGTCGCCCTGTTCCGGCTGGTTCAGGAGGCCTTAACCAATGTGAAAAAGCACGCCGGCGTCACCGAGGCGACCGTGAAGCTGGAAACCAGCCCGGAAATGGTCACCGTCATCATCCGGGACGAAGGCCAGGGGTTTGATCCGGAAGTAATTCACAAGCAGCGCGGGCATTACGGGATCATCGGGATGAAAGAACGGGTTGAGTTTTTCGGTGGAGAGATTAAAGTGAATAGTAAGCCCGGCCACGGGGTGCAGGTAACCATCAAGCTGCCCCTGGCGCAAGGAGGAAACGCCTAGTGATTCGGATTCTGATTGCAGATGACCATGCACTGATCCGCGAGGGCCTTCGCAAGATTCTGGAAGCGGAATTGGATATCGAAATCCTGGCCGAGGTCGGCGACGGACAGGGCGCGATTAATATGGCCCGAAAACACAAGCCAGACGTCATCCTGATGGATGTTAACATGCCGGGTACAGACGGTATCACAGCTACGAAAGTGATTCTGCGCGAGCTCCCCGACACGAAGATCGTTGCGCTGACTGTCTGTGAGGACGAACAGGTGGTCGAAATGGTGAAAACCGGGGTTGCCGCCTATCTGCTCAAGGATGTCGCGGTTCAGGAACTGGTCACTACGATCCGGCGCGTCATGGCAGGTGAAGTGGTGATTCACTCCCGGGTTGCCAGCCATATCGTCCGTCAAATGTCCGGAGAACGGAAAGCGCATGACCTTTCGCTGACCCGGCGCGAACGGGACGTCCTGGAAATGGTCGTCGCCGGCCACTCCAACAAGGAAATGGCCGATGCCCTGTTTATCAGCGAAAAGACCGTCAAGAACCACCTTACCAGCATTTTCCGAAAACTTGACGTGAAAGATCGGACTCAGGCCGCGGTTTACGCCTTAAAGCACCATTTGATTAAGAATTGATCCTTTTCAAAGCACCTCGGCCCGTTTTCTTGCATATTCTAGGTACAAAACGGAGCGACGGGGGGGCTTGGGGCCGATGCTGCTGTTCGTGAACGGCGCGCTTCTTTTGATCCTTGCAGCGATGTTTTTGATTCTGGCTTTCTGTCCCGGAGCCGGGAACAAATGCGTGGATGTTTACCTTGAAGCCTCCCGGTACGGTCCGGACCTCGAGAAGGAGTTCCGGCATGTCATGGGGGCTTTGCCTTTTCATGCCCGGCTGGTCATCGTCGATGATGCCAGCGACTCGGTGACGAGCTCGATTGTGGACCGCCTGCTGATCCGAAACCCGGGCGTCGCCTGCCGCCGAACCGTCCGCAAATCCCACCCGGCTCAGCCGTGAAGTCAGGTTTTCCGCAGCACTCGGGGATGAATCGTTTCCGGCTCAAAGGAATGGCACTTTGGCGGGATAAATTGGCTGCCCGATGGAATGATCACCGGGCGGCTTTGTATTACATCGTGCTCTTGAGCTGAATAATCGCCGGACCCAATAGAACCAGGAAGATGGAAGGAAAAATAAAGAGCAGCATCGGGACCAGCATCTTCACCGGGGCTTTCATGGCTTTCTCTTCAATCCGCTGGCGTTTTAATACCCGCATCTGATCAGACTGAATCCGAAGCACCTTACTGATGGGAACCCCCATCTGGTCCGCCTGAACCACGGCGCGGATAAAGGAATCAAGATCCTCGCTTCCGGTCCGTTCAGACAAGCCGATCAAGGCTTCCCGGCGATGTTTGCCCATTTTCATTTCCTGCAGGCTGATATGGAATTCGTCCGCGATTGGACCATCGGTTTTCTGCACCACCTTCTGCATGGCGGCGTCAAAACCAAGTCCGGCTTCGACGCAAACCGTGAGTAGATCGAGAACGTCCGGCAGGGCTTTGGTCAGCAAGGTCTGGCGCGCCCGTATTTTCGAATTGAGCAGGGTATCCAGAATGAAGCGGCCGAACAGCAATCCCCAAAAAGCGGCGCCGGCGGTAATGAGAAACCCCATTCCGTTCAGCAGGGAAAGGATCAGTGCGCTTAATCCGAGGATCACCGTAAGGGCATATTGAAATGAAATGAATTCAGCCGCCGAAATATTCCAAGGGTTGCCGGCCATCACCAGCTTTTTCTCCCAGTTTTCGCTCTTGGTCACCGGAACAAACCGTTGGGTTTTGGTCCCGACCCAAACCAGAAACGGCCGGATAACCCGATCAAAAAACGGTTTTTCCAACTCTTCGTCCACCAGTCTGGAAGCATCGGCGGTAATGTTGGCAACCTGATTCAGCCGTTTTTCCATCTCAAACTTTTGGGCATACACCACTCTGTTGAGGTAAATCGTCAAAGCCGCCCCGGTTGTAAAAGCGCAGATGACAAAAAGATAAAGTAGGATATCCGCCATACATTCACATCCTTTGGACTACATTTCGATATCAATCAGCTTGTTGATCATAATAACCCCGAGCAATTCAGAAACCACCCCAGCTGCAACAATGGCAATGCCGGTGGACGTCTGAAAGAGCACCATGACGTAATCCGGACTGATCAGCATCAGGATGCCGATAATCGCGACCGGAAGAAAACCGATGATCATGGCGGAAGCCCGCCCTTGCGCAGTCAGGGTTTTGATTTCGCCCTTCATGCGTACCCGCTCACGGATGGTATCACCGATCTTGTCGATGATCTCGGCCAGGTTCCCACCGGATTGCCGCTGAATCAGCACCGCGGTGACCAGGAGGCCAAGGTCCTGGCTTTCCACCCGCTCCGACAGCGCGATGAGTGCCTCATCAGAGGTTTTCCCCAAAATGATGTCGCGGTTCGTTTTTTTGAATTCCATCGCCAGCGGTCCGGTCATTTCGCGCGAGACCAGCTCGACGACCTGCTGAAAGCTGTAGCCGGCCCGAAGCGCATTGGTCATGACGCCGATGGCGTCAGTAATCTGCATATCAATCTTCTGCAGCCGTTTGGATTTTAAACTGTTCACAAGAACATTCGGCAGTACCCAGGCCACAATCATCAGGACCACCGGCGCGCCATAATTGCGCAGGATCAGGAAACCCAGAACTGCCGCCAGCACCGTGATAAGAATCCGAAGGGCGATAAATTCCTCCCCGCGCATTGGAATATCCGCTTTGGCCAGTTCGGCTTCCACCCGTTCTACATAGGATTTGGCCACAAAGCTCTGGGTAATATCAACCAGGGATTCCTGCAGGGTTTTCTTTTTCTTGCGCACGCGGCCATCGGTCAAATGGATCACGGCGTCCCCCTGGCGAATCATGGTCATTCGGTCCCGCATAATGCGCAGCTCGGCCGTGGAATGCAGATATACGCCGATGATAAGCAATGTTACGCTTAGAAAAACCCCGACTGCGATCAAAGACTCCATGTGTTTGGCACCTCGCACTATTTGTTCAGGAAGATTTCCCGGGGTAAATGAATGCCTTCTTCTTCGATTTTCGTGATCAGTTTTGGAACAATCCCGGTCGGTTTGTGCTCCCCGATCACTTTCCCGCGTTCATCGACCCCCTGTTGGTCGAAGATGAAAATATCCTGCAGCACGATGGTCTCACCCTCCATGCCGACCACTTCCGTTATGTAGGTCATTTTGCGGGAACCGTCGCGCAGACGGCTTTGCTGCACGATCAGGTTGACCGCGGATGCGATTTGTTCCCGGATCGCTCGAACCGGAAGCTCCATTCCGGACATCAGCACCATGGTCTCAAGCCGCGACAGCATGTCGCGCGGCGTGTTGGCGTGTCCGGTGGTCAGTGAGCCGTCATGACCGGTATTCATCGCCTGCAGCATGTCCAGCGCTTCTCCGGAACGGACCTCGCCGACAACGATCCGGTCCGGCCGCATCCGCAGGGTATTCTTGACCAGATCGCGCATGGTTACGGCCCCTTTGCCCTCAACGTTGGCAGAGCGGGTTTCCAGGGAAATGACGTGGTCCTGGTTCAGCTGCAGCTCGGCGGAGTCCTCAACCGTAACAATCCGCTCGTCGGCCGGAATGAAGGAGGAAAGCACGTTCAGGGCAGTGGTCTTTCCGCTGCCGGTACCACCGGAGATGACGATATTCATACGCCCTTTAACGGCTGCCTCGAGGAAACGCGCCATGTTTTGGCTCATCGATCCATAACGGATCAAGTCCGAAATCTTCAGCGGATCCCGGGAAAACTTCCGAATCGTGATACAGGGGCCTCTTAAAGCCAGCGGCGGAATGATCGCATTAACGCGGGAGCCGTCCGGCAGGCGCGCGTCAACCATCGGACTGCTTTCATCACAGCGCCGGCCGATCGGAGAAACGATTTTGTCGATGATATGCATCACATGCTGGTCGTCGCGGAAGACGACCTCCGATAAGGTGATCTTGCCTTTTCGTTCACAGTAGACCTGTTTGGGACTGTTGACCATGATTTCGCTGACTTCCACGTCGTTCAATAGGGGCTCGATCGGGCCGAAGCCGAGCACCTCGTCAATGATCTCCTGCGCGATCTGCTGCCGCTCAGAATACGGTAGGAAAGCCACTTCCCGTTCCAGCGAAGCAACCGTCAGATCCTTGACCTTCTGGCGGATTTCGTCATCAAGTCCTTCCGCTTTGCGAAGGTCACGGTCCATGCTGTCAATCACTTCATGGTGGATGCGGATCTTTAACTCGGCGTATTTATCAACTCGTTCTTCCCTGACGCCCGGTTTTTTTGCCTTTTCCGCCGGTTGTTCCGCAGCACCGGAAGGCTCCGCCGGCGCTTTCTGCTGTTCAATTCTTTTCATAAGGGACATAATGGTTCACCTCAACAACGCAGGTTGTTCGTTCCAATCGCTATTTCTTCGCCGAAAACCGGTTCATGAGCGCACCGAGCGGCCCCGCCTTAACGGCCCCGTGCCGTTTGATCGGGATGGCCCCCGGCTCCGCCTCTTTCATGATCGTCTCCGCAATCTGTTCGATGGCCTGGCTCAGCGCCGAATTCGGCTCGGAGACCACAAACGGATTACCGCTGTTGGCGGCCGGTACCGCCACCTTGCCATCGCTCGGCACCTGGAATGAAATCGGAAAATCGAGTGTCTGCTCGACTTCGGAGACATTCACCCCGAACTTATCCGAGGCCCGGTTTAAGACCAGCCGGCATTTTGCCTTTTGATTCAAGGTTTCCAGGAGGTGCAGGGTCAGCCGGGTATTCTTGATGGTCGGGATATCCATCGATACCACCAGCAGAATCCGGCTCGCCATGTCCATGGCGCTCAAGGTGGCGTCCTGGAAAACCGGGGGCGTATCAATCACAATATAGTCGTAGTGCTGGCGCAGCAGGCTCAGAATATCCATGATATGTTCACCGGTAACCAATTCCGAGTCCTCGGGCTTTAATGGCCCCGGCAGCACTTTGATCCCTGACGGATGGGGCATGAGATAGTTTTCCATCAGATTAATATCCATCTTGCTGGCTTCCTGGACCAATTCGGCAATGCTTCGTTTCGGATTCAAATTGGTAAAGATGGCAACGTCCCCGAACTGGAGGTCCAGGTCGATCAGCACCACTTTGCGGTTGGTAATCTGGTACAGCTGAATCGCAAGATTGACCGCGATCGATGTCTTGCCTGACCCTCCTTTGGTCCCAAACACCAAAATGGCCTGCGGGTTTTTCATCACTGATTTTTTCTTTTCCCCGCTGGAGGCCTCGATGCTGGCCATGCGCTGCTGCTCGATCTGATAGGTCCGTTTGATCGTATCCACCAGTTCGTCGGCGTTGAATGGCTTGACCAGATAGTCCCGGGCGCCGGCGAACATGGCCTTTTTTAAGTATTGCAGTTCGCTGGTTTCGCTCATGATAATAACGCCGATATCCGGGTTGACCAACGTGATTTTCTCCGTGGCGGTCACACCGTCCATGCCCGGCATATCAAGGTCCATGACAATGATATTCGGTTCAAGCTGCTGAGTTTTCTTGATCGCCAGATCCCCGCTTTCGGCGTCGCCGACCACCTGAATCCCCTGCTCCATGGCCAGAATTCGGGCTATATTTTCGCGGTTTTGCTGGTTGTCATCGACGATAAGGACCTTGATTTGTTCCATGTATGACGCTCCCTTGCGGTGTTCTATTTAGCTTTGAAATCGGTCTGCGAAACCCCGGTGCAGCCGGTTATTTCTTTTTCCCCTGGCCCGAATTGATCTTTTTCATCATTTCTTCCGCGCTTCGCTGGGCGAGGCGGTTCATTTCGTCGACCTCGGGATTCATGTTTTCCCCAACCGCGAAGATGATCGCGCTGAGGAAATGTTTCAAGGCTTCCTCGTAGCTCTCCACCGCCGCGCACAACTGCCCGACCAGGATAATAAGCCGCTGGTCCTGCAAACCAAGCGCCGCCGGCAGGTGCTGAATTTCCGTGTAATATTTCAAGGCCTTGCTCGCGGCCATCTTTGACATCTTTTGATCCCCAACGTCGTTATACAGCCAGTGCACCCTCAGCCAGAGCCGGCCCAGCAGCTCTTTGTTGGGCATAGCCACCTCAATCGAACGCAGGGCGAGGTAATAAGCGGTGAAAACCTGGTCAATATCCCGCATTGAGGTGTACCTGAATTCGAGATTGTCCCGGATTTCCTGCGCGCTGTCCAGAATCAGCTGTTTCCCGTGCCCGCTGATCTGGTTGAACTCCAGATCGAAATTGGCGTAATAGCAGGCCGGGCAAACCCAAATGTTATACCAGATCGGATCAAAATTCTTATACCGGTGCCGGAAATCGGTTTCCAACAGTTCCAGGGTCAGCCTTGAATTTCGGACGATATGGGTATCAAATGGTTTGTCGCACACCGGACAGTGAACCGATTTTTCCGCCACATAATCCGCGAAACTTAACGGTTCCGGGATCCGGTAAAGCTGATGTCCTTCCGGATACAGCGTTTTCCCGGTGCGGATCCTCGTGCCTGATCTGGCCAAATCCGGATCGTCACCCACGCTTTCAACCCGGATGGTTTTCCATATGTCGGCATTTTTCACGTTCCGAAGCTCGTCGTTCGCTTTGCGAAGCCGGCTGCTCAGCCCTTTCATTAATTCATAAACCAGCTGCGGCTGCTGAAGGATGACGCTGTTGAGATTGTCCCGGTTGACCTGGATCACAACCGTGTCTTCCACAGCCCGTACCGTTGCGCTGCGGGGCATGGATTCAAGCAGTGACATTTCCCCAAAAAAATCTCCCGGGTACAGCCGGGCCAACGAAATCATCGACCCATATATGGTTTTCATTAAGATCTCTACTTTCCCGGACACAATGACATACATTTCACTGCCCGGATCGTCCTCATAGAAGATCACTTCGTCGGACTTGTACAGTCTTAATGATCCAGTCCTGGCCAGCTTATCTACATTAACCACGCCGAAACCTCCCAGCCTTCAATCCTTCATTGACTCCTGCAAACGTTAAGCCGCATCCGCTGGTCCGATGTCCAAACCGAATTCTCAACGGGCCGGTTTAGCGGCCGGAGCCGCCGGAGGACCCGCCTTTACCTGGTTCAAAAAATCATCAGATCTAAACCCGCCGGTATAGATCGGGGAGCTGTCGGTGGAAAACAGACCGGCTCCCGCAGGCGGTTTCTCGGCCGGTGAGCGCAGCAGCAGCTGAACCTGTCCCATCGAAGTGGCGGCCTTTAATCGAAGCGCGTCCGAAAGGGAAACACAGAGGGTCACCGTCTTGGCGGCCGGGTTCGATTGCCCCTGGTAAACCGCTCCCGGCGGCAGAGCGCCGACCGCGAGCACTTCAATATCCTGCAGAACCACCAGAGCCACCGTCCCGCCTTCACCCTGACCGGAAACGGTGGTAATCAAGTCAACCCGGTTTCCACCCCGCAGCATGCCGTTTACCCCGTTCGTGTCCGAGATTTCAATGGTCATCGCCCGTTTACCCTCAGGAATGACATAAGAAAAGCCCTGGGATGGATCGCCCGGTTTGACAACCGTATTCGCCTGAATGATTTCACCCTGTGGAATGGCGACCAGCGCGATTTTTCCAATAATGTCCTTTGGATCGGTCAATTCACCGGGATGTTTAACAGCGGTAGGCACCCGCTCGGTTTTAATCATTTCCACCGTGATGGCTGTGTTCTGCGGGATGAGCTGGGCGGCCACGGCACGGGTTGTGTATGGGGTCTTGTCTATGGAATCCTTTATCGTCTTTATGTACACAAATGCCAGGAAAGCGGTCAGTACTCCCATTAATACCGCAACAAACAGTACCATTTTGCCTTTCATAGACCTGCCACTCCTTAAGCAAAGCAATATTTTGTCTATTGTTCCGGCTTCGAAAAGCCTATGTGAAAAATCGGGGTGATTTCTTTTTTTCTTTCGCAGGATTAACTTTAAATCGTCAGTTTTACGCCATAAAACCCGTAATCAGCCGCGCTGGTCGACACATCTCCGCTGCCGACCGTATGAACAAAACGGCCTGTCACATAGCAGTTATTGCCCGAACCGCTTTCCCCTTCAAGAACAAAAGCGGCAAACCCCTTCACTTCCACTTCGTGCGCCCCAACCACCGTAATGACCGGGACCACCACCACCCGCGGACAGCTCCGGACGAACGAGGAATAGGTGCAGCTTGGCGTGTGATTACAGGCGTTGAACCGCGACAGCACCCCGGTTTCGGTCGGTCCGCTCATATTCCCCTGTTCGGTTTCAAGATGATCCCCGATTTCAAGAGTACCGGCGTACCCGCTCAGGATAGCGTCCCGGTAATCGTCGGCCCCGCTGTTGCCCGGGAATTGAAGACATCCAAACCAACCGTTAATCGTACCCGGATCGTGCGAATCAGCCGGCGATCCGGTTTTCAGGTGGTACTGCTGCCCGTAAACAAAGGATTGCTCGCTAACGCCCCAGGGGACCAGATCTCCGGTGGCAATAATCGGTGCAATGATCGCAGTCGCGTTGCCTTCCACATTCGTGCCGGTCAGCCCGATGACCGGCGCAAAGAAAAAGCTGACCGGTTTGGAGGCTGAAGCCGAAATATGGGTGTTCGAATCAGTGATTTGAATGGTTACATCGGCAGGATCAATGTTGTTTGAGCGAAGATACGCCTCTGCGGTGGCCCGCGCCGTGTCTGGATGATCGGGAAGGTCCTGGGCGCCGGCCAAAACCGCCGCGTCAATCGCATGCACAAGCTTGGCCCGGTTCATGTAGAGGAGGCCACCATCGATGACCAGTGCCGCCATGGAAAGCAGCACAGTCAGCATCAAGGCCACCAATACGATGGATGCCCCGGACTCTTCGTTCCAGAATCGTTTCACCAAGCGGAACCGTTTCACCAAACTCACGCCCTTTACTCTACCCGCATATATACAGCACTGGACACTTCGTGAGTCTCTCCGATGACATTACTGATCACCGGCGTATAGATACGGACCGGATAATAAACGTAAACCCGAACTGTGGCTCCTCTGACGCGGGACGCCAGAACCGGCGTGACCACCACACCCAGTTCGCTGGGCGTCAGCGTCAAGGCTTGCACGCCTTTTTGAACGATATCCGTAACCTGGGCGTCGGTCGCCCCGACCGCGGCCGCCCGCGCACCGTCCCGGGCTGCGTTGGCAATCCCGAGATCCACGGAATACAGTCGGCCGAATTCAATCATGCCAAACACCAGCAAAAGCAGAACCGGCAGTATCAGTGCCAGCTCCAGCGTGGCCTGTCCCGGTTGAAACCGATTTTTTGTCCCTGTGACGGCTGATCGAATCATGGTAAGCACCTCAGCCAAAAATAGGCCGCCACCGCGCCGGCCGCAATAGCCACGCCGTACGGGACGGTCGATTGCTTTCCATCGTCTTCCGGCGGCTCGGCCAGCCGCCGTGAAAGCGCCATCATCCAAACGCGCCGGAACAGATTGCTGATTCCGGCCAATAACCGTTTTTCTGCTGCCAGATAGACCAAACCGATGACGCCGCCGGCTAATCCCATACCGAGAGCGGTCAGAAATACAAAATAGGGCCCTTTCACGGCGCCGATCACCGCCAGGAACTTGACATCGCCGGCTCCCATCCCGCCCATGACAAATGGGATGAAAAGAATTGCCAGTCCGATCATTAGCCCGACTGCCGAATGCCCCAGTCCGGCTAAGCCTTCGGCGCGGTAGTTCAGCAGCAATGCCAGCAGCAAAACCGGAAGTAAAACGGCATTGTAGATCTTTCGCCGGAACAGGTCGGTCAGCGTGCAGACCATCACGGTTCCGAATAAAAGCCCATCCAGCGCGGTCATCAAAACATCCTATCATTCGTTTCGTCGATTCAGCGTGAGCCTGCCCCAAATAAAAAGTCCCACTTGAAGGACAAGTGGGACTAGTGAGGTTATCGGAAACGACTCATCCTTCCCAGTGCCTATCTCGTCCGAAAACATTGTCCGATATGGCATCGGAACACTTTCCCGTCCCGCAGGGAAGCCGTGGCAGTCCACCAATGAGACTAAACCGAAACTCAAATCTACAGGTTATTGGATACCGTCGTAAACATGTCCTTAATTTTCGGTCCAAGCAGAACCAGACCGCCAATAACAACGACGGCAATCAGGGCAATAATCAAACCATACTCAGTCATCCCTTGGCCTTGCTCTTCCTGGGTCAGACGCTTAAGTAAGTTCATTAAAATTCCCTCCATTACATTATTTGTCCCACTGGTCAAGCGGTTTTACCGGATGAGGAACAAGCCCATACGGCACCGAAGAATCTGGGCCTATTACCATCCCAGTGGATTCGCTGGCTTTATTGTACTATATCGGGCAATATTCCGACAATACTAAAAAGTCCGTATTTGTCGAAATATGGGGTTTGTAATGCACCTGGGTTGAGATTCCTACCGTTTTCGGGTGATATAGACACATTGGGTGTTCTTGTCCCAATCAACGTTAGCGTTGAGAACCCCCATCACGAAAATCAGGGGGATATATGTTCTTCCATTGATGATTTTTGCCGGAACGTCCATCATTTTTTGTTCCATTCCGCTATTTTTGTACAAAAGGGCCCGTTTGCTGCCAACCTGCATGACCAGCTTTTCATTATAACCGGACGCGATTTCGATGGTTTGTTTGGCTGCGTCCCATTTCACGTCGGTATTGATCGCCTGAAAGGTCGCCCGCAGGGGAACCAGAATCGCACCCTGCTCCACAACCGGCGGCGTATCGTATTTTACCTCGACCCCCTGCACAAAGACCCTGGGGACTTGGGTTTCACCGGCATCCTTCTTGCCGGTTTCCGAAGTCTGACCACTCTTTTCTCCCGCCGGCGGCTGACGGTCAGATCCGCACCCGGAAACAACGAACCCAACGGTCAGCAGCATCACCAGAATCAGAACAATTGACAGGACGCCGCGTTTCTTCATCAACGATCACCTCATCATGTTCTATAATTTTTGACTTTTCCCAAAGTTCCGTTTAACAATAATATACACGAAAACCCGTGCGCCGGTATCGACCAAAATGAGCAAATTATTCCCAGGCATTCCGGAAAGCCAGTGCCGCCACAGACAGGAAATACCGTATTCTTTCACCGGTCTGAGCTGTCTGGATGCAGGAATTCGACCCTTGTGGCACGAATCTTCAATTGACGCGATATTCCCACTGCTTCGACAAAAGGAAGGAGCAACGTCATTTGGCACAGTTAATCTCGATCGTTGCGCCCATGTACAACGAAAGCGCCAACCTTGACGCCTTTTACGAGCGCGTCTCCAGCGTCATGCAGTCTACCGGATATGATTATGAAATTATTTGCATTACCGACGGGTCGACCGACGACACCTTGCCGAAATTGATCGAAATTCACCACCGGGATTCCCGCTTGAAGGTCATCAACCTTTCAAGAAATTTCGGCAAGGAAATCGCTCTGACCGCGGGCATGGACCGCGCAGCCGGGGATGCCGTCATTCCAATCGATGCCGATTTACAGGATCCGCCCGAGGTCATTCCGCGCCTGATTCAGGAGTGGAAAGCCGGATTTGACGTGGTTTACGCGACCCGGGAAATCCGGGAAGGCGAAAGCTGGGTTAAACGGCTGACCGCCTATCTGTTTTACCGGTTAATGAAGCGTTCCAGCCCGGTCCCCATACCGGCGGATACCGGCGATTTTCGCCTGATGTCGCGCCGTGCGGTCAATGCCCTGATTCAGCTGCGCGAGCAGCAGCGCTTCATGAAAGGGCTTTTTGCCTGGGTCGGCTATAAACAAACCAGTGTCCTGTATCGAAGAGAGCCCCGCCAAAAAGGGACCACCCGGTTTAATTACCGTAAACTCTGGAATCTAGCGGTGGAAGGCATCACCTCTTTCAGCTTCTTCCCGCTCCGAATCGCTTCCCTGCTGGGCTTTGTGGTTGCGATGTTTTCCTTCGGCTGGGCAGCGTTTCTGGTTCTGCTGAAACTCATCCACGGTAACCCACTGCCCGGCTACTCCTCGCTCATGGTCGCAATCCTTTTTCTCGGCGGGGTTCAGTTGATCAGCCTGGGAATCATCGGCGAATACCTGGGCCGAACCTATCATGAATCCAAAGGCCGACCGCTTTATTTCGTTCAGGATCTGTACGGCTTGCCCGGGGGCGAAGACTCGCCGGATATAAGCCGTCCCTGATTGTCTGTGACGCTTCAATCGGATGCGCTCAGTTCGGCCTGCCGATGCAGGCATCCGGTTTTACAGAAAGGCGGTAAACGGTTCTACCACGATGGAAGACTGGCTTTATGAGCAAATGAATCAGGTAGAGGCGGATCACTGGTGGTTTGTCAGCCGCCGGGCCATCATCGCGTCGGTACTGCAGCGGCTGCTCGGCCGTCTGAATCAACCCGCACGCATTCTAGAGGCTGGCTGTGGAACCGGCGGTAATCTACGCCTGTTAGCCCGTTTTGCCGATCAGGTGATCGGTCTGGAGCCCAATCCGGAGGCCGCCCGGTATGCGCGGGAAAAGACCGGGTTCCAGATTCTCGCGCTTCCCCTGGAAACGGCCGCGGCGTCCGTGGCGGATTCCTCATTTGATTTGGTGGCCCTGCTAGATGTTCTGGAGCATTTGGAGGACGACCGCCAGGCTTTGTCCATCCTTTCCGCCAAGCTCAAACCGGGCGGCCGGATTCTGGTGACGGTTCCGGCTTTCCCCTGTTTATGGAGCAGACACGATGTCAGCCACCAACACCGACGCCGGTACCGTAAGGACGACCTTACCGGCAAACTCCGGTCGGCCGGGCTGGTTCCAGTGTACAGTACCTACTTCAATTTCTGGCTGTTTCCATGGATTGCCCTGCTTCGGGGGATCAACCGGCTCACCGGCGCGCAGTCGGACGATGCCGCTCTGCCTTCCCCCCGGATCAACCGATGGCTGACCCGGATTATGTCGTCCGAACGTTTGTTATTGAAGCGATTTTCTCTGCCGTTCGGGGTTTCTATTTTGATGATGGCCGAAAAGCCAGCCGGGCCGGGTTCCACTGGACCTTGACGGCGGCTGTGCGGCGGCGCTTGAAATGATTGTGCGGAAAGGGTTGGTTCCGTGTCCGATCGGTGTGCCGGAAAAATATTTGTTTTTGCCTGTGCCCTGTTTGTGGCGGTGGTATCGATTTGGGCCGCTGATCCGGATGTTTTCTGGCATCTTAAGGTCGGCCAGTGGATCGTGGCCCACCACCAGATACCCGCTGTCGACGTCTATTCCTGGAGCCAGCTGGGTCAGCCCTGGATGGCCCATCAGTGGGCTTGGGAAGCCCTGAGCTGGTTAGTCTACCAGACCTGGAAACTCCCCGGGCTGTGGCTGATGACCGCGCTGGCGGGCGGAGCAGCCGGTTGCCTGGTTGCTGCCGGGCTCGACCGCCGGTACGGCGAAACGACCCTGGCCTATCTCGCCGGCGGCCTCTCTGTGCTGTACCTTTTGGTCTGGTTAAAACCCTGGCCCCAGGCGGGAGTATACGCTTTCTTCGGTTTCTATCTGTGGCTTTCCCTGGCCGGATACCAACGGCGCAATGCCTGGATTCTGACCGGGGCCGCGGCCGCGGTCTGGGCCAATGTTCATTCCAATGTCGTTTTGTTCCCGCTTTTACTGCTGGCCGAGTGCGCCTTCGCCGTGATTGCGCGGCGGGAAATCGACCGGCGCAAGCTTGCGTTGGCCCTGGCTGCTTTTTTGGGCAGCCTGCTGAACCCGCGCGGAATCGGGCTGTGGGTGTACGCGGTGCGGGAAGGTTTGTTAACCGGGATTTACCGGCACCAGATCCAGGAATGGATGCCCTATCCCATGGATAACCCCTGGCTCCTGCTGGTTTTCATCAGCGGCTGTGCGGTTCTGCTGGCGGCAGCCGCGCAGAACCGGCTGAATCGGCTCGCTTTCTGGCGCGCGGCGCTTTTCTGGCTGCTGGCCCTTGGATCGCGTATCTATACCCCGTTTGCAGTCCTTTCTACCGCGGTTCTGCTGGGCTCACTCGATCTGCGCATCAGCCGCATCCGGCTGAAACCCCTGGCTTGGATCGGCTGGGGTGTGGTCGCAGCCATGTTTCTGGCTCAGGCCGGTAAAAACGGGATTCCTTTGACCATGGACCAGTTGGCCCGGGCCAATCAGTACCCGGCTGCTGCCGTGGATTACATTGAGCGCAATCACCTGACCAGGGTATACAATTTTTACGGCTGGGGCGGCTATCTGATCTGGCGCGGCATTCCGGTGTTCATTGACGGGCGCGGCGACTTGTACCGCAGCGGCGGTCTGCTCCCGGATTACATGAATTTCGCGGCGGCACCCGGTTCTCCCGGCCGGAACGTCCTGGATACTGGCGCAAAGACCATTCTCATACCGGCAAAGCCATCGGGGAGCTTATCAAAACTGAATGATTCCATGCTGAAAGAATCGCCGGATTGGAAAGCGATTTACCGGGATCATACGGCTGTCATCTATCAAGCCGTGGAAAGGAATCGGTAACGAATTGATCAAGGAACCGTCATGTGAATCCGGTTCCCCGGCTCAGCGTCCGGCGGCTCAAACCTTGCCGGGTCGGGTAAGCGATTGGCTGCAGGCCCATCGCATGGCCTTGATCACCTGTTTTTTGCTGTTTGCGCTTTCCCGGATCGTCATTTTGACCCCGGCCTATTTGCTGTTTTCGTCAAGCGACCCGCCCCCTGCACCCGCGTGGTACCTGCCGAATCATCAGGGTGTTCTGGTCTCCGAACCCTGGAACATGTTAACTTTGTATGATTCGACCCACTACCTCAAGATCGCGCAGGAAGGGTACCGGGACAGCCATGAGGTCCTGTGGTACCCGCTGTACCCCGGCCTGATAAGGGCTTTCGGGGCTTCGCCCTGGAGCGGCATTTTCGTGTCGAATCTGTTGTTTTTCATCGGTCTTTTAGCTTTGTATCGAATCGGCGGGAAACTGCCGGTAGCCCTGGCCTGTTTTGCACCGATCAGTTTTCTCTTTTCCGCGGTGTACGGCGAATCGCTCTTTTTCGCACTGATTGCCTGGTTCCTGGTTGCGCTCAAGGAAAACCGGATTATCAGCGCGGGTATCCTGGCGGGGCTCGCCGCCTGCTCCCGGGCTCCTGGGGTTGTTCTTCCCCTGTTTCTTGGTCTGCTCTTTTTCTGGCGGCTCGGCCAGGCGGAAAACCAGCGCTGGCCCGCCATAAAACCCTGGCTTGCATCCTTGGGCTTGGCCGGCGTGCTCGGCTTGGCCTATCCTGTTTTTCTTTGGCTTGCTTTTGGCAGCCCGTTTGAAATGGCAGCCCACCAAACCGCTTATCGGAATTTGATGCCCTTCTGGTGGGGCACAGTGACCGACGTCAGCCGGTTATTCGGAAATCATCCGGCGGATGCCGGGGTGATTCTGCTCAACCTGCTGGGTCTGGTATGGATCGGAATCAGTTTGCTGGACCGGGAAACCCGTTGGCTCGCTCTCCTTTACGCACTGCTGATTCTTTCCTTCCCGGTGACCCGGTCGAGTATTCCGGTGGCGCTTCACGGCCTGATCCGCTATGCCATGGTATGGCCGGCCGGGTACCTCTGGATCGCTCGAACCGCGACCAACCGCTATGCTTTTTCGGCCATTCTCGCTGTCTTTGTTATTCTCTCCATCATGGTTGGGCAAATCCTGGCCGTGAAATCGTTCGTTATGTAAATAGCAGCGGTCCATTTTGAACCTTCAGGCGAAAAGGAGTGAACGAAATGCCCCAAACCCCAGAAAAAGCCGTTCACGGGGTTTGTATGGCCAATACATTTCTGACCCGGCTGAAAGGCTGGATGCTCCACCGGCCGGCGCCAGGCGAAGCCCTGCTGTTCGACCCGTGCAATGCCATCCACGCCTGGTTCATGCTGGTTGCCTTTGACGCGGTCTTTCTCGATCATGATAACCGGATCGTCCGCGTGATCCATTCGATTCGGCCCTGGCGCGGGCCATTTTACGTTTCGGGCGCGGTCCGGGTTCTGGAACTGGCTGACGGGCGGGCCCGCGAATTGGGGCTTGGCGTTGGGGATCGGCTGAGATTTGAGCCGTAGGGTTAGCGCTGGCCTGCGGTAGGGGGCTTGACGCGGATAACCCGCTCCCGCCTCGGCTGGTCTGGTAAATCGAGCGCTGGCGGCTTCGGCGAGCTTGCCTGGCGGTATTGTGTCCGCTTAACGGTGCTGTCGGGAGTCAGGGGCTTCGCCTCTGCTGCCTCCGGGTACCACAGAGTAATCATAGCTGAATTTTTTCGGGGCGTGCCGGCACTCGCAGGGTTAAGCCGCTTCAAGCCAGTTTGCTGCGGATTATGATCCGGGCTAATAAGGGGGCAGGTCGTCTTGCTCGACAAGCGCGCCCAATGGTCCGGTAATTATCGGTAAACAATGAAGTGTGGTGAGAAAGTGCTTTCAGGAGACGAATTCATCAGCTTAGTACACAGGTACTTTGAATTTCTGGTCACAGAATTTGACTACAAAGTACTGAAAAAAACGAACAGAAAGAATTTGTTCTATGATGTTGAATGCCAGAACAACGATTCGGTGATCTCCATTTCCTATGAGAATAGAGAGAATTACTTACAGGTTATCGTGTTCACGATTAAGGATGGAGTAGTTTCGAAATATGATGATAAAGAATTGACTCAGAAGCTAGGAGAACTCAATCGGAAGATACTACCCCTTCTAAACCCTGCGGATTTCGAAGAAAACGAAAGTGCTTTTGCTTCAATCCTCCCGAGAAACGAAACCGAGAAAAGCCTTTTCAAGGTTGCGAAAGAATTGCGCTTGTGCATGACGAACTTGAACCTGATCGCTCACAAGTAAGGATCTAGGTAATGCTTCACTGTAAAACTCACGGAAACTGGCTGCACAGCCGTGAACGGCAGAGCGAATGGAAAACCATGCAGCTATGAGGCTTCATCCTTGCCGGGACCGGCCATTCTTTAAAGCAAGCTGTAAACATACTGCGATCGCGATCTA
This sequence comes from Solirubrobacterales bacterium, assembly GCA_050258755.1. Lineage (GTDB taxonomy): Bacteria > Bacillota > Syntrophomonadia > Syntrophomonadales > DTU052 > JBLMZI01. The sequence continues at coordinate 432,784 of JBLMZI010000011.1, read as the reverse complement.
AAGTGAGGAGCGTGGTTTACAGGCTGAGCCGCTGCCCGAAGCAAGACGCGGAAGTATAGGCGGCAGGTCATGGCTCAGCCTGTGAACCGCTCTCCCCACGGCCCCCGCCAGCCAGCTCTTACCGACCTCCCAGAAGCCACGGTACTAATAATCATGCGGCAGTGCCTAAATCCCAAGAGCCTGCCGGATATCGTTTTGGATCGCCAGCTTGACCGCCTCGTCGCCGGTTTCGGCATAAAGCCGGATCAGCGGCTCGGTGCCGGAGGCGCGGATCAGAAGCCAGCTGCCGTCTTTGAGCAGTACCTTTTTCCCCTCCAGGGTGGAAATACTGTCGACCGCGATTCCGGCGACCTGGGTTGGGCGGTAATCCTTGATCCGGGTTAGAATCGCATCCCGCTCCGCATTCTCGTAATGGATATCGAGCCGTTCCGAAATCGCCCGGCCAAATTGTTCTTCAACGCCGCGGTACAGTTCGGCCACTCCCTGCCCGGTCCGGGCCGCGGCTTCCGCGACCAGCAGTCCGGCCAAAATGCCATCTTTTTCCGGAATGTGCCCCTGGACCGTCATGCCGCCGCTTTCCTCGCCCCCGATCAGGCATCCCTTTTCGCGCATCGCTTGCCCTATGTATTTAAACCCGACCGGGGTTTCAATCACCGGAAGACCCGCATCGGCCGCGATCCGGTCCAACAGATGCGTGGTTGCCAGGGTGCGCACCACTGGCCCCCGGTAAGTCCTGGATGCCAGAAGATTCCACAGCAGCAGCGACAGCACCTTATTCGGGGACATGTACCGGCCGGCTTCGTCCACCACACCAAAACGATCGGCATCACCATCCAGGGCCAGCCCGAGTTCGGCCTGCGTTTCGGCCACCGTCTTTTTCAGCCCGCCGAGCATGGCATCCGTCGGTTCCGGCATGCTTCCGCCAAACAGCGGATCCCGGTAATTCTGGATTGCGGTCACGGTGCACCCGGCCTCGCCCAGGATTCTTTCCAGATAACCCAGGCCAGCGCCGAACATCGGGTCCACCGCAACTTTGAGCCGCCGGTCCGCCAGTTTATCCAGATTCACCAGGCTTTTTAGATGTTTGATATAAGCATCGTCGACCGAGACCGTTTCGATGAGACCCAGCTTTTTCGCTTCGGCCGCCGGCAGTTCATAGACTCTTGAACCCTCAAAAACCCGGGCGACTTCCTTTTCAATATCATCGGTGACATCCGGAAGCGCCGGGCCGGCATATTCGGGGATGAATTTCAGTCCGTTATAGGTGGGCGGATTGTGACTGGCCGTAATCATGACTGCTCCGCCAGCATTCAAGGCACGCACGGCAAAAGCGGTCACCGGCGTTGGCAAAGGCCGTGCCGGCAGAAAAACCTTGATCCCGTTCCCGGTAAAAACCGAGGCCACTGCCGCCGCGAATTCCTCGGACAAAAAGCGGTTGTCATACCCGACGACCACGCCGCGTTTCCCAAGATTGCGCGCGTTCATGTGGGCCGCAATCCCCTGGGTCACGTTTTTCACATTGGCAAAGGTGAACTGATCCGCCATAATATCGCGCCAGCCATCGGTGCCAAATTTGATCATGCCTTTCCCCTCCACTTGCAAGCCTGTACCTGGCAATATGCTGAATATCTTGCCACTGTCTGTTTGGGATTCCAAACCATATTAAACCCATTATACCTGAAACGACATCCTGATCGTGTCAGAAAGAACCTCAAGAGCACTTCGAAAGGCGGTTTGGACGGATTTTGGTCCGTCATTATTCTTCCTTGCCCACCTTTATTTCATTCGAAGCGAACCCGTCACTAGTAATCAGTTCCTTCGAGCGCGGCTCGCGGGTGATTCTGCGCTTAGCTGCAAAAGACCGGGCTATGAAGGCCCGGTCCCACTCCTTTTTTCACACTGCCGCTACAGGTTGCTGAGCAAAATATCGCGAATCCGCTCCGACGCATGCCCGTCGCCATACGGATTCACCGCCCGGGCCATCGCATCATAGGCGGCCTGGTCCGCCAAAAGCCGCCCCGCCTCCCGGACAATCGCATTCCGGTCGGTGCCGACCAGGCGAACCGTCCCGGCTTCAACCGCTTCCGGGCGCTCCGTGGTATCCCGCAGCACCAGAACCGGTTTTCCCAAGGCCGGCGCTTCTTCCTGCAGTCCGCCGGAATCGGTAAGCACCAAATTGGCACGCGCCATCAAATTGGCAAAATCGGCATATTCAAGCGGTGGAATCAAAACCGCCCGGGGGTGCGCGCCGAGTACCTCCTCGGCGACCGAACGCACCGCCGGATTCATATGCACGGGGAAAACCACGGTGGTATCCTCGAATTGATCCAGCAAATCCAGCAGGGCCAGGTACACACTGCGCATCCGATCCCCCAGGTTTTCCCGTCGGTGAGTCGTCACCAGCAGAATCCTGCGGTCCCAGTCAATGCCCCGCAAGGCTTCGGAAAAGCCGTACTCCGGCCGTACCGTTTGGACCAGCGCGTCGATCACGGTATTACCGGTGACCCAGATCCGGTCATCCGACACGTTTTCCGCCAGCAGATTCCGCCGGGCGGTTTCCGTCGGCGCGAAGTGAAACGATGCGATCGGCCCGACCAGAGTCCGGTTCATTTCCTCGGGAAACGGTGAGTAGCGGTTGTGGGTCCGCAGCCCGGCCTCGACGTGACCAACCGGGATCTGCAAATAGTACGCCGCCAACGCGCCCAACAAGGTCGTGCTGGTATCGCCGTGAACCAGAACCAGATCCGGCCTTTCCGCCAGCATAACCGGTTTTAGTCCACCAAGCACGGCCTGCGCGATATCGAACAAGTCCTGTTTATCCTTCATGATATTCAAATCATGATCGGGCGTAATCGTAAAGAGCTCCAGGACCTGATCGAGCATTTCGCGGTGCTGGGCAGTGACACAAACAACCAGGCGGAACGCGTCCACCTGGCTCAGCTTTTGGATGACCGGGGCCATTTTAATGGCCTCCGGCCGGGTCCCAAAGATTGTCATAATTTTTTTCATATTGTTGTCTGCTCCAATGGTGTGAGCATCTGTCTACTGCCCCAGTGCCCGTTTAGGTGTTAAGCTAGCGCTGTGCGCCCGCGCTCTGCAGCATCGGGATAACCACAAGATTTGAAACCTGGTACGCTTTTTCCAGGGCCGATTCGCCCTTGAGATTTTTCACGTTGACATCCGGTTTTAAAGCTAGAACGGCCTTTACGATGTAGGGCATACCCTTTCCGGATGCCAGAATCAGCGCGGTGTTCCCTTTCAAATCCTTGGCGTTAATATTTGTTCCCGCTTTGCCCAGAATCGTTACAACCTGTGCATAATCGGCATTGTCCGCCACTTGACAGGCCGCCATTAGAGCGGTCTCCCCGGTTTCCGGCACAACCTTGCTGACGTCAGCTTTCGCGTCCACCAGAATTTGAACCGCCTTGGGCGAGCCACCAACCGCAGCGTAATGCAGTGGAGTCCTGCCTTGTTTGTCCGTGAGGTTAACCACCGCTCCGCTACTGATCAAGACCTTCAAAATCTCTTCAGCATCTGAACTCCAGTTGCCATAGGTCCGATTCGCGGCCATCAATAAAACGGTGTCGCCGTTCGCGTCAACCGGTTTGACATCCGCTTTTGCAGCGAGCAGCGCTTTTACATTGTCAGCTCGCCCGCTCATTACAGCCCACATCAAGGGCGTCTTTTTCTCCGCATCGGTAACGTTGACCACCGCCTTTGCCGCGATCAATGCCTTTACGCTTCCGGGATCGCCATTCTTGGCAGCCCAGGTCAAAGCCGTCCGTCCCACAGCATCCTTCACGTTCGGATCGGCGTTTGCAGCAATCTGAGCACTCACGACCGAGGCCGAATCCTTGGATCCGGTCGCCAATGCTTTGATCAGGGTGGCGGTCGCAACATTGTTATAGATTTTTTTGGCCGGTGCCACAACCTTTTTAACCGGTTTCTTCGCCGCTTTTTTCTTTACGGCATCAGCGGTTTCGGGCATCGCTAAAGCCCCAACCACCATAGCTACTCCCAGGCTTACGGCAACCAATGCTTTGACACCGCGTTTCATTGACCCCTTGTTCATTCCCTGTACACCCTCCCTTATTTCTTTGCAGTTTTCTTTAGGCCGTTTTCGCCGCAATTCTCCTCGACGGCGAGCTGACCAGCTCCAGAATCCGGGAACAGGCAGAGTGAAAAACCAATTCCCAGCATAATCCAAAAAATCTGCGCACTCCCTTGAATGGAGTCATTGACCATCCATTGGACGCAATACGCCCCGGCAAAAAGCAAGATCGCGATTAATAGCGCAGCATCCTCCCCGGTCCGCCTTTTCTGGGCGATGGTTCGAATGGCCGTAAACGCAAAGACCGCCATCAAACCGATAAATGCCAGCAGCGCGCCTATTCCCGATTGATATGCGAGCGCAATGTAAAAGTTGTGCGGTTTATCAATATACTCTACATAGTTGGACAGGTTCGCTATCTTATCAGCCCGGTTCTGCGGGAAGGTGTATACGATTGAGTCATGGCCATACCCGAGTAATGGCCGTTTGGCAATCAGTTCCAGGGAGTGCTTCCAGATATAGGTACGGCCGCTCAGAGGCGCAATACCCTTTTCGGGCAGCTTAACCTCGTCACCATACACCGCTTCGGCTGGCGTCAGTTTCAGCTTGTTTTCAGGTCCCTGTGCAAATTCTTGAGACCGAAAATCAGAGGTCGGCGACCCAAACGAAACTTTCCATCCCGTTCCATGTATTCCGCTGAGAACCATTATGACCAGAGCCATTCCGGCCAGAAAAACCGCAGACCGGATCACTACCTGACGAAGTGATTGATTCCAGATCGAAAAGCCCAGTACAAAAGGCAAAACCGCAAAAAACGAGTACGTGCCGCTGCTGGACAGCGATGTCTCAATCAAGGCAAAAGAAAGCAAACCAAGCACACTGGTGGCAATGGTGAGCTGTTTTTCCCGTGCATTCAATGCGATCACCATGAAGAAAATGGTGATCGCCCCGGCCAGGCCGCTGACGAAGTTCGGGTTGCTGATCGTGGTCATTAAGTAACCGGCAAGTCCGAAATTCCGGTACTCTGCTGGCAGAATCAAGTGTGCCAGGATCCCGGTACTGATCAAGTCGTGTCCGGCAAAATACCCAATCGCAAGAATGGCGTTCAGACCAACTGGAATGGCTAGCGCAGCGAGCAGATAGCTGGTGATTTTTTCGGGGAATCTGGTGTTTATTGCGATAAAAAGCAGTGAAAAGTAACATAAAAACGCAACTAGGCCTTCATGCCGGTCATAAATTCCAAATACGGAGAGCCCCGGAAAATCACTAAACAGAACCGAAATTACCGCAGTTGCCACCAACAGCAGGATAAACGGGTTCGCCGCGGTGGCCCGAAGCTGGTACTGCTGTTTTACCATCTTGTACACCAGCAGGCCAAGCCCGCAAAAAGTGATCAGAATCGTAACAGCAAATTTATAGTATGATGAGATGTCCGTTTGGGTCCCCGTATTGAAGATATCCACAATAATTTTTGGGGAAATATAGTTAATAATTCTTAACCGCATCAAAAGCGGAATAATGGCCAGTCCGGCCATTAAGAGAAACAGCGTCACCCGGTCCGTATTCGACGGCTGATCAACGGCGCGTTTATTTATCTGTTGTTTTCCGTTGGATCGAACACCGGCCTGGCTTTTTCCGTTGTTTTTCGCCAACCTGAAACCCTCCGTTATTTTCCTTTTAGCATCTGTTCTGCGGTTTGCGTCAATGCCGGATTCGTGTTAATCGCGATACACTTTTTCAGATATACGTTCGCCCGATCCGGCTGGCCGAGTTTCTTCAGATTTCTGCCGAACAACAGCAGGAAACCTTGATTTCGCAATAAAGCCGGCCGTATTTCGGCCGCATTTTCCAGATAAACGTCCGCTTCATGGGGGTGGTTGCTTTCCTCCAGGACCAGCCCATAGTAATATGCGACCAGCCAGCTGTCCTGATTGGTTTTAATCACTTCTGCCAGTAACGGTTCCGCCGTGGCATAATCCCCGGATTCGATGGCTGATACCGCCTGATTAAAGCGGGCATGCTCCACTGCCAGCTTCTGGTTCTGAACCATGCCCCGCCAGGCGGTCACGCTCGTCAACAAGATGGAAGCAATGAGAACCGCGGCAAAGATCAAATTTCGGCGCTCGCCGGTCAAACTGCCCAGTCTGATCAAACGACAAACCTCCTATAAAAGACTCTACCAGCCCACCACATAGCCATTTCGCTCATACGAAACCTCAAGTTTTCCACTGCGGGCATGGTACAGCCGACCGTTCACAACAAAGAGACCTTCCGCCGGCAAATTGGTTTTACCGTCCCAGACATGCATGGTAATGGTTTTGCCGTCCCAATCCTTCAGCGGCTGGCCCGAAGAAATCCAGTAATGGTCATCCGCAGATTGAGCCGGCACCCCCTGCCATTTCTCCAATGCGGCCTCAAGCCGGTAATTGCTGCTGGACATCCGGTCCTTGGTAATGGTTACCGAGCTGTAGACAACAATTTCCCAAACACCGCTCTGCGGATTCTGAATGGTTTCGTCAAAATAACGATAGCTCGAAGTATCCGGATAGCCATCGCCAGCATAACTGGCCGATGCTTCGGTTCGGCCGTCCGGCCGGGTGATAAACAGCCGGATCCTGCCATGATATCGCCCGTCGGAATCCTGATCCGGCAAAACCTTCAACCGCAAGCTGCCAAACCCTTCGGGAATCTTGAAAAAGTATCGTTTGTAACGGCCAGCCGGCACACGGTCGGCCGTTACGAATCCAACCGGATTCGATCCGCTGAGTTCACAGGGCACAGCCAGCGATAGAGGTTTCATATAGTCCACGCCCGGCGTCGTTGAATCGTCCAGGCTGAGCATCCCACTATAAAGACCGGGCAGGTTTATTTTATCATACTTGATTGGGATCACCCGCGAAGAGTTGGCTGGTACCTGGATTGACTGCATGTCCGTATGGACCCAGTCGGTGTTTTCCTTGACCGTTACATAACGGGGTATCGTTCCCGAATTACTAATCCGAAGTCGGGTCTCAGCGGCAGTAAACTGCCGCTGAACGGTAACACCGCTCGACTCCGAAACAATCTGGAGCGGTCGAATCGATCGGCTTCGCAGAATTTCATAACTTCGAAGCAGGTTGAGCTTCCCATTTCCGACTTCACAGGGCAGATATCCGTCCAAGGACTGAGCGCCAAGCGCAAGCACCTGCCGAATCATGTCCGGATCGGAAGGAATCCCGGCAGATTGCGCCGCTTGGATCAAAATCGCCGCAGCTCCGGCAACATAGGGTGTCGCCATGCTGGTTCCTTCATTGAACACATAGTTCCCTTTCCAGACTGGACCGGTCGAGGTCGCGGACGAAGGCGCAACGATCAGCGGTCCATTGCCAAGCTGATCCGGTCCCACCGAACTGAACTGATAGAGGGTCGTTTGGGCAACACTCCACCCGTAATACAGCTGCCACATATCCGGCGTAAGAATTCCGCCGACTGCCACCGCCTCAGCCGCACTGGCCGGTGATGCCACCGATCCGGTCGCCGGCCCAAGATTCCCGCCGGCCACACAGAAAACAATGCCATAAGCCCGTGAAACATTGTTCAGCAAGGTCTCCAGGTCAGCCCGCTCCCGGTCGGTCAGATTCACATATCCCAGGCTGATGTTTGCAACCCGGACCCGGCGCTGTCCGAGCTCGCGGATGGCTCGTTTCAAACCGTCCAAATCTTCGGCGCCATAGCCATTGCTGACCTTGATCGATACGATCTGAGCGCCAGGTGCCACGCCGCGCATTTGTCCATTTCCGGCCAAGATACCGGCAATCGCGGTGCCATGACCAAAACCATCGTAACCGAGCTTCACCCAGCGCGCACTGGTATTGATTTCAGTTACCACAAAATTAAAACGCATTTGGTTTTCAGTCATAAAGCTTGCCGTTTGCTGGGCTGTATTGTATGGCTTGAGCTGGGTTTCGCCCAAAAGGCCGCCATCGCCATCAGTATCCACCAGCACCGTGTTGTAGAGACCGGACCGTTCTGGATCCACAACCATAACCAGCACCGTTTTCCGCTCCCGTGCCAGTTTTACCGGGAGCCCGGTGGTATCCAAAAATCCATACCAGACCCGGCCGCTGACCGAAGGAACCGGCAGCACGATCTGACTCCGGTCAACCTCAACCGTACCGTCCTTTACCAGTCCGCTGGTAAGATCAATCCTTCCATCCTCGGTATAGTCCGCCCATTCGGCAATTTTTATCTTCCCGTCCGTGGTCTGCATCAGATCCGGATGTCCCGGATCCACACCAGTATCCAGGATGGCAATCCGAATTCCGCTGCCGTCCGTCTGCCTACTCGACTGCAGCCCACCGATGCCAATCTCGCTCAAATTCAGCCGGGCCGATTCAACCGGATCCCGGACCAGCATGTCTAAGCCATTCGCCTGAAGCGGTTTTTCGAAAATCGTGGTCGACGGATTGTTTCTAGCCTCCGGCCATGTAACCGTTTTGGTCGAAATAGAAACAGTCGCGGAATCCTTCGGTGCCCGAAGACAATAAACAAGCTGTCCTCTCCGATTCAGATCGAACAGGCATGAGATGGGTTCGGTTATCGTAAAACTGCTTTCGGAGAAGGTGAAATTCGGAGCCAATGGGAAGGTCTTCTCCACCCCGTTCACCTGAATAATCGCTTTCCGCGCTGGCAAATCAATCCGCTGCAAAACGCCATTGGCATGGTATAAGTCACCGCGGAAAGAAAGCACCTTCTCGATCAGCGTGGCAGCCTGGGCCCGGGTTACCGTATCGGACGCCCGGAAGGTACCATCGGGAAATCCGGCCATTAATCCAGCGGAGACCGCGGCCCGAACGGATGGCTGAACAGAAGCCGAAATGCGGCTCCAATCGCGAAGTTTGACCGGACTGCCGGACGGCAGCTGTAGGGCACGGGTGAGGATCATCGCAATCTCGCCGCGATTCAGGGCCCGATCCGGAAAACAACGGCCCATCCCATCCGGATCAAGCCAGTCCTGTTCATAAGCGGTCTCAAGCGCGCCTTTTCCCCAGTAGCCGGGTTTGACATCGCGAAAGGAAGATTTACCGTTCTGGAGCGTATTGGCATCATCAGTTAACCCGGTCGCACTGACCAATAGCGCGATGAATTCCGCCCTTGTAACCTGCGCATTGGGAAAGTACAGGTCCACCGTCCGGCCCCGTACCAATTCACGGGCGGCAAGATGGTCGATGGCACTCTTTGCCCAGTGATTCCTGGTATCAGTAAAGGCCAGGACCGGGTTTTGCAGGCTAAATAGAAATACTATCGTAATGATTCCCGACGCAATCCGCTTCATGGCGACTCCTTCATTACACTGGCGCCACGTCCTAAGCCGGGCCCAGCGCATTGAGGCAGCTGCAGTGAATGATTCGCAACCGCCTGGAAAAAGAACAGCGCTTTCCGGAGGATTCTCCGGGCCGCGCGTTCTTTTCGTGTTCATATACGTCTACTATTGTAATAAACTTTCACCATGTTTTAATAGAAATCCTGCTTGATTCTTTGCTGGCTGAAAAGCCTTTATTTTGCAATCCCGGCAAAAAACATCTCGGCGGTCTCATCAGCCCAGGCAGCTGGTTCGCACGGCTCATTATCAAGAATGACCGGATCGACCATGCCATGCAGCAAGCTTGCCAGAACGCTTGCCGCTAAAGCCGGATTTCCCTGGCGAAACTCGCCCCGGGCCACCCCTTCCTGATACAGCGCCTTCAAGTAATCAATCTTCTGGCGCCGCATGTCATACATCCAGGCCAGCAATTCCTCATCCCAGCCGCCGATTTCGTAGAAAGTGACCAGGGTAAACTCCCGATTTTCCACCACAAACCGCAGGTGCATTTCAAACATGTCCCGAATCCGGGTCCGAATCGGAGCGTCCTCTTCCAGGGCAGTCGAAAGCTGCTGCCGGTAACGGTCCATCACCATCAGGAACATTTCCTGAAACAAAATCAGTTTGCTTGGAAAATATTCGTATACGGTTCCTTTGCCAACCCCGGCTTGCTCCGCAATTTCCTCAACTTTGGCCGGATAGTATCCTTTTCTAGAGAAGATAACCAGGGCCGCCTCGAGAATCCGGGTCCGCTTATCGGTACGTTCTTCAGCCCGCTTCGGTATATCCCGCCCCTGTTCCACCGGCTTCTGATTTCCAATGCTCATGGGTGAACCCCCTATCCGGCTTGAACCGCAGTATCTGCTTTTCTTTTTCTCCCCAACCACCGGCCAAAGTCATCCAGGATCGTGTACATGACCGGAACCAGCACGAGCGTAATCGCTGTAGAAGCCAGCAAACCTCCGATTACCACCGTCGCCAGCGGGGCCTGCGATTCGCCGCCTTCCCCCAGCCCCAGGGCCATCGGAATCAAAGCCAGAACCGTCGCCAGCGCCGTCATCAACACCGGCCTCAGCCGAACGGCACCAGCCTCAGCAATCGCTTCGTCCCGCGGCAGACCGCGCTTGCTCAGCGTTCTCACATAATCCACCAGAACAATGGCGTTCGACACCGCGATCCCGACCAACATGATCGCCCCGATAAAGGCTGGAACGCTGAAGGAACGACCGGTGATCGCCAGCGAGAACACGATCCCGATAAAACAGGTCGGTACCGAGAACATGATGACAAATGGGATAAAGAACGATTCGTACTGGATCGCCATGACGGCGTACACCAGAATGACGGCCAAAAGCAAGGCATATGCAAGGCTGATGAAGGATTCCATCATATCCTTGTCCTGACCCACGTATTCAACGGTATACCCGCTCGGCATCGGCACCCGATCCAGCTTTTTCTTAATATCCGCCGTGACCGAGTTCAAGTCGCGGCCGGACAGCTGCGCAGTGACATCGGCGGTCCGGACCTGGTCATGGCGGCTGATCGATGTCGGTCCGAGGCCGGCCTCGAAAGTCGCCACCTGGGACAGCGGAACCTGAAATCCGGTCGGCGTGGCAATCATGATACCGCCCAGATCGGTGATGTTTTCGCGGGATGTCAGCCGATACCGAACCCGGACGTCGACTTCATCCCCTTCGACCCGGTACTGAGTTGCGACAGATCCCTGCACCGCATTCTGCAATGCCGCCGAAATCTGGGAAGGCATCAGCCCGTAATCGGCAGCCCGCTGCCGGTCAATTTTGACCTGAACTTCCGGTTTGCCTTCGGTCATGGAGGAAGTCACTTCGCGGGTTCCCGGCACTTTGCGGATCATTTCCGCAGCCTGATTGGACAGCGACTGCAGAATATCCAAATTGTCGCCTTTGATGCGCACCGTCACCGGCGCCGCGCTGCTCATCCCTTCCGAAGACGGGTCGATTTCGTTGATGGTTATTTTTGCGCCAGGAATATCGCGCACCTTCAGGCGCAGCGCTTCTACAATCTCAGTGGTTGATCGATCCCGTTCCGATTTCTTCGGGAGCATGACCCGCAGGGTCGAGCTGTCCGCAGCCGCCCCGCCCGCATCAAAGAAGTTTCCGGTCGGTCCGACACTGGTAAAAACCGTCGTTTTCTCGGGTAAAGCCCTTACTATGTTTTCAACCCGCCGGGTGACCTGGTCCGTCTCTTCCAGCCGGGAGCCTTTATCGACCTCAATTGCGACGGAGATCTGTCCGGCGTCGGTCTTCGGCACAAATTCAGCACCGACCGCGCCGATGCCGATCACCACAAAGGACACCACCATCAGCCCAACCGTCGTGGTGATCACGACCCAGCGTTTTCCGAGCGACCACTGAATGATCCGCCGGTATTGCTCGCCAAGCCCATCAATCCATGTGCCGAAGCGGTTTACCTGATCCCCGATCCAGCCGGACATCAGCCGCAGCCTGGAGGTATCCGCTATTTCCACAATTTCGGGTTCTTCAGGCAGGGCATCCAGATCCTCGTCCTCGGACTGTCCCTGGCGTGCGCCCAACCGGGAAGAAAGCAGCGGAATAATCGTCAAGGCAACCGCCAACGAACTAAGAATCGCAAACGACACCGTCATCGCCAGGGGCTTAAACAGTATTGAAGCGATCCCCTCGACAAACATAATCGGGAGGAACACGGCAACCGTTGTGAAGGTGGCGGCCATAACGGCATTGCCAACCTCCCCAGCCCCCAAAATAGCGGCGGCTTTTGGTTTTTCGCCGGCCAGCCGGTGCCGGAAAATGCTTTCGAGCACCACAATCGAGTCATCGACCATACGGCCAATCCCCAGCGCAATCCCGCCCATCGAAATGATGTTCATGGTCATGCCGTTGAAATACATCAGCACAAACGTCGCCACGATTGAAAGCGGAATCGAAGTGGCAATAATCAGCGTGGCCGGCAGGCTGCGCAGGAACACGAGAATGATCGCCATCGCGAGCACGGCCCCTTCCAGCATCGATTTCTGAATGCTGGTCATGGACTGGTTGATAAAGTCAGCCTGGTCAAAGACCACGCCAACTTGAATTCCACCCGGCAGCGTCTTTTTCAGATTATCCAGCTCAGCGTTGACGCCCTCGGACACCTTGACCGAGTTCGCATCCGACTGTTTCTGAACGACAACCCCGATACTCGGGCGTTTATTCATGCGGGTATATTGTTCGATATCTTTGTAGCCGTCCGTAATGTCGGCAATGTCGGACAGCTTGACCGGCTGCCCGCCAGCGGTAGTAATCGTAACATTCCGTATTTCATCAACCGTTTCGAACTGGTTCAAGCTTCTGACAAAATACTGCCGCGATCCGGATCTGACCTTCCCGGCGGCCTGGTTAAAGTTGTCGGCGCGCAATACCCCGATTACCTGGGTCAAGGTCAGTCCATAGTTTTCCATCCGGGTCGGATCGACTTCAATGCGAACCTCCCGGGTCAAACCGCCGGTCAGCGTCACATTGGCCACACCCGCAACCCGTTCCAGCGCAGGCTTCACGGAATCCGTAGCGATTTCCTGCAGATGGGCCAGGTCCTTGCCGCCGGTCATCCCCATATAGAGCACCGGCATCATGGACGGGTCCATTTTGAAAATGGTCGGCTTTTCGGCGCCATCCGGCAGGTAGTTCTCTACCATGGCGACTTTTTCGCGCATGTTCAAACTGGCGAAGTCCATATCAGTTCCCCAGTTGAACCAGACCAAAACAATGGACGATCCGGCCATGGAGGACGACTGAATCTCCTTCACGTTCTGCATGGTTCCCAGAATCGATTCAATCGGTTCGGAAACCTGGGATTCCACTTCCTCCGGACCAGCGCCGCTGTAACTGGTGATTACGGCCGCCACCGGGAATTTCATGTCAGGATAAAAATCAACCGCGAGGCGGCTTAAACTGACATAACCAAGGATCAAGAGCACGCCGACCAGAATCGCGATGGTCACCGGGCGGCGCACGGCAAATTCAGGTATTTTCATGGATTGTTATTCCTCCACAACACGGACCTTGTCACGGTCATGCAGCAAGGTTTGGCCTTTTACGACCACCCGGTCCCCGGTTTTTAAGCCGGATAAAATTTCAATCTGATCATCGCTTTCGATGCCCAGCTTTACTTCCCGTTCCTCAACCACCAACTTGCTGTTCACCACAAAAACGACCCGCCGGGCGCCTTTTTCCGCAACAGCGGTGCGCGGCAGGACAATCACGCCGGATTTGGTTTCGGTCGGCAGATTGACCTGCGCAAACATCCCGGACTTAATCATTCCATCCGGGTTGGGCAGGAAAACTTCCACCGGAAATGCCCGCAGCCGTGCATCGGCCACAGCCGCCACCTTGGTCACGGTTCCATTCACCGGCTTGCCGCCGAGGCTTTCAATGCGGACCCCGACCGCTCCGCCTTCCTTTATGTAACTGATATCCGATTCATTGACATTGATCGCCACCCGGACCTTATCCACGGTGCTGACTACGGCCACAGCCTGCTGCGGGGTAGCCATATTCCCAACCGTGATGCTGACCAGGCCCACCACGCCATCGATCGGCGAGGTCACCCGGCAGTTCGCCAGCATGTTGGATGCGTCCTGCACCGAAGCTCGCGCCTGTTCAACCGCCGCTTTGGTCTGAATCATTCCGGTATCTGCCTGCTCCATCTGCTGCTGGGATACCGCGCCCTGCTGGAAGAGCTGCTGCGTGCGCTCCAGATTCAGCCGAGCATTGGTCTCATTGGCCAGCGCCTGGGACAGCATGGCATTCGCGCTCGAAACCCGGGTCGCATAGTCGGTCGTATCCAGGGTGAGGATGGTCTGCCCATTTCGCACCCGGTCGCCTTCCTTGAGGTTCACCGCCACAACCCGTGCGGATACTTTGGGATACAGGGTCGCTTCATTCGCGCCCTTCACCGTGCCGGAGTATGAGACCAGTCGGGCAATGTCGCCCTGTTTCACGGTGACGACCGAAACCGCCTGCGGCACGTCTTTCACCGTTTCCTCTTTTTTCTGGCATCCGGTCAATCCGGTTAACACCAGGCTCATAATGATCAGCCCAATTAGACCTGCTTTTCGTTTCAACACTGCATCCTCCCGTCCATGAAAGGAAAGACCGCTTCCGGTCTTCCTTCCTGCCTATTTATAAATCACGACTTCCCGGGTGTCGGCATTCCAGGTGATGCTGCCGCCCAGTCCCTCAACCACGACCCGGGCCGGGAGCATGATCCGTCCTTTGACGGATTCCGGCGCCGCTTCATTAATCACCGGACGCCCGTTCACCATTGCGTTCCGGTTACCTATGGTCAAAACCACCGTCTTCCCGGTTTTGGTCAGCGTTACCGTGTTGTTTGCCTTGTTATAATCCACCTTTGCGCCGAGCGCATCCCCGAGAGCGCGAATCGGAACATAGGTTTTCCCTTGCTTTTGGTAGGGGGCCGTGTCCAGTTTGACCGACCGGCTTCCTATCGTATTCGTTGTGCTGCCGAGCTTAAAGGTGATCTTTTCGCTGGCTTCCGGGCGTGTGATAACTGCCGAGGCATTCACCGCAACATCCGGAGTTAGATTCCAGTCGGCGGCGTCATACACCTTCCGGTTGGTGATATAGTACAAATCAGCCTTGTACTTCACGATGTCGGCACGGGTGTTTTCCACGGCGATCTTGGCCTTTTCCACTTCAAGCCGGCTGCTGGCCAGATCTGGACCAATGCCCGCATTGACCCAGGGGATCATGCCAAGCCGGTACTTGGTTTCAGCGGTGCCAAGATTTTTCTGAGCCAGAACCAGACTATCATTCAAGGCCTTCAAGGTCTTTTCCTTGGCTTCTATGCCATAGTATAGGGTTTCAACCGCGATCCTGGCGTCACGCTTCGCCGTCTCCAGGTCCGCCTGTGCACCAGTCACGTTCGCCTGAGATACCTTTGACGGAATCGACGGAGTGACCAACGGTTGTTTCAAGGTCTCAAGGTTTACCGCCGATTCCTGGGTCCAAACACTGACCGCGTCATTGCTTGCCTGCGACACTTCATATTCCAGGCTTCCTTTTTTCACCGGGTTCGGAATCGGGTGGCTCATCAGCTGCAGCACGCTGCTCCGACTCCCATTCATGAGTTCGATTAAATTCAGCATGGATATGCTGGCCGCATCTTCATAGGCTTTAACCGCCTGCTGTTTCAGGACCAAGCCGTTTTCCAGCGCCGCCCAATCCACTTCGGAAACTTGTCCCAGATCCCGGCTGAGTTTCTTCACCGCAATCTGCTTTTCCATCACACTGAGTTCCATTCTGGCCTGCTGGAGGTTGTTCTGGTCTTTCAATGCGGCGGTATAAGCAGTGATCATCTTTTTGGCTATCGTATTGGGCTGAAGTTTATCCAGCTTTTTTGCCAGTGCCATATTGGCATCGTAGGTCAGAAATCCGGTATAAGCTTCAATCGAACCAGAGCCCGGCAATTCCCAGCCGCTTGTTGGGCGCCAGTACAAAACGTCGAACGACTTGTCCCTGGTTGCTGTCGCCCCTTCCACACTGGCAGCGGATTTGCGCACCGCCGGATCCTTTTCATATGTAATGGTAATCGCCTGTTCAATAGAGATTTGAACCGGTCCGGCAGCCGCTGTTTCACCGAGTGCCGGTAATACCGGAACGAATACGCTCATTATGGTCAGCAGCACCAGCAATGCCAGCGCCCGATTGGCTGACCGGCGATATCTTACAGCCACGATTATTCCTCCTCAATTCCGATTGACTGACTGGTCAGTCTAATAAATTTATTATAGGTCCGCACGATAGGCCGGTCAACCGAAATCCTGCGCCGAATTGAGGTTTGATTCAACATTTTGCGACAGCAAAGTTGATTCGGCGAAAAGCAGCTATATAAGGAAAGAGTTGGAGAATTGTCGAAGCAAAAAAAGAGGCCCGGCTTACGCCGGGCCTCTCCGTGAGTTACTTTTGAATCGAACTACTGAGCAGAGAATACAACCTGCTTGGTAGCGTCATCGAAGGTAACCGTGAAGCCGAGACCTTCAGCTACATAGCGAGCCGGGAGCATGGTGCGGCCGCCGGTGATTTCCGGAGCAACGTCCATAGCCTGGTCTGCGCCATTCACCTTCGCGGTCATCTGACCGATGGTGAGCTCAACAGTCTTGGTGCCCTTGGTGATGGTAACCTTTTGGGTTGCTGCATCCCAAGCGGTGGTTGCGCCGAGAGCATCTGCGAGGTTACGGATCGGAACATAGGTCCGGCCGCTCTTGATGTACGGAGCAACTTCCAGAGTCTTGTACTGGCCTGCAACGATCATGAACTTCTGGCCAACGGTGAAGGAACCGTTTGCACCAGTGTTCTGCATGGTCTGCTGCGGAGCCGGGGTCACGACCTTGCCAATGGTGGTCGAGGAAACCTTGGTTACGTTGAAGGAATCTGCCGCATACTTCTCAACTACTGCGCAGTCTGCGAAGTTTGCCATCAGGTCAACTTTGTAGTCGCCTTCCGGAACAGTGCGGTCCGGGGTTACGGTCGCGCCTTCGATCTTGATGGTCGAAGGAACAGTGGAAGTGGACTTCAGAACGATGTCCAGGGTAGCGCCGCTGGTGGAGGACTTGTCGATGCCGACATCACCCTCGGAAACGGTGATGGTACCCTTGCTTGCCCACTTGGAGCCATCCGGCAGGTTCAGACGGATGGTTGCGCCGGAAGATTTCAGAGCTTCCTTCTTGGATTCCTTGATCAGGATGGTGCCGATCGCCTGAGCCTGAGCACCGATGATCAGGTCCGGAGTCTTGTCGACAGTAACTTCGACCGGAGCTTTAACAACAGCGATCTTCGCTTTGCCGGTTACGCCAGCGGTGCCGCCGACTTCAAGCACAACGTCGCCAGTGAAGTCCGGGCTGACAACGACTTTCGCTTTTTCGAAGTTGATGTCGCCAGCGGTGGTGGTGCCAGCAGCAGCCGTCGTAATGGTCAGAACGCGGCGGGTGCTGTCAAGAGTCGGGGTAGCGGTGGTCCAATCGCCGCCAGTCTGCAGTTTCTTGGTGATCGGCGAACCGGACAGGTTCCGTGCGCCAGCGTTCAGGGTCCAATCCCATTTTACGCCTGCCGGCAGGGTGAACTTAACGGTGCGGGCGGGGAGAACGGAGCTCTTCAGACCTTCTTTAATTTTGAAGGTGCCGAGTTCGGTGTCGAACGCGCCAGCGACAACATCCTTGGAACTGACTTCGGTCACTTCCGCGGAGTAGTCTTTGTAGTTCGCAATCGTAACGGTCTGCTCGGTGACGTTGCCTTTGTCGGAACTGATGGTGAACTGAACTTCACCTTTCTTCGCGACCGACTCGTCATCAACTTTAATCCACGGCATGTAGTTGGTTACGCCAACGGTGCCGCCGATGAAGATACGGCCTTCACCCTTGGTTGCATAGTCGTTCAGGTTAGCGATCTGGAGAAGCATGCTTCTGTCGCCATCGGCATATTTCGGAGCCGCTGCTAGGCCGCCGAGACCGGTGGTGTCCGACAGATGTTTGTTGTGATTTTCAAATGCCCAAGAGCCAACGATTACCGCGGTCTTGGTGCTGTCCCAAACGAAACCGGTCGGGAGCTTCAGCTTGATCAGCTCGGAAGTAGCAATGGAGTTCTTCACAGTTTCCTGGATCATGATGGTGTCCATTTCGTTGGTGCCAGTGCTCATGGTCTTAACACTCTTCATCATGGTCACAGTGCCTTTGCCGCCGGTCTGGTATTTACCAATCACGACGGAACCGTTCGTGAAACCGGAGGAATTGGAGGTCGCCATGTTGACGGTGATGTCGCCGTCAATCGCGCTGGTGACATAAACCTGGTTGAAGTTGACCTGGAAGCGGCCTGCACCGTTTACGGCAACCGGCCAGCTGGAGGTCATCTGAATTTCAACCGTGGACAGGCTAATCGCATACGCTCTGAAAGCAGCATGACGGCCATAAGCCATTTTGTTGCCAAGGTTGCTGTTCCAGTAGAAAGCGTTGACAGTGCCGTTGTCCAGGGTGGACGGAGCAATAACGCTAACACCGCCGTAGGTGGTGTTGCTGGCCATAGCAAGGCCCGAATTCTCAGCGGCACGGATATCGGTTCTGCCATAAGGAGAACTGTACATCGTGTCGTAAACGTTGAACGCAACCAGCGGAGCCGTTGCGGCAATCGCGGTGCCATTCCAAGTTTTGATGGACAGGTCGGACGGGAGGTGCAACGTTAATCTATCGTTTGCACTCAGTGCCGACACGGTCGGTACGTCGATCTGGACAATAACGCTCTTAATCGGGTCAAGAACGCCAAGGTCCGCAATCGTCTGGCTCTTCAGAACGGTGTAGGTGGCTGCTGCCATCGCAGGCGCCGGAGCCACAAGTACGGGGGCCAGGAAAGTAATGCAGAACATTACTGCCATGACCAGGGAAACAAGCTTTTTATGGCTGTTCATTCTGTTCCTCCTCAAAATATTGATCAAAATAAGTACTGTTGAGGTGATCGTCCTTGCGGACATCGAAGCGGTTTGTTTACATCCCCCTCTCTTTGCTTTAGGACACGCACGTAAACACGCATGTGCCACTCAGACTTATGACGACAACAGTACCCGCCCGGTTCCCCACATTAGAATTTTTTATGGAGAACCGGCAGTTACATCTATGACGATTGTTTTTTGGGTTTGGTTCCGCTGGTTCCGGTTTCCGTCCGTAAAATTACGTCGGGTCAGGCTTCCAAGCCAAATTAGTGCTATAATCATACGAAACAAATCGATTGGAGTTTGGCATCTTATAATGAAGCAAGCGCAAAATATAAATCAAAAAAGTGGGAAAAAACCAGTTGAAAAAAAAGCGCCTTCCGGAAAACCATCTGCGGCCGCTATGCTCTTATCGAATGAGCCGGGGCTTGGACCGCTGTTCGGCTGGATGATTTTGGCTCTGCTGGCTGTTCTGCTGTTTTATCCGCCATATTTTCAGGGACTTTTCTTCCCGCGGGCTATGCTGACGACCCAGTTATACAGCGGTTTTATCCTGATTCTGGTTTGCGCGTACAAATTGGTTCGGCGGGACTTCACTTTTCTTCGGGATCCGCTTGACTGGGCGGTGTTTGCTTATGTCATTTCCTATATTATTTCACTAGCGTTCCCCTACGATTTCCGGGAAGCCCTCGGCGGATTGATGAAAGTGATCACCTATTTCATGGTGTACTGGATGCTCCGCCAGATGGTTACCGAGAAGAAATGGATCCGCCATTGCCTGACCGCTCTTTTCGCCAGCGCCTGTATGGTCGCGGTGGTGGGAATCGGGGTTGCGGCCGGTCTCTGGAAGTATGACGGCTCGTTTCTTAACGGGGCGATTCAATCCACGCTTCAGTATGCGAACTCCACCTCCACCTACATGGCCGTCATGGCCTTTATCGGCGTTGCCCTGTCGATTACCGCGCGCAACGGCTGGGCAAGGTTTGCCTATGTCACCTTGTCTTCGCTGCTGATTCTGGTTTCGCTCAGCTGCGCCTCAAAAGGCGCCTGGGTCGTTTTTCTGGCTGGTTTGGTCCTGTTTCTGATCGGAATGCCGGGCATGTTCCGGCTTCGTTCGGTATATTTTCTGATCGCGACGCTGGTGACCGCGGTGGTCACGACCGACCAGTTTTTGCCGAACGTGAATTCCTCAGCGCCGAATCATACTATTGCCCTGCTGAGTCTGCTGATTCTTCCCGCGCTGATGGCCGGCTGGACCCTGGGCTGGGAAGGCCTATCCAGAGCCGCCAAACGAATTGGCCAGGGAAGACTGGTTGCATCGGCATTGGTGGTGCTGCTGCTGACGACCGGCGCCTTTTTCGCGTTCGTTCCGGGCGGGATTAATTACATCATTCCGAAGTCGGTCTCCAACGAAATGGGCCAGCTGCTGCAAATGCGTGATTTTAGCAATCTGCCTTTTCACACCGCCGCCAGCGTGCTGACCCGCCTGGAGATGTACAATGACGCCCTGCGCATCATGGCCGACCACCCGCTCGGCATCGGCTCCGGGGGCTGGAACCTAGCCTATCACGAATACCAGCGCTATCAGTACTATTCGACTGAAGTCCACAACTTCTTCCTGCAGGTAGGGATCGAAGCGGGTTTTCTAGGGCTGCTTTCCATCCTGGCTTGCTATGTCCTGGTGCTGCTTTACGCCTGGAAGCTGATTCGGCGCCGTCCGCTATCAGAAGAGAGCCAGTCCGATCAGGTACTGTTATGGGGCATGATCACCACGATCCTGGCCTTCAGCCTGCACGCGTCGTTTGACTTCGACTTTTCCATCCCCGCACTGCAGATGGTTCTTTTTGCACTCATCGGGCTGGTCGGCGCCCAGTACAGAATCGAGGCTGAGCCGGATACTGTACCGCAGCCGGTCCACAAATGGACATTAATTGGATTGATAGCCGGTGCTTCGGTGTTTGCATTCGTTTCCGGAACCTATCTGGCCGCTTTCAATGCGAACACCCTTGGCGCCCAACAGCAGCAAAACCAGCAAATCCAGGAGGCTTCCAAGCGTTTTGACAAAGCGGTTCAGCTTGATCCCGGTAAAGCGGAATACCGGGTTAATCTTGGACGGGCCTTGGCCCAAATGGCCAGCGCCACCAACCTTGACCAGCAAACCAGTAACAACCTGGCCCTGGCCGCCATCGGCCAGTTGAAGGAAGCCTATCAAAGTTCCCCGCACAATTTCAGATACACCGTTTACTCGATGCAGGTTGCGCAGTCGATCGGGGATCTGGATACCGGATTCTTTTTTGCCCAGGCCGCCCAGCGTCAGAATCCCTGGGCTCTGGATACGTATCATTACCTAGCCGCGATGCACCTTCGAACCGCTACCCGGTCTGCGAATCAGGGGCAGATGGATCAGGCTGCGGCCAGTATTCGCAGCGCGTTTGATATCCCCAAACGCATTGCCCGGCAGGCGGCTAAGATTCCGGAGGATCGCAAAAAATTCTGGGAAAACGCCCCGCTGAAGGTGAATCCCACCACGGATATGATTCTGGCTCAGGGTTATTACGCGATTGGAGATTACGATACCGCATACGATCTTCTGGAGAAAGGCAGGAAAGACCCTGTCTCAGGAAATCCGGAGTATCAGGTGGCATATGCGGCGACGATCACTAAACTTGGACACGCCGATGCGGCCCAGCCGATCGTGGAACGGCTGAAGTCAGTCAATCCGGCCTGGGAGCAGCAGTACCAGAGCTTACTGAACCAGCCCGTGATTCCATACAAAAAGTAGAAATCCCAAAGACCGCCAAAAAGCCCGGACAAATCTAAAGAAGATTTGTCCGGGCTTTCATTTTTCCTTCGCTTATAAATCAATCAGCGATATCCAACCGCCTTTTGGGCCGCCTCAACAATTGACGCGGCGTTTGGGAAATAGGCTTTCTCCAACGGCGTGGCCGCCGGGCATGCGCTTTCAAACAGGGTGACATAACCGGCCGGTGCTTTGAGCGCGCCAAACGCTTCGCTTAGAACCACCGCGGCCACATGTTCGGAAAAGCCGCAGGTTTTCCAGTCCGGGTCGGCCACCACCAGCCGGCCGGTTTTTTTAACTGAGCGGACAATCAGCTCAGTATCGAGCGGTTTTAAGGTGCGGGGATCAATCACCTCGGCCTGAATCCCTTCGCGGGCCAAAATCTGGGCCGCCTGCATCGCCTCGCGCACCAGGTAGGAAACGGCGACGATGGTGACATCACCGCCCTCGCGGCAGATCCGGCCTTTCCCCAACGGGATCGCATACATCTCGTCGGGAACCTCTTCTTCTTCGTTATACAGCCAGCGGTCGTCGCAGTAAATCACCGGGTTATCGTCCTGCACTGCGCCAACCAGCAGACCTTTGGCATCATACGGGGTCGCCGGGCAGACAATTTTCAGCCCGGGAATATGGGCGTAGATCGCAAACGGACTTTGCGAATGTTGGGCGGCCTGCTCGTTGCCGCGGTTCACAATGCCCCGAATCGTCACCGGAACGTTCACCTGTCCGCCAAACATGCCGTACCAGTGCGCGCCATGGTTGATGATCTGATCCAGGGCCAGATACATGAAATCCATCCGGGGATGAAAGGCGATCGGCCGCATGCCGACCATTGCGGCGCCAATCGCGGCGCCGGTGATCCCGGCTTCGGATATGGGAACATCGATAACCCGATCAGCGCCGAACTTTTCGACTAATCCGAGCGTTGTGGTGCCAACACACCAGGGGCTTTCGACCCCTTGGCCGATCACAAACACCCGCTCGTCGGCAGCCAGGAGCTGTTCGTGCGCTTCATTGATAGCTTTGGCGTAGGACTTGACACTCATGGCGTCCCTCCGGCGTTAATCTTTATAAACATACCGTCCCATTTCGCTGACCTCGGGATACGGGCTGGTCTCGGCGAACGCAACGGCAGCTTCAATTTCAGAGTTTACTTCATCCTGCAATATCTGCAGAGCCGTTTCCGACAAAATCAGTTCGTCCATTAAGTACTGAGCAAAATGCTTGATCGGGCAGCGTTCCATCCAGGCCGCCAGTTCGTCGTCACTGCGCAGGCCCAAATCCACGTCGTAATTGCAGCCGACATGACCGCGCCAACGGTAGGTGCGGCATTCGAGAAAGACCGGGCCCTCGCCCTTGCGAAGCATCGCGACCGCTTCCCGCGCGGTGTAATAAACGTCCAGTACATTGTTGCCATCCACCATCCGGGTGGTAAATCCGTGGGCGGCGGCCATTTCACTCAGATTGTCCTTCCGGCGGCGCCGTTCCATGGGCATGTGGGTGCAGTACCCATTGTTTTCACAGACAAAAAGGGACGGAAGCCGCCGCAGGGCCGCAAAATTGGCGGCCTCATGCCAGATGCCCTCCTCCGGAACCCCGTCGCCATGGAAGATGACTGAGATCCGGCCGGTTTTTCGAATCGATTCGGCCAGTGCGGCGCCGACCGAGATGGGCAGAGCGCCGGCCACAATCGAAGAAGTCCCCATGATTCCGATCTGTGGGGCTGCCAGATGCATTGAACCGCCCCGCCCTTTCGAGCAGCCGGTTGCTTTCCCAAAAATCTCCGCCATCGCGGCTTTCAGGTCGCCGCCTTTGGCCAGATACTGGCCATGCGCCCGGTGGGAACCGAAAAGATAGTCATCCCGGCTCAGGGCATAAGCGACGCCGGTCGCAACGGCCTCCTGGCCGGTATATAGATGACAGGGCGTGATCACTTGTTTATCCTGGACCAGATCCGCAACGCGCTCCTCGAATGCCCGAATCCGCATCATCATACGGAGCATCCAAATCAGCCCGGCGTGGTCGATCTCAGTGATCGTGTATTCAAGGGGCGGCAGAATGACAGCTTCACCCATGTGTCTCACCTCGTCAGTTTGTTCAGCGCGTCGCGCACCGCGTACAGGGTCTCCCACTTTTTGCAGAAGCAGAAGCGGACCAGATGCTTCCCTAAAGCCGGATCGGAATAGAAGGACGATCCCGGCACGGTTGCCACGCCGGTTTCCGCAATCAGGCGGCGGCTGAATTCGAAATCGTCTTGGACCTGCCAGCGGGCCATCAGTTCGCGGACATCCGCCATGATATAGTAGGCGCCCTTCGGGTAGCTGGCCTGAAAGCCGGCCTGGATCAGGTTCTGGTATAGAAACTCCCTGGCTTCCCGGTAATGATTGCGCAGTTCTTCATAGTACGACTCGGGAAACGCCAGGCCCGTGACCGCGGCATGCTGAAACGGGGTCGGCGCCCCGACGGTCAGAAAGTCGTGAACCTTTCGAATCCGTTCGGTAATTGATCGCTCGGCAATGGCCCAGCCAACCCGCCAGCCGGTCACCGAATAGGTCTTTGAGATGCTGTTGATAGTCACGGTACGGTCGGCCATCCCTGGCAGCGAGGCCATAGAAACATGCTGCAGGCCATCATACAGGATATGTTCGTAGATTTCGTCGGTCACCGCGTAGGCGTCCCAGTGCTGGCACAGCTGCGCGATTTCGGCTAGTTCCTCCCGGCTGAAGACTTTGCCGGTCGGATTGTTCGGCGTATTAATCACGATCGCCTTGGTCTTTTCATTGAAGGCGGCCGCCAACTCTTCCGGGCGGTACTTCCAATCGGGCGGATACAGGGTGACGTAGCGCGGCGTGGCGCCGGACAGGATGCCGTCCGGGCCGTAGTTTTCGTAATAAGGCTCGAATACAATAATCTCGTCACCCGGATTAATCAGGGCTTTGAGTGTGGCAATCATTGCCTCGGTGGAACCACAGGTCACCGTGATCTCGGATTCCGGATCGCAGACGATGCCGTTGTAATTGCGTGCCTTGATACTGACCGCCTCGCGCAGTTCCGGCTCGCCGAAGGTCACCGGGTACTGGTTCAGCTCTCGGTTGATCGCGTCGATCGCGGCCTGTTTGATCGCGGCCGGGCTCTCGAAATCGGGAAAGCCCTGGGAAAGATTGTAGCCCCCGGCGGCATCGCAAATGCGGGTCATCTCCCGGATCACGGATTCGGAAAAGGTTTCGGTAATTCGAGACAGCGGTTTCATTCATTCCTCCTAAGGTAAAGGGACACACCTCGATGCTTTCGCTTCGCAATTAATCGAAAAGGTTCAGCCGCTCCACAGCTGAACTAAGCATCTGTCCCTTGTCAGGGTTGTTTTCTATAATGTCTTCTAAGCGAATCTAATCAGAGAAAGACTACTTGCCGTAGAAACTGCGGACCGTCTTGATGACGGTTTCGACTTCTTCGTTTTCAAGTTCCACATTCATCGGCAGTGAGCAGACCTCGCGGCTTAAAGCTTCAACCTCGGGGAATCCCCGGTCGACCAGCTTCAGCCTTTCGTGTTTGTAATACGGCTTCCGGAACTGGATCAGGATCTCGATGCCGTTTGCCTTCAGGTAATCGGTGAATTCATCCCCCTGCTTGCTGCGGATGGTGTAATTCTGGTAAACGTGATCGAAGCCCGGCCGGTCGTAATCGGGCAGGAGCAGATCCGGAAGATCCGATAATCCGGCTTTATACATGGCCGCAATTTCTTTGCGGCGAATAATCCAATTCGGCAGGTGGCGCAGTTTGATGTCAAGCCAGGCCGCCTGGATATTGTCCAGCAGACAGGTGAAGCCATGGCCGTAGTATTCGCCGGTATCGCGGTCTTCGCCATTGTAGCGCATCCGGC
Organism: Solirubrobacterales bacterium; assembly: GCA_050258755.1. Lineage (GTDB taxonomy): Bacteria > Bacillota > Syntrophomonadia > Syntrophomonadales > DTU052 > JBLMZI01. The sequence continues at coordinate 407,220 of JBLMZI010000011.1, read as the reverse complement.
GGGCAAAGTCGGCCACTTCAGGATCATTGGTGGTAATCGCGCCGCCATCCCCGTAACCACCGAGAATTTTGAATGGGTAGAAGCTCCAACAGCCAGTCAGGCCCCAGGACCCGGCCTGTTTTCCGTTGATGCTGCTGCCCAGGCTCTGGCAGGCGTCTTCGACCACGACCAGATTGTGCTTGGCCGCTATTTCCATCACGCGCGGCATATCAGCCATCCAGCCGCTCAGGTGCACCGGAATGATCCCTTTCGTTTTGGGCGTGATCGCTTCCTCAATCTTGTCGACATTGATATTGAAATCGGAACAGACGTCGACCAAAACCGGCGTTGCGCCGACATTGACCACCGCCGAGCAGGTCGCGACAAAGGTATGCGCCGGAACGATCACTTCGTCTCCCGGTCCGATGCCCGCGGCGCGCAGCGACATGTGCAGGGCGTCATAGCCGCTGTTTAAGCCCACCGCGTATTTGGTGCCGACAAAGCGGGCCAGGTTTTCTTCAAACGATTTCAAATGGCTGCGGTCGATCAGATCCCCTTTGGACATCACCTCAAAATAGGCTTGATCGATTTCGTCCTTGATCATCTGATAGTTTTTCCCCGGATTCACAAACCGTACTTTGTAAGACATGCGCTTCCTCCTTAAGCTCTGGAACGAACAGGGGGACGGTTCTCTTGTTTGCCTTCACATATTTTAATATCGGCGCAAACAGGAGAACCGTCCCCCTGTTCGTTTCCTGTTTTACGAGTTTTTCGGGCCGGTCAGGATATCGTCCCCGCTCGCCCGGGTCGATACCACAGTTGCCAGGGTGGACCAGATAATCTTCAGGTCGGTGAAAAAGCTGCGTTCTTTGACATATTGCAGCTGCAGCCGGAGCTTTTCGGGCCGGATCAGCAGGGCATACGCCTCGTCCGCGTCTTCAATGCCTGAAGCGGCAATAATTTCCCCTTCGTTATGAAAACGAATCGAAGCCCAGTCAGTGATACCGGGCTTTACCGTCAGGATCGCCTTTTCTTCCTCGGTATACAGGTCAACGAATTTTTGGACCTCGGGACGCGGCCCGACGAAGCTCATGTCCCCGAGGAAAACGTTAATGAACTGGGCGATTTCGTCCAGTTTGTAGCGCCGGATCAAATCACCGGTGCGGGTCACCCGCGGATCGCCGACACTGGTCGAGGATGCACCGATTTTGTCCGCATCCTGCACCATGGTCCGAAACTTGAAAATCTTAAACGGTTTCCCATTTAACCCGACCCGAGGGCCGCGATAAAAGACAGGGCCGGTTGTTTCGAGCTTGATGGCAATCGCCAGGGCCAGAAAAACCGGACTGAAAACGATCAATCCCACCAGGGATGCCAATAGATCAAAGGCCCGCTTGAACATGAATTCCCTCCCCAGGAAATGCTCTCCCTCTTCCAAAAACATGGTGCGGAGTCTCTAATCAGAGTATCAATCCTCGTTGAGTGTGGCAACACAATACAAAACCTTGTGCACCGAATCCGGACAGTCTGTCGGAACCGGTTCCGGTTCCGTATATGCGAACATTTCGGCGGTGATTTCCGCCGGCATGGTCACCAGCCCTCCAAAAACAAGTCGTTTGAGGATTTTTTTCCCGGCCATGGTTTCCGGAATCAGATTGAAGCGGGCGGCCAGGCTTTTGACCGGCCGCAGCAGCCGCTGGCGCAGAGGCAGCGCATCCACACGGGTCATCCCGGCCAGCTCGGTCCGAAATCCCTGGGCCGCAAAAAGCGCGGTCAGATCCGCCGCACCGTAGTAACGGTGACTGTACGGGCTTGGATTAAAATCATATAAATCCTTGTTGGCGGTGGCGATCAGTACCCGGCCGCCGGGACGAAGCACCCGCCGCGCTTCCTTCACAAAGGCTTCGGCGGATGGGAGATAGTAAATGGCCTCAAAGAGCATAATCACATCAGCGGTACGGTCCGGAAACGGCATCTGCTGGGCATCAAAGCGGATCACGTTGACCCGGTCGCCATAGTGCGCTTTCGCCCGGTCCACCATGGCCTGGGAGTAGTCCCCACCAGTCAGACCTCTGGCCAGGCCGGCCAAATATCCTAATCCCTGCCCGGTCCCGCAGGCGGCTTCGATTACGTCCCGGTCCCGGCAGTATTCCCCCGCCCACACGTATCGGTGCCACATCCGCTCAACCTGCTCGGCGCTGACTTCGTCGCCGGCCAGTTCGGTCACCTCGAGGAAATCGGTTGGCATAGATTCTCCTCCTTAGTCCTTTCATCCGCTGTGATTCCTCAGGAATTGCGGAGTGCAGGGGCTCTTCTCGTTTCATAGCGTTGTTATTCTTTACAACAATCCCGTAACACGATAGAACCGGGTCAGCTCCCGCAGTGCCGGCAGTACCCCGGTTGGGTAATCAAAATTAAGCTCCCGCGTAATGCGAGTGCCGTCAAAGCAAGTGGTGTTGGTCAGTTCGCGGAAACGCTCCCGGTTGAACGGAAGGTTTCGCCCGGTCAGCGCGGACAGGCCGGCGGCGATCTCCCCGCCCAGTTTTCCGCTCCAGACTGGCAGGGTGCGCGCCGGAGCCGGCAGGCCAAGCTCGCTTGCGATAATATATACGGCATCCCGCAGCAGAACCGGTGTATTTAGGATATAGTCCCGCCCCCCGGCTTCTTTTTGGAGCGCCGCAATCAAGGCGTCGGCGACATCCTCGACCGCAATATAATTGAAACAAGTAGCCGATTCCCCGATATAGGTAAACCAGCCTTTCCTGACCATCCGGATCATATTCAGCAGCGGTAATTCCCCCTGATCCATTCGCCCAAACACGTTGCTGGGCCGCAGAATCACCGTCTCGAGACCGCCTGATTCGCCGGCGGACCGCACAAGGTTCTCCGCCTCGTATTTCGATTGCTCATACCGGTTCCGCGGCTTCGCTGGGCTCGCCTCGGTAATAACTCCACTGTTGTAAGTGGCACCATAAATTCCGACACTGCTCAGGTAGATAAAGCGGCGGACACCGGCACTCCGAGCCCAGGCCAGAAGACTGGCTGTTCCGCCCCTGTTCACACTGTCCATGCGGCTTTCATCCAGTTTCTCACCCGCAATATGGAATATGACAGCAGGCTGGGCTTTGATTTCGATCGGTTCAGTCACGTCAAATCGAATCATTTCAACCCCGGCCGGCAGCTCCCAGGCCGGCGCCGCAGGCCGCTCAGCGGCAATGATTTTCAGGTCTGGCCGGGCCGCGGCAAGCCGGGAAGCGAAACACCGCCCTAGAAAGCCACCTGCGCCGGTTATCAGAATCGTTTTATCCATCGGCACCATACCTCACGCGGCGCATCCGGCTGACCAACTGCCAGGTCTTGATGACCCAGGAATAGGGTACTAAAGTTGCCAACCAGGCCGCCGTATAGAGCGGGGACGGAATGTACTGGGCAAAAGCGGCCCGGGCTTCCCCGATTTTCCCTTCCCGCCAGCTGGCTTTTCCCTGTTCAATCGCGATGATGCGGCGGTTGGCGGCTACCGCTTCAGGGTATTCCTTCAGCATCAGCGGGTACCGATCCAACAGTTTTTCAAGCGTCATGCGCAGTTCAATCGGCCGGCGGCTGTACAGCCGCTCACTGGTCGAAGCTTTGTGAACCCGATACAAAGCCATCGGTTCATCGATATAATCGCATTCCCATTCATAGGCAATCCGGAGAAAGAGGTCATATTCCGGCGCCCAGGTATAACGCGGATCAAAGATTTCCGGCTGATTCGCCAGCGCTTCCCGGCGAACCACCACCGTGGACATGGTGATGATTTGATTCATCAATAAATAGCCGAACATTCGTCCTCTCGGCGGGAGTTGGCCAAGCCCCTGAAAAGCTGTGTTTGCGGTCCCGTCATACTGGTGATAAATCGTCGCGTTCGTAAACGTAAGGCCCATCGTGGGTTTGGCATCCATTAATGCCAGTTGGCGGCCCAGTTTTTCAGGTTTCCAAACATCATCCGCATCCAAAAAGGCGACATATTCTCCCGCCGCCAGCGCAACCGCCTGATTGCGGGCGGCGCCGAGCGGAATCGTTTCGTCATTCCAGAAGTATTTCACCTTTTCCCCATATGAACGGGCAATCTCTCCGCTGCGGTCAGTTGACGCGTTGTCAAGAAATACAAGTTCCCAATCCGTTTCGGATTGGGCAAATACGCTGTCAATCGCCTCGCGAAGGTAATCCTCCCCGTTCAGGCAGTTCATGATTACGCTGACTTTCGGCATTTCGTCACCACGCATCCAACATACCATGCATATTCCGGCGCTGTATCTGGTAAAGTGTGGGGCGCTGCCGATTTCGCAAACCCGCGCCGATACTCATTCAGAACAGTGCCTCCCGGAAAAAAGTGCTCCGATTCATCCGTTTTCGAGTTTCTTACTGCTGCATCTTCAATGCAATCATTTTCTCAATCCGGCTGATGCTTTCAAAGTTTTCCGCCTCAAGCTCATCATCATTGAATTCAAGCTGAAATTCTTCTTCAATCCGACTGATGATTGCCAAAATCATAAGCGAATCAATCAATCCGCTGCTCAGCAGCGGATCATCAACGCCAACCACCAGATCTTCATTTAATTCCGCTAAGATTTCCTTAATTTTTTTTTGCACTTCCATCTCTTACCAACCTCTTTTCCCAAAATGATTTTGCAGGCATCCGCTTATAAACTAACCCCTGTATAACCGGCTCCTCGTTTTTTCCAGATTTTGATCTGCTGAAAGAACATAAACGGATGTATTTCCATAGTTGTCATTGGTGGCAACACCGATCGACTCCAGTTGGTCCAACCGGACCGTTTCCTGGTCAAAAACAAAACTCCAGGATAAATCGCCTTGAAAATCGAAGTTTTCAAAGTAATATCTCTGATCCAGGGTTTTAAAACACAGGAATGGCTGCGGTCCCCAAATAGGCTTGTCCGCGGTCACGAAAAGCCAGTTCTGGTCCCACCGAAAAGAAAGCTCGGTCGGCCGTTCCTCCGGCATATTTTCACAGCGTCTGATTGCCTGAACCGCGTTGCTGTGGACAATTTTTACTTCCGGATAACGCACTTGAACAGCTCGAACCGTTTTCATAAACCAATCCACGGCAGGACGCATTTCCCTCGAATCATGATTGGTAATAGCCAGAATGGTTGGTTTCCCGGCATCGGCCCGCTGAAAAGCGCGTTCAATTTCCGGTTCCGTGATCGGTCTTAATCTGGCGTCAAGATTCAGGCATCGCGCGATATAGCGCTTCATGGTCCCTTTCTTTTGATAATCGTAAAAGTCAGGATGATAGGTTTCCCAATCATCCACAGCTCTGCGCCAATCGCCGTACCTACCGCCCGCCAGGTCTTGCTGCAGTTGGTCCTCTTGCCGTTCTTTCATTCCTTGATTACCGAAATCAAACGGAATCCATTGCTCCAAAAACAGGTTTATATCAGGTCTTTCCGTATGGCAGCCGGGACGAAACGCAACCGGGAAATGCAAATGATCAATGATCCTGCGCGCCCAGATCTGAAGGTGCAAATTGGAGTTGCTGAAGTTATTGCAGCTCTTATGCGCCTCGAGGAAGAATGAAACCGGGTGGTAATGCCAGTACAGCCGGTCATCCGTCCGTTTATTATTTTGTAGCATGGTTTGATAGTGTTCAAATATGGCATGAAAGCCAAACGCTCTGCGCCGGGGATTGGTTTCGAATCCCACGTAGTCGAGAATAAACCAATTAAAAATATACCCCTGGCCAAAGTCATCAGCATATTGCATGCGCCAGCGGTCATCCATCAGCTCGTTCACCATTTCGTCAATTTCCGTCCAGCTGCTTTTATAGCTTAAACGGTTCTGCGAAACAAACTCTTTGACCTGTTCTTTCAAATGATCGGGAATATCGTATCCTTGCTGCAGCCGGTTAAGCTGGTCGGGTGTTAGATCATACTTCAGTCCAAACGTGTTCCACAGGCGCTCCGCCGTGGCGGCCAACGGTTCGTACATCGGACCTTCTGTATCAACGCAGTGAACAAGATAAATCTGCTTTTGAGGTTCCATTTTCCTTCCCCCCTCGACTAATTTCCGGAAAACTGTACCTGACAAAGATTCGACAGATGAAGAAGCCTTATCGTTCCCCCTGCGCTCATCTATCTTTTAAATCTAGAAGCCTCTTGTATAATAACCCGCATTCACCTGGACATCCTGCAGGGGATCGCCTTTGGTAAAATACGTCTGTTCCTGGTCAACCAGCGGACAGGACATCCTGGCATTCCGTCCGAATGACGCGTTAATACTGTATCGATCACGCCATTCAAGCGGCTGAAATATTCTTGGGAACCGATAGAGAAGATGCTTTTCTTCAGCAATAAAGGGAAACGGCAGCCATTGTGCGGTATTCTCTCTGGATCCACAGAAGAAATCGAGAAAGACGGCCTTACTGTCAATCAGATAGCTGGCGACCGCCTGAGCCAGCACTTGCTCATTCCCCTGTGTCGGCATAAAATCAACCAACCGGGCTACGGTATCCTTACTGTCACGAATCGTCTCAACCCGGACAATTGCAATACCGGTTTCCTGGGAAGCCTGGTTGGAAATGATATCGTATTGCAGCGTCGGGTCGTTGAAATAACGCCACTGAATATATTGCGGATCACGGGCGACGGTAGCCCGGTGCCGTTTCAGATGATCATCCCAGTACGCCGGATTCAAATCCTCAATCTTGGCAATACGGGTGTAGTTCCCCTCCTGAGCGGCCGCGTACGTTCTGCGTTCCCAATCGTGAAGCGGCTCAAAATTGGTCTGATCCAATTCTGGGTTCCGTTTTAGTAGTTCAATCGCCCGTTCCGCTGAGCCAACCATCACCACCCGACCGATGTTATGCTGGTACTGAAAGCCAAATTGCGTGGTATAAATGGTTTTCACCCATTCGGTATCGCCCATCGCCATATAATAATTGAAACGCCGGAAGTTTTTACGCAGTAAAAGACCGCCTACCGCTCCGGAATAATCGGAACGGGACAGCCACCCAACCGACCGGCAGGAAGGATAAGCGATACCGTCCACATACAGGTCAAAAGGCACGTAGTTGATGCAGGAAACCAGAATATCCCCGTCAAAAGCGGCGAAACAGGTATATTCGTCCGGTGCGGCACATCGGTCATGCAAAGGGTGGTCAGCGTGAAGCCAGTTGAAAAACTGGGGCCTCATTTTATAGAAATCCTCTCCGAAGAAGGATTCAAAAAATGCCTTTACCTGTGGATATTCGGTCTTTTTTGCGTGACGAAACTCCATTTCCCAGCCTCCCGAAAACTTAACCAATTTCGACCAATTCAACAATCTCTCGATCTGGACCTCTTAAAAAACACAACCGTACCGGTTTTCCGTCCCGCTGCAGGATAAACGGCTCACCAATTTCCGCGGCGCCGGCGGCGGACAGCCGATCCAGCATTCGGTCAATGCGCGTGACCAGGAGCGAGAAACACGTCCAGCCCCGATCGTCAATATAAGCTGTCATTGGTTCAATTCCGGTTTGCACCAGCAGCAGTTCCGGACTCCATACCGGAAATATCGACTTAATCCTGAGTAAACACCACTGCAGCGAGGAAGACGGCGCCGATTTGATAACCCGGAATCCCATTTTCCCCTGCCAGAATCCGACTGATTCGTTAAGATTCCGGCATTCCATTACGATGGTCCGCAGACCATTGGAAGCCTGATATGGTCCGCTTGGGCCATAATACGAAAGACCGGTGCCGGGAAAATGGTACACTTCCACATCATAACCGACCGCTTCTGAAAGCGCCTGTTCGGTCGAGTTGGTAAAACCTTTTTTTCTTATCAGCATCGCCCCGGACGGAGTGCCAAGCAGAATGTGATAAGGTGCGTCCAACTCGCTGGGCGATCGATGGTCGAGCAGCTCCACGGCCAGTCCGGCAGTTGATTTCAGAAAACACACATCCTGTGGGCCGTTGTTGTAACGCAGAAACGCATTTTTTTGCGCCGGACCGGCTGGATCATGACGGGAAAATAAAATTTCGTACCCGGCATCGGCCAACAACCCGGCCTTTTGAGTCGGATTCGAACAGCTTCCGCAAATGTGACTGCCGCCAATAACCCCGGCCATTTACTGATCCTTTTTCGGCGCAAGCTCAAACAAGTGCCACTGCGGGAACTGTTGCGCGAAACTGTATGCCCTGGGATGATCCTTCGCGGAATCGGGGTCCGGGGTGAGCTCCTCCATCCAGGATACATTGAAACCAGCTCGGGCGTAGGCCTGGACCAGTTGACCCAGACTGGGGGTAATACCGAAACTCTTCGTTAAGTACTCCGTATTGATCGCAATTGGTGCAGTTTCTTCACCCAACCACGGAATCTGGTAAAAAACCGAATGCGGTTCCAGGCTGATAAACCGGCCGGTTGGTTTCAACACCCTGTGAATCTCCGCCAACAAAATCGATATGTCAGCTTCAAATCCCGGGCCAACCGGAACGAAGTAAAACAACAGGGCGTCACTCATGAAAACGAAATCCATGGAATCCGAAGCAATGCTGTCCATAGCGCCTTTTTGTCCGATCGGCATGGCGCTAAAGCGGGCACCGGTCTCCGCACAGCGGGAGGCAACTTCGATGTACTCTTCATTTGGGTCAATCCCAAGTACCTGTGCCCCGGTACGAGCCATCATGTTCGAATAGAATCCGGTTCCGCATCCGACATCAAGAACGGTATTCCCCGGCGCTAAGCGCGCCGGAAAATACTTTTCCAGAAAATACTGCTGAATCGCCCGATAAGGTCCTTCTTTGATGGACAGCATGTCAGGTGCGAATTTCTGACTGACCCACCATTTAGCCGGATCCTGACGACGGTTAAGCATAAGCTCCTGGCCCAATTGCTGGTGCAGGTTGCCAAAATGTTTTTTGTCCAACACACTGTTTTTGGGAGCAAACCGGGCACGGTAACTTTGAAGGTCATCGACCAGCAAATGATGCTGTTTGAGCCTCTTGACCAGTTCCGAAATGGCGATTGACTCCGCTTCGGGCCAACAGCCTGCGTCGCGGATAAACCTCGACGGGTCTTCCATCAGCCCTTCCCGGTCACCAAAAAACCGCTGGATATCCCAAACAGAAAAGAAACGGTCCTGATAAACTCGTTCCAGTTCTGTCAAGTCCATCTTTTCCGCAGCTCGAATCCCTTCCAATGCCGGAGTTTCAACCCCGAGCGCTGAGCGTGCAAATGCATTATAGATCACCCACCGCCCGTTTTCGTGCGGCAGTATCATGACATCACCGGGAACATGCGCCATTCTATTCCATCCCCCTTTATCCGATCCATAATCCGCTATTAATCTGGATTAAGCGGCCTTATTCCAAAGCGATGCACCGTACCGGCGATCCATCCACGCCCGGTATATTCAGCGGTGCTACAATCAGATCTATTTCACTGCCTTTGATTTCCTTCAGGTTGCACAGATATTCAACGAGAATGATATTCGCCCCCAGCAGCGTTTTGTGCACATCCAGGCTGCCGCCGGCAGGATTATCCGGGGATGCAATGTCCATCCCGAGGAGTTTCACCCCATGCTCAACAAACCACTCGGCGGCTTCCTTGGAAAGGTATGGCTGATCGGTGTAATAATCCTTACAGCCCCAGTGTTCCGACCAGTCAAACCGGAGCAGAACTCTCTCCGGACAGTGTTCTCCAATGACCGCCAATAAATCTTTCACCTCAACCTGCTGACCCGGTTGGCAGAAACTGAAATCGAACACGAATGCTTTTCCAATCAATACGTCCAGCGACAGTGTCTCCAGCGTCCCGCCCTCGATCAGGCAATGCCTTGGCGCATCACAGTGGGTGCCGGTATGCGTTCCGAGAACCAGCCGGTGGGTTTCCCGTTCCTCAACCACCAGCCGGCCCAACTGGGTGATTTCAACCATAGGGTGCCAATAACGTGGATACGTGACCATCCCTTCCCGAATCGGCAGGGTCAAATCCACTTTTCGGCGCAAATCCAACGAGGAACTGCGTTTTCCGGCTGGTTGGCCGGGACTCGCCGCCGTATTCAGCTGCGTTAAGCCAAGCTTGTGAATCAACAGTTCGCGTACCAGGTCTTTTCTGATTTTTCCGTTCGAAGTGCGCGGAAGCTCTTCAATTTCCACTATCGCAAACGGGCGCTGGGTTGCGGCAAGCCGTTCCTTCCCAATCTGCATCATTTCTTGTTTAACCTTAGCAAAATCGGCACCAGGCCGCAAACGAACCACGGCGGCCACATCTTCTCCATAATGCTGATGCGGCACCCCTACAACGGCACATTCGGCCACCTCAGGATGCTCCATCAGTACGTTTTCGATTGCCGCGGGGCTCACGTTAAAGCCGCCTCGTATTATCAAGTCCTTTTTACGTCCAGTGATAAAAAGATCGCCGTTTGCCGTAAGGATGCCCGCATCGCCGGTCGCGAACCAGCCGTCAGGGTATAATTCCGGCGCGGGGCGCCAGCAATCTCCCTCGTAATAGCCCTCCATGAGCTGGGAAGTGGCAACCAGAATATCCCCTTCCTCCCCGTAAGGGACACCCAATCCATTGCTGTCGACAACCGCCAGCTGTACCCCTGGAAGAACACGCCCCACACAGCCATCTAACGAAGGTTGTTGAGGAAAATTCGTGGTAACGAACAGAAGCTCCGTCAATCCATAGTTTTCGTAAACCCGAATCCCATATCGTTTTTCGAAATCATGTCTGCGTTTAATGGTCAGCGGAGCCGTCCCCACCAATACCAGGCGAATCGTTTCCCGGCACAGTTTTTCGCCGTCACGGCCTCGGTCTAATTCCATTAATATCGACATTATCGTTGGCACCAGCCATAACGTATTCACCTCATACTGGCGCACGGTTTTCCAAAAACTCAACGCCGCTCTGGCATCAAAAGCTTTCGCTAGAACAACGCTCGCTTCCGCAATAAAGGGAAGCAAAAGAAGATTATAAAAGCCCCCCATGTAGCTCATCGATAAAACAGCATAAAACCGGTTATTCGCGTCTATTCCCATACGCCGGCAGAATGAGCGGGCATTCTCAACAAAGCTCGATAAACGATGGGCCACGCCTTTGGGACGAGATGTAGTCCCAGAAGTATATACGATGGCGATAACATCGTCGGGCGTCATCGCCTCGTAAGGAATGAAAGCTGGTGCGCCGGGCAAATCATCCGGATGCCAAGGAAGCGCCCAGTCCGGGGTTTCGGTTTTTTCGTCGGTCAGGAACAAAACGGTTTGGGGCAGTTTGGTCACGATCTCCTCGCCGGAAATCAGCGCCATCGAAGCGGCAGCAGTAATCAGCGCGTCCGCCTGACAATGCGTCAGGATGAAGAGCGCGTCACTTTCTGAGAGTACCGGGTTAAGTGGAATCACGGTAATTCCCGCGTAGATGCAACCGAAGTATACCTGCGCCATTTCGACCGAGTTGTTCAGCACAAGTGCAAGGCGGTTTCCCCGTTTCAACCCTCTGCTGTTGAGGTCCGCGGCAATTCTGCATGCCGACTCGTGCAGGGCTTCATAGGTTAATACCCTTCCGGTTATGGAATCAAGTAAGAATTCCCGCTCAGCGTTTCGTTCCGGTACCTGTCTTAACCATTCGATTGCGTTCATCCGCTGCTCCCCTATCCCTTCATCCCATTATCTTCGCGAAACCCGATTAAAACCGACCGCATAGTTCACAGATTTAACCACAGCGCCCGGTTCTGCTCAACAACGCCTACATAAGCCAAGTTCGTATTCATTCCCGTCAAACGCTTGTCCTCATCATTTGTACTTGTCCAGAATCCAGGAGTCGAAATAAGTATCCGCCCCGCCGGCACCATAAGCCGTTCAAGACGCTCTCTTTCCTCCCGAGAAAGCCAGGTGGAACAAAGGACGGCGTTAAAATGGATATTCAAATCCCGCAGGTCATCCATGCTGCCCAATGAAATGATTCTGTTATCATCGGCTGCGCCTAACCGCTCCCCGTGATCCATTCGAAAAATATGCTCGAAAGGGAGCCCGATCTGTACGGCTCGACTAATCATTGGATCGCTTCGGTAAATCAAAAGGTTTTCCCGCCCGGCCTGCCCGGCGATTACATCCATTACCTTGGTAATGTAAGAAGCCCTTAACTCTTTGTCTCTGACTATCATGACCCGTTTCGATTCAATGCTGCGGACTACGGTATCAAGCGCGCTCCGGGCCCATTCCGAGTGCTGGTCCAGTAGAAATACTGACACTTCTTGGCTGCACGCAGCAATTGTCTGCTCAAGAATCTCTATGGACCCGAAGGTTACTTTTCCGATCACTGCTTGTGAATCCGTCAATAGGTATTCAGCAAGAACGAGTCCGTCCTGCTGCGTTTCACTCGGTGCAAGAAGCAATGCAACCATGCTGCCGGGCCTTTTGGCACTGGTGACAACAAGCCCTTCAATAAGGCTTTCAACAGAATCCAGCGAGTTACGTATCGTCCCGGTGGTAAACCCCTCCCCCTGAAAGTCCACCAGCAGGTTTGACACCGATTCGGATCGGCTGCCAGCGAGCTTCACCGCCTGCGCTTCCAGAACATCGGGAATAATTTCCGTACAATCAATTGACGCCATAGCCACTAAAAGCTTACGAACGTCGCAATCGTGCCGGGAAGCAGCATCAGCAACCGCTGGAAGAAATCCGGAATGAAACCGACCGTACCCCATCGCAACGCTGGTCATGGTCGGTTTGCTCATCTGGGAAACCAACGGCCACACATAGGCCTCCCCGATGTTCATAACGGCAAACAGGTCGATTCCAGTTGATATCCCCATCAAATCAAAAATCGCCAATATTACTTCCGTGGGTGTGTTCCCCGCGCTGCGGCCCAGCCCAAACAATGTCGCGTCAATAAACCGGGCTCCGCTCTGGAATGCTTGTATACTATTGGCTGCCGCCATCATGAGATTATTGTGACCGTGGAAACCAAGCTCGCAATCGGTTTTTTCCCTGGCTGCTTCTATGTAACGTGCAATGTCCTGTGGAAGCATGGAACCGGATGAGTCCACAAAGTAGACGATCTCAGCTCCTTCACGCGAGGACTCTGCCGCCTTGTCCGCAAATTGTTCCGGCGATAACGAATATGATTTCATCATATTCAGGCATGGAATTAAGCCAAGCTCCCTGGCTTTGGTTAAATACGGCAAGGCCTCCGCGGTGCGGGGAGCGTCAATGCCGATACGTACGAAGTCCAACCCGGCTTCTTTGGCGAGCTTGAGATGTTCAAGCCGTGCAATTCCGGGGATAAAAAACATCCCAATCCGGGCCTGATCCCCAACCCCTTCCCGGGCTGCCCGAATCATGGCTTCGTCCGAGGCAGGCATCGATCCCTTTCCCGAGTAATTGCCCCCAAGGCCCAACCCGTGGCCGACTTCGATCCATCGGAAACCGACTTCAGCCAGTTTCCGTGTGACCATCCTGGTATCTTTCTCTGTAAATTTAAAATCCACAGAGTAATTGCCATCTCTCATGGTACATTCAATCAGACATGGGTTGGGTTTCACGGAGCAGCTCTTCTTTCTTCCCAAAAATTTTTGGCTGCGCACAAGATCCGGGACAGTTTTCTTTATCCGGATTTAGTATTGGGTGAACGCACTTTGACACAGCCGTATCGTATCGTCGATTTCCTGATCCAGGTCCCCGGTTAATTCGAATCCCGTCGCTTGAAGCTTATCGATCCGGTAATCCAGCAGCTGACTCTGCTCGTTTGGTCCCGGCGGTTGGCGGGAAATCGGCGGTTCGAACCCGAGCACGGCTTTGCAGCGGGCCGCGATTCGCTGGGTCACTTCATAAATGGAAAATGAACACGCCCCACCCAGATTGAACAATCCGTCCTGAGCAGCTTCCCGCGGAATCGTCAGCAGATGCTCCACACCGCGGGCTGTATCTTCCAGAGTAATGAAATCCCGTTGCTGCATTCCGCTTGATTTCAAGATCAGTTCCCGGTTGGTCACCGCCTGGCGGCACAGATCGTTCCCGACCAGCGTCCAGCGGCTGACCGCCGGGTCCGCCGGCGCGCCAATCCCATTGGACAAACGAACCACAATCCCCTCGATTTGGCCAAGATCCCTGGCCGCCAATACATACTGCTCAGCCGCGTAGTGGGTCATGGCATAGGGGTGCACCGGGCGCGGCAGCGTGGTTTCGGCGATGGTCCCGGTCAACGGTGCGCCATAAACATGGGCGGTAGAAAAATAAAGAAACTTCTCAGCGCCGGCTTCGGACGCGCAGCGAACCAGCCGCGCCGCTGCCAGGGTATTCACCAACAGCGCACGATCCGGTTCACGGGCCGAATCAATTTCGTTTAATGCCGCCAGGTGAACCACATGCCGTACATCCTGGCAAACCCGACGCATATCGTCCTCTGACGTCAAATCGGCTTGAACAATCTCGCCGCGCAGCCAGTCGGGCGTTTTAGCCCGAACAGCCAGGTCGGCGATCCGGATCGAATACGCCGTATTTTCGGATAACCAGCGGGCAATCCGGCCGCCCAGATACCCGAGGCCGCCGGTAATCAGGATGATATCACTCATCGGTGCTTGATCTCCCAGTTGTATGGAATCGACGGATCAAACGGATCGAGCCGGTCGATTTCCTCAGGATCGTGGGGAATGGTTGAACAATTGGCTACGAGCGCCATTTCGGTTCCGATCCCTTTGAATCCATTCCATACATTGGGGGGAATCGTCACCAGGCTGTAGTTATCCGGTCCCATGAATATTTCCATCAACTCGCCCTGGGTCAAAGAACCTGGACGATCATCGTACAGCACCAGTTTGATCCGGCCATGCGGTACGGCGTAGTTCAGGGTCATAATGCGGTGAATATGCCAGCCTTTAATCGCGCCGGGATAGACGGCGGAGAAATAGATCTCGCCAAAAGACTCAAAGGCTTCGTCGGTGGCGCGCAGCATGTGCATCACTTTGCCGCGTTCGTCCAGAATCTGCTTCAGCGGTGTGATTTTGACCCCTTCAATCATGATCTGTCCTCCTAGTTTCGCCTGCCAAGATGGTTTTCCGAGTCCATGTAAGCATTTATCTGCACTCGAGTGATTGTCTCGGCCTGCTTACCCAGCGAGACATCCCGATACCATGCAGCCGTTTCGGCGACCGTTCTTTCAAAACCCCAGCGCGGCCGCCAGTTCAGCTCATAGCGGGCTTTATCGCAGTTCAAATGAAGGAGACCGGCTTCGTGCGGCGCGTTCGGGTCAGGCCGGACTTCCAGCGTCCCGCTGCCCCAGTTCGTGATAATTTGTTCGGCCAGATCCTTCACCGTATGCATACCGCTGCCCTCCGGGCCGAAATTCCAGGATCCCTGAAACTGTTTCGGCTGCTCGTAAAGCCGGGCTGCCAGCGTAAGATAGCCAGAAAGCGGTTCGAGCACATGCTGCCAGGGCCGGGTTGCCGATGGATTCCGGAGCTCGACCGGCCGGCCGTTTACCAGCGACTGAATCGTATCCGGCACTATCCGGTCCGGCGACCAGTCGCCGCCGCCGATCACGTTCCCGGCTCGGGCGCTGGCAGCGCCGAATCCTTCCCGGGCGCCGAGAAACGAATCGAGATATGATTGGAAAACCAATTCCGCCGCCGCTTTCGATGCGCTGTACGGATCGCGCCCGCCCAGCTCGTCGTTTTCGCGGTAGCCCCAGATCCATTCTTTATTTTTATAAGCTTTATCTGAGGTAATGTAGACCAGTGAGCGCACCGAGGATGTGGCCCGAACCGCTTCGAGCAGGTTCACGGACCCGCCGATATTCGTGTCAAATGTGTGTTTAGGTTCCTGGTAGGACTGCCGCACCAGCGCCTGCGCCGCCAGGTGAATGACGATTTCAGGCTGAAAATCGGCAAACAGTTTTATCAGCGCCTGCTCATCGCGAATATCCGATTCGACATGATGAATCTTATCCGCTAATCCTAAGAGGTGGAAATGATCGTTTTCCCGTTCCGGTGCAAGCGCGTAACCGGCAACCTTGGCTCCAAGCTCATGCAGCCAAAAGGCCAGCCAGGAACCTTTAAACCCGGTATGTCCGGTCACCAGAACGCGTTTTCCTTTGAAGAACGGCCAGATACTGCCGCCTACCATTTGATCCACGGCGCTTTCCCCTTTTCGATCAGATCGTTGAGCAGGGTATAGTCCCGATAGGTATCCATCGGCTGCCAGAAACCGTCATGCTCGTACATCATAAGCTGACCGTCCCGAACCAGCCGGTTCATGGGCTCGGTCTCGAAGACCAGGTTTTCCCGGTCATCCAGGTAATCGAAAATCTCGCGCCGGCATACGAAGTAGCCACCGGATATCCGGCCGCCGCTCGCCTGCGGCTTTTCGTTGAATTCGCTGACCCGTCCGGATTCGTCACACATCAATTCGCCGAAGCGGCCTGGCGGCCGAACCCCGGTGACCGTGAGAATCCTGCCATGCGATTTATGGAAATCGACCAGGCGGTCCAAGTCGATATCGCCTACGCCATCCCCGTAGGTCAGCATAAAGTTCTCCTCGTCCTGGAGGTATTTCGCCACCCGTTTGACCCGGGCGCCGGTCATGGCGTTCAACCCGGTCTCGGCAAGCGTGATCTGCCAGTCCCTTTCGCCATGGTCGTTATGATAGTCAATAGCCCGCGAGCCCAGATTGATCGTGAAGTCCTTGGTGTGGGCCTCGTAATTTAAGAAGAAATCCTTTACCACTTCGCTCTTATAGCCCAGGCAAAGCACAAAGCGGTTATGCCCTGAGGAAGCGTAATATTTCATGATGTGCCACAGGATCGGATACCCGCCGATCGGGATCATCGGTTTCGGAATGTTGTCCGCCACGTCGCGGA
The DNA here is from genome assembly GCA_050258755.1 of Solirubrobacterales bacterium. GTDB lineage: Bacteria > Bacillota > Syntrophomonadia > Syntrophomonadales > DTU052 > JBLMZI01. The sequence continues at coordinate 390,405 of JBLMZI010000011.1, read as the reverse complement.
TGCGGGTTCCATAACCGCCGCACAGAATTGCCACTTTCATCGTGCTTCCCTCGCTTTTTGACTTTCTCTCCCAATTATCTGACGCGAATCAGCCGTTCCACGGTTCCAGATCTTCCAGAAGACCCAGGGCCTGGTTTGCGGCCGCAATCCGGTATCCGAACGGAATGCTGGTCGGCTCGTATCGGACCTGTCCTCCGGCGGCTAGTACCATTGGAATACCAGCGGCAATATCCCAGATCCGCAAATCATTTTCGATATACAAATCCATTCGGCCGCATGCCACGTAGGCGATCGACAAGGCCGCCGATCCTAAGGACCGGACCTTCCGGTACGCCCGCAGCCGGTCCACAAACTTCGTTAGGGCCGGCGAATTAAAATCGGTGACCGGCGGAAACCCGGTACAAATCATAGCCCGATGCTTGTCCGCCACCTCGCTGACCCGCATCGGTTCCCCATTTAGCCAGGCCCCGTGCCCGGTCAAGCCGGAAAAGCATTCATCCCGGTAAAAATCGTAGATAACGCCAAGCACCGGTCTGGTGCCGTCCCAAAGCGCGATTGAAATACAGCTTAAGGGGATCGCCCGCGAGAAATTTACTGTGCCGTCCAGCGGGTCCACAATCCAGTGCGGACCCGATCCGCATTCCCGGCCGGCCTCCCAGCCGCACTCTTCGGAAAGGATCGGCAGACCAGTCCGACTGCTCAGTTCAGCCAGAATAAATCGTTCCAGTATCAGGTCCGCTTCCAGCTTCACATCGCTGCTCAGTTCGGCCAAAACCTTGCGGCCAACCAACTGCTCAGCCATGATATGGGCCCCGGCTGCCCGCGCAATCGATTCTGCTGCGGATTGTAATTCTTTTTCCCGAAACGGCTCTTTGCTGTTGGCCCCGGCTGTTTCCAAAACGATTGTCTCCTACTCATCCTTTTGTCGTTAACGGTTCTGCAGCCGCGATGTCAGCTCGCCTGCTATGGGTGTCATTCCTCACTCCCGTTCCCGGCCATCAAATAGCCCTGCGGCCAACGAAGCAGCCGGTGAACGCTTTCGGCGCTGACCGGAGAAAAGAATCGGGCAGCAACTTGTTTCCCATATTCACGCCACTCGGGACGCCGCTCGTCGCCGGCTGATTCAAAAAAGGCAATTGATTCGCCCAGGCTTTCCGGCGAGAAACAGATGCGCCAGAGCGCTTGATCGATCTCAGAAGAAATCGGATTAGGCGTTAATCCGCCCTGATTCCCGGCAATGATCACGGGAACGCCGCGGACCAAGGTTTCCATACAAGTACTGGACGCGTTGCTGATCAGCAAATCGGCTTGCGACACCCATTCATCAAAACTGCCTTCGACGATTTCGAACGCGTCTGGCCATTGACGTCCCAGGTGTTGTTTAAACAAGCGAACATTATAGGACGGATGCGGCTTTATGCAAAAGCGATAATCGGCAAGTTCAGGCCGCTGCGAAATCGTCCGTTTTAAAAGCCGCAGGATGGCAAGCCCATCCTGCTCCCGAATCGGCAGCCCCACCAGTACCGTAAACCGGTTATCCGTCCGCTCTATGCCATATTCTTTCCCAACCCCCTGAAATCGGAAAGCCGGGCCAACGGTTACGTGTAACTTTGGGCAGAACATGCGGATCATTTGTACCCATCCGGCCCCAATGACCACGATTTCATCCGGGAGAATACCCGCATCCATTTCGACTTCGGTCGGAAAAGCGCAGAGATAGGTCTGCGGAAGCGGGTATCCCGAATACCCTATGACCGGAACGTCTGGATAACTTCGTTTCAAACCGGCAATCACCCCGTGGTCGATAATCTGGTTCTCAAACCAGTCCACCACCAGTCTAAGTGAGACCCCGGCGCCACGTAACCGCTTCGCAAAATTGAATTTCAACAGACCTTCGATACTGCTGTACGACGCAGCTGTTCGATAGAGCTCTTCCTTCAGCAGTGGACCCACCTTGAAACCGAGGTAACTTTGCTGAGGAAACCGAAAAGATCCCGTACGATACGGATACGTCAATCCATTCCAGTAATCCGGCAGGCAAAGATAATCCTCTTTCACCAGAAAGCGGTCCGCCTGCTGTCGAATATACCTAAAGACCTCCCGATATTTCCGAACCTCGTAAAACGTGGGGAGGTACCGTATTTGCCCTGCTTCCCCGGGGCCAAGACTATCAAGCATGCCCGGATAGTAGCGGTCGACAAACCGCCCATTCGAAAAACTGTTATTGAGCACAAACGTCTCAACCAGCGTTATGCTTTCCCCGGAGGCTGGCTGAGCATCAATTTTTGATAAGCGAGCAGTTACCGCCTGCCGAAAAACATGGCTAAGCACCGAAAGATAGCTCCGGATAGGTGCCATCATGCGTGAGATATGATCCCGGATTGACTGCCCGGTTCGAACGTTTACCTTAATCCCCTGCTGCTTGGCGTAATCCTTGATCACACTGGCCAGTGCCGGGGATCCGGTCAGGATAATCGGCGGAAGCCGCCGATTATCGGCGAGTTCCTTGACCAATGCAAGGCAGCAGAAATGATAAAACAGTGGGCTGTCGAGCGTATTTCTATTCGATACCGAACTGACCCACCAATCCATGTTGTCTTTGTTCGCACGGGAGTTTTCATCAATAAAAGCAGTAAAGGAATGCCGGCTTTCCAGAGCAATTTCCTGCATCCGCCCCAACAGCTCTATCTCCATTTTTCCCGACGATCTTAAATCAAGCACCATAAGGTTTCGAATCAGTCCTTTTACCAGGAATTAGGGCCCTGAACCGTATTCTTTGACTGTTCGATATCGTCTATTGCCAGTTTAATAAATATTTTTCCCGGCATTCTTCCTTGAGCTCCTCAAAAATCCGGTTGCCGGCTTCGGTGTTCGCTTCGGCTAGACGGATGTCGTTCCACCGCTCTTTCGGCATTTTGACATATAAAACAAAACAGCGCCGCAGTCCCTCAATCTCTTCTTTGGGAAACTGTGGCATATTCAACAAGGTTGGCTTGGTTGCGGAAGTCACAATTTGACCGGGCGCAATGTATCCAAGCTCTTCGGACAGCAGCCGAAGTGGCGTTCCGTGGAACGGCGTGAACGAATAGGCATTGTGGCTGTCCGCATTGAGAGCCCGGTTCAACTCGACCGTATCCATCGCCAGGGCTCTTGTTTCGGTCGGAAAACCGATAATATTGTTCACGCTGAACGGCAAATCCAGTTTGTTCAGAATCGCGAGGTTTTCGATAATCGTTGCGTTGGACATTCTGCGTTTCAATACATTGCGGCGAAAGTCCTCATTGCCATGCTCAATGCCAATTCCCACGCGAAACAGGCCGGCCTTCATCAATTTTCTGATCTGTCCCTCTCTTACCGCTTCAGGCCGCACTTGACACCAGAATGGCAGGTTAATGTCCTGGTACATTTCCAGGAATTCTTCCAATTCCTTGTCCGAGTAAGCCATGAACATGTCCGCCCAAAAATATAAGGAATCAGCCTTTAGTTCGTTCTTGTAGTACATTACTTCGTCCCGGATGGCTTCCAGGGACTTCTTTCGGAAAAAGTGACATCCGGTATTGGTCCGGTACAACTGCCGCTGGGCCGGGGAGTTACAGAATGTGCAGCTGAACGGGCAGCCCCGGTGCGTTTCTACGGGCAGCATGCGCCATACCTTCCCCTGCATCGGCCTATAATACCGGGATTCATCAAACAAGCTGAAATCGACCAAGGGGTTTTGGTTGATGTCCGTCACTGCCCTCATCGGGTTTCTGATAATTTTGCCATCCCGTTTAACCCAAATATTCTGGATATCTGCATAATCCTGGCCGCATGTAAGCCGCTGGCACAGATCGAGCAGCGCGCCTTCGCCCTCACCGATGCAAACCATGTCAACCTCATCGTAGGAAAGACAAAGTTCCGGCGCAAAAGTTGGGAACACTCCTCCCCAAAGCTTCGGGATAGAAAGATCTTTCACACCCTGCAGCAAACGCACACCGAGCGGGAACATGTCTTCGGTAGATGAAACCGCTATAAGGTTGGGCGCGTAGTCTTGCACAAAGTATCGAAAATCCTGGAATACGTCGGTTGCGCGAATCTCCGACATCAAAACGGAATCATCGTATGGCCGCGCATTCAGGTTTTGTTCCTTTAATTTGTCGCTGTCAAATCCCTCTTCACCAGGTACAATCCAGTTCGTGGTATCGAACAGGCGAACTTCATAACCTTGGTTCTTTAACAAACCCGTAAAAATGCCGATCGCCGGCGGAAGCATGTTCATGCCATGCAGGTTCGGGTAAACCAGTAATACTTTCATGCCATCCTCCACTAAAACACAATGTTGTTTGCAGCCTCGGCCAGATTCTGATAAACGGTTACGGATTTATTTTCAAAGAAATCCTGCCAATTCTGAACTTCCGTGTATTGATAAACAAAAATGAACCCCATTCCATACCGGCTTGCGCATTCGTAATCATAAATGCTGTCTCCGATATAGAGCATTGGAGGAACCAGGGTGCGTGTATCGATTTCGCGCCCGAAAATTTCATCTTTGGTGGCCGGGCTCCCCCAAATATCCCGAAAATATCTGCCAAGGCCCTGCTGCTGCAGCGCTTCCCGCACTTCAGCTTCATTCCCGCCGGAAACCACATACTTTGGTATGTGATCGGGGATCGAATCCAGGAACGCCAGCAAGCCTTCAGTCAAATTACACGTTGCCAGCCGGGCTCTCACCAGCTCGCCATAATGATCAATGGCAGCCTGGATTTCTCGATCCGCCTGATCTTTTCCTAAAATCTCCCGGAAAAAATACTGAAACTTCAGATACCTCGAAATTCCGCCATTCTGTTTGTGATAGGCGGCCAGTGACCGGGCTGCTTCCTGCCCGTAGACAAGGGCAACCTCATAAAACGCATCGGTTTTTATCGAATTCGAGTCTAAAATGATTCCATCGCAGTCCAGGATGATGGTATTGTATGATGCAAGGTTCAGCATATTATCCTCTGGCGCGCAAACGCTGTTCCACGATTGATATATCTCCGGGCTCGTCTACTCCGTACGAAAAACCGCCCTCGACCTCCAGCATTTGTACAGAAAAGCCCAGATCCAGAAAACGAAGAATTTCGATATCCTCCCGCGCTTCAACGCGGCTTTTTCTTTTTAGAGCACTAAAAGCCGTCAATTGTTCCCGGGTGAAGCCATATATGCATACCTGCTTGTAGTATTCGTCCTGGGGAGAGGGGGTCTTCCCTCCCGGAATCACACTGCGCGACATATACATCAGCCTTCCGTCTTCCGCAGTAACTACCTTGATCAGGTTTCTGTTGGCTGGATCCTCATCCGGTGGAATTCTGCTCATGCAATTGATAATGCTGCCGGGATACAGCCGGTTGGATTGGTGCACCTTCGCGATAGCCCGAGGATCGACCAGCGGCTCATCCCCTTGAATATTGATGTAAAATCCGGCATCAATCTTCTCCGCCACTTCGCTGACCCGGTCCGTGCCGGTCTGGCATGCGTCGGAAGTCATAATCGCCTGAAAACCGAACCGGACACTGCTTGCATGGATTTGCTCGTCATCAGTCGCAATAACGACATGTTCTTTCCCCAGTGCCGCCGAAGCCGCTTCGGCAACCCAGATCACCATTGGTTTTCCAAGGATCTCAGCCAATGGTTTCCCCGGAAAGCGCGACGATTTATAGCGCGCAGGTATAACCCCAAGCACCTCAAGCATTCTCCATCCCTGCCTTATCCGTAATGTAGTTGTTAATCCCCTTGTAATAATTTGCATATCCGGTAGGAGTAATAATGTGAACCCCTTCCTTCCCCTGCCGGACCAGGTACTGATCAATCTGTCCGATGTAGAAATCGCACCACTTGTGCAGTTCCATGGTAATAGACTGGTCCGTAATGGTGTTAATGTCCTTGTAAAAATACAGTGATCCCTGCGAATCAGTTCCGACGTAGCCGTCCATGCCGGCGGCAAAAACCCGCTTGCCCCCCATGACCGCAGCAATGCCAAGCAGCAGCACCGAAATCGTGCGGCAGTTTGTCTGAATGACGCCATCGACAATCTCGAACGGATTGCCATACTGGTCCAGATAATACATCGTTTCATACGGCCGAGTGGTGTATTCCCTGATCAGATCGGGGGCAATCACTTGGCCCACCATAATGGTCGACTGCGGATCCACACTATCGATATACTGCATGAATCTTCTCTTATTGCTGAAAGCATGATAATGCGGTGTAAATAGGCCCCCTAGATAATTCGCCCCGAGGATAATGGGGTCATATTTTTCGATGAAACGCTTGATTTCTTCCTTGTGCTGGAACAAGCTGGGCCCATTTGCAAGCACCAAAATATCCCGGTCACTATGCCGGTTCAGATAAGTGATTTCCGGTTTATCCGCGGAAAGTTCCAAGCCCCCAACACTTGCTATGATTGGGACATCCGGAATACTGTTCTCAGGGATCGCACTGCCGAGAATGCCACTCTGAGTGATTTCATTGAGCAGCTCCTCTGAAAAACCCTGGCAATGGCGCTTGTTTACGATTTCCATGGCCTTCCACATGTCTTCAATCGTGAATTCCTTGTATTCAATCAGCTTTTTCGCATAGCTTGGATGGCATTTAAAAATCCCGGACAGCAGGTAGGGCAGTTGGTATCCCCAGTCCCATCCGGCGGATAAGTTTTGAATCCGGTCATAAATGATGTTCAATACCGGAATCGTGTTATACTTCCGAGGATGAAATTTCTGTAAATAGGCCAGCAGCGATTCGGTCGGCAAATTACCCGAACCACGCCCAACACCAAGAATGGTGGAATCGATGATGCCGATCCCCAGGTCGATGGCCTCAAGGGTATTGGCAAAGGCCAGCTGCAGACTGTTATGCGGATGAAATCCGATCTTCTTGCCTTCAAGTTCCATAAAAGGCCCCAGGGTTTCTTTAATCTCATAGGGAAACAACGAGCCGTAGCTGTCTACTACATAAACATAATCCACCGGCGCGAACCGCAGCTCGCTGACGGCTTTCCTTCGTTCTTCCGCGGTGAGGTTCGTAATCCCCATCAAATTGATGGCGGTTTGATATCCTTTTGACTTGAACTGCCCGGCTAAGCGGCTTGCATTCGCCAGATCACCATAGTTTGCGGCAATGCGGATAAGATCGATTTTGCTGTCTGCCGCATCGGCAAACGCATCGACAGAAGCCTTTCCGCTGTCAACCATCAAGGCTATTTTGGCGCCGCTCAGGCCTTGAACAGCCCGGTTCAGCATTTCTTCAGATACCGCCCGCCAGCTTGGCTTTCCGTGATAGGTGCTGTCACGGTATCCGATCTCAAACCAGTCGACACCCGATTTGGATACCGCCCGGTAGATTTCCCGGACCAGCGCCTCATCGAAGCCCCAGTCGTTTAAGTAACCACCATCGCGGATGGTACAGTCCAGCACATCCAGTTTCGTTATTTTATCAAGGTTTATTTCCATTTCCTCTGCCTCGTTCTTTCAAAGCTCACTTCCGGAGACATCAGAACAGCTATGGCATATGCGCACATCAATGTATTATTGAGCCTGTACTTTCTTAGCCCATTGAACCATTAATTCGAGCCCTCGCGCCAGGGAAACTCGTGGAACCCAGCCTGTAGCCTCCCTCAATGCGCTTATATCGGCATATATACCAAACATATCCCCCGGGGTGTTCCCGGCATAGCGTACCGGATAGGTGAGTGGATCATGTCCGAATGATAGGATTTCCGCATTGATCAGATCTTTAACCGTCGTTTTCACCCCGGTCCCAACATTGTAGACCTGTCCGTAAGTAGCCGGCTTGTCAAGCGCACTCAATAAGGCTTCGACGACATCATCCACGTAGATCAAATCCCGATACCGGTCCGGTGAGCCTTTTACAAGGATTTCTTCCCCTTTCAAAAGATAGGCCATATAGATGCTCACCATTCCCTGACGCAGATTCTTCAGGTTCTGTCCGGGCCCGTAAACGTTCATTAAGCGAAAAGCCGTGGTATGAACTCCAAGCTCCGAATAAATCTTAAGGTATTTTTCAGACGCAAGTTTCCCGACCCCGTAAAAAGAAGTCGGTTCCGGCCTGAACGATTCATCAACCGGCTGGTTTTCCTGATTGCCATACACAGACATGGAACTGGTATAGATAAACCGTTCAATCTTCCATTTCTGGCACCATTCGAGCAGCAGCAGCGTGCTCAGGCAATTGGTTCGGCAATCATATTCCGGATTATCGAAGGAAATCTCCCCTGATGACTGGGCAGCCAGGTGAAACACAGCGTCAAAAAGCCCTGAAGGCAGACTCTCGCAGAACCTGTCGCCGGACACATCCAACTGAAGAAAATCAGCCGATGGCGGCACATTCTCTATTGATCCGGTCGATAAGTTATCGATGATGAGTACTTTCCACCCATCCGCCAAAAGCCGCCGGGCCAGAGTTGATCCAATAAAGCCGGCTCCACCTGTCACCAGTGCGTTTTTCATTCGCTTCATCCCACCCATTTATTTCTTAATAATCACAAACAGGGTATCGCAGTGCCCGGTCTGAATCATGCTCTGGCGGTATGCCTGCTCAAGTTCAGGTGTAAACATGCCGCTAAATCGTCCCTGACCCCCAGGCTTGCCTTGTATCGCCCACGTCATGTGATTTGAAAGATCATAGCGCTGATCGTTTAGAATCTCGTAGGAAACCTTCAGTTGATCGAGCACCCAACCCACGGAAGGGTGATTGAAATAGTAGTTGTGCGCGATGGACCAGTAGAATCGATGAAACGCAGGAATGTTATAAATTGAAACCAGCGGATCATTTCGATTCGGGATTTCAAAGACCATATGTCCACCCGGTTTCACCAGTTCCATCAACTCTGAGAGAAATTCCACCGGCCTGCGTATGTGTTCCAGCACAAAATAGTGCATCACCAAATCAAATTCCGGGCGTATGTCTGATTTCTTTAATGCCTCGACTGACTCATACACTGGAATTCTTTTCTCCTGCAGAAACGAGGTGAATCCGCCGGACGGTTCGACCCCGCAAACCTCCATACCAAGTCCCTGGAGTGGGAGAAGCATGAAACCTGATGAGCAACCGACTTCAAGAACCCTTTTACCGGGGGCCAAAAGGTGGCAGAAAAGCCGGTGCCGGCGTTCATACTGCTGCCGATTAGTCTGGATATGTGCCTGAGGACCGCTCCAGTCCAAGTCTCCGCCGGATCGGCTTTCCATAAACTTCTCGAATTCCTTGGCGTAAAACTGGTTTTCTTCTTCAACTGTCATCGGAGGGTATAAGAAAGCGACATGACAGACCGGGCAGCTATAAAAACATTGTCCAGCCTGTCCGCCAAACACATATTCGGCAATGACCTCCGGAGCATCTAATCGAGCCCCGCATAAACGACATTGACCCGGTTTTTGCATCGATGATTCCTCCTGACGAAATCCGTATGATCTTATTTTGCCAATCGGTCCCGAATCGAACGCGCAGTCTCCAGAAGTCCTATCTTGTCAAGTATTCGCTTGATTCGGGCCCGTATATCAAACGGATTGACCAGTACATCCCAATTATCGTAATAGTACCTCAGCTTTTTGTGATATTCTTCCGGGTACTTGATCACCGATTCCCTTCTTTCCCGCAACGAATCGTTGTATTTCGCAAGATCAACCAGATCGTCCCGGAAACATTGATCGCCCAAAACGGTTCCTTTGTACGGGTAAAAGATGTTCACACCGCTCGAAGTCGGCTTCAGCGTTCGGTTCAGGTTGATTGTCTCCCAAATCATTGGTTCCGTTTCGCCTGGAATCCCAATTAGATTGATGGCATTTGTTTCCAAGCCGTACTTCTGGCACAATTTGAATGCTTTGATGATCTGTTCGTTTGTCATATGACGGTTCATGAGCTTTTTGCGGACATATTCACTGCCTGATTCCACACCAAATTGGACACGGATACAACCCGATTCCTTGAGCTCTTTGATAAACTCCTCGCTGACAACCTCAACTCGAAGAATACAGATGAAAGGAAGCCGGATTCTTTTTTGATATTGCTCGCAAAACTCATGGCGCCATTTTTTGTTTAAGCCAAAAATATCATCCATAATATAAATCTTTTCAGGATGATATTTTTCAATAACCATCTCCATTTCTTTCATACACAAATCGACACTTCGAAACCGGGGTTCGTTTCTGGTCTTCCCATATACACTCGCGATAGCGTGATTGCTGCAGTACGTGCATTGGTATGGACATCCGCGTGAAAACATAAACGGTGCAATGCCATGGTGCGCGACGCTCTCATTATAGGGATATACGTCCTTGTCCGGAAACGGCAAGCTGTCGAGATCCTTCAAAAGCGGTTTTAGTCGATTGATCACGACCTCCCCATCTTTAACATAAGCGCAATTATCGCAAACATGGTAGTCTTCGCCTTGCTGAACCCTATCAAGAAACTCGCCAAAGGCCACTTCACTTTCACCGACAAAAAACACGTCTATGCCCGGTGCGTCTTTGATTGAATAGGGGCTAATGGTTGGATGAACGCCCCCACAAATGATGGTCGCTGCAGGGTAATCCTGTTTGATCAGTTCCGCGATGCGTTTTACGTAGACAAACTGTGACGATACAGAAGAAAATCCCACTATTTGCGGCTGGAACTCCTGGATCTTGCGAAGCACATCTTTATACTCCGACTCGTTTTTGACGATCGCTACCCGTGCCTCCCATCCTTTTTGAACCGCTACGCCCACAATGGATGCGAGACCGATTGCATACGTATCTTCATGGTACCCATCGATGTTCGGATAAACAAAAAAAACTCTAATGATAACCCCTCCTCAAAGCACCCGAATGAATGTTCCAACCGATCGGATGAGCGAGATTTGATTTCGGTCCTAGCTTAAATTCCTTGGCAGCCTGCCATTCTGGCGAATGATTAATCTGTTACGATATCTATTACTATACATAAGACTTTGTATAAGCAGGATCAGTTCCTGCTCGTGATTTGGGAAGGACAATAGGTATACATACATATTTCCATATTTCGATCATCTATCCGCTTTATCCGTGCTGTTGAATGTCATACAGGCTCCAGTAAACGCCTTTTTGCCCTAAAAGCTGCTCATGCGTTCCCTGCTCCACAACCCGTCCGCTCCCCAAAACCATTATATTATCCGCGTTGCCCACCGTGGACAGGCGGTGGGCAATAATAATGACGGTCCGGTCTTTTGAAATGCTGTCAATTGCCTCCTGGACTTGCGCTTCGGAGACGCTGTCCAGCGCACTGGTGGCTTCATCAAGAATCAGGATATCCGGCTTTCTGAGCAGCGCCCGGGCAATAGCCAGCCGCTGGCGCTGCCCGCCGGAAATCTTCATGCCGCGATCCCCGACCTCGGTATTGTATCCTTCGGGAAACTCCATGATGAATTCATGGGCGTTCGCATCCCGGGCTGCTTTCTCGACCTCATCCATCATCGCCTCAGCTCGACCCATCGCTATGTTTTCAGCGATGGTTGCATTAAAAATAAAGGTATCCTGACTGACATAACCAATTCTGGACAGCCACGAACTGATCTCAAGATGACCCAGGTCTTCACCGTCAATCAGAATACTTCCCACGGTTGGCCGAAACAGCCGGGTAATCAAATCGACAATCGTCGTCTTGCCAGCGCCGGAAGAGCCGACCAATGCTGTGACTTTGCCTTTGGGAAACTCCATGGTCAGATCCTTCAGCACCACACTGCGGCCGGGATAGGAAAAACTCACCCGGTCAAACTGTATGCCCTTGTGAAAGCCCTTTAATTGAATACCGCCATCCGGAGTGGCTGCCACTTTTTCCGAAAGCCCCTGATCGATCATCTCCAGGTATGGAAGAACACTCATCAAGTTCAGCCAGTTTGAACTGATGGCCGCCAGTGAGGGCATGATCCGCAAAAAAGCATAAGCAACCAACGCAATGACCGGCATCATCGTTTTTAATCCTTCCGGATTGCTTAACTGTAACCAAATCAATACCAGGGCCAGACCGCTGATGAAAACAGCATCGAGCAGATGCTTATTAACCGGTACCCAGACACTGTCCTTCCTGGCCACTCGAAAATACTTATCCATCGCGGCAAAAAACGATTTTGCCCACCGACTTTGTGCATCGAACAACTTAATCTGACGAATGCCACTGATCATTTCGGAAATGACAACCGTCTGTTGTTCCCCAGCTTCGGAACGCTCCCGTCCCAGATTATAAGAGATGTTCTTGCCGATATAACGGGTAAAAAAGTAGTAAAACAAAAAGAAAACAGCGATGCTGACACTAACTTCGAAGGCCAGTGTCATTAAAACCCATCCGATAACGACTAATTTGCACAGTTCGGCCAGCGACTGTGCAATCAGGTTTAAAACCACCCCGATATAGCCGGGTGCATTGACAATCCGAAACAGCAGTTCCCCCATTTTGTGGTCTAAAAAAACCTGATAATCGGCGTTAAGGTATCGATGAAACACCGCGATCTGGTTGTCCCGCCACACTCGAAATCCCGAGAACGAAGCGAATACCTGCTGAATATAGCTGATCAAATTCTTAAGGAGCACTGTAACGATCAGCAGAATACAAGCGGCGATGAGCGGATCTGAAACCGGAATCAAACCAAGGATTCGGTCAAAATAGGCCATCAATGCGCTGCGGTCCATACTGGTGACATTCAACGAGTTCTGTAAAACACGGTAAAGAATCCCCATGCTTGCTCCTTCCAACAGCGCGGTCAAAATAACCATCACCATCGTCGCCAGAATTCGCTGCGGATATGGCTTTACAAAATCAAATAGAATCCTTAACTTTGCGGAGTTATCTAGATCGGTCACTTCAAGCCCTCCTTGATTCAACCGGACCAGTGAAGGTTCATTGCGCGGTTTCCTTAGTGGAAAATCACTTGAAGACATCCGGAAATTCGACGTTTGCCCGCTCGAAATCCGCCAATCTGCCTATATCCATCCAGTACTCCCGAATCGGAAATACGGTAACGGTTTTCCCGGTCTGCAATAAACCGTTAAAAAGGTGCGGCATATCCGTCGGTTCATTTTCGGGTACCAGCTCAAGCACCTCCGGTTCAAGCACATAGATGCCCGCGTTCACAAAATGACTCTGGGTTGGCTTTTCGTCAATTCCCAGCAATTCATGGCCATTCATGCGGACCACGCCAAACGGAACTTGAAAACTGTATTCCCGGACACACATCGTTGCGGCTGCCGCGCTCTCGTTATGAAAGCTCATTAAGTATTTCAGATTCAGCTTCGTAAGCAGATCGCCATTCATAACAATAACCGGCAGATTCGGTTTGTACTGATCCCGAAGCATTCCTAATGCCCCGGCGGTTCCCATTTTGGCGGTTTCCTTTAAGTATCGTATGTCGACTCCCCATTTCGAGCCATCCCCAAAATAGGACTCAATCATTTCAGCTTTGTAATTGACCGAAAAATAAAAGTGATTGAAACCGTATTCAATAAAATTATCCAAAATGATTTCCAGAATAGGTTTGCCCCCGATTTTTAGAAGCGGTTTGGGGCACTCTTCGGTGAGCGGCCACAGTCGGCTGCCAATCCCCCCGGCCATTAGAACTACTGGATTCGGCTGGGCGTCCGGTCGGATGATCGCATCAATTGTCTCGATACCGATGAGCTGGTTCGCTTCGTTAACGATCGGAATATGATGCAGACTCCATTTCCGCATGGTCTCCAGGATAACCTCGCGCCCATCCGTCAAGTGCGCCACGATCGGATTCCGATTCATAATCGCCATCACCGGTTCATCCAGCGATAAGCCGCGCAGAATCGCTCTGCGAATATCTCCATCGGTAATCGTCCCCAATAGGGTATTGTTGTCATCAATAACGAGTCCAATCTGAATTGCGCTGGTATCGATGGATCGAATCGCTTCGATGATCGGCGTATCTTTATATATCCGGGCTTTTCTCCAATCTTTCATTGGTTTTCTCCTTCAATAAGCAGAATTTCGCCGTGATATCGCCTTTTCGGTGATTGCCTTTTCAATCATCTGCCGCAGCACTTGATGCGGCGGATGGGCGAAATCGTAATTCATAAGGTACCGCCTGGAATCCATGCTTATTTCTTCGTATTCGCGTCTGCCCATCCGCCGGAGCTCATCCAACCGCTGCTTGAATTCCTCAAATCCGCCGCTATTCAGGGCCCATACTCCAGGACAAGGACAATCCCGCTCCGGCCAGTTGGTATAATTGCAGAACAGAACCTTTTTCCCCCAACCAAACACCTCGCGTCCAAGCGTGGAGTCAAGAACCACAACGACCCGGCTTCGGTCAGCAGCCGCATAACTAGACATTGAAGCGGCATTATGCTCGATGATGTCAACCTTGTCCCCAAAAATGGATCGGTAATAGGCGGTCTCCAGATTCAGGTCTTCTTTGTTTATCGAACAAGCGGCTATACAGGCAGTAGCTCCGGATTGGCCCAAATACCGGTCCAAATACTCATGCATGCGATGCAGCGATTCCCTAAAATCCAGAGCCTGGTTGCCATTCATGACCGGCCTGCGCCACTGCGAAATCAGGCAAATCTCGTAATCCTCCGTACGCATCGGATCTTTCACCGCCGTCCAGTAATACCCGCCTTTTAGCGAGCCTACGGGAAAAAAGGCGTCCGCTTCGATGCCGCAATCGTTATACAGATCCCGCTCATACGCGCCAAAACAATAGAAATCCCCCATCGCCGATATTTGGCTCTGGATGATTCCAGTTCGTATCCGCACACCGTTCTGAACCGAAGCGAACCGTGCCCGCGGGTAAATCTGAGACAGCCGCTGAAAGGTGTACGAATTGTCGATTACCGTTATTACCATTGCCGGATCGATGTATTCCAAACAAGCCAGCAGGTATCCTCTATAAGGATGACGCAGCAATTCGCCCGCAGGCCGGGGGCCGGCTTTTATGAGTGACCAGAGAAAGTGAAAAACAATCTTCGGCGTTATATGGCTTTCTTCAAATCGGGTACTTAACACCGTATGTGGTATATCGTACAGCACCGTCTTCGATATGAATTCACTGCCCTGCCGATCGAATACGACAACTTGGCTGCGCGGAGGGTTTCGAAATGTAATCCCTTTCGCAATCTTCCTTGTTCGATTCCAGGCAGCGTATATGGCATTAAGCATTTCTATCTCCATGTTGACTTGGCTGTCTGTAACCGTGATCGGTCGTTCCGCACAAAGAAAAGAGGAGAAATAAGGAAACAGTTTGTCCTTTGATTTTCATGCTTTTAAGAAATACTTCTGCGCTTGAATTCTTCTTCAAACAGACCCAAAACTTGTAAATCAAACTCTGAATCGATATCGATCGAATACTGGTTTGGCATCTCATATCCAATCGTGGCCTTGGTAACGAAAGAGCGATTCTGACAAAGAAACCCGCGTTCAGCGACATATACCGCGCCATTCAAGGTGAATACTTTCGGCAGGTTTTGCCGCCGGGTAATGAGGCCGGTATCCGTCATCACGGGCTCAAGTTGACCTTGCTGATTCAGCTTGTACATCCAGTATGGATTAACGGGCGACTCCGCAACAGATGCCACCGGCGCGTCTCGTTCAAGACTTAGTTCGATACACCTGTCAATGTCCTCTGCCCGTCTCAACGGACTCGTTGCCTGCAGCAAAACAGCATAATCGTATTCCGGCAGTTCGGTTAACGCGTGCAGTACCGGATCAATGCCGGGTGTATCATCCCTGGCCAGTTCGGCTGGTCGGATAAATGGCACATCACATCCGTATTGCTTTGCGATACGGATGATCTCCTCATCCTCTGAAGAAAGGATCACCCGATCCAGGTATTTTGATTTACCGGCTTCAAGGATCGTCCAGGCGATCAGCGGCTTCCCAAATACCAGGCGAATATTCTTGCGAGGAACACCTTTTGATCCTCCACGCGCCGGTATAATCCCTAAAACGCGCCTTCCTTCAATCATGTCCACTCTCCGTCGCATTCGGACCGCGGTAAGCTCTGCGATCAGGTTTAGTCGTTATGTCCTTTGACGATGTTTCCATGGCACGGGTTCGCGAATACCAAAATATGAATCGCAGGCAATACCCGGAAATCCTGTTCCCTGCCACTCATTGGCATTCTTTAATCGTCATTACGATTCTAACATAAGCGGAAGGAAGGCGGGTAAGCCAACAATATACATGCTGAGAAGTTTATGACTGTGGGAACGGTTTCGTGTCGTTGGTGATCCGGGCAGGCAAGCCAAGGGCGACTGCCCCATCTGGAATATCCCGAGTTACAACCGCCCCGGCGCCGATGAGGCAATTCGCGCCGACCGTAATCCCTTGCAGGATAATTACTCCAATTCCCAAGTGGGTTCCGTTTCCGATTCGAACATTTCCCGACAGCACAGCGCCCGGCGCGATATGTACATGCTCACCGATCTGACAATCATGATCGATCGCCGCCCGGGTATTGATAATCGTGTTTTTCCCAATCCTGCAGCCAGTTTGCAGCACTGCGCCAGCCATTATCTGGACGCCTTCTTCAAGAACCGCCTGCGGTGAAATCACCGCAGCGGGATGAATCACTGAAGAAAACGCATATCCAAGCTTTTTAAACGATTCATAAACCGCTTTTCTTGGCCCGGTATCGCGTGTCGATCCGACGCCGTTCACCAGAAGAACCTCGTCCGGGATATATTTCTTGATCTTGTCATCCGAGCCGTGAACCACATATCGGCCGCACCGCCCGTTTGCCAACTCCGGATGCGGATCGGTGAAAAAAAGCACCTCTTCACCGGATGACTCAAGCGCATCAAGCAGCACCCGCGCATGCCCGCCGGCTCCTACAATGATTAATGGTCGCTTCATCTTCATTCCTCAATCAACTCGTCAGTCTCGTAATTCCGCTGCGCCTCGCGGCCCAGATACTCCCAATATCTCATCGGATTGATACCGCTGCCCGGCCGCTTCATCCCAAGATTGGCTTCGGTAAACAGCTCGGACCGGCCGATTGGCTGGAGCGCAACCAGGCTTTTTCGGACAATGGCCTTATTGCTCGCTTCCGCGGGCTGAGCCACCTTTTCGCCGCTGCCCATCGCCGCTTCCACCTGGCGGATCGACTGCACCATCAGCCTGAGTTCTTCGGGATTTAGTGAGGCTTTTTGGTCCGGACCCGGCATGTTCCTGTCCAATGTAAAATGCTTTTCGATCACAGCCGCGCCGCGGGCGGCTGCCGCAATGGCAATCGCAACACCGGCCGTATGATCAGAGAGACCCACCCGCAGGCCGAATGCCTGCGTAAGGGTATCCATGGCTCGAAGATTCACATCGGAATAGGGCGCCGGGTATTCGGAGGTGCAGTGCAGCAGAATCACCTGCTCCCGAAGAACCTGTTTTCCCGCCGGTGAATGGAATGCTTCCGCAAACCGCGGCAGTGACGGCAGTTCATTGCGCTGCAAATATCCGAAGGCGAGGACGCCCAGCGCTTGTTCGATCTCCTTTAGCGTGCTCATCCCGGTCGACAAAATGATTGGCAGTCCGGTCCGGGCCGCCGCAAGCATCAGCAGCCCATTGGTGATTTCCCCGGAAGCAAGCTTAAGCATTTCAACGCCAACCGTCCGGGTCAGCATATTCAGACTTTCTTCCTCGAAAGGTGATGACAGAAAACCGATCCCTCGGCGCCGACAGTAGTCAAACAGGTGCTGGTGCGCCGCGGACCCCAGTTCAAGCCTCGAAAGCATCTCGAATTGGGTTTCCTGGGACTGGGAGTTCTCCACCTGATACTGTGCCTTGGGCGCCGCCCGGGTGACCAGTTGATCGGCTCGAAAAGTCTGGAACTTTACCCAATCGGCCCCGGCCTCTGCGGCCCGGTCAACCATCTGTTCCGCCAGTTCAACAGAACCGTTATGGTTGACGCCCGCCTCGGCAATGATGATCGTGCGCTTTTGGCCCATACATACTCCTCATATTTCAATCACGCGCGCGGCAAATCATGAAACCTTTTGACCACCAGTTCGCTGAGGCTGATACTTTTGATCACCGAAAGAATTCTCTCAGACGGCGATGCGCTCTGAACCCGGTGCGCATTTTCAGCCGCGTTGTTTCGAAACTGAAGTGTCATCGCCTGACGTAGCGCGCCAAGAATGGACCCGGCATCCTCTTCGCAATGGATCACCGACTCGGCCCGAATCCTGCCGCGCTGCCGGTCCCCTATGTCTACTGTAGGAATGCCGAGGATCGGCGCTTCGATCAGACCGCTGGAAGAGTTGCCGACAACCGCGTCCACATACTGCATCGTACTCAAATACCGAAGCTGTCCAAGCGAGGTGTACACGGCAGCCCTGTCCGGATTTTGGGTGCAGAAGTCGTCAATCATCCGGCTGATAATCCGGCTGTCGGTATCCGAATTAGGCCGCGTAAAAATAATCTGAGCGTCTGGAAATCCATCCAACGCTATCAGAAGCTCCGTCATGCTCTTTTCCGGGCTCTTAGCATATAGGGTCACCGGGTGATAGGTTACCAGAAAGTTATGTTCTTTGAATTGCAGCCCCAGGGATTGCTCGGTTTCCTTGCGGTCCATCAGAGACAGCTGCCGAACCGCGTCAGCCGCCATCGGCCCAACTGTGATAACCCGGTCCGGATCCTCGCCCAGTTGAATAACCCGGTCCCGGTACGAATCCGCTGCCACAAAATGTAAATGTGCCATCTTTGTGATGGAATGCCGGATCGGATCGTCGATCACGCCTTCGGATAATTCACCGCCGTGAATGTGGGCGACCGGAATCCGAGCAACCAGTGCAGCCTGGACGGCTGCGAAGATCTCGAATCGGTCCCCTAAAACAACCATTATATCTGGCTTCAGTCTGTCCAATGCATCGGCAAACCCGATGATTCCCAAACCGATCGATTTCGTGACGCCGACCGGTGAGTCGCTTGACAGCAGCATTTCAACTTTGGCGTGAATGGGAAGTCCATCGGCTTCGATCGACTGATAGGTGAGCCCATATTCGGGTGACAGGTGCATGCCGGTGGCAATGACTTGCAGTTCGGCCGTCGGGTCCTGCTGCACCAGTTTCATAAGATGAGATAATAACCCGTACTCCGCCCGGGTTCCGGTAACGATACAGATTTTTCGCTGATTGATCATAGAAACACACTGCTCGGTAGATTTATTAGACGGTTTTCAAGGTCTTCCGCCACTGACAGATCCATATGCGGACAATCCGCGTACATCGTCAGCCGGTGCATAAGCACCCAGGCTGGCCGGGTCAAAATTCCCGCCTCATGAGTCATTTTCAGCAAATTATCCCGTAATTCGGGATTTGCTTGCTCTAACAGTAGCACATTGAGCCAGTAGTTACTACTTGCAAACGACGGCTCGGTAAAAAAGCGAATTCCTTCGATTCCTGATAGGGCTTTGGCGTACCGATCAGCTAAATTCCGCTTCTTTTCGATAAACTCGGGCAGTTTTTCCAACTGGGCCGTCCCCAATGCCGCGTTCAGGTTTGGCAAGCGGTAATTGTAGCCGATCATGTCATGACGGTAACTCCACGGATGCGGCGGTTTGGCCGTCGTGGTCAGGTGTTTTGCCAGAACCGCCAGCTCCTTATCATTGGTAATTAAGGCTCCGCCGCCGCCGGTCGTGACGATCTTGTTGCCGTTAAAGCTCAGGGTGGAAACCAGACCATGGTTTCCGGTATGGATCCCTTTATAAAACGATCCCAGTGATTCCGCAGCATCCTCTATCATTACGATATTGAAGCGCTGACAGACCTGGAGCAGCGGATCCAAATTCACCGGGTGACCGAAGGTATGCATCGGTACCACAGCTCGAATGCACCGGCCGGTTTTCTTATTGAAACAGCCGTCAGGCCGGATATCGGCAATCTCCGACAAGTACTCGCCCAACTTCGCCGGATCCAGCCCCAGCGTCCGCTCCTCGCTGTCGGCAAAGTGCGGAACCGCACCGCAATAAGCAACCGCATTGGCTGTCGCAACGAAGGTCATGGTTGGGATGATTACCTCGTCCCCCGCCTTGACCCCGGCAATGATCAGCGCCACATGCAAAGCCGCGGTGCCGTTCACCGTTGCCACGGCATAACCAGCACCGGTGTAAGCGGCCAGTTCCTGCTCAAAGCGATCGACAAACTTGCCCACCGAAGAAACCCAACCGGTATCCAGACATTCTTTTACGTAAGCCCATTCATTGCCTTCAAACACCGGCTCGTGCAGATTGATGCGCTGTCCGGCCGTCGGGAGAAGCGACTTCAACGCATCCAGTAACTGATCAATATTCACTTGCGGCTTCAAAGGTTATATACATCCGTTCGGTATTTTTTCAGGTTTTCCGGATTCCCGAACCAAGCGGCTGTCTCCCGCAGCCCCTGCCGCAGTCCGTCACCTCCGGAATAAATGGGTTTCCACCCAAGCAGTGATTTTGCCAAATTATTGTCGGCGTTCAACCGTTCAACCTCGCTGTTTTGCGGTCGAATCCGTTCGGAATCAGTCTCGATGGTTACCGTTACATCCATAATCTCAGCAATCGTATGGGCCAAATCGCCGATGGAAATCTCATAACCGCTCCCGATATTGATCACCTTGCCGCAGGCCTGGTCGCTGGCAGCCACGGCCAGGAATCCGCTGACAGTATCGGCAACGTAATTGAAGTCCCGGGTCGGGTGAACCGAACCAAGCCGGATAGTACGCTGCCCGGCCGCAATCTGCGAAATGATGGTCGGGATGATCGCTCTGGCCGACTGGCGGGGCCCATAGGTATTAAACGGCCTGATGATGGCCACCGGAAGATTAAAAGAGCTGTAGAACGAATACGCAATCTGATCGGCTCCGATCTTGGAAGCCGAATACGGGGATTGCCCCTGAAGCGGATGCTCTTCCGTGATTGGAACAAATTGCGCCGTTCCATACACTTCGCTGGTTGAGGTAACCACCAGCTTCTTAACCTGATGGTCCCGGGCTGCCTGGAGCACGTTCAATGTACCCCCGATATTCGTTTCTACATAAGAATGGGGCGCATGGTACGAATAAGGGATTGCAATCAAGGCTGCAAGATGAAACACCGTCTGGCAGTCCCGCATAGCCTCGCGCACAAACCATGGGTCGCGGATATCGCCGGCTACCACAGTCATCCGCTGCTTGAGGTCGTTCGGAGTGTGGTCAAGCCAGCCCCTGGAGACCGCGGAATTGTAATGAACCATCGCGCGGACATCACAGCCCAACCGCACCAGTTCCTCCGTCAAATGGGAGCCAATAAAGCCGCCAGCCCCGGTCACCAGGACTTTGCCATCCTTTATATTCATTCCAACCTCCTATTACGGCTGCTTCCTGCCCGATTTACGCCAGGTCAATAACTCTTTAAGCCATATTTCATGTGCCTGCGGATCTGTGCGCCCCCATTGTTCGCAGAAGCGCTCTCTTGCATTCTGCACCCCCGGCGAATGCCACCACTGATCCACATTGTCATACACTTCGTTTGCCTTGAATGCGGCCGCTTCCGGCGTTTCATACAAGATTCCAGCTTCCTTCAGCACCTCAAAAGCGGGCTTGGCGGCGTCCGTCAGTTCGTTCCGTTCCGGGTCCCAGAACAGAATAACCGGGATGTCCGCGCTGAGGCATTCCACAAAGGACGTTGAGAGGTGATCAACGAGCACCAGCCGAGCGGTTCCGACTGAATCGTAAAACGGCCTTTCCATTGGCAGTTCCACGTCAACATCCGGAAACCTTTCGTTCCATTGGTGTATCTGCTTCCTTCCATATTCCGCAATCGGTGCCCTGACCCGTAAATCGGTCTTGAGTTCTGGTCTCAGGGCCTGGTAAAAAAGAAACTGCCAGTTGATATATGCCGGTATATCATAATTCGTCAGCCATTGGAACCGATATAAATACCGCGGCACTGAGTTCGTAATCAATAATATACCGCTGGTTCGCTTCGAACGTTCAATATTATGCATCAGTTTGGAAGCCGGCATCGCAACATACTGCCCGACGGGCTCGTTCTTCTGCCATCCCCAGGTGTAAAAGGTCCTGGTTATGCTCCGCTCAAACGATTCCAGCGGGCATAAAGCCAGATTTCCGTAATTGCCGCCATGTTGAATTCCCAGCAGCGGAACCCCCTGTTCAGCCCATTCCGCGGCATATTGTTTAAACGGCTCATCCCAGTACCAGCTGTTGGCACTGACAATTGCGCCCGGTTTTCCGGGAGCAAACCGATTTTTCGCCGGGTTTGGAAAGCCTTCCACAAATGTGATCGGTATGTCTTCCCAGACCATTTCGGCGAGCATCCGCTCAAACCCGCTGTCGCCGAGCTGGATTGGAGCCAATTGCTTTCGAATCCCGTAATCAGGCTTAACAGGACCAGAGCTCGGTTGGACTGCCGGAAGAATTGTAATTTCCCCCAGACTCTTCACCCAGAAAGCCAGTTCGTTTTTCCCAGGGAAATATGTATTGTAAAGACAAACCCTTCCCTCAAGCGACTGAAACGCCGTCTGGTCAATCCAATGGTGAAACCGATAAACAAAATCGACCACTGACCAGCTATGGGAGCCAACCAACAAAGAATTCGATTGGGGAACAGCTCCTTGGCCGGTGAACGTTTTTGCCGGGAAATATTTGCCCATGTATCTCAAGATTCGGGAAAAGATTTCAAGATTGTAGACGTCTTCGCAGATCAGGTTGATGTACTCTGCGGTATCGATCGGTGTTCGACTGTGATCCCGATCCAGGACAAAAGTCTCAAGATCCGGATACTGCTCAAACGCATGCTGAAGTAGCATGTACCGGTCATACATAACCGATACATAGTGCATCGCCCATGGCCCTAAAAGCAGGCGCCAGTATTGAGCCGACCGTTCAAGCCGGTGATGCTTGTTCAAGGCACGGCCCAGCTCCGGGATCAGTCTTTCGAAGACATTTCCAACATATTGATACGCCAATCGAAAACAGCCGCGATCCTGCCATGGCCCTGCAAGCGTTTCCCCCTCGCAGTCCCGTACGGTTCCGTTTTCAAGGCGGCACCAGTCACCTAAATAGACGATCGAACGAGAATTATCCCAGAATTCGCGCAGTGCTGTTGTTGCCAAAAAAACGGCAGCGTCTTTTCCCGGGTTTGTTTGGTTTTCCACTGTCAACCGGCAATCATCCTTTAATCCCGCTCCCAAACCGCCTACCAGCAGGTTCTTCCGCCATCCACGACCAGATTTTGCCCGGTCATAAAGGAGGACGCTTCGGAAACTAGAAATACGATCACAGCTTTGTATTCATCCTGATGTGCCATACGGCCTATCGGGATCAGGTTCGTCAGTTTGGTAACGAAATCCGGCGGTTGGTCGACATAGACCCCGCCTGGAGAAATGGCGTTTACCCGCACCCCGGCTTGAGCCCAGTAGGTGGCGAGATACTTGGTTAGACCAACCAGACCTGATTTGACCACCGAATAGGTTACCGGTTTGACCGGCTGTTCGTCCTCGGGCAGGCCATCCTTTCGGTAAATCCGCTGATCGGGCGCAATAACCGCAAGGTCTGACGCTACGTTCAGGACCACGCCGCCGCCGCGATTGGCCATTTCCGTCCCGATAATCTGACAGCAAAGAAAGGCCCCCGTAAGCCCCACCGCAATGTCCTGCTCCCAAATCGACAGAGGGAAGTTCTCCACCCGGCTCCAGGCCTTGGAACCGAGACCTCCGCTGTCCACTTTCGGATTATTGGCGGCGTTATTAATCAGTATATCGACCCGCCCGTATTTTGCGAGAACCGTACTTAAAGCCCGCTCAATGTCGTCAGCCCTTGTGATATCGGTTTTTATCCCGATCGCATCAACGCCAAACCTTTTCGATATCGTATGGGCTACCTCCTGGCACCGTGCTTCTTCCAGGTCCAGAATAACCGGGATGCCCCCCATTTCCGCAATCGCCTCGGCGTGTTTAACCCCGAGCAGGCCGGTTGCGCCTGTAATCATGGCCACCCGGCTGGTCAAATCCATCATTTCCTTTACCAGCTTCATCTTCCCGCCTCACTCCTGTACCAGATATCCCGCCTCCAATAAGAGGTCTTCCACCAGTTCCATCAAAGCATGACCGGCAGTGATGTGGGATTCCTGAATCCGCCCGGTTTCCGCGGATGGAACCACCAGTGCCAGATCGCAAGCCACAAGGGCCGGACCGCCATCGCCGCCTAAAAAGCCGAGCGCGGTCATGCCTATTTCCCTGGCTGCCATCAATGCCCGGATGACATTCACCGATTTCCCCGAAGTGCTGATCCCAAGCAAAACATCACCCGGACGGCCAAAAGTCCGTGTCATACGTTCATAATAAGCTTCGAAACTATAATCGTTGCCGCAGGCGGTTATCGACGACGGATCCCCGGCCAGAGCAATCGCGGGAAGTCCGGCACGGTTCACGTGCGGGCGAAGCCGAACAACGAGCTCCGCGGCCAAATGCTGGGCATCGGCTGCTGAGCCGCCATTGCCGCAGATAAGAATTTTCCCGCCGCTCAATAGAGTATCCCGAAGAATCCCAGCCATAGCCACGATCACTTCCAGGTGCGATTCAGCCACCTGCTTTTTGACCTCGATCGAAGTCTCAAATAACTGGCGGGCTTTTGCGGCCAGTTCTTCTTTTTGCAGTTCGTTTAACGGATGATTGTTAGTACGATCTTGTTTGTCCACCATCTACCACCAAGCATGATCCGGTAATGAATCCGGCCCGCTCCGAAGCCAGAAACGCAACAGCATCAGCAATCTCTTCCGGTTTTCCAAAGCGCTGGAGCGGCACTTCGGATTGGATATACGATGTAATAACGGCTTCCCGTTCGCGCAGCTTCTGCTCCCATGACCCGCCCGAGAACAGGATATTGCCCGGAACGACGGCATTGACCCGAATTCCCTTCGGTCCGATCATGCGCGCCAGTGACTTCATACCGTGCATAAGCGCCGCTTTGGCCGCACCATAAGGAATCGGAGCATTAATTGACTCGGATCCTGCGATGGATGCAATAAAGGTGATGCTCCCTCCAGGAGTGGTAATCGCTGGGACCGCGTGACTGGCCAGCAGCATGCTTCCCACCAGGTTCAGATTCAGGGCCGCCGTCCAATCGTCATGGTTCAATTCATACCCGCTGCGGGCGGTTCCGCTCCCTAGATTGGCGATGACGGTGTCCAGTCGCCCGAATTCCCGATTAATGTGCTTCACCGCCGCCTGGATCTCCTCTGGACGTGTCAAATCCCCGCAAAACGTATTGATCCGGTCTGGCCCGAATTGAGCCGCCAGCCGCTCCCGTACGCTGTTCAGTGCCGCACCGTCGCGGGCAGTCAGGAGAACCCGTGCGCCTTCGTTCAGAAAGGCTTCCCCAATGGCAAGACCAATCCCGCGCGAGGATCCTGAAATGAGAACACATTTATCCCGCAGCCCAAGTTCCATCATGCCCCTCCGGATTTATCACCCGCTTAGTTCTTAGCAAAACGCTCGACGAGCTTGCGGTTTTGGACCGCCAGCTCGACTTCGGTCATTCCGTCCTGTCTTGCCGCCTGAAGAATATATGGCCCCGAAAAACCGGCGGCGTTGAAAAGCCGAAAACAGGTCTCAAAATCGGCTGAGCCGGTTCCCAGCGGCACGGTGCCGCCGCCCAGAACGCGGTCCTTGACGTGCACACTGCCGAGCAGGTCTTTCAGCAGAACCAGTTCTTCGTTCGGATCATGTCCCAAAGAAGCACAGTTCCCGATATCGTAATTCGCTTTGACCAGAGGATGCCCGATCCGATCAAGAAACGCACGAAGTACCTTGGGCGTAAAGTCGGTTTCCAGGTGAAGCTCAATCCGGTTCGCTTCGGCGGCAGGCAATACCAGGACCAGTATATCGGCCAGCGCGGCAAATTCCGCTTCGGAAGCCAATGAAGACGAGTCCACAAAGGGCAGCACAATGTAGTTGATCCCGAGTTTTCCACCCTGACCGATCAGCCAGATGAGGTGGTCAACATTGGTCCGGATGGACGCCCCGTCTTTAGTCACCAGGTGTTCGGTCATGTAATAGTCCGCGCAGATCGATTTGACCTGTACGCCGCTTGCTCCGGACAACCGAAGCATTTCCTCGATCCCCGAATCGGTTCTTACCGGGTTCTTTTCCTCATTGGGTTTTTCATAAATCCATTCTATACAGTGTAAGCCGGCCTGTCGGGCCAGCTCGAATTCCTCGGTCCAGCGGGCGGCCGGAAACGATTGTATTTTACCGTCGCTCGGGGGCAGCAGCCGCCCCTGCATAATGCCAATCGGATTCATTTACTTCCTCCTAAACCGGTATGGTGTGGGCGCATCCGAGGTGGAGCCTTCCCGTTCGGTGTCCCATTGCTTAATCTGGCCCACGATATCCACACCCACGTTCTTACTCCAGCGTTTCAGCAGGCTTTGGGTCACCTCGCCGACCGCTCCATCCCGAATGGCAACACCGTTAATTCCCGTAACCGGCAGCAAACAGAAGGGCGTCCCGGTCATAAAGGCTTCATCGGCGGTTACGACATCGTACAGCTCGATGTTTTTCTCGACCACCGAATACCCGAGCTCTGGCGCCAGTTCGTTCATAACATAATCCCGGCTGATGCCGCGCAGGATGTTTCTTCCTTCGGGGGAAATGATGACATTGTCTTTAACGATAAAGAAATTATCCCCGGTTCCTTCAGCAACATAGCCGTCAGGATCGAGCAGCAAAGCCCAGTTGTTCTCCCCGGCGACGTTGGAAACCTCGATATTGGCCATCAGATAATGAATCCGGCTCCGATTTTTGACCTTCGGATCAAGCAGATGGCCCGGGATGGCGCGCTGAGAAGGGATAACCGCATTAATTCCCACATCAAACAGCTTGCCCATGCCGGCTACGGTCCAGCGGAGCGGGAAATCGGCGATAATGACGTTCGGGCCGGTGTAAGCGCCGACAACCCCTTGATAGATGCCAAGCAAACCCCTGGAGACATCGATCATCACCCGATGTTCGTCGTCATCGCGAAATGCGGGTTTGTTGGCTTCGATGGTGTCATAAACCGCCTGTTCCATCTCATCCATGGTCATAGTTACGGGAATCTGCAGCATTTTGATCGAATTGTAGAGACGCACCAGATGTTCGCGCAGCTTGAACTGCTCCTTATTAAAAGAGCGGGTCATTTCAAAAACCATATCGCCGAACATCAACGCTGAATCATATATAGAAATCCGCGCCTCCGATTCGGGGATCAGTTCCCCGTTAAAATACACGACCCGTTTGGCTTCGCCCATAGGTCCCCATCCTCCCTTTTTATTTCTTAAGCCAGGGGGCTTCACAACGAAAGCCCGCGGCCCGCCAGTCATCAACATTTATGGCTTTGTCGTCTATGTACACATCCGCGGTCGGTTTGCCCATGTAAAGCACATGATATAATAGGCCCCACTCGCGAAGCTGTTTCTCGGTTAATTCCCGCCAGTCAATTCCCGTCGTGGAACCGCGTGCGGTATGTAAGTAAATGGTGTGTCCAGCCTCAAAAATCCGGTTAACCTCTGCGACCACTTCCGGGTAGGGTTCTGCATTGGGGTAATCTCCATCGGTGTTCGTGCAGATCGTCCCGTCGATATCAAAACAATAAATCATGACCGCCCCGCCCTGTAAACGTTATCATACCAGTCAATGGTGTCCAGAATGGTAAAGTCCGGCTTGCGCGGCATCATATACTCGTAGAGGGCTTTCATGAATTCGTATTCCTCTGCGGTATTGACATCCAACACAAGATCCGGGCGCCGAAAAGCCTCCGGGCATAAAACTGTTTTCACCGGGTATTTATCCGGATTGGCCGGTTTCTGTTCCTTGTAGTTGAAAAAGCTGAGATGCGGGTGTTCGCGCGGTTCCGGGTCGGTCACGGTTCGCCAGACCTGCTCAAGCGAGTCGGTATCAAATACTTCCGCACCAATCCCGTCAGGATAACCATTGCCCATTACTTGGGCCAGATTGGAGGAAAACCCGCCCCGGTTGGCCGTCAGATGGAATGCGATAATTCGGTCGATCTCCGCGGCTTCCGGTGTCGGGTTGTCGGCTGGAAGCCGGACAATCACCTGAGCACCCACCGACTTCGCCGCCTGGTAATATCGGTCCACCAGATCGTTTTCCGAACCCCGAAAAACCGCAATACCGTATTGCTCGGCCAGTTCGGCCAAAACATCGTCCTGCGGTTTTTGGGTAGTGGCCATTACAATTTCATCCACGTTCTGGCAGCGTTTCACTCGCTCCATAATTCGTCCCAACAGTGGCGCGCCGCCCAAATCCATCATGGATTTGCCCGGCAGCCGGGTTGAGCCCATGCGCGCCTGCAAAATCAGCGCGACTTTCGGCTTTTCATTCTTCATCTAAGCACCCCACTTGATCCATCGCGGCCAATCAGTTTGATGCCGCAGTCCGCCATGCTATTCCTTAACAAAGGGTCCCCAGTAACGCAGCTTTTTCGCGTTGGTCTCTTCTCCGCTTGAAATCCGCTTGACGCCATCGCCAACCACCGCGGGAATTGAACGGATGTATCCGACCATCATCTCTAGTCCGCGCTTTTCCAAAGAAGCAGCCTGGTCACTGCCGTACATTGCCCGGTCCAGCGTAACATGCCGTTCAATGGCCACAGCCCCCATCGCCGCTGCAATGACACTTGGGATCATGGTCACTTCATGGCCGCTGTAGCCAACCGGAACATGATACCGCTCCCGCAGCTCGTTGAGGCAAGCCAAATTCAGCGAATCCTCGGGAGCCGGGTACTCGGAGATGGTATGCATCAGAACAATGGGACATTCATGGCGTTTAAACACCTTCACCGCGTATTCGATTTCGTCCCACATGCTCATACCGGTGGAAACAAAGGTCAGCTTCTTTTCCTCGGCGACAGCTTCCAAAAGATCCAGGTGGGTCAGCGTAGCCGATGCAATCTTGTTATATTTCAAGTCATACTGGCGCAGGAAATGCTGGCTGGGCACGTCCCAGGCGGATGCAAACCAATCGATACCGCATTCTTTGCAGTACCGGTCAATTTCGTCGTATTCTGCTTTGCCGAATTCCAGGGCCTCTTTCTGCTCGCGCTGGGTCGTGCCCCAAGGGCTTTCCCGAGGTGAATCCAATACCTCTTTGGTATAAACGATGTCGATCGTGCGTTTCTGAAACTTGACCCCGTCACATCCGGCGTGTTTGGCCATATCAATCAGCTTTTTGGCAATATCCAGATCTCCATTGTGGTTGATTCCGATTTCCCCGATCACATAAACCTTGCGGGCAATCGGCCACGGGTTTTCCTGCACGTAATCATACGCGAACTTGTACTCAGGGCGCATAAAGATTCCTCCTCATGATGCTTGATTTATTCTGTCGGAGCCGTGATGGCCATGATTGTATCGGAAAGACCGCCTAGAATGAGCGATTCCGCATACGCGGCGTTCAAGACGTGGCTAAAAACCTTGTCAAAAAACGCCTGGCCGCCGGGGGCACCCGTTCGCATCCATTGGATATGGTTTGAAAGGTCGTATCGCTGGACCCCCTGTATTGTAGCCTTAAATCCTGCTCTTTCCAGGGTATCAGTCAGCGTTCGGGTGGAGAAATAGTACAAATGAACCTTCTGATAATAGAAATCGAGATAGGCCGGAACTGCATACAAGGAAACCAGTGCATCTTCAACATTGGGCACCTCAACCAACAGGCGTCCGCCCGGTTTCAGCAAAGGCGTCAGCTGTTTCAGAAATGCCACCGGATCGCGCAGGTGTTCCAGCACATGATACATGAATATCCAATCATAACGCCCACGCTCCGCCGAAACCATATCAAGATGGCTGTAAGCTTTCAGCCCAAGTGTATCCTGGATCCACTGACAGGACGGCTGATCCGGTTCAACCCCTTCAGTGACCATTACGTATGGCCGGATGGATTCTAAAAACGCCCCCGATCCGCTGCCGATTTCAAGAATCCGGTCCTCCTGTCCCAGCATCGGTAAAAGGCGCTGAACTCGCTCCCGGGCTTCACCCAGGTCGCTTATAAAACGCTCCTCAACCCGTGGTTCCTGGTATTCTTCGCGATATTCTCCCGAATAATACCGGTCCAGTTCGTCAGAGGACGCCAGCGGCCACAAATGAACCAGTCCGCAGCCACTGCAGCGGCGTACCTCAATATCAGGACCGAACCGTATCCCCTGTTTCAAAAAAACGCTGTCGTTTAAGTCGCGCTGGCAGATAAAACAAGTCGACATAAGTATCTCCATATCGATATTACTACTATATCTCAAACCCCGGGCCGGCAACACAGCAAAGCGGGTTACGGAAACAGCCTTTGTCAGGCCGTTCGCCAATCCGCAAGGACTTTCAGGAAGAAAGTGCCATCATGCAGGTTTTGGCTCCACTCCTGGCATTGGCGCTGGATATGGTCTTTGCCGAGCATCAGTCCATTAGACACCAATTCGCTTTTGATTTGTTCCGCTCTCAGCAGAGCGCCCAGGTCCAGAACTGCCCTGTGAGATGACAAAAAGCTTGCTAAGCATGTTTCTATCCCCGGTATAAAAGCCGCGGCTGAAAAAATTTCCTCCGCTGGCTAAGGACGGCGTTTTAAAAGCTTCGGGCGGTTTCTTCCAAGTAGTCGGCCAGATCGCCGTAAACCTGCCGGGCATCAAACCGGGCCTCGAACAATCGCCGGGCGTTCTCTCCCAGCGCGCGCCAAACCGCTTCATTATCGGCCAGTCTGGTTAATACGCCTGCCAGGCTTTCCGGGTCGCCGGCCGTATAGGTCATGCCGCATTCGTATTCGCTCAACAACTGTTCCGTTTCACCTCGTAAGCTCGAGATAACCGGAATACCGGC
This sequence comes from Solirubrobacterales bacterium, assembly GCA_050258755.1. Lineage (GTDB taxonomy): Bacteria > Bacillota > Syntrophomonadia > Syntrophomonadales > DTU052 > JBLMZI01. The sequence goes on along the minus strand of JBLMZI010000011.1, from coordinate 359,573 downwards.
ACAAAGAAATTCGAAAACCTTGTTTGGCAGGCCTTGCGGGGCACCCGCGGCATAAGCCGCGAGTCCTGCCTTGGACGATTTCATCAGCCAGGCCAGCTGCGCCGCATCGACCCATCCTGGAAAAACCACGCTGGAAAGACCGCTGGCCTGTTCGGTCCACTCTTCATAGCGCTCGCCGGTCCCGCATAAAATAAATTGAAACCGATTTGGGCTGCGCCGTTCCAAAAGGCGGGCTGCCTCAATCACGGTGGAAAGATCGTAGGTACGGCCGAACATACCCGCAAACCAGCACAAAAAGCGGTCCGGGGCCGCCCCGACGGCGCGAAGGATTTCCCCGGCTTCGGCCAGACGATACGCCGGCCATTCCCGTTGTTCGTAACCGAGCGGAAACACCCGGTCCAGGTCTGTTTTCGCCCGGCTCCCCGCCTTTAAACCCCACTCGAGATACTCTTTAGAAATGCCAATCACGGCGGTACAGTGTGCCAAAGCCTGCCGAGTATGATGGAAGGCGGGAAAGAGCAGCATCCTTGCAAGCGGCCGAAGCATGCCGGGAGCCACATCGGCAAAAATGTCCGGCCACAAGTCGCGGACATCCAGGATTACCGGGACTCGATTCCTTCTGCCATATTCGACCGCCGCCCGGCTCAATTCAATGGTTGGGAAAGAACACAGAATGATGTCGGGCCGAGACTCCGCCGCGCACAAGCGACCGAACTCCCGGGCAATTTGAACATGATTCACGATCCGCAGCGGCGAAAGATTTTTCTGGTAAGCCGTGCCATGAAGCAGAATCATACGCGGCTCGCCGGGCAGCTGCAGTTCAATGGTCTCGTCGGTGTGCTGCCGTTTCTGACTGTGGTTAAACGACGAAGTCCACCAGGTCACGTCATGGCCCCGGGCCAAAAGCAGCCGTGCCAGTATGCCAGCCCGGAGCAGCCGGACTTCGTTTCCGTTCAGGGGCAGAGGTTCTCCAACCGTAACCAGCCAGATCCGCATGGTAATCCTCCGAGTGGATATTAAGCCACGTGCGCGGCAAAGCGGCGCAGCCAGATTTCCAGGGCGAGCGGATTAAATATGTCTTTCACGGACACACTGCCGCTCCAGCCCTGCCGGCAGTATTGCGAGTACTTTTCCAACAGATTGCGCCGGTCAGCGAGCCCCATCTTAAAGATCATGCTGTCCGCGCCAAAGTATTCGAGTACCTGGGGTTTCAATCGATCGCGCATCCATTCGCTCTGAGGCGTTATGAAGCCCTGCTTATCTTTGCGCCAGGCAATTTCACGAGGCAGTTCCGGCGCCATCGCTTTGCGGAAAATTGCCTTGGTCCAACCCCGGCTCAGTTTCATGCGAACCGGCAGCGGCACCAACAGTTCCATCATCCGGTAATCCAGGAATGGCAGCCTTATTTCCCGCGAAAACGCCATGGACATCCGATCCTCATAATGAGTCAGCACCGGTACCGAAAAGCGTTCCACATCCAGCGCCTGGCGTTCCTGTACGGTCATTCCCGGCCTCAAGCCAATAACCTCCGGCTGATAGGCGTGCAGCCTTTCCCCAAGTATGCCCGGTTCCGCCGGCCGAAACCGGGCGGGCAGATACCGTTTCCCTTCTTTTAACGAAAACTGATTGACGATACTGCCATTTTTCACGAAGCCTGCAAAGGTCCCAATGGCTTGCCCGTAATGTCCGGTCTCTGCAAGATACTTGATCCAGAAGCCGAGATATTTCTTATAACCGCAAAGCAGCTCATCTGCGCCCTGGCCGCTGAGAATGACTGTGATGCCAAGGGCTTTCGCCCGGCGCATCAGCAGGTAATGCGCCACCGTTGAGAAACTGCCCGCAGGTTCGTCGTTGAACCAGGAGACCTCGTCCAGATAACGAAAGGCCTCCTCCGGTTCGAAATCGATATTCACTTTGTGAATGCTGCAGCCCAGGTGGCGCACCATCTCATCCACGAAAGGCGATTCGTCATACTGGGCGTTGCGGCTAACCGCGGACAGCAGATTCAGATTCGCTGACGGACCCAGGTTTTTGCGCATCATCGCCGCAATCGATGAAGAATCGAGCCCGCCGGAAAGCAGAACGCCGACCGGGACATCGCTGCGCAGCCGCAGGGAAACGGCATCCTGAAACAGCGCGCGTACCCGCTCGATCAACTCGTCTTCGTCGGTAACCGGGATTTCATCAAACGGCAGCCGCCAATAGCGGTGCATTTCCGGTCCAAGAGACGATGCGTTCAGATTAAGAACACAGTAATGGCCCGCCGGCACTTGATCAATTCCGAGCAGAAAGGTCTGATCGGTGGCATCCAGCAGCGATTGATCGAGATAGGCCGCAGCGACCTGCGAATTGATCGAAAACCGCTTCGGGCACATCGCCAGCACGGTTTTCAGTTCGGACGCAAAAAGAAAACGTCCCTCGTCCATCAGGAAGTGAAGCGGCTTGATCCCGGCCCGGTCCCGAGCCAGAATCAGCCGTTTTGAAGATAAATCAAGCCAGGCAAAGGCCCACATCCCGTTAAAACGGCTCAAGGCCGCTTCCGGCCCCCATTGCCGAAGCGCCGCCAGAACGACCTCGGTATCCGTTTCGGTATGAAAACGAACGCCTTGCAAAAGTAGTTCCTGGCGAATTTCCTTGTAGTTATACACTTCACCGTTATAGATCAGGATGTCGCTGCCGTCCTCAGACGCCATGGGCTGGGTGCCCGCTTCGGAAAGGTCGATAATGGACAGCCGCTGATGCCCTAACCAGACCTGCCAGTCACCGGCCGGGTAGCTGGCAATCCGCTGGGCGTCAGGGCCCCGATGCAGTTGAGTCCGCTCAGCCGCGAGCATCAGCGGCCGGCAGTCCGGATCACGGGCAATGATCCCGGCGATTCCACACATAATTCGGTTTCATCCTCCGGTATCCCGTTTCCTCTGTAAGCGAAACGGTTATTTTTTCGGCTGGCCTTCGCCGTTTAAAACCCTGGCATAAAGCTCATCCATTTGTCGAACACACTTGTGCCAGTTCGCTCTTTCCTCTACAATGGCGCGGTTTTCAGCCAGCGCGGAAGCCAGCAGGGCTGAATCAGCGGCGGCTTTGACTATGCAATCCGCCAGTGCCTGAGCATCGGATGCGGGATATAAATACCCGTTTTTGCCATGCTCAATCCACTGGGTGTTAGCAGGTATTTCAGTCGCTATAGGAAAACACCCACAGGCCATTGCCTCGGTCAGGGAAACATTGTTTCCGTCCGACAAGGCCGGGGAAACAAAAATATCAGCGTCCTGGAGCCGCCCGGGCAGCGTAGGATGGGGCACCCGCCCCAAAAATGAAATCTCATTCGCCACACCCAGCTCCCGGCACAGGTTTTCCAGCTCATCCCGCTGCCACCCCTCGCCGATTAAGGTAGTGCGAAGCTTCATGCCAGCCTTCCGGGCCAGTGCATGAGCGCGGATCAGGGTTCCTATGTCATAAAGCGGCTCAAGATGCCGGATGCAGATCAGCCGCACCGGATCATCCGGTCTGGAACGAGGCGCCGCCAGGGAAAACAATTCAAGGTTTACGCCGAACGTAATCGCCGGCACTTCGGTAACGCCTTCGGTAAATCCGTTGACATGAAGGTCGAAAATCCCTTTGTTCATGTGCTCCGCGACTGTGGTTACCAGATCAGCGCTTTTTACCGCGTAACGAACAAAGAAGCGTTTCAGTCGGGATGTGTACGGATCAATCAGAACATCGTCGCCCCAGGCGGACAAAACCAGCGGCTTGACACCGGCCAGCGCGGCAATGAAGCCATAGCTTGTAATGTGATGGGCATGGATTATATCCGGTTTGAATGACCGGCACAGTTTAGCCAGAGCAGGTGCGCCAAAAAAGTATCCTGGCTTGCCCAGACCATAGGTCGGCAGTGTATATACCGGAACGCCTGGAATCTTAAAAGGCCGAAACGAGGAGATCATGACCGCGTCGCCGCGATCCCGAAAATGTTCAGCCCAGCGCCGGGTGTGAATTGTGGGAGCGTCTCCCACCAGCAGAATGCGCATGCCCAACCCCTCGCGTTTTACAACAACGTGATTTTTTCGCTCTTGATGCCTTTGGTCGCATGCCGGGTGTCGAAGACCGCTTTGGCACTGTCAACCACCCAGGCATAATCAATATTGCTGTGATCGGTTGCGATGATCACCAGATCGGCGCTGCGGACCAATTCCTCAGTCAGCGGCACCGATTCCATGGTGACCCCATGCTCTGTGAACGTGGCCACATAGGGATCATGGTAACAGACTTGAATCCCGGCATCTCCCAGGCGGAGAATGACCTCAATTGCCGGCGATTCGCGGTAGTCGTCAATGTTTTTCTTATAAGCCGCGCCCAGCACCAGGACTCTTGCGTGAATGGCCGCCACGCCGTTGGCATTCAGAATGCGAAGGGTCTTGTCCCGGACGAATTCAGGCATAACCCGGTTAATTGCACCGGCGGTCGCGATAAACCGCGTCTCAAAATAATATTCTTTGGCTTTCCATTCCAGATAATGCGGGTCGATGGGGATGCAGTGTCCCCCCACGCCAGGTCCAGGGTAAAACGGCATAATCCCGAAAGGTTTGGTATAGGCTGCGTCCAGGACCTCCCAAACGTTTAATCCCATCTTATCGCAGAGCACGGTCAATTCGTTCACCAGGCCCACATTCACCGCCCGGAACGTATTTTCGAACACCTTGCTCAATTCGGCCGCCTTCGCGCAGCTGACCGGGAACACGTTATCGAGCGTTTCCCCGTAAAACGCCGTCGCAACTTGGAGAGAAACCGGCCCCACCCCGCCGACCACTTTGGCAGTGTTTTTCGTCTTAAATACAGGATTGCCCGGGTCAACCCGCTCGGGCGAGTGCGCCAGGTAGAAGTCTTCTTCCACTTTCAGCCCCGAAGCTTCAAGCATGGGCAGCATGACCTCTTCCGTGGTTCCAGGATATGTGGTCGACTCAAGCGTGACCAACTGACCCAGCCGTAGATGAGGCGCCACCGAGTGAGTGACGCTTTCGATAAATTGCAAATCCGGGGTCATGTTCCGGGTAAGCGGTGTCGGTACACAGACCACAATGACATCGACCTCCGAAATGCGCGAAAAGTCTGTAACAGCCGTAATCTGTCCCGACTGTACCAATTGCTTCAGTTCGGCATCATCCACGTCACCGATATAGTTTTCCCCCCGGTTAACCCGCGCGGCACGGTCCGAGTCAACCTCAATCCCAATAACCGTAAAACCAGCTTTCCCTTTTTCAACGGCAAACGGGAGGCCGACATAGCCAAGCCCTACTACCCCAACCAGCGCAGATCGGTCCCGGATTTTTGTTAATAATTTCTCAATGTCAAACATCAAAGCCACCTCGTCCGTTTCGAAATCTTGTGTGGGTAACCGTTTATTCACCACGCGCTTACTAAGCTGCGCGGTTCATTCTTGGGGTTTGGTGAAAAACCGGCCTGCCAGGGCTTCATATTCGGCCTGGTCAAACCGGCCGTTCTGCAGAACCATGATCCGGTCATGGCGGGTTTTGGTCAAGGATTCCGAATCACTGAAAAGCTCTTCCTCGAGCTTTTCGCCCGGTCGGCATCCAGTGATTGAAATTTCGACGTCTTTACCTGGGGTTAACCCAGACAGCCGCACCAGATCTTCCGCCAGTTCAAGAATGTTCACCGGCTCCCCCATGTCGAGCACGAAAATCTCGCCGCCCTGAGAAAAGGCGCCAGCCTGAATGACAAGCTGAACCGCCTCTTTGATTGTCATAAAATAACGGGTCATCTCCGGATGCGTGACCGTAACCGGCCCGCCGTCCTCAATCTGTTTCTGAAATATCGGGATGACGCTGCCGCGGCTGCCAAGCACATTGCCAAAACGCACTGCGGCATATTTCCCGGTGGCCCTTTCGGCCGCCTGGGAAACCATCAGCTCGCACATCCGCTTGCTGGCTCCCATGACATTGGCCGGGTCAACCGCCTTGTCGGTGGAAATCAGCACAAACCGTTCTACACCGGTTTCCAGGCATGTGTTCAAAATGTTCCAGGTCCCATTCACGTTGTTCTCCCAGGCCTGATGCGGGAACCGTTCCATCATGGGAACGTGTTTGTAAGCGGCAGCGTGAAAAACCACTTCCGGCCGAAGGCTGCCGAACAATTGGTTGATCGCGGCTTCATTTTTGATATCGAGAAGCACCGGCTGAAAGGAAAGGTCCGGATTCCGACGGAGTTCAATTTCCAATTCGAAAAGGTTGTTTTCGCTGTTATCAACAGTAATGAGACATTTCGGGTCAAACAGCGCAATCTGTCGGCACAGTTCGGAACCGATCGAACCGCCGGCGCCTGTAACCAGAACCGTCCGGCCATTCAGGTACCCGGAAATGCTCTCCAGATCCAAATCCACCGGCTCACGTCCAAGCAGGTCCTCGTGGTTGATCTGGCGCAGCCGCGGCGTAATCCCCGCCGGACTAGGCTCAATCACCTTGACCACGACCTTGAGATCCTTGCACGCGCGGATTAGTCGGCGCAGTTCCGCCCCTTTCATGCCGTTGGCGACCACTACCTCGTCGACATCGTATAAAGCAACCAGATGATCGATCTGATCAATCGTTCCGATCACCGGGATACCCATGATCATCACTTTTTGTTTCCGACGCTCATTGTCCACGAATCCTATGATTTCGGCTTTCTGCATCCTGGCCGCCAGGATGCCCGCTTCGCTGGCGCCAATCACAATCACCCGCTGAGTGGAGGCCTTCCGCGCCAGGTATTCCCGGACCAGCCGCCACCAGAGGCGGGAAGATCCAATCAGAAAAATGCCAATAATCCAGGACATAACAAACACCGTTCGCGGCAGTTTGGCCAGATTCAATCCATACACCGCAAGAAGCATTACCGCAATCCCGACTGAAACCGCTTTAATGATCACAAGCAGTTCCTGGATGCTGGCATATTCCCACAGCCGGTTGTACAGGTCGACCACGATGAAGCAAAGCGCAAACAGGGCGGCAATCACCGGAAGCAGCTGTAAAAACCGCTCCATGTGCTCGACCGGAATAATCCATTCGAAACGAAGCAGCAGCGCCATATAGAAGGAGAATATTACAAGGAGTACGTCCAGGATAACCAGTATGTACCGGTTGAATTTCATCAAAAACACCTTACCTCATATATTAGAGTCCTATTAACCCGTGATTTGTTCCAAGTCCCGCAACCTTTTTTCCCGCGGCAATATTCTTTTCGGGATAGTTTGTCGCATTCAGGGGATTGAACACGGTAAGGACCGAAGTATAGCCTTCGTCACTCCAAAATAATACCCCTTTTCAACAAAAAAGGCCATCTCCGATTGGTGCCAATCGGAGATGGCCTCTGGTAAATCACGCAGATCCGACCGATTCTGTCAGCGGTTCCAGTAACGGTTAGTTGCTGGAAGACTGCTGCCAGAAGTTAAACGTTTCCGTCGTCGGGTTCTCGCTGGCATTCGTATCGGTTTCCGGCACCGGGGCTGGGGCGGCATTGATCACCGTATCGAATTCCGAGGCGGGATTGCTCGGGCCGATTCCAGCCGGGTTGGCTGCCAGGTATTCCATGACGCCTCTGACAATGCCTTCGGCATCCCGCTCCTGGAGCGCCGAATCATTCAAAAGCCTTTCCTCGTTCGGATTGTCAATATATCCGCTTTCAATCAGAATGGATGGCATCCGGGTTTCCCGGGTCACCACATAATTCGCCAGGTGAATCCCTTCGCTGGGAAGCCCCATGTTGGCAACCAGATTGCGCAAAACCGTTTCTGCCAAAGACTTCCGCTGGGCCGCCTGTGCCGTAGTTGCCGGATACCCTTCTTTCACGGTGTACCAGACAGATGTTCCGGTTCGGTCATGCCGCGGCGAGGCATTGGCATGCAGGCTGATGAAAAGACTGGCGTTCGCATTATTCGCAATGCCAGAACGGTCATACAGCGGCACGAATGTATCATCAGACCGGGTCAGCCGGACTTGAAAGCCTTCAGCCAGCAGTCTGGCAGCAAGCTTTTGGGCCAAAGCAAGGTTGACATTCTTCTCCCAGCTTCCGTTGGCCCCTCGGGCCCCGGGGTCACTGCCCCCATGCCCGGCATCGATCACAATGAGAATACTGCCGTAATTGCCTGGCACAACCGGGGTCGCCGGGGTTACTGCCGCTGGCGCCGCTGGCGTCTGGGCCGGCGCACTGGGCACAGTTACCGGGGTCTCCGGCGGGATATAGGACGTTTGCGGCGGCCCGAACTGGGAGGGATCGACCCAGGGTGTTGATGTCGTTTCATTCGCCGTATCGGTACCCGCGGTCAAATCCACACCGGCCGGGAACGGCTGCTCTTCGCCCCGGCTTACAACCGGCGTCGACGATGCGGCCACAATTTTTCCCAAAAACGCGGCTATGTACGCAGGGCCATTCCTGGTCTCCACCTTATTCCAATCGCCTTTGGTGCCAAGCAGGACAAAGGCTTGTCCTTTGATAGCTTTGCCCAACTGGCTGAAATTCGTCCCGGGACCCTTGCGGATCAATGCCGTATCACGCGTGATGATCATTTTTTTCGCGGCCGCGGTCTCTGGCTTGGCAACCGATGCCACAGGCCGAGCCGCAGCCGTAGATGGCGTTACCGTGACCGGGATTTTGCCGTCGATCTTCAGCAAAGCCGTACTGACCCATCCAGAAAGCCCACTGCGCAGCTGAACCCGGGTCCATTCACCCTTGGGTTCCGCGACTGTAACACGCGCGCCTTTGAGCAGGACGCCAATCTTGCGGCTTTTCACGTTCGGGGCCTGCCGGATGTTGACAACCCCGTCTTTAACGACTGCGGTGGCTGCCAGAAGAGAATTGGCCATCGGGCCGAGCAGAAGTAAAAAGGCCAGCATCAGCGAAAGAATCGAAAGGGTTTTTGTCGAGTGACGAATCATAACGACCTCATCTTCCTATAAAGGGTTTCCTTTTATTTCGACGTATCACGACACATTCCCTGTTCCACACCCGCCGGTAAATGATGCCAACAGGCCCGCAACACCGGAATTACTATTGGGGATATTCGGTCGGTGCCACGATCGGCTGTGATGTGTCAGGCGGCGAAACCGGGGGCGCCGAAGGGTTCTCCGGTGTCCCGGCAGGATTCTCTTCATTGACCGCCGGTCCGGTCGGATCGGAAGCAGTCGGTGGCACTTGGGCGTCGGGCAGGACCGTTTCGCCGCCGGTATCCGTCGGTTCCAGCGTCCCAGTCGTTTCCTGGAAATCAGGATTAGCCATCATACTGTCATCGGTTGTGCCGGAAACTGGTTTGCGCGAGGCGATCCCAAGATCCTGCTGCCCGGTCTTGATCTCGGCATAGGGACTGTCTTCCACCACATTCTGGGTTCGGCCTTTAAAGAGCGCGGCTACAAGCCGAGCGGCTTTCTCCTCGTCCACCTTCCAATAGCTCTTCCCGGTTCCCGGTTCGGTCCAGAAATAGCCGGGCAGGGTCTGGCAGACCAGGTCCGCCGGTTTGTAGCTGCGGGCCATCTCCGCGACCGCAACCATGTTACGCGTGCTCATGTTGGTTGTGACATTACCGGCCAAGTCCGGAACCAGCGCGGGCAGCTTTAAAATCGTCTTGCCTTTCACCATCTCTTCAGCCAGGGCTTTCAGGAACTTCTGCTGGCGCTGGGTGCGGCTGATATCACCGAGCGCGTCACCGCGGAAGCGCACGTACGCAAGGGCGTCATGCCCGTTCAGCCGCTGTACGCCTGGCTTTAAATTGATCCCTTCGGACGGTTTGTACATCCGCTTTTCCACATCGATGGTCACGCCCCCGAGGGTGTCGATAATGCCGGCGAAGTTCTGAAAATTGACCATGACATAATAGTCGACATCAACCCCGACCAGCTTTTCCACTGCCTGAACGGATGCCCGCGGCCCGCCGATGACGTTCGCCGCGTTAATCCGGTCATAATACCCATTTTTCAGCTCAACCCGGCTGTCGCGCGGGATTGAGATCAAAGCCACATGGGAGCGCGCCGGATCAACACACGCTAGAATCATGGTATCGGTCCGGGTATTGAATTCCTGGCCGGGCCGAGCGTCAATCCCCATCAAAAGGATGTTCGCCGGTTCGCCTTCGCTGATTTGCGGCGCATTCGCGTCCTCGATCTTGTCAAAGATGTTGACGCCAAACAGACTGGGGATATAGATCCCCGCAACAAAACAAAGGCCGATCAGAATACCAGCCACAAACATCTTTTTAAAAAACGGAAGATGCTGTTTCAAAACAATTCCTCTCCAACTTCAAAAAATGTTTCATTGGATAATATCGTTTCTTTTTATACGTTCGACAGGTTGATTTGCTTTCACCCTTATTTCGCACGCACTTCGGTCAGCTCTTTGGTTACCCAGCCGGACCGGCCGTCCGGCATTCTAATTTGGTACCAGCCGGACCGTTCACTTAAGAATGGCAGCGGTTTCAACGCATTCAGCTTACCAAGGGCCACAAAATCTGTTCCCGGACCGCTCCGAATGTTAATGTTGTTCATCCCGGCTTTCGGGTAGACTTTTTTCCCTGAAATCGGTTGAACGACCTGTTTGGTCGGCGTTTGCACCCCGGTCCCGGTCGATGCCGGAGGGGTTGGAACCACCGAGGAAAGCCCGGAAAGCCTGGCCTCCAGGATCGAAATCCGGCCCTCCAGGGCATAAACCTGCGCCTGCAGGGTCTTCACCTGGTTGTCAATATAACTCTGTGTCACCAGCGGATCCTGTGCGCTTCCAGGATCTGCTGCCAACGCGAAATTTCCCGGATAGAGCAAAATGGCCACCAGCAGAAGAATACTGGTGACACAAGCGGCGAATCTCATTGTACGGTTCACAAAAATTACACTCCTTCCGATATCCGGTCCGGTTCGGACGCCACGCAGGACTCAGCCTGCGCGTCCGGTTCCCGTCCGGCTGCGACCCCAAGCCATCGGGCACCAATAATAATTACGATCGCCAGCAATCCTAAGAGCAGCATCGCCTGCGGGCTGGTGAGATAGGTCAGCCAGACCGCAACGATTCCGAGCATCGCGTTGAAACCGTAAATAATAAGAACGGTGCGTTTATGGCTGAAGCCCATTGCAATCAACTGGTGATGCAGGTGTTCTTTATCGGGTTTGAAAATCGGCTGCCGGTTGTTGACCCGCCGCACAATCGCAAACAGGGTATCGAAAATCGGTATTGCCAGGATGACCACCGGAACAAACAAAGAAATTAACGCTGCCGATTTTGCCAGACCGGCAATGGAAAGGCATGACAGCGTAAATCCCAGGAACAGCGCACCCGAATCCCCCATGAACGTTTTGGCCGGGTGGTAATTATACGGAAGGAAGCCGGCCACCGCGCCGACCAGGCAAAACGCGACAAAAGCAACCGCGTGCTGTCCGGCCAGCAGTGCAACCACACCGACCGTCAAAGCCGCGATGCCGGAAACGCCGCCGGCCAGCCCGTCCAGCCCGTCAATCAGGTTGACCGCGTTGGTCACGCCAATAATCCAGAGCACCGTGAGCGGGATGCTCATCATGCCCAGATCGACCATGCCGTCAAACGGTACACTCAGGAACTGAACCTTGACCCCGAAATGAACCGTCACCAAAGCGGCTACAATTTGGGCAGCCAGCTTCGTCCAGGCATTAAGCCGGAAAACGTCATCCAGTACGCCCAGCGCGAAAATCAAGCCCCCACCGATCAGAATCCCGATCAGCGGCTGCTTGAGCGGCACGAACGGCGCCACCAGAACCACTGCCATAAAGGCAACAAAAATCCCCAACCCACCGAGCCGGGGCATTGGTTTAACATGCATTTTTCGTGCGTTGGGTTTATCCACTGCGCCAACCCACGCGGCTACCCGCATTGATGCGGGAACCAGGGTCAGTGCCAGCAGAAACGGCAACCCGATCGCCACCAGATACGTTTGAACCAGTTCCACCTTAAAACCCTCCACGGTAGATACCTGCAAAAATTGTAGCACTGCGGCAAAACTCTTGTCCACCGTTTGTAACTGGCATAGATACAGGAATATCCGCCGCTGTACATGATTTTCCAGGGCCGGTGAGGAAACTTTTTGGTCTGTCCCATCGAGAAAATGATATCATAAAAACGGTTTTTCGGGCTAATGATGACGAAACCGCTCGAAGCCGACCGTCAGGCGCAATAGCCGGCCCTTCGTTGGCGCCGTTGGGCGGGATCGACTATACTATTATGGAATGGGACAGCCTACGGTTTTAAAGCCGGTAAGGAAAACCGGCCACGATATTTCAAGGAAAAAGGATCTTGATGCATGCAGGGTACCATTCTCCTCGCGCTCATGGCCCTGGACCCGGGCGGAGCCGAGACACACGGCATAGCGCTGGCACGATCACTGCAGCGCAAAGGGCACCGGGTGCTGGTCGCATCAAATGGCGGAGCGCTGGTACGACAGCTGGAAGCTGCCGGTATTGAACATGTCTGGGTCCCGCTCCATACCAAACACCCGCTTCAAGTCGGCCGGTCCTACCTGAGACTGCGTTCCCTGGTCAGACAGGAAAACGTTGCCTTGATTCATGCCCATGCCCGAATTCCTGGCTGGATCAGCCAAACGGTCGCGCGCCAAACCGGCGTTCCGCTGGTGACGACTTTTCATGGCGTTTATAATCCCGGCGGCGGTCTGCGTTATATCACCCGCTTCGGCGATGCGGTCATCGCCGTCAGCGACGATGTCAAACGACACCTGATTGAGCAGTTCAATGTTTCTGCGGAAAAAATTACGGTTATCCCAAATGGGATAGATACCAACCTGTACGCATCCGGCCCGCCTGACCCCATTCTAATGAAGGAATTTGACCTGACCGGGGACTTGCGCTGCATCACTTACGTCAGTCGGCTCGCCGGGCCCCGGGGTGATACCGCGCTGCGCCTGATTGGCGCTGCCCGGCTTTTACTTTCGGAAACGCCCGAATTGCGTCTGTTAATCATCGGCGAAGGTGACCGGCTCGAAACCATTCGCCAGGCCGCCGCCGATTTGAATCAACAAGCCGGCCGCACGGTGGTCACGGTCACCGGAGCACGTCTCGATATCGAACGGCTGCATCATCTGGCCTTTGCCGCGGTCGGCGTCGGCCGCTCGGCCCTGGAGGCCATGGCGGTCGGAAAGCCAGTCATCATTGCGAGCGAATATGGCCTTCAAGGCGTTATCACCCCGGCGAATTTTGATACTGCCCGGCGCAATAATTTCAGCGGGCGCGGTACGGAACGGGCCGCGGATGAACCCGCTCTGGCCGCCGAACTTCGCGGGCTGCTTCAAAGCCCGGAACATGCGGGGGAATACGGGGCGTTTGCCCGCGGCATGATCCAGACGCATTTTTCAATGGACATAATTACCGAGGATATATTGAAGGTTTACGAATCAACGTTTCGAAAGGAGACACGAAAATGAGCCTGGTAGACGAAAAAGGCAAGCTGTTCGGGAAAATTAATTTGATTGACCTGGCCGCAATCCTGTTTGTGATCCTGTTGGTCGTGGTCGTATGGGTTCGCGGCCATAACAAGGTGCTTCAGGTCGTTCAGGCCCCGCCGCAAATCCTCTCAGTCAGCGTTATTGTTGAAGAAATTCGGCCGAACACGGCCGCGGCCATGTCCGTGGGCAGCCCGATCTGGGAAAGCAAAACCGGCGCATTGCTCGGGAAAGTGTCCAAGGTGGAGGTTCTTCCGGCTGAGCGCTGGGTGGAGACGGCAACCGGGCAGGTGGCAAGATCCGCCGTTCCCGGCAAAAATAACGTCATCCTCTCCATCGAAGGACCTGGCAGGATGGATGACACGACCACCCTGCTCGGGGGCACCGAAATGCGGATTGGATCCAAGGTCAACGTCCGGGGCGCGCGTTATTCGGTTGAGGGATATGTCTGGAATTCGAAAGCGCTCAAGCGCAACGCGTCCAAATAGCGCCGCAATGCTCGTATAGAACGATAACGGAGAGATCACGATGGATAGTGTGATACTAAAATCTATGGTTTCATGCGCCATATGGGTCGACCGCGTGTGGCAGGAAAGCGTAATCGCTTTATTTCTAGCCCGAATCAGTCACACGCTGCGCGTCTGGGCGGCCTCCAGCCAACTGCTGTCCTTCTTCTTTGGCAGCTGGCACGAAAACACCGCCTGGCAGGAAAGCCATTTCCGGCACATCCTTGCCGGTCTTTTCAGCCCTTTTTACAGGCTGGGAACAACCGGGCGCCGCATTCTCCCCTGGCTGAAGGAAAGCAATCTGATCCGTTTCGCCTGGGAACTTCCTGAGCGGACGGCGGCTGCGCCGGTCCGCTTCGTTGCGCTGGGTGCAATCGGCGCTATCCCCGGCTATGCGGTCATTCAGATTTTTCTTGGTTCTTCGTTCAGCCCGCCGGTCTGGATCGGCCTTCTGGCCAGCTTCGGATTGGCATTCGGGCTCCGAAGCCAGAATAGCGATCTTGGCGCCTTGCTGGAACAAAGCTGGCTGGTCGGCACATTCTGTCGGGCCTTCGGCATCAATCTGAACAGACCACATTCAGCGGCTAGTCCCCATTCCCAGGCTTTCCCGGTACTGACCGGTCTGGTTCTTGGCATCGCCTCCGGTTTTCCGGGGGGCTACTGGGCTGCGGCTGCGGCCGCCGGTTTGCTCGGGGCCATGATCATTCTGCGGTTTCCGTGGGCCGGCATTCCATTGATCGGGCTTACCCTTCCGCTGGTACCGACCATGCTGGTTTGGGCGATGATCGTCTTCACGGCCGCGGCCTGGCTTTTGGACGGCTTTCGGAACGGAAAGCTCAATTTCAGGCCGGATCCCGCCTTCTTCCCGATCGTCCTCTTCTTTGTCGCAGCGACAGTCGCCTTCGCGCTGTCGCTTTCCCGTGCGCTGAGCCTGATGTACTGGTTGCTTTATGTGGGCTATTTCCTGCTGTACCTGCTTGCGGGACAGCTTTTGAAAACCGAAAATCAACACCGGTTGACGGTGGCCATGCTGCTGTTTTCCGGGATTGCGGTTGCCGCGCTCGGCCTCTGGCAGTATTCCGGCGGCGCCCAAACGGCGCAGGCCTGGGTCGATGCGGAAAACTCCGGGGCGGTTACGGTCCGGGTCTTTTCAACCCTGGATAACCCGAACGTGTTGGCCTCCTATCTTGTGATGCTGATTCCGTTGTGCGCGGCGCTGTTTTTTACCGGCCGCCGGCTGGTGAGCCGCTTCTGGCCGGCCCTGATCGGGCTGGTGCTGACCGCCTGTCTCATCGTCACTTTTTCCCGCGGGGGCTGGCTGGCACTGCTGATTGCGGCGGTCCTGTTCGCCGTAATTTGGGAACGCCGGCTGCTGATTCTGCTGATCGTACTTCTGCTGATCTTTCCTTTTGTAGCGCCGGATACGATCATGAACCGGATTTTAACCACCGGGAGCCTGGAGGACAGCTCCAATTTTTATCGAATCGGCATCTGGACCGGCGCACTGCATATGCTGAAAGATTTCTGGCCAACCGGAATCGGACTCGGTTCGCCGGTCTTTAAAATTGTCTACAGCTATTACCGGGTCTCCGGGGCGGTGGCCCAGCACGCCCACAATCTATACCTCGAACTCTTCATTGAAATGGGGATTATCGGCTTCATGGGGCTTCTGTACGCTTTATGGAGCATTATCCGCTACCACCTTCGTTCCCTGTGGCGCTTTGGCAGCCAGGGGGCGAATCTTTTTTCGGTCGCTGTGTTTTCCGGCATGGCAGGCCATTTAACCCACCAACTGGTCGACAATACCTGGTACGGGCCCAAAATGGCCCTGCTGTTCTGGATGCTGATTGGCCTTTCGTTTTCCTTCCAGGCTTTAGCCGCTAAGAAAAGCGGCAGGGGACGCCCGTGATTAAGGTCCTTCACGTCATCAGCGACACCAATATCGGCGGTGCGGGACGTTATCTGATCAACCTGATCAAATCCCGCTCTGCCGATGAATTTGAGGTTACGGTTGCCTGCCCCAGGGGGGGGCGGCTCTGGGCTGAACTGGAACCGCTCGGCGTCCCGCTCGAACCGATCCCGCACGGGGAAAAATCCTTTTCCATCGCCAATTTCAGGTCACTGCTTGCCATCATCCGGTCCCGAACGCCGGATGTGGTTCATACTCATGCCAGCCTGGCCGGCCGCCTGGCAGCCCGTTTCGCGGGCGTTCCGGTTGTCCTGCTGACCCGGCATACGATTGGCGCGCCGGTGCCCGGCTGGAAAAAACCGCTGATCCGGCTGCAGTCGGTCTGGCTTTCGGACCTCGAAATCGCCTGCAGCCATGCGGTTGCAGACGCCCTGCTGGCCCAGGGAACACCCGCCGATCGAATTCGTACCATTTATAACGGGATTGATCTGGCCGAGGCCGGTGCACCGGTCGATTCGCCATCACTTCGGGATCAGTGCGGTTTTTCGGCCCAAACGCCGGTTGTCGGCACCGTCGCCCGGTTGACCTGGGAAAAGGGACTGCCTTATTTCCTGACCGCGGCGGCAAAGATTCATGCCGAAAACCAGGAGGTCCGGTTTGTGATTGTCGGCGCCGGTCCGCTGGAAACGGCACTGAAAGAAGCCGCTGTCCGGCTGGGGATTGATCAGGTGGTTTTATTTGTTGGATATCAAGCCAATGTCCCGGCCTGGATTGACCTGATCGATGTCGCGGTGGTTTCCTCAATCACCGAAGCGCTGTCCCTGGCCTTGATTGAAATGATGGCACAGGCCAAGCCGATTGCGGCATCCGCAGTCGGCGGAATCCCTGAAGTGGTCACAGACGGGATTGACGGCCTGCTGGTCCCGCCGGCCGATTCGGACCGGCTCGCTGCCGCCGTCCTGAGACTGCTCAATGACCGGCTCTTGGCCAAGCGGCTCGGCCGAACGGCCGCCGAAACGGTGGCCCAACGCTTTTCCGCCACGGTCATGGCAGCCAACGTGGAACAGTGCTACCGGGAACTGCTGGCACCCCGCCTCGGCGACCGGATGCATCAACCGGACCGAATGAATGCTGAGGAGGAATCGAATTGAGCGGCAACCGGGGCATGATCATCAAAGCATCGTCGGTCATCATGGCAGTCACCATTCTGGCCAAGATCGTCGGGTTTGTGCGCGAGCAGGTCATTGCACACCAGTTCGGCGCCACCGGGCTGACCGATGCCTACGTATCGGCTCAGGCCATCCCACTGCTCATCACCTCTCTGATCGGCGGCGCGCTCAGCGCGGCCCTGCTTCCCGTCTTTGCAGGATATTTGGCCCGGAAGCAGGAGGAAACCGGCTGGCAGTTGGCCGGTACGGTATTGAGCCTGGCCTTCGCGGGGCTTACGCTGATTACGATTATCGGGATTCCGGCCGCACCGTGGATCGTCCGGCTCTGGGTCCCGGACATGAATCCCGCCCTGCAGACGACCACCGCGTTCCTGCTTCAGGTCATGCTTCCAGGCATCGTCTTTTCGAGTCTCTCCATCATTGCCTCGATTCTTCTGAATGCCCATAACCGTTTTGCAGTGCCGGCCATTTCGCCGATTGTGATGAATGCAATCATCATCGGTTCCATTTTTGTGCTGAGCAAAAAGTACGGAATAGAAGGACTGGCCTGGGGCACGGTAGGGGGCTGGTTGGCCCAACTGCTGTGGCTGGTTCCGTTTTTGCGGAAAGTGGGCTTTCGCTTTTACCGGATCGCCTGGCGTGATCTGAAGTTCGATCTCGGAGAGGTTTTCAGCCTGGCCTGGCCGCTGTTCTTTGCCACAATCCTGACCCAGTTGTATGTCCCGGTGGAAAAAATCCTCGGTTCAAGACTGGATCAGGGCAGCATCTCGGCTTTGAATTACGCCTTAAAACTTGAGCAGCTTCCAATCGCGGTTTTCGTCACCGCGGTAACCACGGTGGTCTTTCCAACCCTGGCCCGGCACGCGGCCGATGAAAATCCCGAAGCGTTGACCAGTGCGTTATTTTCCGGGCTGCGCCTGATGTGTCTGGTCACCCTGCCGGTTACCGGAGCGATTCTGGTACTGCGCGTGCCGCTCGTCCAGTTGGCTTTTGAACGCGGCGCCTTTACCCATCAAGCGACGCTGATAACCGCCGGCGCGCTTGCCCTGTATACCCTGGGCATGACCGCCACCGCCGGGGTGCAGATTTTCTCCAGGAGTTTTTACGCCCTGCGCGATTCCCGGTCACCGCTCCTGATCAGCCTGCTCGCGGCCATCAGCTATTTTGGTCTGGCTTACCTCCTGACCCCGAGCATGGCGCACGAAGGTTTGGCCCTGGCCAACGCCGCCGGCCTCTGGATCAATGCGCTGGTGCTTTACGGCCTGCTGTACGCGCGTTTGAAGCCGGCCGAGCACGGTTCGTTCCTGATGTTCCTGCTCAAGGGACTGGCTGCTTCGGGACTCATGGCGGCCGCCATGTTTGCGGTCATGGAAGGCTTGGGCTCACGGGGAATCCTGATTCAGCTTTGTGCCGCCAGCGCCGTCGGCGGCATCGTGTTCGCCGCCGCCGCATATGGCTTGAAACTGAAAGAAATGCGTGATCTCAGTGCGCTCGTGCTTCGCCGTTTGGGCCGTTAATCAGACTCTCCCCTGCGGCATCGCGGCTTTGCAGGCCAATGGCCAGCAGTACAAAGAAATACGGTGTGATATGCATATGGTAACGTCCCTGCACCTCAATCAAGAGATGAATCACGAAAAACGCCAGAAACAGTGCGGTCAGGTAGCGGAATCCGGGCTGCCGCTCCAGCCGGAACCCGGCAAAAAGGCCTAACAGAACCAGCAAGATCGCACAATAGTATAACTGCGACAGCGCAAAATAGCTTCGGTCGATTTCCGGATCACTGATCAATTTCCTGCCCTGCGTCCCCACATTCGCCCATTCCCAGCCAAAGGAATCCATCCCCCACATTAATCGGACCTTTTTCGGAAGCAGCCGTTCCACATTCTCCAGCTTACTGAAGCGCTCCAGCGCCCGGCCGAAAGCCAGCTTGTTCACGATCTCGCCATTATTTTGGTACTTCACTTCCAGATTGTGTACCCAGTTGTAATCCTCACGGTTCCAGGCGCCTTCGAATTTCGGATTGGTTCCCATTAAAAAGACCATGCCGAATGTCCCCTTCTCCCACAGCACCACCTGCCGGAACTCATAGCTCTTCAAGGCCAGGAACGGGATCAATGCGACATAAAAAGCCAGGAACGTAACAACGCAGGCCTTCAGCACCGTCTTCCAATGACCCGGAATCAGCTGCAGGAAGAGAAAGCCGAGAAAAACCGCCAGGTAGAAAATCGCAACCGGACGGACGTTCTGCGCCAGGCCGAAAAAGAAACCGGTCAGAATCAGGTCGCGCAGAGCGTATTCCTGCATATACCTAAGGCTGAAATATACGCCGGCCAGTGCCAGCACGATAAACAGAATTTCGCTGTTGATCACATTATTCATGAGAATCTGCGACGGCAGCAGCGCGAAGAAAAAGGCAGCCAGGAGGGCATACATCCGGGATACAATGCGTTCCGCAGCCAGATAGAGCAGCACAACCGCCGCCAGGCTCAGCACCAGATTCAGTCCCTGGGCAACGATCACTTTGGCGCCGAAGACGAGGTAGACCAGCCCGAGGAGTACCGGAAAGCCCCAGGGACGCCCTTCCAGCAGCTGCAGGTGGGATAAGTGTGCTTGACTGACTGCCCGGGCGGCATCATGGTATGACTGGTAATCGTAAATCGGTTGGGTCGGCAAGGCCAGCATCAGCCAGATCCGCACCACAGCCGCCAGGATCACGATCAGAGCCAGGGCCAGACGCCAGTCGACCCGGCCCAGCCAACGCCGGAACCAGGGCGATAAAAAGAAGACAAAAAAGGCGAAAACCCAGAAAAAGACCTGGCACCAGGTCCAGTAATCATCCGCGATTTGAAACCGGAGCAGGCTCATAAAAAAGGCCATAGCCACGATGATGGCCAGTGCCGCCAGCGGGAAGAGCCGGAAAAAGAGCGCACGAGAAATCCCGGACACCGCCGGCAAAGCGCTTTGGGCAAGTTCGGTCCATTTGATAGCGGGTTTCGTAAACTTCACAGATTCTGCCTCCTGACAATTCACACAACACGAGGATAGCACTGCCCGGACGCCTTTTCAACCACAGGGGCCGCCGCATCCCGCCAATCCGTGATTATGATCATGCAACCGTCATGCGCGCAAGGAATCCATCAGTTGACAGAACCCGCTTATAACCTTTAAAGTGAAAGATGTAACAAGTGGTCCGGCCACTCGGAATTATCATGGAGTGTGTTTGATGGATAGCATCTATAAACAAGTAAAACGCCGAAGTCTTCCCGACGAAGTCGCCAATCAGATTCACGACCTTGTCCGGCAAGGCCATTTTAAAGCCAATGATCAACTCCCTGGTGAGCGCGAGCTTGCCGAGCTGTTAAACGTAAACCGGTCCACCTTGCGGGAAGCCCTGCGCATTCTGGAAGTCATGCGGGTGGTCGACATTCGCCAGGGTGAGGGCACGTTTGTCAACATTCGAGAAGAATCCAGCATTGAATCTGTGGTATTTCAATTCATGTATCAAGACGGTCTCGACCTTGATTCCCTGGAGGATGTCTATGAGGCCGTTTACTTTGTCGAAGCGGCCATGACCAAACTGGCCGCCCAGCGTATTACCGATGAGGAAAAAGAGCAGCTTAAGGCTTATCTGGAATCGGATCACCCCGAGTTGGATAATGCCAAATGGGACCGTGATTTTCACCAGCTAATCGGTAAGATCGCCAAAAGCAATGTCATGTTCCGCATTGTCAATACCAACTGGATCATCATTGAGAAATACGCCGGTATTCTTTTCGAACGGCCCGGTGCCCGGCAAATTGCCGAGAAGCACCATCGGGTTCTGGTTGACATGATCCTGAACGGCCGGGCCGATGCCGCCCACCAGTTCATGCAGGATCATTTCCACTGGGCCCACGACACCCTGTTCGCGAACTCCACTATCGCCGACCGGCCCCTGCGCGAACTGTAACCACCGCCTGCACCACCCAACCCCTGGCCCCGCCAGGGGTTTTGTTGTATCATGACGGTTATGACCACAAAGCTGAACCGCTTAACCTACATCGTCGAATTCGGCACCCCGTACACCTTCCTGCGCGAAGTCATCACGCGGGAACTGCGTCTTTCGCAGGGTCTCCAAACCCGGCTGAAAAAGGCCAATCACATTCGGGTAAACGGTGAACCGACCCTGACCAATTACCGGCTGTGCCCCGGCGACGTTGTCACGGTTGATTTGGAATTTGCCGAAGCTAACCAGATTCTACCCGAAGCCATACCAATCGATATCCTCTATGCGGACCAGGATATTACCATCGTGGACAAACCGCCGGGCATGCCGATTCACCCATCCAAACACGGCGGCTTTGGCACTCTGGCCAATGCCATGACCTATCACTGGCAGCGGCAAGGCGAAGAGCGCCTGTTTCGCCCGGTCAACCGGCTGGATCGAGATACCTCCGGCCTGGTTCTGATCGCCAACAGCCATTATGCCCACCAGGCCTTGTTTGTCCAACAGCGAAACGGTCAGATTTCCCGGGAATACTTTGCGATCGCTCAAGGTTTTCCACCGGAGGCGTCAGGACGGATCGACGCGCCCATCGCCCGCTTCAACCAGTACGGCCGCAAACGGATCGTGAGCCCGGAGGGACAGCCCGCCGTCACCAACTATCAGGTTTTAAAACGATTCAAGACCTGCTCCTATCTCACCCTGAGGTTGGAAACCGGGCGAACCCATCAGATTCGGGTTCATCTTCAATCTCTGGGCTGTCCAATCCTGGGAGACACCCTTTATGGCAGCTTCTCGCCCCTAATCGGCCGGCAGGCCTTGCACGCCGGGTATCTGGTCTTCGATCACCCACGCACCGGAGAGCCGCTCCGGTTTACGGCCCCGTTCCCTGACGACATGCGCGAAGTACTGGATAACCTCTTGCCAGACGATAATCCCCGGTAAGAGATTTTGCTATACTGGAAGAAAACCCCCGAATGAAGCGATCCCGAGGAGCGATCTGAAATGACAAAACCAACATTTGACGAGTTCGCCGACCTGGTCGAGCAGGCCGTGGATCAGATTCCCCCCCGCTTCTGCCGCGATTTGACCGGCGGCTTCAACGTCCAGCGGGAATCCCGCCGGGACGGCAAGTTTTTTATCATGGGCGAGTATGTGGAAGGTGGCCACCTTGGCTGCTTTATCGTCTTCTATTACGGTTCCTTTGCCGCCGTGCTCGGGGATCAGCCGCATCCGGTCTGGGATCGGGAAATCCGCGAAACCGTTCTCCATGAAATGCAGCATCATATTGAGTCCCTGGCTGGCCGGGACGATCTTGCCCGCCAGGAAAAAGCTGAATTGGCTGCGATTCTTCGGGGTGAACACGGTTAGCCTTGATCTAGGGCAAATTAGGCCAACTCGCGTAAATCGCCTGTATTCCGTGCAAACAGCCCTTCGATAAACCCTTCTACACCGCCGGGCTCCCAAACGCAAAAGATACGCCTCCCCGTGTATAGGAATTTTAACTGCTTTTAAGCCAAACTTAAGAATGGCTTTAGGTAGAAAAATCCTTTTAATGGTATACTCGAAATATTCACACTAGGATTCCGCACTGATTTCTGCACGATTCCCACCATCAATAAATTCACATTAAGGGAGGATGTAAACCTGTGATCCAAACAAACCGATTGCGTTCCCGTCTGCCTGTTTTAGCCATTGTGCTGACCCTGCTGCTGCTTCCGCTGCTTCTTTCCGGCTGTACCAACAAGACGACCCTCGCCACCGTTGGCGACGCTGAAAACGTTTTGTTCACCAATGACGGCCGCATGTTCGTCACCGGCGGCACCAATATCTTTGAACTCACCTCGACTGAATTAATCCCGCAGCTGCCGGAAGGCGGCAATCACTGCGGCATCGTTCAGGCTGGAAACTATATTTACGCGATTCAAATCAAAACCAATCTATGCGGTCTGCTGCAGCCGCTGCCCATGGACCAGCTGCTGCAGCCGGGCGGCGCCGACGCGATCATCAAGCACATCAAAGATTCATTGTCCCAATCGGTTCTGCTGCGGGCGGAATACCACCCCGGCAAACTCGATTTCCAGGAAATCTACACCTTTCCAAACATGCTGATTGCCAATGGCATGGTGACCGACGGACAGGGGCACCTGTTTGTCGCGGACGAAACCATCGCCCCGGGCGGCAAGATCGTTCGGCTCACGCTGGCCGGCGATATTCCCCAAGTCGTTGACGAGAAAGTCTGGCTTGGCGGGGCCAATGGCGTTTCCTCGCCGAATGGCATGGCCATCCGCGACAACTGCATCTATTTCACCGACTTCCATCTGCCGACCCTGACCGGTTCGGTGAAAAAAGTCGCTATCCAGCCAAACGGCGACCCCGGTTCGATTTTGACCCTCTACACCCGGCACTCGCTCTTTGACGATCTGGACTGCGGTGATTACAAAGGGATGCGCGGTGTGGCCGCCGCCGACTTTATCCGCGGCTCAGTGGTTTTCCTGAAAGACAACGGCACCCACCGCTGGTGGCCGGACGGTGAAATTGCGGCCGGTACTTTCCAAAGCCCCTCTTCGGTCCACATGGGCCAACCGCCGATGTTCACCAACCAGGATTTGATCGTGACCGAAAAAGGCATTATGTTTGACAACGTATCCGGTATCGGCAACAAGGTGACCCGGGTAACCGCCAACTAAGACCGGAAAAAGCGAATCCGCCCCTTCTCAATTGAAAAGCCCGGCGATTAATCCATCGCCGGGCTTCTTTGTCAGGTTCGCGGCTCGCGCTGTCTGCAGCCGCTGTCGCCTATTGTCCACCAAGTTTCTCCCGCAAGTATGAAAGAAACGGCCCGCCCAAATCAGCGCGTTCCAGCGCTAAATCCACCGTTGCCTGAAGAAAGCCCAGTTTGTTGCCAATATCATAGCGCCGCCCCTCATAGAGGTAGGCGAACACCTTTCCCCTCTTGGCCAAAACGTCCAGTGCGTCGGTCAGTTGTATTTCACCGCCACGGCCTGCTGGGAGCTCGCTGAGAATCGGGAAGAT
This sequence comes from Solirubrobacterales bacterium, assembly GCA_050258755.1. Lineage (GTDB taxonomy): Bacteria > Bacillota > Syntrophomonadia > Syntrophomonadales > DTU052 > JBLMZI01. The sequence goes on along the minus strand of JBLMZI010000011.1, from coordinate 335,521 downwards.
TTCCGGAATGAGCAAATACCGCCCTATCACCGCCAGATTCGAGGGTGCTTCCGCCGGTTCCGGTTTTTCCACCATTCCTTTCACTGGAAACAATCCGCCAGCAGGATCACTCGCCGGATCGACAATCCCGTAACTGCTGATCTCGTTTTCCGGAACCCGCTGTACCGCAATGATCGCGGCCCCGGTTTCAGCGTAGGCCTGAAGCATACCGTCCAGACAGGGCGGTTCGCCGATCACAATATCATCGCTGAGCAGAACAACAAATGGTTCATCATGAACGAATTTATGCGCGCAATACACCGCGTGCCCCAGACCAAGCTGATCCTTCTGCCGCAAGTATTGAATATCAATAAGATTGGAGATGTCCTGCACCATTTCAAGCAGTTCCGCACTCCCTTTGCTGCGCAGCATGGCTTCAAGCTCCACTGCATGATCGAAATGGTCCTCAATCGCTCGCTTCGTTTTTCCGGTCACCACGAGAACGTCATTCAAGCCGGCGGCCCGTGCTTCTTCAATGATATATTGAATGGCCGGTTTATCGATGATGGGAAGCATTTCCTTCGGCTGTGCCTTAGTTGCGGGCAGAAAACGGGTTCCCCAGCCAGCCGCGGGCACCACCGCCTTATTCACCCTTTTTTGCATCATCGGCCTTCACCTCATCTAGACGAATTTCCTATTAAACCGATTTACCCAAACCTTTACCGCCGCCCCACGGAATAGTATTCGAATCCGGATTCCCGCATCCGGACGGGGTCGAGCATGTTCCGAAAGTCAAACATCCTCGGTTTTTTCATGCTTTTACAAATCTGGTCCCAATCCAGCCGGCTAAATTGTTCCCATTCGGTGAGAATAAGCAGCGCATCAGCCCCGGCAACAGCCTCGGCTTCGCTATTGGAAAAAACCAGATCCGAACTCTTTTCGAGCCGCCACAATGCCTCATCCATGGCCTGTGGGTCAAACGCTCGCACCACCGCGCCCAGCCGAATAAGTTCCGGTATAATGGTCAGTGCGGGCGCGTCCCGCATATCGTCTGTATCTGGTTTGAAGGCCAGGCCTAAAACCGCGATAACTTGTCCGCTCAACTCACCAAGTTCTGCGACCACCCGCTCGACGACACGAAGTTTCTGCTGTTCGTTTGCGGCAATCGTGGCTTCAACCAGGCTCATTCTGACCCCGTACTGTTGGCCAATATGCGCCAAAGCCTGGGTATCTTTCGGGAAGCAGGATCCGCCGTAGCCCGGGCCCGGCCGCAAAAACTGCTGCCCGATCCGATGATCCAGTCCCATCCCTCGCGCGACATCCACCACATTAGCGCCCACCTGTTCGCAGAGTGCGGCCATCTCATTAATAAAGGTGACCTTCATCGCGAGAAACGCGTTTGACGCGTATTTAATCGTTTCCGCGGTTTCCCGGTCGGTAAAGAACAGCGGATGGCCTTTTGCTTCAAATGAAGCGTATACCTGCCGCATCAAGGCGGCTGCCCGCTCGCTGTTTGTTCCGATGACAACCCGGTCCGGGTTCATAAAGTCTCCAATCGCCGCTCCTTCGCGTAGAAATTCCGGATTGGAAACCACATCAAACGGGTGACCACCCGGGTTCTCTGCCAGAATCCGGTGAACCAACCGGCCGGTTCCTACCGGCACAGTACTTTTATTCACGACGACTTTATACCCATTCATATAGCGGGCAATCTCCCGCGCAGCCGCCTCTACATACTGCAGATCGGCCGATCCATCTTCACCCGGCGGAGTTCCGACGGCAATAAAAATGACATCCGCCTCCTCTGTGGCCTGGCGCATGTCGGTCGTAAAACGCAAATTACCATTCACCTGATTCTTTTGAACCAGTAAATCCAGTCCCGGTTCGTAGATTGGAACTTGACCGCGCCGCAGCCGCTCAATCTTGGACTCGTTGTTGTCCACACAAACGACCTGAAGCCCGGTATCGGCCAGACAGGTTCCGGAAACCAGTCCGACATATCCACTCCCAACCATGGAAATTCGTTTCGACATTGATCTCGCTCCAATTCCTGTTGTTCATCCCCAGAAACCGCCGAATCAGTAAAGTTCGGGGCGAAGCCGCCGAGACTCATGACAGCCCTTTCTGAAGGGTATCATGTCCAGTTTTTCACCGCAAGACTGTTCAAATTCTGGAGTGCTGCCTGTAAAAGCCGCGGCACCAATCCTTTGGACGATAATAATCCCAGCTCGGTTTCGTTTTCGGGCAGTCTTCATGATAAAAGCGCGGGTATCCCCACGCCTTTATAAATCATCACATATGTATCTTTCCCGAGACTAATCTTTTAACGGCCGAAGCGTCGGGAACAGAATGACATCCCTAATGGAGGGCGAATCGGTCAGCAACATGATCAGCCGGTCAATCCCGATGCCAAGTCCGCCTGCGGGCGGCATGCCGTGCTCCAGCGCGTTCAGGAAGTCCTCGTCCATCATGTGGGCCTCGGCATCGCCACTGGACCGCTTGGCCACCTGAGCCTCAAAGCGGCCGCGCTGGTCAATCGGGTCATTCAGTTCGGAAAAGGCGTTGCCCATTTCCCGGGCCATGATGAAGAACTCAAACCGGTCCGTGAGATGCGGTTTTTCCGCGTTGCGCTTCGCCAGCGGCGAAATCTCAACCGGATACTGGTAGACAAACGTCGGTTGAATCAATTTCGGTTCGACAAACTCCTCGAAAACCTCGTTGATGATCTCACCCCGGGAAGCCTTGGGATCCACTGTAAGCCCCATCTTCTTGGCCGCTTCGCGGGTCGCTTCATCCCCAGTAACCGCTTCCAGATCCACACCGGCGTACTTTTTAATCGCATCCAGCATCGTAATCCGGTCCCAGGGCGGCGTGAAATCAAGCTCCACGCCCTGGTATTCCACCACCGGTTTGCCGAACACGGACATCACGACATGATGGATCAGGTCTTCTGACAGCGTCATCATGTCCTGGTAATCGGCATAGGCGTTGTAAATCTCAAGCATCGTGAATTCCGGGTTATGACGGGTCGAAATCCCTTCATTGCGGAAGTTGCGGTTAATCTCGTAAACTTTTTCCATGCCGCCCACCAGCAGGCGCTTCAAATAAAGCTCGGGGGCAATGCGCAGGTACAGTTCGATGTTCAATGCGTTGTGATGCGTAATGAACGGCCGGGCCGCGGCGCCGCCGGGAATCGGCTGCATCATCGGCGTCTCCACTTCCAAAAAGCCGAGCCCGTCCAGATAGCGCCGTATCTCCCGAATGATATTGCTGCGGCGGATGAATACATCACGCACTTCCGGATTCGCAAGCATGTCTACATACCGCTGGCGATAACGCAGTTCCACGTCCTTCAGCCCATGCCATTTTTCCGGCAGCGGTTTAAGGGCTTTAGAAAGATAGGTCAGCTCGCGGGCAGCCACCGAGATTTCGCCGGTTTTGGTCTTGAAGACCGGGCCGGTTACGCCGATGATGTCCCCGATGTCCATCTTGCGGTATATCTCGTAGACCTCTTCGCCAAGCTCCTCGGATTTGAAATAAAGCTGGATACTGCCCGACGGATCCTGCAGGTTGGCGAATCCCGCCTTCCCCTGCCCGCGCTTGGCCATTAACCGGCCCGCCACGGTCACGTTCGTGCCTTCCAGCTGTTCGTATCCGTCTTTGATTTCCTGGGCCATCGCCGTCCGCTGAAAACGACCGCCGAACGGTTCAACGCCCTTGCTTCTCAATTCATCGATTTTGGCCAACCGGACCTGGATCAGTTCATGGATTTCCTGGTGCTCAGACAATGGTAACCTCCCGATCTACTTCTCAATACTGGTAATGCGGTAACGAATCTTGCCGGCAGGAACCATCACGTCGATTTCCGCGCCGTTGGCCTTGCCGATAATCGCTTTGCCGACCGGCGATTCATCCGAGATCTTCCGTTCTTTGGGATTGGATTCAGCGGACGCGACGATCGTAAACGAGACTTCTTTCTTGCTTTCAACGTCTAGCAGGATGACCCTCGAACCCAGGGAGACGTGGTCCGTGTGGATATCATCATCCTCGATCAGACGGGCATTGCGCAGGGTTTTTTCCAAAGCCATGATCCGGCCTTCGATAAAAGCCTGCTCGTTTTTCGCATCCTCATATTCGGAGTTCTCACTGATATCTCCGAACTCGATCGCCTGTTTGATCCGCTCGGCGATCTCCTTCCGCTTAACGGATTTCAGGTGTTCAAGCTCATCCTCAAGTTTTTTGAGGCCCTGACGGGTTAAGATGACTTCTTTTTCCGACATCCGATCGCTCTCCCTTGGTGAAATAATTGTGGGCACTAGAAAACTCGGCCGCTGCCGAGTGGTACGCGTTTAAAGAATCCCTAAAAACAGGGCATTGCGTGGTCCTGCGGGTGCGGTGGTTGCGTACATGCAAAAAAAAGACGAAGCCTTTCGCTTCCTGTTCCACCCCATGTATTGATCGCCTCATCCTTTTATGGAATTATAATGAGACCGGGGCCCCTTGTCAAGGAAGTAGTACCAGATCGGGCTGCCATTTTCTTCGATTGCATGTACAATTTCCCGTTCTTTCGCTGGATCGGCGCCGGTGGCGAGCCGCGCTTCCAGCAGCGGCGCAAGCAAAGAGAGCCGCGGAGGCACCCGCTGAGACGCAAGCCGCGATTCAAGCAGCGGGGCATGCCCGGCGCTGTTCGGGCATGCGTCGAGGTAAAAAAGAAGGCCTTGATCTGGTTCCTCCTCCAGATCATCCAAAACGACGACCACATCCTCAGGACCCCATTGATCCCGATTCACTCCGGATATCGCTATGGGAATTCCTGCTTCGTAAAGCAGCCGCATGGCACTAGCCTCCTTGGTTGCCGGAGCCCGGCACTGCAGAACCACCGGAAGCCGAAACCGTTCCGCAATTAAAGCCGCGGTCAAAAAGCCGACCCCGCGCTCCGCCACCACCACCACGCGCCGGCAGTTGGTTCGTTCCAAACGCTGTGCCAGTTTTAGAGCAACCATGACCGCGGTGAACCGGTCGCCGGGAAGGATTCCATCCAGCCGATCCTGGCGAATCCCACCGGGAAGAATCACCTCTTCAGCGCCAAACCCGGCACACAGCCGGTCAGCCTGCTGCAGCAGCCGGATTCGGGTCTCTTCATTCAACGACTGCCAGTTCCCGGTACCGATAGGAAGGGAGATTAAAAATCCGGTTACGTCGGCCTCGGGCACGAAAAAGACCCGATTCAGCCTCGGGCGAAACAACAAAGGAGCTACCCGGTTCAGCGTTTCCGCCTGACCAAGCAGCCCCAACCGCTCCCTGTCGCGCATAGCTAAGAAGGCAACCCCCTGATGCACTGAAACCTCCGCGGCCGTGCTCCAAGCCGGACTTGCTAATTGAGCCTCATCACTCCCGGCTGGAAATCAAGTTCCTTCAAAATCGCGCGGTAATCATCTTCGGTGATCTTTTCCGGCCGCCGCCCAAGCAGTGCCACGGTCACGGCCTCCATCACGTTAGTGCCAAACGATCTTCCTTCCATTTCAGGCGTTGTAGTCACCAGCAATTTAACGCCGCGTTCCTTGAGCAGCTCAACATCTTCCGCGGTGGTCGTATTGGTCACAATGATTTTCCCGTCGAGATGTTCGGGCAAAAAGCGGCGAATGTACAAAAAGTCCCCGGCGATGATATCCGCTTCGTAATAGTATTTCGAATGCTTGGGAATTATGACTTCCTGTTTCTGGCCGGTCGGATACAAAGCGTCAAAGGGGAAGTTGACCACGATCGGGCCAATGATGTTGCCGAGCCGCTCCAATCCTTTGAGCGAGCGAATCGCGATCGGAATCCCCAGGCTGTAAATCAGGTCGCCGCACACCAGTTGGCTTCCCATATCGTCAAATGTCTGGGCCATCCCATACCGGTCGACCGCGCAGACCATCAGCACCTTTTTGTTCTTGAAATCCACGATGCCGTCCCGGGCCACCTTCTCTATGCTCTGGCGCTCCAAAATATTTTTCAGGCCGCCGCCATCAACCATCGGCGTTTTCCTGGCCTCGGCCAAAAGCTTCTTCGCATCCCGCAGCACATACTTCCTCGCTCCCACGTAGATATAAAGGCTGATGCCGCCCATCCCGAAAGCGTCGACCTTGCCGTCCAGACTGCGGATCAATTCAATGGCCCGGTTCCAATCACCATCGGTGCCAATCCGCTCGATCTTGAACATCTCGCCCAGGAATTCCGCTTCCACCGATTTGTTTCGTTTCGAAGAACCAAGACTTACGCTAACGACATGCTTCATTTGCTTTCCTCCCATGCGTCTTCAGGTTGCCAAAACTAGGGCTCTTCAGGCTTTCGAGGCTGCTCCCTTGGTCTCGCGGCGGGCACCGCGAATCGCGCGCAGAATTCGTTTCAAAGCCTCCGGCTCCACCGGCCGGTCCTCTGTCAGAGGTGACTCGCCAATCTCGATGGTAATCACTTCTTTGTCTAGAATCCCCCGCATGAGCTTCAGCCGGAAATTGGACGCCATTAAAACCACAGCGTCATACTCGCGCACCCGGACAATCAGGTCCATCAACTCGTTTAACAATTCGGCTCCCGATTTTCCCGAAGCGTATTCAATCCGCTCCGACTCGGTCATAATCCATACGAAATCGACGCCTTCCTGACTGCAAAGATCCAATATTTCCTGCTTGTTCGCCACTGGAAAACCGATTACGGCAATGGTTCGGCCTTTACGAACTTCGCCCAGGGTTTCCAGCCTGGAAATAAACGTACGATCAATACCCAGCCGGTCCGCCGCCTCCTGCTGCGAATAACCCTGAACCCTGAGCTCCAGAATCCGGTTGATCCCGGCCATGATCTTTTCCCGGCTGATCATTTTGTCCTGAATCCTGTAAAAATCCATGTTTTCCCCTTGTGTACAATACTGTTCACATCAAGACTAAACTAATCTTAACATCGGTATTTGTGTGAATCAAGGCGCAGGAGGGGGAGAAACAGCCGGCAGCAACGGTCAAGTTTCAATACGAAGAAAGCAGTCCTCCAGCAAAGCCTTCGGATGACTTAGGAGACTTATCGACAAGGGACATCCTCTTCCCTTGCTCGCGGAGCGCAGTTTGCGCGCAGCATCTGTGTCCCTTTTCCTTAGAACTCAGGCGGGGGACCAATTTCCAGAACCGCACCTTTGGCCGTGCTGAGCAAATCCTGCAGCATCCCGACCAGTTCGGATCGGCTGCGGGCCTGGTTGATCTGGTCGCGGGCCTTAGCGGCGCCCGGAATCCCGCGGGTATACCAGGCGAAGTGCTTGCGCATTTCGACCTGGGCCCGATCCGGCCCTTTCTCCGCACTGACCAGATCAAAATGATGCAGGGCGACCGACAATCGCTCGTCCACGGTCGGCGCCGGCGGCAGCGGCTGCCCGGTGAGCACCGCGGCGGCATCCCGAAAAAGAAATGGAAATCCCAATGCGCCGCGTGCGATCATGACTGCGTCGCATCCGGTCTGTTCGATCATCGCACGGGCGTCTGCTGCGGCGAAAATATCGCCGTTTCCGATGACCGGGATGGAAACCGCTTGTTTCACCGCCTTGATCCAGGCCCAGTCCGCTTTGCCGCCATAGAATTGGTCCCGGGTCCGGGGATGAACCGTTACCGCAGCCGCGCCCTCTTCCTCCGCCATCCGGGCCAGATCGACACAGTTAATTTCGGTCTCACTCCAGCCCTTGCGCATTTTAACCGTTACCGGAACCCCGACCGAGCGAATGACCGCCCGGAGAACCGCGCGTGCCCGCTTCAGATCCCTTGCCAAAGCTGCCCCTTCGCCGTTTCGAATGATTTTGGGCGTTGGGCATCCCATATTGATATCGATGATCCTAACACCGAGCTCTTCGAGCCGGCGGGCCGCCGGTCCCATATTCTCCGGCCGCGCGCCAAACAGCTGTACCACCGACTGCGGCATTTCCCCCGATAAATCTAGCATCTGCGCAGTCTTGGCATTACCCCCGAGCAGGGCCTGGTCGCTGATCATCTCAGTAAAAGTGAGGCCGCATCCAAATGACGCGGCCACTATCCGGTTTGCTTTATCGGTCACGCCGGCCATCGGGGCGGCGATGACATTGTTGGCGAACTCATGGGCGCCGATTCGAAACATGATCATCCCCGCGATTCTTCTCATAAATAATTCTCAGCCCGTCCAGGGTCAGAAACTCGTCCACAATGGTAATGTGTTCACTGTCATGCGCAATCAGCGGAGCCAGTCCGCCGGTCGCGACCACTTTGAAGTCGAGATCCATCTCATCCTTGATCTTACGGATGATATAGTCGACCTGACCGATAAAGCCAAAGACAATTCCGGATTGAATGCTGGTGACGGTGTTTTTCCCGATCACACTCTTCGGTTTCTCCAATTCCACACGCGGAAGCTTCGCTGTCCGCTGGAACAGGGCTTCGGTGGAGATACCAATCCCGGGGGCGATGGAACCGCCCAGATATTCAGCGTTTTCACTCACAACGCAAAACGTGGTCGCAGTTCCAAAATCGACGATGATCAACGGCCCGCCATACTTCTCAAAAGCGGCCACCGCGTTTACCACCCGGTCAGCCCCGACTTCCCGGGGATTGTCGTATTTGATCGCCAGCCCGGTTTTGACGCCCGGTTCCACAATCAGCGGTTTACTGTCGAAAAACCGTTCCAGCATCAACTCCAGTTCACTGACCAGCGGCGGCACGACGGAAGCGATCACCGATGCCTCGACATGTTTTGGGTTAATCCCGGCATGCCCGAACAGCCCCATAAAAATGATGCCAAACTCGTCAGCGGTCCGCAGCCGGTCGGTGCGAACCCGCCAGTGATTCAGAAGCTCGTCTCCCCGATAAACACCTGCGACGATATTCGAGTTTCCTACATCAAGCACCAGGATCATCGATAACCCTCCACTTACGTTAAGCGTTTTGCTCAACCGGCATCATCCGCGATTCAGCCAATTGGCGTGTTCTTCATGCCCAGGGACTGGCGCAGAATCATTCCAACATAGATGGCTGCCGCAGCCTTGATCAGATCGGTCCCGACAAAGGGGATAAACGCGATTTTGATCACGGCCAGGACCGCCATCGATTTCCCCAGATAAAAGTTCAAGATAACATACAGGTAAGGCAGTCCGACTAGATAGACCAGCGAAACGCCGGCCAACCCGGCGATAATATACGTTGCCAGCCCGGGCTGCTTCGTCTCAAAAATCCAGGCCATCACCCAGGCGGCCAGTAAAAAGCCAAGCAAGAAGCCAAAGGTCGGCACAAATATGTACAGCGGCCCTCCATACGGGGGCGCGGCGAACACCGGGACCCCGATCAGCCCCAGCAAAATATAAGCCAGAAGACTTAACACCGCAATCCGCTTCTCTAAAACGGTCCCGGCCAGATAAACCACCAACGGCTGAAGGCTGAACGGGATCGTGGTACCCGGGATCATTGGAAGAAAGCGGCTTAAGAGCCCCGCAGCCGCCAGCAAGGCGGTAAACAGTGCCGCAAAAGTAATCTGCCGTGTCGTCAATTGCATGGTGATTATCCTTTTACGTGTAAAATATCGAAGCTGATATCCACCGCCGGCGCGGAATGGGTCAGCGCGCCGATAGAAATCAGATCGACGCCGGTCTTCGCGACTTCCACCAGGGTATCCAGGGTGATACCGCCGGAAGCCTCAAATAAGGCCCTGCCATTGCCGATCTTCACGGCTTCGCGCATCATATCCGGTTCCATGTTGTCCAGCATGATCACATCTGCCCCGACTTCAAGGGCTTCCCGGAGCTGATCCAGGTTCTCAACTTCGACCTCGATTCGAACCAGGTGCGGGACATATTTTCGGACCGACTGCACCGCCTCGGAAATACCACCAGCCGCCCGGATATGATTGTCTTTAATGATGACGCCGTCATACAGTCCAAAGCGGTGGTTCTTCCCGCCGCCAATCCGGACCGCATATTTTTCCAGGCTGCGCAAACCTGGCGTGGTTTTCCGGGTATCCACCACAGAAACCGGAAAATGACGAATCCGATCCACCAAATCGAAAGTCTTGGTCGCAATGCCCGACATGCGCTGCAGGAAATTCAAGGAAACCCGTTCCCCCATTAACAGCGACCGGGTCGGTCCCGAAACTCGGGCCACTTCATCCCCTTCCCGAATCGGCTCCCCGTCTTCACGCAGGGATTCGAACACGACCGTTGGGTCCAGCAGTTGAAAGGTGCGCTCGGCGACCGGGAGACCGGCTAAAACAGCATCCTGCTTGAAATAGATGACCCCAATCGATTGATGTTCGGGCGGAACCAGGCTTTCGGTCGTAATGTCTCGATAGCCGATGTCCTCCTTCAATGCCCGGCTGACGATCTCGTTCAGTTCAAAATCGTTCACGATGACCACCCTTTCTTTTTCCGTTTTGTCAGATGATCTATCTCACGCCGGCTTCGGCGGGTCACCAGTTGGAAAAAGACAAATGCCGGGCCCACTTGATGTCGTCCCGGTATGGATAATCTTCCCGAAAATGCGCCCCCCGGCTTTCCTGGCGAAGCAGCGCCGCCTGGGTCATGACCCGGGCGACGGTCAGAATATTGATCACTTCATAATAAGACAGTTCCGAATCGCAAATATCAAGCTGGCGCGCAAGATCGTCGAGCTGTCGCAGGGCTGTCTTCAACCCGGCTTCACTGCGGATGATCCCCATCTGTTCCCACATCAGACTTCGAACCTGCTCCCGAACCACCGCAGGATCAAGGCCGTTTGCGGTGAGAGCTGGCCGTTCGCCATTCTTAAGCGCATCAAATATCTCTTCATCGCGCACTGTGCGCCGGTAATTCATCGATGCCGCCGCCTGCACAATCCGCTGTCCGAAAACAATCCCTTCTAACAGGCTGTTGCTGGCCAGACGGTTTGCGCCATGAACCCCGGTACAAGCGGTTTCGCCGCAAGCGTAAAGCCCATAAATATTGGTTTCGCCATCAAGATTGGTCTTGATTCCGCCCATCATATAATGCGCCGCAGGCGATACCGGAATGCGCTCCCGGGTGGGATCGTGGCCCTGTTCGGCGCAGGTCCTGAAGATATTGGGGAAACGTTCGGCCGCGTGCGGCATATGGCTCACGTCCAAATAAACGTGTTCATCCCCGCTCAGGTTCATCTCGTTCCAGATCGCCCGGGCGACGATATCGCGCGGCGCCAGCTCCTTTAACGGATGATATCGGCTCATAAACCGCTCCTCGCGGCCGTTGAACAGCAGAGCGCCTTCCCCGCGCACCGCTTCCGAAATCAGAAACCGCTGGCTGCCGGGCATGGCCAGTACGGTCGGGTGAAACTGGATAAACTCCATGTCCGCCAGCTCGCAGCCGGCCCGAAAACAGGCCCCCATCCCGTCGGCTGTCGCAATTTCCGGATTCGTCGTGTAGCGGAACAACTGACCCACTCCGCCGGTTGACATCACCGTGGCTTTCGCAAGATACAATGCCTTGGTTCCGGTGGCCGCGTCCAGCACTAAGGCCCCGTGGCACTCCTTATCCAAGGTCAGCAGATCAATCAGGAACTGGTCTTCTTTAATGGTAATCGCCGGTTCTTTAAGGCAGCTTTCCACCAGCGCCTGGCGAATCGCCTCCCCGGTGGCGTCCGCGGCATGCAGAATGCGCGCCTTTCCATGCGCGCCTTCCCGGGTCAGGGCCACCTTCCCGTTGACCGTGTCAAACCGCGCGCCGACCGCCATTAGTTCGCGGACCCGATCCGGGCCCTCGGTACACAGCACATTTACAGCCTCCACGTCACACAGACCGGCCCCTGCTTCCAGCGTATCCTCCAGGTGCAGAAAAGGCGAGTCCTCTTCATGAACCGCAGCGGCAATGCCGCCCTGAGCCAGTCCGGTATTGGAGTCTTTCATGGTTTTTTTGGTCAGTACTGTGACACTCCCGATGGCGGACGCTTTTAGCGCAGTAAAAAGCCCGGCAATACCGCTTCCGATTACCAGAAAATCGGACCGAAAAACCGGGATGGCATCCGTATACTCGGAAATATAGCGGGTTGTCAGCATAAGCTTAACCGTTCTTTCGTGAGAATCTATCCGATGCGCAGCATCGCTTCCAGTGCGCGGGTGGCTCGAACTCTGATCTCCTCGTCAACATCGATCTCGTGTTCAAGCGTTTCCATCGCCCGGGCGAGGTCAGCAATCGTGGTCAATTTCATGTTCGGACAGATCATCTCTTCATGAGCTAGGATGAACTTCCGATCCGGATACCGTTTATGAAGCTGGTACATGATCCCTTCCTCGGTCCCGACAATAAAGGTCCGGGCCGGGCTCTCGCCAATATATTTGATCATGCCCCCGGTAGAAAGCGCCGCGTCCGCAATTGCCACCACATCGGGCCGGCATTCGGGATGGACGACCACTACAGCGTCCGGGTACTGTTTTTTCACCTGATGAATCAGGGTTGGGGTCACATAATGGTGGGTCGGGCAGTATCCTTCCCAGGCAATGATCTTGCGTCCGGTCTTCTTTGCCACAAAATCGCCCAGGTTCTGGTCCGGCACAAACAGAATTTGTTGGTCCGGCGGGATCGACTCCACCACCCGCACCGCGTTGGCAGAGGTACAGCAAAGATCACTTTCCGCTTTGACCTCAGCCGAGGAATTCACGTAGCAAACCACCGTGCTTCCGGGATGCTCGGCTTTCCATTTCCGCAGTTGCTCCGCGGTAATCATATCCGCCATGGGACAGCCGGCCTCTAAAACCGGCAGGATCACCCGTTTCTCGGGGTTAAGAATCTTGGCGCTCTCCGCCATAAAACCAACGCCGCAAAAAACAATCGTACTGGCAGTTACCCGCGTCGCCTGCTGGGCAAGCTGCAGTGAATCTCCAACAAAGTCCGCAATTTCTTGAATCTCCGGGCGCTGGTAAAAATGCGCCAGGATAACCGCATCCAGTTCTTTTTTGCGTGCTTGAATCATCTCAGCCAGTGATTGGCTCATCAAAACGTCCTTCCTAAATAAAACGGTTTTCAACGACCCTTAATGCCGAAAGCCGGCCACTTCCCGGTTTTAGGCCTTGCGGGTGTTCTCTGTTTTCACGATGTGATTTTTCTCATCAACAAACACGAGCCGGGGCGGGTTGCTCCGGGCTTCTTCGTCGGACATCAAGGCATAGGTCAGAATGATTACCACGTCGCCCGGCTGTACCATCCGTGCCGCCGCGCCGTTCAGACAAACCGTTCCCGAATTCCGTTCCCCTTCAATAACGTACGTCTCAAAGCGCGCACCGTTATTATTATTCACAATCTGAACCTTTTCGTTCACCAGAATATCCGCCGCTTCCATCAACGCCTGATCGATGGTGATACTGCCAACATAGTTCAAGTTTGCATCAGTGACTGTGGCCCGGTGGATTTTGGACTTCAATACAGTGCGAAACATGGTTCCTACACCTCCAGTAGCAGGTTATCAATTAGTCGGGTCTCTCCAAATTTGACTGCCAGCGCAATCAGCACTTTGCCTTGAAGCGTCTCCAGGTCGCGCAAATCCTCTCCGCTCAATACTTCGACATAGTCGATGCGCGCCCCGGGTGTGCCGGCAATCGTCTCACTGATCATCCCGCGGATCGCTCCTGGATTCCGTTCTCCGGTGCTGATCCTTTCCTGGGCCTGTCGGAGAGACCGGCTCAATACCGTCGCCCGCTGACGATCTTCGGACGACAGGTACACGTTGCGGGAGCTCATCGCCAAACCATCCGCTTCCCGAACAATGGGCCCCCGGACGATTTGTACCGGGAAATTCAGTTCCCGGCTCATTTTCTCGATAATCATCACCTGTTGGGCATCCTTTTGCCCGAATACCGCAACGTCCGGTTGGCAGATCAGAAACAGTTTGCTGACTACCGTCGTAACACCGCGGAAGTGCCCGGGTCTGGACTTCCCGCACAGCCGGTCATCCAAACCGGATGTGTCCACAAAAGTCCCGTATCGGCTCGGGTACATGTCCGGGGCAACTGGGGCAAAAACGACATCAACTCCTTCCGGTTGTAACAAGGCCATATCCCCATCCAAATTGCGCGGGTAGGTGTCAAAGTCCTCATTGACCCCGAACTGGATAGGATTGACAAAAATCGATACAAACACCGTATCGCATAAAGTCCGGGCGATTCGCACCAGACTTATATGTCCCTCGTGAAGAAAGCCCATGGTAGGGACAAGTCCTACCGTCTTCCCCTGCCGTTTCAGTTCCTTCACATAGGCCTGCATTTCAGCCGGCTTCTGAATTAACCGCATCGGTTTCCTCCTGCTGCCTAAAAAGCCAAATTCGCTTAGTAAAGCTTCTCGAGAATGTCGTCTTTAATCGCGTAGCAGTGCTCCGGCGCGGGGAACGTCCCGGCTTTTACCTCGTCCCGATACGCGGTCACGGCCTTGGTCATGATGTCGTTGAGGTCCGCGTACTGGCGAACAAATTTGGGCACATGTCCTTTATAAATTCCCAGCATATCGTTACTTACCAGCACCTGGCCGTCACAGTCGGGGCCAGCGCCAATGCCGATTGTCGGGATTGAAACTTCTTCGGTGATCTTTTTGGCCAGCGGCGCCGGAATGCCCTCCAAAACAATCGAAAAACAACCGGCTTTCTCTAGCATGATGGCATCATTGATCAGCTTGCGGGCTGCTTCCAAATCGCGTCCCTGCACCCGGAATCCGCCAAACTGGTGGACGGACTGCGGGGTCAGCCCAATGTGCCCCATAACAGGAATCTGGGCGTCCAGAATCGCTTTAATGGTCTCGGTCCGCTCCTGGCCCCCCTCGATTTTTACCGCATGAGCGCCGGCTTCCTGAACAAACCGTCCGGCGTTGCGCACGGTTTCGGTCAGGGAAACATGATAAGACAGAAACGGCATATCGCCAACCACCATGGCATTTTTCACACCGCGGGAAACTGCCTTGGTGTGGTGAATCATATCATCCATGGTGACCGAAAGCGTGTTCTCATACCCTAATACAACCATCCCCAGTGAATCCCCGACCAGGATGACGTCGATGCCGGCCTGATCAACGATCTGTGCCGTCCCAAAATCATATGCGGTCAGTACCGTGATTTTCTCGTTGTTTGCCTTTTTCTCCCGCAGGGTCGCTGTTGTTACTCTTGCCATGTTATTCGCCTCCTGCTCGGGCCCGTTTCTTCCGGGCCATTCCATTCAGAAACAGGGTTTGGAACCGTTCCGCCGCCTCGCGGTCAATCGTTCCTTTTGCGTTGGCCACATCTGCCGTGTAATAGCCGAGCATACTGTATAGCCGAACGATCTGCGGAGCGAGTTCTTCCAGGCACCGTAAGTGGTCCTGGACCGTGACATGGTCCCCCCGGGCAATCGGACCGGTTAAGGCTTTCGGGATGCCAATCCGCTCGATATTGCTGATCGTTCCTTCAATCAGGGGGATAAAAGCTTTTAAGGCCTTGCCTCTTGGAATGCCGCACGATTCGAGAATCTGAAGGCCGACGTCAATTAAGGTCACCAAATAATTGGAAACCACGCAGGCCCCGGCATGATAAAGTGGCTTGGCCTCTTTCGCAATATAAAAATACTCTCCGCCCAGGTCGGTGACCAGTTCGGCAGCGGTCTCCCTGGTTTCGGCATCCCCTTCGATGCTGAATACCGAACCGGGAAGATTGGCAATCGCCCGCTCCGCATTGGCAAACGACTGCATTGGATGTATCGATACAACAAAACAACCAGCATTACGGGCCGCTGACAAAACGTCCGACGTCAGGGCTCCGCTCATATGCGCTACAATCTGACCGGCGGTAAAACCGTCAGTTGCTGCGATTTGGCCGGCAACCTTTTCGATTGCCGAATCATGGGTGGTGATAAACAGGATCTCACAGGAGCGGGCAACCGCTTCCGGGGACGAAAAAACCGGCGCACCTGTCCTTTCGGACAAGAAGGAAGTAGATTCGGGATTTACGTCGAATACACCCGTAATCTCATGCCCTTTTGCGGCCAGAATCAACCCGATTGCAGTTCCTACCACTCCCGCCCCGATCAAGCCGAGCCGTCTCACCGTGGCTTACCTCCTTGAGGGACGCGACCGCAACGCTCCGGTCGCCGTCCGAACTAACCGTCTCAGTCCCAGGTGTGGGTACAAGCGATTTTCGCTAGGAGTACGGCGGGAGAAAATTCCATTGTTTTTCCGTTCTGCTTTTGCCACTCCATTGTACATGGAACCCCGGCGCGGGGTCAATAATTTTCAGACCGGTTTTACGACCTCTAAAAGGGATCAACTGCACAGTTTGGCAAAGAAAAAATCAAAATCTAATCGCGGGATTACAATCGCCGCGGAAGAATCAGCTCCGGATTCAACTCCCGGAGCGGTTCCAGGACGAATTCGCGCTGCTCCAGGTAAGGGTGCGGAATCACCAAATCGGGTTCCTCAATAATCCGATCGCTATACAGCAGGATATCGATATCGATGAGGCGCGGTCCCCATTTCTCCCCACGAATGCGGCCCAGAACCTGTTCAATGCTCAGGCAGGCTTCCAACAGCTCATGCGGACTGAGTGCGGTCAACACCGCGGCCGCCTGGTTTAGAAACCAAGGTTGCTCTGTGTTTCCCCAGGGTTCGGTCTCCCGGACCGAGGAAAACCGCCAGGCCTTGCAGTCCGGCAAAGCCGCGAGCAAGGTTCGGGCTCGGCGCAAATTGGCATCCCGGTCCCCCAGATTCGTTCCCAGTCCGAGATACGCTTCAACGAAACGAACCCGCTCAACCGTAACCCCGATTGAGTCAAAAACAGCCGCCAGCGGCGGCTTCAGCTTGCGAACTGTGACGCGTATCCGCGAAACCAGCGGATAACCCGTCAGGATCCGGGATGCAATATCCTCAGCCAGCGCTTCGATCAAACTGCGGCTGGTCTGTTCAACCACTTCCCGGACCCGTTCGATCACCTCCGCATAGTTGACAGTCAGGCCAAGTTCGTCCCGAGATCCGGCCGGCCGCAGGTCCAGACTCAGCCAAAGATCCACCGCGAAAGGCTGCGGTTTCGTTTTCTCCGTTTCGTAAACGCCATGACAGCCTGAAAAAGTCAGGCCGCGCAGTTCGATGGTATCCATGCTATGCCCCCCGCTATTCCGTTGACATCACGGATTCGGCCGTCCGAATCGCCGCGGCCACATCCAGCGCATGCCGGCTCGCGCGCACATCGTGCACCCGAAGGATTGCGGCGCCGTTCAGATAGGCGGCCACCGCGGCGCCCACCGAGCCATCGCCCCGTTCGGGAGGCGGCACATTAAGAATTTTTCCAATAAACGATTTGCGGGACGCCCCGACCACCAGCGGCCGACCGAGCCCGTGCAAAACCTTCAGTTGTTTCAGCAGCACCAGGTTCTCCTCGGCAGTCTTGCCAAAACCAATCCCCGGATCGAGCATAATCCGCTTGGGATCAATGCCTTTATCGGTTGAAATCTGCATGGATTCGGCCAGTTCGGCAATTACCTCATCCACCAGATCGTGATAAGCGCCTCCTTGCATCCGGTAATGCATCAGAATGGCGGCACACCCCGCGTCCGCAATGATCCCAGCCAGATCCGGATCGGCTTTGAGCCCGCTGACATCGTTGATGATATCGGCACCCGCGGCCAGGGCTTCGCGGGCTACCGAGGCCCGGAAGGTGTCCACCGAGATCGGCCCTAGAAACTGGCCGCGCACGGCCTTCAGCACCGGCAAAACCCGTTCCGTCTCAATGGCCGCCGATACCGGCTCGGCGCCAGGCCGAGTCGAAAAGCCGCCGATGTCAATGATATCCGCCCCTTCAGCCACCATTTCAAGGGCATGTTCAGCCGCTTTAGCCGGGTCCAGATAGAGTCCGCCATCTGAAAACGAATCCGGCGTCACATTCAGAATCCCCATCACCAGCGGACGTCTCATCAGTTCGAGCTGCTTTCCCCCGGCCAGTGCTATGGTTTGGGGCTCGTTCATCTCCACCCGGGCCAGAAGGGTTTCTAGTTCACCCGCGAGATGCTTCAAGCCAAACGGCTGCATACGCAGTTTTTTTAATAGCAGTTGGTACTGCCTCAGCGTGCCGAACAGCAAGACGTCGGTACGGCCTTCGGCCAATACGGTTTCGCGCCTGACGGCCGCTTCGCCGCCTTTGGAAAGCATCTCCTGCTTCAAAATATTAGCGGTCCGCGCCGGGACGTCCTTTACCAACACTGCCCGAAACACGCCTTTGGGGACCATGATGCCGACCCCAACAGGGTCCGCGCCGATTTCACGCAGGCATCGCTGGGCATCGTTTCGGTTTTCAATGGGGATTACACGGCTGACTCGCATTCTTTTCCTCACTTATTAACGAAGCATCGAGGTGTGTCCCTACTCCTTAATACTCCAGGATATAGGTTTCGGATTCCTTTTCCGGCTGTTTGACACAGGGACGCTGCGCGCAGTGCGTACAGACCCGGGACAAATTGTCCGCCTGGTACAGAATCTGCCCGAGAAAACTCATGTTTTGATGCAGATGCCGGTGCTCAAAGATCGATCGGACAATCAGGTCGGTTTCAGCCTGGGAAAACCCGGATCTGGTGAGAATCGGCCCCGCAAGCCGGGCGCCGTGAACCGAATGATCCCCGCCTTCTTCGTACTCGCACCATTTGCCGATATCATGCAGCAGACCCGCGGCATAAATCACTTCCCGGCCGCGGCTGAGATCACCAAGTCCGTTTTCCTTGACGAACTGCTCCATCGCACCCTGTTCGAGCACCATGATGTAGGTGACCCTGGCAACATCGAGCATATGCCGGAGATCATGCCGGCAAAAAGGATAGTGCCGTTCCGCGAGGTCCATCCGCTCCAGGTAGTCCAGATATTCACTGTCTTTGAGAACCGCTTCCGCTCGTTTCATACAGGCACCGCCTTTTCTGTTCTTATTGTCATATTCGACAGAGAAACCGGGCTAACCTCTGCGTCAGCCCGGTTTTTTAGACGTTAGCGAGCAATTTACCGCTGGCATATTGATCGCTCCATGAAGCCTGATAGGCGTTAATCGTAAGCTTTTATGATCGGTTGCGCAGTTAATTGCGCTAGCGTGGGGGCCGAAGGCGCGGTCTAAAAGCTTCATGCCTTGCTTTTTCCGATCCTTACTGGCTTATGAAGCGAATAATCGGGTTGCTTCCCCTTAGAATAAGCCGGTAATTTTGCCATTCTCGTCGATGTCGATGTCAAACGCGGCCGGATTCCTTGGCAACCCGGGCATGGTCAGGATGTTGCCCATCAGTGGAACAATAAACCCGGCCCCTGCCGAAAGCCGTACATCGCGGACGGTAACCTCAAAGTTCATAGGACGTCCGACGACGGTCGGATCGTCACTCAGCGAATACTGGGTTTTAGCGACACAGATCGGCAGTTTGCCATATCCGATCTTCTCGATATTTTCCAACGCCTTTTTCGCGGCACCGGTATAGACCACCCGCTCCGCACCATAGATTTCGCGGGCTATGGTATCAATTTTTTCGGTCGCCGGTGCATCCAGCGAATACAGGAAGTCGAACCGGGATGGCTCATTGGCCGCCGCCACCACCTGATTAGCAAGCTCGATTCCACCTTCTCCGCCGTCACTCCAGACCGTGGACAGCGCGAAACGAACGCCTTCTCTGGCGCAGCAATCCCGCACCAGGTCAATTTCGGCATCGGTATCGGTTGGGAACCGGTTCAAGGCCACCACCGCCGGAACCCCGAATCGTTTGATATTTTCAATGTGCTTTTCGAGATTGCCCAGACCGGCTCGAACCGCATCCTGGTTTTCCGGACCAAGCTGTGTCTTGGGAATTCCGCCGTGCAGTTTCAGTGCACGAACCGTGGCGACGATCACGACCGCATCCGGTCCGCGGCCGAGCAGCCGTGACTTGAGGTTCATAAACTTTTCCGCGCCCAGATCCGCGCCGAAGCCGCCTTCTGTGACCAGGTACTCCCCGATCCGAAGACCGAACTCGGTCGCAGAAATACTGGAACAGCCGTGCGCGATATTGGCAAACGGTCCCCCGTGAATCAGTGCCGGGGTGTTTTCAAGGGTCTGGACCAGATTCGGCCGAATCGCGTCTTTCAGAAGAACCGTCATCGAACCGACGGCTTGTACATCTTCCGCGGTCACCGGTTCTCCGGATTCGGTATATGCTACAATGACCTTTTTCAGTCTGTTCTTGAGTTCCATTAGATCGCGGGACAGGCACAAGCAGGCCATGACCTCGGAAGCCACGCTAATATCAAAGCCGGTTTCCAGGGGCTGCCCGTGCGCTTTTCCGCCAAGCCCGACAATGACATTGCGCAAAAAGCGATCATTCAGGTCCATAACCCGGGGCCAGACGATCCGGGTCGGAGCGATCCCGCGCGGATTGCCAAAATAGAAGCTGTTGTCCACCAGATCGGCCAGCAGGTTGTGCGCCATACTGACTGCGTGAATGTCCCCGGTAAAATGGAGATTGATGTCCTCCATCGGCAGAACCTGGGCATACCCGCCGCCGGTTGCGCCGCCCTTCAAACCGAAACAGGGGCCCATACTGGGCTCCCGAAGTGCAATCACCGCTTTTTTCCCGATTCGGTTGAGGCTCTGGGCCAGTCCGATCGAGGTTGTGGTTTTCCCTTCCCCAGCCGCCGTAGGATTGATGGCTGTTACCAGGATAAGTTTCCCTTCCGGATTTCCTGACAGCCGTTTCATCGCCGCCTGGGTATCGACTTTCCCCTTGTAGCGGCCATACGCTTCGAATTCTGATTCGAGCAGGCCAGCCTTCTGAGCAACTTCGCCGATGGGCATCATGGAGGAACCTTGTGCAATTTCGATGTCCGTCTTCATGTTCTCGTCACCCCGAATTCTGATTTAGGTTGAATGAATCCACCGATCAATGGTACGTTCGTACGATTGAATCTCAGCCTCCCCAAACCATAAAGCTATTTCACGCCGCGCCGATTCCTCGGAATCCGAACCGTGCACGAGGTTCATGCCAACATACAACGCCAGGTCGCCGCGGATCGTACCGGGCGCGGCCTGGGCCGGATCGGTTGCGCCCATCATCGAGCGCACACCTTGAATAACGCCCGGGCCTTCCCAAACCATGGCAACGACCGGGCCGGATGTCATAAAGGAAATTACAGAAGGAAAGAAGGGTTTGCCAACATGTTCGGCATAATGCTCAGCACCGAGTTCCTCGGTCATTCGCGTCATTTTGGCGGCGATAAGCCGGTACCCGCGCCGTTCCAGGCGGACAATAATCTCACCGACCAGACCGCGCTGCACGCCGTCCGGCTTAACCATGACAAAAGTCTGTTCCATGTTTACGCTTCCTCCTTGGTTGTCCCTTCCCCCATCAATTCACGGAACTCGTCCCCGCCCATTACCTCATGATCCAGCAGGAACCGGGCTACCCGGTGAAGCTCATCCATGTGCTCCGTCAAGATATCTTTGGCTTGTTCGTAGGATGTCTCGATGAAATTGCGCGCTTCCTGGTCAATGGCATAAGCGATTGCCTCCGAGTAATTTCGGTCCCGCGCAATGTCTCGGCCCAGAAAGACTTCTTCCTGCTTGTGCCCGAAGGTCAGGGGGCCGAGCTCTTCGGACATCCCATACTCGGTGATCATTCGCCGAGCGATCGACGTTGCCCGCTCCAGGTCGTTCTGGGCACCGGTGCTGATTTCCCCGAGTACCAGGCTCTCAGCCACCCGACCGCCGAGCAGGGACACGATTTCGTCCAGCAGCATTGATTTTGTCATATAGTTTCGGTCCTCCTCCGGGAGGTGGAGGGTATAGCCGCCAGCGCGGCCCCGCGGAATGATCGATATTTTGTGCAGTTTGTCCTTATGATCCAGGAAATGGCTTACAACGGCATGCCCGCCTTCATGGTACGCCACCAGGCGTTTTTCCTTGTCGGAAATCACGCGGGATTTCTTTTCCGGTCCGGCAATCACGCGTTCAATCGCTTCCTCCAATTCCGGCATGCCAACCTGACGCTTGTTGCGGCGGGCTGTCAGCAGCGCCGCCTCATTGACTAAATTCGCTAGATCGGCGCCGGTAAAGCCAGGCGTCCGCTTGGCCAGAACTTCCAGATCGACCGAACGATCCAGGGGTTTGTTTTTGGAATGAACCTCCAGAATGGCCTGGCGCCCTTTTACATCAGGCCGGTCAATTGTGACATGCCGGTCGAAACGGCCGGGCCGCAGCAGTGCCGGATCGAGAATATCCGGCCGGTTGGTGGCGGCCATTACGATGATTGCCTCATGGGTCGCGAAGCCGTCCATCTCAACCAACAACTGGTTCAAGGTTTGTTCTCGCTCGTCATGCCCGCCGCCGAGTCCGGCGCCGCGCTGGCGGCCTACAGCGTCAATTTCGTCAATGAACACAATACAGGGTGAGTTTTTCTTCGCCTGTTCAAACAGGTCGCGGACCCGGGCGGCCCCGACCCCTACAAACATCTCCACAAAGTCGGAACCGGATATTGAGAAAAACGGTACTCCGGCTTCGCCGGCGACCGCTTTTGCCATCAGCGTTTTCCCCGTGCCCGGGGCCCCGTACAGCAGAACGCCTTTCGGGATTTTCGCACCCATGTCGGTAAACTTGACCGGGTTCTTCAGGAATTCAATAACTTCCTGAAGCTCTTCCTTGGCTTCATCCGCGCCGGCCACGTCCTGGAACGTCACTTTCACCTGTTCGGGCGAAGTGAGGCGGGCCCGGCTGCGCCCAAACTGCATCACCCGGTTGCCGCCGCTCTGGGTCTGCTGCATCATCACCCAGAAAACCCCGATAACCAGCAAAATCGGCACCCACATAATGAGACTTCCCCACCAGGGTGTCTCCGGAATCGGTTTGACCGTGAATTTTACATCGTGATCCCGCAGGATTTGCGGCAGCTTTTCTTCATAGGCTGTGGTTGTCTTGAATTTGGTCCCGTCTTTTTTGGTTCCTGATATATTCCAGACGCCGCGATCCGGATTCATTTCCACCGAATCGATCTTGTCCTGCTCGACCAGCTGATAGAAGGTTTTCGAGTCAAGAATTTTCTCAGCATTTGGTCCTGCGCCGTTGCTCATCTTGATGACAATGACAACCAATCCGATGATAACTAGAAATATCGCTAGGTTTTTGAGCGCTTTCTCCATTGTGCCCTCCCGAGACGGTTAAATAGCGTTAACCTGTCATATTGTAGCATACTTCGTTTTTCCTTGGCAATGAACCCCCACGGGGCCTCAAACCGGCAATATGCCTGAATTCTCAGCCCGTCATTTACCCCGTTTTCGAACCGGCTTCGATCCGGGATTACGCCAAGGGTTGAAGTCCAATTTCCAAAATCGTCTTTAAGCCGTCCCGAACCCGGACCCGTTCATCCAGGCGCAGACCAACAATCCAGTAGATTTCGTTCCCGGATGCGAGCAGCGCGGTTTTGGTACGAACTGCGGCAGGAATCTTCTCGTCAATCAGATAATCCTTGAGCTTTTTGGTATGCCCCTGCATGCCAAGCGGCTGAAACCGGTCTCCCGGCTCCCGGGACCGAATAACCAGCGGGCTTTTCAACGCTTCCCAATTGATGCGGATTGTGCCGGCTGTACCCGGGCTGCCGGCTTCAAGCAGCCGAAAGTCGAAACGCAGCCCTATTTCCGGCACCAGCACCGTACCGGGCACCTCGACCGGGTAACAAAAGGCAGCCGGTTCAGCAGGCTTTCCTTTATACACTCTGAGCCGGCCATAGTCCAGTCCCGCTTTCAGGCCGCCCGACACCGGGACCATCCGCCCGGTCTCATTCCGGCTGAGCAAATCCGACAGTCTGGTCAGATCCGCCTGGCCGGGCCGCCGGGCCCCGCATTGGTGCAGCAGCTCAAAAAGCACCCGGCCGCGCAGCGCCCGGTCCATACCCGCCAGTGCGGCCGCATCCACGCTGACATCGGACAAGGTCTCCACCCGATTCAGCCGGTCTAACGCATCCGCGACCCGCAGCTGCCATTCCTGATTCTCCACCCGAACCGTTTCAGCGAATCGGCCGAGGGCATCCGTGATCGCCGGATTATAGCTTTCGTGCAGCAGCGGCAGCAATTCATGGCGAATCCGGTTTCTAAGATAATTCTGATCATAGTTGGAGAAATCAATACAATATGTTAAGGCTTCGCCGGCCAAATAGCGTTCAATTTCGTATCGCTTCACCCCTAAAAGCGGCCGGATCAGGTTGCCGCGCACCGGCGCAATGCCTTGCATTCCCTGTACCGAAGCCCCCTGAATCAGCCGCATCAACACCGTTTCCGCCTGGTCGTCAAGGTGGTGCGCTGTGGCAATTTTCTGAGCGTTCAGTTCCTCGGCGGCCTGCCGCAGGAAACGGTACCGCGCTTCCCGCCCAGCCATCTCAATCGATATCCCCTGACTTTGGGCGAGTTCGGCGACGTTCGCTTCGGCAGCCAACAGCTCGACCCCGCGCCGGGCGCAAAAATCCGCCACAAATTCAGCTTCCTGATCCGCTTGAAGCCGAAGCTTGTGGTTCAGATGCGCGGCACAAACCGAAAACCCTTCTTTCCGAGCCAGTTCGAGCAGCACATGAAGCATCGAGACCGAATCCGGTCCGCCGGACACCGCCGCCAGGACCCGATCGCCAGCTTTGATCATGTGGTGCCGCACGATGAAAGCCTGAACTTTATCAAGCACGCTGATCCTCCTGCTCCGATCATGCCTTTATAGAACCATCTTAATCGTTTCCTGAACTGAAAACCAGAAAGGCGCACTGTCGGCCGTTCCCAATCGTGCTGAAGCAATTGGGCGGGACGCAGCTTCATCCGAAAAAAGAAAGCCGGTTAAACCGGCAGGGGGTTTCATTCGTTATGGGGTTCAAGATGAGCGCAAACCACCGTCATATCGTCTCTGGGCTTGCCTCGTGCCCGGCCCAGCGCTAAATTAGTAATCATCTCGGCCAGCTTCTGGGGGTCGTCTTCGTCGGTTTCGCTCAAATACCGGCGCAGCCATCCTTCGCGCTCTTCTTCGATTTCGCCGGTATCCAGCACCCCGTCGGTCACCATCACCAGCATATCGCCCGGCATCATAATCCGGTGTTCCGCCGGGAACTCGATATCTTCAAAAACACCCAGCGGCAGCCCATCCGAAGCAACCACCCCGACCCGGCGCCCGCGCTTTAAAAAAGATGGCACCGCACCGATCTTTACAAAGTCGACTTCGCCGCTGTACAGATTGATCAATGCCAGGTCAACCGTGGAAAAGCTTTCACTGCTGTTGCGCAGCATTAATACCGCATTGACCGTCCGCAGTGCGATTTCAGGAGCAAATCCGGAGTGAAACATCTCCTCCAGCAGATTCACGGTAGCCCGGCTTTCCCGGGCCGCAAGCTTGCCAACGCCCATCCCATCGCTCACGACGATCAATTCCCGGCCGTCCTTCAGCGTCGCAATACTCAAGCTGTCCCCGGAAACCTCCTCCCGGGCGAGCTGTGCCAGTCCGCAGGTCACTTGATACCGGAAAGAACGCGCGAGCGTAAACTCACACAATCCTTTGCCATCACGCGGACACTTACGCTGGCTGACCTCAAACCGTTCTCCTAATAGACCCGAAAGGCCCGGTGCAATCATGGTCTCGCAGGCATCCCGATCCGAGCACTCGTCCGCGGTTACCTTTAACACCACTTCCCCCGGCCCTTTGCGCAGCGGGACAATATTAACAACTGGAATCCCGGCTTTTTTCCCTTCCCGGTTCACCAATTCCTGCAGGTCCCAGTCAACCGCTTCCTGGACGCCGATTTCCTTTGCAAGGTTTCGAATCACGCCGCCCACGCCGCGCAGCTGGCGGGCCAGCACAACCTTGGATTCGGCCAGCCGTTCTTCCCAGTAATCGGTTACCCGCGCTGTGGCGACCGCGCCGTTGACCGCGGTCGCTAACTCCCTGGGCCGAACACACCGTTTGCGCAAACTGACCGGTATGTCCTCATGCTCAACCCTCCCTCGCATCTCGGCCAGGCTGAACAGATTAAAGAAATCGCGATAAGTATGGTAGAATTCATTTTCCCAGCAGGTTCGGAACAGGGCGCACGGCTGGCAGAAGTTGTCCGCCATCGCCTGAAACACACTCCCGACCCGGTGCGTCTCCGGCTCTTGCCCCTGATCCGGCGCCGGCTCATCTGCGGCAAACGTCATGGCGATTTCATCAAACACTTTGGCCAGTCCATTCATCCGCTCAAAACTGATTTCCCGTACATGGGCCTCGACCTGATCAGGACGCCGGCCGCGTACCCGGTGCCCGAAAAACGGCAGCGCTGTTTTTGAAGTGTCAAATAGATAGGAAAGCGGGATAAAAAGCAGAATGGCGACCCCGGTTTCCCAGAGACCTGAAACCAGTTGATCCGGTCCAGTAATAAAGACCGAGAGCAGCAGATCCCCGACGATAAAACCCAGGATAACGCCCGGCCTGCCGAAAATCCGAAAAAGGCCGGATAACAAGCCCGCGGCGGCAAAGACCGCTAACCCCTTCGGGACGGTCACCGTGGCGACCGACGGGATGACCGCCGCGGCCACCGCAACCATCACGGCACCGGCCGCTCCGGTAAAATAGGCGGCGGCCAGAATTGAACACCGTCCCAGAATCCCTGTCAAAGAAAGACCGAAAAAGTAGAGATCCGAAATCCCCATAATCAAACCAATGCCGAAAACACTTACCGCGATGCCGTCTTCCAGATTGTAGTCACTGATCGCCTTTTGCTCGGCAAACGTCTGCCGGGCGACCGTAAAGACAAACGTCAAAACGGCCGCAATCAAGGCCTCAAAACCGACCACGGTTTCCCGATATACGCTCAGTTGGGAGAGCAGCAACACCATTGACTTGGCGCCAAACACGACCGCAGCGGCGACCGCAGGCCGGGTCAGCCAGTGCGTTCCATCAAACCGGAAGGAACTGAAAACGATGGCTACCAGAACAAACACAGCCAGGTTCCCCCAGAACAGCCACCCTCGTGCGATGGTTGCCATGCCGATAAGCGCCATTATCAGAAGCAAGCCGCCGCGCCGCTTATCCTGCGGCCAAAAAGCGGCCAGAAAGGCCGGGGCAAACGGCAAAATCTCGCCGAGCAAAAAGCTTCGGCCCATGATCAAAGCCGAAAGAGCCAATAGAAAGGCTTTCCAATCAATACGCCCTAAAACCATCCGCCAGGGCTGAATCCAAAGGGCAATGACCCGGCCGGGGTGCCGGTTTCCGGGTTCAACGTCCCGCGCTCCTCGGCGGCGTGCGAACGGATATATTGAAGGTCTGTCCACGCCGTTCCCCCTCCCAAGATGCCACTGTAATCAATGCACAAACCGAGATTTATCAAAGGTTGTCCCGGTGTTCAAGGTTCAGTATAGACCGGATGTTCAGCCGATTCTGTCGAGTTTGGGAAGAGGCGTGCGAGAAATTGCGACAGCTTCACCCAGGATGAATAAGAACCCGCGCCCGGAATAACAAAAAAGAGCGTGACAGTTTTCTGTCACGCTCCTTGGGGGTGAACTTATGCTACATGGTTTCAGGCGGAAATTGCCGAATGATCAAGGCGGCCACGACTCCGCCGGCCAGCGCGGTCAGCAGCTGTGGGACCATAAATCCGGCAATCAGCGGGGCCGGAAGAACAATATGCATAAAGCTGAACACGCCTTTAATGGCCGCCGCGAAAACCAGAAACTTCAAGACAGCCGCCAGACCGATCCCTGTCCAGTCGTTGATTCTGCGGCCGAAGAAGAAAACAATCGCCAGTATCGCGTTGGCAATCATGATGACCGGAATCAACGGCATCAGCGGTGGAGGCAGAATACCGACCAGATAAGCGATCAGCGGTGTGAGCAAACCGATCAATACGGCCCCACTTACGCCGGCATAGACTACCGCCAGAATTAATACGGCATTGATCACCGGACCGGTAATCGGCTGCGGAAGTTTGAGAAACTGCATTCCCAGCGCGATGGCTAGAAATAACGCCGTTCGTGTAATAAAGCGTACTTTGGGATTCATCGCTTAGCCTCCTAACGGTATCATGCAAGGAAAAACAGGGGCGGAAAGCACCGCCCCTGTTTAGTGTACCATGTCAGCCGATTAGATGAGCTTCTTATGCCTGTCATGATAGTGCGTATGGAGCAGCTCGTGGGACTTGTGGCCCAGCGGCTCGTGCAGGAACTCATCGTAAATCGCCTTGACTTCCGGGTTCTCGTGCGATTTGCGCATCGGGAGCCCTTCATCCTCAGCATAAATGGCCTTGATGCGCTCGGCGCGCTTCACATTGGACTTGGTCAGCGGCTGTCCGCCGCCGCCGATGCAGCCGCCGGGGCATGCCATGATTTCAATAAAGTGGTACGGGGACTGGCCGGCCCGCACTTGATCCATCAGCTTCCGGGCTGCCCCGAGGCTGTGACCAACCGCAACCTTAACCTTGGTTCCCTTGAGATCGACTTCCGCTTCTTTAATGCCTTCCATCCCGCGGACTGCGGTAAAGTTGACATCCTGAAGGGTGTCGCCGGTCACCACTTCGTAAACGGTCCGAAGAGCCGCTTCCATAACACCGCCGGTGGCGCCGAAGATAACTGCCGCGCCGGTGTACTTGCCCATCCAGGAATCGAAGTCGGACGGGCCGAGCTTCGAGAAATCAATGCCGGCCATCTTGAAGAGGCGGCCGATTTCGCGGGTGGTCAAGACCAGATCGACGTCACGATGGCCGCTGGCGTTCATTTCCGGCCGGGCCGCTTCGTATTTTTTCGCCGTGCAGGGCATGATCGACACGGAGTAAATCTTCGACGGGTCGATCTTCATTTTGTCCGCCCAGTAGGTTTTGGCGAGTGCGCCAAACATCTGCTGCGGGGACTTACAGGTGGACAGATTGTCCAGCAGATCCGGATAGAAGGTCTCGGCAAAGTTGATCCAGCCCGGGCTGCAGGAGGTGAACATCGGCAGTTTGCCCTTGCCGGCGGTCAGTCTCTGAAGCAGCTCGTTGCCTTCTTCCAGAATCGTCAGGTCAGCCGTAAAGTTGGTGTGCAGCACATAATCAAAGCCGATCTGCCGCAACCCGGTGACAAATTTGTTCATATCCAGTTCGCCAGTGGCCATCCCGACCAGTTCGGCGATCGCAACGCGGATCGCCGGAGCGATCTGGGTCACGACGATTCTGTCCGGATCCGCCACTGCTGCCAGGAATTCGTCGATCTGTTCATTTTCGTAGATCGCGCCAACCGGGCAGGCGTGGATGCACTGTCCGCACATGACGCACGGGCTGTCGATCAGGGCTTTGCCCATGGACGGAACGACCATGGATTCGTAGCCGCGGTTTTCCAGACCCAGCGCATGTACCGTCTGGATTTCACTGCAGGCGCCGATGCAGCGGCGGCAGTTAACGCACTTGTCCTGATCCCGGATCAGAGACGGCGTGGAACGGTCCAGGCCATAGCCTTTGACTTTCACTTCGAACGGGTTGTCGCGGACGACATATTCCGCCGCGAGATCCTGCAATTCGCAGACGCCGTTCCGGATACAGTTCAAACAATCCTGCGGATGATGCGCAAGGATCAGTTCAATAATGGTCTTTCTCGCCTCAATGACCTTCGGGCTCTTCGTTTTCACGACCATGCCTTCGTTGACCGGCATGGCACAGGCTGCCGCCAGGAGTCTCTGGCCTTCCACTTCGCACACACACACCCTGCAGTTGGCTTTTATAGCCTGGTCAGGGTGGTAGCAAAGCGTCGGGACTACGATTCCGGCTTCTCTGGCCGCAGCAAGAATAGTCGAGCCTTCGGGGACGGAGACTTTGAGTCCGTCGATGGTTACGTTTACCATACCTTATGCTCCCTCCTCTTGCTTATTTGACCTTCGCTTCGTAGTCAGCTTTGAAGTGCTTCATGGTGGTCAGCACCGGTGCCGGGGCTGCCTGACCAAGACCGCACAGGCAGGCCACAGACATGACCCGTCCCAGTTTATCCAGCAGTGCCATATCGGCTTTGGTGCCATGACCCTGGTTGATCTTTTCCATCAACTCGTAGGTTCTCCAGGTGCCTTCCCGGCATGGAGCGCACTTGCCGCAGGACTCGTGTTCGAAAAACTTCGCGATCCGCTCAACTACATCAACGATGTCTCTGGTCTCGTCCATCACGAACACCGCACCGGAACCCAGGGTGGCTCCGATGGCGCTCATGGAGTCAAAATCGATCGGGGTGTCCAGGAGGGATTCGGGAATGAATCCGCCGGAAGTACCGCCGATCTGTACAGCTTTGAATTTCTTGCCGTTCGCGACACCGCCGCCAAAACCGAAAACAACCTCGCGGATGGTGGTGTTCGTCGGAACCTCGAAGTAGGTTTTATTTGCGATATCACCGGTCAGGGTGACAACCTTCGTGCCCGGGTAGCTCTTCGCGCCGATACCGGCATACCATTCGCCGCCCTTTTCCACGATGACCGGGATGTTTGCAAAGGTCTCCACATTGTTTACAATGGTTGGTTTCTGCCAAAGACCGATATTCGGAGGATACGGCGGTTTGAAACGAGGTTCGCCGCGCTGGCCTTCGATGGACTCAATCAGAGCGGTTTCTTCGCCGCAGACATAGGCCCCTGCGCCCATCCGGACTTCAAGATCGAAGCTGCCCAGAACGCCTTTATCCTTTGCCTGTGCGATCGCCTGATTCAGCACGTCCACAACGTACGGATACTCACCACGGCAGTAGATGTAGCCTTTGGTGGCGCCGATCGCATATCCGCAGATGGCCATTCCTTCAATCAGACTTTGGGGATCGTTTTCCATGATAATCCGGTCTTTGTAAGTACCAGGTTCGCCTTCGTCAGCGTTGCAGACCACATATTTCTGGTCTGCCTGCGCCCGATAGGCAAACGACCATTTCATGCCGCAGTTGAAGCCCGCGCCGCCACGACCGCGCAAATTGGCCTTTTTCACGTCTTCGATCAAAGCCATCTGGTCCATGCTGCGCGCTTTTTCCAGCGACTTGTAACCGCCGGCGTTCATATAATCGTCAATCTTCAAAGGATCTATTTTACCAACATTACGCAATACAATGCGCATTTCTTCGGCCATTTCTATGTCCCTCCTTTCAGAAAGGGTTACTTATATTCCGCCAGGATCGCAGAGATCTTGGACTTGTCCGCAACGCCATACGGCTTGCTGTTGATCGTGATCACGGGAGTATCCTGACACTGCCCGACGCACTCCGTGAACTCCAGGGTGAACTTGCCGTCCGCCGTCGTTTCACCCATCTTGATGCCCAGCTCTTTCTCCAGGGCTGCCACCACTTCGGCCGCGCCGGCGATGTGACATGGAGCGCTCTCGCAAATCCGAATGACGTTCTTGCCGCGCTTGCCGACCTTCAGATACGAGTAGAACGTGGCCACGCCGTAAGCCTCTGCGACCGGAATTTTGAACGCTTCTGCCGCAGCGATAACCGCATCTTCGGGGATGTAGCTCATCTCCCGCTGAATTGCATGATAGGCTTCAATCAGGCCGCCGGGGAGGTTCGCATACTTGCTGATGATCGCTTTGTAATCTGCCAAATGAATTCACCTCCTTTGCTTTTCTTTTCACATTCCGCTAGATCATGATATGAGAATGCTGCAGCACAGCATTAGCTCCAAAAGGAATTCGCGATTAGGGCCTGGGGGGTTTTTGCTTCCGATCCAAAAGTTCCCTGTAGCCTTGTCTACGCGCCGGATTCCATATTATTCCACTTTGTGTCTAAACACATTGTCCGCACGATTGCTTGCCGATTTGCTATCTCGGATCATTTTTGAAGAATTCGGGGCTTGATCCAAATTAGCATATAAAAAACAACCTGATTGAGAGGAAATGATTCTACACGTCCGCTCTGTTTCCCTTTTGTTCCACAATTCAGTTAATAACCAGATTTCTCTTCATGGTTTCTGCATTTATCGCTAAATATCGCCTAAACAGGACTTAAACTATCGGCATTATCTCTTCTGATTGTCTAATCTTTCACAAGTAATGCCAAGCTTCAATTTGTGCCAGTCTATCCAGGATCAAATACTTACTCGTGGCAATTCGGCTCAAACCCGTGGGTTATTTAACTAAAACGGGCGGCATAAAGCCGCCCGGGATTCCTTTTTGTCCGATAAACGGTCTTTCGACCTTTTTCTTTGAAATATCTAAACAACCCGCTGCGCGGTCCGAAGGCAGTTCGCTACAGAAAACCACCCCGGTGCACCGAAGAATGAATCACAACAACGCGTACTTCGCTTCCTGGTTGAATGCGCGGCTGGTTTGCCGGAACTTCGATGAGCGCGTTGCAGTCCAGCAGAGATTGGATCATGCTCGGCTTCTGCCCTGGCAGGACCGTCACCTGCCATCCGGATTCATTGAAATCCAGTCGTCCGCGGATAAACCGGCGGACGCCGAATCTTCCTTCATATCCGTTCACGCACTTCGCGGTGACTATCTTTGCTTCCGGATCAACGTGCTGCATTTTTAGAAGACAGGGCCGGACCAGCAGAAAATACCCGACCATGCAGGATGCCGGATTACCGGAAAGGCTAATGAAAGGAACGCCATTTCGGACCCCGAGCAGGGTATGACTGCCCGGCTGGACTGCTACATTTCGGCTCAAAATGCTAATTCCGGCTTTTTCATAAGCCATCACAGCATCGTACCCGGCCTCGCTATACGTGCCCCCAGTACAAATGACCAAATCGGCGCTCTCCCCGAGTTCAGCCAAGCGTTCCGCGATCCAGTTTATTTCCCGCCCGGCGGCATATTCGATCGATTTCAGCACACCTCCATCCCGCGAAAGCAGCGAACCCAGCATAGGCCCGTTCACATCCCGAGTATATCCAGGCTCCGGAACAGTTCGCCAGTCGACCACGTTGTTGGCAAAATGAAAAACAGCTGTCCGGGGCCGGCGGACCACATTGATCTTTTCCAGACCAAAGGCCGCCAGCAGTCCGACCGATCCCGCATCCACAACCTGGCCGGCTTCTCGAAGAACCTCATTAAGACGGTAGTCTTCCCCGGCCCGCCGAATGTTGACACCGGCTTTGATCGGATCAAGCACGGTCAAAAGTCTTTTTTCCCTGCTCGTTTTTTCGTGGGGCACAACAGCGATTGTCCCCGGCGGCAGTTGTCCGCCGGTCTGCACCAAGGCCGCTTCCGAACCCGTAATAGCCTTGGCCGGACACTCGCTGATCCGGTATTCCGCAGTAACCGACAGCCTCGTCCCAGGCGCATCGTTTTCAAGCGCAACCGCATATCCGTCCATGGCAGCCCGGTCCGCGTCCGGAAGATTGCCGGGTGCATAGATCGTGCGGTCAAGGACCCTTCCGGTGCTCTCCACGAGGTGAATTTCCTCCCCCTCGAGCAGGTTTATGTTTTTCATGAGATCCGCCACTGCTTCTTCTAACTTCAATCCGTGCTTCACTCCGCCGTAACCTCCCGATCCACTGGCTTCCACATATACCTGATTATAAAACGATCCGGTTTTGAATGCTCGCAATCATATACCGCTCCGGCCAAACTGTAAAAAAGAAGGAGCGGGCGAATACCGCCCGCTCCTGAACCAAGTCCAATATGTTTTTGGGATTACGCTTTGGCGTTTTCCTGCGCTTCGCTGGTTTTCTTCATGTAAGCATACCAGTACAGGCTGCCGACGAAGAATCCGCCGCCCACGATGTTGCCCAGCGTGACCGGAATCAAGTTGTTGACCAGGAAGTTTTTCCAGGTGAAAAGCTCGCCAACCTTCATCGTGAAGTCTTTCATAGCCTGCACCGCTTCCGGCGGCAGTGCCGCGCCAGAGGCTGCCAGTGCTGCCTGATCCGGGGTCAGAACGCTCTTTGCCGCTACTGCAACCACATCCGGCAGATTGGACAGTTCCAGACCCATCGGAATGAAGTACATGTTCGCTACGCTATGCTCGAAGCCGCATGCAACGAAAGCCATGATCGGGAACCAGATCGCCCAGACTTTGCCGCCCACATCCTTGGAAGCCAGTGCCAGCCAAACCGCCATGCAAACCAGCCAGTTACAAAGAATTGCTCTGTAGAAGGCTGCTGACCAGCTCAGCTCCAGTTTGCCTTTTGCGACCAGCAGGGCTTTGGAACCAACCGCACCCTTAAACAGGCCGACCGATTCCGGTCCATAGAACGCACCGTAAACAAGCCCTACCAATAAGAGCGAACCCAGGAAGTTCGCGATCCAGACCACGACCCAGTTTTTCAGCAGGTCGCCCCAGGAGTTGGTACCTTCCAGCGCGCCAACCACCATGAACATGTTGTTCCCCGTGAACAGTTCCGCGCCGCCGATGACAACGAGCATCAGGCCGACAGCGAACACGCCGCCGAAGAGGAGCTGGCCGAAGCCATTGCCTACGAATTTCGCTGCGTCAGATCCAACGGTCGTTGCCAGGTTGGCCCCGAAGCCGATGTACACGCCAGCCAAAATCCCCAGTACCAGCATTCTGCCAATCGAGAGATCCGCTTTTTTGCCGCCTGCACCAGCGGCAGCGCCTGCTACTTCACCAGGCATAAGAAGTGCCATTTTGTTTTCCCGTCCTTTCGTTGATAAAGTTTAGATTTTCCGTTGCGGTGGAATGTGTGCTGTCTCACCCCTTCCGTCCAACTTGCTACCGGTTTCTTAACCCTGAATCTTTTCGATCTTGGCCGCACACACTTTGTATTCAGGGATCTTTGCGACCGGATCCAGCGAGTCGGCATTGGTCAGCCAGTTGACGGCTGCCTCAGCAAAATGGAACGTAGTAAAGACTACATTTTCCGCCACAACATCGGTAACCTTGGCTTTGAGTTGAATCTTCCCGCGCCGGGTCACCAAACGTACCATTTCCCCGTCACGAACGCCCAACTTCTCAGCCTGTTTCGGATTGATTTCCAACCGCGCTTCGGGCTCATGCCGGTCCAGTGCAACCGCACGCCGGGTCATGGTGCCGGTATGATAGTGGAACAAACTGCGGCCGGTGGTCAGTACCAGCGGGTACTCGGCATCGGGCAGTTCGACCGCGGGTTTGAACGGAATCGCTGAGAACATGCCTTTGCCCCGGCTGAATTTGCCGTCTTTATGCAGGAACTGTGTCCCCGGATGCTCTACGGTGGGACACGGCCACTGCAGGCCTTTCCCTTCCAGCCGCGCATAGGACATCCCGGCATATGACGGGGTCAGTGAGCGGATTTCTTCAAACACTTCTTCCGGATTCCCATAGTTCATCGGATAGCCCATGCGCGCGGAAAGATCACAAAGGATCTGCCAGTCTTCACGGGCCTGTCCCGGTGTCGAGACCGCTTTGCGGACCCGCTGAACCCGGCGCTCGGTATTGGAGAAAGTCCCGTTTTTCTCTGCGAAACTGCTGCCCGGAAGAACCACATCCGCTAACTTGGCGGTTTCGGTCAGGAAAATGTCCTGAACGACCAGGAATTCCAGGTTTTCAAGCGCTTCCTGAACGTGGTGCAGATCCGGGTCGCTCATCATCGGGTTTTCCCCGAAGACATACAGCGCTTTAATGTCGCCGTGATGCGCCTTCGCGATCACTTCGGTCAGCACCAGACCGTTTTTGTTCGGGAGAGATACGTTCCAGGCCTTTTCGAATTTCGCGCGGGCGTCATCATTGGTCACCGCCTGATAACCGGTAAACACAACCGGCAGGGCCCCCATGTCGCAAGCCCCCTGCACGTTGTTCTGCCCGCGCAGTGGGTCCACGCCCGTCCCAGGCCGACCGATATTGCCAGTCAGCATTGCCAGATTGCAGACCGTTTTTACATTGTCGGTCCCGGTGCTGTGCTGGGTCAGACCCATAGCATAGCAGATGGTAGCCGCTTCGCATTCCGCATAAATGCGGGCCGCTTTGCGGATATCCTCAGCGGGAACCGTGGTGATCTTTTCTGCCCACTCCGGGGTACACTCGGCCACGACTTTGGCCATTTCATCGTATCCCTCGGTACAGTTTTCGATAAACGCCTTATCCGCCAGCCCTTCCTGAATAATGACGTTCATCATGGCGTTGACGAGCGCCACGTCGGTTCCGGGAAGATGTTTCATATATACGTCGGCTATTTCGGCCAGGTCCGTACGCCGCGGATCGGCGACCACCAGTTTTGCGCCGTTCTTCAGAACGTTGCGTTTGAGTTTC
Source organism: Solirubrobacterales bacterium (assembly GCA_050258755.1). Classification (GTDB taxonomy): domain Bacteria; phylum Bacillota; class Syntrophomonadia; order Syntrophomonadales; family DTU052; genus JBLMZI01. The sequence continues at coordinate 299,454 of JBLMZI010000011.1, read as the reverse complement.
ATCCCGATAACAGGATGGTTGTCGGTCGTGTTCGAACCGATGACGAAGAATCCCGTTGCGTCCGTTTCGATTTCACCAATTGAGTTCGTCATTGCGCCACTGCCAAATGCTGCCCCCAGACCGGAGACGGTGACGGAGTGTCACAATCGGGCACAATGGTCGACGTTATTGGTTCCCATAACCGCACGGGTGAGTTTCTGCGCCAGATAGTTTTCTTCGTTGGTTACCCGGGCCGAAGAAAACATGGCGAAGGAATCCGGACCGTGTTCGGTTTTGATCTTGCCCAGTTTCTCGGCAACGAGGTTCAGGGCTTCATCCCAGGTGGCTTCCCGGAATTCGCCGTTTTCTTTAATCAACGGCGTTTTCAGGCGCTCCTCGGAATTGACAAAGTCCCAGCCAAACCGCCCTTTTACGCAAAGAGCGCCTTTGTTCACCGGGCTCCAGTCAGCCGACCGGTTCGACGTTACGCCAACCACCCGGTCGTTTTTCACATTCAGTTCCAGCGTGCAGCCGGTTCCGCAGTAAGTACAAGTGGTCATCACCCGCTCGGTATCCTGGGCGCGTCCCTGTCCCGCGGCAACTTTGCTGGTCAAAGCGCCGGTCGGGCAGACCATCACGCACTGTCCGCAGAATACGCAGGGGGACTCGGCCAGATTGCCGTCGAAAGCGGTGCTGATTTTCGCATGATGGCCGCGTTCTTTCACATTGATCGCCCGTGCCGCCGTGATCTCTTCACAGGCACGGACGCATTTGGTGCACATCACGCATTTGTTGTAATCGCGTTCCAGGAACGGGTTTGGATCATTGATCGGGTAATGCGCGCCGCCGCCAGCCGTGTACCGGCTGTCCTTGACGCCATATTGATAGAGATAATCCTGGAACTTGCAGGCTGCGTTCTTTTCGCAGACCTGACAGTCAAAATTGTGCCGGGCCGCCAGCAGTTCAAGGATAGTCCGGCGCGCTTCCACGATCACCGGGCTTTCGGTTTCGATATCCATTCCGTTTTCCGCCGGTGTGACACAGGCGGCCGCATAGAGCCACCGGCCTTTGATCTCAACGACACACATCCGGCACGAACCAGCCAGTCGCAGGTCGGGATCGTAGCACAGGGTAGGGATTTCGACCCCATTCGCCCGGCACGCTTCGAGAATCGTGCTGCCCTTCAGGGCCTGCACCTCCCGACCGTTAATTCTTAAATTGAGCATTTTATTTCCTCCTCAATCTTTTAGCCAAGGAGTTTCTTTGTATATTCATCGCGGAAATGCTTGATGGTTGTGACGGTCGGCGAAGGCGCAGCCTGACCCAAACCGCACAAACAAGCTTTCTGCATGACCCCGCTGAGTGCCAGGACATTTTCGATGTCCGCTTCCGTGCCCTTGCCGCTGTTGATCTTCTTCATGATCTCATGCGATCTGAAGGTTCCTTCCCGGCAGGGATTGCACTTGCCGCAGGATTCATGTTCAAAGAACTTGGAGATCCGCGTCGCAATATCAACGATATCCCGGGTTTCATTCATGACGAAAACGGCGCCGGTCCCCAGAGCTGCCCCAATTTTGCCCATAGAATCGAAATCAATCGGGGTATCCAACAGGGATTCCGGGATAAAGCCGCCCGAGGTTCCGCCAATCTGAACCGCTTTGAACTTCTTTCCGTCGGCAACGCCGCCGCCAAATCCGAAGACGACTTCGCGGATGGTCGTTGTAGTCGGAACTTCGATACAGACCCGGTTGGCAACGTCTCCGGTCAAAGTCAGCACTTTGGTTCCCGGGTACTTTTCCGCGCCGATGGCGGCAAACCATTCCGCGCCCTTCTCCAGGATCACCGGAATATTGGCATACGTCTCAACGTTATTGACCACGGTCGGTTTGGCCCACAGTCCCGCAACGCCCGGGAACGGGGGTTTAAACCGCGGTTCGCCCCGGTGCCCTTCGATTGATTCGATCAGGGCAGTTTCTTCACCGCAGACGTAGGCGCCTCCGCCCATACGAACCTCAATGTCGAAATCACCCAGAACACCCTTGGCTTTCGCCTGAGCGATGGCTTTGTTCAAATGCTCGACCACGTACGGGTATTCCCCGCGGCAGTAGATATAACCCTTGTTGGATCCGATCGCGTACCCGCAGATAGCCATCCCTTCGAAAAGCGTCTGGGGATCCTTCTGCATGATGATACGGTCCTTGTAGGTGCCCGGTTCGCCTTCGTCGGCATTACAGACCACATATTTCTGATCTGATTCCACCTTGTTAGCAAACGACCACTTGAGACCCGCGTTGAATCCAGCGCCTCCGCGGCCGCGAAGACCCGATTTCTTGACTTCTTCAATCAGCTCCAGCGGGTTCATGCCGCGTGCTTTCTCCAGCGACTTATAACCGCCAGCCTTGATGTAATCATCAATGTTCAGCGGATCGATTTTGTCGCAATTGCGCAGTACAATGCGCAGTTCTTCAGCCATTTGATATTTCCCTCCCTTCACAAAGAGCTACCGGCATTCAGCCAGAACCGCCGGGACTTTGGCCGCCGTCATGTTTCCATACGGCTTGCTGTTGACTGTAATGACCGCCGTTTCCTGACATTGCCCGACACATTCGGTGAGCTCCAGCGTGAACTTGCCGTCCGCAGTCGTTTCGCCTGTTTTGATGCCGAGTTCCTTCTCCAGGGCTGCCATGACTTCTGCGGCTCCGGCAACGTGACAAGGCGCGCTCTCGCACATGCGGATCACGTATTTGCCGCGTTTCCCAACCTTAAGATAGGAATAAAAGGTTGCGACGCCATACGCTTCAGCGACGGGGAGTTTAAACGCCTTGGCTGCATCCGCAATGGCTTCTTCGGGGATATAGTTCATCTCCCGCTGAATCGCATGGTAGGCTTCGATCAGCCCGCCCGGTAATCCGGCGTACCGATCAATGATCGCTTTACAGTCTGTCAACAAAATCACCTCCTTTATTGAATAATTTACCAATATGTGTCTTAACACATGTTGCAGTCGGAAATTCCGAACCCGTTTCAAAACGTTATTGAATAGGTAACTAATATTAATTCCCCACGTATTTGGAATGTCCTGTTTTTTTTATGTTTTTTATATGCACCGCATAAACATTCATTCTTTCATGTTTCGCCATGTGAAATAGAGTGCGAATTGTCGCAAAAAAGGCTTGTCGCCGCATTGTTCCGTTTCGTGCCAAATCCAAACCCGACCATCTGTTGCAAAACAATTCGTAGCAAGCTCTTAAAAATGAACTGGCAGCCATAACGCTTGGTCTGGCTGCCGATACAGTTCTTTTATGAAATTATGGGTTCGCCGTTAGCTTCTCAATTTCTTCAGAATGTCTCTTAACGCGTCCCGCTCCTGATCATCCAGGCGTCCGAGCACCTTCTGGGCGATGGAGCGGCGCACTTTGATAATGTCATTGAAGACTTCATGACCCCGTGGCGTAAGCCGTACTTCAACGACCCTGCGATCTTTGGAATTCCTCTCGCGCACGACAATTCCTTTGTCGACTAAACGATCAATGGTCAAGGTCAAAGTCCCAACGGTCAGTCTCATCTGGCGAGCTAAGTTCGACATGCGTTCGCGCCGATTGACCCCAATACGGTAAATCGCACGAATATCCGCTGCGGACAGCTGGTGCAGCTTGTTGTGCTTCAGCGCTGAATCCTCCATAACACGGTAGATTTCAACGTTGCGCCAAAAGAGGTCTACCAGATCGTCGGGGTGCTTTTCGACCATTTCATCACCTTTTTACTTTGAATGCCTAACTATTATGTTGAGTTTAGGAGGAAAATGACTGTGTGTCAATAAAAATGATTCAAATCGTCCGAATATGATGGAATAGCATACAATAAGAGAACAGGGGCAAACGATGGGAGGAATCCATTCATGCAGGAAAGCCGGCTGGGCGTGGTGGGCATTGTGGTGGACGACCGGGAGACCGCGCCGAGGGTCAATCAGATTCTCAGCGAATACGCTGATATTATTATAGGAAGGATGGGGATTCCCCACGTCAAACGGGAACACGAGGTTTCGGTTATTTCCTTGATTGTGGATGGCAGCACCGATGAAATCGGCGGTTTGACCGGTAAACTCGGAAGCCTGAAAGGGGTTCAGGTCAAAAGTGCGCTGGCAAAAGTGTAGCATGATGCGCAGGATGATCCAGGTCATCCACACCGGAAACCGAGTCCGAAGCAGCAATTTGCCGCCAGGCGCTGAAAGCACCGGTATCGACCGAATATTGTGCATTTTGCCGGGTGAAAAAACCTCTTGTGAAATGCCCCGCATGAGCATAAAATAAAGGTACTAATTTAATCCTATTTACCTGCGGGCAAGGAGCATGCTCTAAGCCCCAAGGGATTTGGAACAGAACGGCCCTGAAAACGAGGAACCGCTGAGTTCAAGGGGAGGTGATTTTTTATGCCTACATTTATAAGCTTGTCCGATCATGGATCCGGATGAGCTTTTTCGTTTTTCGGACCCCGGAAACCATACCCTGACATTCAAAAGAACCGGAGGGAGCACGATGTCGGTTACCGTTTGCCTGGCGGATTACGAGAAAAACGGAACATTCACCAGAGCCCAGCTGGCAGAGCTGCTGTCGGATCCCGGCAGCGACACGCTGGAACTGCTCCGCATGAAAGCGGACCGGATTCGCCGCGAAAGCGTTGGCGACACCGTGCATATCCGCGGTGTAATCGAGTTCTCCAATCACTGCATCCGGACCTGCGCATACTGCGGGATCAACCGGTTTAATGAAAAGGTCAATCGCTACCGCATTCCGATCGCCGAAATCAAGGCGGTTGCGCGCGGGGCGGCCAACCGGGGCTTTCATACTGTGGTGCTTCAATCGGGTGACGATTTTTTCTATACGGCAGAAGATCTGGCCGATGCCGTTGCCGAAATTAAACTGACCGGAATGGCGGTCACCCTGAGCGTTGGGGAGCGGCCCCAGGCGGACTACCAGCTCTGGCGGCAGGCCGGCGCAGACCGGTATCTTTTAAAATTTGAAACCTCTGACCCGGAATTATACGCACGGCTGCACCCGGGCACCAGCCTGGAGCGCCGGCTGGAATGCCTTCGGCAGCTGCGCGAGCTCGGTTATCAGGTTGGTTCGGGCTTTATGGTCGGTCTTCCCGGCCAGACCATCGATTCGCTGGCCGGTGACCTGCTGCTCCTGCGGGAGCTGGAGCTCGAAATGGCCGGGATCGGGCCTTTTATCCCCCACCCCGGCACCCCGCTGCATGTGGCGGAAACCGGAAGTGTTCCAATGACCTTGCGGGTGTTGGCCCTGGCCCGGATGATGATTCCTTGGGCCCATCTACCGGCAACAACCGCGTTGTCGAGCTTGTCGGCCGACGGCCGGCGGCTGGGCCTTACCGGCGGCGGGAATGTTGTGATGCCGAATTTGACCCCGCTGGCCTACCGGCGGCTGTACGAAATCTACCCGCATAAAGCGGAGGTCACGGCGACTCCGGACCAGCTTCTGGCCGAGACGAAAACACTCGTTCACGATCTGGGCCGAACCATCGCCCAGGATGCCGGACATGGCCGCAGGCTGGCTACTGCCGGCGCGTAAACACCAAAATCAAACAAGAAAGGTGGCCCCTTTATGAGCGTGAATCTGGCCGAAAAATACGAACCGCACGATTTTATTGACGAACAGAAGATCTGGGCTTTACTTGACGCCAACCGTCAACTGCCCGCCGATACAATCCGCGGGATTATTGAGCACGCCCGTCAGGCCCAGGGCCTTGATCTGTGGGAAGTTGCGGCGCTCATTCAAACTGATGACCCGGAACTGCTGGCGGAGATGTTCGCGGTTGCCGCCGATATCAAAGAACGGATTTACGGCAAGCGCATGGTGTTTTTCGCCCCGCTGTACATCAGCAATTACTGCGTCAATGAATGTCTCTACTGCGGCTACCATAAGTCGAATGCGGACATGTGCCGCAAACAATTGACCCCGCAGGAAATCGAAGACGAAGTGCGGGCCCTGCAGGAGATGGGTCACAAGCGGATTGCGCTGGAAGTCGGCGAAGATCCCAAAAACTGCCCGATCGAGTACGTCACCGATGCCATGCGCACGATTTACGGCGTGCAGGAGAAAAACGGCAACATCCGCCGTATCAACGTCAATATCGCGGCGACCACGGTAAACAATTACCGGAAACTGAAGGAAGCCGGGATCGGCACCTATATCCTGTTCCAGGAAACATATCACCATGAAACCTATCAAAAGATGCACCCGGGCGGTCCGAAATCGGATTACCGGTGGCATTTGACGGCCATGGACCGCGCCATGCTGGGCGGGATCGACGATGTTGGCATTGGTGTATTGTTCGGTCTCTACGACCATCGCTTTGAACTGCTGGCCACCATGATGCACAAGGATCACCTGGAAGCAACCTTCGGGGTTGGCCCGCACACGATTTCCGTTCCGCGCCTGCGCCCGGCTGAAGGGGTTTCACTGGAAAACTTCCCGCATCTGGTCTCAGATGATGCGTTTCGCAAAATCATCGCGATTATTCGTCTGGCGGTCCCCTATACAGGTATGATTCTATCCACCCGGGAACGCCCCGGGTACCGTGACAGCCTGTTTAAACTCGGCATCAGCCAGATCAGCGCCGGATCCTGCACCGGTGTTGGCGGATACCGGCTGGAGGCCGAAGGCCATTGTGAGGAAGCCGAAAATACGGCTCAATTTATCGTAGAAGACCACCGCGGCCCAAATGAAATGATCCGCAACCTGTGCGGCAGCGGCTATCTTCCAAGCTACTGCACGGCCTGTTACCGCAGCGGGCGGACCGGCGACCGTTTCATGAGCCTGGCCAAGAAAGGCCAGATCGCGAATGTTTGTCAGCCCAATGCGATCATGACTTTCAAAGAGTACCTGATCGATTATGCCGATCCGGAAACGCGTGAAGTGGGTGAAAAGGCGATCCAGGAACACCTGACCCAGATCACCAGCGACAAGATCCGCCATCTTACCGAGCAGCGACTGCGGGACATTGAGGCCGGGAAACGCGACCTTTACTTCTAAAGCGCAGCACCGGGGTGGGTCCCTTTTCCAGAATTAAGGAGTGAGTCAAATGCAGGAAACGCCAAAAGCCAACCGTTTGCATATCGCGCTTTTTGGGCGCCGGAATGCCGGAAAGTCGAGCCTGATCAACGCCCTTACAAACCAGGAACTGGCAGTTGTTTCGGAAATCCCGGGCACCACCACCGACCCGGTGTTCAAAGCCATGGAAATCCTGCCGATTGGACCCTGTATGATCATCGACACGGCCGGGATTGACGATGTTGGAACCCTCGGGCAGCTGCGGGTGAAAAAAACCCGGGAAGTGCTGAACCAGACCGATCTGGCGCTGGTGCTCATCGACGCCACGGTTGGGGTGACCGACTTCGAGCTTGACCTGAAGGCGGAAATCGGCGCAAAGAAAATCCCGATCATTGGCGTGGTTAACAAGACTGATCTTTCGACGGTTGACCTGGCGGCGCTGGAAAAGGCGTTCGGGCTTCCGCTGGTGGAAGTCAGTGCGCAAAACCGGACCGGGATCGGCACGTTGAAAGAACGCATCATTCTAAACGCACCCTTTGACTTCGAAGAGCCCCATATTCTCGGGGATTTGATCAATCCCGGCGATGTCTGTGTCCTGGTAGTGCCGATCGACCTCGCCGCACCCAAGGGCCGGCTCATTCTGCCGCAGGTTCAGACCATCCGCGATATCCTTGACAATGATGCGATTACGATGGTGGTCAAGGAACGGGAGTTGCGTGAAGCGCTGGGAAGGCTGAACGGGAAGCCCCGAATCGTGGTGACCGATTCCCAGGCCTTTTTAAAGGTTGCCGCCGATACACCCAATGATGTGATGATGACCTCGTTTTCGATTCTGTTTGCCCGCCACAAGGGGGATCTTTTGGAGCTGGTCCGGGGCGCGCGCGCCATTGACAACCTGCGCCCCGGCGACCGGGTCCTTATTGCCGAAGCATGCACCCACCACCGACAGGCGGACGACATTGGCCGGGTACAGATCCCGCGCTGGCTGCGTCAGTATGTCGGCGGGGAACTGCAGTTTGACTTTTCAAGCGGCACCGGTTATCCGGAGAACCTGGAGGACTACAAACTGGTGGTACACTGCGGCGGGTGTATGATCAATCGGCGGCAGATGCTGTACCGCATCCAGCAGGCGGTCGAGCGCGAGGTGCCCATCGTGAATTACGGCGTGCTGCTGGCTTTTGTGCACGGCATTCTGGCTCGGGCCCTGGACCCGTTTCCGCGCGCAAAACAAATATACCTGGCCGAAGATAAGGAAGAAGCCGCGATTTAACCGGTGCGCTGAATTCTCTCCCGAAGGAACGACAGGCAGAGGGTCGCCACTGGCAGCCCAAGCGCAAAGAAGGCATACGGCGTGTACGATTCACTCGGCACGCCGATAATTTTTCCGGAAAGAATCGCAAACATATTCCACGGTACCAACATCGGAAAGACGACACTGGTATCAGCCACAACCCGGGAGAGGTCTTTTACAGAGAACCGCTCGATCCAGGGCCCAGCCAGGCTGTTGCCGCTGATCATGACCGGAAGCGCCTGGTTGCAGGTCACCATGGAAAGAAGAATGGCAAAGCCACCGGCCCGGAGGGTGCTGGCACCCAGACCCCCCGTCCCGAGAATGTTTCGAATATACGGGTCCAAAAAGCCTGTTTCCCGCAAAATTCCGTTAAACGCCCCGGTCAGCAACACGAAAATGACCAGGGCCAGCATGCCGATCAGGCCTTTACCCTGCAGTACCGCAGGATCGCCGCTATACCCGAAGATGAGATAGCTGGCCCACTGCGCCGTCCCAAGATCCTGCAGTATCGTGCCCAAAAACACCGCAATCATCAGACCGCCGATTAACGCGTTCCGTGTGGTCCATCTAAAAAGGATAGCGCCGATTAGAAAGATTGGCGGGATTAAAAGGAGCGGCGTCATGAAAAAGTACTGTTTCATGTGACTTGTTAAAATCACATGCCCTCCGGCGCCGCCCTGGAACCAATCAAACCCCGTAAAGGCGGCTGCCGCAGCCAGGAATGCGATAAGCGTTGTGGGAAAAATCGCGCGGATGTGGTCCGATTTTGGCAGCCCGATACTGTCAGCCGTCAACTGGTTGATGCTGGAGAAAGGCGAAGTGCGGTCTCCCAGCAGTGCGCCGGAAATAAGCGCACCGGCGATCAAGGGTTGAGAAACGCCGACAATGCCGGCGGCTCCCATTAGGGCAATGCCAATGGAACTTAGGGTTCCTAAAGCCGACCCGAGAATCATCGACACTAGCCCGGTGATCACAAAAGCGCTTACGATAAAGAAATCGGGATTCAGCCAGCGAAGGCCGAGATCTACCATGTACGGGATGGTTCCGGAGGCTGTCCAGGCAGGAACCAACAGCCCGAGCAAAAGCAAAATCCACACCACTTCTATAAGACCGCGCATCCCGTCAAACGCCGCTGCGCGCAGGCTCTCCCATCCACTCCCGGTGCGCCGGGCCAGGATGATCAAACAGGCTAATCCGGGCAAAAAGCCCACCGCAAACGGGGTATCGGTAAGAAACGCGGCGGTGATTCCGCCGATGGTAATCAGTACGAGAAGAAGAAGCTGCGGCACTGAGATCATCTCAATGACTCCTTTATCCTATAACTTCCTCGATTGTAGCACACTGGCGCGGCTTCCAACCACCATGCCGCATCGTGAGTGAATGCCCGGTTCCGCCATGGATTTCCCATGTTCCTTCCGCTGGTTAAAAAAGGACCAATGTGGTAAATTATAGGGGCGGGGCAGGATTCGTTTCCCCGCAGAAAAAAACGCAAGGAGTGATTGGAATGCCGCACAATCTTCCTGATCTTCCGTACGCTTACGACGCCCTGGAGCCGTACTACGACGAACAAACGGTTCGAATCCACCACGACATGCATCACAAAGCCTATGTCGACGGCCTGAACAACGCGGAAGCCAAGCTGAAAGAAGCGCGTGAAAGCGGCGATTTCGCTCTGGTTAAGCACTGGGAGCGCGAACTTGCCTTTCACGGTTCCGGTCATATTCTCCACTCGGTTTTCTGGAAAAACATGACCCCGACTGGCGGCGGTCAGCCTTCTGAAGGCCTTGCTGACAGAATTGCCTATGATTTCGGAAGCTTTGAAGCGTTCAAGAAGCAGTTTTCCGCCGCGGCTGCCGCGGTTGAGGGCTCGGGCTGGACCGCACTTTGCTGGAACGGCGTTTTTGGCAAGCTGGAAATTCTCCAGATCGAAAAGCATCAGGATCTGACCCAGTGGGGTTCAGTTCCCTTGCTGATCGTGGATGTTTGGGAACATGCCTACTATCTCAAGTATCAGAATAAGCGGGCCGCCTGGGTCGAAGCCTGGTGGAATCTCGTCAATTGGGAAGATGTTAAAATCCGCTATTCCAATGTCGTTCGTTAGTTTTTACTGCAAAAAAGCGCCCGGGCCAACCGGCTCGGGCGCTTTTTCTTTTCCAATTTGCGGGCTTACCTCTGGCCGCGCATCCGCAGTGACCGGACTCCATTACTCTCTATGACATCCAAAACGGCCTCCACTGGCATTATCTTTTGGTCCTCTTCCAGGGCAATATCGTCCGGTGCCGAAGCATTGGGCAAGCCTATTTCCTGAAACGTATACAGATAGTGTTCCAGGGCTTCTTTGGCCCAGAGCACCGCGTCCTCGGGCGTTTCGCCCGAGGCGTAGCATCCTGGAATATCGGGGAAAAATACGTAAATCGTCTCTTCGCTGTAATCAAAAACCCCGTAGTAGGTCTGGCGCAGCTCCATTTCGCTTCACCTCTCGTCAATCGTGCCGTATTTTGCTCGACTTCGGCTTCTTGCCTTTACTCCCGGCAATCCCGGGCCGGGTCATTTCCCGGGGGTTTAAGATCTGATCCAAATCGGCCGATTCCAGCAGGTCCATCTCCAAAACGATTTCTCGGATGGTTTTGTGCTCCTTGCGCGCCCTTTCGTAAACCTCCTGTGCCCGGCCGTATCCGAGATGCGGCGTCAGTGCCGTGACCACGCCGATCCCGCGCGCCAGCAGTTCCTCGCATCGACTGCGGTCCACATCCATTCCGCGGATGCACAGTTCGGTCAAAAGCCGCACTCCGTTCGCCATTATCTCAAGGGAGTCAAGCAGATGATGGGCAACCACCGGCAGAAAAGCATTGAGTTCGAGCTGCCCCATCGAAGCAGCGAGCGTAATCGCCAGATCATTCGATATCACCCGGATGCAAACCTGGTTCACCATTTCTGGGATGACCGGGTTCACTTTCCCGGGCATAATAGAGGACCCGGGCTGGACAGCCGGTAAAATCAGTTCACCAAGCCCGCCGACCGGGCCTGAGCTCATCAGTCGTATATCGTTGGCAATTTTGGTCAAATTCGTGGCCGCGGCCTTTAATAGCCCCGAAACCTCTGCGAAAACATCAAGGTTCTGCGTGGCATCGATCATGTTTTCCGCCCGGGCAATTCCACCACCGGCCAGTTCGCGCAGTTTATCATTCACCAGGAAAACGTAATTTTTCGGAGCGTTCAGCCCAGTTCCAACCGCGGTTCCGCCGAGCGGGACCTGGCGAAGCCGCTCTTCCACTTTATACAGCCGCCAGCGGTCCCGGGAAATCGCCTGCGCCCATGCGCTCATTGCCTGCCCGACGGTGATCGGCACGGCATCCTGCAGCTGGGTCCGGCCAGTCTTAATCACACCTGCGAATTCTGCCTCCTTTTCCTGGATCGCATCCTGCAGTTCGGCGATTCGTTCGGAGAGGGGCAGGATCATCCAAATAGCGGCAATCCGCAGTGCAGTCGGATAAGTATCATTGGTCGACTGGTGTAGATTGACGTGATCATACGGGTTGACGGTGTCATAACTGCCTTTGGGTTCGCCCAGGAGTTCCAGAGCCCGGTTCGCAAGGACCTCGTTCACGTTCATGTTGGTCGAGGTGCCGGCGCCGCCCTGAATTGCGTCCAGCGGGAATTGATCCAGCCATTTTCCCCTGCGAAGTTCTTCGGCGGCCTGTATCATCGCCTGGGCAGCCGGTTGTTCCAGATATCCCAGTTCCAAATTCGCTCTTGCGGCGGCCTCTTTGACAGCTCCAAAGGCCTGGATCAGCACCGGGTGAACCCGGGTGCGCGACACCGCGAAATTCGCCAGTGCCCGCTGGGTGTGAATCCCCCAATAAGCCGATTCCGGGATATCCATTTCTCCGATCAGGTCGTGTTCCAGGCGCATGGCGTCATCCTCCCGGTGAAAGAAGTGGCTTAAAGATAACAAAAGCCGCTCCGCGCCGTCAACGGGACTTTCGTTCATCCAGCGCATCCTGTTTACCGCCTGCTCCGGCTGTTGTACCCGGCGATCAGACCCTCAGGGTATTTACCCGCTTGGACGTCATTGATTCCCTACTTCGCACCGCTTTATGCCGGAGTTTGCCACGGAACCGACAATCCCCGGCCGGGTCATCGCCTGCAGGTTTAAAATCTGATCTAAGTCGTCCGGTTCAAACAGCTCAAGCGCAAGAACCGTTTCCCGGATCGTCTTGTGATCCCGGCGGGCGATTTGGTAAATTTCCTGGGCCTGGCTGTAGCCAATATGGGGAGTCAGCGCGGTAACAGCGCCAATCCCGCAGGCAAGCCCGTCCTCGCACCGGGCCCGATCTACTTGGATTCCCCGTATACACAGTTCGGTAAAAAGCTGTACGCCATTGGTCATGATCTCCAGGGAATCGAGCAGATGATGAGCAACGATCGGTAAAAAGGCGTTCAGTTCAAGTTGTCCCATGGAAGAAGCCTGAGTGATCGCCATATCGTTCGCCACCACCCGAATGGCGACCTGGTTGATCATTTCCGGCATGACCGGGTTCACTTTCCCCGGCATAATCGATGATCCGGACTGGACCGCGGGCAGAATCAGTTCCCCCAGCCCGCTCACCGGCCCTGAGCTCATTAATCGAAGATCGTTGGCGATCTTGGTCAGGTTGGTTGCCGTCGCTTTTAATAAACCGGATACTTCGGTAAAGACATCCAGGTTCTGCGTCGCATCGATCATGTTCTCGGCACGGGCAATCCCGATGCGCGCCAGCCGGCGCAATTCATCGTTCACGAGATCAACATAATTTTGCGGTGCATTCATTCCGGTACCCACAGCGGTTCCGCCCATGGGTACATGCCGCAGCCGCTGTTCCGCTTTATACAGCCGCGAGCGGTCCCGGGATATCGCCTGCGCCCAGGCCCCCATTGCCTGACCGACGGTGATCGGCACCGCGTCCTGCAGTTGTGTCCGTCCGGTCTTGATCACGCCCGCAAACTCAACCGTTTTTTCCTGGAGGGCGGTCTGCATTTCTGCAAAACAGTCGGCGAGCGGGCGAATCATCCAGATAGCCGCAATTTTTAGAGCGGTTGGGTAGGTATCATTGGTTGACTGATGCAAGTTGACATGGTCGTATGGATTGACGTGATCGTACCGGGCTTTCGGTTGGCCAAGGATCTCCAGGGCCCGGTTCGCGATCACCTCATTGACATTCATATTGGTCGATGTCCCCGCGCCTCCCTGTACCGCGTCCAGCGGGAATTGATCCTGCCATTCTCCCCTGCGAAGTTCGCCCGCAGCCTTGATAATCGCCCGGGCAACCGGCTCCTTGAGATAACCGAGCTCATAGTTGGCGCGAGCCGCCGCTTCTTTAACGGTGCCGAACGCCCGGATAAGCACCGGATGCACCCTGGTTCGCGATATTGCAAAATTGGTCAGTGCCCGCTGGGTATGAATCCCCCAATAAACTGATTCCGGGATATCCATTTCGCCTAACAAGTCATGTTCCATCCGCATGGCTACTCCTCCAGACGTTTTAAAATTGGCTTAAAAGTAGCACCCCGCGATTAATTGGTCAATTTTGCCAAAACCCACTGTCCCCATTTGACGACAAATCCTCCGAAAATTGCTACCCATTTCTTGGTATTTCTACAAATTTCTACTCAACCCGTTTTCAGAATTGTTGTTTTCGCCAATTTTTCTTCATTATTGGGGTACCCAATGAAGACCATTTGGTCAAAAGTATTTGAAATGGGCATTTTACCGGAGCTCTCGACGTTATCGCCGGGCATCTTTTCTGGTCAGGCAGCCGGTTATTTTGTTCCGACTTGAGCCGTTTCAAAATATCGGATGGAATAAGGGCGGGCGAGACTGTTTATTCCTGAAAAAGTGGCTGCGAACGTTAAATAGCAGGCTTGAGGGTATATTTGGCAGGGAATTCGGGGACGCTTCTCGAATACTTCTCCACTACTTTTTGGAGGTGTTGTTTTGAGTCATCATCACGGACATGGACCCACGGCGGCGGAAGCCCGCCAGCAACTGATTGACGGCAACCAGCGTTTCGTCGCGAGCCAGGGCGGCAAAGCGGATCTCAGCCAGGCCCGGCGGATTGATTTATCAACCAATGGCCAGCACCCGTTTGCCATCGTAATCGGATGCTCGGATTCCCGGGCGGCGGTGGAACACATTTTTGATGTGGGACTGGGTGATATCTTTGTCGTGCGCACCGCAGGCAATGTGGTGGACCCCATCGCGGTGGGAAGCGTGGAGTATGCGGCCGAACATCTTGGCTGCCCGCTGGCAGTCGTGCTGGGTCATGAAAAATGCGGCGCAGTGAAAGCGACTGTCGACGGCGGGGAAGCGCCCGGCAGCATCGGCTCGATCGTGGCCAAAATTCTTCCCTCGGTGGAAAAAGCGAAAGCGGCCGGCGCGTCCGGAAACGCGCTTTATCAACAAGCGGAGATCGAAAACGTGAAAGCGGTCGTTGCCGAACTGAAAAAGAGCGCGGTGCTGCACCACATGATCGAACATGGCGAGCTGCGCATCGTTGGCGCGAAATACGAATTGGAAAGCGGCAAGGTGGTATTTCTCGATTAAACCATCACCGGTTTTCGGCCATTTCCCAGATCAGGCCGTCCAGGAGATCGCTGTCACTGACGATCGCCCGGTCGGCCTGCAGTATGTCCAGAGCCGACATTACGATCAAAATCCCCTGTAGAATGATATCGGCCCGTTCCGGTTGAAGCCCTGGAACCTTTTTCCGTTCGGCCAGCCCGAGGGCGCCCAGGCGCCGGTGGAGCGCCGCCATTTCCTCGCGGGCCAGCGTTTCCCCCTGCACCTTTTGGGGATCATAGAATCTTAATTCTCTTTTCACGGCCACCATTGTCGTTGCCGTCCCGCCGACAAAGACAACCGGCGCGCCCGGAACGGAAAACCGCTCTGCACCGGCCAGGCGTTCCTTGATCTCGTTTTCCGACCAGTCCGCCTCAGTGGCGCGCACCGCGCCAACCGGAAAACTGGCGATCTCCAGGCGTTCATCCAGCCGGGCGAACTCGGTGCTGCCGCCCCCCACATCGACAACAATCGGCGGCACGGACAGCCCAAGCCCTCTGTAGGCGCCATGATAGCTCAGGCGGCCCTCCTCGTCACCGGGCAGAATCCCAATCTTAAGACCGGTTTTATCCTCTGCTAACGTCACAAAATCGGTGCCGTTGGCAGCTTCACGCACCGCCGCTGTGGCCACCAGCTTGTACTTATCCACCTTCCAACGGGCCATTAAATCGGCAAAGTGATTGAGGCACTCAATCGTTCGTTCCATCGCCTTTGGCCGAATCCAGCCGGCCTCGTGCAGCCCCTCTCCAATGCGGGTCGTTACAACCTGTTTGACCTTCACTTCAATGTGGCCGTCAATCACATCCGCGATCAGTAACCGCGATGAGTTGGTGCCGATATCACTGGCCGCATACCGCATAACGCTCTCCTCCAGTGGAATCAAAATCGGAATGGCCGGCGAAAACAGAAAACACTCCTTCATACGAAGGAGTGCGGTATTCAATTCATTTGCGCCGGGCGTCCTGCTTCATTTTCAAGGATTGCTGCCTTTCGTCGCTTTCCTTGAAAAACCGGTTCAGTTTATCTTCCAGATTCGCATGGTCCCGCCGCGGCGGACGCTCAATCGCCTGTTTGATTGAAAGCCCGATCTTGCCGTCACTGACATTCAACACCCGAACCCGGACCAAATTCCCCACGTCGAGGAAGTCCCGAACGTCATTGACATAGGTATCCGCAATCTCTGAAATATGTACCAGCCCCACCACGCCTGCATCCAGTTCCACAAATGCGCCGAATTTCGTAATCCCCTGTACGACGCCTTCTACGATCCGTCCCTGAACGATTACTTTCTCTTCAGTTGGCATGAGAGAAAACGGCCCCCCTAAAAAGCCAAGATGTCAATAATATTTTAATGGACGGGAAAAGTTATTGTCAATCAAATGGGGATATTTCCGAGGTCGGACAACGATTAGACGAACCATGATTTGGCAGAGAAGTGACTATTTACTCGGTATGACGGTAACCAGAACCTTCTCATCGGGTTTAATCATGCCAAGCTCTTCGCGGGCCAACTTTTCGACCATCGCCTCCGATTGCAGAGCTTTGATCTCTTCCCGGTAGCTTTTGTTGTCAGCCAGCATCAGGGTCCGTTTGGCCTGGAGCGCATGGATTTCCTGCTGCATAGTCCACATACCAACCAGCTTTGGGCCAAGCGTAATCGCGCTGAGAATCGCAAATGCGACCAGCCATTTGCCCCGATTGGATTTTCTTTGAACCCGCCGAACTCTAGCTTTCCTCATCCTCTGCTCCAAACAACCCGAGTGCGCTGCCAGGAATCACGATCACGACTTCATATCCTTTGGACCTTGCCCGAGAGAGCAGTGTCGACACTGTACTCCCGCTGATCTTCAGGGTTTTGGCGATTTCCTCGGTGCTGCGCCCCGTTTCCTTGAGGACTACGGCCTGACGTTCCCTAAAGCTCAGATGTTCGGCCCCGCGGATCTCAATCTTCATGATGCACCCCGGCGGCGATGTCCACAAGTCTCGTACATATATTCTACATTTTAACTACATCTCGTGTAAAGCCTATTTTCCCTCATCGGGCGGAACCTGGCCGGATTCCCCGCCTGAATCCTTTGGGTTCCTGGGGATAGGCAGTCTCGCCAACAGCCCGGAAACCGCGTTTATTAGCCGGTTTATGCCTGGCCGGAACAGCCAGGCATACAGTCCGGCCCCAAATCCCAGTGCCACCAGCACGTACAGCCGAACCTCGCCCTGATTGATCCACAAAAGACTGACAAAAACGATAATCAGCGCCAGCGTCCAGAATAGAAAATCATAAAGCACCAGGACGATACCGCTGGCGGCCATCCACCGCAGCCATCGCTGGTGCAATTGAAACAACAGTGCGACCGCCATTCCGACCGCACCCGTCAGCAGGAATTCCGCCAGCTGCTTTACGAGACCGTTCAGCATTTCCCACTTCCCTATCGCAGAATCCGCTCGACCAGATTCTTTCCTTTCAGCCGCGCTGATTTCCCGGGCGCTCGATATTCCATGGTATTCAGTCTTCCCTGTACCACAACCCGCCCTTCGTCAAGGCTTAATTCCGTAATATGAAGATCCTCGCCTTTCAAGCACAACGGCCCCTGGGTCGTATCCAGGATCACCTCGTGCTCATCAAAGCTGGAAACGAACGTCACACCGGTAGCCTCGAGTGTTTCCCGGTTACTCAGGATTAACCCGTGTTCCTGCACTGGTTTCCCCTCCTCGCGCCGCTCGGGCTCGAAAGTTCTACATGAGTATATGTGCACCGACATGAAGATATGAAGCCGATCACCAAGTTTCCTTTGAAACTGTGTGACTTCACCCATTGGAGGGCCAATTCTATCGGAAAGATTCGGCGACCCGCTTAAAGCGGCGCTTCCCCAAAAGCAAAAAAGAACCCATCGGTTCGAGATAAACCGATGGGTTCTTGTTGCCGATCATCAATCAATTTTAATCGCGCGGGACCATTTCATCGCTGATCACACGGTATAGTCCGGACGCCTCATTGGCACGCGCGGTCTCATTGAGCGCCACAACCTCAATCTGAAGCCGCCGGTTTCCAAGCTGGATCACGAGTTGGTCTCCGATCTTTAACTCGGTCGACGGCTTGGCCAGACGGCCATTGATCATCACTTTGTCGTTTTCGGCAAAATCCTTTGCCACGGTGCGCCGCTTGATCAAGCGGGACACCTTCAGATACTTGTCCAGCCGCATTAAACGAGAGCGTCTTTGAACGCCTTGCCGGCTTTGAATGCCGGAACCCGGGTCGCCGGAATACTGATCTCCTGACCGGTCTGCGGATTTCTGCCGGCGCGGGCTTTGCGCTCTCTGGCTTCAAACGTTCCGAAGCCGACAAGCTGGATTTTTTCGCCGTTTTTCAAGGTTTCTTCAATCGTTTCAAACAGCGCGCCGATTACCTTTTCCGCATCCTTCTTGGTCATCTGAGCCTTAGCGGCTACTTCGCCGATCAAATCAGTCTTATTCAATGTATTTCCCCTCCGTCTAATAGAATTGGTAGCCATAAGTTGATTCGATATGAAATATCCATTTCCTGCTTGTCCTATTAAAAATGATGGAAATAGGTCTAAAGTCCTATAGGCCGGCCCTTTTCGCCTCATCCCACAGCGCATCGAGCGCCTCCAGCCCTTGTTCCTCAAGAACCTTGCCCGCATCCTTAACGCGCTGTTCAATGTACTGAAACCGGCGGGCAAACTTGTTATTACTCCGCTGCAAAGCCTCTTCCGGCTCGATTCCTGACATCCGCGCGATGTTCGCGGCGGCAAAGAGGATATCGCCCATCTCGTCAATCATCTCTTCCCGGCTACCACTGGCACAAGCCCCGTGAAACTCGTCCATCTCTTCTTCAAGCTTCTCAATCGCGCCGCTCACATCCGGCCAGTCGAACCCGACCCGTCTGGCCTTTTCCTGCATCTTGAACGCGCGCTGCAGCGCCGGCAGGGAGCGGGGAATGCCTTCAAGAACCGTTTTCTTGCCCTCTTTTTTCTTGAGCCCTTCCCAAATCTCCATCACGCCATCGCTGGTCTGGATGTCAACATCGCCAAAGACGTGCGGGTGACGCCGGATCATTTTCTGGCGCACCGTTTCGGCGACATCGTAAAAGTCGAATTCGCCGGCGTTTTTAGCCAACGCGGCATGGAAAACTACCTGCAGTAATAAGTCTCCCAGCTCTTCCCGGAGTTTATTCATATCCGCTTCCTCGATGGCCTCCAGAACCTCGTAGGTTTCTTCCACCAGATAGCGCATCAGTGACTGGTGGGTCTGCTCCCGGTCCCACGGACACCCGTCCGGGGCAAGCAGGTGGTCCATCACGTCAAGCAGCGCCGGCAACGATGATTGTTTCACGAAATCACCTCGCTATTTCCGCCGCGCAAAGCCTGTTTGATCGCAGCCAGATTAAATTCCCCGGTTATGTACAGCAGCCCGACGTAGGCGGCACCGCCGACGCAAATGGCTGCGAGAACGGCAATGTGCGAAGAAAGGTCATGGGACACCAGCGCTTGGTACGAGGCATGAGCCGCAAGGCCCATGAAGCCCGTAAGAACACCGAGTTTCAGAACCCTGAGCCAATCCAGGCTGATCCGTTCAAACCGCCAGAGCGCAATCAGGTTCAACATGGCGCCAAACAGGAAGGCGACCACGGTTCCCACGGCCGGTCCCGCAATATTGATCGACGGAATCGAAGTCAGGGTCAGGTTAAAGCCGACCTTCAGCGCACCCGTAAATAACAAATGTACCATCGGGTATGTCGGATGCCCGATTCCCTGCAGTGAGGCAGCCGTAATCTGGAACAAGGCGAGGCTGATAACTGCCATACTCAGATATTTTAAAGACATACCGGCTTCCCATGAATCGAACAGCAGCCCGCAGATGGGGTATGCAAGCACGAACAGCCCGACCGCGGCCGGCATAGCAATGATCAGGGCAACCCGTATGGCATTGTTCACCCGATCCTGCATGACCTCATGGTTTCGCTTCGCCAGGGCTTCCGAAATGGAAGGTACCAGGCTGGTGCCAATCGCCACCGTGAAAATCATCGGGAGATTAACCAGCACCGAAGCCATTCCGGAAAGCTGACCGAATAACGCGCGGGCTTCCTGGCCGGAAAATCCGCCGACAATCAACTGCCGGGGAACCAGCGCAGCGTCCAGCATCTGCACCAGCGGCATAACGACAGCGCCCAGCGATACAGGAACGGCCAGCGCCAGGACTGCCGTACCTAACCCCCAGGCCGAGTCTCCCGATTCAGGAAGATCGGTATACTGCCTGCGGTGACGCAGGTGCGCGATATAGAAGCCAATAAGAACCACCAATCCTGCGGCTGCGCCAATGACAGCCCCGAAGGTGGCTCCAGCTGCGGCCCATTCCAGCCCGTGCTTGAACAGCGCAAAGGACAGAATCAGAATAAAAGTGACCCGAAATATTTGCTCGACGACCTGAGAAACGGCCGTTGGTATCATATACTGATATCCCTGGAAATAACCCCGGAACACAGAAAGCATCGCGGCAAAAAAGATGGCAGGCGAAATAGCGATGATCGCCAACTCCGCGCCGGGCTGTCCTAAAACGCCCCTTGCGATCGGCCCGGCAGAAATAAAGAGAATCCCGGTAAATAACGTCCCAATGGCGAGCAGCAGGCCCAGCGTGACGCGAAAAATCCGCCGGCTGTCACCCGGATAACCCTGGGTCTCCTTCCGGGCCACCAAAATCGAGATCGCCACCGGTATGCCTGCGGTAGCAAGCGCCAGAATCGTGGTATAGATCGGATAAGCCATTTGATATAAGCCCATCCCCTCGTCACCGATCAACCTTGCCAGCGGAATGCGGTAGACCGCCCCCAACACCCGGCTGATGACGCCGGCGCCGCCAAGTATAAACGCGCCCCATAAAAAGTTCTTTTGCTTTGTCATCGTGTATCAATTCTCCTCATTCCGCATTATACTTTATCCCGCGGTAAAACCCCAAACCATGGAAACTAAATTATGCGAGCCTTACGGAGTGATGCGTAAAGAACACAAGAAAACCGCGCTGTAATCTGTTCCCTCAGCGCGCGGTTTTCGGTACTTTTTTCATTCGCCCTTGCCGTACATGGGCAAGCATTGCAAACTGCCTAACGTGCAAATAAAACGGCCTTATTCAGGCCGTTTTTGCCGCGTTTTATTCGTGAGCTGACCCGTTACTGTTCCATCTGCTTGGCTAGAAAACCAGCTGCCGTTTCAGCCAGTTTGACTTCCAGTTCACCCATTTTCACGCCGGGTTCTTTCGATAGAATGATAACGGCGCCGATTGGGTCACCCTGGGCAATAATCGGGGCAATGACCTCTGCCGTTACCTTACATTTGCTGTCCGACTCTCCCACCGGGCATCCTTTGCAATAAGCGTGATCTTTTAAGTCGTTGATAACTGCCAATTTACGGTCTTCCAGAGCCTTTTCGACCCCGGGTCCGATCGCCTTGCCCAAAAATTCTTTCTTAGGAGCTCCTGAGACCGCGATGACGTTGTCTCGATCGGCGATACAGGCGATATGCCCGATCGCTTCGTGCAGGGAGTCGGCGTATTCCTTCGCAAAATCTCCCAGTTCGCCAATCGGCGAGTACTTCTTTAATATAACTTCACCCTCGCGGTCGACAAAAATTTCAAGGGGGTCTCCTTCTCTGATGCGGAGCGTTCTACGAATTTCTTTGGGGATCACTACACGCCCCAGGTCATCTATGCGCCTTACGATGCCTGTTGCTTTCATCCGCGTTTATCCCTCCTTCGTCTGGTGTTCATGCTCAGCGGTTTGTTCACTGATAGTATATAACCCAAAATCCCCATTTATTCACTTTACAAGCCGCCCTGTCACCCACATTCAGGAAATCCGCGTCGAATCGGGGAACCTCACGAATTGTCCCGATTCAAATAAAAGGCAGTCGTGGCCGGTTCTTTCGAACCAGACACGACTGCCTTTTAAGACGGTTGTTGTATAAATTTTTCGTCAATTTTAAATAATTGCCATGAGATCTTCCAGGGCGTCAAGTGACAGGTTCTTCCCAAAATCCAGGATCAAGGTGTGCTGGTTGCTGACACTGATTTTGAAGCCATACCGATCCTGCATCTCCATCAGTCCCTGCGCACGCTGGCCCAGCGGACCGGCCAGGGTCAGCTCCACCCGGCTCCGATCGGTCACAATGTTCTTGATCGCCTTGTCGCGGGCTTCCAGCCGAAGCCGCGCAATGCGGAAAAGATTCCTGGTTACGACCGGAACCGGCCCGAAACGGTCTTCCATATCCCGTTCGAGCTCGGAAACCGCATCCGGGTTTTCTGCCAGCATAACCTGCTTGTAATACTGGATTTTAATCGCCGGTTCCGCGATGTAGTCATCCGGAATATGCGTATCCACCCGGACATCCAGTGATGGCGCCTCGCGCTTGATGGTGGCCTCACCGCGGTATTTGGCGGTTTCCTCTTCCAAGAGCCGGCAGTACAGATCAAAACCGACCGCTTCTATGTGCCCGTGCTGCTCGGGGCCAAGAATATTACCCGCACCGCGGATCTCCAGGTCGCGCAGCGCTATCTTCATCCCGGACCCCAGTTCGGTAAACTCACGAATCGCGTTCAGGCGCTTTTGTGCAACCTCGGACAGCGCTTTATCCGGCCGATAGGTCAAATACGCATAGGCAAGCCGGTTCGAGCGCCCGACCCGCCCGCGGATTTGATACAGCTGGGCCAACCCCATATGGTCGGCTTGGTCCACAATCAATGTGTTTACATTCGGTAAATCGAGCCCGGATTCGATAATTGTCGTGCACAGCAGCACATCGGATTCGCCTTGCATAAAGCTCCGCATCACCCGGGACAGCTCTTCCTCGTTCATTCGGCCATGTGCCACACTGACCCGGAGCCCGGGCATCAGGGACTCGACTTCCCGCTTCACCCGCTCAATATCGTTGATCCGGTTGTGGACGTAAAAAACCTGGCCGCCACGGCCCAGTTCATATTCCAGCGCTTCGCTGACTAATTCGGGATTGTATTCCATGACATAGGTTGTGATCGGGTATCGATCCGGGGGCGGGGTTTCAATCACCGAAAGGTCGCGCAGACCAGTCATCGCCATATGCAGGCTGCGCGGAATCGGTGTTGCTGAAAGGGTCAGCACGTCGACCGTCTGTTTGAGGGCTTTAACTTTCTCCTTTTGACGAACCCCAAACCGGTGCTCTTCGTCGATAATCAACAGGCCCAATTCCCGAAAAACAACATCGTTGGAAAGCAGACGGTGGGTGCCGATCACCATATCCACCATGCCGCGCTTCAGGTCTTCCAGCACCCGTTTCTGCTGACCGGCGGTTTTAAACCGGCTCAGGACTTCCACCGTGATCGGATAGTTTTCCAGCCGTTTGCTGAAGGTGTGGAAATGCTGCTCGGCAAGCACGGTGGTCGGTACCAGAACCGCGACCTGCTTTTTATCCATGACCGCTTTAAAAGCGGCGCGCATCGCAACTTCAGTTTTCCCGTAACCGACATCGCCGCAGACCAGCCGGTCCATCGGCCGCTTCCGCTCCATGTCCCGTTTTACTTCAGCCACAGCCCGCCCTTGGTCCGGCGTATCTTCATATTCAAACGATTCCTCGAATTCCTTTTGCCAAATCGTATCGTGCGAATAAGCATGACCTGGCGCTTGTTCCCTGGCCGCATACAAGGCAAGCAATTCACCGGCCAGTTCCTGAATCGATTCCTTAACCCGCTTCTTGGTGCGCTCCCAGTCGGTTCCGCCAAGCTTGCTGAGCTTCGGCTCCCTGGTATCGGCTCCGCTATATCGAGACAGCAGATTCAGTTTGTCGACGGGCAGGTACAGCCGATCAGTGCCGGCATACTGAAGCACCAGATATTCCCGTTCGGCTCCTTCCACTTCCATGCGGGTCATGCCCTTGAAGATGCCGATCCCGTGGTTCTCATGCACCACAAAATCGCCGACTGAAAGCTCGCCGGCGGTTATCCGGCCCGGCTCCTTGCCCTTGCGCTGCTGCGATCGCGCCCCACGTTTGCCGAAGATGTCCTTTTCAGTAACCACCGCGGTTTTCAGCGTGGTGCTGACAAACCCTTTGTCCAGCCGCCAGTCGGTCAAAGTCACTGTGCCGATCATCCCGGCATCGGTCAGTTCGGTGGTCAGATGTTTGCGCGCGGATGCAGATACCGCCAGATAGATTTGATAATTCTTTTTCTTCCATTCCTGCAGCCGCTCGGTCAAAGCACCCGGTCGAGCCCAGAGCGGCTCGCCTTCACGCTGGGTAATATGTTCCTGCATGGCGAACGGCACTTCCGGAACCGATTGGGGGAAAAACGCGTGATAGACCGCGGGGCGCTGATTGATGGCCCGCTGAAACTCCGCAATCGGCAGAACCTTCAGCGGTTCGATCAGCTTGCGGTCTTCCACCTGCTGCAGGAAGGTCTTGTAGCGCCGGGTATGAATGGCCCAGGCATCCCGGAAACGGGCAGGCTCATCCAGCCACACCGGCCAATCGGCGCCAAAATATGACCAGACCGGCTGTTCCTGCGCGCTGCGCTCGGTGGCCGGACAGATCGTCACGGTTTTCAACGGGTTTTTCGATCGCTGATTGTCGACCGCGAAAGTCCGGATGGACTCGATTTCATCACCGAATAACTCGATCCGGACCGGTGCCTCGGCGTTGATTGGATACAGATCCAGAATGCCTCCGCGCATCGCGAATTGTCCCGCTTCTTCAACCGTGGTACACCGGGTATATCCGGCCTGAACCAGGCGTTCCAGAAACGTTTTCAAAACGAGCGTCGAACCGCTTCTGACTTCCATGCTCTGGGCCAGGAACGCCTCCGGGCTGGTGGTTGAGAAGAGCAGCGCCGGCGCTGAGGTCACAACCACGCGCGGCTGCGGGTTGCGGTCAGCCAGGTGGGACAGCACCACAATACGGCTTCGCCCGGACGGCGAGAGCGCTTCACGGCCGCCCGCCAGGTAATCCCTGGGCGGAAGATGCAGCACTACATGATCAGAAAGCAGCCCGCGCAACGTCCGGGCCGCGTCAAAAGCAAGTTCCTCCTCGCCCGCAACGTAGATGAGCGGTCGCCCAAGCCGTTGCTGTACCGCTTGAAGCAAAAACGCCTTGCTCGTCCCCGAAAGGCCGCTTAACTGCGCGTTTTTCCCCACAAGCACGGTTTGGGCAATCCGCGCGGTCAAATCCGACATGAAACGTCCCCCCCAACACCGAAAAGGCGGGGTCCGCCTTTTCAGGCCCCCACCCAAGAAACCCGGTCATTAAGAATAATAGTGATAGGTATATTTGATTTCGTCAGCCATCCCCATTTCCTCAGAGCAGTCGGGGCAAAGGCTGTCGATCGTCAGCACACTTTCTTCATCCCCCAGTTTTCCCTCATAGAAAACCTCCTGACAGACCTCACAAATGTAGTACACCTTCATCGGGTTCTCCTCCTTCCTTCTACGGAAGTATTCTCCCGGAAAAACCCTCGGGATATACCAATCCAACACCATTATACGGCGATTTCACGCAAGGTATGTCGTTCAGCGATTGAATTCGTTCATGGCACGCTCAATTCCGGACTCGATCCAGGTCTTGAGCGCCTCGGCCGCCCGGGTGACAGAAGCCTGAATAATTTCTGACTCTTCCCGGTTAAAACGAGTCAGCACATAGTCCACCACTTCATCCCCGATTGGCCGGCCAATCCCGATTCTAAGCCGTGAAAACTCGTTGGTGCCCAACTCCTGCATAATCGATTTCAGACCTTTT
Organism: Solirubrobacterales bacterium; assembly: GCA_050258755.1. Taxonomy (GTDB): domain Bacteria; phylum Bacillota; class Syntrophomonadia; order Syntrophomonadales; family DTU052; genus JBLMZI01. The sequence continues at coordinate 273,753 of JBLMZI010000011.1, read as the reverse complement.
TGCCCGCCGCTGCCGCCACCAGGGCGAATGCGGATCCGACCAAGTTCAAGATCAAGGTCGTCGGAAATCACAATAAGTTCCGGCGGTGCGATCCTATTTTTCTGGATCAAAGATTTAACCGCCCGGCCGGACAGGTTCATGTAGGTCAAGGGTTTGGCGATCAGCACGGTTTCGCCAAGATACGAAGCCTCGCCCACCATCGCCTGGCTGGCAGTCCGCTCTTTCTTCACACCGAGCGAGCGAGCCAGTTCCTCAACCACCGTAAACCCGATATTGTGCCGTGTGCCTTTGTATTCCGGCCCTGGATTCCCCAACCCCACAATCAACTTCACGCAGATTCATCCTATTCCCCACTCGTTTTATGCCCCGCCGGGTTTTCGGCGGCCGGTTCAGCCACCGGGGCCGGCTCTTCGGCCCTCGACGGCGGCAGAATGACTGCCAGTACGCCGTCTGACTCGGTCAGAACCGCGATCCCAGGTCTGAGCAGTAGATCTCCAACCACCATTTTATCACCAATTTCCAGGTTGGATACATCCAGCGAATAGTTTTCCGGCAGATCGGACGGCAGACATTCTACCATGATTTCTTTCAACCCCGCTTGAACGATGCCGCCGCGCCGTGAAACCGCTTCTTCCCCGGTCAGCAGCACGGCAACCCACGCAGTCATTTTTTCAGTCATTTGTATCCGCTGAAAATCCACATGAATCATAGCGCCTGTGACCGGATCCCGTTGAATCTCCCGCAGCAGGGCCATGGCCGGCGCCGTCTGCCCCTGCCACTTCAGAGTAAAGATCCCTCGAGTTCCGCGTTTCTGGAAGACCCGAGCCAGCTCTCCCGCCTCAAGAATGACTGGTTGCTCCTGCATCGATTTGCCGTAAACAATCCCCGGCACCTTGCCTGACCGACGCAAAGCCTGTAACGCGCTCCCTTTAAGCCGCGCACGCGTTTGACAGTTCAATTCGATCCCACTGGACACGTTTGATACCACTCCTGTTCATGAATGTGCTGCGGCCTCCGGCTCATCCAATCGAAAACGGGGAGGCCTGCATTTCACAGTCTCCCCGTTTTTCCAAAGCTTTAACGTTGTCACTGGGGCGGATTATCTAGTCAAACAGCTTGCTGACCGAGAGGTCCTCGTGAATGCGGAGCATCGCTTCTCCGATCATCGGGGCCACGGACAGCTGCGTCATGTTCTCCAGTTGTTTTTCTTTCGGAATTTGGATCGTATTGGTGACCACGATTTGCTTGATTGGGGCTTTCGAAAGCCTGTCCAATGCAGGGCCGGAAAAAACCGGGTGGGTTGCACAAGCATAGACTTCCTGTGCGCCGCGGTCCATCATCACATTGGCCGCCTGAGTAATCGTTCCGGCGGTATCGATAATGTCGTCAACGATGATCACGGATTTCCCTTTGATATCACCGATGACGTTCATAATCTCGGCGACATTCGGTTCGGGCCGGTATTTGTCGATAATGGCGATCGAAGCATCAAGCCGGTTCGCCAGATCCCTGGCCCGGGTTACGCCGCCGAGGTCCGGTGACAAAATCACGACCTCATGGGCAAGGCCCTGGCCCCGAAAGTATTCGGCCAGCATCGGAACGCCGGGGAGATGATCCACCGGAATATCGAAAAAACCCTGAATCTGACCGGCATGCAGGTCGACTGTGACCACCCGGTCGGCACCGGCCTCGGTGATCAGGTTTGAAACCATTTTCGCGGTAATCGGATCGCGGGCCCTGGTTTTCCGGTCCTGCCGGGCATAGCCGTAATAGGGGATGACCGCGTTGATCCGCGCTGCCGAAGCCCGTCGCATCCCGTCAATCATGATCAGGAGCTCCATCAGGTGCTCATTAACCGGTGGGCAAGTCGGCTGAACGACAAAAACGTCAACCCCCCGCACACTCTCGTCTATCGCAACGGCAATTTCGCCATCCGCAAAGCGCGATGTCCTTGAACTCCCGCAGCGCACCCCCAGGTAATCGGCAATTTCTTTGGCCAACTCGGGGTTGGCGTTTCCGGTGAATAGTTTGAGCCGCCATCTGGAACCGTTCATCTTGAAATTGATCCTCCCCTGAATTCATTCCGCATGATTCGCTTTCTTTCGAGCCCGATACTTCACAATGATCCGCTGTTCCGCCCGTTCCACGCCCAGAGACTCCGGCGGGAGATCCCGGGTAATGGTTGATCCGGCGCCGGTTACCGCGCCCCGGCCGAGCGTCACCGGCGCCACCAGATTGGTGTTGCTGCCGATAAACACATCATCCTCAAGGATCGTCTGGTATTTATATTGTCCGTCGTAGTTGCAAGTTATGGTTCCGGCGCCGATATTGACATTACGCCCAACCGTTGCGTCTCCGACGTAACTCAGGTGTGGGATCTTGCTTCCCGCACCGACCATTGATTTCTTGACCTCAACAAAATCGCCTATTTTCACTTTTTCGGCCAGCTCGGTTCCCGGCCGGAGATACGCAAACGGGCCGATCAAACATTCATCGCCGATCGTGCTTTCGATAATCTTCGAACTGTCGGCAAGTACGCCCCGGCCCAGCCGGGAATCCCGGATAAAGGCCCGCGGCCCGATTTCACAATCCTCGCCGATGACGGTCCAGCCCGCCAGGATGGAAAATGGATGGATGACCGTATCCGCCCCAACCGAGACGCCGGCGTCAATGAAGGTTGATCCCGGATCAATGATGGTCACGCCCTCCATCATCAGGCGTTCGCACATCCGGCGCCGCATGATCTTTTCGGCCTGTGCCAGCTGCACCCGGTTGTTGATCCCGTAGATGTCCTCTTCGCGGGCCGCTTCCAGAGCCAACACGGTCATCCCCTGGGACTGCAGCACCAAAAGAGCGTCTGTCAGATAATATTCAGCCTGCGCATTGTCCGGCCGGACATGTTTTAATGCTTCGAAAACACGGGCGCTGAAGCAGTACATCCCGGAATTAATTTCCTGAACCTTCTTTTCCTGGGCTGTGGCGTCCTTTTCCTCGACGATTCGTACAAACGCCCCGGCTTGATCCCGAATAATGCGCCCATAACCGGTCGGATTCTCTAAGGAAGCGGTCAGAACGGTCGCCTCCGCCTTCTGATCCCGATGAAAACGAATGAGTTCTTCCAGGGTTTCCGCCCGAATCAGCGGCGTGTCTCCGCACAGCACCAGGACCAATTCGGAATCTTTGGCTTCGGCTTCAGCCATCATCAGTGCGTGACCGGTTCCCAGCTGTTCCGCCTGAACCGCCAACGCATCATTAGGATTCAGTAAGATACCGGTTTGAAGCTGCGGCTCGGTATTTACCACCACGACCAGTTTATCAACACCGGCAGAACGAGCCGCCGCAATCACATGCTGAACCATCGGCACACCGGCAACCGGGTGCAAAACCTTGGGGAGCTTGGATCGCATGCGGACCCCTTTGCCAGCCGCTAATATGACACCGGTAATCATTGCCAAAACAATCACATCCCAGAATATCATTACCAGGTTTGCGAATTACCTTATCATTGTGCCCCGATCACCCGCAAAAAAGGGGACCGGACTTCCTATTCGATTAGAAAACTCAACCGGGATATAGTAGCATTCGATTCCGCTCGCGAAATTCCTTTTTCAGCGCGTCTTTTCGCGCAATTCGGACAGAATCCGCTTTCCGCGCGAGGGGCCAGCAGGTCGATTGGATAGGTTCATCGTGAATCAGCAGCAGGGTTGGTTTCCCTTGAAGCGCTTATCGCTTTCGGTCTACAGCTGAACGTGGGCCAGCTCAGTTTCGGCGAGTTTTAAATCACTTGGTTTGTCGACATCGACACCGATTTCGGCGAAGGCGGAAATAATTGCTTTGCCGCGAATGCCAAGGGTTTCTTTAAACAGTTCCTCCGCATCCGCAATGGACAGGCTGCGCGTAATGAACTTCAGTAACAATCCGAACCCGAACATTCGGGCCATGGCCAGCGGCGATTTCCGTTTAGCAACCAGCTTTTTCGCCATTTTAACACACTGATCCGCAACCGCGGTCCGGACCATGAACAGATTGCCGCCGGTAAAAACCCCTTCCTTCAGATGGAAATAGGTTCGTTTAACCCCCGGAAAACGCTTTTCATTGACCGCTCTGGTCACCAGCGGATAGTGAAAATCGGCCGGCTGGGCCTCGCATTGGTCAATGAAGTCCTCGATCGCTTCCACATTCAGAAACGGCACATCGGTCGGCAAAATGAGTACCTGCTCGCTCAACGGCCCAACGCCGGGGCAATTGACGGCATTGTTAAAGCTGTCGATCGCATCATCTCCCGCCGGAACAAAGAAAACGTTTTCCTCCTTTTTCAGGAGTTCCTTTAACGCCTCAACCGGGCCGGCTATGATGATATTTCTGATTCGCGGGCAATTCCGCACAGCGCGAAACGCATAGCAGATCATAGGATAAGCCCCGATAAAAATCAACGCTTCGCTTTCATAGGGCGCATATTTTCGCAATGAACCCGAATTGACTCCGCCCGCCAGGATCACGGCGTCGTACTGCTGCATGACTTCCTCCGTCCTACTTGGTTGCGGAAAATCCACTGAGATTCAGCGCTTCCAGCATGCTGTTCTCCGCGTTTTCGATATGATCCTGGGCCAGCTGCTGGGCCAGGCTGATGTTGCGTTCGGAAAGCGCCTCAATGATCTTCTTGTGCTCTTCCAGGGCCAGCCGCATCCGGCCCGGGCTGGCCAGCGAAGTGGTTCTGAAGCGCTGAATCTGCTCCCGCAGGTTGTTAATGATCTGAAACAGCTTTTCGTTGCGGCTTGCGCGGTATAATACCTCATGAAACTGGGTGTCGGTCTCGATCAGCAGTTCAAGGTCGTTATTCTTGATCGCCTCGCTTTTTAACACCACAATGCGTTCCATTTCCTCCAGCTCTTCGTCAGTGATCCGCTCGGCCGCCAAACCGGCCGCCAGTGCTTCCAGCGCGGTGCGAATTTCAAATACATCCGCAACATCTTTGAGCGATATACCAGCAACATACGCGCCTTTACGCGGAATCATGACGACAAAGCCCTCGAGCTCAAGCTTTCGGATGGCCTCGCGCACCGGCGTCCTGGATACGCCAAGCTCTTCGGCCAGCTGGACTTCCATCATCCGTTCGCCCGGCGGCAGCGCCCCGCTCATGATGGCTTCGCGTAAAGCCTCGAAAACAACCTCCCGGAGCGGTTTGTAATTGTCCAGTTTGACCGGTATCAGACGTCGATCCATAAATCCTCATCTCCCTGCCGCGAATCACTGACTGCAACCGTTGGGTAATCTGATTTTATCGACTGCGCCGCCCTTTCTGCGGCGGCGCGGTCGGAGAAAACCGAGAAAAGGGTTGGCCCGCTGCCGGACATCAGTACCCCGAGGGCACTCAGGGATTGAAGCCTTGCCTTGATCCGGGATAAAGCCGGATGCATTCCCATGGTGACGGGCTCCATCACATTGCCCAGCTGGCTCGCGATCCCATGGACCTCCCCCGCGGCCAGTGCCGCCGCCACCGCCCGAGTGTCGGGATGCGCCTGCGGCGGATTCTCGTCCAGCAACCGGTACACCTGGCCGGTGGAAACCGGAAAACCCGGGTTAACCAACAGTAACGGCAACTGAACGCCCGGCCGGACCGGTTCCAAGATCTCACCCCGCCCGGTGGCGATGGCTGCCGGACCGTCCAGGCAGAACGGAACATCCGAGCCAAGCTCCAACGCCATCCGGTGCAGTTCACGGTCATCAAGCCGCAGCTTAAAAAGCCGGTTCATGCAATGCAGTACGGCTGCGGCGTCGGTGCTTCCGCCTGCCAGACCGGCGGCTAACGGGATCCGCTTGTCAATGTCGATTACGACACCCGATGAAATCCCGTACTTTGAACAAACCAAAGCGGCCGCTCGCCAGGCCAGATTATCCGGCCCACCAGGCAGCCCCGGATGGTTGGTATTCACAAGAATTCCGGCTTCAGAGCGCGTGACCCGTACGATATCACACAGGTCAATCTGAAGCATCACGGACTCAATATCATGGAAACCGTCTGCACGAAGCCCCAGTACGTCCAAGGTTAAGTTGATTTTTGCCGGAGCGTAGCGCGCAATGTGTTCCAAGGAATCCTCCACCAAAACCATATATAAATGATTATAGTGAAGTTTTAGAAAAACGCCAGAATAAAAGCTCGATAATGGGCATTATTTCCTGTTTTCTGCCCATTTCGTTTGAAAACGAATCATTTCGACCACTTTTAACCGAAGCTGGGTTCCGGAACCCGGCGCTGGCTGGCCGCCGCGGGCAGCCTCCAGACACATCGGCGGGTAAAGCACACACCACCAGTTGCGCCCTTCCCCCCGGCCCAAAACGATCCGGACCGCGGTGTACCGGCCAGCCGGAAACACGGCATGCTCATAAAACCGGGTCGGAAACGCGTAGGCTCCAACCATGGCTTTGACGCGATCGTTTTTCCCTTCCCGCCGCAAAACGGCGGCGGCGGTCCGCGTCAGCGCCGGCAGCTGTTTGCGGGCGATGGCTTCAGCTTCCCGCCCGTTGTGGGCAGCGGCAAAATCGCGATTCAGTTGTTTCAAAATGGCGTCCCTGACCATGAGTTTAACGAGTTGATCGTCAATCCGGTCACTGTTGGCAATGATGTGCAGCCGAAGCACCCGGTAACAGGGATTCATGGCTTCCTGGTAGATGTGCAGTCCAAGCATCAGTCCGATGAGAATGATTCCGACCAAATAGGGCTGGCTTTTCTGTTTCATGGCTCTCCCCTCCTGGCCGGATTGTACCCGCGGCTGCCCGGGTTTAAACATGCGTAATAAGCCCCGCGGGCATACTGCAAAAAAGGAGCTTGCCATGGATGAACTCTTCGAGCGGTTTTTCGACCGTTACCTGAATCGCACTGAAGTTGCTTACCGCCTTCCGTTGGAAATCGATCGAAGCCGGTTTTGGGCTGAATTAACCCGGCAGCGGCAATCCGGCGGCCGGTCGCTGCCGCTGCCGGACCAGTCCGGTACATTGTTCTGGTACAGTCATACCCGGGAACTGCAGGCGAATCTGGACCAAATCGAGCAGTTATGCGGACGCCGGGTGTTTAATGCCAGTCCGGATCAAATCCGCTCCAGCGCGATTCTTGATGCCTTAATTGACGAAGCCATGAGCTCAAGTATCATCGAGGGCGCTTTTTCGTCCAAAAAACGGACGCAGGAAATGATTCAGCGAAACCGTAACCCGGCCAGCCTCGATGAACAGATGATCGTTAACAATTTCCGGGCCTTGCAGTTCATCCTGGAACACCTGAACCAGCCCATTGATGAAACCATGCTGCTCGCCGTGTACCGGATTCTAACCGCACATACCCTTGCGCCGGAGGATCAAACCGATACGTACCGCGACGATGCCGTGATTATCTGGGATCATACCACGCAGCGCCAGGTGTACGAAGCCCCCAAAGCATCCGAAGTCAGGCGGATGATGGATCTGCTGTTTCAGTTCATTCACGGTCCAGACGATTTGCATCCCTTCATCAAATCGTGTGTAATCCATTTCTACCTGGTGTATGTCCACCCGTTCTTTGACGGCAACGGACGCACCGCCCGCGCCATTTCTCATATGTATCTCCTGCAGCAGGGATACGACATTTTCAAATTTTTTTCGATATCCAGCGTGATTCGCGAAGAGAAGGCGCGTTATTACAAGTCCATTCAGGATACGGAAGAGAACGAAAGCGACCTGACTTACTTTCTTCACTATTGTACGGAAATGATAATTCGGTCGATCCGCGGCATGATCCACCGCTTCGAGATCGAGTATCGGCGCAGGGTAATCACGATGTACATCCGTGCCGCCGATCTCCGCCTTTCCGAACGCCAGCAGCGGTCGGTCAGCTTTTTTCTGAAACACGACGACGCGGAGATATCCATTGATCAGTACGCCAAGAAGTACAAGGTATCGTACGAAACCGCACGCGGAGATCTGGTCGGGATGGAACGCGCCGGCCTGCTGGTCCGCTCCCGGACCGGCCGAAAACACGTCTTTCGATTGCATACGCTGGAGGATTTATTAGGCATTGAGCAGGTGCTATCGGTGCTGCATTAAGCACAGTTCGGAATGAATGCCAAATCGGGAGGCCCTATCGACGTTCCCCCGATTCGGCTTCGGCCGGGTCCGCATCTCTGCGCGGCGGTCGGGGGCCGGCATATTGGTAATACTGGCACTCAATCCGCCCGTTATAAAGCTTCCGCCGCCGGTCCGCCTTGCGCCCGAATAAGGTTTCAAACGCTGGATGGGTGGCCAGAATATAATACGACCAGGTCTCATGTTCTTTCGCCATTTTCCCCATCTGCCGATACAGGGTTTCCACGGTCGCACGGTCTTCCAGACGTTCGCCATAGGGCGGATTGGCGATCATGCAGGCATATTTCTCTTTGCTTTTCAGTTCCTCAAAAGAAAGGCACTGAAAATGGATCTGTTCCTCGACACCCGCCTGCCGGGCGTGAACCCGGGCCAGCGAAAGCACCCGCTCGTCATGATCGGTCCCGCGAATCCGAAGCGTCCGGTCCGTCTTTGCCAGATCGTCCGCTTCGGCACGGGCTTGACGCCATAACTTGGCGGGAAAAGCAGGCCACGCTTCGGCAGCGAAATCCCGTTTTCGGCCTGGCGCGAGATTCAGTCCCATCATCGCCGCTTCGATCGGAATGGTGCCAGAGCCACAGAACGGATCAAACAATGGCCGCTCGTGATTCCAGTAGGAAAGATCGATCAGCGCGGCAGCCAGCGTCTCCTTGAGCGGCGCTGGACCCGTGAGTGTGCGGTACCCGCGCTTGTGCAGCCCGGGGCCGGTTGTATCCAGGGTAATCGTCGCCTCATCTTTCAAGAGGCTGACCTCAATCGCGAAGCGCGGGCCGTCTTCATCGAACCACTGCCGATGATATCTGGTTTTCAGACTCTCAACCACCGCTTTCTTTACAATGGCCTGGCAATCGGGTACGCTGAACAGCCCGGATTGAACAGATTTGCCGGAGACGGGGAAGTTTGCGTTTTCAGGCAGCCAGTCGGCCCAGGGAAGGGCACGGGTTGATTCGAAAAGCTGTTCAAAAGTGGTCGCCGGGAATCGGCCCATCTGAACCAGAACGCGATCCGCCTGGCGCAGCCACAGATTAGCTCGGGGAATGGCTTCCGGGCCGGCGTTGAACGTTATCCGGCCATTCTCGGTGTGCGTGTTCTCATAGCCCAGTTTCTTGACTTCTCGGGCTACCGGGGCCTCCAATCCGAAGGTTGCGGTAGCGATCACGGTCATCTCAGCCACATTGCTCACCCTTTCCACGTTTCCTCTTTGGATCGGGCATCCGCCGCAGGTTTCACGGCGCGGGAACCTCCCGATGGCCGAGATACGTCGCCTGCAGCCGCGGATCATTCGCCAGTTCCTGGGAGGGCCCCGAAAAGACACATCGTCCGCGATCCAGTACATAGGCCCGGTCAGCTATTTTTAATGCCGCGCGGGCGTTCTGTTCGACCAGAAGGATCGTTGTCCCCCCGTTCTTCAGTTTGTGCAGCATCTCCATAATTTCTGCAAGAACCATTGGCGCAAGACCAACCGACGGTTCATCAAGCATCATCAGGCGCGGGCGGGCCATCAGGCCGCGGCCGACCGCAACCATCTGCTGAAGCCCGCCGCTCAGATTCCCTGCCAGGGTATATTCTTTACCTTGCAGGGCCGGCAAAAAGTCGAGGATCATTTCGATATCGCGCGCTAAGATCTTCTTGTCCCGTTCATATCGATGATATGCACCCAGCATCAGATTATCGATTACACTCAGAGAGTCAAACAACTGCCGCCGTTCAGGCACCAGCGTTACTCCAGCGCGAACCATCCGCTCCGCACCGAAAGCGGTTACGTCAGTGCCGTCCAGCGTGATGCTTCCCCGCCGGGGCGAATACAGCCCTGCAATCGTGCCCAGCAGCGTACTTTTCCCGGCGCCGTTGGTGCCGATAATAGCAACCAGTTCACCGGGTAAAACATTCAGCGAAGCCTCGTCCAAGGCTTTGACATGTCCATGATACGTTACCAGATCCCGTACCTCAAGCATTGACTGACTCCTCCCCGAGATAGGCCGCAATGACGCGCGGGTTCTGCTGGATCGCTTCCGGCGCTCCTTCGGCGATCTTCAATCCAAAGTCGAGCACCACGATCGTGTCGGCCAGTGACATCACGGTTTCCATATCGTGCTCCACCAGCAGAACTGTGGTCCCATCGTCGCGGAGCCGCCGAATGGTATCCTCAAGGCCGCGGGTCTCACCTGGCGGCAGTCCGGCCGCGGGCTCGTCCAGGAGCAGAAGCTGGGGCTCCATCGCCATCGCCCGGGCGATCTCCAGCAGGCGCTGCTGGCCAAACGCCAGATCTGAAGCGTCTTCAAGCGCGAGGTGATCCAGTCCCATCAGTTCCAGCACGCGCATGGCATATTCCCTGGTTTCCCGATCTTCCCGGCGGCTTCCAGGCAGCCACAGCGCGGCGGCCGCCAGCCCGCTCCGGGTGCGGATATGCCGGCCAACCATCACATTCTCCAGTACGGTCATGTTCTCGAAAATTTGTAGATTCTGAAAAGTGCGGGCGACGCCCTGCCGGGCAATCCGGTTCGGCGCCAGCCCGGAAATCGGTGTGCCTCCCAGCCGCACTTCACCGGACATTGGGGCATGTACCCCGGATATAATATTAAACAGCGTCGTTTTACCGGCTCCGTTTGGTCCGATTACCGCTCCAATCTGGCCTTTTTCCAGCTCGAACGATACGTTTTCCAGGGCCGTAACGCCGCCAAAAGTCATGGTTAAGCAATCAACCGCGAGTAAAGACATTTTTACCGGCCTCCTTCCATCCCGCCGGACCGCGAGCCGGACTCTCTCCGTGAACGGCGTGTCTGCTTCACCCGGCGCTCCACCCGATTCTTCACGCCCCGGAAGAGGCCTTCGGGCATGAAAATCATAATCACCGTCAAAATCAACCCAAAAGCGACAATTTCAAATTCGCCGCCCGCGCTTGGAATCACGGCCGGAATCGCTTCGCGCAGCATTTCGGTCAGTGCCGTTACCGCAGCGACCCCGAGCATCGGTCCCCATATGCTCGCAATCCCGCCAACCACAGCCATAGTGACAAATTCAATCGACATTTTAAATCCAAACGGCGAAGGATTGATCATCGTAATGTAATGCGCGTACAGGCTGCCCGCCAGACTGGCAAAGACCGCGCTGACCACGAAAATCTGAAGTTTTACCGCGGCTGTATCGATTCCCATCGCTTCGGCGGCCGCTTCCGACCCATGAATGGCCTTCAGGGCTCGTCCGAGCCGCGAATTGACAATGTTGGAGGCAATGAACATCGTAATTAGAACAAACGCCCAAACAAGGTAGTAATAGCTGAAATCCGTTGTGAACTGAAACGCCCCGATTGAAAGGGGCGGAATCCCGGTCAAGCCGGATGGTCCGCCGGTCAGCGCGGTTAGCTGCGTCAGGCAAATGTAAACAATGACCCCAAAACCGAGGGTAGCCAGGGCCAGGAAGTGCTCTTTCAGCCGGAGGGTGGGGATCCCGATGATCCAGGCTATAAAGCCGGTAATGACTGCGGCCGCAAGCATTCCGGCCCAGGGATTGATCCCATATTTAGCGGTGAGAATCCCTGAACCATAGGCCCCGAGGCCGAAGAAGGCGGCATGCCCCAGCGAGATCTGGCCGGCATAGCCCATCAGCAAGCACAAGCTAATGGTAACAATCGAGTAGATGCCAATAAAAATCAACGTACTCTGTAAATACGGGCTGTCGCTCAGGATCGGGAAACTGATTACCGCAAGCACCACGAGGGTCTGAATGCCGTAAGATTGAAGCCATTTCATACCCGTTTCCCTCCAATCGCGCCAAGCAGCCCTTCTGGCCGAACAAACAGAATCACCGCCAAAATGAAAAAGGCGATGGCGTCTCGAAATCCGCTGGAGATAAAGCCCGCGCCAAGGGTTTCGATGACCCCAAGCAAAAGCCCGCCAAGCAGCGCGGCCGGGATGCTGGTCAGCCCGCCGAGCGCAGCGGCGACAAAGCCCTTGAGCCCCAGCATCAGTCCCATATCATACGTGGCCGAAGTCATCGGGGTAATGGTCGCACCCGCCAGAGCCCCCATGGCACCGGCCATCGCGAAAGCCAGCAGCGACATTTTTTTCGGACTGATCCCCATTAGACGGGCTGCCTGCGGGTTGATGACACAAGCCCGTACAGCCTTCCCGGCATAGGTCCGTTCGAAAAACCAGATCAATGCGCCAAAACAAGCCGCGGTGGCCGCCAAAATCCAAATTCCCTGGGGCCCGACCTTCACACTAAAGATGTCAAAGCTTGAACCTGCGCTAAACGCAGGCAGGGTATAAGAGTCAGTTCCCCAGTTTAGCAAAGCAAAGCCGCGAATCGCAATCGAAACGCCAATCGTGATAATAATAAACGTAACCGGGGTCGCATTCCCGGCAGGACGTATCGCCAACAGCTCCAGTGCAATTCCGGCGACGGTCACCGCAGCCACGGCCAGCAAAACCGCAAGTGCCAGAGGCAGACCGGCTTTGTAACCCGTTACCGAAATCAAGGCTCCCAGCATCACAAATTCGCCCTGCGCGAAATTTAAAATGCCGGTCACATTGAACACGATAATGAATCCTGCCGCAATCAGCGCATAAATGCCGCCGACGATCAGACCGGATATGAGCAGTTGGCTGAACTGAGCGATTTCCACGTCAATAAGCACCTTTCGATTGAGGATAAGGGACACACCTGTAAAGAATTGGCCGGACGCATGGCGACAGCCCCGCATCACGGGGCTGCCGCAAAACAGTATCCGGTTATGGAGAAAACCCTACTCGGTCAGCTCCCATTTCCCGTCTTTAATCACGATCATGACCAATGATTCCTTGCTGATCCCACTGTGATCCGCCTGGGTCATCTTAAAGATTCCCGATACGCCTGCAATATCCGTTTTTTCAAGGGCTTCCCGTATCTTTGCCGGGTCGGTTCCCACGGCTTGGATCGCTTTTCCGATCAGGGTAACCGCGTCATAGCCATGTCCGCCGAACGCCGACCGGGGCCGGTCCGCTTTTTCATAGTCCTTGATGTAGGTCAGCAGGGCTGCTTTCTGCGGATCGCTGTCGGGAAGCTTCTCTGCCACCAACAGTTTTCCTGCCGGGAATACAACGCCATTGGCTGCCGGTCCGGCAAGATCGATAAACGCTTTGTTCGCAATGCCATGGCTGTGGAGGATCGGCGTATTGATCCCCAATTCACGCGCTTGCTTGGTAATGAGCGCCGCACTCGGCGGAATCGCCCAGACTACCATTGCCTGCGGCTTTTTACTCTTTACTGCGGTCAACTGCGGCGTAAAGTCCACATCGGTTGCGCCAAACTTTTCCTGAACCACGATTTCGATGCCAGCGTTTTTCGCCAGAGCGGCGAATTCCACCAGACCGCTGTCGCCAAATGCGTTATTCATGGAGAGGAACGCGATTTTGGTCAGTTTTTTGGCCTTGAGATACTCAATCGCTTTGTCCGCTACGACGGAGTCGTTCTGAGCGGTCTTGAAGATCCATTTTCTCTCGCCGATTGGATCGATAATCTTCTTGGAGGCGGCAGCGGAAACCAGCGGAATCTGAGCTTGGGTCGCCGAATTGATCATGGCGATCGAGGTTCCGCTCTGGCTTGCGCCCGCTACGGCAACAACGTTTTCTTCATTAACTAACTTTTTAAAGGCGAGAACCGATTTGGTTTCATCGCTTTCATTGTCAAGAATGATAACATCTACCGGCCGGCCATTGATGCCGCCGTTTTTATTGACCTGTTCTTCCCAAAGTTCAATGGAATCACGTTCGGGAACGCCGAGGCTTGCTCCGGGACCAGAAATGTCGATGACGGCGCCAATTTTGATTGGCTGTTTATCCTTGTCCGCTGTCGGTGCGCTCACGTTTTTTGTGCCACAGCCTGTGACGAGCAATGCCGTCCCAAGCAGAAGACTGATCAATGATACCTTTAGTTTCCGTGCAGAAAACCTACCCTTTTTACCGTTCATACGTCCTACCATCCTTCTTTCCTACATTAATTGTTTATAAAAACAACTTATCCGAGATTTTATCATTTACCGGGCCCTTGGGGCAACCAATTTTTCCGCTGGCCCCTATTCTGTCCACTAAAAACCGTATTGTTTCGCGCCGTTCATATTTTGTTTACAACCCTCTGGTAGGATAATCATATCCGCTGTCATTGGATGCGCTTATGGTGTATTGATCGCTTTCTTCGGGGGACCACGCGTCTTGCGAAATGACCGGTCTTTCGCCGCGGACTGTCCATTAACAGCGGGAGGCTTTATGCTTCGGCTCTGGCGCCGATCCCTGCAGCGGCGCCGGGTGGGTCAACCAATTTATGTAAGCCAAAATCGTTCAAGCCTCACACGAACGATGCGAACCCCTACCCCGGGCAGGCGGGCGTAGGGGTTCGTTCGTTTCTTGAACAAATCCGGAAAATATAACTTGAAATATTCTTTGAAATGCGGAGTCTAAAAGATAGACGCCGGAATTAAGTTTCCCTTGTTAGATCCGAAACAGGAGGGCAGCACGTGTCTGCGATCGACGAAAAAGCCATGATCGCCCGAATAGTGGCCGGAGAAAACGCACTTTTCGAAGACCTGTACGAACGGTACCGGAAAGATGTTTTTGCACTGGCCTGGCGGATGTGCGGAAATCAGGATGACGCACTGGACGTCGTATCGGAAACCTTCCTGAAAGCGTACCGGGGCCTGGCACGCTTCGAAGGCAAAGCATCCTTTTCAACCTGGCTTTACCGGATCACCGTCAATGAGGCCAATAACTCGCTCCGGCGCCGGTCCCATTCCCGGGAAAGCCCCCTGGAGGACACCGCAGCCGCGGCAGATGACCCGGGAATTCAACAATTCCATGAGCAGTTGGACCAAGCGGACCGCCTTGATCGGCTTCGATCCGCACTGGCGGTCCTTGATCCCGATGACCGACTGATCCTGTCCCTGAAATACGATCAGGGGAAATCGTACGAGGATATCTCCCGGATTACCGGAATGCCAAGCGGTACCATCGGCACCCGGCTGCACCGGGCGAAAAAACAGTTGATGCAGGCCATGAAGGAAGGAGGCGCAAATCAATGAATCCATTCTGTATTCCGGAAACAACCCTGCAGTTTTTTCAAGACCGTGAACTGACCCCGGAAGAAGCGAGTGCTGTCCAAAACCATCTTGATCTGTGCGCCGCCTGCCGCAGTCGGTTAGAAAGCATCGCCGCCTCCGATCTCTGGCTGACTCGGTTGTTTCAAGCGGAAGCGGAGGAACAGCTTGCAGCCGCACCGATTCCGCTCCATTCACCGGTGAAATATCAAACCCGTTCCGGCTTCCTGCTTATGTTTGCCCTTAGCTTCGGCGTCTATCTGGGCTTTTGGCTCTGGCAGGCGGTTCTGGCGGCGCCGGGCGGTGCCAGCATCGCATGGATCAGCGGCTCTGCAGGCAATATTGCGGTTACGCGGCTTATTACCAGCTTGTCGGGCCTGATTGTGTCCATGATTAATCATCTTGCCGTGCGACCCGGTTTGCTGAACAGCCTGACGGACTACGCCGCCCTCTGGTGCCTGACCGTAAGCGCCGTCATGCTTGTGATGATGTATCTGGGCTGGCGTCCCCGCGGAACAGCCCGTACGATTCATTGATATTGGGGGGAAAAACCATGAAAAACAAACAAAAAGCCGGTTGGATTCTAGCGGCGGCCCTGCTGCTCATGTTTCTTACGGCGATGCCGGCTCTGGCCTGGGATCAGCGCTCGGCCGACCAAACCATTACCATCGGTTCCGGCGAAGTCATTCAGGACGACATGGCCCTCGCCGCACAGCGCGTGGTTGTCAATGGCACCGTATATGGCGACCTCGCCGTGTCGGCGCAGGATTTTGAGTTGAACGGCACCGTGACCGGGGATTTGATTCTCTTCTCGCAGAACGTCGTGATCAACGGCCAGGTCGACAATAATCTGCGCAGTATGTCGCAGACGCTCCAAATCAACGGAACGATCGGCCGGAATGCGCTGTTGTTCTGCCAGTCTGGGGATACCGCGCCGGGTTCGAAGATCGCCGGCAGTTTTACCGGCTGGATTCCGACCATGACCCTGAATGGTCCGATCGGAAAAAATGTAACCCTCGGATCGGAAAAGTTTTTCTTGAACGCCCCGGTTGGCGGTAATGTCAAAGCTGGCTGCTCTCGTCTGACCCTGGGAACCAACGCCCGGGTTCAGGGCGATTTGAGCTATACCAGCAGCCAACGAGCGGCCGTCGATCCGGGCGCCGTAATCGCCGGGAAAACCATTTATCAGAAACCGGTGCCGAATCAGCAGCCACCGCATCCCAAAGAAACGTCTCTGGCCGGAAAGGTTGTGCAAATGCTGATCGGTGTGCTCATGCTGCTGGTACTTTGGGGACTCTGGTATTATCTCAGCCCGGCTTCGCTGGCCGCGGTTCAGCGTGAAATCCAGCAGAAGCCCGGCGGCAGCCTGGCCTGGGGCATCTTCCTGGCCGTCGTTTCACCGGTTGCCCTGCTTCTGATATTCATCACGATCGTAGGCATCCCACTGGCGGTGATCGGAGTGATGTTCCTGACCGCGCTCACCCTGGCCGCCAGCATGTTGGTCGGCAGCCAGCTGGGCAAGTCGCTGGTTGAGGTCTTCCCGGAAACGCTAAAGATCGAACACCCGGCTTTGATCGCCCTGTTTGGCATCTTCCTGCTGTCTCTGCTCAAGCTGATCCCCTTTGTCGGCTGCCTGATCACCATAGTGGTGGTCCTGCTGGCCTTCGGTTCGGTCCTGCTGGCGGTTCAAAGAAGCTTAACCGAAAGGAGCGGCGCCGAACCGCCGCAACCCGAGTAATCCATTCCAACCCCAAATACCGTTTCCAGTCAAAAAGCCGCGCTGTCTCAACAGCGCGGCTTCATATTTCAGGTGATTCGGAACGCAAAAGTCCGTCTACGTTTTTCGCGTCGGTGTTCGGAGCGCGCACGGCACCCGTGAAATACACTTGCCGCAGACATCAGCCCGCCCCATGTCCTGATAAAGCGCCGCGTTTTCCAGGCACTGCTCGTAACAGCGATGCCGGTCAAAGCTGTCCGCGCTTAAGGCTTGTTTCGGGCATCGCGCGGCACACTTCATGCATTTTCTCCCGTCTCTGGTCAGGCACCGTTCCGTTTCAGCGCGCGGGTCTGCGGTAATATTGGCCGTTGTGACCAGACTGCCCACCCGGCCTGCGCAGCCGGCTTCCGTAATCAGGTTGGTATGCACCCCGAACGTCCCCAAGCCCGCGATATACGCCACATGCTTGTGAGACCAGTCGCTGACCAGCCGCTCTTCATTAAAATTATGCGTAGCCGGAATAAGCGTACTTTCATAGCCGCCCTCCGCCAGAAATTCGTGAACCCTTTGATTGATTTGAGCGATCAGCCGGTTGGTCTCGATATAAGCCCGGGCCCAGGAGGGGGAGCTTGGCCCGTCGGCAGCGTTTTCAGACACGATCGCGGACGCAAAGGGCAGAAAATAAGCGACAACGGTTTGGGCGCCGGAAAGCAGTTCCTCCGGCAGGGCATGGCTCGGCCCAATCACGGTCTTCAGCCGAGCAAACAGCGGATCGCTCGCCGCCGCAAAACCGATCAGCGGTTCGCGCCACCACGCTTGCCCTGTCCGGTTCCGGTCCGCCACCGTGTTCCGAATCGAATCGATAATCGCTTCCCGCATGCGTATTCCTCCCAAATCTGGATCATCTTCCATCTATTATACTGTCTTTTCGCCGTCCGTGGCGCATTGGGACCGATGAGACGCGCATCCAGTTCGTCATTTTGAAACAACTTATGATACAATGTGGATTGCAGCAGCGTGCCGCCGGGCTTACAAAGGGAGAAAGGATGAATCGCATGGCAACCCAAAATCCGTTGGTTACGATGGTTCTGGAAAACGGCGATACGGTTAAAATCGAGCTCTATCCGGACATAGCCCCGAATACTGTGAACAATTTTATCTCCTTGATTCGAAAAGGTTTTTACGACGGCCTGGTTTTCCACCGCGTGATTGCCAGTTTTATGATTCAGGGGGGCTGCCCGCTTGGGAACGGCACCGGAAACCCCGGCTATTCAATAAAAGGCGAGTTTTCCTCCAATGGGTGCCCCAATTCGTTGAGCCACCAGAAAGGCGTGCTTTCGATGGCCCGAACCCGGATACCTGATTCAGCCGGTTCGCAGTTTTTCATCGTCACAGGCACTTCCCCGCATCTAGACGGAGAATACGCCGCTTTTGGCAAGGTGGTTGAAGGCCTGGATACCGTCATGGAGATTTCCGATATTGCTACCGATTATAATGACCGGCCGCTGGTGGCGATTAAGATTAGCCGGATGACCGTTGATACGCACGGTGTAGAGTACGACGAACCCGAAACGATCAGCCGGTAAGCGTCCCGCAAACCAATGCGAACTACTCTAAAAAGAAACCGACTAATATAGAGAAGACGCGATGCGCACAACACGCGTCTTTTTTTCGCATCGGCTTCGGCAT
This sequence comes from Solirubrobacterales bacterium, assembly GCA_050258755.1. GTDB lineage: Bacteria > Bacillota > Syntrophomonadia > Syntrophomonadales > DTU052 > JBLMZI01. The sequence continues at coordinate 255,172 of JBLMZI010000011.1, read as the reverse complement.
ACCTTTCGGAAATCTCGCTGTGTTTTTCCTGCACACCCCACCTGCAAATGATGACCGCAGTATATAATGTGTTTAATAATCGCCCAATTATGACGGATTTCGCCATGTTTTTTGATCGATTGGGGTTTAGATTTCAAAATGAACGATGAATACCCGGCTTTGAATAAAGAGGTTTCCGCCTATCCACCCTGGCTGGTGCTTAGCGCGGTGTTTGCCTGGATGCTAATATTTCCGTTCTTCGGGCCGTTGAGCGCCGCGTTACACGGCGGAAGCGTCTTTTTGTATTGTATTGCGTTCCTTGGCTCCCATGCCTTGACGATGTGGCTTGGCGGCACGCTTCTGTCCGCGCAGCTTCGTCATCGCGCCGCTGCCTGGATTGCCGCCGCTCTGCTGTCGGTCTCAACCTGTCTCATTGCGTTTACCCGCCTTTCGGACACCGGTATGACCCTCATGTATTGCGGCATGGGAATCGGCAGCGCCGTGCTGGTTTTTCTGGGCGCACAATGGCTGACACTTTTACGCCGGCCCGCGCTGGTCGTCGGCGGGAGCCTGGTCGTCGCTAATCTACCGCTGATCCTGACATCATCTTTGCTGCCGCCGCCAACCGAATGGTCCCAGCCCGCGCTAACTTGCATTGCCGCGGCTGCCTCACTGCTTCCGCTGATCGCAGGGGCTCTGCTCGGCAGATTTCAACCCTGGGATCTTGCTCTATCCGCGCCTAAACACTTCTATTCCGATCCCCTGGGGCGGCCAATGACGCCCTCAATTCTTTTGAGGTCAGTGATCGGAATCTTTCTCTTCGCCCTGATTATGAATCTGGCCGGGGGGTTGATGTACAATTACCTCACCCCGCTGGTCAGCCGGCTTTATCCCGAAACCGTGCGCTGGGGGCTTCTGTTTTATTGTTGCGGCGCCCTCATTGCATCCATCGTTCGGAACGAAACGAATGTCGCCTTGCTGGCTTTTGTCGCATTCAGTCTGCTTGGGGTCGGCTTTACCCTTAGTTTTGAATCCGCACCCGGGTGGAACGGAATGATCATCGGATACTGGCTGATCATGGTCGGTCTGGGCATGTCAATGGTCGTGTATTGGATCCTGCTGCTGATTTTCGGTTACCGCCTGGGCTTGGAGCGAACTTTTGGTATTGGCTTGGGCGTAAACATGGGCTTGCTGGCTTTCGTGGGATATATCGCAGGTACCGGCATTCTAGGATCACCCTTGGAGAATCCACTGGCTTCGAATCTGTTCCTTTTCTTTTTGTTTTTATCCCTCCCGGTGCTGTATCTGAACGCACGCCCCGCAGCTGATCTTGCGTTGGACGCCGGCTTCGAACTGCATCCCCGGGAGGTTGCCCTCGCATCGCAGAATTCGGAGGAATCGGCGGCACGGGATGACAATGCTGCTCCCATCGCACCCGAGCCGGCTGCCGATCCCCTGATCGCCTCGTTGACGCCCACCGAAAAACGGGTCTACAGTCTCATCTGCAGTGGCTGCATTGACCAGGAGATTGCCGACGAAATGGTGATCTCCAAAAATACCGTCAAATTCCACGTGCGCAATATCCTTCGCAAGGCCGGCGCCAATAATCGGCGGGAGCTTCTGTCCAACCTGCTTAACCGCGACTGACCGAATCACATTGAAAACCCATTTGCGGTATTCTAGAATTTAAGTGAAGACGCGCAGGATAATTCGAAAGACGGCGGGCCGTAATCGAGTTTTGGGGCGCATTACTGATTCGGAGGTTTCCGGATGCAATTCAAGGAAATCGGTCTCAAAATTCAACAGGCACGCGAAGAGCGCGGCCTTTCTCAGGACCAGTTGGCCCGGCTGATTGGCTGTTCTCAGTCGGCTCTTTCCAACTATGAAAAGGGCAAGCGCCGGCTGTACCTGTCCCAGCTCGAACTGTTGTCACAGGCGCTTGAACGCCCGATCGAATACTTTATGCAGTCGCGTCTCGAACCGGAAAATCCGGTGGGTGATCAAAACGAGCTGCAGTGGCTGATCAACGAGGTGCGCACCATGACTTCCGAAGAGCGCCGGGAACTAGCCGTGTTCCTTGAATACCTGCGGTGGCGCCGCAACCGATAGGAGGCGTAACGAAGCATGATCAGCATGGACTTGACCCGTGAACAAAAGAAGCTGGTGGATCTAGTCCGGGAACTGGCCCAAGAAGAAATTGCCCCGAAAGCGCTGGCTCTCGACAAAAAAGGGGATCAGGCATTTGACTGGTCTCTGGTGAACCTGCTGGCACGCCACAATCTGCTCTGTCCCACGATCCCGAAAGAGTATGGCGGTCTCGGCCTGGGGCACCTGACCACCGCGCTGATTATTGAGGAGCTTGGGGCCGGATGTGCCGGCGTCGCGGCGGTCGTTGCCGCCAACCTCCATGCCGCCAGCCCGATTATGCTGGCAGGAACAGCTGCCCAGAAAGCTGCCTATCTGCCACTGCTGACGACGCCTTCCCCGAAACTGCTTGCTTTTGCTCTGACCGAACCGCAGGCCGGTTCTGACCTGCTTTCAATTCAAACCCAGGCCATACCAAAAGGCGCCGACTATCTGATCAGCGGTACGAAGGAATACATACTAAACGCCAGCGTGGCAAGCTTTTTCTCGGTCTTTACCGCCGCCGGTCCGCAGCGGGAACAAGCCTCGATCCGCGCCTTCATTGTTCCGGCTGATTCGCCCGGCCTGACCGTCGGCCCCGTGCTGAGTAAAGTTGGACTGCGATATGCCAACACCGCGCGCGTAACCTTTCATCGGGTTCGGGTAACCCCTGATCAGGTGATCGGCGGGGACCGGGCAGGAAGCGGTTACCTGCTGCTAACCCAAACCTTTGACCGGGGCCGCGCCCTGGTCGGGGCCGCAGGGGTTGGGATTGCCCGGAGCGCTTACGAAATGGCTCTGGAGCACGCCCGAAACCGGCAGACTTTCGGCAAAAAAATTATTCAGCACCAATCCGTAGCCTTCGCGCTCGCCGAGATCGCGACCAACATCGAGATGGCCCGGCTGATGACCTGGAAGGCCTGCTGGCTGATCGATCGCGATCAGGACTATACCACCGCTTCTTCCATGGCGAAACTGGCCGCGACCCGGGTTGCCCGGGATTCGGCCGATCTGGCCGCCGATCTGGTGGCCGCCGGCGGTTACATGGCTGGTCATCCGGTCGACAAGCTGGTCCGCGATGCCCGGGGCATGGCAACCATCGAGGGCACGGACAACATCCAGAAATTAATTATCGCATCCCTTCTATAATCGACAATCGAATAACGTCATAAATAAAAAACCGGGCCAGCGCTTTGCGAAAAGTGCAGGCCCGGTTTTCTATTTCCCCTATGTTTCACGTTTTGCGAGTGTATCGTGTTGGTCCGTCTCCAAATCTCAGCTTTTCGCCTTCAGTTTGCGGCCGCCATGCTTTCCTCCGCTTGTTTGATCGGGGTCACCAGCGGCGCGTCAGGCCGGGTGCCCAGATAAACCCCGACGATGATAATCGCCGCACTGACCAGTTTTAGCGGCCCGGGAACATCGCCCAACACCAGCGCCGAGAGTGCAAGCGTAAACACTGGTACCAGATTGATAAACACCGCGGCGCGGGGCGCGCCGATCCGCTGAATCGCAATCAGGTTAAACAGATAACCGAGCACGGACGGAAAGATCGCCATGTATACGACCGCCATCCAACCATCGCTTCCGGCCCCCCATTCAAGACTCGGGGTTTCCCACCAGGCCAGCGGCGCTGAAATCAACACACACACCAAAAACGTATACACCGTCACCTTCAGTGGACTGATCCGGTATTTCTCCATCATGCGGCGGCTTAAAATGCCGTAGATGGCCCAGCAGAACACGGCCGCCAGCATCAAAAGATCGCCGGGATTGAACCGAAGCCCGGACACAATAGCCCAGTCTCCGTTGGTGACAGTCAGGAAAACCCCGCCAAATGACAGGAGCAACCCAATTATTTTACAGCCGGTAACCCGCTCTCTCATGAACAGGAACGCCAGCAGCATGACCATCATGGGATTTGTCGCAGCGATCAGCGAGGAATTCACCGCCGTCGTGTACCGAAGGCAGGTAAAAAAGAGGGCATGGTACATAAAAATCCCGATGAAGCCGAGCGTGGCATAAGCCGCCCATTCATGCCGGCGCGGCATCCAGTTTCCCGGCTCGCGCCAGATCAGAATCAGGAATACCGGAACCAGTGCAATCAGGAATCGAAAAAAGGTCAGGGCAAAGGGGGGAAACTGTGCAATCGAAAGCTTTCCGGCGATGAACGCTCCAGCCCAAAAAAGGGTGGTTAAGACCATCAATCCATACACACGTTTGTCCGACATACTTCCCCTTTCCCCGAACTGCGGCTAAGGATTTACCCCGATAGACTTCATAACATTTTCATTGTATCATTGAATGTGGTATAAATGAAAATGATTGATTTGATTTTTACCATCAAGTCAATTGATTTATCTGGAGGGTTTGCCATGGAACTGCGTCAGTTGAGGATTTTTGCCGCCGTAGCCGATTTGCAGAGCTTTACCCGCGCAGCCGAGGCGCTTGGTTACGCCCAGTCAAACATCACCGCACAGGTTCGCTGTTTGGAGGACGAACTTGGCGTTCGCCTGTTCGAACGGCTTGGCCGCCGCATCGCATTAACCCTTGAAGGCGAACGGCTTTTGAGTTACTCGGAGCGAATTCTGAAGCTGGCGGGCGAAGCGAAAGAGTCGATCAGCGGCGGAGAACCGAACGGCACCATCAATATTGGCGTTCCGGAATCCCTCTGCGTGTTCCGTTTGCCGGACCTCTTCCGGGAATACCGCCGGCAGCATCCCCAGGTTAAATTGATTTTAAAACTTGGAACGCCAATCGATTTTCGGCGCTGGCTCCGGGACAACACCATTGATATCTCTTTTTTCCTCGACCGCAAGGTGGAAGACCCGGACTTAGTGGTCCGGGAACTGCTGGTGGAACCGATGGTCATCATCTGTGAAAAAGACCACCGCCTGGCATCATCCAGTCTCATTGAAGCCGCGGACGTTGCGCACGAATGTGTGATTTTTACGGAGCGCGGGTGCAGTTATCGCGCCCAGTTGGAGGCCCAGCTTGCAGAAGCGGGCGTACAGCCTGCCTCGACCCTTGAGTTCGAAAGCGTGGAAGCCATCAAGCAGTTTGTCATGAGCGGAATGGGCATCGCTCTGCTGCCCCGTGCCGCCGTGGAAAAAGAGCTGGCTCAGGGGAAACTGGCCCAGCTGACCTGGAAAGGCACCGCTTTTGATATGCGGACCCAATTGGTTTATCACCGCGGCAAATGGGTATCCCCGACCTTAAAATCCCTGCTCGATTTCGTGGAGGATTACTTCGGCGCCAAACCGTCCCTGGCCGCGGTTCGGTAAAAAAAAGAGGCCGGGGTGTCGCATGAACAAAATGTTCCCCCGGCCGAAAGTTTGGCTTGAAAAGCGGTTGGCTACACCGCAATCTTATTGCTTCTTACCCATATCTTCTGGCTTTCCGCCATCCGGATCAGGTCCTCCCGCAGATCAGGGTGGGCAATACCGATCAGGGCCTCCGCCCGTTGCCATGTCGATTTAGCCTTCAGCATCGCTACCCCGTATTCGGTAACCACATATGACGTAATACTGCGCGGAATGGTTACGGTTGCGCCCGGCGGGAGCACTGGGACAATCCGCGATTTCAATTTGCCGTCCTTGCCCATGTTGGCTGATTTCAGGCAGATTAGGCCCTTGCCGCCCTTGGAGCGATACGCTCCGAAGATGAAGTCGAATTGGCCGCCGGTCCCGGAGATCTGCCGAATGCCGGATGACTCGGAACAAACCTGCCCGTAAAGATCGACCTCGATTGCATTGTTGATCGCGATCACATTGTCATTTTGCGCAATGCGGAAGGGATCATTGGTGTAATCGACGGGATAGCTTGAGCAGACCGGATTGTTGTCCAGAAAGTCGTACAGCTTCTTGGAGCCCATCGCAAAGGTGTATACGATCCGCCCAACGTCAATGTTCTTGTATTTCCCCGTAATTCTTCCGTTGTCGTACATATCGACGAACGAATCGACCAGCATTTCAGTGTGAACCCCGAGATCTTTGAGATCCGATTCAGCGATCATCTGACCGACCGCGTTCGGCATGGCACCAATACCGAGCTGCAGGCAAGCCCGGTCGGTCAGCTCGTTCATGACGTGTTGCGCAATTTTTCGGTCCACATCGCCTAAAGGAATGGTTGGCAGTTCGATCAGCGGTCTGTGGTCCCCTTCGACCAGAAAGTCGATCTGGGAAATATGAATCACCTCGTTGGCCCCGCCGAGACATTTCGGAATCGAGTGATTGACTTCAGCAATCACCACTTTCGAAGCCTGACACATCGCCAGTGAAATGGAATTGCTGGTTCCAAGGTTAAAGAATCCTTTCGCATCCATCGGGCCGACCTTGATCATCGCAACATCGGGCTTGACATAGCCCCGGGCGAAGAAAGTCGGGCCTTCATGGTAGACGAGCGAAATGTAGTTGCACAGGTTCTCGTCGTGAATCCGGCGGCTGGCGGTGCTGAAATGCCAGTCATTGTAGATGAAATGGCGCCGGGACGGATCTACTTGAACCACTTTCGGCACAAATGGGCAGCAAACGGAACGGACGTCCACGTTTTTTAACTCTTCCTTGCGCGCGGCCAGGGCAGCATCCAGGACGTGCGAATTCATCATGAATTCTCCGTAGTGAACCAGATCCCCGGAACGGACCACCTTCACAGCATCCTCAGCACTTACCAGTTTTTTTGCATATTCGTTCTGAAATTTCATCGCGCTTTCCTCCTTATTTTTCTGCCCGCAAACGGGCAAACCGCCTTTATCTTTTTATAATTGCAAGATGCGTGCCAACTGTGCCGGGATGGTCCTTGCACACTTCGCGGCCCCTTTTCCTGGCAAATCCAGGGTTTCCGCCTGTGCCGCAGAAACAGAAAAAGGGCGCCATTTCCTTCTGGCGCCCTTTTTAACCCATCTACCGTTGCAATATTGCAATGGTCTATTTGCCTAAATTTTCAGCCTTTTCGAAACTGCCGTTGCAATACTGCAATGGCAAAATGCAATCTTGCAACAAGGATGCTTATACAGACGGTCCCCGGTCATTCATCGGAATCCGGATCCCATATTTATTTGCTTTCCGTGACACGGTCGATGCATCGACTTTCAACAGATCCGCAGCCTTATGGCACGAATCAACCACGCTGAACGCCCGCTCCAGAAGCATTCGTTCAACATTCTCCACCGCCGCTTTCAAGGGCAGAATCTGGTTCAGTTCCACCGGGCGCACCCCACTGCGAATTTCCGGTTCGTCACCCTTGCCGAAGCCGCGCGGCAGTTCGGAAACCCCAATCGTGCCGCTGGTACTGGTCACCACCAAGCGCTCAATCAGGTTCTCCAGCTGGCGAATGTTGCCCGGGTACGAATGCTTGGTCAAAAGATCAACGACCTCCGCAGATATGGTCTTCTTCAGGTCATACCGGCGGTTGAACTTGTCGAGGAAATGACGAACCAGCAGCGGAATATCCTCTTTCCGGTCGCGCAGCGGCGGGACATGAATTGGCACCACATTCAATCGGTAGAACAGGTCTTCCCGGAATTCGTCCCGGCGCACCATTTCCTCCAGGTCCCGGTTGGTAATCGCGATAATCCGGACATCCACCCGGATCGGTTTGGTGCCCCCGACCCGTAATATTTCCCTTTCCTGAATCGCGCGCAGCATCTTTACCTGCAGGTGCATTGGAATATCGCCAATTTCATCAAACACCAGCGTCCCATTGTTCGCCACCTCGAACAGTCCAGGTTTGCCTTCCCGTTTGGCACCGGTAAACGCCCCGGCGTCGTAGCCAAACAGCTCGGACTCCATCAGATTCTCTGGAATCGCCGCGCAGTTAACCTTAACAAACGGCCCTTTCTTACGCCGGCTGTTACTTTGAACCAGTTCCGCAATGACCTCTTTGCCGACCCCGGATTCGCCGGTGATCAGGACGGTGGAATCCACTTCGGCAATCTTCATGGCCTGGAAAACGATCCGCTCCATTTCGGCGTTTTTGAAAACCAGTTCCCCGGAATCCCGGAGCCGCATTTGTTTCATCTGGAATTCGAAATGGTCTTTTAACCCTTCCATCTGTTCCAATTGCTGTTTGAGCATATTCAGTTCGCTGATATCGCGAACGCTGGTAACCACCCGAAAGACGTCGCCGTTTTCATCAAAGACCGGCGTGGAACTGACCAGCAGGGTCGCCCCGGTATTGGTGGTCAGAATGGTCGTTTCCGGTCTGCGGCTTTCCAGTGCCAGGAGCGTCCCCGAGCCGGACAAGATTCCATCCTCGACCAGTTCGCCCATGGTCCGGTTGAGTACCTGGTCCGGGCCGATGCCGGTCATCCGGGTCACCGCCTGATTAATCCTCAGGGTCCGGGCATTGCCGTCCGTAATATACAGGCCGTCGAACGAATTGTTGATGATCGCGTCCAACTCCGCGTTTAAGGCCTTGACTGATTCAAGTTCCTGCGAAACCTTCTCCAGTTCCGAAAGGTCGTACAACACGGCAACCGCACCGGTTATCTCGCCGTTTTTGATGATTGGCGCCCGGTTGGTAATGGTGTTGACCAGACCGATCCGAAGGTGGACCCCATACTCCGGTTTGCCGGTTTTTACGACGTTAAACAGTCCGCTGCTGGGAATCACATCATTAATAAACCGGCCGAGGACTTTCTCGTCGGACACGCCGGTCAGTTTGGCAGCGGCATTGTTCCAGATCCGGATCAAGCCCTGCCGGTCGATCGCAATAATCGGGTTATACGCCGAGTCGATCACGGTGTTTAGCTGGCCGGTGACATCCCCGACAATCTGGTTCAAAGCCACCATGATGTCCGATTTGGTGATAAAGCCGATCAACTGCCCGTCATCCACAACCGGGTAGCGCCCGGTGTACAGGATGTCGATATCCCAAATTCCGTCCTCGGGAGAAACCGTCTTTACGTTGCGGCTCATAAATTCGCCGACCTGCGCTTTGTCCGGGTCGACCCGCATCGCCAGGGCCCGGATCAGATGCGTCTTCGTGAACAAACCGACCAGTGCCCCCTGTTCCACCACCGGCGCACCGTCGATTTTGTGGTCGAGAAACAAGGAAGCTGCCTCGGCCAGCGAACGGCTCGGGCGCAGCGTTATCGGATTTCTGGTCATGTAGTTTTTAATTTTCATGAATCATAACCTCCAACGACGCCGAAGGATAAACCCGTGTATTTCCAGAATACCATAATGCTTCCCGCTTGCTTCGGCCTTTCTTGTTCCTTAAGCGCTATTCGCGGACCTGGTCCGGCATTGGCAGAAACGGCTGTGTTGTATCCATGTGCCCCCAGAAGGTTTCAACCGTTTTCCCGTCGATGAGAAACTGGACCCGTTCGATCCCCGGCAGCTGCGTCAGGCTTTGCACCACAGAATACACCAGAAGTCCTTCCCCGGCTGATCCGCCCCAGCCCGCGGTTCGGATGGCGTTCGAGAAATCAACCGCGGCGGTCCCACCAGCGACAGAAACGCGATTTACTTTCGTGCCTGGCGGAATGGTCGGAAATGATCCCGGCCGTTTGGGGCCCTGAACCAACGCCTCAACGATGGCTTTTGGCAGTTCCGCCTCACTGGCTTGAAGCCGGCGCGGTTCCGCAACCAAGGCCGTGGCTTCGGCGTCCGCAAAATACAGCTGAACCGTTTGCTGCTGCGCTCTTTCTCCTGACTCGGCCTTCTTTACCGGATTGGCGCCGATTTTCTTTTCGGCGCCGTGACATCCTGGCATCAGAAAGACCATCCCGATGAGTATTCCGGCCACCACGCCCCGACTGCCGCTGAACCGAAATCGGTTTGATTGTTTTTTCATAAATACCACCTCGATGGATGCATATTCCTTTTATCCATTCAGTATCCCATGCTGCTGTGTCGTTTAGAAGCCCTGCCCGCATTTGCTGGAAGAACTGACCCTATTTTCTTTCCACACACCGGGGTACAATGAGACAAAGGACCTGGGGAAACCGGGTCCGGCATCATGATGAACGAGGTGCTGAAAGCCGATGATGAAAGCGGTTCGGTTTGAGAACCAAACGCTGGAGATAATCGAAGTCCCGATCCCGGTCCCGAGACCGGGAGAGGCCCTGGTGAAAACGGTCATTTCCGGGATTTGCAACACTGATCTGGAGCTGTATCAGGGCTACTACGACTTTGCCGGGATTGCCGGACATGAACTGGTGGGCCGGGTCGAGCAGGCTGACGATTATCCGATGCTGGTGGGCCGGCGGGTGGTGATCGCGATTAACCGGGGGTGCGGTACCTGCGAAACCTGCTTATCCATCGGCAGCGAGCATTGTCCGTCCCGCAAAGCGCTGGGCATTCATGACTGGGACGGCGCTTTTGCGGAATACGTGCTGGCGCCGCTGCGCAATCTCCACCTGGTTCCTGACGAGGTACCCGATCAAATCGCCGTATTCGCCGAACCGCTTGCAGCCGCGCTGGAAATCACGCATCAGGTTCCGATTAAAAAAGAAACCCGCACACTGGTGCTCGGGGACGGCAAACTCGGGCTGCTGAGCGCGCTGGTCCTGCGCCACTTTACCGATGAACTGACGCTGGCCGGGCGGAATCCAAAGCACCTTGCGTCCGCCGCCAATGTCGGGCTCGACACCCTGGAAATCGTGGGCAAGCGGTCCGGGTCCATGACCTCGCGGTACGATCTGGTCATTGAAGCGACCGGAAGCCCCACCGGCGTGCAGAGTGCGCTGGAGGCGGTCCGCCCGCGCGGCACGCTGGTGGTGAAGACCACCTCCCACCAGCTCAGTCAGATCGATCTCAACCGGGTGGTCGTCGACGAGATAACCATCATTGGCTCCCGCTGCGGCAACATGGTGGAAGCCCTGGACTACCTGCAGGCTCGAAAGGTCGATCCAACCCCGCTGATTGAGCAAATCTATCCATTCAGCCGGTTCGAAGAGGCGTTTCAACATGCGATACGGCCAGTCACCGGCAAGATTCTCGTCACGTTTTCACCGGAACGCAAATAATCGATCTTAAAGGGCAAAACCAAACCCGGGCTCTCCAAAGAACCCGGGTTCACATTTCTTGCTTGTCACTTGTACTTATTCGGCGCTTTTCTGGATCTTGGCCCAGGTGTCCCGCAGCCCGACAATCCGGTTGTAAACCGGTTTTCCGGGCTTGGTGTCCACCGGATCAAGGTAGAAATAGCCGTGCCGCATAAACTGGAACCTCGACCCCTCCGGCGCGTGTCCCAGTTCAGGCTCCAGTTTTGCGTTCAGGACTTCCAGTGAAGCCGAGTTTACGTTAAAACCATCCTTGGCGGCCGGTTTTTCTTCATCCGTCTCGTCTGCGTCCAGCGCTTCCTCGACGAACAGATGGTCGTACAGCCGCACCTCGGCATCCACCGCATGCGCGGCCGATACCCAGTGGAGTGTTCCCTTTACCTTTTTCCCGCTGGCGGCGCCGCCGCTTTTCGTCTCCGGATCATAACTGCAGTGGACTTCGACCACTTCCCCGGCCGCATTCTTGACCACCGACTCGCACCGGATAATATAGGCATTCTTCAGCCGGACTTCCTGCCCCGGGGCCAGCCGGAAGAATTTCTTCGGCGGCTCCTCCATGAAATCGTCCTGTTCGATATACAACTCCCGCGAAAACGGGATCATACGGCTTCCCATGTCCGGGTTTTCGGGATTGTTTTCCGCCGGCAGCATCTCGCTTTCGCTCTCGGAATAATTGGTCAGCACCAGCTTCAAAGGCCGGAGCACGCCCATACCCCGGGCCGCCTTCGCGCTTAAATCTTCCCGGATACAGTGTTCTAACAGCGCGAGATCGACCATACTATTGGCCTTGGCCACGCCGATCCGGTCGCAGAAATCCCGGATGGCTTCTGGGGTGACGCCCCGCCGACGCAGCCCGGACAGGGTCGGCATCCTCGGATCGTTCCACCCGCTGACCTGGCCTTCCTCGACCAGACGGCGCAGGTGGCGCTTGCTCATCACGGTATGGGTCAGATTCAGCCGGGCAAACTCGATCTGCTGCGGTGGGCTCTCAATGTCCAGGGCCCGCAGAATCCAGTCGTACAACGGCCGGTGATCCTCGAATTCCAGGGTACAGATCGAATGGGTCACCTTTTCCAGGGCGTCAGACAGCGGGTGCGCATAGTCATACATCGGGTAAATACACCACTTGTCCCCGGTCCGATGATGCGAAGCGTGAATAATCCGGTACAGTACCGGGTCGCGAAGATTCAGGTTCGGAGACGCCATATCGATTTTAGCGCGCAGCACTTTCGTCCCGTCCGGGAATTCGCCGCCGCGCATCCGCTGGAACAGGTCCAGGTTCTCATCCACCGAACGATTCCGATACGGGCTCTCTTTGCCTGGCTCGGTCAAGGTGCCGCGATATACCCGCATCTCCTGCGAGCTTAAATCGCACACAAACGCCCTGCCCTTTTGGATCAGCTGAACCGCAAAATCGTAGAGCTGTTCGAAATATCCTGATGCGTAGAACAGGCGGTCATCCCAGGAAAACCCGAGCCACCGGACATCTTCCATGATCGAATCGACAAACTCGACTTCTTCTTTGCTCGGGTTCGTATCATCAAAGCGCAGGTTGCACAAGCCGCCGTTCGCGGCCGCAATCCCAAAATTGAGGCAGATGGATTTGGCGTGCCCGATATGTAGATACCCGTTGGGCTCGGGCGGAAACCGGGTATGAACGCGATTGCCGTATTTGCCCGTTTTCAGGTCTTCATTAATAATCTGCTGAATGAAGTTGGTCGAAACCGGCGTAGTGGTCATGTGATTGCTTCTCCTTGCATTCTGTTGTTCATGTCCTATTGTATATCATAGTATTGCCGGCCGCCTACCTTATCAAGCATTGGCGGCCTATGCGTTTCCCAATATGCCTTGGTTCGCCATCCTCTCGTTTTCCGCTTTAGATTCCAAGCTTTCGGGGAAAAATTAAACTTGCAGTCATTTCCGCGGCGCTGCCTTTTTGAAAATCAGCAAAGACGCCGCGCACCGTTGACGGAGGTTGATTTTTCGGGATGATCGCCGTGAAATTCTATCGCATCTTTGAGACCGGTCTGGAGATCGACCTGGACCGGCTGGAGTCCCGGCTGGCCCAGGACCATTCGATTGCCCGGACCCGTTTCGTAAGAATACGGCCGAAATCTATCGTCATCGGCACCTGGCCGCTGACCCTTCGGCTGAACCCGTTTGTGTGCCCGTATCCAGACCGTTCCCTGCGCTTTGACGTTCGTGCCCGGATTTTCGATACCGGCTCGATCAGTCTTGCTATGATGTTTGAGGACTTGGCCGCGGACCCGGAGGAACTTGAATCCATCGCCCTGTTTTTTGCCGGTCAGCGTCATCTGGACGATCCGTTTGACCAGTACTTAAAGGCGGTATTGTCCATTTTGGAACCGCATCTGGGCAGCGTTGACACCGATCCTGATTTCTATGAGGACTACACCATATACCGGGTGGATACCCTCCATGAGCGCCTTGATCCGGTCACGGTCCTAATGGGCGAAAAAAACAATTTCTCACCTTCAATCCGGGATGATATCCTGCGCGGGAGCCTGAGCTACAGCGCCGAAGACCGAGCGGTCCTGACCTGGGATACCGCACTGCTTTCCGGTCCCGACCCTTCCACCGATCTGATGGATCTCATCGAGTTCGCCAATGTACAGCTGCTTGCTCTGCGTTACTATGACCGAAAACTCAGCCGCCAGATGGATTTAATGTATGACGACCTGGCCTCGGCGGATCGCATGAACCGGTTCCTTCGCCTGCGGCAGTACCGCCGGATCATGGCCGACATCATGGAACTGCATGCCGATGTTTCGGATATCCGGGAAAAGATTGACAACCTGATCAAGATCACCGAAGACGTTTATTACGCACGGGTCTACGAAACCGCCCTGCGCGTGCTCCGCTCTGAGCAGTGGACCGTCAGTGTCAACCGCAAGATTCAGGTCATTCAGGAAAACTATGTGATGCTCAGCAACGAGGTCAATATCCAGCACTCCAATTTCCTGGAGTGGACCATCATCGTCCTGATCGCCCTTGAATTCGGTCTGGCCATCTGGCAAGCCATCAAACAATGACGGTCAACGCCTTTCGCCGCTTCATTTCTGCCCAGCCACTCCGCTCGCATCTGGATAACAGCACCCGCACACTTTGTTTCATAGAACATGCCGACGGCTTGGGGTATGTCCTTTTTCTGGCATGTGGCTCATTTTAGTGCCAGCCGGCACTCAAGAATCTCTGACAAGTGCTCGATATAGTATACAGAAACCGGGTTGGTTTCGCGGGTTAAAACGGGCAGGCCTCTCACGGAAGAGATGCCCCTGGATGCCGACTGAATGACGCATCCGCCTCTGCACCAGCGCAGTCTTGCAATACGAGGGGGTTTCCCTGGTCAAAAAGGGGGAAATCCGCTCCGACGGCTGTCTGGTTCATGCCGCGCCGCCAAATGCGCCCGGAATCCGCCGTTTGGTTTTTTCCCGACGGCCGCTGGGAGCTTTCTCATGCGCATCTTCCATAACATTCAATCATTAAATACATATCATGCGCTCAGCCGCACCAGCACATCGGCCGGGAAGGCTCTGGAGCGCTTATCTTCCGGTCTCAGAATCAACAAGGCGGCGGACGACGCGGCTGGCCTTGCGATTTCCGAGAAAATGCGCGCGCAAATCGCCGGTCTTTCTCAGGCGGGAAGAAACCTGCAGGACGGGGTTTCCCTGCTGCAGACCGCTGACGGCGCGCTTTCCGAATGCCACAGCATTCTGCAGCGCATGCGCGAATTGGCCGTGCAAGGGGCCAATGACACCAATACCATGAACGACCGGATGGAAATCCAGAAAGAAATGGATCAACTGAAGCAAGGGCTGGATGAAATCTCCCGCTCCACGACCTTTAACCAGAAAAACCTTCTAGATGGCTCATCGTCCCTGCTCTGGAGCAGTTCCAGCAACGATGTGCGGGTGGTGTCCACCGGTTCGGTCGGCACCAAACCTGGCGCGGTTCCGGCCAGCGGCGAGTACCGACTGGATCTTCAGGCAACCCCGGGTACCGCGCAAATTCAGGGAACCAACGCCATGCTCGCGCGGGTTACCGGAGTTACCGAATTCACCGATAAACCGGCTTCCGGTGCCTATACCGGGTTGAAGTCTCTGCAGGCGGCCGGATTAGCCGAAGGCGATTATCGGTTGGAGGCCAGAGAAACCCCATTTGGCGGCATTTCTTATATAGATCCCGGCGGCGCTGACACCGCCACACCGGACGTTGATCTGGGCATCACCGTGTCAAGCACTCCCAGCCCGGATCTGGTTCCTTACGGGGACTATACGGTACAGGTCGCGGACACGGTTCCGTTTATGGCCGTTTATGCCGATACTGTGGCCGGGCCTGATGTCATCAACGGGGTAAGCGCAACCGGGCGTGCTAATATCGATGTCCAGATGGATATCACGGCCGCGGCCGGGCCGGCCACCTCCCAAACCCAGGCCGCCTGGACCGATATCGGCGGCGCCGGGGGCGGCTCAATAACCATCAATGGTGCTCCCGCCGGCGGCGACGTATCTTATACGACCAATCCCAATTACGCCAACAACATGTACACATCTTTTGAGGTAACCGGTACCCAGGCCAGAACCACGCTGGCCGGCACCATCTCGGCCCGGACCTATTACCGGTCGGCTAACGGCGATAATGCAACCCTCGGCCTGACCTATATGTCTGGTGCCGCGGAAACCGTGGAAGCCAGGCTTTACTACACCAATCCGCCCGGCTCGGTAATTAATATCGAGATAGACGACAATGGCACCACGGATGATGTCGACGTCGACGTCAGCGGCCTGAATATGGATGATACCGCGTTAGCGCTGGAAGCAGCCGCCAACGGGCTGCATGGCGGAGTCTTGGCCACGGATGTCACCTTATCGACTGTCGCCGGAGGCGACCAACTGCAGCTTCGGATCAACAATACGTTAGGCGCCGGAATCACGCTTAAGCTGTCGGGTTCCGCTGCAACAACGCTCGGTGTTGATGGCGCTTTGACTGGCGGCTTCATACCGTCCGGGCTGACCGATGGCACAGCCCAGGATTACGACCGATCGCTGATCATTGACATCAGCTCAAGAAACATTCAGCAGATCGGCACCGCGATCGATGCTGCGTTTGCCGGCGTTCCCGGCTATAATGTTGACGCGATGGCAGTCGATCTTACCGGCGGGGTGTACCGGCTTCAAGTCGTGAACAACACGGCCGATCGTTCGGTTACGTTTCTGACCGATGGGGCGGCCGGTTCGGCCGAAACCGACCTGGGGCTGGGCGGCATGACGGTGACGGCTAGCGGAAGCTCGACCGGCAATCGGGTTCTGCATGGATATACCAGCAACCCAATTGCCTTTAACGCTATAGTCCTCAACCAAATCACTGCTGCTTTGAATACCGCGATGACCAACGCAATTGCCCTTGCCGATTTAGCCCCCCCTGCGGGACCGGTCTTTCAGATGCAGGCGGCCGGGGCCCAGCAGGTTATCAATGTTCGAAACGACCTCAATAATACCCGGTATCAGATTACAGTCGGCGGCGGCGGTTCCACCATCACCGAATGCGGTATCGCGGGTGCCTGCGGCCGCGGCGCGGCTGTGTTCGGTACCGCGAAAGATTACAATACCGTGCTGGGCGCCGTGATTCCCGCTGGTTCAACAATAGAACAGGCTCGGGCCGCGATGGCAGCCTGGGATCCGGCCAACTTTGCTGTAAACTGGCTGACCACCCCGGATGACACCAGCCAGGCCTACGGACAATTCCAGTTTGACAATAACGATACCGCTCCCACCCGCCGGGAAGTCCGCCTGACCGGAGCCGGCTGCACTACCCTTTTCGGAGGCGCTCAAACCATACGGGCCGGTGCGGCTCCAGTCAACACACTGTGGCTGCAGGCACGAGACCGGGTTACCGTTCAGACGACCTGGACCGGAGTCAGCAATAACGGCACGCTGGTTTCCGGAACCCACTCCGACGATTGGTGGGAAGGCCGGCTTGGCACCAACAACTCGCTGGTGCTCTCCGGTCAGCCGCTGCCATTTACCTCTATTACCCTGCCCGACAGCACAAACGGGGCCGAACTGGCCGTCGGTGATTCCTGGACTCTATATACCTCGGCCGCGGCCGCCGGCGCCTATGATCAGGTTGATTCGGAACTGCTCGACGGCGCGACCAACGACACGTTCACTACCCGCTACCGGTTTAATAATGGAGTGCTGGACAACAACAGCGCGGTTCTGCTGCCGCAGCTGGTTCGAACTGGCATCGGAACCTCAGCCACGGTTCAGCACAATATCGATTTCGGCACCATCGCCACCCAGGCTAATGCGGTCACTTACAGCGAACGATACGCCGCCGCTGGCTTCAACCACGAAGCATACGCTTCTTATGGCAGCGATACGACCTACTATTTTGCCAATGGCGGAAACCCGGCCACTTACCTGACCGGAATCAACGCCTGGAGCCAGGAAGATGACAACTGTTCCCTTTTGTGCGAGGTGGTCAGCAACGGGATTCCGCCGACCATCCGTTTTCAAGGCAAGGGTTACAACCGAAACGGCCTGCCAAATGACTTTGGGCCGGTCGATCTGGCGGTTCCGGGCGGCGCCTTAACGGTTGGCCCGCTCCAATTCGACCAGTTTAACCTTGGCGGCAGCCTGACGGTGGGTGACCGGTTTGTGGTCAATGTCTCCGCCCGGGCGGGTGACGCGGCTTATCACAACCTACCGCCCAACCAGCACTCCGATGCCAACATCCGGGTAACGGGAAATCCCTGGGCATCCGGCGGAAGTACGATCGAATACCGGTTTGCGCAGGATGCCGAAAACGGGTTGACCTTGAATCTGGCCGGTTGGTTCGTTAATCCGCTCGACGGTTCGGTCGAAACCGGCAGTATTCTGGCCATACTCGAAGGGACCGGCCTGGCCGCCGGCACTGTATTTGGCACCAATTCCGCCGCCACGCTGGAAGTCAATTATCAAGGCCGTACTGTTCCGGCGGGTGGCGCATCCATTACCAGCTCCTATTTTCAAGGCCGCGGTTCAAGCGATACAATCGGGGCGTTTATCGGCCAAATTGAAGCAGATCCCGCCAATCCATACAATGCCTCCATCATGCTCGAGGTGCTGACCGTGCTGGACAACCGGGTGATTCTGCGCGGTCAGGCCCATTGCTACGACAAGAACGGCAATTATACCTACGTCTATGACGATTCGATTTCCATGGGGCTTAACAACCCGAACTGCAACCTGTTCTCCACGTCCGGATTCAGCGGCATCAACTTTACCAACTTTGATTGGGCGGATTTAAGTGAACTGCAAACCGGCGACCGAGTCTGTCTTTCGGTCTCGGCTGATGCACAGGCAAGCCCTGCTGCGGATGAATTGGATCTCTTCCAGGCGATGAACTTGGGAGAACCAACCCCCTACCCGGTTTCCTGGCGCTTTAATGAAGGCGTTCTGGACAGCCGGACCACGCCCCTGCGTTTTTACCAGACCAACAGCCAAAACGGGGATATCCACGATGCCGAAATGGCGCTTGGTTTTAATGACTTCCTGGGCGGCACCGCCCTTGGCGTCACCAACAACTTAATGACCCCGCGCAAAGTCACTGATGCCGCGGTTTTCACCACGGGCGAAACCGGAACCGATGCCCGAATGGCGCATCACTACACAAAACTGCAGGATATCACCAATTTCTATAACGGGGACGGGCGGTATCTGCTTGATACGCCGCGAACCCTGACCCTGATCAGCAACGGCAAGACCGCCGAAGTGTCGCTTTATGCCACTGACGAGATCATCGATATTCTCGACCGCATCAACCAGGCGGTTTACGAAGACCTGGGCCAGAACACACTGGTCGCCGGAAATGATAAAAACAAATTCGCGACTTTTGTCGATTGGGTAAGTGATTCAACCGGGCTGGAACAGGTTGAGGGCAGTCTAGTGATTCGCTCCGCAGTCGCTGGCACGGCCGGAGATCTGAATATTGTCGGGGATGAGGACATCATGCGGGCCCTGGGTCTGACTTCGCTGCAGAAGGGAACCGACAATACCCTTACCGTCAGCGTCGCCGATGCGAATACCGGTGAAACCCTGGCCGAGCAGGTCCTTCCGTCCGGACAGTCAATGGAAACGGTATTCAGCAACGGTATCGAGCTGCAGTTGGGCGCATCGCTGGGCATGACCCAGGCATCTTACGATTCCGATACCGATTCCTTCACCTTAAAGGGCGGCGCGGATCGGGAATATATACACCTTGCCGACCGTCAGATCGCGCTACAGGGCGGCGCCGGCGAAAACCAGGCGCTCCGTCTAGCGCTCGGTGAAATCGGTTCGCGCGGGCTCGGTGTGGCCGGCCTTTTAGTCACTACTCGGGAACTCGCGGGACGGGCCATTAGTCACCTGGATGCCGCCATCAGCCGGGTATCGGGTCTGCGTTCCGATGTGGGCGCACTTCAGAACCGCCTGGAACATGCCATAAACAACCTTTCCGTTGCCGAGGAAAACCTGACCAGCTCAGAATCCCGCATCCGCGATGTCGATATGGCCAAGGAAATGATGGAATACACCAAGGTCAATATTTTGGGCCAGGCCGGAACTGCCATGCTGGCCCAGGCCAACCAGCGGCCGCAAATGGTGCTCCAACTGCTGGGCGGAAAATAGCAACAAGAAACAAAAAACGGCCAGGATTACGGTGCTGTGCAATCCCGGCCGTTTTCTTCTGATCCCTATTTAATTGATCCGGCAAGGGCGATCATGGCCCTTTCAATCTCTTCCCGGACCAACCCTTCGGCATCCGGCGCCTGGTCCGATAAAAACGCCGCCGCTTCAGTCCCGCCAAGCCGTCCCATGGCCCAGGCGATCATCCCGCGGACCCGCTCATCCTCATTCTCGCGAAACGCCCGCAGAAGTTCCGGAACATAACCCGGATCATGGCTGTTGCCCATCACCCGGGCAACATTCATCTTCCAGCGCCAGATATCCTTGGACGACATGTAAAACATGTGCGGCCAAATTCTTTGTTTGAAGTAGTCCCGGTCCATATGCAGCAGGGCGATCAAATCGAAATCTTCCGCTTTGGCGGCCACACGGGGATTGGGCGCCAGGTTCTGCGCCGTCCACGGCTCGTTGCGCGGGCAAACCGTCTGGCACCGGTCGCAGCCATACACCCACATACCCATCGGTTCCCTGAGTTCCGGTGGGGTAATACCGTCGCCATAGTAGCTCAGATAGGAAATGCAGCGTTTGGGATCAATTTTCTGGGGACCGCGCAGCGCGCCCATCGGGCAGGCGGCAATGCAGGCATTCCGGCACCAGTCCGGACACCCGAGCCGCATTGTAGGCGGGTCCGGTTCGAACCGGCGATCGACCACAATCGCCATTGGGCTCACCCATGAGGCCCCGCGCACCCCTTCCCGAGCGTAAAACAGGCAGTTTTTTCCGAATGTCCCGAGCCCGGCTCGGGCTGCCGCCAGCCGGTGCGGCACGTTAAACGGAACCTTTGAATCAATGCCGAGATCCCGGAGAAAAGCCCGAAATTGTTTGATCCGTACCGCAAGCCCGTCCCGGGTCACGCGGTCGTCGTCCAGGTAGCAGCGCCCAAATTTGCCGACCAGTGAAGCCGGAAAGGCGCCTGAATAGTAGTTGTCCACCAGAACAATGATTGATTGTGCATTCGGCATGACCGAAGCCGGATCTACACCCGCGAAAAGATCGGTCCCCTTTTCAGCCAACCAGGCGTAGGAATCCGCCCGTTCCCTCAATATCTCGCGCTGGGTTTCAAACGGCTCGGCGGTGGTGAATCCGATATCGCAAAAGCCCAATTCCATGGCCTTATCGATAATCTGCTGCCGTTCCATGAAGCAAGCCCCCCCAAACTCATAATCAAGTACCCGCAAGGCATCTAGTGTAAAAATAGCACAACTCTGTGGCCGTAGCTATGGCGATTTGACTGCCGACTCTATTCGGCCTTGCGTGAATTGAAGGAACTTATTTCTTGGATTTAGGACTGACGAAACGCGGATATTGTTTGGCCTCGCTGAGCTTTAGCTGCCTCCCGCGCAGGTGCCATTTGCTCAGGATCTCGATTTTTCGGCCGCCGACAATCGGCTGGATTTCAGGCGCATGCCAGATAGTCACCCCTTTTCGTTCCGTAACCAGGAACAGCTCCCGCTCTTCGGGCGCCGGTTGACCCAGGGAAGCCGTCGCAATCCAGGTTTCCAGGTCCCGGGATTCGTGATACCCGTGTCCCCGCTCCACTTTCAGCGTGACATGACCCCCGTTCTCTAGAATATAACGGCTGGTTTTATCGGACAGGATAAACATGCAGCCAAACCTCCATCATCCGTCGCTCTATCGTTATTGGGTTTGGGTTAAGAATATCATATCCATTCTTTGGCGCCCAAGCGGATCGGCCGTTATCGCCTATTTCTCGGGATCATTGTCCGGCATTGGCCATATGTGTTCCAATGATTCGACACAGAAAGTCCGACGTGTAATGTTTGATTCTCAAAAATTCTGCTACCAAAATACCTGCTTTCATTTTATAATGAGTCAAGCATCCGTTATTGGTATTCAGATCCTTTTACGCCCTAACATCCGATTCCCATACCCACCCAACCACAGCCGGGGGTTTTATCCCCCGGCTTGTGTTTTCTTGAAAGATAACCCCGCGTTCGTTTATCGAAAATTGACTATTCAAGCCCCTTCGAATCCCGTACCATGAAGATACTAGACAAAGTCCTGTGAAAGGAGGCTCATGAATAAGAAATGTCTATGATTCATACGGATGGAAAAGATATTGGCCCGGTCCTGCTGTATGCCTTGAGCACCTGCGGGTGGTGCAAGAAAACCCGCGCATTCATGCAGGAACAGGGTATTGCTTTTGATGTGATTGAGGTGGACCGGCTAAAAGGCGAGGAACGAAAAACAACGATCAGTGAACTGGCGAAATTCAATCCGGCCATGTCGTTCCCGACCCTGATCATCGGAGAACAGTGCATTATCGGTTTCAAAGAAGATCAAATCAAGGCGGCGATCAGCCTATGAGTGACATTGAAATGAAAAACATCGAGGCCCTTTATCAACGGTTGACCAGGGATGCCGCGGATTGCGGCTACCAGCTGAATCCGGACCGCGGCCTGGTGAACGATCTGCTGGAAGGCCTTCTGGTCAATGAGGACCGCTATGGCTATATGGCCTGTCCCTGCCGGCTGGCGATGGGCGCGAAATCGGATGATCTGGACATCATCTGCCCCTGCTATTATCGCGACGAGGATCTCGAAGAGCACGGCTCCTGCTACTGCGCCCTTTATGTTTCCGAAAGGATTGCCCGGGGCGAAGCGGCTGCGCAGTCTATTCCGGACCGCCGGATCTGGTAGCGCCTGAAGCGGGTTGTTCGGGGGGCCGCTGGATTATCCGTTATTCAGCCCCCGCTCGTCTCCGCCAATCGTATGCGAATCCCGATTATCCATGGGCCTTTGGGATTCGTCTTCAAACCATGCCCGGTAACTCGCATAACCTTCCTGTTCAAGCTCCTCCAATGGAATAAAGCGCAGCGCCGCCGAGTTAATGCAATAGCGAAGCCCGTCCGGGCCGGGGCCGTCATCGAAGACGTGTCCCAGGTGGGCGGCCGAATTCCGGCCGCGGACTTCATTCCGAATCATGCCATGGCTGAGATCCGTGTTTTCAATGACCGCTTCCGGGGCGATCGGGCGGGTGAAACTTGGCCAACCGCAGCCGGAATGGTATTTATCACGCGAGCTGAACAAAGGGGTTCCGGTAATAATGTCCACATACAGCCCGTCCCGTTCATTATTCCAGTATTCGTTGCGAAAGGGAGGCTCTGTTTCGTTCTCCTGGGTCACCGCAAACTGAACCGGGGTTAACCGCTTCTTCAATTCTTCCCGGCGTTGGTAGTCTTTCCAGCGCCAAACCGTATCCAGGAACCGCTGGCGCCCGGATCCGCTCCGGTACAGTTGATACCGCACCGGGTTTTTCTCATGATAATCCTGGTGATACTCTTCCGCCCGATAAAAAGGGCGGGCCTCCAGAATCGGTGTCACAATCGGCGCGGAAAAAAGCCCGCTTTGCGCCAATTCGGCCTTCGATCCCTCTGCTGCGCGCAGCTGCGCCTTATCAAAATAAAAGATGGCGGTCCGGTAAGAGGCGCCGCGGTCAAAAAATTGGCCTTCCGGATCGGTTGGATCAATCTGGCGCCAGAAGGTCTCCAGCAAGGTTTCATAAGCGACCCGGTTGGGATCGTAGGTGACCCGCACAGCCTCAATATGCCCGGTATCGCCCGCGCAAACCTCTTCATACGTAGGGTTGGGCATTTCCCCGCCAGTGTATCCGGCCTCGACCTCAATCACCCCATCAAGGGCCTGAAAGGGCGGGACCATGCACCAGAAGCAGCCGCCTGCGAAAATCGCTTGTTTTTGATCATTTGGACTCATCGAACCAAAGCACTGCCTTTCCCAATATAATGCCAACAAAGACGCTATTCAAGGTTTCCCCGCTTCGATCGGAACATACTCATTCGCATCATTCGGAAAGGATTCTACTCCGGGACTGCGGTACGAAAAAGGCCGCCATTAAGGCGGCCTCGGATGTAATGACCCGCCTACAGCTGCTGGGCAATCCGGCGAAGCTGTTCCGCCAGTGCCGTAATTTCTTCGATGCTCGCCGTGATCTCCTCGGTCGCCGCGGCCTGTTCTTCGCTGGAACGAACGGTTGATTCGGAATTCTGAAGTGTTTCGGCAATGAAGCGGTCAATCTGAACCGTCAACGCGCGGATCTGTTCCGCCGTATTCTTTGATTCATCGGACAGCTTCCGAATTTCCTCTGCCACCACGCCGAATCCGCGGCCCGCTTCTCCAGCCCGGGCGGCTTCAATGGCGGCATTAAGGCCAAGCATTTTGGTTTGGTCAGCAATCACCTTGATGCCATTCAACACATCGTCAATCTTGCGGGCGATGCCCGAAATTTGCTCGATACTGTTATGCAGTTCCTTTTCCCGCTCATTGATCCCCATTGCAGCGCTTGCGATCTGGGTTACCGCACCGGCAACCTCGTCCATGGATTCTCCGACATTATTGGCTAATTCGATGACCTGGGACTCGGTTTTTTGAACCAGTCCAATCCCAATGCAGCCAAGCACCTTGCCCTGGCGATCCAGAAGCGGCGTAACCACCGCCTTAAACGGAACGCCGTAAGCCTCGACTGGAACTGGTGCGATCAGTTGCTGTTTCATCGACATGGCGGCATTCATCGGGTCCTCTTTCGGAATCGGCATACCCGGTTGAACTGGAAGATCAAAACTATCCGCCCCCTGATAGGCCACAAAGTGGTCTGGTGTTGAGATGTTCACCGCAAGATCCCTGCCGAATATTGTTTTTAAATAGGGCATCACCAGGGCAAACGCCGCCGCAAATTCTTCGAAAGTTGTCTCTAGTATCATCTAAACTCCTCCTCCTTCTCTCTGACCGGGCTGCCCGGTCTTCTATTTTTGAGTTTCGACAAAATTCGATCAATTTCCTTCCTATTTTATGACCCGGCTTCGCCCAAATTTAGGGGCAAGTGCAGGCCAAGCACCGGAACCGCCGCACCGCCGATTCATCGTTCACAACGCCTGCATCGACCCGGCCGACACCCAGCGGCGATCTATTCGAGCATCTTTTCGACAAGTGCGTCCCCCGCATGATACACTTAGAAGCACTTATATAGAGGAGCGATGAACGGCGTGCTGAAGCAGGTATTATTGTTTTTCTTCTGGTTTTTCGGGTGGAAATTTCAAGGGGGACTTCCGGGTGAGATCAAGCGGTGCGTGATGGTCGCGGCGCCGCACACCAGCAACTGGGATTTCGTCATTGCACGGGCGGCGTTTTACCGGATGAATGTTCCGGTCCGCTTTGTGATCAAGCGGGAATGGCTGCATAAGTTTTGGGTTGGCGGCCTGCTGCGGGAATCGGGGGCAGTCGGCGTGAACCGGGAAAAGAGCATGAACAAGGTGGATGCGCTCGCTGCGCTGCTTGCCGGGGAAGAAGACATCATTATGCTGATTCCGCCGGAAGGAACCCGGAACCGGGTACCCAAGTGGAAAACCGGTTTTTACTATGCTGCTCTGAAGGCCAGGGTTCCAATTGTGCTGAGCTATCTGGACTACGGTAAACGAATCGCCGAGATCGGCCCGTGGTTCATGCCTACCGGCGACTTTCAAGCCGATATGGAACTGCTGAAAAGTTATTACAAAGACATTAAAGGACGATATCCGGAAAACTTCTGTCTCGACATCTACTAAAGCGAAAACCCGCCAAACGGCGGGTTTTTCATTGTGTGATATACTTGCTGATTCAGCGAATTTTGACCGTCACGGTCACCCATTTGGGCTGCACGCTTTCCCAGGGCCGGGCGTAGCGAAATGCCAGGGAAACCGTTCCCTTCGACCGGGCTTTAAACGCCCAGTAATGCTGGCCGCCAGCCCCCACCAATTGGCTCTTCGGCGGAATAAACTCGTCCCGGGTCACGGTCAGATTGGCCGAGGGTTTAGGCCCGGTCCAGCTGTATCCGGTCGTTGGGTTTTCTTTAAAACAGACCAGAAGCGTATCCCCCCGCTGCAGCTGAACCACCTTCCCGGCATTGCTTTCGTCGACCCGAACGCTTTTTGTTTTCGCGGCACAGGCCAACCCGGTCGCTAAAAGCCCGAACATTACCATGCCAAGCAGGATTGCTGTCCACTTTCTCATTTCACGCCACCCCTTCATCACCGTCTGCCTTACTCTACGCTATTTATTCCGTCCGGCTTACATCGATTCGCTGGCCGCCGGCTCGTTCGCTTCCGCCGGATGACCCGAATTGATGCCGAAATAGAGGGTCAGCAGCCGAACCAACAGCGTAACGCCGAAACAGATATACAAAGGAGCCATACTCCCCGACCCAAAATATGGCCGGCTGTATACCAGCCCCAATGCGCCGATGATCGAAGCTGTGGCATAAATCTCCTTCCGGAACACCAGCGGGATCTCCTGGGCGAACAGGTCACGCAGAATCCCGCCGCCAACCCCGGTAATGACGCCGACCGTCACCGCGATGAAGGTCGATGTGACCACCTGGTCCATGGCAATTCGGGTTCCCACGGCGGTAAATACGGCCAGGCCGACAGCGTCAAAAAACAGCAGCAGGGAAGCCGGCCGTGCGAACCGTTTCGGAAAAAACATGACTAGAATCGCAGCCGCGGTGCTCAAACCCATATGAAGCGGTTCGCGCAGCGCAACCGGCGGCAGGTTCCCAATCAGAATGTCCCGCAGAATTCCCCCGCCTAAAGCGGTTGAGATCCCCAGAACGATGATACCGAAAAAGTCCATTCGCTTTCGGGTTCCGAGCAAAGCCCCGGAAATGGCTGCCGCAACAACGCCGATGGAAAGAAAAATATCGATCAGCAGGCTGCTCCGCCCCCTTCCTGAAAAATGTGCCGATAGCTGAACACTTCCGGCGCGCCGCCGGTGTGGAGAAACACCACCGGTTTGCCATTGGAAAACCGGCCGCTGCGGGCCAGATCAAACAAGCCGACCATGGCCTTTCCGGTGTATACCGGGTCCAATAAGATGCCCTCAAGCCGGGCGGTAGTTTCGATGACTTCACGAACTTCCGGATAAACCAGGGTATAGCCTTCCCCGACATACCGATCGATGATTTCGAGTTCTGTTGGCGCGGCCGGGGCCGCTTTCGTCCCTTGAAGCATTTCTGACAGCAGTTCGAAGGCCTCGCGTTGGCAGCCTTCGGTATCCTGCCCTACGCTGATGCCGATAATTTGGGAGCTAGGGTCCGTCTCCCTGCGGCCCAACTCCAGCCCGACATAAGTCGTTCCGGTCCCGACCGCGGTTATGATCGTGCCGGGCTGCGGCAGTTCGGAGCGGATTTCCCGAAATGCCCCGGCATAGGCAATGGCACCCTCCGGGGTGTGCCCGCCGGCAGGAATAAAATATGGCTTTTTGCCCTGCGCACGGTAGGCGTCCATCACTGATAAGATCGCGGACTCGATATCGGCCAGTTTCACACAGGTCATTTGCGCGCCGAAGATGCCGTTCAGCAGGAAGTTCCCCTGTGGGGCCTCCGGAAGCCGCCCGGAAAGGACCAGATGACAGGGCAAGCCAAGCATCGCGGCGGCGGCGGCCGTCTGGCGTGCGTGGTTTGAACTGACCGCTCCGGTGGTCAGGATCACATCCGCGCCTTCGGCCAGCGCCGCGGCCATGATATACTCAAGCTTTCGAACCTTGTTGCCGCCCAGACCCAGACCGGTGCAGTCGTCCCGTTTGATCCACAAATCGATTCCCCCCAAATACGCGCCCAGCCGCTTCATCGGGTGAAGCGGCGTCGGGAAAAAGCCCAGTTGCACGCGGGGCGGGTGCGCTCTTTGAACCATGAAAATTCCTCCGATTCGAGAATCAAAAACGCGCCTGTAAGCTTTTAAGCCTTTCAGCGCGTATGTTTGTCTTTTCTTTTTTTACGATACCATATCGGCGCCCCAAAATCAGCCCGGGACAAAGAAGGAATACTCGCTTAAATCTTCCCGGAACGGGGGTTCTCCCTTGAAAAGGAAAAGCCTCCGTCTTCAAGGCGTTTCCTTTTGACGAAGGCTTTTGTTTCCAATATTGCCGGGTTTGTGATTAGATTCCGATCGCGTTTTTGACCATGGTCAAGGTCTGAACGACTGTAGGATCGGTAAAGGTAACAACCAGGGAATTGAAATCATACGCCTTGAGCTGCTGTTCCAGCACGCCCGCCCAGTGCATCCGGTGCATCTTTTTCAGGTTGATAAACGGCCGCCCCGGGGTATCGATCAGTGCCGATACTTTGGCTTTCGCTTTCGCCAGAAGGTCTTCCTGGGAGTCTGCCAGTTCGTCAAAGATCTGCCGATCCACCGCTTCCTGAACACCGATCAACTCACCCTTGAAGATGATATCCCGGTAATTCTTTTCGGTATCGAGCCCCCAGCGCATCAAGCCGGCTTCCAGCGGCGTCAGCGCAAGGCCGATTTTGATCTCGGTCATGCCGATCTTGGCTTTCGGGTTGTTGATCGCGATACGCCAGTCACAAGCCATGGTCACGATCATCCCGGCCGCGGTGGCATGTCCGTTGACAGCCGCAACCACGGGTTTGCTGCAGGTGAACAGCTTGTACAGCACGTCCTCCTCCACCTTAAACCAATTGATAATCGCCTCCGGCCCCGAAAAGCTGACGAATTCGTTCAGGTCAAAGCCACCCGAAAAGTATTTTTCGGTTCCGATCAGGATCAGGCCCTTCAGGTCGTCCTCGCTATTCACGCGGTCGATCGCCTGGCTCAGGCCGTTCAGGGTTTCCAGACTGATGGAGCTGACTCGATTGCTTTTGAACTGAAAAACGATAATCCCGTCTTCGATTCTGGTCTCATACGCCATTGGAACACTCTCCCTTTTCGAATATGTTTGCGCGGTATGACCACGCGAACCTTCCCGCTGCTTCCGCTTCCGACATTTCTTCTCTCTAATCGGTGCTCTTCTTCTATAAGTGTATAGAATGGAAAGCGTTTAAGTCAAAAGGAAGCGTGTCGATTTGTTCAAACCCTAATAATCACGGGCATTTCAATCTGAAAGCGATCCTTAACTTCGTTCAGACAGCCTTCACGAATGACCACGATCACATCGCGGCCGCTTTCCAGAACCGCCTGAAAAGGCTTGCACAATCCGTCTCCCTGCAGTTCCAACGGCCCGATTTCATCCACCCAGATCGGTCCGCTCCCGTTGAATACAACCTCATCCAGTCCACCTGCGGCAAATTCGAGCCCGTCCTTTGAGAATGACGTATCCCCGAAATACGCCGCCGGCACCCAATCCGCCGGTTCGGCACCTTGTTTGCACGCGAAGAGTTTTCGCTCCCCGGTCTTCATCCGAATCAACGCCTGTCCCGCCTCCATGGGCAAAGTCCGCTCATTGTACAGCCCGTCCCCCACCTGCCATGCCTGATGCAGCGCGCGCAGCAGCGTCGTTTTCCCCGCGCGGACCCGTCCAGTGATGATCAGCACCATCGGCGGATCGCTGTTCCGGAGGTGTCCGGGGGCATGGCCATTTCCCGTAAGAAGGCCAGGTCTTCCGGTGTATCGACATCCACCAGAATCCCCGGGTCATGCACCTCAATTCGGGTGCAGTCCTGCCCGACAATAAAGTCACGCAGGCTCCCCGAGCAGGAATGAAGCAATGCCGAGATCATCCGCTTGCCAATCAGGACCGGGTGACCGCTTTCTCCATGGTATACCGGCACCACAATATCCGCTTCCGCGGCCAGCAGCCGGGCGCAGGTGGACGGCTTCACCAGCGGGCAGTCTCCCGGCAGAATCAGCGCCTGATCTGCCTTAACCGCTGACAGCCCCGTCTTGATCGAGCTCAACATCCCCCGGTCCGGCATCGGGTTTTCCACCGGAATAATCCGTGGGTTTGCTGCGAACAACGGCTCCAACCCTGAGGTTCCTGGGCGGGTTATCACATAAACCGTTCGACAATATGGCATAAGACAGGCTAGCGCGCGTTCAATGACCGTTCTGCCAGCAAGATCCAGGGTTAGCTTATTGGCGCCCATTCGGCTTGAACGCCCGGCCGCCAGAATAACGCCATCGACGCGCATAAACTAGACGACCAGCTGGGCAACAATCGACAGTCCCAGCAAAACCACGGCCGCCACCGGCAAAACCGCCAGCTGAAGATGCGAACGCCGGCGCGGGGTGAGGATGAGCACCGGCCATATGCACAGGGCGTTAACCCCGCTTTCAAACAAAAGGAAGTTTAGGAATGGCCCAAGGCCGGTAAGCTGCCCCGGAGGCGGCCAATTCGTTGGAATTAACAGCAGATAGACCGCAAACAGCGCACGCCAGGCGAGACTGGCGGCAAAGGACAGGGTTAAAGGGTTGCGCCGCCATTGTTTGGACCGGGATAGAAGATAGAACACCGCATAGACGCCAAGCCCTTCGAAGACAATCGCAGCCGCTGGATTGATCACCCGGTCCACGGGAACAGCATTCATCAGATTGGTCAGCTTGACTGATGCGGCCAAAAGCGCAGCGCCGAAAGCGGCTTCCGGGCGGCCACTGTCCCGCCAGGCTCTGGCCATGAAAAAGAACGCAATCGGGAACCAGAACAACCACCCGATATTGACCGGCAGCAGATGGAGAAAATACCCGACGGTCGCCTCAGTCAATCCCCACAAGGCTCCCCAGAACACAATGAACCACAGAACATCTCGGCGCATAAGTTCCTCTCCCCTGAAGCCGTTTTACCCCAAAGGTATTCGGCCCGGTGCCCGCCTAGAACCAGCGGCGGCCGGCATCATCCCGAAATCCTGTGTTCCAAAACCGCCAACACCGCTTCCTTGATCTCCTCATAGCCGGTACAGCGGCACAAATTACTTTGAAGCCATTCTTCGATCACAAACTCATCGGCGTCCGGATGCTGAATCGTTAAACCGTGCGCGTTTACGATAAACCCGGAGGTACAGTACCCGCACTGGAAGGCAAACTCTTCAAAAAACGCCCGCGCCATCGGCATGTCACTCAGCCCTTCGATAGTGGTAATCTGACGGTCAACCGCCTCCACCGCGAGCATCAGGCACGATTTGATCGGCCACCCGTCCACCAGGACCGTGCAGGCACCGCAGTCCCCATTGAGACAACCCGGCTTAGACCCGGTGAGTCCAATTCTTTCCCGCAGGGCGAAGAGCAAGGTATCGGCCGGGCGCACCCATACCGATTTTTGCTCGCCGTTTACGGTTAAGACAACCATCCCGGGCTCTCTCATTTCCTCCGGCATCGGTTCACGCCCCCTCCAGTGCATCAAAGGTGTTCAGCAGAATCGTTTTGAGTACAAACGCGCGGTATTCCGGCGATCCGCCATTGTCGGCCAGAACCGGCTCCGGAAGCGCCCGCAGCATGGCATCAACCCGTTCTTTCGGATGCACCAGCCGGTTATTCAAAATGCCTTCAACCGCCGTTGACCGGAACGGTTTGGGAACCAGTCCGCTGAACGCGAAGCGCAGCCTATCGCCGCGCCTCAGTGCTGCCACAGTAACCAGCGGATAATCGATTTTGTCGGCTTTGGTGCGCTTGACATGGACATACGGGAGTTCGGTAAATTCACGCGGGATGAGGAATTGCAGCAGAAATTCCCCGGGTGCCAGGTGCATCTCCCCGTCATAGACCGCAGTGAGCGGCACCGTACGCCGGCTGTCCGGGCTCTGAACAACGACGTTCGTATCTGCCAGCAGCAAGGGAAGCGACGCTTCCCGATAGATAATCGTCCCGGCCAGGTTTCCGCCCAGCGTAATCTTCCCTTGAATCGTATGATCAGCCACCCGGCCGGCGCATTTGCCCAGCAGTGGGAACAGCCCGGACTCGGCAATCTGCGTCAGGGTGACCCCGCTCCCGATAACCAGTTCGTCCTGGCGAAATCCAAGTTCCCGGCATTCAGGGATGCCTTTGATATCGACCACCGCACCGGCATACAGGTTGCCCACCCGGGCCATGCTGATGATTTCGGTGCCGCCGCCGTAGTATCGAGGCTCTTTACCGCATTTTTCAAGCTTATGAAAGGTGCTGGCAGCAGACTCGGCCGTTTGGGGCTGGTAATACTCGAAATCAAACGGAATCATCGCACCGGCCCCTCCTTCAGGCGCCAGATCAGCTCCGGCGTAACCGGAATTTGATTAATTTCCGCCTGCGCCGCGGCGGAAAGCGCATTCGCAAGCGCAGCCGGAATGCCAATAATGCCGTGTTCGCCCATACCCCGCATACCGCCCGGCGAATCGGCCTGCGGGGTTTCAATAAAGTGGACCCGATAAGCCGGATTCTCGCCGAAACGCATTGGTTTATAGGTTCGCAGGCTGGTGGTCAGGACCGTGCCGTCCGGGCCGTACAGGAATTCCTCCCGGCTGCCGATGCCGAATCCCATATTCATCCCGCCGGTTATCACCCCTCGCGCGATTTTTGGATTGATGACCCGGCCGGCGTCAATCACGGTCACCGCAGTGACCAGCCGGTAGGTGTGATCGGCGGTGTCATATTCGACTTCGACCGCCTGTACCCCGGGCGTCCAGTAAGGTCCGGGCTTGCCTTCCCCGGTTTCGTGATTCAATGGGGTCAGATGACGCATAATAAAGCTGCCGCGCCCGATCACCTGACCGCCCATGGCGTTGCCGTCTGTGTATTTGTACCCGTAAACCAGTTTATCAACATCGATAAATCGGCCCGGGTCAGCCTTTAGAAAAACCTGATTATGGGCAACCTCCAACTGCTCGGGTGAACAGCGGAGCGCCGCCGCGCCCAGACTTTTGATCTGACGAATGGCATCGTCGGCCGCTTCAACGACCGCTGATCCCACCATATAGGTTGTCATGCTGGCGACCGTTTTCCAGTGATAAGGAGAAGTTCGGGTATTCACCGGCAATTCGACAAAAACCTGATCGGTGGTGATTCGCAGCCGGTCGGCCAAAATCTGTGCCAGGGCTGTTTTCGTGCCCGGGCCGATTTCAACCGCCCCCACGTTCAGATTGATCGTCCCATCGGATAAAAACGTGATCGTTGCCCCCGAATGAGCGTCTGTCGGGGAATCCGACGTCTTCCAAAAGCAAGCGATCCCTTTCGCCCGCACCTTGCCGCGGCCTATCTCAATGCGTATTCCTTCATCCCAGCGAATCAATTCCCGGGCTTTGGCCAAACACGCGCTTACATCGCCCAGATTGCTCTCCGTCAGCTTCATTTGGGTCGGCGCATTCATTCCGGGCAGGATCGCGTTCTTCCGGCGAAGTTCGGCCGGATCCATCTGAAGCGCGTAGGCCAGTTTATCCATGGCCCGTTCCATACAGAAAGTGCAGGACAGGTGGCCAAACCCCCTGAATGACGTAGCATAAGGATGGTTGGTATACACGCACAGCGCATCACACCAGACATTGGGCACTTGATACGGCCCGGTGCAGCTGACCGCCATTGATTTGGCCATCCGCGGCCCGGTGTTGGCATAGCCACCGGTATCAACCAGAAAGGTAAATGACGCTGCGGTGAGTTCCCCGTTTGAGGTGGCTCCGAGCTTTACTCTGGCCTCCAGCCCCAGTTTGCAGGGCGAACTGACGATATCTTCTTCCCGCGTATTCGCAAGCCGCACCATGCGGCCGCCGACTGCCTTGGATGCCAGGTAGGCGATCAATTCCAGCTGCACCGGCGCTTTGCCGCCATAGCCGCCGCCCACCAGCGGCGTGTGGACGACAACGTCACCGGGCGCAACCCCGAAATATTGGCTGATCGCCTTGCGGACCTCAAAAGGGGCCTGGGTCGACGAAAACACGTTAACCTGCCCTCCGGGCAAAATTTCGAGCCCTACATTTCGGGTTTCCATCGCAATATGATCCGCTTGCGGCAGGGAATAGGACGCCTCAACCACAACCTCGGCCAGATCCCATCCTTTCTGCATGTCCCCTTTCCGGATCTTGATCCGGTCGGCAATATTGGAATTTGGCTCGGGGTGAATATCCAGGGCGGTTAGGGTGTAGTCGGCAAGCTTTTCGTGGACCAATGGGGCCCCCGGCTGCATCGCGCTGGTTACCGAAAGGACGGGCGGCAGCAGCTCGTACGCCACAGTGATCCGGTCCACCGCCGCCTTGGCCTGGGCCTCGTTAGCGGCGACCACGACAGCAATTGGCTCACCGTAGTACCGCACCTTCTGCCAGGCGAGCGGCGGGCGGTCTTCGATGAGCGGGCCGGTCGGCACCGGGAAAGTGTCGCCGGTGACTACCGCACGAACCCCCGGAATCGCCCAGGCCCCGGTTGCGTCAATCGAAATTATCCGCGCATGGGTTTGCGTGCTGGTCAGTAATCGGGCATGGAGCGTCCCGGCCGGCAGGAAATCGCTGTTGTACTTCGCTGTTCCGGTGACCTTCTCCCAGCCGTCTTTTCGGGGAATCGCCGCACCGATTTGGGACATGGAGCTTGCTTCTTTCTTCGCGCCAACGGATTCGGCGCAGTTTCCTTTGGCTTTCAGTATGTACTGTATTCCCTGGAATCATGCCGTTTTACCAGTCACAAACAAGCCATGCCGCGCCTGGTCCGGGCGGCATGGCAGTCGTCGGAATCGCTGCGGCCGACGATTACGGCATGTGTTGATGATGCGTCAATAGAATGATGTTGTTGAACCATCGGGCATGTTCTGCCTCATCAAGCATGGCGTCAAAAAAGGCCTGCTTAATCCGCGGATTTCGGTTGCCTTCATAATTCGCCTTGTAAAACTCATACGCTTCCTGTTCATCCTGAAAAGCACGTTCCAGTCCGTCCAAATACGTTTCCGGCGGCCTTACGTCCGGTGTCGGAACCCGGTACGTGCTCCCGGTGTACTGGCAGTACACCGCCTGAAAATTGTTCAAGTGGCGCTCCTCATCCGACCGAATACTCATCAGGACCCGCCGCTGCCTTTCGTCCGGCGCCATGTCGATCAGATAGGAATAAAAAACAATCGCTCCCGACTCGCCCCGCATGGCTTCTTCCAGCCCCGGTACCGTGCCCGGAAAATCAGGTTGGATATATGACGGACATCTTCCTTGCCTCACCAAATCGTTCCCTCCTTGTTCAGCCCATTCTGCTACCAGAATACGCGATACACCCGAAATAGTTCGCAGTTCGCCTAAATTTAGGGGATTCTATGCTGTTTGGACATAAAAAGAGCCGGTATTTCCGGCTCTCTCGGTTTCGTATTCGATTGCGCTGCCTTTATTCCTGCTTCGATGGCTCTTCACCGGTCAACGGCGCCCCCTCAGGCGGCGTGGGTGCGACATCGGCTTCCGGTTCCGCTGGTGTCACATCGATGACCTGGGTTGGCGTAGCCGCAAACGGTGCGCCGGCGGCTTCCGGCACCGGTTCGGTCTTCGGCGGCGTTGCCATAATGACACCGGCAATCATACAGATCAGGAACAGCCCCCAATAGGTCCACCCGGGATACGGGTAGGGGTACGCATCAAATCCGATCCGAAGCACCGCCTGAATGACAGACGGCCAGATCAGCGCGTAAATTGCGATAATGAATGCCGAACCGTAGCCAAATTCAGTCTTGCGGATCGCTCCCACTACCAGGCCGATCAAAGCAAAAACCGTGGCCTGCAGCAGTTTGCCGAGGAAGAAATAGATTAAGCCGAAAACGACCACCAGGACGCTGATCCATTTTAAATACGGAACCGCTCGAATCAGTTCAGCTTTATTGAATGAATACTTGGCAAACGGTTCAAATTTCGTTTCGCGGGTAGAGCCGCCTGCCTGTTTCTGAATCATCCGGTCGTTGTAAATGATCATGCCGTCGGCGTATTGGTCCAGAACTGTCGGCGGCGTCTGATTGCTCGTGTCGATGACGATCAGCGAAGCTCCGTTTTCCTGGACAATCGGCATCGGAGCGTTCACCGTAAGCTTTCCGCCGGAAAACGTGAAGTCCGGCATTTTAGCAGCTTCCTTTGTCATCTCGTCAATGCCCTGCATCAGGTTATAGCAGTACATACCCAGCACCGGGAGACTGACCAGCAGGACCAGGACGGCCAAAAACCCCATGGCTTTCCCAACCGGTTCCCGGGCATACTCGTCAAAAGATCTGAAAATCAAGCTGTTTCTTAAACGGATAAGCATTCCTGGTCAAACCCTCCTTCTTGTTCTCTGTCAGCAGACGGCTATTTCCAGCCGCGAATATCCATCGCGCCGCGCCGGCGCCGTTCGTAAACCTCCAGGAGCTTCCACTGGGCAATCGGAATATCCTTCAGCGTTTCCGCAGGAATCCGGTATACGCTGACCGGGTCGTACGCCTTCGCCGAATACAGCCGTCTCCCGCAGATAATGCTTTCTTCGCCGAAACATTTGCCGGCCTGACAGTATTCAAATTCCCGCTTCCCGGCCGAAAGAATCACTTCCCCGCTGGCCAGAAGATAAAGCGCCGGCTTGTTGGAGAAACGAATGGTCTTGCCTGCCTCAAACGACTCCTCGGTCATCTCCCGGGCGATCCGGCCGCGCACCGGACAGGAAATCCGCTCGCCAAACAGCCAGGTGTTCTGAAGAAACAACCTTTTTTCAGCATGGCTCCGGGCTGACTCCAGTATCCCATTCCGGTTTAAGAAAGCCATATACAGTTCACTCGGAATGGCCAGCGCTTTCACATAGCTGGCCGCCCGGTAAGTCCCCTGAGTCTCGCCCGCCATTAGGCAGGAAAGCTCGCCGATAAACGAACCGATTCCAAGAATGCTGTGGAAATTTGAATGCGCATTGCGGTAATCCACCAGGCCGGACAAAATATAGTAGACTTCCTTGCACCGCTCTTCGTTCCGAATCAGGTTGCGGCCCGGATTGAAAGACACCAGCGGGCAGTTCCGCAGCATCGCGATTTCATGCTGGGGCACATCCGGAAAGAACTCGCTGAAATGCCTGACCGCCACCTTCAGCAGATAATCGTGCTGGGAATGGATCAAAACATCAACCGAGCCGAAGGTCGCGCTGTCCCCGAGTTCCTTTTCCTGGTCAGTCAGCGGCAAGGCCGTATGACTCAGAATCAACGGGGACGGATCATGCCGAAAATCCTTGGCCGATCCGTGAATCATTCCGCCGCCGACGTCAATTTTCTTGAGATTGGCGGGCTCAAAATAGTCCGCTTTCACCTTATTGTATCGTTCGCGCGAAATCCCGGTCATGGCGGTACTGTCAGAAATCATTCGCTTTAGGACGGGAAGGGAAACAATATCGGCCAGGTGGGCATACGTTCGGTATCCGCCGCTCCACAAGGCCCGGAACAAAAAGGCGGTGGTTTCAACCGGGTGCGGCGAATAGATGGGTTTTACCTCGAGCCCCTCGATATCATTCCATTCGTCTGGCACGAGATCGTGAGTATCGAAATAAACCGCGAATTGTTCCGGGGTAATCCCGGTGAGCGCTTCGAGCTTCAACTGCGCCGATTTTCGGACTGTGGGGGTGGCATAGTATTTTAACCGGTGATCCGAACGGATCAGGGTGGTAATGCCGCAGAAATGGTCGTCATGGGCGTGGGTCTGAAAGACGCCTTCAATTTCGCTGATGCCAATCCCCAGGGCTTCAAGGCTGTGCAGCAGATTCGGCCCGGCATCCACCAGATAGTATCTGCCCTGGAAGGTCACAATGCTTGCCATGCAGGGACGGTGGGTATCCCAGCCATCGCCTTCGCCGGTATGGATAATGGAAAAGTACTGCGCGCCGGCATCGGTAAAGCCAAGTTGGTAAGCCGGCTCGTAGGCCTCTGTGGATTCAAGGTTTAAATCAACCATTACGGTCTCGTTTTCGTACCGGATTTCATACCGGTTCAGGCTCTTCCGCTCCACGAACACACCGGTCCGGATTTCAAGCGGCTCATCGCCAACAACCTGAAGATCGAGCAATTCCTCGGTCGGGCGAATCCGCCCAAAGGCAAATCGAAGCTTCACCCGCATCATTTCCTGTGCCTCGGCTTCGCTCACGCCAGTCGACATGATTTCTTCCAGGCTGACTAAGCCGTAATTCCCCCGGAATATGTATTCCGCCTGGGCGTTTACGCAATCCGCGGCACCGATCAGCATCGGGCGGACGCCTTTGTTGTTCGGGTGTTTGGGCAGCAGCATCCCCTGGCGGTAAAGCATCTGAAGCACTGGGAATTCGGCAAGGTTGGCAAAGCGTTCGTTCTGCAGGGGCAAATCGGAAAGCAGGATGGCGTTCGGCCCGGTTTCAAACGAGTAACCCTCGGCCTCGACCGTGGTGATAAAGTCCTTTTTCATGAGATGCTTGATCGCATCGGCCGGACATCCGCAAAGAATCCGCAGATCCACCTCCGGAATCTCCACCCAGTAAATCCCCGTCGCCACCTTGCTCTTTTTCAACCGTTACGCCTCCCAACGATTCTAATCAAGCACCCATTGAAACGCATTACGTTTCCATCATAGCACGCTTAGGCCGCCGTCTGTAGGGATAATTCGTCGAAATTCCAAGAAAAAATCCACAAATAGCCCTTGAAGGCTGATTATCGCCAGTGAACCGACGCCAAACGCCGCCGGATTCCGCGCTGGTACTTAAAGCGGGGATACCCCAGGATAATACTGGTCACGACCTCGTGATTGGGTGGCAGCTGCACCATATCGCGAAGCTGCGGCGTCTTATTAATGGCCGGCGGCACCAGCGAGATTGAGGTCGCACCAAGTCCCAATGCGTGGGCGGCCAGCAGCCCGTATGTCATGGCGATATAGGCATCCGCGGTATGCCCTTCCGCGCTGATCGGAGCGTGAAAAAGGATCAGCACAGGCGCACCGCGCGTGATCTCGTCAAGCGCGTTCGGCTGCTTCATCGTAGGAACTCTGAGCTTCATGATCGGAATCAGGTGGTTCTGAATCGTGCGAAACTGTTCCTCTCCGGCATCCCGCCGAATGAAAAACCGCATGATGGGATTTCTTATCCATCGAAGCATGTTCTCAAAAAACGAAACCATCGGCGGCAGCAGCCGTTCCACTGCCGCGCGCTCCTGAATCACGGTAAGGTGGGTTTTGTGCGGAGGGAATCCCATCGGCGCCAGTTCAATGGCTGCGATGATTTGCTCCAGCAACTCGCGCGGCACCGGTCGGGGTTGAAAATTTCGAACCGAACGCCGCGACGCCAGCGACTCGAACAGCATCGCGTAATCGATTCGGGATTTGGCTATCGGGATGAAATCTTGGCCGTACCGCAGCTGTCCCGTTACAATCGATTGGCTGGGACAAACCGCCATGCACTGGCCGCATTCGATACAGATCGCGGCCCGTTCCGGATCCTGCGCCGGGAGCGCTTTCGCGGCGTGCCGAATCGCCCGGGCCGGGCACACTTCGGCGCACAGTCCGCATTTGGTACAGGTTTCCGGATTCACGGTCAGGGAATCCATCGATAAGGCCTCCTGGATTTCGCTAAAATTTCGGCGTCCTTTTCCTGTTTCCATTATCGGTTTTTTGGTTTCCGGGGACTACAGCCAGCTCACCCGCGGCTCGATCCGCTTGGGCACCACATAGTACTGCAGTTTCGGATAACCAATCATCATCGAGGCGAAAACCTTTTGGCCTTCAGGCAGGCCGAGTTCGGCTTCCATAGGGGGGTAACCGCCGGCGGCGACGTTGAAATAGCCGGCC
This sequence comes from Solirubrobacterales bacterium, assembly GCA_050258755.1. Taxonomy (GTDB): domain Bacteria; phylum Bacillota; class Syntrophomonadia; order Syntrophomonadales; family DTU052; genus JBLMZI01. Next base: position 215,878 of record JBLMZI010000011.1, on the reverse strand, counting down.
CAGCAAGCCCCTAATCCGAGCCCGTAAGCCGCAAGTTCCAGATAGGTCGCGGCAATCAGGCACGCGGCCGGCCCCACCGGGCTATCGGCCGGGGCATAGGCCATCACCATACAGGGCGCCTCGCGGCTGACCCTGTCCTCGCCGCGCTCGGCGGCTTCAATGATCTGATCGAAGTGAAGCGCCTTGGCCATTTCCGAATTCTGCGCCATGACCATCGACATCCACTCCACCACATAATGGTTCAAACGCTGGATCTTCTCCCGGTCATCCACCACCAGCCAGCTGACCGGCTGGGAATTATGGACGGAAGGCGCATAGCCGGCGATGCCGAGCAGCCGTTCAACCATCTCCCGGGAAACGTTCTTTTTCTGGTAAATCCGGATCGAACGGCGGGTCTTCATAAAATGTTCCACCTGATCCGCGGTAGGCAGTTCCTTTTTGTTGACATGCTGGCAGTCGATAACCGGCATACCTTCCAGGGATAAGGCCTGCTGCGGGCAGACCGCCAGGCAGTGCCCGCAGGCAACGCATCGGTTGTCGGCGTCCTGGACCATCTCCGGCATCTCGCCCTTGCTCCAACTGATCAGGCTTAAGGGGCATTCCTGGGCACATATTCCGTCCCGTTTGCATTTTTCGGATTCAATGACAATCATGGTATCAGCTCCATCCTCCATTTTATCGGGTGGGCCGGCTTCGTTTCCGCGAGGATGCGTGCATCCTGCTTTTCTCCTGCTGCGGTGTGATTTCCCAGACCGCGTGAAAGCTATTCGCCGCAAACTTGCTTCCATCTTATCAAACCAGAGGCCTTTCCACTAGAACTTTCCAGCGTTTGTCCGGTGTCTGGGACACCGCTTCATCCTCGACCGAGACTGATTGCTATAAGCCGCCCTCGGGCTTCAACCGCGACGTCCAAGCGACGATCAGCGCGGGCACCTCGCGCCCGTATCCCCAGGCCTGTTTGATCAAAAATCGCCAATTTGTCAGATAAACCCCCGAGAAGCTGGGACGCAGCCCGGCTTCTCGAGCATAGAAGTCTGCCCGTTTGAGATGAAAACCATTACTGACAATCAAAACGTGATCTTTCCCCCGCGCCGAGAGCAGCGCGGCTGTAAACCGCAGATTTTCCTCTGTGGTATGGGACCGGTCCTCCACGAGTACGGCGCGTTCGGGAACGCCGCGCGCAACCAGATAATCCCGCATCCAGCCGGCTTCCGAAAGCGTTTCTCCCGGCCCCTTCCCGCCGGAGACAACAATCAGCGGCGCGTATCCCTGCCGGTAAAGCCGCAGGCCCTCCCGCGCCCGGGCCGCCAAAAACGTGCTCGGCTTCTCGCCCCGAAGCCGGCAGCCCAGGATCACAATCGCGTCGGATTGCTGTGGCTGCGTATTCATCCCAAACCCGATGACGCTTCCCTCAATTCCGGCACAAATCATCAGGCCGGCGATTATAAACCCAGCCAGTAACCGGTTATTCCTCATCCATCGGCAGGTTTTCCGCCGGATTTGCTTCCACACGGTCAATCCGAAACCTCCCATCAATTCAATCCCGAACGACTGCAGCGCACAAACGAAATCCGGCAGTCCGTGCGCTTAACCGCCCGAGCCGCCGGCCTGAAATGCATCGCCCACATTACGATCGGTTCATCGCGCTTCCCACCCTTACGGCTGGCCTGGCTTACTCAGCTGATTGCCAATTTTCCAGCAGGGTGCGTGTTTCTCGCCAATCGTCCAGTAATACCGGCTGGTCATATCGAACAACAGCGGATTCAGTTTGGCCAGATCCAGATAACCGTCGCTTAAAACCGCTTCGTCAACATAGGTCTGAACCGGTTTCCCGACAAAGATATCATGGCTTAACATATCGATTACCGTCACCAATTGGCACTCCATGTTCACCGCGCATTCCTTGATCATCGGCGCATTGCCCAGTTCGCCGTAAAAAACCTCAAACACCTCGGACTTATCCACCCGCCGGCCGGACACAATCCCGCAGTAGTCCGTTTTTACCGCCAGCTCGACTGATGGGATGTTGATGCTGAAGGTGCCGGTTTCCTTTATCCCATCGTTCGTATAATGGGATTTATTGACCCCGATCGAGATCGTCTGCGGGGTTAGAATGCCGACATGCGCGATCGTGATAAAATTCGGCCTTCCGTGGACCATGGCTCCCACCAGAACCGTCAGGGTCGGATAAAGCAAATTCCTTCGTCCCAGGGTATGCTTCACGCGGCTCACCTCCAATTGGCGGCACTTTGCCGCCGGTATCGATTGTCCCGTATACTTTCATTGTAGCACGCCGTGGGCTAAAATCATCCCGTACAGCCCGCACGTCCCCGGCCTGCCAACCCGGTCGTTTCGGCTTTCACCCCTGCGTTTTTTTCGATGCGTCATGTGATATGCTAAGCCTAACGGCGACGACTCAAGCTTTTAATGCCCGGGAATTCGGTTCGGATAGAACGCAGCGAATGGAGGATGGCTATGCAGGATGTATCCCTGATCCAGTGCCGGAATTACGAATCGGCAAACGTTACCGAAGCTTTAGACCGGGTGGTAGCGCCATTCGGCGGCTGGGCAGGACTCGTCAAACCCGGTGACCGCGTTTTGCTGAAGCCGAACTTGCTGGGCCCGCGCCCTCCCGAAGCGGCTGCCACGACCCATCCCATGATCGTCGAGGCCGTCGCGCGGCGGCTGCTGGAAGCGGGAGCCACAGTCAAGGTCGGGGATAGCTCGGGCGGCATCATCGGCGGGATGTATCCGACCGAGGAAACGCTCACGGTGAGCGGCATTCGCGCCGTATGCGAGCGGCTTGGCATTGAAGCGGTGAATTTCGATACCTTCGGCACCGAAACCATTCCTGTGCAAAACGGGTTCATTTCCGAACTCATCGTTTCCCGGGCGGCTCTTGAAGCCGACAAGATCATCAATGTTGCCAAACTGAAAACCCACACCGGAACCCTGATGACCGGTGGGGTTAAAAACATGTTCGGTGTCGTCCCCGGAACGCGAAAAACCGGCTACCACCGGGAAGCCGGCTTCTCGGGCAAATTCGAACAGATTCTGGTCGATATTTACCGGACCGTGACGCCTGATTTCACCATAGTCGATGCTGTCACCGCCATGGAAGGCAACGGCCCGGCCAACGGTTCACCGAAGCCGGTCGGTTTAATCATGGGCGGGCCGAACGCGTTCGCCGTCGATGCCATTGGATGCCGGATCATGGGACTCGATCCTTCCCGGGTGCTTCATCAAAAACTCGGCGTCGAGCAAGGGCTTGGCCCGAATCCGGCACAAGTCAATGTGCTGGGTGATCCGGTTCGGCTGCCGGTAACACCGCGCTTCGCGCTTCCAAGCAACTGGTTTTCGCAAAACACGCCGACCTGGGTAACCGGCTGGATTCTTCGGGCCTTGAAATATTCGCCCGAATGCGACCCTCAGAAATGCATTCAATGTGAAATGTGTGTTGATTCATGCCCGGTGGAGGCCATCCGCTTTAACGAACAGGGGCAAATGCTGTTTGCGCGGGAAAAATGCATCGAGTGCTTCTGCTGCCAGGAATTCTGCCCGGAAGGCGCGATCGCGCTGAAACAGGCGGGGTTGATGGGCCGTGTCATTACCGCCGTCGCCCGAATCGCCGCACGGTAACCAGCCGGTTCTTAGGGCGCGGCCGCAGGGCTTTGACTGGAAAGCCGGTGTGAGTCACTTCCGCCGGCCTTCGGCGCGGCCTGCCGGGGGGCAAAATGAACCGTAATATCGACAATCTCCGGCCGGTTTCCGATTCGAAGCGGCGGCCCCCAGGTCCCGAAGCCGTCCGAAACTATCGCATGAAATCCGCCTTTTGAGTACATTCCGTAATCCGTGACATACATCCTTTCGGTCAGATAATTGATGGGCCAGATCTGTCCCCGATGCGTATGACCGGACAGCAGCAGGTCGACACCTGCCGCGGCAGATTCGGCAAAGCGGGTCGGCGCATGGTCCAGCAGGATAACGGGCAAGTCAGGCTGCCGGACCCCCAGCACCTGGCGCAGCGGAACGGCCTTTTCCGGATTAAAATCGTGATTGTTCTGCATGGCGCGCCCAGCCAAATAAAAACTGCGGCCCAACTGGATGCTCCGGTCTTTTAACAGCACAATCCCCGCATCCGCCAGCTTTTTATCATATGAGCCGCCCTCCCGGTTGTCATCATGATTGCCCAGACTTGCGTAAACCCCGTATTTTGACCGAATCCCGCGCAGGGTCTTGGCCATTTGCTGCTTCTCAAACACCACCGCGTTCTCATCCATCAAATCGCCGGGGATGACCACAAGATCAGGTTTCTGCGCATTGATCCGCCGCACCATTTCGGACAGCCGCCCATTGTTCACGACCGCCCCCAGATGCAGGTCACTGACCATCACAATATGAAGCTGCCGGGCCCCGCCGGCTGCCCGGTTCACATCGACCGTATACCGGGTTAGTTTCGGGCTGCTGGCGTTCCAGGTGCCGCCAGCCAATATCGCCACCAGCACGACGGCCGCCAGAATTCCAGCCACGCGCGGTTCCTTCAGCCGGGTTGGCAAAAACCCGATGAACCGGTCGATCAGCTTGATCACATCGAAGGCCAACGCAATGAAAAACCCGTAGAAAATGACTGCCAGCCAGGTATATCCCACGAGGCTAACCAGATTCGCGGCCGTATATGAAAGCCCTTCCTCGAACTGGTGACCCAGCGGGAAAACGATAGCCAGCAGCCAGAATGCCAGGCCAAAGATTTGCCGGTTGATCTGCGGGAACCAGGCGGTGAGGGCCTCACGGGCTCTGATCAATAAGTAAAGGTTTGCGGCAATGTAGAGTACAAAGAAGATGGCAAAGAACGAAAACATGGGACACACCTTTCGTATTTCCGGCCGGTTCAGCCGGCTTCTTCACTTTAGACTCTCACGTGCATCAACTTATTTCAAGCCCCGCGAACCGGAAGAAATGGTTGCACCAGGGATCTCCCGAAAAAAAGCCTTTAACCGCCATATGCGGGCGCTTTGGCGATCACGCAAAAAAGCGGGCTTGAGGCCTTTAAAGCCCAGCCCGCTCTTCAAGGCAAGGAACCCCCGAGGGCTAAAACTCGCAGGAACTTACCGTCCGCGGGAACGGGATCACGTCCCGGATGTTGCTCATCCCGGTGACGTACATGACCAGCCGCTCAAAGCCGAGCCCGAAACCGGCATGCTTCACGCCGCCATATTTCCGCAGCTCCAGATACCACCACAAATCACGGGTATCCATGTGCAGCTCCGCGATGCGCTTTTCCAGTACCGCGAGCCGCTCCTCGCGCTGGCTGCCGCCGATCAGTTCCCCAACCCCGGGCACCAGCAGATCCATGGCCGCCACCGTCCTGCCGTCATCATTCATGCGCATGTAAAAGGCTTTAATCTCCTTGGGATAGTCGGTGACAAACACCGGTTTCTTGTGCACAATTTCGGTCAGGAACCGTTCATGTTCCGTCTGGAGGTCACAGCCCCATTCCACCGGGTACTCGAACTTTTCTCCCGAGGCCTTCAGCGCTTCCACGGCATCAGTGTAAGTCACCCGGGCGAATTCGGCATTCACAATGCGCTGCAGCCGCTCTGTCAGGCCATTGTCGACAAACTCGTTAAAGAAGTCCATTTCCGCACGGCCGTTTTCCAGCACATACCGGATCACGAACTTCACCATATCCTCAGCCAGGCGCATGTCATCAGTCAGATCGGCAAATGCGATCTCCGGTTCAATCATCCAGAACTCGGCCGCATGCCTGGGCGTATTCGAATTCTCGGCCCGAAAGGTCGGTCCGAAAGTGTAAACGTCCCGGAACGCCAGGGCGAAGACTTCGGCCTCCAACTGCCCGCTGACGGTCAGATTGGATTTGCGCCCAAAGAAATCCTGGCTGAAATCAACCTGGCCGGTTTCGTTTCGCGGGGGCTGGTTCGGATCCAGGGTGGTGACCCGAAACATCTCGCCCGCACCTTCGGCATCGCTTGCGGTTATAATCGGGGCGTGCAGGTACAAAAACCCGCGCTCGTTAAAAAACGTATGAATCGCGTAAGCCAGCAGGGACCGAACCCGAAAGACTGCTGCAAACAGGTTGGTCCTCGGTCTCAGATGCGCCACCTCGCGCAGATATTCGCGGGTATGCCGCTTGGGCTGAATCGGGTAATCCTCCGGGGAATCCCCTTCCAGGATTATCGCCAGCGCTTTAATCTCGAACGGCTGCTTGGACTGCGGGGTGAGGACCACTTTGCCCCGGATCGTCAGCGCCGCGCCGACGCGAAACTTCGCGGCCTCATCGAAATTGGCCAGGTTTTCCCGTTCATAAACCACTTGAACCGTGTTAAAATGACTGCCGTCGTTTAAGGCAATGAAGCCGAACGCTTTCTGGTCACGATTGCTCCGAATCCACCCGTTGAGTTCGACTTCCGAATCGACATAACGCGCAGGATCGCGGACCAGCTGTCTTACCACGACTCTTTCCATGCTCATTCCCCCACAAATTGTTGTCCGGATTGTTTTTCTGGTTCTTTCACTATACTTCATTCCTGCCTTTGCGGATTCCTGTAGTTTGCCACCCTTAGAAAGAGTCTTCCCAGACAGACAAGAAAAACCGTCTATCCCCGAGCCCACCGGTTAATCCGATCGCTGGCCGCACCGACCAAAAGCCCGAGTACCACCGACATACCCAGAATCGGTCCCACACTGACCGGATCAACCGGGTACACCATGGTGACTACCGAAAGCGCCGCGAACAGCGATATGATCAGCCCTTTGAGCCATCCAGCAAGCTGCCAGTCCAGATAGACCAAAACCACCCCAAGAAACAGCCAGTGCAAAAAGGCCGAAATCATAGCCCATGTGTCCGTCTGTATTGCCAGCATCGGCAATACGTCGACCACGCCAGCAGCTGCGCCCAAAGCCAGTGCCGCAAATGCACGCTTCATACGTTTCTCCTCCTCGTTCCCGATCGAATCGTTACCGCTTCCAATTCTGCAGTTCGATGACGTTTCCTTCCGGATCCCGCACATAAATCGCGGTCAGCAAGCCCAGTTCCGGGTAATCTTTGCGAATCAGTCCGCCCAGCTTAGAACCGCCGGCGGAGAGCAGCGCAGCCAGCGCACCTTCGACGTCGTCCACCTGAAACGCAATATGGCCGAATCCGAACCGGTTGACCGCGCCCGGCGCCTCTTCCGGCGCCACCGGTTCATAGGAGAAAATTTCGAGCGTCGGTCCGTCCTCGCATCCGGGCAGGGCAAGATGGGTTCCCCGGATGCGGACATTGTGAATCCCGGTCAGCTCGTCGACCCAATCCCCGGCCAGATCCCGCTCTGGCCCGACCGGCACACAGCCGAAAACATCCGTGTAAAACCGAGCCAGCTTGCGCCAATCCCGGGCGATGATGTTGGTATGCCCAAACCGGTACTGCATAGGGGTATCCTCCTTCGTCTATTCCGCAAAAACAATTGACCCACCCGTTGGCCTTTTACCAGCCTGTTCCGGGTGGGAAGCTTTTACTCAGAACCACTTGCGGGCCTTTCACTTCATCTCACTTCTCGTCCGTTTCATCCGGGTAAGCCTTCCGGATCGCCAGGATTTCCTCCAGGTTATCAAAGAAGATGTCCACCAGTTTCGGATCGAAATGGCGTCCGCGCTCAACCTTGATATAATCCAAAATCTCGTCGAGCGGCCAAGGCTGTTTGTACACTCGGTGACTCCCCAGGGCGTCAAACACGTCAGCGAGCGCAACGATCCGGCCGTAGATGTGAATCTGCTCCCCGATCAATCCTTCCGGATAGCCGGTGCCATCCCACTTTTCATGATGCTGCTTCGCAATCAGCGCCCCGTTGCGAAGCAGTGACCGGTCTGACTTGAAGAGCATTTTATGCCCTACTTCACAATGCGCCTTCATGGCCGCAAACTCTTCCGCGGTCAGCTTCGCGGGCTTATGCAGGATCGCGTCCGCGATGGCCAGCTTGCCCACATCATGGGTCGGCGCCGCCAGCCGCAGCAGTTCCGCTTCCTCCGTGGGCAGCCCGTACTTAACCGCGAGCAGTTTCGCATACTCGGCGACCCGCTTAACATGCTGCCCGGTTTCATAGGAGCGGGCTTCGGCCACCTCGCCCAGGGTAAATATGATCTCCTTCTGGGTTGCGACAATCTCCTGATTCAGTTGAACATTATCGAACGCAACCGAAACATTCATGCAGAAAACTTCGACCAGATCGCGTTCCCATTCGTTTAACTGCTGAATCCCTTCCATGTAGATGATATTGTCAGACCCCTGCCGGCTGCGGAAATAGACCACGAACCGGTTCGGGAAAAACAGGGTGTGCTTTTGCTGCAATACCGCATCGATGTCCTGCAGCACCTGTTGCGGAACACCGCCATTGATCGTTTTGCCAATCATCCATCCATAATCACCGGTTGCCGCCAGCACCTTGAATTCCCCGTCCACGCTGCCCGAAACCGCCATTCCGGATGCGGATGTCGTCCCATATAGGGCATCCGGCCCCAGCCGAAGCACCGCCGCCAGCTGCTCCAAAGCCCCTGACGCCAGCTTGCTGATGCTCTGGATCTCATAAATCCCGGAAAGAGACTCAATGATTTTCTGCAGGCCCTTCCGATTGTGATCGATAATGCTCAAGTCCCGGTAGGACCGGAGCCCGCTGATGATGGTGGTAAAGAGTTTTTCCGAGGTCAATTCGGTTTTCTCTTTGTAGTCGTTGATGTCGTAGTAGCGCATGACCTCAATTTCCGGCGCCTGACCAGGCTGCCCGGTTCGCAGGATTATGCGGATCATTTTATTATTCAGCTCTTGCCGGATATAATGCACCAGCTTGAGTCCCGCGTCCTCTTGTTCCATCACCACATCCAGCAGGATAATCGCGATGTCCGGATGCTCATTGAGAATAACCTTGGCTTCCTCCGCTGACCGGGCGCTTAAAAATTCAATGGGCCGTTCGTCGAAATCAAGCCGCCGAAAAACCCATCGCGTGGCGCGATGGACCTCTTCCTCGTCATCCACCATCAGCACCTTCCAGGGTGGTGCCGCCGGTTCTGCGGATCTCACTGCATCATTGCGGCCCGCTTCGTTCTTGGGTTTAAAAATCGGCTCTCGTTCGCGGTCGTTCATGAAGCGGCCTCCTTTCTCGCGGGAAATCGAATCGTAAACACCGTTCCTTTGCCCGGCTCGCTCTCACATTGGATCGTTCCGCCGAACTGCATGGTGACGATATTGTACAGGATATAAAGCCCCAGCCCGGTTCCGCCCTGACCACGGCGGGTCGTATAGAACGGATCAAAAATACGGGCCAGCACCTCCGGTGCCATCCCACAGCCATTGTCCGAGAAAACCATTTCGACATCGTCTCCGTCATTCCGAGCATTGATCCGGATCTCGCCCGGCTGCTGCGGCTCAAACGCATGGGTTAGACTGTTCATCACCAAATTGGTAATGATCTGGGCAAACGGTCCGGGGAAGCTGTCGATTTCGATATCCGGCTCGCAATCGATAACCACGGTTTGTTGAGTCTTTTTGAGCTTGGGATGCAGACTTAACAAAATTTCGTCCAGGTACTCACGAACGTTGAATTCGCGCCGGACTTCGCTGGACTGGTCGATCGATACCTGCTTGAAACTGCGGATCAGCCGGGCTGCCCGCTGCAGGTTCGGGAGAATGATCGAGACCGCGGTCTTGGTATCGTCCAGGTATTCCAGAAGGTCCTGCTTGTCAGCGTTCCCTTCTTGATAAGCCCGGGTGAACTCTCGGGTCACTTTATCCAACGTGGATGCGGCTGTTACACCGAGCCCGACCGGCGTGTTGATCTCATGGGCAACCCCGGCGACCAGGCTTCCCAGGGACGCCAGTTTTTCGGACTGGACCAACTGGCTCTGCGCGACCTTCAACTGTTCAATCGACCGGCTCAGTTCCCGGTTGGTCTGCTCCAGGGCCTGTTCGATCCGCTCCCGCTCAGCGATTTCTTCGGCCAGCGTGGAATTGGTCTGGACCAGTTCGCCGTTCATCGCCTGCAATTCCTCGTTCATTGCCATCAGATCCTGGGTCCGGCTGATCACCTTTTGTTCCAATTCCGCATTCAGTTCGCGGATCTCCTCCTGAGCCCGGCGCAGATCGCTGATGTCCACAAAGCTGGCGACACTCTTGTTGGTTCCCGGGATCATCGCAACACAGTTGAGGGTATTGCGAATCACTCCATCCCGCCCCACAAATCGGAATTCGTAGCGGTTGGGCGTACCCAGCGGATACCGGCGCCTTTCTTCGTGGTACTGCCTCATCCAGTCCTTGTCCGGTTCGTAAACGAAGTCCAGCCAGCTCATCTTTCCTTCGATTTCTTCCTTGCTGATGCCGTACAGCTTAGAGAACTCTTCGTTAACCAATGAGATCGTCGTGTCGTTGTCGATCAAGACGGTCGCGGTCCCGGTATTTTCGAAGACCGTCCGGTACATCTCCTCTGATTCCCGCAAGGCCTTTTCGAGCCGCTTTCGCTCAGTGATATCCTGCAGGGATGCAATACTCTTATCGGTTCCCTGAATCAGGGCGACCGTGAGGAAAATGTCCGTGATGCCGCCGGTCTTTGATACAAAACGGAATTCGTAGGTCCGTGGAACCTCCCCAGGCAGTTCCCGCCGCGTCTGGTGATACTGCACCATCATTTTCAGGTCGTCCGGGTGGACCAGCTTGGTCCAGCTCATCCCGATCAGTTCTTCCCGAGAATGCCCGGATTGCCTGATAAACTCGCTGTTAGCCAGTGAAATTGTCGTATCCGCTTCGATCATGATCGTTGCGGTTCCGGTATTCTCAAACACGGTCCGATAGATTTGCTCCGATTCGCGCAGGGCCTGCTGCAGCTTTCTGGCTTCGGTGACATCCAGACAAGATGCGATACTCCGGCCGGTTCCTGGAATGAGCGCAACCGTAAGCATGACATTTTTGGTCTCCCCGTCTTTCGTGATCAAACGGAAATCGTAGTTTCGCGGGACTTCCTTACCGGTCTCCCGCCGGGCCTTATGATAACCCATCATGGTTTGAACATCATCGGGATGGATCAGCTTGGTCCAGCTCATCCGGCCTTCCAACTCTTCCTTTGTGAATCCCATCAGGTTTTGCGTTTCGCTGTTGGCGAGCGCAATCGTGGTATCTGCCTCAATAATAATCGTTGCCGTTCCGGTATTTTCGAAAACAGTCCGATACACCTGTTCGGATTCGCGCCAGGCCAGTTCAAGCCGGTTCCTTTCCGTAATATCGAGCACCGTTGCGACACTGTGCCGCGTACCGGGTATGCGGGTCACAGTCGCGAGCACCTCACGAATATCCCGGTCCCGCCGAAGCAGGCGGAACTCGTATTGAATCTGGCCAAAGGTTTGTTCGCCTCGGCTGGTCTGGTGAATATATTGAATGCGTTCCAAGTCCTCAGGGAGCACCAATGCGGTCCACCGCATTCCCCTGAGTTCCTGGCCGGTGTACCCGGTAAGCGTGGTGCCCGCCGCGTTCGCCAGCAGAATGGTCGTGTCCACGCCCAGAACCAGATTGGCGGTGCCGGAATTCTCAAAAAGATCCCGGTAGTCTTCCAGGGACATCTGGAAATCGCCGGTTTGATTCTGGACCGGGTCAGCCGCATTCAGAATGACCAGCAGACCAGCCGATAAATCAATCCGGGTCCGGTAGGGAAGAATCTGAAGCGAAACCGGAAGCGGTGCGGCACCGGGTATCCGGAGCGCCGTTTCCGGCTGATCGATGATCAGGGTGATTTCGTCTTGAAGGACGGATTCCCAGGGAATTTCGATCGGCTGGAGTTTATACCGGTCAAGAATGCGAATACATTCAGAGACCGGGATTCCGATCGATTCCATTTCGCCCCGGCCAATAAGCCGCTGCGCCGCGCGATTCATGGACGTAATCGCTCCAGTCGGATCTGTGGCAATTAACGCTTCACCAAGAATAGTTAAGCATGGCTTGGACACAAAAGCCCCTCCCTCAAGCGGACAGATATTTCGGCTGATTCTCTATAACTGGGCAGTCCGGCAGGTGGTACAGAACGTCTGCGGCGGTGCCGGTTCTTGTCAAAGGTTTGATCCAGCTGTGCAGTACTGTGTTTGATGTTTTTTTCCACGTTTATCGGTAAAAACCCTTTTTATTGATTCCGGTTCGATATCAATCGACTCAGAAAGTTCTTTTCCGAAACGGAAAATCGCCCGAATTGCGAATAATCGGTTATTGCTTCATGATGATCGTCATTGAAGCCAGCCGAAAAAAACCGCCGTTCCCGACTTACAGAAACGGCGGCATCATTTGTATTTAGAGGAGTATCTTCAGTGTGTTTGACTGGACCGCCTAGAACTCCAGAATCCCGTCCCAGGTCTGCCAGGCGCCCGAGTTTCCGGTTCGCCACTGCCCGGAAAAGTTCTTACCACTTTGGCCCATCGTCAAGACCGCGTCCCCGCTGTCGTTCGGCGCGGCATAGGTCGGCGATTTTGACCATACTCCGGTCAGGGTGTTCCCGCTGACCGTACCGCTGAACTGGCCGTTATCCTGTGAAAACGTCCCGGTTACCCGGTTCCCGCTCACGGTGAGTTTCATCAATCCGCGGGTGGTCGCCCAACTGCCGCTCCAAACCCGTGCATCCGTGGTGGGGGTCTCGTTCGCGCCCAAGGTTCCTTTCCAGTTCGTCTGCCAATCACCCGACGTCCCATAACGCCATTTCCCGGTAAGCGTTTTCCCGTCGGCAGAGAGCCAGAGCACCAGTTCGCCGGCGTTGTAGGGAGCGGTATAATCCGGCGCTTCTGACCAAATCCCGGTGAAGGTCCGGTTCGTAAACGTTCCCGAAACTTTTCCGCTCGCATGCTGATACGTTCCGATCAGCTTGGTGCCATCCTGGATCAGCTTCATTTCGCCCCAAGTGGTCGCCCAGGTCCCGCTCCATGCCGGATTCGCCGGCTGCGGCGTTACCGGAACCACTGGCGGCGGCGTAACCGTGCCGGTCCGGGTCGCGCTCAGACTTTTCCAGGGTCCCAGCGCACCCTCCCGGTACCAGCCAGCGAATGCTTTCCCATTCGGACGCAGGATGAACAGTACCGATCCCGCGTGGTCCGGCACCGAATAATCGGGCGCTTCGGACCAGGTCCCGACCAGCGTCAGACCGGCGGCCGTTCCTGTAATCCTTCCCTGGTTCTTCGCGTAGGTCCCGGTCACCTTGCCGCCGGCTTGGGATAACCGCATCTCACCCCAGGGTGTTGACCAGATCCCGCCAAACCCTTTCTGCCCCTGTACCGGCTTTTGTGTGGAAATATGCGCCCGGCGATACTGATTGTCGATGTCAATCTGAATACTGCATTGCTGGTTGACAGTCACCCTGCCTTTTCCTTTGCCGCGGCCGTGATTGTCAGCCTGTGCCGTCATAGGATTGACCATCAGCCCGACCCCGGCCATGGCTAGAATCAATCCAACCGCAACCACCCGTTTGCCCCATTGACCGATCTTCATCCAAACCCCTCGCTTTCTTCGTTCCGGACTCCCCGGTCCGGCATGCCGTTATACCGATCCTAACGAAAGAATATGAGCTTGCTTTTTCCTGTTTGTTACAAATTTGTATCCGCGCAATTTGTCGGTGGGTTGACCCTGCGTGAAACGGAAAGGATAAAAGCACCGCCGCATCGAATGATCATCTATCGCAGTGTTAGGGGGATTGCACATGACTTTGCCATTGAATGGAATCAAAGTTCTGGACCTGACCCGGTATCTGGCAGGTCCGTTTTGCACCCAGTTTTTAGCCGACTTTGGCGCCGAAGTCATTAAAATCGAGGAACCGGGCGGCGAATTGGGCCGCTTGATGCAGCCTGTGGTGAACGGGGAAAGCGCCTGTTTCCCCGGCGTAAACCGGAATAAAAAAAGCCTGACGCTGAACCTTAAAGCCCCGGAAGGCAAGGAGATTTTCCGGAAGCTGGCCGCGAATGCCGATATCGTCATGGAACAGTTTCGACCCGGTGTCATGAAAAAACTCGGGCTGGATTATGAATCGCTGCGTTCGGTCAACCCGCGTCTGATTTACTGTTCCCTGACCAGTTACGGGCAAACCGGACCGCTTGCCGACCGCCCGGCCCATGACATTAATTTCTTGAGCCTGGCCGGCGTGACCGGATTGACCGGAACCGATCAGGGAATGCCCGCCCTTTCGGCAGCGCAGACCGGCGCCATCACCGGCGGCACCATGAATGCGGTAATCGCCGTGATGATGGCACTTTTCCACCGGGAACGCACTGGACAGGGGCAGTATATCGATGTTTCCATGCTGGACGGCTCAATTCAGCTGCTGGTCTATATCATGGGCTGCTGGTTCGGCAATGGCGTTCTGCCCGAACGCGGCGGCGATACCTTTACCGGCGGCATGGCCTTCTACAATGTCTATCCGACTTCCGACGGCCGGTATTTCACCCTGGCTGCCCTTGAAGAACGCTTTTGGGCCCACTTCTGCAATACCCTCGGCCGTTCGCAGTATGTGCCGCACCAGTGGACTCCCGGAATGCAGCAGGAAATGATCGCTGATATCCGCTCCGTGACCGCAGGCCGGACCCTTAACGAATGGGTCGCGCTTTTCGCCGACAGCGATCCCTGCCTGACCCCGGTGCTGACGCTTGAGGAAATGACCCGGCATCCCCAGGTTGTGGCCCGAGAAATGGTTCATCGCATTGCGGGATTCCACGGAACCGACCGCGATCTTGTGGTCACCGGCGTTCCGTTTAAAATGTCCGAGTCTCCCGGGCAGGTCAAGCTTCAGTTTCCGCAATCGGGGGAACATAATGAGGATGTGTTGACTGAGCTGGGCTACAGCAGTACCGACGTGTCCAAACTTAAGCGGGATGGTGTGATTTAGCGTTTATCGTTTTGCTGCCAGGCTAGAACGAAAAAGCCGCCCACAATGGGCGGCTTTGTATCCTAATCAGCGCATTTCCCGGCAGTACTGCGCTCAATCCTTTGTGAGAAAGTCCCGGTAAGCTTTCTCGCTTTCCGTCGGCAATTCCAACATCGGCAGATGGCCGCAGTTGGGAAGAATTACGGTGGTATGGTCCTTTAAGCCCGCTTCAAAGACAGGTACGCTGGACGGATCCAGCACCCGGTCTTCCGCGCCCCAAAGTATCAAAGACGGAGCTTTTATTTCGCCCAGGCGGGGCTGCAACTTCCCGGTGCCTCCAATGATTTCGTTAAAGATCTTCTGGTTAAACGCGCGGTGCGCTACCGCGGCTTTCGCAAAGCTCTGTTTCAGTGGGCCGGGTATGTAAGGGGGATTTGAGAAATTGAAGGCAATCAGCCGGTCAAAATCCTCTTCCTTGTTGACCAGCAGCGGATTTCGGCTTTGATTCAGAGCTTTGGTCAGTTCGGACGGCTTTGGCGACACAACCCCGGCGGCATCGAAAAAGGAGACGCTTTTTACCTGCTCGGGATAAGTCACCGCATAAAGGCCGACGATCTGGCCACCCATCGAGTTGCCCACCAGATTCACCTGGTTCAGGTTCAGCTTTTCAAACAGCGCGTGCAGCCGCTCAACCTGCAGCTCATACGTGTAGCTGGCTTTCGGATCCCGGGTACTTTCCCCGAATCCCGGCAAATCAACCGCTATGACATGGTAGTTTCCGGTCAGTTGGCCGGCAAAGCGGGTCCAGTTATCCTTGTCGCCGCCAAATCCATGGACCAGAACCACGGTTTCCCCTTTTCCGCCATCCAGGTAGACAATCCGGTGATCCGCAACGGTAACCGCCTTTTGCGCCAGGCCGGCTTTTGCCCGCTCCGATTGAACCATCCAGTCGGCCATCAGATCCGAAAAGCCGTACCAGACAACACCGAATAGGAACACCAACAGCAGGATTCCCAAGCCAAACAGTTTCCCCTTTTTCCCCATGATAATGTCTCCTTCATTCCAACCCGTTTCTTTTCGTTCCTAATCGATCACCCGTTTCCGGATGCCGTACAAAGCCAACCCGCCCGCAATCAAAACGAAAATGACGCAGTACGCAAGGTCCCAGCCCAGCACTGGATCCAGCCGCCCCGGCACGCAAAAGGCGCGCGCCAGCCGCACCGTATGGGTCAAGGGAATTACTTCCGCCACCACGCGCATGCTCCGGGGCAAATTCTCGATCGGAAAGATCGCGCCGGAGAAATAGAACATGGGCGTGATCATCCCGGTCAGATAGAAATTGAAGTGGTTGATGTTTTGAATCATGGAGGTGACCCACATCGACAGGGCCCCAAACATCAGCCCGGTGATGAAGCCGACAAAGACCGCCAGAATGCTGAGTGGATAAGTGATCACCCCTGCGGCCCAGGTCACCAGCAGAACCACGAAAGAAAAAATCAATCCCTTAGTCCCGGCAAACAGGATCTCCCCCAGAACCAGATCGGTCGGGGAAACCGGCGCGCCAAGCATGCCGTCGTAAACATGTTCATATTCCAGCCTGAAATACGTGCCATAAGTGCACTCGAACGCCGCCGTAAACATCGAACTGGTTACAATGATCCCGCTGGCAAGAAACAGAATATAGCTTATTGAACCCATGGTTTGAATATATGCGCCAAAGCCGATACCCAGGGCCCAGAGCAGGATCAGCGGCTCTAACAGGGGCGGAAACGCATTGCTGATAAAATTCGTATTATAGACCCGCTCGTGCCGGTACCAGACGCTGCGCACCCGGCGCCAGAACGATGGGACGCTTGCGGTATCACTGTAGTTCATTGAGACTCCTCCCGGTCACTTTCAGGAATACATCCTCCAGATTGGCCTGGCGGACATGATAATCGCTGATGGCCAGCGTCTCGGCCAGCCGTTTCAGCTGGGCCGCGTCATTGCTGTAAACAAACAGGGTCTCTTGGTAAATCTCGTGCCGAATTCCCGCCTCGGGTTCGGCCGCCCGGGCAAACTGTTCGCCGGCCTCCATCCAGGGGAACCCGTAAATCTCCAAAACGAAGTTTTCCAGGTTATCCGCCAGCAATTTGCGCGGGTTCCCTTCCAGGATCTTTTTCCCCTTATCCATGATGATCACCCGGTCGCTGATCTGAAACGCTTCTTCCATATAATGCGTGGTCAGCAAAACGGTGACACCCATCTCTTTGAGTTCGCGGATTTTATTCCAGATCAGGTGCCGCACCTGCGGATCCAGGCCAGTGGTTGGTTCGTCGAGGATGAGCAGCCTTGGCTGGTTGAGCAAGGCGCGCGCAATCGTCAGCCGCCGCTGCATCCCGCCGGACAATTCCCGAATGCTCGCTTTCGCTTTTTCTTGAAGTTCCATGAAATCCAACAGCTCTGCGATCCGCTTCCGGGCTTCACGGGTATCCATCCCGTAAAACCGGGAATAGATATACAGGTTGTCACTGACATTCAAATCGGCATCCAGATTGTCCTGCTGTGGTACTACGCCCGCCAGGGCTTTGATGGCCAGGGCGTCTTTACGCGGGCTGTACCCAAATACGTCGATCAATGGTTCCGGATGACGGTCCGGCTCCGCTTTGCCGTAAAGGATCTTCATGGTGGTGGTTTTCCCGGCGCCATTCGGCCCAAGTAACCCGAAACATTCGGCCTTCTCGACCTCAAAAGCAAGGCTTTTAACCGCCTTTACGGCCCCATAGGTTTTATTCAGATCCCGAACCCGGATCACGGTCTCATACATGACTGGCCTCCAAAAAGGTTCTTACTGCGTAAGGTATGACGTCACACCTCATTCCAGTCATATTGTACCAAATGAATACGAGATATCCGAATGCCGGGGCTTCCCGGACCAAGCTTCGGAAAAACGGGGGGCGCAGCGCTTCGCGCTAAATCAGCCTCGATTAACTTTGGACCGGGTTTTCAGTCATCATAAAAACCAGCCGCCGGTTGGTTCGGCCGCTGGTAATCACGGGAATATCGATGGCTTGCCTGAACGCCACGGCGTCCTCGCGGAAATAGGCAACCTAAACCTTGGGATTGACCGCCAGCCATTCCTCAAGCCGCGTCAGCGCCTCCGGAAGATTTCGCCGTCCAAACCCAATCCGGAAATGGAACGTCCCAAAATCGTAGCAGGCGGCGGGCAGCAGCAGGACGCCAGCCTCCTGAACCAAACGGCCGCAAAAGGCTTCCGAATCCCGGCCGCCGAGCAAGCGTGGGAAAGCAATCGGCCCAGCCTGCGGGCGGGACCATGCAAACCGGTCAGCACGCCGGGCAAAGAAGCCGTCCATCTGCTCCAGATTCGCCGCGATAATCGCCTGATTGCGCCGCAGAATCGGCTCGCTGTGGCGCAGGGCCTCCGCCGCGAGAAATTCGCTCGGGGCGCTGTTACAAATGGAAGTATAGTCCTTGAAAGCTGCCATCGTTTGAAGGAGCTTTGAATTGGCGGTCGCGGCCCACCCGATCCGAAGCCCGGCCAACCCGTAGCTTTTCGACAGCACACCCAGCGAAACAGCGTTTTCATACAGTGCGCAGGCGGGCATCGCCGGAGCGCCGTCATAATCCAGACAGCGGTAAACCTCGTCCGAAAAGACCAGAATACCCCGTTCCCGCGCGGCGGTCAGAATAAACTCCAGTTCCGCCTGGCTAATCCGGTGTCCGGTTGGGTTGTGCGGGGAATTGATCACGATAAGCCGGGTATTCGGTTTGATCGACCGAATCAGGTCGTCGCAGTCGATCTCCCAATGCCCGTCCCGCTCCCGCATCGCCCAGCGGGTCACCTGACAGCCCACTGCGCCGGCTACCGCCTCCAGCGACTGGTAGCAGGGAAACTGGACAACGACATGGTCTCCGGGCTGGAGCAGCGCATTCATAAAGAGGAAAACCGCTTCTTCGGCACCGGCTGTCACCAGAATCTGATCCGGCCCCATATTCGGGTAGAGCCCGGCAATCTCATGCCGGAGCGCGAGGCTGCCCTCGGACGGGGGATACCCCAATCCCAGGCTCAGAAACCGCTCACGGGCCTCATCGCCTCCCAGCGCCAGCAGCTCAGACACGGTCAAGGATTCACAATCCGAACAGCACAATAAATATCGCGTATTAAACTCATACCGGGCTAAATACCGTTCAAGCCTGAAATCGGGAAGCCGCAAGCAAACCATTCCTTTCGCGCAATACGAATGATACGCGGGGACATCCCCGCGCCCGACGGCTCAATGCCGCGAATCAGTTGCCTGTCATCGAGATCGTTTGACTGCTCGGAATCCAATCAATGGTACAGCCAAGGCTTTCGGCAATAAACCGAAGCGGCAGCATGACCCGTCCCGGCGGAATCATGATGGGCTTGACCGACGCATTTGCCGGGTCAATCTTTTGATTCGCCCCATTAATCCGCGCGGTAGGCTTTCCAAGCCAGACCTCGATTTTCTTATTGTTCCGCACGATGGTGGCTTTCTGTGCGGCGTCATCCCATTCCAGCGTTGCCCCCATCGAATCGGCCACCGCCCTCAGGGGGAGAAAGACCCGGCCGCCCCTAAGACACGGCGCCGCATCCAGGTTGCGCGGGAACCCGTCGTAGTAACACTCGAGGCTTCCGACCCTGAAGCGCGCTGCAAGGCTCTTCTCGGCCACAATACGGTCAATAGCGGCTTCGTTCGAATAATCAGACTTGCCTTCTTCATTGTAGGCCCTTACCCGGTACGAAATCCGGTTCCCGAAGGTGATTTTTTTATCCATATACGAGGTCACACTGGCTGCAACCCTGTCAATTTCAACATAGTAACCGTTATCGATCTTGCGTTCGATGATGTATCCGGTCTCATTGTTCGCCTGGTCGGTCCAACTCACCGCAGCCGCCTCTTCGCCGTACGCCGTGAGGTTGGTCGGCGTGGCGATCAGCGCGTTCCCCTGAAACAAAACTTTCTGTTCGCTTGAATAGCTCGATTCGCCTGAGGTGTTCGAAGCCCGAACCCGGTAAGTGTATGTTTCGCCTTTAACCACCTCAGTATCGACATAGGAACTGAGCCCCGGCTGCAGGTATGCGATCTGATAAAACTCCCCGCCGCCGATCCTTTTTTCCAACCGGTATCGCGTTCCGGGACTGCCATCCCCGGTCCAATACACTTTGATCGCCTTTGGTATGACAGACGTTTTCACCTCGGACGGTGTCCCGGGCACTGGCATGCGTTCTTTCAGCATATACTGCAGCTCGTTGGAATACTCGGAATCCCCGGCGCCGTTAAAGGCGCGAACCCGATAGATATAGATTTCTCCATAATTCAATCCGGTGTCCGAGTAATTCGTAATATTAGGCCCAACCACCCCTATTTGCTGGTACCCACCGACCCCGACTCGCCGCTCGATTTTGAATCCGGACTCATTCTGTGAATTGTCGGTCCAGCCTAAGATGACCGTTGTCCCCGATTCTTTCAGCAGCAGCGTGGTCGGGGCAGGAAGGTAAAAGGACGAAACAATCACCCTCCCATCACAGTATTCGGAGTAAACCGTTCCTTTGAAGGCCCTGACCCGGTAGTCATACGCTTTGCCCAACTCGATGCCCGAATCGGTATAGCTGGCTGCGTCCGCCGGGACCGAGGCAATCTGAATCCAATCGGAGCCAATCACTTTCCGTTCGATGGCGAAGCCGTCCTCGCCGACCGCCAATCGGCCATCCCACATCAGGGTATAGTCACATCCAACTCCGGACAGGCGAAGATCAGTCGGCCCCCCGAGTGGAATCGCAACCATGACCTCCTCCGAATAGGGGGAGTACCCGCCTTCAATCTTTTCCCTGACCCGGTAGGTACAAACGGTTCCCGGAGCCCCTGTATCAGAAGCGATCCATTCCTCTGGTCCGGTGGTTCCGACCAGCGCGAATTCACCCCCGTTCACTTTCCGTTCCACTTCAAACCCAAGCCCTGCTTCGTCTTGCCCCATCCAAACCAGGGTAAGCTGCCCGTTAAATTCATGAATCAAGAGATCGGATGGCGCATCTCCGACAGCGGCACTAACCGGCCCGGCGAATACCAATCCAATAACTAAGACAGCGGCGGTCATTCCCAAACATAATTTTTGTATGCGTTTCAATCCTGCACCTCCAATGAATCAATCCGGCTAAAAAAGCGAAAGGAGACCGTTTGGTCCCCAGCATGCCTATCTGTAGTTTTCGGTGCAATGTCGCATTTTCCTCCATGATTCACCATTTTTTCTCGCCGCTGGTACAATTCGCGTCAATTCCCAATGATCCTATCTAAAAAAAGCCGCCCTCCGCAGGGAGAGCGGCCGTTCTCAACAGTTCGCTTTAACCGACCAAAAGATACCTGTACATCGTCCAGTAGTGACAAAAGCTGCCCCCGAGCACAAACAGGTGAAACACCTCGTGAAATCCGAAATGGCGAGAAATATTAAAGGCGGGCAGCTTGGTGCCGTAAATGATCGCGCCAATAATGTAGAGGGCCCCGCCCGCTGCGATCCAGATGATCGCGGCCGCCGGAAGAAGTTTGACCAGCACCGGCAAAAATCCGACCACAATCAAACCCATCACCACATAAAACGTGGTGTAAAGCCAGCGCGGCGCATTGAACCAAATCAGTTTCATCGCCAGCCCGAACAGCGCCACCGACCAGATAATCCCCAACAGCAGCCAGCCCCAAAAGCCGCGCATCGTGATCAGGCAGACCGGCGTATAGGTGCCGGCAATCAGCACAAAGATCATGATATGATCGATTCGCCTTAAAATGGCGACCCCACGTTCCGACAGCGGCAGCAAATGATAGAGTGTGCTGGCGGTGTACAGCAGCAGCAGGCTGGTTCCGAAAATCGCGAAGGCCACCACATGCCAGACAGTGGCGTCCCGGGCCGCGCCGTAAATTAGGACCACGGCGCCAATGACCGAAAGAACTACTCCCGCCAGATGGGTGAGCCCGCTCACCGGTTCCCGTAATTTTGCGAACACTTCTTTCTCTCCTTGCTTGCTCATTCCGATTTTTTGCACATTTCTATGATGTGCTTTTTCTAGATTGTTACAATGCTACCTTCTTCCACGAGCGCCTGTCAATCAGGATTGAGCGGCATGGTTCGACGAAGCCCCGGAAGGCTTTGTTTTCATTCCCAATAGGAAGCGGGTAACCGGGAACCGTTTCAAGATCTCGTAAACCCCCAGGGTTCCCGGAAATGCCAGCACGAATACAGCCAAAAACTTGACCGCGATGGACCAGGGCAGAGGAACAATCCAGAACGCCAGTGCCACAATCACGGTTTGGTGAATGATATAAAACGGGAAAGCCGCCTCGACCGCATACGGCATCCACGGAGTGGTTCGGTTAAGATAAACCCTGCCGAAGCCGAGAAGTGCCAACAACCACAGCCAGGTATTGAGTCCTTCAAGCCCGAGACCGGCTAGATAGCCGGCCTGGTTGTTAAGCGCCGGCGGTGCCCCGGCAAATTCAAACATCATGAGTACCACGGTCAAGACCGCGGCGGCCGCGAGCGCTCCCCGGCGCAGGCGTTCAGCCGCAGTCAACAGGGATTCCGCTCTTCCCATCCAAAAGCCATAAAGAAAGATGAGGCCGTAAAATGCGTCATTGGCCCAATCGCCAACCAAAGTCTGGATGCCGTCCGGATGAGCGGCCCGAAGCGTAAGCTGCACGATGATCAGCGGGACTGCCGCAAGGTACAGCCGGGACCCGGAAGCCAGCCAATTGCCGGCGCGGGACAGACGTTCCGCCGCCGGCCCCTTCATCCAGCGAAGCAGCAGCGGCAGCAAAACTGCGGAGAAGGCGAACAAATACGCCAGAAACCAGAGGTGATGCCAGCTCATGTTGCCGTCCGGATACGGCCCGGTGGTAAAGACGCTCGGATAAAATGCGAAAAAACTGCCGTGAAACTGATCCCGGAACAACCGTTCACAGTAAATCTGCGGTGGCACAATCACCGTCATCCCGAATACCAAGGGAATAAAGAGCCGCAGAAACCGTTCGCGGAGGAATTGGCCGCCGCTTCGGAAACGCAGTGCATATGCGGCAGCGGCCCCGGCCAGCAGAAAGAACAACGGCATATGCCAGATGTGCAAAAAAGCCGTGAACGCTGTAATTAGTTGGCTCTGATCAGCATTTTTGATGTGCCATCCCCAGGTATTGAAAGCCATGCCGGTGTGATAAGGCACCAGCAGCAAAACCGCGCCAATACGCAGCCAATCCAAATCATGCCGTCTCTCGTATTTCCCCATACCGCCATCCTCCAAATTTCTCTTTCGTGCCGGTTTACACCATTCTTTGACCCAGCCAACCTATCATCGAATGGTAAATTATACCATATCATGGGTCAGATCGATTGAAGGGGGGATTTGAATGCCGACATCATATCCGGCCGGGTGCTGTGATGGCACCGAAATTCTGTGTGTATCGATTCCTTGCCCGGTCACCGTGGTCGTACTTGGTCTGACTCTCGACCGAGAACTCCCGTGCGTTCGTCTGACCAGCGCTGATCCGTTATCTCCGGCACAAGTCAGCGCGCTGCTTCAAGCTTTGATCAGCCTGCTCAATGGTCTGATTACCATCGTCACCCCGTCTTATTCAATACCGTTACGCTCGAACAAGGCGATAATTACCCCGTTCATCATCTTATTCGCCAGCAGTTCCCTGAAACGGACCGATTTGGTTTTTTCTTCGTCCCGCAGCCGATCCATCTCTTTCACAGTTTCATTCTGCCGCGCCAGCAGCTCTTCCAGGGCATTCTCGAACTTCGCCAGTCGTGTAATCGCTTCGCCGGTACAGCCGTTTTCGTCACAGACGACCCTCTCCCGGTTCACGAAGTACCCATCCTGGCCCTCCCGTTTTTGGGTCAGTCGTATCATTGACATCCCTCCATCTTATGGGCTTGCCAGCCGGTTGGTCTTTAATAACGCTTTATCGCAAATACCGCTGTACAGGCCGATCCGATCAGCCCCAGAACCATCAGGTAAACCATTCCTGCAAGATAGCTCCCCGTCTGCATGATCAGGTAGCCCATAATCACCGGCGCGAGCGCGGCAAACCCATTCGCGATGCCATTCATCAGCCCGGCCGCGGCACCCACCAGATTCGGTGCCACCAGCGTCTGCAGCAGGGTCCACGCCACCGGCATGACCCACCCCAAAAAGAAGATCGCCACCGCGATATAAATGGCGCTGCTGTAATTACTTACCGTGGTCGCGCCCAGATAAAGAAACACCACCGCGCCTAAAAGCCCCAGCGTGTAAAAAATCCCCCTGCGTCCCATTTTGTCCGACAGATAGGCCACCCCAAGCACCGAAATCATCCCAAGAATATACGGCAGGGAGGAAAACAAGCCCATCTGCGCCCAGGAGAAATGCCGCGCCACCTTGAGATACTGCGGCAGCCAGGTCATGGTTCCCCACCAGATCGACGCCGTTGCCATGTAGCCGATGGTCACCAGCCAGAAGTAACCGGAGCGCAGCAGGTCCCGATAGGAACCGGATTGAACGCGCGCCAGGGCGGATGGTTCCTCAGCCTGTCCGCGTTCAATATAGCTGGCCTCGGCATCGCTGATCCACCGGTGTTCCCGGGGCCGGTCTGCCGTAAAAAACCAGATCAACGGCAGCGGCAGTACCAAAGCGGTTAACCCGAGGATCAAAAACGAACTCTGCCAGCCCCAGTTCGCCACGATCGCCGAACACAACGGCATCGCGATCGCCGGGCCGACCATCAGTCCCACCGTCCAGGCCGAATTGGCCCGGGCACGCTCGTGCACGGGGAACCAGTTCTTAACGTAGGTACTCTGCATCGGCCAGTGAAATCCCTCGCCGAATCCCATAAAAACGCGGGCGCCCAGCAGCATCACCAGATTTCGGGCTGTTCCCGCGACGAAGAGCGCCGCCGACCAGAGCACGATCGATACGGACACGGCTTTGCGGGGACCCAGGCGATCGCCGAAATACCCGAGAATAATATTCCCCAGCGCGTAAGCCATAAGAAAGAGGGTCATCAAGAGTCCCTGCTTCGCCGCCTGTGCCTTTAAATCCATATCCGCGATAAAACCAGGGTCGGCGATCAATACCGAAATGTTTACCCGGTCGATATACGCGACCATCAGCGTAATGAACAGAATCCCCAGAATGATAAATCTGCCTTTCCCTGGCGGGGTTTCGTGGTTTGACTGCAATTCATTGCCCCCTCTTTTTTCCGCCTAATCGCTTATTGATCCCCGAACCGGATCGGGTTGATGAAGCACCGCAGCCGCGTGCTGGTATCTTCCTCCCCCCACCGGGTGTAAGCCGTTGTTTTTCTGAGCTAGCGGTAGACGTAGACGGCCACATCGCCGCGGTCCGGCTCGTAGTAGTGCAGCAAGGCCACTTTGCGGCTCAGCTCGCGGATGCAAAACCCCAGCACCCGCTCCGGATCAAAAAAGACCAATTCGGGATCAGCGCTCGTCAGATAACTGGACATGAAATTAAAGGCCATGGCCCGGGAACATTTGTCCCAGGCGGCCTTCAGAAGGGTTTGCATGTATGCTTCCGCGGACTCGCGGGGCTCACCCAGATCATTGCTGAACAACCCGCTCATCATGACCAGATCGAACTTCCGATCCAGCGGCTCGCAGGTCAGGTCCAGGTTCAAAAACTCCGCCTCCGGGAATTTCGCGCTGGCCAATTCAATCAATCCCGGCACCAGATCAATCCCGGTATACTGGCACTCGACCCCCCGGCTTTTCATGAAATCATAAAGGTCGCCCCGTCCGCAGCCCACATCCAAAATGCTCTTTCCGTTCAGATTTTCGATTTGAATCAACTGCAGAAAACGAAACTGCTGGGCATAAGGGCTGCCCCACTGGCAGGCCTCCACGGAATCCCCGTATTCCGCCAGTAGAGCAGCGTAGTGCGCTTTCAATCGATGACTGCGGTCATTGCTCATGCTCCAGTGCTCCCCTTTCGTTGATGGCCGGTTTCGGTCCCGCAAACATTCTCACCATTGGTTATCCCGGTCTTTCCAGTTACAATGTAAGCAAGGCGGTGATCCGTATGATGGAAAGAGTCTTTCTGGACAAGTCATGCAAACCATCCCCGGAGACCATCCAATCAGCATTAGGGAATACCTTTGCGCTATATGAAAGACTAGCCGCGGTTGCTTCCCCTTTTACAACGGATTGGACACACACCAAAACCAGTGGCTGGATGCTGAAAGTCCACGATAACAAGAAAGCGCTCTTCTATGTCATCCCGTTACGAAACGCATTCAAAATTAGTATGGCGATTCGTGATGCCGAAAAAGATATCCTGCTGCAGGATGAGGAAATCAACGCGCTGCATGAAATGATTCGGTCTGCCAGAAAATATGTCGAAGGCCATGCCCTCCAGTTTCAGGTTGCGAATCAACCAGAATACGATCTCTATGAGCGATTCATTCAAAAGCTAATCCAAATCAGGCTTCGAACCCGCTAAGCGCTTCCCTTCGCCAGGCGAAAACTTTCACCTTCCCTGAGCACCTTCACCCGCTCATCCTTCCAATCACTCACCCGAGAAATCGGTTCACCGTTCATATGGGAGAAACTGCTGTGATGAACCGGGAAAACCAGGCGCGGCCGCACTAAATCAACGACTTTGTGCAGCCCTTCGGCTGACAGCGTATACGGTGACCCAAATTTACCGATATGGGATTTCCCCAGATTGGGGATAAGGATGTCTGCTGTGCGATTTGCCAGATACCGGGTAACTTTGGCGTGACAGACCGTGTCGCCGGTGACATAGATGCTGGTTTTTGCCGGGCCTTTTTTCAGGGTCAGCCAGTAGCCATTCCCTCTGCCGGCAAAATGGCTGGCCAACCGGTTGGATGCATGAACAGCCGGAATGGCCTCGATTTCTAACGAAAAATCCTTGATTTCCAACGAAACGGTCTGGCCGTGCTCTAATATCATCAACTGCCGGGGCCCGATTTTCCTTAACCGGGCAGCAGCCCCCCTATTCGTTACGCAGGGTGCATTCGGATCGATTTGCGACAACCCATCACTGTCGATATGATCTTTGTGCTCATGGCTGATCAGCCAGAGATCCACATCTCGGAAATCATCGGCATCAAATCCGGGCGCGGTCAGCCGCTTCCCAACCATGCCAAAGCCATATTTCTGAACCTTACCCATCGGACACAAGACCGGATCACAGGCCAATTTGAAACCATCAAGGCTCAGTGTCCAGGTCGCGCCGCCAATCCATTTGAACTGTACATCGAACAGCATTCGATTACCGCCGCTATTGATGGATCAATGCATCGATCTCACTCAGATGCAATTTGAAATGACGCAGATAGTCAATGATCATCGCTTTGAGCGATACGCTCTGATTGAGTGCGGTAATCCATTCGTTGTCCAATTTATCCGGGTTCACATTGCGGATGACGTGGACAAGATGGCGGTTGGCGAACTTCCAATGACCAACGAGATCCTGCCAGTTTCCGCCCTGATAATTCTGGATTGCGATCCATCGATCGTTATTGCCAAGGTTCGCATAATCCGGAAAGATTAAAGGGCTCGGCTGGTACTGCAAATGAATAATACGGTGTGTATTGTTGGACGCCGAATCAATCATATGGCCGACAATCTGTTTGATGGTTCGGTTTTGATCGTTCCGCCGGTTCGCAATGGTGTCCTCGGAAAGCGCCATCAGCTTGGGTTCCCATTCTTCGATCAAACGCAATAACGCTTGATTGTTTCCCTCAAATTCGTTCATTTTTATCCTCTCCTCCGTAACAACGTCAACATTGTTATTCTTACTTGACCGTAAAATCCTCTGAATGAAAGTTAGCATAGTATCTTCCCGACTGCGCGGTAAATTTCAACACACAATAATCCGGATCTGTGACCCCTAATGGGTAATACATGGTGTCGCCCTCCCGCCAGATCATTTCTTTGCTGACCTCATCCTCCAACACCTCCATTGATCCCTTGAGCATAACGCCGCGAAAAAACCTGGTATCACAGAAATAGATGCAAGCTTTGGGGTTTTTCCGGTAATGCGCCGCCCGCATTGAGGACGTGTTGGTGGTAAAATAGAACGTCTCAATACCATCGCGTTTTCTCGGAGGCAACATCGCTTTTGTATTAGGAAAGCCGTCTTCGTCTACCGAACTGATAAAAGATACCCCTTGTTTGTCGATTAATTTGCCAATCGTTTTTTCTGTATCGTTCATCGGGTCCCGCCTCTTTCTAAGTTGCTTTTAAGCAACTATAACGCCTCAAAAGCCAGCGGTAAATAACCCACTTTTTTGTGGGTATCCTGCACGCGAAACGCCTCTGATTCGAAGAAATTCAAGCGTGCCACTCTTTCATGAGATCAATCCCTATCCCCTGCATAATCGTAATCGCTTCCAACATTTTTTCCCCGCGTTCAGTCAGAAAGTATTCAACCTTTAGGGGATAACCGTCAAACGCATGTTTTGCGGCCATTCCGAAATCAATTAACTCCTTGAGCTGTTCCAACAGCATTTTCTGGTTGATTCCCTGAATATCTTTTTCGAGTTTGGATAAAGAACAGGGTCCTTGCCCAAGCTGCCATATAATAATCGGCTTCCATTTGCCTTTGGTAATATCATGCGTTAATTCTAAAGGACATGTGTACTCTTCCCGCATTTTCAACCCGCTTACCCCCTCACCGTTGGTTTTTCTCCAGCTCGGATCTACAAAAGCTTGGCGATAATGTTTCAGCCGACGGATAATCGACCGGTCCAGAAGCTGATTCCTACTTATGGGAGGGTTCACCATACCCGCCTCATCCGGTTCGTGTTTCAACAGCTATTTCTGCTGATAAAACCCTCCCGCGGGCGGCCAGTCGCAGCTGCCCCCCAGGTGATACCTGCAATTGCAGCACTCATCGCCGTCAGCCAGCGTCTTGGTACGTTCAAATCCGGTTCTTATGTAATGAGCCAGCAGATAATCCATGCGGCATAGCATAGGGAACATTCCCAATGCATCAAAATCCCGGCCCAATTTCAGCATAGCGCACTCAGTAATATCGATCTCAAAAGTGTTCTGGCTGATCTCGCGATAGGTAATCTTCCAGTCATAAGGATGCAGATCGTTCAGCCGTGACTTTTCGGCATGTTCCGCCGCTTTTTTACGAAAACCGCCCAGATACGTTCGTTTCCCCAGCGGCATCAGCCATCCTGGAATCATTGTGAGCAGCCGCTCGTTCATTGTCCAGATTGCCTCTCCCGCCTCATCATTCGACAGGCCCAGGCCAATTAATGATTTATACCACGCGATGTAGGCCGGGCAGAAGGCATAATTAAAAGCAAAGATGCTGTTCCCGATATCCGGTACTTCAGGCAAAATCCGCTCCAGCCATTGATCGGAGTCGGTTTGGAACCGCTGCCAGAACCGGTCACCGTACTTATCGATCATCCACTTCTTTGACCGGGCCATCGCAACCCTATAGATCAGTCTGGTGCTTTTCATTCCTCACCACCCCCTCATACAGATATCCCGTCAAAACCGCCGGAACAATATTGACGCTGTGCAGCGCATATTTCTCAATGCGAAATCCCGACGCCGTTATAACCTGCCGGTAATCCCGGTTGATATTGCAACCGCAAGCGAAAACGTTGTACAGCGGATTGGCCGCATCCTGCAGCCGCTGCGCAAATCGCGTTACCGCCTTGCCGTGCTCTAAGAACAGGTATTTCCCGTTCGGCTTCAATACTCGTTTGATCTCTTGTATGGTTGCAGGCAGATTTTCAACACTGCATAACGTAAACGTGCTGACCACCGTGTCGAAAGTGCTGTCCTCAAAACGCATGCTTTCCACATTATCGGGATATAGGTCGACCTTTACCCGGCCTGGCGGCAATTCACGCGGATACGGATCAACCGCCGCAATTTCGGCGACCCCGGCAGGATACAAATTCAGATTTAATCCGGTGCCAATGCCAATCTCCAGGACCCGCCCGCTCGCTTTGCTCAGCAGCTGACGGCGGTGTTCTATTATTTCTGCATTCCCAATAATTTTGTTCATCAAATACGGGAATATCTTTTCCTCGTAAAAGCTCATCGTGCCGCCTTTCTTTTGATGAAGCCGCCCTGGCTCAACCTGACCGCGTACTAACCTTTCTTTTTACGTGGCTTCGGGAACGGCGTTACGGGCAATAGCGCGGCAACAACATCCCACGTCAAAACCCCACCATTGTCAATGTCCAGGATGTAATGCTCCTTTGCGCCGTTATAGGGGTATCCGCGTTCCGCATTTGTCATTAGCGTGTCAATGCACGGCAGGATTTTAACGTACACGGTGTTGTCACACACAAGCAAAATCGGTTTGTCGTCAACGTAGACCATATACTCGCCAAACATCTTCCTGTACCGCACAGAACCCGTGTCTTTCACGCGATCGCAGACGTATTCGATAAAGTCAACTGAAGTCGCCATCGTGAACTGCTCCTTTCTTCTCTGATAGCTATTCTTGAACGCACACCCAGCGATCCAACCCACCAGCGAGCGGTTTGAAGCAGCGCGCCCGTGTAAAACGCCGCCATGACTTCCGGGGCCGCAACCATTTCCGCTTTGATTTGAGCGTCTTCGAGGATCTTCTCCTTGATATCCTTTCGTTGGAGGTCAGAAACTGCAAAAACACCCATCGTGCGCAATTCATGGGCATGACAGGTGTTTAAGGATCAGCGTCCCCTGTGTATTCTAGTGGTCAACCAACCTATTGGAAAATTGCCTGCAATTCGGGGCCGGCTTGACCACTGCGATACACCTCTTTGATCTTCTCAGGATCAACATCAAAGCCTGACCATTCCTGCAGTTTCTGTATATTCACGGGATTTTCAGGATTAGCGGCTTTCGCCTCATCGACCCGCCGGACAAACGCATCCCACTTCTTCTTAACTTGTTCTGGGTCGCCGCCTTTGCGCGCCTGTTTCTCCATCATTTCCAACACATTCAGGGAATCTGTCACTCGGGTCATGTAGTCAATATTGCGTTCAGCATAGGCATCGCTGTCAAAAGCCCCAATGTCGCCATTATTGTCCTCAATCCTGTGGGTAAGCTCGTGCCAAATGGATTCGTTGACGTCAGCTTGAGGCTTATCCGGACTCTTTGAAAGCGTTAACTCTTTCTTATTGGGATCATACAAGGCAACCGATTTCAGCTTGGAATCCACCTTTACCTCCACATCAACTAAAGCCGACCGGTAGGTACTCTCTTTTCCGAGGCTGATTGCCTTAGAAAAGCCGCATTTGTCATATTGATGAAGGTAAGTCTTGACATCGGCCCAGGCCTGTCCCGAAAGCGTTGTCGGTGGTGATGGGCTTTTGCCAGCCGCCTGGTCGGGCGGAGCCGATGATGCTATGGCGCCAAAATCGGTGCGATGGGGACTAATGAATTGCCCCATTTCCCAGGTTCCATCACATCTCATTCCGGAAGGGAACACGAGAATGCCGTTTCCATTCGGGAAGGTTTTGTATTTTATTCCATCAATCGTAATCGTCGGGCCTTGGTTATCCATGACTTCTCCGGTGTAACTACCGCCAGCAAAAGACATGTTGGTAACCGTCTTCTCTCCGCAGCCGGCTAAAGCCAGCAACACCAATGAACCCGCCAAGAGAACAATAACAATCCTGGCATAATTTCGAAACATTTTTGGCACCCCCTACACATAGCTCCATTCCCCATTATTCTTTATTTTTCTTCGTCAGCTTTCGCCCATTCTCCTTTAAATGCATCTAGAAGACGGTGAAAACCGAAGATGCCCCGCGTAGGGGGCTAAACTCTCCCTGCGCCGCTTTTATCCCTCGACTGCAGCGCCTCCATCCTGGGACTTCCTCTTTATTTTCTTTGGCGTGTAATTCCTGGGTTCGTCCCCTTGATAGCACAGATGCTCGATGCCTCCGAGATCAAATCCCAAGTTGATCGTGACCGCGTGGGTCGGACAAATTTCCATGCATGTGGTGCAAAGGACGCATTCGGTGGAAAGCACGCGAGTCCCGGCGTTTTTGTAGTCGAGCAGCAGAATATTCATGGGGCACGCCTTCTCGCACTTGCCGCATTCGATGCATGTTTCAGGATCGACAGCGACTTTAAGCAGGGCAAAGCGGCTGCCGGCTTTTTGGAGTACCGGAATCGGGCAGAGGTATTTGCAGAAGGCACGATTGTCCTTTAATCGCCAAGCCAGGAAAATCGAAGAGCCGAAATAAAGAATATTCCCGATCGCAAACCAGTAACCGCTCACTGTGCCGTGGAGTTCCTGAGCCGAAACCCCTAATAAATAAATCGGCACTAGTATTAGTGATGTTGACAGAACGGCATGAACATAGCGGACAGCGCCCCATTTGCGCAAACGCCCGTTTTTAGGTTTTTTCCACGGTAGTAGATCAAGAAAACCGGCCGTCCAGCAAGACCAGCCACACCAGCCTCGCCCGAAGATCACAGGGCCGAACAGCTTGGCAATCAGATAGTGAATCACTGCACCGGCGAAAAGCCCCATAACGAGATAAAGCACAAAACCCTCAAACTGCATGTTCTCATGCAAACCAAACCCGACAAAAAACAAGAGATAGCAGCCCACCAGGAACTGCGCTATCCGGCGGCCCCATGCCGTATGTTTTTTCGGTAAGGTCCGCATGAGCGCAAGCCCGGCCGCAATTGCAGTGCCGAGGTAAACGAAGTTATATAGGTAGAAGATGATCCCGGTGCTTCGCCAAAGGAGTATTGCTATGGTGTAGAAAAACGCAATCAGAATTGTTGGAATCAACATCTCCATCCAAGAGAATCTCCAGCCATCATTTGATTTCAAAGCTGCTTCTCCTTTCGTACGAACAGGAACAATCCCGACCTTGGAGCTCTTTTGACACCCTCGATAGGTTACTTGTGGTACGGTTCATAATCGCTCATTTCCTTAGCGCCAAGGTAATATCTTGCTTCTTGGCTTGTTCCTGAAGCAATGTTATAACCACTGCGCTCTTTTCATTTAGGGGAAGCTCCTTAAGAAACTCATCCTGCCGGATGCGCGTTGCAATCGCCCTCACGTCTTCGAGCCTGAGCAAGTTCACGGCAATACAAAAGAAATTCTTTCTCTTTCCGTCATTACATTCATCAATGAAAAATCTCAGCAGCTCTACCTTTTCATCCAGCCCATGCTGATAGGCGGAAAGGCCATTGCTTTTGGCTTTCCCAAAGTCATCGAGAACGTGTCGGTAGGTTATGAAGGAGTCCGTTGGAGAAGGTTTCTGGTATCTGGCGCATGGGTAAGATGAACATTGAAAACAATACTCCACGCCTTCATGCTTTTGACTGCAGGTTATGACTGCGCAAGTGGGATGTTTTAAATGAAAGTCTTTTCCTCCGCAACCAGGGCATCGGGATGTTCCATCGGCATGGTAACGCGGACAAAGGCCGCAGTTGAGCCCACATAAAGAAAACCGCGGATATGCTCTTCGATATTCTTTCATGATCCCTCTCTGTAACCTTTCAATCGATTGAACCTTTGGAGCTTACAAGTCCACGGTCCAATACTCAACGAGTTCTTGGGCCCAGTAGCGCTCAGGAAGCACCCTGCAGGCATTGGTCAGGCGCGGATTCACCAGTAAGGGAATCCATCCGGATTGCATAAAACCACTCGGGATGTGCTTCCGGTGAATCATAATCGAGGAACAGAAGACTTCATGCCCATCCGTAATCCCGCTTGGCAGCGGCACGTTAAATAAGGTCTTCATCTCATCTGTGATCACATCGGCGAATTCCTTCAGTTCAGGATCTTCGACCGAATGCCCTTTCAACCCGAACAAAACGTGCCCAATTTTCTGCAGTTCGCCCAGGTTATCGTCATAATGCCGGTCCAAGCTGAATACGATGGCGGCGGGATTGTCGAATTTACCCGGCTCGAACAGCATTGAGTTGGCTTGAACGAGATGTGCAAATACGATGTCGCCCTGGGAGAGCAGCAGTTCCTGGTCCCGGTATTGTGCTTCCAACCGCGTATCCTTGCGTTTTTTCATCCATGACGGTGGGCTCACCCGATTGTACCGCCGATCGAAAAAGCCGAACCGCACCTTCTTTGTGTCATAAATTCGTCTGGTTTCCTCGATCAGCCTTTTCACGTGCACCCTCCTCCCTTTACAGGATAATTGTACCATGTCCTTGAATATGAACGTTTTTCATCGAAAAGCAGGATAAGTACCGTTTCCCTTTGAGTTTTTTGTGGTCGGGCTGAACTGGGAAAACCGCAAACTGAATTACGTAAAGAAGCTAAATGGCGCGCTCATTTACCAAAGAAATTAACCAGCTGGCGCTTGTACCCGCATGCTCCATTATTGTTGCTTTTACTGCATCTGCCGCCTGCCCGCCGAGCTTAGCGGGGGTTATCTCATCATAAATATCCGCGTTGGAACACCGTGGGCCGCACTATTTTTTCCAGTCGCTCGGCGGTAGTTTGGCCTCATAATCTTCGGCCGATTGCTTTCCGGGCTTGGCTTGAAGTGAGATTTCACGGAAAGGGTTGCGGCAGGGGGCGCCAAAGCTATAATAGGCTTTCCCTTTTTCCAAGTCGAAAGCCGCTGACCACATAGTACCTAGAAACGTCGCATAGGCGTGCATACAAACGCCCTCCGTGCCATGACTGGAAAGAACTTTTTCTACCCGAGCCAAGTTAATAGGCGGAGTCTCATTTAACGCTTGGATAACCGTCCTGTATCGCAAGGTGGAATTAGCCATAACCCGCATACGCTCTTTTCTCATGGAGGTCGCAACGTAGTGGTTGGTCGCAGCCAGAATACAGTTCTCCGGCTGCCGAACCGCAATTCTCGGAGGGCTTACCTCAACCACATAAGCATGATCGGGATCAGCAATCAGGTAATTGTACGAACCGCCCAGGGGCAAACGTTTGAGTAATGCCACCGCATCATCGGCTGTTTGACTCTGATCTAACAAAACCCTAACCACCATTGGAAAGAAGAACCCCTTAGCGGTCCGTCCCTTTCCCCAGCCCGCCGATATACCGACATAAACACCGTCCTGATTGATCCCCTCATATCTGCCGAATACGTGCTGACTCATCCCGAGCGTCGACCGAGAGTCCGACCTTGTTTGTACGATCAGCAATCGGTCCGTCAGCGCTTCGATGTCCGAGAAATCGTAATTTCTTCCGACCAATGTATGTCCCGTGCCGGTAACCTTAGACAAAACCGCCATCTGCGTACATCCAAACGGCAACGGCGGCCTGAACCCATATGTACTGAGTTTCGTTACCACATCTTGATAAGGAATTCCGGTAGCATCGGAGAAACCGCGCATCTCCTCCAGCAACTGCGGATCATACTTCTTTAAGATCACCAACACCCGGTTAAAATTCCGCGAATTGCTTTCCAAGAAGAACGGATTTCGCAGAGTATTTGCGAAATCCGGGTTTTGTTTCAATATCTGCTTTCCCTCTGCATATCCGACTTCATACGCTGTTCCTTCCGTTCGAACCACGGTATAGGAAAGCTTGCGCTCAGAGAGTTCGGGAATAGCATAGAATGCCCCCACTATCAAAATGAATCCAAGCACGCCTGCCAAAACCTTTTTCATACTTTATTACCGCCTCCTTCTGGCATCGATATGAATCCACTTTGATTCAGACACCCTCGATAGGTTACTTATGGTACGGTTCACCGTAACGGTGTAATCCGATAAGTATCAGAATTAACCAATTATCATCATATTCACTTGCTTGGTTCAAGTAAAAATCCGATTGTAACCCGCCAATCATCTTCTGCTCACTCATTGATAGCTTTTGGCGGACTACCAAACAGGTTGATTTGCGCGACGCGAAATGAACCAAGCCGGAAAGCGGCTGGTAAAAATAAATGCTGGAATCAACAATAGATTAACCCCTGCTAGCCAAATTCCCCGTAGCACTGGCTGGACTGGGGCCATGATAGCAATGGCCGCCTGCGTGATGTAGATCAACACCCAGAAGGTAGTTAGGATTACATTAATGCGAATAAAGAGCGGTGTTGCCTGAATTTCAAGCGGATACTTATGTTTAGAGTAGACTGCGGTTAGCGGCTGCTCCGTCATTAATGTTCCGGCCCACAAAGCGGCGAGCGTCAAGTTGCCTAACACCATTCCGTAATTACTCAGTGCTGAAGGTGCGACCAAAAATAGCCCAAGGGCTGCGGCGAAGAATAATGGAGATCCAGCATCCATCATTGATACCTCCAGGTAGAGCCAACGATAAAACAGAATAATTGTTGCCAGGCCTAAGGCGCCGGCACAGGCGGCTACACCGTACCGCCCCGAAAAGACCCAGAATGCGATCCATGGAGCAAAGGCAACCGTCAGCCACTGCATACCGGGGATGGGCAATGGCCCTCCGGTCCGGCGCACATTCGGAACCGGTGAGGCAGGATGGGCCGAGCGAAATAATTGGTTAAGTTTCATCAGCAAAGCAAGATCTCCCTCAAACCGATACTGTCCATTCATTAGCGCGGTACTGCCTTCCAGTTTGCCCTCGGCAATCGATCGCCATATCTGCGAAGAGGTATAGATGGTAAGTTTCGGCGATGTATGTCGTCCTTCGAAAGCTGTGCAGCGCCCGCTTTCAATCACCAGGAAGTATTGCCCTGGTTCATTCCCGCTGACCTCATACTGGATTACCGATGCCAGATTCCGCTCTGCTTCCGGCCTGTAATTGTTCGCCATGGCGGCAATAAGACCACGCATGGAATTCCCAATATCAGTATCGGTAAGCTGCCGTACCTGTTCCTGCGTTGAAGCCGTGTTATCCCTTGACCTTTCCGACAAAACCTCAGAAAGTGTGGGCGGATCGTCACCCGGAACGTTCCAACTGGAATTAGCCATTGTCACAAAGATATCCACCGGAACCAGACTGCGTGCCAGTGTATGCTCAGTTTCATCTGCCATACGGCCTTCTTTAATTAATTCCCTACCCGCCGCATACGCAGCCGCTATATACCAGTCGAATTGCCCATTCAATTCCTCGACCCCCAGTAGTTCGCCCCCGGTGCACATAACAGCTGCCGCCGGGCCATGCCCACCACTTAAGAGCGAGAAAGTCTCCTGCAGGGAATTGAAATTCACCCGTTCCGGAAAGCCACAGTTCGAGACCAGGACAAGTTTGGGCCGCTTTTCATAGCGCTGGAGGTGGACATAGCGCTCTCCATTCCATATTATGTATGGCTTCACAAGGGGTAATGTCCGCTCAATGATTCGCTGAAGCCGAGCCGTCATCCCGTAAAAGTACAGCGGTCCAGCCCAGACCACATAATCAGCATCCCGAATCCGCTCCAGCAAGCCAGGCATATCGTCGTTGTACACACAGACCCCCGGCGTCTTGTTCCAGCAGGTAAAGCATCCACAGCAATCCTTAACCTCTAATTCTGCCGCGTAAACCGTTTCACAAACCGCTCCTGCTTCAGCCGCGCCCGTCAAGAATGGCTGTAGAATCTTGTCGGTATTACTCTTTGCCGCTTTCGGGCTTCCGTTGATCGCTACCACGTTCATGCCCAGTTCCTCCTTTCCCCTTTCTCCCTTTCCTTGGAAGTGTGTTGGACCTTGCTTCTGCTTCGGATGGTCTGTTGCCTTTGTTTCTGTGATTCGTAAGCAATTCGATCGTCTCGTCACACCAGGCGATCTTGCTGCGAGAGTAATACAGCCCCCAGGAAACGGAAGCAAACCAGAAGGGGGTCTCTTCCGTTCCGTCAAGCGGCTTCAGCTTCGAGGTAATCCGCTCGTAGTTGGCCAGTAGCACCTGGTGTTTCTGCTTTTCCTCCTGCAATTTTGCCAAGGTGTTTTCCAGTGGAAGCTGATTGCCAAAGAACAGCCTAAGAAGCAGTTCATTTCGATCTGGAACCTCCTCGATCGGCTCCGCCAACCACTCCGCCAGCTCCTGCCGCCCCACATCGGTGATGGTGTATATATTTCGGGTCGGCCGACCCTCATTCTGCTCGGCAGTCACCTCTACCAGCCCTTCCTGTTTGAGCTGTTTAAGCACCGGGTAAATGCGGCTATAGTTCTCATTCCAAAAATGGGCTATGGATATATCGCAGAACTTTTTGATATCGTAACCGGAACCCGGCGCTAAACTTAAGACTCCTAACAAAGCATACTTTGACTTGTTCCTCTTCGCCATGGGTCTACCTCCTCAAGGCTACCTTATATCATTCATCAATATATCATGATGACATATGTAAAGCTACTTAGATCTCAAAAAGGAGTTCGTAAATAACCACAAGACAAGTGATTGACCAACAAGAAAGTCAGCAGGATGACAGAGTTGAAAATGGGGCTTATCCGCGTTTTTTAGAGAATGCAATTTCCTGGCAGAAACAGGGTGCCGATGACGACACCCTCGATAGGTTACTTGTGGTACGGTTCACCCCGAATAATCTTAAACCCCCGATACAACTGCTCCAGCAGTATCATCCCGGTCATCTGGTGCAGGAAAGTCAGGTTGGACAGGGACAAGGTGTAGTCGGCACGGTCGAGGACCGCTTGGGACAGGCCGTGAGATCCGCCGATGATCCAGACGATACGGCCAATGCTGGCGTTCATGCGGGCTTCGAGGAAGCCCGCGAGCTGCTCCGAAGTCAGGGCCTTGCCGCGGGAATCGAGCGCCACGACATAATCGCCGTCTTTCAGGCGCTCCAGGATGCGCTGGCCCTCCTTCTCGATCACGGCTTCAATGGTCGCGTCCGAAGGATTGGGCGGTGTTTTCTCCTCCAGTCCTTCGGCAAGCTCCACCGCGACATAGGGACGCAGGCGCTTCAGGTACTCCTGAATGCCTTCTTTCAGGTATCCTTCTTTGATCCGGCCCACCGATAAGACTTGGAAACGCAATCTTTTCACCCCTGTTTCATCATGCCATATCATTCCCAATTCCTCCATCCGTTTCAAGGCCAACGCTCTATGCTCCGCGTCTTTCAAACAAAGCAAAGAACAACCGGTTCTGGCCGAAGCCAGAATGCGGTTGTTCTTTCGTCTTTATGAACGGTGAGCCAATTCAAAGATGATTAAACGAGCCGTTTGATCCCTTTGCCGGCCATCAGCAGCACCCCTCCACCCGCTATCCCTGCAGCGGACTGAATGCATCCAAAGCCGCACATTCCGCATGAACCAGTACATCCGCTTATCGATGCGAGGATCAAATACAAGGCGCCGATATTACACCCGGAAGTGACTAACCAGGTACCGAGCGTATTCGCCAATCCGCGCTGTTTATCCATGTTTTTATCACAGCTCCTTTTAATTTAGAACAACCCGGCGAGTCCGGTCAGAACCGGCTTCCACATAACCGCAGTGAGCAGAACGGCAACAGTGATCAAGATGACGATAATGACGGGAATGAATACCTGTCCGATTTCTATGTCCGTACCGCGGATCTGCCACTTGATGGCGTCCTTCGAGCATACTGCCATGCAATCACCGCAGTTGCCGCAGGTGCTGGCGCTGAGCTTTACGGTTTTGTCGTCCAGACGAATCGCTGACATTTTGCATTTATCCACGCATTTCCGGCAGTTAACGCAGTTTTCCCGGTCAATTCGAGTCGTCAACAAACTGTATGAGCCAACTAAACTGGTCAGCGTCCCCATTGGGCAAACCGCACTGCACCACAGCCGTTTTCCGACTAAGATCGGAATCACCAGGAAGAATCCAATGAAAAGCGCGTATGTGATAAACTCCGATGGCACCGCGAATATATCCGAAAAATAGGTCGGCGAATGATATACGCCTTTGAACGGGCAGACAATGCAGTAATCGAATGTCGGCGCCGCTTTGGCCGCCAGGAAAAGTAACATGATCCCCAAAAAGACACCATAACGCATGTATTTTGCGTTTTTAGTAAGGTCTATTTTCCATCGCGGCTCTTTCGGAATTCTGGACAATCCGTCCGAGATCGCGCCAAACGGACAAATCCATCCGCACCAGGAGCGGCCAAGCACAAGGGTGATCGCCAGCCACAAGAAAAAGATTCCGCCCAGGATCGTGATAGACAAAGATATCACCGAGACCGAGAAGCCTTCGGTCAGAAAACTGGAAAGGTAGTTTTGAAACATGCCGAAAAAGCATGGTAAAATCCCTTTTGCCGCATCGGTATGCTCGATCTTGGGAATGGTTCCCGCGGCCTCACCGACAAGGGGGATCTTTGACGGGCAAATAAAGAAACCGTGTACCATTACATTTGACGTGACGATTAACGCAGCGAAGACCAGTCCCCAGCTGAATAACATCACCCACCGGACATTTTGCGGTTTTTCCCCCGTAAGAAGGAAAAAAGTCACCACCGCTCCAAGCACGCCTAAACTGAAAGAAACGGCTAAATCCAGTTTCAGAATCCCTCCGAGTATCACCGCCAATACAACTAACACCACCGACGCCGCAGCAATCCCTTTTTTCGACATTTTTTACACCCTTTCTTTGTTCTGGGATTATTACAGATAATAATAGGGTTTCTTGTCAGCTGCTGTCAACATTATATGCTAATATTCTTATACATTAATTAAATGCTCATTACTTGTTGTGTCTCGTTTGGCGCTCACCAGGCAGAAATGGATAAAATTGCTTGACTTAAATAAGTGAATGCTTATATAATTAATTATCTCGGCGGGTGCCCGCCCCTATTGGATAATACTTTTGAGTTATGTGGAGGGATGAAAATGGCAAACGATTGTTGCTCGGCCGCGAGCGAACGAATGGTTGTGGCATGCTCAGGAGCCTCAAATCTCGGGCAAATTGCCAATTCGGTGGTCGTGAAAATGCAGCAGCAGGGTACGGGACAGATGTCCTGCCTCGCCGCTTTGGGAGCGCAAGTCCCCTCGTACATTGAATCGGCAAAGGGCGCCGATTTAGTTGTGATCGATGGCTGCCCAGTCGCCTGCGCCAAAAAAGTGGCTGACCAGATCGGGGTCAGTGGTTATAAGTACTTTGATCTGTCGCAAATGCTGCCCGGCGTGCAGAAAGCCAAGCGCTATAATCAGGTCGAAGAACATGCCTCGCTGGCTTATGATCTGGTTCTTGATGAACTCTAGTCGGCTTCTTTGGTAAAACCGACCGCACCCGGAAAACAAGGCTTACCCGGCGCGGGTAGGCCTTGCTTTAGCTTTATAGGAATTAGCCCCTGGAATCGGGCGAAGGAGGAACCGTTCATGGAAATAAAGGTGCTTGGCACCGGATGTGCCCGCTGCCGTCAGTTAGAAAAGGATGTAACCGCAGTGCTTGCTTCATTAGATGTGGAAGCTGCCGTTGAAAAGGTTCAGGATATCCAAAAAATCATGGCCTACAACGTAATGTCTACGCCAGCACTCGTGATTAACGAAAAGGTAAAAGTCTTTGGCCGTGTACCGAGCCGAAGCGATCTTTCCAGATATATTCGGGAGGAACTGGTTTAGAAACCCCAATCGGTCATGAATTGATTCGCGCTCGAACGGAGGGGTGATCGTGTTTAAATGGATTGCCGACCTGGTTGCCTGGAGGGTCCTGCATCTAACGGCCGGAACCCGTCTGGGGGAAGCGATTCACTTTTTCATATACGACACGCTCAAGATTTTCATAATGCTGATTTTGATCATCTTTGCGGTAGCAATCATCCGGAGTTTTTTCCCGCCGGAAAAGACCCGGCAGCTGCTCAGCTACCGGCGAACCTATCTTGGTAATGGCGTTGCCGCACTGTTGGGCATTGTTACTCCGTTTTGAAGCTGTTCTGCAATCCCGGTGTTCATCGGGTTTATCGAAGCCGGCGTCCCGCTGGGCGTAACGTTTTCTTTCCTGATCTCTTCTCCGATGGTCAACGAAGTCGCGCTCGTTATGCTCTTCGGAATGTTCGGTATCAAGGTTGCTGCGATCTATCTTTTCACGGGTCTGGTGATCGCTATCACCGCCGGCATTGTCATTGGCCGGCTCAATCTCGAACATCTGGTTGAAGGCTATGTCTATGAAGTGAAGATGGGCGGGGTTGAAGTGCACGAACCAACCTGGCCGGAACGTCTGGTATATGCTCGCGGATATGTGATGGAGATCCTGCGCAAAATCTGGCCTTACGTCCTGGTAGGCATCGCTATCGGCGGCGGCATTCACGGCTATGTGCCGGAAGACGCGCTGGTGAAATGGGCCGGGCCGAATAACCCACTGGCGGTTCCGATCGCCGTCCTGCTTGGGGTGCCGCTGTATTCGAACGCAGCCGGCACGATTCCCATTGTGGCCGCACTGCGGGAAAAAGGAATGGCCATGGGGACCGTGCTTGCCTTTATGATGGCTGTAACCGCGCTATCCTTGCCGGAGATGATCATCTTGAGAAACGTATTGAAGCCAAAGCTGATCGGGATCTTCGCCAGTATTATGGCCATAGCGATCACTTTGGTGGGATACCTATTTAACTGGCTGCTCCCAGTATGACCTGTAAACTGAGAAGGGCGGCCCACTCATCGTGGGCCGCCCCGTTTTCATGCTTGGCATTTAGGTTTAGTTCGGCAATGCGCCGAGCGTTGCCGCCTGGTTCAGGTACCAATTGCGTACCGAAGAGAAGAAGAACGGCATCCCGACCAGATCGAAATGATCGTAGTGGTCCCAGAGTCCCATATAATTGTAGACCCCGATTCTCGGTACTCCACTGTAAGGCACAATGGTAGCTGGTGCTGCGCCGGTCGGATAAATCGTCGGCCCATCGGCGGAATTGGTGTTGATAACACCGTCATTCTGCCACCAGCTCCTATCCACGGTAACCCGACCGCCGGAAGCGTCCTGGGTGTAACTGCCCATCAGGAAGGCAAAGGCTGAAAATCCGACATTCATGCCAATTTCCGGGACTTGCTTGCCGGTGAACAGGCTGCGATAGGTTTCCTCGCCAGCCACTGTGAAATAGTACACACCCGGCGAATCCGGATAAAGCCCGTTGAACTGCCGCGACCCTTCCGGGCTCAGGTTCCAGGAACTGATGTCCTCGGTCTTGTACCAAATACTACTGCTCCACACCCGGCTTGCGTAACTGGTGATGTTTTCACCCGGATTCCGTTTCAGACCCCACTGATCCAATTTGAAATCATACAACTGCTGTCCGGTCACACCCAATGCCGCAGCGACCAATCCAAAGATTTGCTGCGCAACCGGAATAATCTGCTCCACACGCGTCGCAAGCGTGGTACCGTCACATGGCGCCGTCACCAGCGTCTGACTGGCCACCCAGTCCTTCCCGCCTTCGAACAGCGGTGAAAGCTCCCCAGCCGGTGTTTTTACCACTTCGTCAGGATCCCCGTTTTCCAGCAGATAGATTAGCATCCGTCCGGTCTGCCCACCGTGGCTGTGGGTAATCAGGTGTATCTTTTGAAGTTTGCCGTTGGCATCCAGCTGTCCCCACCCCGGAACCAGCGGCTCGGTATATGTACGCCCGTATCTCCCATGCCCATATTTATCCGAATGGGCCTTCCCGTAGTCGGTGGTGGTACCCACGATTTGAGCGTACAGCTCACAGGCACGATCCCAGCTGCTTGAAACCGGCCCGACTGCGGCCGTACGGCAGGTATACCCCGCGCGATTCAGGTCCTCCTGAAGGTCTCCGAACCCGCCCCAGTATTTGTACCCCAAAACTTCATTTCTGCCCCAGCCGATAA
The DNA here is from genome assembly GCA_050258755.1 of Solirubrobacterales bacterium. Classification (GTDB taxonomy): domain Bacteria; phylum Bacillota; class Syntrophomonadia; order Syntrophomonadales; family DTU052; genus JBLMZI01. Next base: position 172,371 of record JBLMZI010000011.1, on the reverse strand, counting down.
AGCCATGCACCAGAACAATCGGGTAATTGTTCAGCCGAGGCACGGCCGCCTGAGCAGACGCTGGCGGGAGCACGCATACCGACGAAACCAACATGACCGCCACTAGAAATAACCCAATCCATTTTCTACCCATTCCGATATCCCTCCACCTCTATCTGTTGGTCCAGCCATTGGATGGCCGGCCCCTCTAATCATTATAATTATAATTATTAGAAAAATCAAAATAGATTTTATTTTTAGTCATTATAGACCGCATTTGTCCCCGTTTGGCCCGCCCTAATTGGTTTTTTCGAACCTAGGTTTCTCTGGAAGATGACCATGTATTTCCATTTGGGCATTTGTCTGAACTGAGTTTTTATTCCGTTTGTGTATATAAAAATCCCCAGGCCCGACGTCTTTTGCCGTTCCTGGGGATGAGTGTAAAAAATGCTCATTACTTACCGGTCACCGTCCAGTTTGATCCGGTACTTGTATTTCTGCAGCGTGCCGCCACGGGTCAGCCTGGCTGCCGTAACCGTGACCTGATCACCGATCTTGCAGTTGAACATGCAGTTCTGCAGCTCAGCCGCCGAGGTCACCTTGTGCCCGTCGACCGCCTGAATGATATCGTAATCCCGCAATCCGGCCTGATGGGCCGGTCCGCTTTTGGCCGGGACCACTGCGACACCATAAGCAACCGGGAGGTTATAATACTTGGCATCCGCCGCACTGACCTCCTTGACGACCTTTAGTCCGGCGACCGGCCGGGTTACCCTTCCATGGTCACGCAGTTCCTGTATGATTGATTTGACCTGATTTGAGGGAATCGCAAAGCCCATCCCTTCAAAACCCGAAACGGCGATCTTAATCGTATTGATTCCAATCACTTCCCCATTGAGATTGGCTAACGCACCGCCTGAATTGCCGGGATTGATCGCGGCATCGGTCTGAATCAACCGAAAAACGAAGCCTTCCTGGGTCGTCAGGAGCCGGTTCAGTCCGCTGATGATTCCCGACGTCACCGAGCGGGCGAATCGCTGCCCTAACGGGTTGCCGATGGCAACGACCCCTTCCCCGACAACCAGCCGGCTTGAGTCACCGAACTGAGCCGTAACCATCCTCTGGCCCGAAACCTTCAGCAAAGCAAGATCCGTGCGCCGGTCGCGCCCGATTAGTCGGGCGTCTCTTTTTGATCCGTCCGGCATCACAACGAGAAACCGGTCCGCATTCTCCACCACATGGTTGTTGGTGACAATGTAGCCGTCCGGATCGACCACCACGCCGGAACCGCTTTTTTCAACCGCCCGCTGGGAAAAGAAATCTCCCTCAGAGCCAATCGCCGTGATGCCCACGATGGCTGGGCTTAATTGCCGTGCAACACGGCTTACGGCGCTTTCCGCGCGCATATTCTCCGCTACTGCTTGGGTTTTGCTCTCTTTTTCTGGCGTAATCGCATTAAATCCGACCAATCCGGCAGCAACCAGCACCGCCGCGATGACGACCGTGAATAATGACTTTTTCATTCAAGCAGGCCTCCATACTCTTCGTTCTGAGCATAGTTTTGGTACCTGCGGCGATGAATATGAGCGGAAATAAAAAGCCCGGGCCACATTTGTGGCCCGGGAGTTTACGAGGCGGGCATATGTATCCCGCGAAACCTTCAGGGCCATTACGACACCTGTTGGTTTCGCCAGATCCCTTGATTAGTTGGGCAGGGAGCCGATCAATGCTCCCATATTCTGATAGAATCCGACCACTGACCACAGGGTGGTTATCCCGATGATATCGGTGTGGTCCCAACTGCTCCACAGGCCCATGTAATTCCATTTCCCAACCTGCGGGATTCCGTTGTAGTTCACAATCTGGTCGGGAGAGCCCAGTTTCGGGCCGTTCATGGACTTGGTGTTTACAACGCCGTCGTTCTGCCACCAACTCTTGTCAATCGGCACTTTGCCCGGTGCGCTGGTGGTGTAGGAGCCCATGTGGAACCCGAATGCGGTCCAGATCGGCGACATGCTGACTTCGGGAACCTGACGCCCGGTAAAGATTTCCTTGAAAGTCGCTTCAGTCGCATAAGAGAAGTAGTATACGTCCGGCTGCGCAGTCGCCCAGGTGTTGAACAGCTTGGCTCCTTCCGGAGAACCGTCATAGTTGGCCAAGTCTTGACTGGTGGTCCAAATTCTGCTGGCCCAAACCCGATCAGTGTATGCTCTGGAGGATTCGCCCGGCTGCCGGGTCAGACCCCACTGATCCAATTTGAAGTCATAATCGATCAGACCCAGGGAACCGCCGTTAATACTTACCAGACCTGCAATCATCTGCTGGAAGAACGGTACGCCGTTCAACCCGTTGGCCAGCGTCGTGCCGTCATTCGGGCTGGAGATTGTGCTGCAGCTGGCAACCCAGGATTTTCCGCCTTCAAACAGCGGGGAAATCGGCTGTGCGCCCGGGTTTGATTGATGATACATGATTTCATCGATGCTTCCCTCTTCCAGCAGTGCTACCAGAGCCCGGCTGGTTGGGCCGCCCATGCTGTGGCCGATCAGGTGTACCTTGGCCGGGCTGGTTCCCCAGTTCGGGCAATAGCCTCTTCCGGTGTAATCGCGGCCATACCGCTCGTGACCATATTTCAGAGCGTGTGCCGCACCGTAGTCGACGCGGGTTCCTTTGATCTGCGCGTAAAGCTCGCAAGCGCGGTCATAGTAGCTAGAAACCGGGCCGACCGCCGAGGTATAGGTTACATAACCCGAATCCCGCAGTTTTTGCTGAATGTCAGTAAAGCCACCCCAATACTTGAAGCCCAGAAGTTCATCCCGACCCCAAACACCAAGGCCCCCCGTCAAAACGATCGGGTAACTATTCAACCGCGGCGCGGCTGCAGTGGCCTGAGGCGCTTGGGCAACAACGACCAGTGTCAGGACAAAAGAAAGAATCAACAATACCGATACCAACCGTTTCATACCACACGCTCCCTTTCTTCCACGCCCGGTCTCTCACCAAACCTGCGTGATTTGAAATATTCCGACTTTCTCTGATGGAATTATAGCAAGCGCATCTTAAGTTAAGGTAAATGCAACCTAAAGATTGGTTAAAGATTTTAAATATTTTAACAATCGCCGCAAACAAGCGCCTCTCGACATTCTTAGTGCTATTTCGATAGAGGATTTCTGGGAATCGTGGTGAATTTACCCTTATGCGGCGGGATTGCATTGAGCCTGGTCGAAAGAGGTGTTGTAATGATTCCAATGGTGTCGGAAGAAAGAACGGGGTACGGAGAACCCTGTCGGGATGAACAGTTTCGGCTGCTTCCAGGGCTTGCCGCGGAAGCCGTTGACCGGATTGGCAACCCATTCACCGTACTGAAAGGAATCCTGCAGTTGTATCAGGACCGCGCTGCCAGCCTGCTGCCCTGGAGCGAAGTCAATGATTCCATCGTCCGGATCGAGCTGTTTCTCGCGCTGCTGCGCCACCTGTCGGTGCCGCTTTCAGCAAATACGGGCCGACCGGAGCGGCTGAATCAAATCATAAACGAACTTTATCCACTGCTTGAATCTCTTACTGAACAGCGCGGTTTGTGGCTGGAGCTGCATTTAGGGCGCGGCGCGGGACGGACCACGGTTGATCCCGCCGGCTTAAAACTACTTCTGAGTCTTCTGGTCGCCCAGGCTGCCGATTCGCTTGGCTCCAGCGGCGTGATCTCAGTGTATACCCTGCCGGGCGCCGCCGGACCGGCTCTGATTGTTACCGATAACCACCCGGCCAAATACAGCACCGAGCTCTTCGACGTATTACCCGGTCAACTCCCGGGTCCGTTCGGTCCGGATGATTTAAGTCCCACCCTTCAATTGATTCTTCAATTGACCCGGCAACTCGGCGCTCAGTTTGCGCTCCGGCAAATTGAAAAGGAGGGTTCGGCGATAACCGTAACCCTCCCCGGTTGGCGATAGATTGTTGGATTCCGCTTCGCTCAGGAAACGACGTTCACCCCAAGCGAAATCAGTTTTTCGCGGATGTTCTCATAGCCGCGATAGATATAATGGGCATTCTCAATCTCGGTACGGCCTTTGGCCACCAGCGCCGCCAGAATCAGCCCGGCCCCGGCCCTGAGATCAGTTGCCTTGACCGTCGTCCCGTAAAGCTGGTCCACGCCCTCCACCACCGCAGTATGGCCCTCCACCTTGATCTTGGCACCCATGCGCTTGATCTCGTCAACCATCTGGAACCGGTTCTCAAAGACGTTTTCCACGACAATGCTGGTGCCTTGAGCAACCGCCATCAGCGCTATCATCTGAGACTGCATGTCGGTCGGAAATCCCGGATACGGCAGGGTTTTAATATCTACCGGCCGGATGGCGTTTTGGCCTTTTACCCGAATGCCGCCGTTTTCCACGGTGACTTCGGAGCCGGTTTCCTCCAGTTTTGCTTTGATCGGATGGAGATGGGCGGGAATGACGTTTTCAACGTACACTTCGCCGCCGGTAATGGTGGCTGCCGCCATGTAAGTTCCGGCTTCTATCCGATCGGGAATGACTGCATACCGGGTTCCCTGCAGGTTTCCCACCCCTTCTACACGGATGAGGTCGGTCCCGGCGCCGCGGATTTTAGCCCCCATGGCATTCAGGAAGTTTGCCAGGTCAACGATTTCCGGCTCTTTGGCCGCGTTTTCTATGATGGTCTGTCCGCGGGTCGCCGCCGCCAGCATCATGATATTCTCCGTAGCGCCAACACTGGGAAAGTCCAGATACACGCGCCCGCCTTGAAGCACCGGTGCCGTCGCCTCGATATATCCGTGCTCCAAATTCACCTTTGCGCCCAGCGCCTGCAAGCCTTTGAGATGCAAGTCCATCGGCCGGGAGCCGATGTCGCAGCCGCCCGGCAGCGCAATCCGCGCCGAGCCCCGCCGGCCCAGCAGCGAGCCCAGAAGCAGGTTGGATGCCCGCAGCAGTTTGGACAGTTCATAAGGTGTTTCAGTACCTATGTTATCCGGAGTTTCGATTTCCAGTGAACCATCGGGCAGCCAGGCCGCTTTCGCGCCTTGCCCCTGCAGAATGTCCAATAAAACCTCAACGTCCTTAATTCGCGGAACGTTTTCCAGAGTGGTCTTCCCCCTGGCTAAAACGGCCGCCGCAATAACTACCAGGCTGGCGTTCTTCGCTCCACTGACTCGAACGCTGCCATTGACTCGACTCCCGCCTTCAATAATTAAGGAATGTGAATGTTCCTGCACCAATGTACCTCCTCGCCCAAACCTGCATGCTTACTCATAATGGCTATGATTGTCCGCCTTTTTCGCCGGAGCCGGCCGCTCCAGCTTAGTCGGCGGATTCAAGAAACGCTAAAGCGAACTGATCAAATGATTGCCCGGTTGATTGATAAAAGGCCGCTTCCATGGTATTGCCCTGGCCTAACAAGCGCATCATGTTAAAAAGGCTCGGTTCTCCGTATCGGTCGGCAATTACATCGACCGCCGCCAAACTCTCACGGTACGCGGTGGCTGTGTCCAAATCGTCAAACCGCTGTTCAAGCGTGGCGAAATCATAGTATTCCATCGAAGGTTTATTATACTGCAAGGCGGGCGAAAATTCAAAACCTGTCGTCTTTTTCTCGATATACTGCGCAATTCCTTCCGTAAACCAGCGCGGATAGTTTCCATGGGTCTCCTGATCGACGAGCAGGTGCGCAAATTCGTGCGCCATTGGCCCTTCCTGCAGAAATCTTCTCCGAACATCGCCGTTGGTAATCCAAAACGCCGGATCTAAAACCCTGATAGAGCCGTTCCAATATACACCCATCGCTTGTTCATCCCGATCCCAGCCAAGGCTTTTTCCCATGCTGTCCGGGGTTTTATAAAGCACGACCAGGGTTTTGGCTCCGGGGGTCCGCTGAAAAATCCGGGTCACTGGGCCATATGCCTTTTCCGACGCTTCAGCCACCAGTGAGACCTGTTCCCGAACCGCGTCATTGTATCGAATGATAAAATGATCCGTTTCATAGGTTTTGTATCCCCGGGTCTGAAACAACAGCCGCTCTCGCGAAGCGGTGCGCGCTATGCCCAGTGCGCCCGAGCGCAGTGATATTCCGTTTTTTTGCCCCTGCCAGGCCAGCAGAAGAAACAGCAGGCCAAGTAGAATCCAGCCGGCGCCCGGCCGGATTTCATGCGAAAACACTTTCCCCAACATCACGAATGACTCCTCTCTCCGGCCTCAATTATACGCCGGAAGACAAGCCGATTCGACGGCAATATGTGGGCCATTCGCCGGAGTTTGGGGTTGTTTCAATCCAGGCCGTGTACCCGACTCAGCAGCATTGGCGACAGGAACGAAAAAGGCGGCATTGCTGTTAATGCCGCCTTTGAACTCGATTCTTGCGAAAAGGGATTACCGCAGTACCTTCATCGGGTTACAGAAGATCCCGTTTTGTACGACCTCGAAGTGCAAGTGGGAACCGGTGCTTCTGCCGGTCGATCCTACGTTGCCGATTAATTCGCCCTGCTTTACTTTCTGCCCGACCTCGACCAGAATCTTGGAACAGTGCGCGTACCGGGTCTGCGTGCCGTCCCCATGATCGATCGTGATCAGATTGCCATAGGCTTTATACCGGCTTGCGTAAGTAACCGTTCCGGACTTCGCCGCACGGATGGGATCGCCGCTGTCGCCGTCGATATCCACACCAGTGTGATGCCGCCCTCCGCCGAACGGAGAGCTGATCCCCGCGATGGTCGGCCAGATATACCCGCCGATCATGCTGGTCAAGCCACGGGATGCCACCATCACCGGCTGTCCGCTTCGGGTCCGGGCGATGATCTGGTCAACCGGTTTTTTCAGCACTCTCTCGGAAATCGTTTTATTCTCCACGACCACGCCATTTCGCTTGGTCAGTACATATTGGACCTGTTTTTCGCCCTCTTGCCCGGCCTGCTTCTCCTTGACTCCGCTGCGCAGCGAGGCATCATACACAACCCGGGTTGTAAAAGGAATCGCCTGCTTTTTATCACCCACCACGACCGTCTCCACGGCAACCGGGGGACGATTCACCGTCAGGACCAATTTCTGTCCGACGCGAAGGCGTTTGGGCATATCGGGATTGGCCGCATGGATTTCCCGCACATGCATATCATGCCGGCGCGCAATCATCCACAGGTTATCCCCGGATCTTACAGTATAAACGACCGGGCACTTGACCCCGGTGGTCAGCAGGCTGAGTGCTTCCTTCGTGGAGAGCAGCTTCCCGGCTGGCACATTGGCGGAAACAACCTTGACCGGGCGCTCAAAGCGGACCGTTTTCAAGGTTTCGCCATCCGCGACCACCATGCAGCGTTTCTTGACCTCCGCCAGAATGGCTTTCGCCTGCGTGGCAGTGGCCAGATAAGCAACCGGTTTCCCATCAACCTGAATTGCCGCTCCCTTAGTCGATAACTGAAGCACCTGCTTGAAGGCCGCTTCCATGGCCGCCTCGGAATCCACCTTGGTATTTTCGTCATTCAGCGCTTCGAACCCGAGGGTTCCTTTGATACACACCGGCTGCCCAATGCGTTTGGATTCCTGCGCCGTCAAGTCCTTGAGCAGGTCTTCGGCTTGCGCCTGATCCTCCGCAACACAAATCCGCTGTCCGTTCACCATTACGGCAACCGCCCCGTCACTGCCGCCAAATAGGGCATACGAGCCAATCCCCGCAAGGGTCAGGAAAGCGGCCGCGAGGGCCGCAATGCGTCTGTTTATGGCTAAATGCATGAATTTCCCTTTCACTCAAATTGAGGTAACGTATTATATTCTATGCGGAAATCAGTTTTCCTGCTTTATCGGCAAAAAATTGCGGCAATTGTAACCGCGCCAGCCGCTGTCAACATGGACGCCATTGGGTTCCAATCCCGAAAAAAGAAGAGCCCGAACGCCGCCAGCGCCGCAATAATGGTCTTCCAGTCGTATATGGCCCCGTGTGCCATATTCATTCCCGCGCCGAGAATGATGCCAATGACAACCGCCGCAAGCCCTTTCAATATTGATTGGGTCTCCGGCTGTTTCAGCCGGGGACGAACGTATCGGTCGGCCAGGTAGGCCGCCGGCAAAGACGGTGAAATGATCGCAAAAGCGGCGATTAACCCATAGACCGGTCCACCGAGCGTTAGCCCAACCAGCGCCGCGGTGTTGGCGGCAAACGTACCGGGAATGGTCTGGGAGATCGCCAAAATATTGAACACCTGATCATGCGTGAGCCAATGGTGCCGCTGCGTAAGTTCCAGGAAGAACAGCGGGATCATCATATAGCCACCGCCGAAACCAAGAAATCCAATTTTCGCGAAAGTAAGAAACAGCTTGGCTGGCATTGCCTATTCCTCCGTTTCCACTTCGCGGAGGAGCAAATAACCTAGGAATCCCCCGGAAATCAGGATGAAAATCGGATTCACTTCCAGAAGAAAAGCCGCCAGTGCGGCCGCTCCAAGCGCGAACCCCTGCGGTCCGTTCCAGCTCTTGCGTCCCAGCTTCAGCACCATCCCGAAAATGATGCCGATCAACGCCGCCTTAAGGGCTTTTAACACTTCGTAGTACAACGGATACTGCCCAAGCAAAGTCAGGCCGTAAAACAACAGCGTGGCGAACAGAACGCTTGGCAGGGTTACCCCGGTGATCGCCAGCAATGCGCCGGACCACCCCCCCATCCGATAGCCCAGGATCGCAGCACCATTCACGCCCATCGCCCCGGGAAAAGCCTGGGCAATGGCCACAATCTGAAGAAATTCGCCGCTGTCAAGGCCTAGCTCCCGTCCGGCAATTTCCTCAAGATACGGAAGCATGCCGATTCCGCCGCCCAGACCAAGCAGCCCGGTCTTAAAGAAACCAAAATAATGGCTGATCAACTGATATCTCCACCCGCCCGAACCGCCGCCATGTAAAAAGCAACCTCAAGCCGTTTTTGATGCATCCGGCAGGCCAGTTCAAAGGGCTTGCTGATGTCTCCGTTTTCGATCTCCGCGAGCGCATGACAGCCGCCGCCGCAATAAAACCGCGCCCAACACCGAATGCAGTCCTTGTGGATCAGGGTATTCCTCCGAAACTTTTCGACCAGCGCTTTGCTTTGGATGCCCTCGGTCACAGAACCCATCCGGTAGCCCTCCCGGCCAATAAACTGATGACACGGGTAAAGCTCCCCTTCCGGGGTCACGGCCAAATACTCCACCCCGGCGCCGCAGCCGGTCAGCCGTTTGGATACGCAGGGCCCGCGATTAAGATCAAGGTTGAAGTGAAAGAAATGAATCGGCCGGCCGGCGTGTTCCCATTCCAGGATCAGGTCCCCGAGCTTTTCGTATTCAGCTTCCAGTGCCGGAAGGTGCTCCATCTTCAGGGCCAGCTCTCCCCCACCGGTCACCGGCTCCAAGGACAGGTTTTCAAAGCCCAATTCGGCCAGATAAGCAAAGTCCTTTGAAAAATCGAGGTTTTTGCGGGTGAAGGTGCCCCGTACATAGTAACTGACCGGCTTCTTCGCGATCATCCCTCGAATCCGCGGAAGTACCGCTTCGAAGGTTCCACCGCCGTCCGCGCCCAGCCGCACCGCGTCGTTGACCTCGGGCCGACCGTCCAGGCTGAGAATCATCCCAATGTTTTCCCGGACCAGGTAATCCATGATTCCCTCATTCAAAAGCAGCGCATTGGTGGTCAGCGTAAATGCGATTTCCTTGCCTGCGGCAGCCGCACGCTCCCGGGCGTATGAAACAGTGTCCCGAACCACCTCAACGTTCAACAGGGGCTCCCCGCCGAAAAAATCCACTTCCAGGTTCCGCCGGGGGCCGCTGGCATCAAGCAGAAAATCAACCGCGCGTCGGGCAGTGTCCCGGCTCATCAGTCCGCGGGTGCCGGAATAGGTTCCTTGACCGGCAAAACAGTATGCACAGCGCATGTTGCAGGCGTGCGCAACATTGAGACACAAGGCCTTGGGAGACGCCTCGTAGACAAAAGACCGCACATCGTCCGCCGGGGTTAATAGACCGCCGCTTTCGATCAGTTCTTCGATCTCTTTTCGGATTTCGCGGGCCGCATCAGCCGAATACTTTTCGGCACATGCCCGCTCGGCTGCCGGTAAATTCTGGCTCTGCGCCAGTGCGGACAGGAAATCAAACGCCGGCGCGTCCAGTTCGTGCAGCGCGCCGGAGTTAACGTCCAGGCAGAATTGTCTGCCTTTGAGTGCATACAGATGGAGATCGGCGGTGAAATCAATCTGGTCGATGTTCATGGTCTTTCTAGCCTCACAATGCGTAAAATAGCGGACAAGAAGTCCGTACCAAGCAGAAAAGACCGCTAAGAGAAAGCGGTCTTATCGAAATCGCTTCAAGGATCGGTTCAGGCCGCTTAGTTTTTGCAGACCTGGTTCCCAACCGTGCAGGAAGTCTTGCAGGCCGATTGGCACGATGCCTGGCATTCTCTGCAGTTGGTTTTCGTGTCCTTTTTCAGATTCGGGGTTACGATGGTTTGAATATGTTTCATGCCGGTCACTCCTATCCGTTTCTGGAAATCCATTATACTGGCACAATTCGCCGGTTCTTCCGGTATTGTACCGTAACTTCCCTGCCTTTGTAAAGCCGCGGAGCACCTGGGCCCCGATTACAGGCTGCGGTCTGGCGGCATAAACGGGCTCCCGGCCCGGGCCGCCTTTTCGGCAGCTTCCCTTTCGCGCTGGTTTTCCATCAGGTTTAGAATGTAAAACCGCTGGAATCCAATCTGCGTCCGCACTGCGCGTAGTCTGACCGGAAAAACCGTTCCGGTTTTCGAAACACCGGCCCATTGAAACGAATCCTCCGTGTTGTCAGGAATCCTTTCCAGCCGACGGCTCGCCATTTCGCCCAGTTCGGCGATAAGAAGCATATCCAACCCAACTCTGGCGATCTCACACCCCTGGTATCCAAACATTTGGAGCACCGCGGGATTGGCTTCCTCAATCTGATAGTCTGACGCGTTCACCACTAGAATTCCCTCGTGTGCGGAATGGAAGACCGCATGGTAGAGCGCTTCCGGCCGCTTTATTCGTTTTTGGGCCTGCTTCATCCCGGAAACATCAAGCATGGTCCCGGCAATGCCGCTCACAGCGCCGGATTCATCGTATAGCGGTACCTTCCGGCCAATCAGGGTAACGGTCACGCCCCGGGGAGAAACCCATTCCCACTCAGGCAAGTCGCGAGGCATTTTCGTATCGATGACTTTTCGGTCACTGTCAAACTGATAGAGTGCAAACAGATTGTCCGCTAAGTCAAAATCCGTCTTTCCAATCAACTGGCCGCGGCGGACACCCATCAGCGCGCAGTAACCATCGTTTGCTGCCAGGTAGCGCCCTTCCATGTTTTTAAGGAACGTTAATCCCGGGAGGCTGTCCAGCAACCCGGTAAGTTCACTTTCCCGCCGGCGGAGCTCTTCAATCTGCTGGTCATATCCGGTTACATCCGTTATCACACAGACCAATCCAATTGCATCCCCGGATTCCGCGGTAAGCCGGGCTTTCCGAAAAATCACGCTGCGGTTCCAGGCCAGACCGTCCCTGATCTGAAACGGGTACTCCACCGGGACGCCTTCGGCCATCAGGGTATCGTCCCGTTCCCGATAGAGCTCGGCCAGCGGCGCGGGAGCGATGTTTTCCACTGATTTCCCGATAATCTGGCTGCGTTCTAATCCAATCAGTTCTTCAAAGAGCTGGTTGCATTCCGTGTAGACGCCCTGCTGGTTCTTGATGAAAACCGGCAGCGGAAACGCCTCGATCAACTGTCTGATACTGAAGCTGCTCAATACAATCCCTCCGGGAAACTGCTTGTTCCGAAGAAACCGGACGAATTCCTGTGATTTTCGTATATTTCGACGGGCCTAAGCGATAATCCTCCACTTTTTCGGGACTTCCTTTGTTTGACCACGCGGCAGATCAAGAAATACAAAAAGGGTTCCGAAGAACCCTTATACGGTCTTGGAGCGGGAAACGGGATTCGAACCCGCGACCCTCGGCTTGGGAAGCCGATGCTCTACCACTGAGCTAATCCCGCAAGCATGGTGCCTCGAGGCGGACTTGAACCACCGACACGCGGATTTTCAGTCCGCTGCTCTACCAACTGAGCTACCGAGGCGGAATGGCGGAGCTGACGGGACTTGAACCCGCGGTCTCCGGCTTGACAGGCCGGCATGTTAACCACTACACCACAGCTCCAGGCTTGAGTTAGAAAGATCCAAAAGACCGTTTAGCATAGAAGGGCTTCCCGAGTTATCGGGAAGCCAGCTAACAAATGCCAACCCGTGACCCCAATTCTTTGAGGCACGCTCATTTTCTCACATCCGTTTACCGGTGTCAAGAACGCCGCTGTTTTGGGATTCTTCCTGATGGGATACCCGCCGTTTCCTGGTACAAAACCCAATCTAATTTCAACACGGTCACCCGGTCAAGTCCGTTAACCGCCCCAGCATCTGCCCCAGCTCAGCAACCATCGCGTTCAGCTTTTCAACCTCTTTTGCCTGCCCGGCCAACTCCGCTTCCCTTAACTTTTCGGCAATTTCATTCATCCTGAGGTTCCCGGTTGCTCCTTTGATTTGATGAAGATACTCCAATCCCTTTTCCATATTGCCGGCCTGAATACTGCTTTGGGCATCATCAAGCGTCTTCTTGATACTGGGTATGCTCTCGTCAAAAAGCACCCGGGCTTCGATTTTCTCTAGCCCTGTTTCGGCGACAAACCGATCAATGATCCGATCAAGCAGGGTCAACTTGTCGGTCAGGTCTTCCGCCTGTTTTTCCGTGTAACGTTGGATCATGTGCATCAATTTGTCCGGTACGATGGGCTTGCTTAAGTAGTCATCCATTCCTGCCGCTTTGCACTTTTCGGCATCTCCGGACATCGCAAACGCCGTCATCGCGATAATCGGCGTGTGCCGCCGCCCACCCTCCTGCTGCCGAATCCGGCGTGTGGCTTCATAGCCGTCCATAACCGGCATCTGACAGTCCATCAGCACCAGATCATACCGGTTATGGGCACAGGCTGTGATCGCCTTCAGGCCGTCCGAAGCAACGTCACAGGCAATGTTTCTTGCTTTCAGTATCTTGACCACAAACATTTCGTTGACTTTATTATCTTCCACGAGCAGTACCTTTACCGTACCTGCGCTTTCGGTCAAGACCTCGGCCGGCCCGGCAGTACCCGCTTGATTTTCCCTCGCTGTTATAAGCGCTGGGTTGATCGGCCCCGCTAAAGCCGTGCCGGGTTTCGTTTCCGAGTGCAGCGCCATCGAACCAACCTGCCCGATGGTTTGATCTTCTTTTTCCTTTATAGTAGTGAGCAGTGTATCGGTTAGTCCCTTTATCATTTGAACCAACTCCAACTGCTCATCATTCAGTCCGGTGTCCTCAAGCAGCCGAATCACGCCGCGCAGCCCGTTCACCTGATTCAGCAAGGTTTTGTACATCTCATCCCCCATGGTTTCTCGCCCCTTTCCGGCAGCGCTCAATCTCGGTTTTTTCAAGGACTACACGGCCCCCATCCTTAGACTGACACGGCATGAATGCCCAGAATCATCGGTTCGACAATCTCCTTTGATTCCTTCGACGGGCAAAGCAGATTGTCCTTTGCAGACCCGAAAAAGGGCCTTCCATTCAATGGAGGGCCCTCTTTCTGCCGTACGGATTTGCTAAAACGACGGTTACCGCGTTGGCGGGCTGAAAGTCGAAAATACGATCAGTTCCTGATCACCAGCGTTTTTCAGGCCGTGCTCGGATCCGATAGGGGCTTTCATGGCATCCCCCGACTTGACCGGCCGCCATTCCCCGTCGATCAAGAACTCTCCGACACCGCTTACAACGTAGTAGAACTCGGATGCATTATCATGTATATGGGGAGAAATGCTGCATCCGGAAGCAATGGTCACTTCCAAATTGTTCAGCCGGTCATTGTCCTCGCTATGGAAAAAGTGCTTCATCCGGACACCCTGTTCTTTGGGGTGATTTACAGCTTCGATGTTGTTCTTGATATTTTGACTCATGATCATTTCCTCCTAATTCGTCTTACTGTTTTTTGATGTTACCCGGCTTGTTCCATTTCCACCGTGGTCTCGGCTTCCGCGGCCGCTTCGTCCAACACAGGAAGTCCGCTGCCGAGTCGGCGCATTAAGGTCAGCGCGGATGCCGCCGCATAGCTTCCAAAATCGAACCCGTGCCCGCCCTCTTGAGCGCCCTCGAACAGGGTAATATCGCCAATTTCAATGTTCTTATACAGCTCGGGCAGGATTTTCAGCAATTCAAAGTTGATGGCATTCGGAGAACAACCATTGATCACTTTCAATTTTTCCTTGAGTCCCTGGGTCTCAGCGAGCAGGGTTTCCGTGATCCGATTGCTTTCCGCCGCGGTTTCACATTTCTTTTCAATCAGATTGATTTCCGACGAAAGCTGGGCGACCTTAATTTCCATCTCCAAAATGAGCGCCTCACGCTCTTTCTGGGCTTGTTCAAGAACCGTAGTCGTTTCTTCCCTTTTCAGTCCGACCGCCCTGTCCGACTCAAGCCGAGACAGCTCTGATTCCTTCTCTTTTTCGATATTCCGGAGATCCAATGCCAGGTCTTTTTCAATTTGGGCCAGTTTCGCCTTGCGTTCCTGTTCGATTTCTCTGGGCAATGCCATATTGCGCATAAAGTTCTCGTTAACCACAACCAGATTGGAGATATTGACCGACGAGACTGAAATCCCCCATGAATCTGTCGTCTCCGAAAGCGTACCCAGCAGATTCTTTGAAAGAATGCTTCGATTCTCCAGAATCTCATCCACGGTCATCTTCGACGCCTCGTTCTTGATGACCGATTCGGCGATCCGGAAAAATGTCGGCTCAATGTCCTCGGGCTTAATACTCTCGATGGTCATGGCCGCATTAATCGGTTTCCAAATGAGGGTGACTGAAAGATTCATCACCTGCCGTTCTTTAGTGAGAATCGATATGTTTTCAATCGCCGTCTTCTGAATTCTGGTATCGATCATTACCACCTGGTCGATCGTGGGGATCACCAGGATTCTTCGGCCGCTGATCGGGCCATCCGTGGACGGCCTGCCGAACCGATAGTGTCTTGCCGCCATGAAGTCCGGAACACTGACACTCCAATGGATGTAACACAAATACACGGCAATCAGCGCAATAACAACAAGCAATATCGCTATGACTGGAATGACCATGGTTCCCCTCCTATCTCTTGCCGATCTTGGCGTTGTATTTGTACGTCGTCTGTTGAAGACCACTCGCCTTAACCACCTTAGCCACCTCTGCCACCCGTTTGCCCACCCCTTCGGCGGTTTCCAGGCCGTATTTGTCATCCTCAGCCTTGGAGTTCGGGTCGTCAAAAGTGTGGGACCAGCCGGTAGCCCCTAATTGGCACACAGCGGTTCCGTCATTGACGATAATCGTGTTGTGCCGCATCATCGTCTGAATGATGTCAAGATTGGTGATTTCCTGACCGCCGTGACGCCGGCCCGCTACCGCCAATGGGGCAATGACTTTATTCCGAAGTTGAAAGTCCGTATGCCGCATGACCCGCAGGCGATCAAAGAACAGTTTGAGTTGTCCGGAAAACGTACCGAAATACGAGGGTGATCCGAAAATGATTCCGTCGCAGTCCTCCAAAATCGGATAAAACTCCTGCATTGCGTCGTTAATCCTGCATTTTTCAAAGCACTTGTCGGTCTTGCATCCCAGGCAAGGCTTTATATCTTTGCCGGCCAATTCAATAAGGTGGGTCGTAACATTCCCTTCGGCTTCCGCGGCCCGCAGCGCATGCTTGAGGTACTCGATCGTGCTGCCCTTTTTGTGAGGACTTCCGCAGACCCCGACAATCTTAACCGGGACGTCCATTGCCGGTGCGGCAGCGCCGCCACCCATTCGCGATGCCGGGAACTGAATGAGCGAACTCTTGATAGCCGCCAGGTCCTGCTTGATATCCTCAAGCCCCGAATAGCTCGATGTGCCCGAGACAGCATCTACGGGGCCATCGCCGGACCGATATACGCTGAGGTACTTTTCCATGCGCATCTCGGTCTGGGGCTTAACCGTTTGTGGAGGGACCGGGATCGACTCTGCAGGCACTTCTTCGGACTCCACTTTAAAGAGACGCATAAAAAGAAGATGCAGCTGGGAAATCCCGATTCCCAAAACCAGCACGCCCACCAACAAGGCCAAAAGTACGTCCAGCGGCAGCCTTCCCCAGGCTGAAGGCGGGACTGGCCCCAGTGCGCCTACCGCCACTGCCCAACCCGAAAAGAGCGAAGGCAGATGGGAAAGAAGATCCGCGCCCAGATGCGTCACGATCACGGCCAGTACGCCAAGCCCTAACAGCGTTGCGAAAGCTGCTGCTATCGGATTGAAGTGCTGCGTTTGGGGCAGGCTCAAGACCGTCAGCATGGTAATCCCCCAGACCAGGCCGAGTAGATGCCCAGCCGCAACTTTTGGGGCGCTTTTCAATTCGTGGCCCGCCGCAAAGAACAGAGCGGCGGAAGCAAATGCCGCCCAGGCCGTTTTTATCCCCAGCAGCCCGTGAAACGTTCCCCAGATCGGAACGAAGATGGCTACACTGCAGGCCAGCAGCAGCACCGTTTTGCTTTTGTTGCCCATAGCTTTCATTCCTTTCCCAACAGCTTAGCAATCGGTGAAAAAGCCTTGGTCCTCAACGTCGTCAAACGTTTCCGGAAGCTGTACATGATGCCGGTCCAAAAAGTCCATAATTCCGCTGTAGCTTGAACGATCTGCGTGAGCCAGAAGGTTAAGCCCTCCAAAATACGCGCGTTTGTGTTTGCCTTCAGCGGCAATGCAAGGATGATTCATGTAAGGAATGTCTCTGCTGGTTATGTACTGGAGGATGTCATTCTCCTTTAACCGAACCAGGGGACGAATCAGGCGGAGTCCGTTCGGAAGATCTTCCCGGACCGACATTTTATGCAGGCAGTTCTTTACCCGTTTCGTCAGGTGCTCGTCCACCGAATTGATATCATAGGTAAAGTTCGTATACAGCCCGAATTCGTCCAGGTAGGCTAAAATGTCATACAGTGTATAGCCCGTAACAATCGCGGTTTTCCCTGGTTTCCCAATCCATCGTTTTAAATAAGCGTCAACAATGGTTTTTCTGGCATGTTTACAAATCTTGCATCCCTGGGTTGCTGCTTCTTCAAGATCCGGCTCCGGAGAATCGTAAATGTCCACAGCGACCCCGGCTTCTCTCCAAAAGTTTTTCAGCTTTTCAAATGACGCCCGGGGTTTTCCGTCTTTTTCGTAGTAGACATGCGTGGGATAGGTCACCATGACCGCGTTCAGCGAGATATCCGGCCGGTGCGTGCGCAAATAATTGTCCATAGCGAGCAGGCCAAAGGTAGCGTCTTTCCCGCCGGAAAAAAGGAATACAACATTGTTCACGTCATCAAGCAGTTTGTATTGCTCAATCGTCTCGGCTACCAGTTGGTATTCGCGGGAATCCACCTGGATGTCTTCAACCCTGAGCAGCGTATCACGCTTTGCCATCGAATCCCTCCTAATTTTTTGTCTAATTGCGCAATTAGCTAAACCGATTATACTCCCACGTTTTTCCAGGTAGCAAGCATAAATTATATTATTTGACAAATATTTGTTTTTAATATACTTTTTGGTTTATATCGAAGGGGGAGGTGATGCCTTGAACCAATGCGTTGATTGGATGACGGTCACAGTCCTGGTCGACAATCTGAAGCCCGGCTTCCAATCCCCTTTACAAAGCCAGCACGGGCTTTCCCTGCTTGTTGACTGCGCAGCCAAAGGGCGCTGTTGGCGCATCCTTTTCGATGTTGGCCCGGACGCCGATCTTCTTCTACATAATATGCGGCATTTGGACATCGATCCGGAAAGCGTTGACCTTATCGTGCTGTCACACGCGCATTCGGATCACTGCGGCGCCCTGCTCCCGGTGCTGGCTCGGATCGGGCGTAAGACCCCCGTCCTTTGCCATCCCAATGTTTTATCCAATGCTGCCTTTCTTAATGGTCCCAAGGCCATTGAGCAAGCTGGCGGCCAGCCAATCGGGGTTCGGTCTGCCTATCGCATTCTTGGTGGCGTATGGTTATCCGGGGAAATCCCAAACCAGGAGTCTTTCGCCGCCGAAGATGGCGCTGCAGCACCAACACCGTCGCTGGCCGAAGACGACCTCGCGCTCTTCGCTAACCTATCCCAGTCCGGATTGGTTATCGTCACTGGCTGCGCGCATGCCGGTCTCGTCAGCACCATTTTGCACTGCATGGCATTAACCGGGAAACCCTCGGTACATGCAGTCCTTGGCGGGTTTCATTTGGGGAACCATTCTTCGGAAGAAATCGACGCCATCTTGAATGAACTGGAACAGGGCGGCGTCCGGTTTTTGTTTCCGGGACACTGCACAGGCTTTGAAGCTGCCGCCAGAATGTACCGCCGGTTTCCAAAAGCGGTCCATTTGCTTCATGTCGGCCGAACCATGCATTTTGGCCGGCCATATCAGGATGATTATCGGGGAGGGAACAGTAAATGCAGGCTGCCATTTTAACCATTGGAAACGAGCTTTTGCTGGGTAAGACCATTGACACCAATTCCGCCTATCTGGCCGAAACGTTGACAAACCTGGGATACTCGGTCTCACAAAGCGTCACTGTGGGAGATGACTCAGAGGATATTATAAAAGCCGTCCGGGAACTTCTCGCCCAGCACGACTTTCTTGCGGTTTGCGGCGGTCTGGGCCCAACGGACGATGACGTAACACTTGAGAGCGTTGCCGCGGCAATTGAGCGGCCGATTGTCATAGACGCAGCAAGCCAGAATAAGCTTAAACTCCGTTTTGCCGACCGGGGAATTCCCATGCCCCCCAGCAATGTCAAGCAAGCATGCATCATTGAAGGCGCCGCAACCCTCGATAATGCCATCGGCTTGGTCCCGGGATCGCTGGTCGAACTCGACCAGGGCAAGCGGCTAATTCTTCTGCCCGGCGTTCCGCGGGAAATTCGCAGTATCCTTGAAACAGACACGGCCGTCCGCCGGCTTGCCCGTCCGGATTCGCCCGTGCGGCGCATCACCTTCAAGCGGTTCAAGCTGTCGGGGATTACTGAAAGTGGCGCAAACGATCTTCTTGGGCCGCTGATGGGCGGCCTGCTGCGCGTTGGGGTCGAGATCGGTTATTACGCCAGCAGTCGGGATGTTCAGGTTCATATGATCAACAAGGGGACTTCCGCTACAGATTGTCTTGAACGGTTCGCTCCGCAGGTTCAGACGGTCCGCGGCGCGCTTGCGGAATACATTTACGCCGAGGATCACGAAACCATCGAAACCGTTGTTGCAGACGCCCTGCGCCGCACAGGAAAAACAATCTACTTGATTGAAGGGCATACCGGCGGGCTGATCAGCATGCTGTTGACTTCCCTTCCCGGATCGTCGGAATATTTTAAGGGAGGCTCAGTAATCTACGGTTTAGATGATCCCTTGCTGCTTGAACATACATCCGCCGAAGCACGCGCCGACGGGGCCATCAACTCCGCTGTGGCGCAGCAGCTTACCCGCAGGCTGCGGGCAGTGCACAAGGTTGACCTGTGTCTCTTTTGTTTCGGTCTTGCCGGGCCCTCTTCGGGAAGCTCCAACCTGCCGGTCGGTACGACCCTGATCGGTTTGTCTTCCAGCGCAGGTGACTGTTTGTGCTGGCAGGTGTGCCCCGGCGACCGGGAGGTTGTACGCTGGCGGGCCGCTCTTTTGGCCTTGCACCACTTGCTCCGGGCACTCAAGCACATACAAGCAGAAAAGCTGTGAGCAGACGCCATGAAAAAACCCCTGAACGTTGAATCGTCCAGGGGTTCTCGATTTCAAATGGTGGGCGATGAGGGACTCGAACCCACGACCTCGTGCATGTGAGGCACGCGCTCTAACCGACTGAGCTAATCACCCAAAATTCTCACTTAATTATTATATAGGATATTGCATACCTTTTCAAATCGCTAAAAAATGGGACGCGAGACGATCGTCTGGGAACGCTTCGGCCCGACCGCGAGCATGCATTGCGGAACACCGGTCAGGCGAACAACTTCGTCGATGTAGCGCTGTGCGTTTACGGGTAGGTCTTCCATGCGCTGCACACCCTCCAGGCTCTGCCGCCATCCATCCAATTCAATGTACACCGGCTCACATTCGTCCAGCATCGGTAGATTGTCCGGGAATTCCTCGATAATCTCACCGCGGTACCGGTAAGCGACGCAAACCTTAATCTTTTCAAACTCGTCCAGTACGTCCAGTTTCGTAATCGCCAGATCGGTAAGACCATTGATCCGTGCCGAATAGCGAAGCACGACGGTGTCCAGCCAGCCACAGCGCCGCGGGCGCCCGGTCGTGGTGCCGTATTCGTCTCCGCGCCGACGGATCAGTTCGCCGACATCGTCATGCAGTTCGGTCGGGAACGGGCCTTCGCCAACCCGGGTGGTATAGGCCTTGACAACACCAATGACTTTATTAATCCGAGTCGGACCAACACCAACCCCAACACATGCGCCACCCGAGATCGGATGGGACGAAGTGACATATGGGTAGGTCCCGTGATCAATATCTAGAAGCGTTCCCTGCGCGCCTTCGAACAAGACTTTTTTCCCCTGATCGATCGCACGGTTAACCAGCAGTGAGGTGTCCGTCACCATCGGCCGCAGACGCTCGGCATAGTGCCGGTATTCGTCCAAAAGCTTGATA
Source organism: Solirubrobacterales bacterium (assembly GCA_050258755.1). GTDB lineage: Bacteria > Bacillota > Syntrophomonadia > Syntrophomonadales > DTU052 > JBLMZI01. Next base: position 151,693 of record JBLMZI010000011.1, on the reverse strand, counting down.
TAGTCAAAACCGGGGACGTCATAAATTCGGTCTAAAATCCGGTTTTTTTCTTCAACGATTTCTTTTAGGCGTTCGCTGAAAAAGGCTTCATCCAGGATGTCTACCACGCGCACGCCTGACCGGGAAATCTTATCGGCATAAAGTGGACCAATGCCCCGTTTGGTCGTTCCGATCTTGCGGCCGCCGTCTTCCTGCAGTTCATCAATCCGGCGATGCATCGGCAATACCACATGCGCCCGGCTGCTAACCTTTAAATTGGACATATCGACCCCGCGGGCGGCCAACCCGTCAATCTCTTCAAACAGAACGATCGGGTCAAGCGCAACGCCATTGCCGATCACGGAAATCTTTTCCGGATATAGGATGCCGGATGGAATCAGGTGAAGCTGAAACTTCTGGTCGCCGACAACCACTGTGTGGCCAGCATTGCTTCCTCCCTGATACCGGACGACCATGTCCGCCTGTTCCGCAAGGTAATCAGTGATTTTGCCCTTGCCTTCATCGCCCCACTGTGCGCCAACCAGTACTACTGTAGACAACCGGAACACCTCCCATAAACCCCCCGCCAAGTCAACAGATTGATTTTATCAATTGACCATATGCGTGTCAACAAAAGCAAAAAAGCGCTCAAAAGCGCCTTCCGCTTCCAAATATCGATTGTTTTCGTCACAATCCGAATTATTGTTCCTCGACCCGAACCAGCATATCAAAGTGAACCGCCGGATGGAGCCGCACCTTGATGGTAAACTCCCCGAGATGGCGAATCGGATCTTTCATTTCGATCTTCTTCTTATCAATCTCGATCTTATGCTGTGCTTTTATCGCATCGGCAATTTCCTTCGCCGTCACGGCGCCGAACAGCTTGCCGCCCTCGCCGGTTTTCGCTTTGACCAGCACCGCCTGTGCGCCCAGCTTCTGCCCAATGCGGCGGGCCTTGTCCTCTTCCTTGTCCTTTTTATCCTGCACCCGCTTGTTGCTCTCTTGCATCTCATGGATCCGGCCTTCGGTTGCTTCCGCCGCTAGCCCTTTGGGCAGAAGAAAGTTTCTGGCATACCCGTCGGAAACTTCTTTTACTTCCCCTTTGTCTCCGAGTTTCTTCACATCGATCAACAGGATGACTTTCATCCGTAAATCCCCCTTTATTCTGCAGGTTTCGCTTCCGAAAAAGCCAACCCCGGTTTATCGCTTACGGCGCTCAAGATAGCCCAACAGCGCGGAAAGATCGCCATACCATTGTTCAACCTCATGCGCTTCATTGATACTGAGTCTCAGCTTGCTTTCAACCCGGAAATCGATTTGCTGAAAGCTGATCCCAACGCGGCGGCCAAGAATATATATCGAAATGATAATGTTCGCGAGGCAGTCGCCGACCGCTTCGTCTCCCGCTTTCAGCAATGACTTAAACAGGGCTGCAACCGATTCCACGATTTCGGCCTTCAGCCATTCAATAACCCGAATATTCTTTGCGATATCCACTTGGCTCCTGACGTTCAGTGGTGCCACCCTCTCCCTTTACTTCGCAACTCATCCTTCCCATACATTCTCCAGCCACCTCGTCAGTTCCTGCACCGGGCAGATCATTATCCATAATTTGTCATGTCTTCTGCGCAAACAAAACGCATCCTTATAAAGAGAATCGGATGCGCCCTATTCGGAGAATAAACAAACCGCAAGACTTGATCTTGCGGTTGCTTTTTCTTATTCGGCTGTGAACGGCAGCAAGGCCACGTTCCGGGCCCGCTTGATCGCAACAGTCACCTGCCGCTGATGGTTGGCACAATTGCCGGTGATGCGGCGGGGAAGAATTTTCCCCTTTTCGGTAATGAACCGCCGCAGACGCGGAATGTCTTTGTAATCTATGGTTTCTATTTTTTCAGCGCAAAAATTACACTGGCGCCGTTTCCGCTTGCGTTCTTTTTTCACTTATTCGTTCCTCCTAGAACGGAATTTCATCATCCGGGTTAATCATATCAACATCGCCGTGGTCGACTTCTCGTCCCAGCGAATCCCAGCTGTCAGTCTCCTCGCGTTTACCGGCTGGACGGTTTTCCCGCGGACCCTGTCCCTGTGCTTTTTCAAGGAATTTCACAGTATCCGCCACGATCTCAAAGGCTTTCCGTTTTTGACCATCCTGCGTTTCGTAGCTGCGCACCTGAATGCGCCCTTCAACCGCAACAAGCCGGCCTTTCGCCAGATAGCTGGCACAAGTCTCCGCAAGCTGCCGCCAGGCAACGATATCGATATAATCCGCAGCCCGTTCTCCGGACTGGCTGGTAAAGTTCCGGTTGACCGCCAGGGTAAACCGGCAGACACCGACACCGTTCGATGTATATCGTAATTCTGGATCTTGCGTCAGACGACCGATCAAGATGGCTCGATTCAGCACGGATAGGCCTCCCCTAATTACTCGCCTTTACGGATTATCATGTGTCGTAAGAATGCGTCTGTGATCTTCAGAACCCGTTCCAGCTCGTTCACGGTTTCGCGCGTACCTTCAAAGTTTGCCAGGACGTAGATCCCTTCACGGAAGTCTTTCACCTCGTAGGCCAGACGTCTTTTTCCCCAGACGTCAAAGTCTTGAAAGACACCGCTGTTTTGGTTGATCAGGTCCGTCACCTTGGCTTTTGCCGCGTCAATACCTTCTGCTGGCAATTCAGGGTTCAAGATGAACATCATCTCGTAAGCGTGCATCTTGTCACCTCCTCCCTATGGACTATCGGCCCCAGGATTTTCCTGGCGCAGGGATGCCTTAGTATTATACCAGCTGACTTTTGGAAAGACAAGTCAAAGCTTGCCCCGTATCAACAGGCCGGTCAATTCGCGGACCGGCCTCTCCGTTACAAAGGTTTGGTTGTAGAGGGCTTTTAAAACGGCGACTGGTTCGCCCCGGTCATTTTGCTTAAATCCGATAATACAGAACTTAACGGCGTCCCCGCCGATATTCACCGAAACCAGATCCCCTTCCTGAAACCGCTGGTCTGGTACGCCACGCAGCATTCGAAAACGCCCCCTTCTAAAGGCCAGAACAAATTAACCCTATGTTATGGATATGAGACTGCTGCCCCAAGGGTTAAGCTTTTCCCGGCTTAATTACGGCAACCATGTTTTTTTCGAAATCCGCGCGGGTCATCATCACCAGGCGGTCACACCCGGTGCATTTGATCTTAACGTCCGCCCCGACTCGGGTCACGATCCACTCCGCGCTTCCGCAGGGGTGCCGCTTTTTCATTTTTACTCGATCCCCGAGCCCGAACTGTTTCGGCTGCATAGGCCCCTCTTTCTGCGGGATAAAGCGATGTCCCTCGTCGATGTTGTTCGCAATTTATCGGCTAACCTACCGTCCCGGGGTCTTAATTCTTGAATCCTATGCCTTCCTGGTCAAACCGGCGTTTGATCTGCGCCCGGATTTCCCGTTCCAATTCCCCCTGCCGTCCGGGCAGGGTCATGGCTTCCATCCGAATCATCATGCGATCATTGGTGAAATCGGTGATTCCGACCACCTGGGGAGTCTGGCGGACATAATCAAATCCGGACGTTTCCTGTGCGATCTCATTCAGGATGCGCTGAATCTGGTCCCATTCGTATTGATACAATACCGGAACGTCAACCACGGCTTTGCGATCGGTCCGGTTGTGATTGGTAACTTTGGAAATCTGTCCGTTGGGAATGATATGCGTGTCGCCATTCCCGTCCACCAGCCGGGTCGATCGAAGCCCGACTTCGCGGACAAAGCCGGTCAGCCCGTCGATTCTTATGTAATCCCCAACCGCGTACTGGTCTTCCAGTAGAATAAAGAAGCCCGCAATCACATCCCGTATCAGGTTCTGGGCGCCGAGGCCAGCCGCGAGCCCAATGATTCCGGCACTTGCAAGGATCGACGAAGTTTGTACGTGCAGTTCCTGAAGCACCATAATGCCGGCAACAAAATAAATGATGTACATGACAATGCTTTGCAGCAGCGAAGTTAGGGTCGCCACCCGAGGATTCATCGTGTTATTTGCGTTGGTTCCTTCCAGCGCTCGGGCGATGATCCGGGTCAGAATCCGGTTGATCAGATACGCGGCAAAACAAATAACCAGGATTCGGAGCAGAACACCGGCTAACTCCGCCCAGCCTGCACTGGAGGCATTTCCAGCAAAAGATACGGAGACCTTATTCCAAAGTTGGTTCATAGTGTAATTACCTTCGGGGCAATCGAGATTTTCTCCATAATAGCGTACATGTTGGTGACTTTCCCAACCATCAATTCACTCTTCAGGTTGTAGTAGTCAAGACAGGTCCCACACGACAGCACATCAACACCGGCTTGCTCGATCACCAATAGGTGATCCAGAACCTCGGAACCCTGGCAGCTTAACGCCACGCCCGCGTTCATCAGGATAATAGTTCCGACTGACGCGGTCATCTGCGACAAGGAATAGAAATAGCTTTTCATCAAAGTCGCCCCGAGTTCGTCATCCCCGCGGCCTAAGAACCGGCTGGTAACCAAGAGAACGCTTCGGCCGTACGGGTCCAAGTCCGGCGAATGGGCATTGACGGTTTTGACAATATGAATCCGGTACTCTTCCCCTTTTTCTTCAACGTCGACATCGTAGGCCATGTTTTCAGCCATTCGAACCACGTTTTCCACGGCGGTCTTATTGTCGACCACCGTGACCAGTTCTCCGGATGCCATCCGTTCCAAGGCCTGTTTCGTCAGCACCACCGGCTGCGGGCAGGTAAGGCCCCGGCAATCAACTACGTGTTCCATTCAATTCACTCCTCTATTCCACTTCAATGCTCATCTCACGCCGCCGGCTTGCCGTGGCCACCAGTGTCAATTTTACGTCGGCCAAACGGGCCAGTTCCTCCAAGTCCGAAGCCACCCCGGCCGGCACCGCAATCAGCAGCCCGCCCGAGGTTTCCGGCGTATACAATATATCAAGCACAGCGCGGTCCACCTGGCCCGCATGGATCACCCGTGAAGCTAAATAGTCGCGATTACTGTAGGTTCCGCCCGGAATCAATCCCATCCGTGCGCAATCCAGGCTTCCTGGCAGCATCGGAACGGCTGAATGCTGCAGGGTTATGGTTACCTCGCTGGCTTCCGCCATTTCCATCAAATGACCCAGCAGCCCGAAGCCGGTAACATCCGTCGCGGCGTGCGTTGGAACCCGAGTCATGATTTCCATCGCGCCGCGGTTCAATGCAGCCATGCTGCGCGTCGCTGTCTCGACAACCTCAGGTTCGGCCATTTCCGCTTTGATCGCAGTCGCTATAACGCCGGTCCCCAGCGGTTTACTTAAATAGATCGCATCGCCGGGCTGCACCCCGCGGTTAGCGATGACCGAATCTGGCCGGACAACGCCCGTTACCGACAGCCCATATTTCGGCTCGTTGTCGTCGACGGTGTGCCCGCCCACCAGTACCGCGCCGGCCTCCTGAATCTTATCCAGCCCGCCGCGCAGGATTTCCCGCAGCACTGAAAGGTTACCGCAGGTTGGGTACGCAACGATGTTCATCGCCGTCATCGGGCGCCCGCCCATTGCGTAAACATCGCTCAGCGCGTTGGCAGCCGCGATCTGTCCGAACCAGTACGGATCATCAACCATCGGGGTAAAGAAATCAACCGTCTGAATGAGGGCCGTTTGATCATCAAGGCGATAAACGCCTGCATCATCAGCCGTTTCAAAACCAACCAGCAGATTGGGGTCCCACTTAACAGAAAGCCCGGCCAACAGGTCATGAAGGGTCCCCGGACCCATTTTAGCCGCTCACCCGGCCGCCCGGACCATGCTGGTAAGCCTGGTCTTGCCGTCCATGAAACCCCTCCTCTCTCAGGATAAGGGACACACCGCGATGCTCATGTTCCGCTTTGCTTCACCACGCCAATTAGGAGCGGAAGTCTGTCCCTTGTCGTTGTTGTGATCTATTCAAGCACTCGTCTGCTGCCGCTGGATGATGATCAGGCGAATGATTGCATAAACACTTTATATGCCTTGTACGTGGCATAGATATCGCTCTTTGCGGTGACTTCGAACGGGGAATGCATCCCCAGGAGGGCTACCCCGCAATCCAGCACTTCCATCCCATACCGCGCCAGGAACATGGAAACCGTGCCCCCCCCGCCCTGGTCTACCTTACCCAGTTCGCCAGCCTGCCAGGGAACATCGTTGTCATCAAACAGCCGCCTGATTTGGGCCACGAACTCGGCGTTGGCTTCACTGGCGCCTGATTTACCGCGGGATCCCGTGTATTTGGTGACACAGACCCCCTGCCCAACAAAGGCGGAATTCATTTTTTCAAAGACCCCTTCGTAATTGGGATCCACAGCCCCATTAACGTCTGCCGATAAAGCCTTTGCGTAGCGCAGCGCCCGGCGTACCAACGCAAAATCTGTTTTGCCTGCTTTTTCAAGTAGGTCGGAGATCAAGTGTTCCAAAACAAACGATTCCAAGCCGGTGTTGCCGACACTGCCGATTTCCTCTTTGTCCGCAAACAAGCAGACCGCCGTTTTTTCCGGCGCTTTCACTTCCAACGCGGCAGCCAGCGAGGTATATACACAAACCCGGTCATCCTGCCCGAAACCGCCAATCAGGCTCCGGTCAAAACCGATCTCCCGCGCCGGAATCGCCGGTACCCCCTGCAGTTCCGCACTGAGGAAATCCTCTGGCTCGATTCCGTATTTGTTTTTCAGCAGCTCTTCGATCGCCGCTTTGATCCGCTGCTGCCCGGGTTCTTCCTTCTTCCCTTTTGGCTGCGGCAGGCTGCCGACCAGAATATTCAGTCCCTCGCCGGTAACCCCTTCACCCATCTTTTTTTCCATCTGGTCTTTGGCCAGATGGGGAAGCAAATCAGTGATCGTAAAGACTGGATCTTCCGGTGCATCGCCGATCCGGATCTCCACCTTGGTTCCGTCTTTCTTGATCACGACACCGTGCAGCGCCAGCGGTATCGCGGTCCACTGGTATTTCTTGATTCCCCCATAGTAGTGAGTCTTGAACAAGGCCATGCCGGCATCCTCGTAAAGCGGAACCGGTTTTAAATCGACTCTGGGAGCGTCCGCATGCGACGCGACCAGGTTAATTCCTTCTTCTATCGGCTGCTTTCCGATGATGCAAAGGGCCGAAATCTTGCCGTGTTCCTGCCAGATAACCCGATCGCCCGCCTTCAGTTTTTTTACGGCCGACAGTGGGACGAATTTAGCGGATTTCGCAACACTGGTGATATAGTCCACCGCCTGCCGCTCCGTGCGCACCTCGTTCAAAAACCGCACGTAGCCGTCGGCAATCCGGTCAATGTCCTTTCCTTCCTTGGCCGCAAGCCGGAGCCAGGCATTCTTTTCCCTGGTCTTTTCCATTCCGCTTCCTCCTTGTATTATCTTTTAGACCGATCATTGGTGGATGAGGATACCTATTTGGGAGTCACATCCCGATTAGTGTGCCCATCCATTGAAAGCTTTTCTCGAGTATGGGTACGAAAGTTGAGGCTCTGGTCATTTCACTGGCCGCAACCATCAAGGGCGTATCCGTTTGAGACATGGACTGGATGACCGGCATAAGCAGTCCGGCCGCGATCGAAAGAATGACCAGCAGGCGCAGTACCTCGAATGCGCTGCCGCCGAACCGGTTAAGCCAGCCTAACATGCCGATTTCGAGCAGAACCCCGAGTCCCTTCCATAAAAAGCTGGTGGCAGCGGCCACAATCATCAGCAGCAAACCGAAGGCCAGCCCGCCGACTGCCAGCCGGGCTATATGATTGGCCAGGCCGCGATACGCGTACAAGGTTGATTTAAAGAACAGCGGCACCATGCCTTCCTGACTTTCAAAAGAGGGAACCGGTATGGCATCTTCGACGGCTTTCGAAATCACTGTGGTCAGCCCGTAATTGTCCTGGAGATAATCACTCGTCGGCTGCCAGTAGTTCACGGCGATAAACAACCCCAAAGCCAATGCAAGAATACCGCCGATGCTTTGAACCAGCCCTTTGCGGTATCCGTTGATGGCAAAGAGGCCCACCAGCACTAAAATACCCAAATCCATGGGATTCAAGAACAGCGTCAATCACTCCCTGCTACTCCTTAAGATGGATTATAGCAGAAATTGGAGGGTGCTTGCGAATGCCTGCGCGCCAGGCGTGAGGGGCGCCTCGCATATCTGGTAAATAAATCAGGCGGGCATGAAGCCCGCCTGCTGCGCATCGGTTTTTTGGGGGTCACTCCGCGATGGTCACCCGGTTACGGCCATTTTCCTTACTGTTGTACAGAGCGCCATCAGCACGCTCAATCAGTGAATCAATCGATTCGTCCACCCTGGCAAGGACTCCCCCGGCTGAAATGGTCACCTCAATCCGGCTGCCATTTATTTCAGCAAAGGACTTTTCCACCAGGACTCGGTATTTGTTGCCGATCGCTTCAAGCTGTTCCCGGTTTACGTTGGCCAGCACGGCTATGAATTCCTCGCCGCCCCAACGCGCCACCAAATCGTATTTTCGAGTGACCGCAAGCATCGTTCGGGCGACCAGCTTCAACACTTCATCCCCGACCTGATGGCCGTAAGTGTCGTTAATCCCTTTGAACCGGTCGATATCCAGCATCAGAACGCCAAACGGCCAGCCGTTTCGGACCAGTTCCTCATGTCGGGCAGCAAGATGCTGATCGATCATCCGCCGGTTCGGCAGTCCGGTGAGCTTATCGAAAAACGCCATGCCTTCAAGTTCCCTGATCCGTTCAATCGCCAATACGATTTCCTGATTCTCGTTAAACGTCTCGACCCCGCCGATTAATTGGCCGTTCGAGTCGATGATCGGCGCAGTCCGAACCTGAACCGGAACCCGATGCCCCTCTTTATGATGCAAGTATACTTTGGCGGCATTCTCCCGGCCGGTTTCCATCGAAGCCGCCAGAGGGCACAGCCCGCTGCAGAGGTTCCGTCCCGAATCGTCAACATGGACCAGGATGTTATCAGCACAGGACCGGCCGACAACCTCCTGGGCGGAAAACCCGGTGATCAGCTCCGCGCCTTTATTCCAAAACGTAATACGCCGGTGAGGATCGACGAAATAAACCCCATCCCGCATATGGTCCAGAAGCGTTTTATAAAAGTTCTCCATTGCGGTCCTCCCCCAGGATCGGCATCAACCTCATTGCTGATTGAGCGCTTATCTAATTCAGTTTCAAGCTGGATATCCGGCGGTAGAACTTGCCGGTCAGCACCGCAAAATCGCTTGCGGTGGCCTTGACGGCGCCAATCGAGCGTTCCTGCTCGACCGTCGAAGCCGCCACTTCTTCGGCCGCCGCCGCCATGGCGTGGCTGGCCTGGGAGATGGCTTCTGACTGACCCGCCATACGACCGGTCAGTTCGTAAATCGCGCGGACGGTCTGCGACATGTCTTTCGCTTCCTGAATGATCGGACGAACTTCCTGAACCATTTCCCGCAGGGTTTCCTCCCCGCTTCGGACCGCCGCAGTCTGGTCTTCCATCGCTTCTCTGGCTGCCGCCATGTTGGTAACGACCAGTTCCGTCTGCTGCTGCACGACCTCGATCAGACCGTAGATCTGATTCGCGGCTCCGGCGGTTTCTTCTGCAAGCTTGCGGACCTCGTCGGCCACCACGGCGAAGCCGCGGCCTTCTTCTCCGGCCCGGAATGCCTCAACGGCGGCGTTTAGGGCCAGCAAATTGGTTTGCCGGGCAATATCGGAAATCGTTTTGACGATCTGGCCGATCAGTTTTGATTTTCCCTCCAGCTCCCGAACCGTGTGCGCTACCCGGTCCACCATGCCCATGTTTTGCTCGACCATTCGGCGCTGGTGGTCGGCTGATTTCAGACCTTCCTCGACCTGCTCGGCGGTTTCCGCCGCAACCCGATCGACATGGTTCATGATTTCTTCGGTTTCCCGAGCAATTTCGGCAACTTTGCGCACCATCGGCTGAATCGATTGCAGTTCAAGCGACTGATTGGTCGCGCCGCGGGCGATCTCGCGCGTCGTTTCCGCCACACGCTCCCCGATTTGCGCCACCTGATCCGCCATCGTTACGGTTTCGCCAGCCGCTTGGTTCATCTGGATTCCCGCCTCGACAATCTCCCGCGCCATCCCGTTCAGATTGGCCGTCATATTATTTAAAACATCGCCCGCATATTCGAGGGTTCCCATGAAAGTATCTTTGCTGATTTGCTGGCTTAAATCGCCGGTGGAAATACGCTTCGCCTGCTCCAGCAGGTTTGCCACGGGGAAAATTGACTTTTTCCGGTTGCGCAGGGTTGATCCACCGCCCACGATGATGCCCGCCCCGGCACTCATGATCAAAGCCAGGATGAAATGTCCCGTCGCGAAGGACCCATCTGCCAGACGCGTGGTCCCGGATGCCCAGAATACCAACGGACCGAACAGAATGCCGCCGCCGAGCGCGCCAAGAATATTGGTCCGGCGGGTATATGCCGCTGCGACCGCTTTCAGCACCGAAGCGTCAAAATGATCCCCGGTTCCGCTTTCCGACGGCTTCTGGATGTCATCCGGAAGTTTGAACCGGGCTGTGATCATCCGCAGGTGCTCGACCGTCTGGTTTAAGCCAGCGGCCATCTGCTGCATCTTGCTCATACTGTTTGCCAGATCACCGGCCATCATGGCCACGTCATCAGCCCCGGCTGAGCATACATTGACATTGGTGCTGAGTTTCGCCATCGCTTCCGCCATGACATCGATCGCCTGGTATCCGCCCTGCAGTTGGCCGCTAAGCTGTTCGATTTCAGCAACCATTTCTTCAAATTGTCCGCCCACGATGTGAATCATCGAGCTCGTCTTTTCAATCGCGCCGGCCTGTTCGAAAATGGCCGACTTTGCCTGACCGGTTTCCCCGGCCACCTGTTCAACACTCGCCTGAATACTCTTGGTCAGTTCGTCAATTTCCGAAGCGGCATGCGCCGATTGTTCGGCCAGCGTGCGAACTTCGCCGGCCACAACCTGAAAGCCCTTGCCCCGGGCCTCCCCGGTTCGCGCCGCTTCGATCGACGCGTTCAAAGCAAGAAGATTGGTCTGTTCAGCTATATCCTGAATGGCCCTCATGATGGTGCGGATTTCGCCCGACTTGGTGACCAAATCTTGTATAGCCTGATCCATGGTGTCAATGACCGTCCGGTTGGCTTCCATCCGGCTCTTTTGCGCATCCACCGCCTGAATGCCGTTTCGGGTCATGCCGCGGGTTCGCTGTATGATGTTCCCGAATTCACGTGCATGGTCAATAACCGAGCGAATCAGGCTCTGAATCTGAATGCTTTCTTCTTTCATTTCATGAACAGACCGTTTCTGTTCACTGCTGCCGTGGGCCACCTCCTGAATCGCTGCTGCAATCTCCCGCGCAATCCGGGAGTTCTGCTCCGCCGTTTCATTCATGACCCCAACCGAATGGACCACGACACCGAGGATTTGAAACAAACCCCCGACCAACCGCCGTGTGCTGAACGCCATCTGATCAAAAGCCAGCCGCATAATATCCAGCGGCCCGAAATGCTCGTCTTTCAGGCTTCCGGTCAAATCCCCGTTTGCAATGCGTTCCAAAAAGGCGGCAGAAATCCCGATCGGCCGATAAAACTTCCGGATATTGCCGGGAGTAATCAGCATGACCAAAATTACGCCACCCACTGAGGCCATTACGCCGGCGGCAATCATTCTGTGAATGTCATACTGCCCAACGACTACACAATACAACATGCCGACAATGATATTCAGCACGCCGCAGAAGACGGCCCCGCTGATGTACACCTGCCGGGCCAATCGTTTGATCTCTTGCGCCGCTTTTTGTTCGACATCTTTTACTTCGTTCATAGCGCTCCTCCTTTCGGCATTTTATCGCTCCTATGCCGAAATCTGTAGTTTGTATATCTTCGCCGCTTTGCGCGAATTTTCCTTTTATTTTCGGCGTCCTTCGCCACTTAATCATAATAAATGATAACACCCGCTTTACGCTGCCTGCGTCAAAGCGGGTGTCAATATTCATCGGATTTCAATGAGATCTGTCGTATATCGCAGCGCACTTGCCGAACGCCGCGTATTAAAAACCATCGGTTTAGAGAAGGCATTGGCGGAAGCGTGTGGGAATCGAACCCACCCGCGACAGGATCACTGCCGCGCATACTGGATTTGAAGTCCAGGCGACCCACCAGGACCGATCCGCTTCCATGATTTTCGTCCTCAAATCTGCTGCATACTTGCAGTACAGCTTGTATTATACCCTGTAACCGGCACATCTGTCATGTGGACGGTGGTGAAGCATACCCGCCGAACACAGCTTTCCCTGGCAAACCCGGGGTATCTCAGTGCTATATCGCCTTTAATGACCGCTGCCGGCTTTCTGACCACGCTCGTATGCAAGCGGTCCAGAAACGGATAATCCAAATACGATTAAAGTTTTTTCCCCAATCAAACGATATTGAAGGTGTAACTTAAGATCGATGGATAGGGCTGGACTCACCAGAGAGGCCCCCGGGCACCGACCGACCGACGTGCCCGCTTTTTAGGGAATGACGTTTGACTCACGTCTTTAACCCCTTCGCCTCCCGCAGGAAGCGTTTCGTTTGCTCAAGGCGTTTCCGAGGGCTCCAAGTATCCGTCGATCCTCATTGCATGGAAGCTTTTCAAACAAGGAGGATGACGAACAATGACCATCATTCAAACCATCACCCCGGATATGCAGCCGGCTGTTTACGCGATTACCCGGCTCGACAGTGCCAATGCGAATCCCGAACAGTTTATGAACACCCCTATAGGCGATCGTGATCTTGCGGGCCTTACGCAGGAAAACCTCACCCTTTCGGATGAGGCTTTGACTCGCAGCAAAGATGTACCGCCGACCGTCATCGCAGTTCTTCGAAACGCTACCGCGGCACAGCCGAACCTTGTTGAAAGTATCCATTCCGGGCTTACCCTCAGTCGGGTCCTCGATCTAATCGGCTAACCCGGCTGAATCCCAAATGCGCTCATTCAGAGGCGATTGCCATGACTAATAGTTTTTGGTAATCGCCTCTATCACATGATATCCCTCTTCTTTCAAAATCCTGACGACCTTTTCCGATTCAAGGGTCTCGAGCCGCAAGATCAGTTCTGCGGTCTTGGACCCTTCACGTGGAATCACGACCAGATTCTGAATGTTAAGTCCCATGTCGGCCATCAGTTTGGTGATTTTGGCGACACTCCCGATTTCATCAGATAACTCAAGGTCAATCCGGGTTCCCCGGCGATTCACGCCCAGTATCTCAATAAAAGAATCGAAAATGTCCGTCTCAGTAATGATGCCCACCAGTTTGTCCCCGTCAACCACTGGAATCCCGCCAATTTTATTCTCGCGCATCACCAGCGCCGCTTTTTCCATGTTGGCATCCGGAGAAATGGTGATGACTTTTCGGGACTTGTCAACGACTTCCCGGAGCGTTGTCTTTGCAAGAAGGTAATTGATCTCAAAAATGCTGAGCGTCGTTGCCTTGGATGGAGCCACCTCGCCCAGGTCCTTCACCGTCACGATCCCGACCAGCTTATTATGCTCCAGGACCGGCAGCCGGCGGATGTTTTTGTCCTTCATCAGTTGGAACGCTTCAGGCACCGTCGTATCCATGGTTGCGGTCACCGGTTTTTTGCTCATGCACTCTTTGACTTTCATTGGCCTGTAACCCCCTTCAACCGTTCGTTATCGATTGGTTCGAAGCCCGCGGCAGCCACGGGTTCTTTTGGTCGAAACGTCTTGCCCTGGTTACTATACGTCTTCACCCAGATAGGCCGCTCTGACCTTCGGGTCTTTCTGCAGGTCCGAGGCCAGACCCTGCAGCGCGATTGTCCCGGTTTCGAGCACGTAGGCGCGGTGCGCGACCTGCAGGGCCATATACGCATTTTGCTCAACCAGCAGGACTGTAGTGCCTTCCGCGTTGATCCGTTTGATAATCTCAAAAATCTCTTCCACCAGTAGCGGTGACAGACCCATTGACGGTTCATCCAGTATGATGAGTGATGGCCGAGCCATCAGTGCCCTGCCAATCGCCAGCATCTGTTGTTCACCCCCGGACATAGTCCCCGCGAGCTGTTTTGTCCGTTCCTTTAAGCGCGGAAAGCTTTGAAACACTTTTTCCATGCTAGCCTGTATTTCGGCCTTATCCGACCGGGTATACGCACCCAGTCTCAAGTTCTCCATGACCGTTAGATCAGAAATAATCTTTCGGCCTTCAGGCACCTGGGAAAGCCCCATGGTTACAATCTTGTGGGCAGGGACCTTTGTAATATCGGTACCCTTAAAGGTAATCTCACCAGAACGCGGGCGAATCAAGCCGGAAATGGTCCGCAAAGTCGTTGATTTCCCCGCCCCGTTCGCGCCAATCAGGGTCACGATTTCGCCCTCATTGACCTCGAACGAGACGCCGCGAAGCGCCTGAATCGCGCCGTAAAAAACTTCCAGATTTCGGACTTCGAGCATCACGCAGATGTAGCCCCCTTCCCGAGGTATGCTTCAAGTACATAGGCATTCGTCCGGACTTCCTCCGGCAAACCCTGTGCAATGATTTGGCCAAAGTCCATTACGACCAGCCGCTCGCAAAGATTCATCACCAGTCCCATCTGATGCTCGATCAGCAGAACCGTTACCGAGAAGCGTTCCTTCACAAACTTGATCAGTTCTACCAGCCGGGCAACTTCGGATGGATTCATGCCAGCCGCCGGTTCGTCCAACAGCAGCAATTTCGGCTCCAACGCCAAAGCCCGTGCGATTTCCAGCCGCCGCTGGTCACCGTAGGGAAGGCTGCCCGCCTTATCATACATACGGCCAGTCAAATTGAATGTGCCCAGCAGTTCAACCGCTTTCGCTTCAATTCGCTCTTCTTCGGCATGGTAACGGCCAACCCGAAGGAACGAGCCCGGCAGTCCGTACTGAACTCGGGAATGAAATACCGCTCGGACATTATCCAGTACCGTCATGTCCTTGAAGATGCGGATGTTCTGGAAAGTCCGCGCAATCCCCTGTCCGGCAATCTTATAGGCGGGAAGCCCAATCAGGCTTTTTCCGTCCAGTTTGATCACACCGGTGGTGGGCTCGATCATGCCGGTTATCAGGTTGAACACCGTAGTCTTTCCAGCGCCATTCGGGCCGATCAGGCCCAATATTTCGCCCGTATCAATCGTCATATGGAAATTGGAGACCGCCCGCAGCCCCCCAAAGTCCTTGCTTAATTTTTCAACTTCCAGCAGCGGCATTAAGCTTCACTCCTTTCCTTCCGGTCAACCGCCGGAAACAGGTAGTTCCACTCTTTCCCGCCAAATATGCCCTGCGGGCGAATCTGAATGAGCAGAATTAAGATCAGGGCGTATATGACGCCCTGATACTCAACCACCTGCGGGAACTGCCGCAGGGTTGCAAGCAGGAAAATCCACACGATCGCTGTAATGACCGTGCCGGATAAACTTCCAAGCCCCCCAAGGACCACAATCAGCAGAAAGTTGATCGATGGCATGAAATCAAACGTCGAAGGATGCACCAGCGGGAACCGGTAAGCGTAAAGCCCGCCGGCGAACCCGGCTATTGCACATCCCAAGACAAATGCCAGCACTTTATACTTAAATGGGTTGATGCCCATCGCATCCGCCGCGATTTCATCTTCGCGAATCGTTACGCAAACCCGTCCAAAGCTTGAATCGATAAAGTTGCGAACCAGGATAATGGCCAGAATGGCAAGGATAAACAGCATGATAAACGCGAACTGATGCGGAATTTGCGGAACACCGGTCATTCCCGTGGCTCCGCCAAACTCGGCAAGAAGCTTGTCCCCATTCTCCATTGCGCCCTTTACGACGATAAAGCCAAACCCAAGAGTCGCGATGCCCAGATAATCCGATTTCAAGCGAAGTACCGGGATTCCGACGATGAGTGCAACGAGTCCGGCAGCCACGGTGCCTGCCAGCAGTGCCAGAGCAAAATAGCCGAGGTCAAAGACACCATGAAGCTTACCAATAACACCTGCAGTATAAGCACCGATGCCGTAGAATGCGGCATGCCCCAATGAGAACTGTCCGGTAAATCCGTAAATGATGCTGAGTCCCAGTGCGCCGATCAAAGTAATGAGCGCCTGATCAATAACAAGCTGCCAGTTTAAATTCATCAGCTCGAAGTATATCAGGCTTTGCAACACAACCGCCATTACCGCAAGGCCCATGATTAGCCGCATCGTCCGTTTTCGTTCCTCGATGACAAAGGCCCCGCGGTCTTGATTATTCTCTGTCATGCTCACACCTTCTCTCTGGCCGTGCTGCCTAGAATTCCGGTCGGGCGAATCAGGAGCACGAGAATTAGAATGCCGAACGCGATCGCATCACGAGCCTGGGAGGTGAGATAACCGGCGGTCAGAATTTCAGCTTGCCCCATAATCAAAGAGCCTAGCACGGCTCCGGGGATACTCCCGATCCCCCCGAGAACCGCGGCCGTAAAAGCTTTTAGACCCGGCATGATGCCCATAAACGGGTAAATCTGCGGGTATGCAAACGTATACAACACACCGCCCACTGCCGCCAACGCAGATCCAATTGCGAACGTTACAGAAATGACAAAGTCAACATTGATGCCCATCAAGCGGGCTGCATCGTGATCGTGCGCGACAGTGCGCATGGCCATACCGATTTTTGTCCTCTTAACGAGAAGCTGAAGCAAAACGAGGCAAACAATAACTGTGATAAAGATCAAAAACTGAATGTTGGTTACGGGCAGCCAGTCAGGCAGTGCTTCTATTTTCCGGGCCTCGATTGGGAGATTTAAAACGTTTCTGAAATTGGGCCCGAAAACGAAGCTTAAGCTGCAAAAATACTCAAGAAACAGCGAGACGCCAAGTGCGCTGATGAGTGCGGCGATTCGCGGCGCATACCGCAGCGGGCGATAGGCCAGCCGCTCAATGACTACCCCCAGAACCGCGCAGATCAGCATCGCGGTAATGATCGATAAAATGACCGCCAGCCATCCCGGCAGCCCAGCGTAGTAGGTGAATCCGAAAAAGCCGACGAACGCGCCCACCATGAACACGTCACCATGGGCGAAGTTGATTAGCTTAATGATGCCGTATACCATGGTATAGCCCAGCGCAATTAAGGCATAAACCAAACCAAGCTGAAGCCCGTTAATAATTTGCGACACTAGTTGTTCCAACGAAAACAAACCCCCAAAAGGCCGAAGTAGAAAAAGGAGAGGCGAAAAGATCGCCTCTCCTTTTACAGTAACATAGTCTAGGGATTAACCGTGGTCACGTAGACCTGCTTGCCGTCTTTAATCTGAAGAACAGCTGCGGCTTTCACCGGGTTGCCGTCCTTATCAAAGGTAATATTGCCGCTAACTGCCGGGAAGTCTTTGGTCGCCTGGAGAGCTTCCTTGATCTTCGCCGGGTCATTCGATTTTGCGGTCTCAATTGCGTTCAGAAGGAGCTTGGTTGCGTCATAGCACAGGGTAGCCAGCGCGTCTGGCTTGCTGCCATACTTCTTTTCATAGGCTTTTACCCAGTTCTGAACTTCGGGTCTCGGATCGTCCGGGGAATAGTGGTTAGTGAAGTAGCCACCATCCATCGTCTTAAAGTCCAGGTCCTTGGAGTCCCAGCCATCGCCGCCCATGAACACAGCTTTAATTCCCTTTTCGCGAGCTTGTTTGCCGATCAGGGAAACTTTCTGATAGTAGTCAGGCAGATAGAGCACGTCAACATCCATCCCCGCAATCTTGGTCAGTACCGCGGAGAAATCAACGTCGGTCTGCGCGTAAGCTTCGTTCGCTTCGATCGTTCCGCCGCCCGCTTCAAAGTTCAGTTTGAACTGCTCGGCCAGGCCTTTGGTGTAGTCATTGCCCTGATCAAACAAGATAGCGGCTTTTTTCGCTTTCAGGTTCTCAAGCGCGAATTTCGCAGCAACTTTGCCCTGGAACGGGTCAATGAAGCATGCGCGGAAGATATACTCTTTGCGTTTGCCATTGTCGACCGTAACCTTGGGGTTGGTCGCCGTGCTGGAGATCTGTACAACCTTGTTGGCATTGGATACTTCCGATGCTGCAATGGTGGCCTTGGAAGTAACGCTGCCTACGATGGCGGCCACATTGTCCTGCGTACAGAGCTTAGTTGCCACATTGGTTGCCTCGGTCGCATCGTTCTTATCGTCTGCGATAATATACTCAACCTTGTAATCCCCGGCTTTATTACCGGCTTCGGCAATCGCCATTTCGAAAGCATTTTTGGTCGATTCACCAAAAGTCGCTACGTCCCCGGTGATCGGGCCCATGAAACCAATCTTAATCGTGTTCGCATCCGACTGCGAACCGCCTTTGCCGCAGCCCGGCATAATCAGGGAGACTGCAAGCAGCATAACCAGAAGCAACAAGCTAAATCCCTTTTTCAAACGCATACTTTCCCTCCTACTTTACATGATTTCTGTACCGGAATCGGGTGTCCCGATAATCCGCATTGGAACTGAATGGCTGGCGGTATTTCACCGCCGGCCGCTTCGAGGCGAACGCTCGAAGCGCCGATCACCTCCCACGGGATACTGTGATAAGCATCCTGCACACAAAGTCATAATCGATTCAAATACGATATGTATTCGCCGTAGACAAAATGTTTCCTGCCGCAACATTTTTACTTCGCCAAAATTCAGGCATGATTCCGCATCGTGGAATCATGCCTGGCACAAAAATGCCCGGAAAGCCGGGCGATATGCCGCCGCGGTATGTGTCCAACACCAACCCCGGAATATTGGGCGTCTTCAGGCCCAACGTTCCGCAATGTTTTCGTTTGAAGTTGTGCTCTGTATGGGGAATCCGTGCTGCTCTCGTTTCGAAAGGGGGTTGGACGAAAACCGTGCCACCGTGTTTCCTGGTGAGAAACTTTTTTCAATCTAGTACTATACAACGGGTCGGGAATTCAACACGATGGTTGAAGAATTGGCCCCTGCCGCAGGTCATTTTTTCAGTCTGCCGGAAACGGGGCTCGTTACATTGCCTGGTGAATCCAATTATTTTGCCATTTTTACCCGGTTATCTCCGACCCGGCGGGTGTATTTCATTCGATCAAAGTACTCGAGCATCGGCAGTGCGTACTTCCTGGAGTTCCCCCAAAGATCCCGGGCCTGTGCCAGGGACAGCTCCGACTCACGGGCAAAGTGATCATCCATCCTGGCCCGCGCTTCTTCAAGGGCCGTCCGGGCAAAATACATCCCTTCGATAATCTTGACCAGTTCGCCGTTTTCCTCAAGGTAACCGAGTATTTCGTCTAATAGATCCGGCTTTATGCCCGCCATGGCCTCTGACAGGTCTTTATCCACCGGTGGAGACATCGGATCAGCCCGAAACAATTCCCGTACCCTGGTGAGGGCCGCCCCGGTCGCTGCATCGATCATCAGCTCCCGCCCAGGAATTGTGATAAACGCGCCTTCGGCCGCGAATCCTCCGGTTTCCACCAGGCGCGCAATCAAAGCATTGAAGTGTTTTGGCGGGTAATCTTTAAACAGACGGCTGCGGACCTCTTCGCGCGGAAGCCCTTTTCGCAGCGGATACCGGGCATATAAGTCTTTCAGGGCTTTTATCAGCCCATCCGACTTGGCGTCAAAGCCAATTGTGCTCATGAAACATTCCCGGTTTTCGACAACAACGCGCGTAACGGCCCCAGCGCCAATCAAGTCTTCCACCAGAGATTTTGTCTCTTCCGGTCCGGTTTCGATCACAGCCGCGGCTTCTTCCGGCGTAAACAGTTTCCCGGCGTCTTTTTCCAGCGTCTGCAGCAGCAGTTCCTCCGGGGTACCTTCCTCCTGAACCGCAATCTGGTGCAGCACCGCTTCATTGAAACGCTTCTGCTTAGGCGGATTGGGATCCAGGATGACGCCGCCACCGATTGTGGTCACTGGCGAATAGTACCGCAGGACATATCGGTCGTTCTTTGCCGAAACGATAGGCTTTTCCAGCACCAGCTGGACATAGCCCCGGTCGCCGGGATTCAGTTCTTCGTGTTCCAGCAGCACGACCCGGCCCATTGCTTCATCAGTCCCAAGATGGAACCGAATCCGGGCCCAGTTTTTTAATGGCCTTTGGGCCGACGGCAACAGCTGAAGGGCGGCGTTGACCCGGTAAGAAGGGGTTAAATACTTCGGGGAAACCAGAACGTTTCCGCGACGGATTTCCGCGACCTCAATCCCCTGCAGGTTCACGGCCACCCGCTGTCCGGCCAGAGCCTCTTCCACTTTCGCATTGTGGACCTGTAGGGTCCGAACCCGCACCTGCCGGTCTTCCGGCTGAAGCTGCAAAATATCGCCAAGTCTGATCTTCCCGGACCACAGGGTCCCGGTCACAACGGTGCCGAACCCGGTCATGGTAAAAACCCGGTCAATCGGCATCCGTACCTGTCCAACCGCTGATTTTTCACTGATCCCGGCCACCTGATCAACGATCATGTTCATCAGCACGTCAATATTGGTTCCAGTTGCCGAGGAGACGGCCACCAATGGCCAATCGCGCGCGGTGCTGTCTTTCACATATTCCCTGATATCCTCTTCGACCAGCATCAACCATTCCTCGTCCACCAGATCCTGCTTGGTGATTACGATAATCCCGCGGTTAACCCCTAGCAGTTGAAGAATATCAAGATGCTCCCGCGTCTGGGGCATGACCCCCTCGTCTGCGGCGATGATCAAAAGAACCAGGTCCATCCCCGATGCGCCGGCCAGCATCTGGCGAATAAACCGCTCATGGCCGGGGACGTCAACAATCGCGGCCAATTGCCCATTGGGCAGTTTAAGCGGGGCAAATCCGAGTTCGATGGAGATGCCCCGCTTCTTTTCCTCTTTTAAACGATCCGTGTCGATTCCCGTCATCGCTCGAACCAGTGAAGTTTTTCCGTGATCGATATGCCCGGCTGTTCCGATTACAACACGATTCACGCCAACTCCTCCTTAAAACAGCGGGCGAACAGCCCGGAAATGATTCGCTCTTCGCCGGGCAGGAGCGCCCGTACGCTGATCTGGACCGCATCCTCCTGAATCCGCGCCAGGAGCGGCGTATCGGCCGTCCGCAACCAGGCCGCAACTTGATCCGGATTTGCCAGTCCGGCAATTTGCACCGCCGACCCGGGCAGCTCTTCAATCGGATAGGCCCCACCGCCGACCCGGTCTGTTGTTCGAATCACGGATACCCGGGCATGCTTCGGAACCACGCCGCGCAGACTGCGTGCCAGACGGCCCGCTCTGGCCCGAAGGCTTTCCTGAGACGCTGTCAGCATGGCCAATCCGGGGATCTGTTCAACCGGATCGGCTGCCAGGTATAGCGCCAGGACCGCCTCCAATGCGGCAATCGTTATTTTGTCCACCCGCAAAGCGCGCAGCAGATGGTTTTGTTTCATTCGGTCAATCCATTCCCGTTTTCCGGCGATAATACCGGCCTGCGGCCCGCCCAGGAGCTTGTCTCCACTGAAGGTGACAAGGTCTATGCCTGAAGCCAGGCACTGCCGGATGGTCGGTTCAGGCGATAAGCCATACTCGGTCAGATCAATCATCGTACCGCTGCCGAGGTCAAACATCGTCGGAATGCCCCGATGCTGGCCTAACCGAGCCAGTTCCTCCAGAGAAATCTCATTGGTAAACCCTACTATCCGGTAATTAGACGTGTGAACGCCCAGGAGCAGCGCGGTCTGATCAGTGACTGCCCGTTCGAAATCCCTGAGATAGGTCTTGTTGGTGGTGCCAACCTCCACCAGACTGGCACCGCTTAAGTTCATGATCTCGGGAACTCGAAACGATCCCCCGATTTCAACCAATTGGCCCCGAGATACGATGACTTCCTGTTCCCGGGCGATGGTATTCAGCGCTAAAAAAACCGCGGCAGCGTTGTTGTTCACAACCAGCGCGGCTTCACAGCCGAGCAGCGTCCTCAGCATTGGTTCAATATGATCATAGCGCGAACCTCTTGAACCGTCTGAGAGGTTAATCTCCAAATTGGTGTACCCGGCCGCCAGATCTCGAATTCGATCCGCCACGTCACCGGGAAGCACCGCCCGACCCAGATTGGTATGGAAGACGACCCCGGTCCCGTTGATCACTTTTTTGAGGGTCCCTGCCGTCAGTTGATGTAGGCGAATCACCGATTTTTCCGCGATCTGAGCCCGCAATGTTTCACGCGAAACGTCGGCCCCGGCTTTTCGAAGATCCGTTCGAAGGGTGTCCACTTCCTCGCGCACCACTTGAACCACAAGCCGCCGGTCATAACGCTGGATCAGCGCCTGCAGCACCGGTTCACTGAGTAATTCATCGACAGATGGAAGATTACGCAAGGACATGACAACACCTACTTTCCAGTTTATTAAGGAATCGCCAGCTGCCGCAGTGCGAACCGCAGAAAGCTTGCGGTCAGAGTCAGCGCGATCACGGCGCCCAAAACCCCGAACAACGGATAGAACCAGCTAACTAGCCTGGCAAACCCTTGAAACGACAAAGGCAGCGCAATCATCACCGTCGCAGCCAGACAAGTCCGATAACGCCAGCCAAAATGCTGGCTGATGCGCTGTGCAAAGCCATAAGTGTTAGCAATTGCGGTGGTTAGTATGCCCAGCCACAGCACAGCCAGATAAATCCCTTTGGCCGCGGGGGCGACTTTCCCGGCGACGAACAGCATCGGAACCTGGTAGCGAAAAACCTCCGGAGCGTACTGCCCCATGGCCAGGCAGCAGACCGCTGCCATCACCCCCAGGATCAGCCCGCCAACCGCCGCGCCCCGAATTCCGTCGCCAGGCCCTACGCTCTGGCGATAAGCCGTTAAAACCACCATTGCGAGCGCAAAATTGTATCCGGCGTAAAGGATCGCCGCCAACCACCAACTTCCGGACGGCCCCGGTGCAAGCGTTATCACGGCAACCGGGCCGGAATGGCCCTGATTCGCGATGTACGCCGCCGTGGCTATTGATAATAATAACACGACCTTTATGGGAACCAAAAGGTTATATGTGCTTACAAGGCCGCGATAGCCACGCAGCAGCAGCCCCAGCACCACGGCAAAAGCAGCGATTACGCCTAGACCATGCGGCAGATCAAGGTGTTCCGAAAACACCGCGCCGCTGGCCGAAAACATCGTACAGACCCCGAGCAGCAGGGATGCCGTCAAGGCCCCATCTATCCATCGTGCCAGTCGAGTCCCAAACAAATCGGCCAACAAGGTCTGGTAATCCGCAGTTCGCCTGCTCCCCGTCCACGCGAATAGAACCACTCCCAGCCAGGCAAACAGGCCGCCAGCAATCAGTACGCCGGGCAGGGCATAAAGGCCATACACCAAAAAAAACTGCAGCAATTCTTGCCCAGAAGCAAAGCCAGCCCCAATCACTGCGCCTAAATACCCCCAAACCACGGTCCGCGAATCCCGATTCAAGTTCACCCCTCCAAAAGCCCGGTGTCGTTATATGTTTATGTTGGGCCGGGGGGTTGATACCTTCCAGAGTTCGACGTGAAACTACGGCTCACCGGCATTTGCTCGGCTGAATTTCATCGGGTTCATCTTACAGATCCTGAATAAACTCCCTTCCCGCGGTGAAACTAGGAAATAAAAGCACCGGAGGCCCACATGAAGCTGTTTCCCAGCACCGCTCGCAGCGAGACGGGTTCAATATCCGTTTATCATGAAGATCCAGCCGGTTGGCTCAAAATTAGACAGGCGCTGAATGACCTGATCACAGCCCGTAACCAGCGCGGGCGTGATATTGTGGTGGTATGCATCGGAACTGATCGGTCAACCGGGGATTGTCTGGGTCCGCTGGTCGGCACCCGGCTGAAAACGCTCGGTACCCGAAAAGCCGCCGTTGTTGGCACTCTGGATCATCCAGTTCATGCGGTCAACATGGAGGAGCGGCTTCAGGAAATCATGGACCGTCATCACAATCCGTTTATTATCGCAGTGGATGCCTGTTTGGGGCGTACCGAACGCGTTGGCTACATCAATGTGAATCATGGCGCCATCAAGCCCGGAACGGCTTTGGGTAAGTCATTGCCGCCCGTTGGCGATATTCATCTCTCGGGAATTGTAAACGTAGGTGGATTTCTCGAGCACCTGGTACTTCAAAATACCCGGCTTTCGCTGGTTTATGAGATGGCCGACGTGATTGCCCGCGGGATTTCGTACAGCTGCTAAAAGAAAGCCGGCGCTTTATAAAGCGCCGGCTGAAAGTACGAATTATGCCTTTTTCGCCACTTTCTCCATGACAGGTTTTTCAGTCGGTCGCTGGTTTTCTGGCTTGCGTTCGACCATTTTGCAGTATCCCTGAAACCGGCCGCCTTCCTCTACCACAAAGGTTCCCGCTTCCACATCGCCGACAACTGATCCGGTGACGGTAATTTCGGTACGCCCGCGGGCTAGGATATTGCCTTCGACAGTTCCGGCGACCAGGACATTTTCCACTGCAATGTCCCCTTTTACCCGGCCGCGTTCCCCGATCACCAGATTGCCCTTCAGGTCAAGCGAGCCGTCAATCTCCCCGTCAATCCGCATGGATCCGGCTGCCTTGACTTCCCCCTTGATGACCACCAGCCCCGCTATAATCGTTTCGATGTTGTCATAGTTGGGCGCCTTCGATTTTCCGAACATGTTGAACCCCCCAAGTCCGCAATTATGGTAAAACGCGCATTGGATCGACTTCCTGCCCGTTTTTCAGCACCTTGAAGTGGAGGTGTGGGCCGGTGCTCCGCCCCGAACTTCCGACTAAAGATATGACTTGCCCCTTCTGAATCCGATCGCCCTTTTTCACCAACAGTTTTGAATTATGGGCGTAATACGTCTCATAGCCATTGCCGTGATTGATTCTAACCAACCGGCCAAATCCCGATTCCCAATCGGCATACACCACAACACCCTCGCCGGCCGCCCGAACCTCGGCCCCGGAGTGGGCTTTGATATCGATCCCGTCATGATATTCGGTGCGGCGCCGATTAAATGGAGACGGCCTTAAGCCGAAGTCGGACGTGATTCCGCCGTACAAAGGCCAGCGATTCGGCATAGCCCGAAGCGCCTGCGCCCGTTTCTTCGCTTGCGAAAGCAGCCGGTTCGTTTCCGTCTGTTGAAGGTTGAGTGTGATACCTAGTGCCCTTGCACGGGCCAACAATGCGGTAGCACGTGATCCACTCGAGCGGCCGCCCAAAGACATCCCCGAACGGGACGGTGTCGGACTTGTTTTGTTGCCGCCCGAGCTGACACCCATCATTTTTTTAATGCTTTCCTGCTTATTGCCGAGATCCTGCGTCTGCGCCTGAATTTGCAGCAGTTCGTTGCTAAGCTCGGTCAATTCGCTCTGCATGCTTTCGTTTTCGTTTTTCATTTCCCGCATGACCTGCCGTTCATTCTGTGACAGATAATACTGTACTCCCAGAAAGATAAGGCTGCAGAAAAAAACCGCCGTAAATAGTCCTGCGAGGAAGACCGCCGTCCGGCTGATCGAAATCTTCCGGGTTGCGGCGGCCGAGTGCGGTATTACCAGTATGGTAAGGGACTCTTTTTGTTTCTTACTGTCTGATCGATTCAATGGTTTCACCTTAAATTCTTCGCTTTTTGGATTACTTTTTTCTCTTCCTCGCTTAACGCGTATTCCGATACAAATTGTTGAACACCTTTCACATACACCCTGCAGTCATCGCGGCCATGGATACCGGATACAACTACTCCATCGCCCCGGTCGGTCAATAAAGCCAATGCGAAAGACATGTCCCCGCCTACATCAGGAAAGGCCTTGAAGCGGCTTAATGCAACTCGCCGAAGATCGTCGGGCAGCCAAGCCTCGACACTATTCAGTCGGCCTTTGATTTCTTTAATTTCGCGGTCGTTTGTCCCTTGCTGTTGGTGGATTCCGGTGATAATCCCCTCGAGATCTTTGCCGGGATAAGCCGCCATCAGTGCACGATAGTGCTCAAGGAGTTTCTTGTAGGTTTTCACCTGTCCTGCGACGGCAAACAACAGCGCCAACAGAATCAGGATCAACGACAATTGGACCCATACCATGTTATGATTGAAAAACGATATCGCCTCGGACAATAGATTCTCCCCCCTGTAGTCCTTTAAAGATGATACCAGCAAACGGGATATCATCACAACCATAATTATCTACTTGCAGATGGAGGTTGCCATGCGCACGGTATATTTTGATTGTTTTTCAGGCATCAGCGGCGATATGCTGCTCGGAGCCTTAATTGATCTTGGCGCCGATCCGGTTGCTTTGCAAAACGAACTGAACGGATTTCTTCCAGAACCAGTTCGCCTTGAGATTTCACGTCAGGTGATTAATGGCATTTCTGCCACCGACGTCCATGTGGCTTGTGATGTCCGCCCTCCACTTCGACATCTTTCAGACATCGAATCCATTATTAATGAAAGCACTCTTTTTCCCGACATAAAAACGCGAAGCCTGGCGATTTTTAGGAACCTGGCTCGAAACGAAGCGCGGGTCCATGGGAGTACGCCGGAACATGTTCATTTTCACGAAGTTGGCGCAATCGATACGCTGGTCGATGTTATCGGATCACTGCTTTGCTTAAAAGCCTTGGGCATCAGCGAATGCTATTCTTCGCCAATTCCCCTCTCACGAGGTATGATTCCCATGCAGCACGGGTTATACCCAGGTCCGGGCCCGGCTGTGCTCGCTATACTCGAAGGCGTGCCTTGTTACGGCGTTGATGAATCGATGGAATTGGTCACCCCTACAGGCGCAGCGATCCTTCGCGAGGTTTCTCAGCATTATGGGCCTATTCCCGTCATGCAGTTGGGCCCGATCGGTTATGGGGCCGGAAAATCCCGAAGAACGGGCATTCCTAACGTACTCCGGCTCCTGTCTGGAACCATTACGCCGAATATGATATCAGACCAGGTCGCCGTGATTGAAACCACAATCGACGACATGAACCCGGAATTTTTTTCCTTTTTGTTTGAGCGTTTTTTTGAGATACCCGGCGCCCTTGATTTTGTAGTAACGCCCATTCTTATGAAAAAGAGTCGTCCCGGCTTTGATATTCGTATGCTTGTACGCCCCGATTCCATGCAACAGGCAATAGCGTTGTTAGTTTCGGAAACATCCACGCTTGGCGTTCGCTGGCGTTTGGAGAATCGCTTTTTGGTTCCGCGAGAGATTCAGGAAATCGCCACGCCTCTTGGCAGCGCGCTTGTCAAGACCTGGAAGACACTGGACGGCTCCGTCCGGTTTGCACCCGAATACCAATCCTGCCTGCTGTTGGCTACCGCTGAGGGTATTCCCTTAATAGAATGTTATCGCATTGTTGAGGCATCGGCCGCATCCTTGCTTCATCGTTGATTTTCGGGACAGCATCCGGTTCTGCAATGGCGCAATAAGGCAAGACGCAACAAATGTGTCCTCTCCTGGAGCGCATTGCGAAAACAAATGAAAGAGCAAATAAAAACAAGATATATATATCCTGTTTTTATTTGCTCTTTTGCCTAGTGTTTCACGTGAAACACTTATTCTTTTTAGAGCTTGATTCCGATGGCTTCAATGATCCTCGTTAAATCCTCGTTGTCATAGTAGGCGATCTCGATTTTGCCGCCTTTTCTTTTCTTTTCGATCTTAACCTTCGTTCCAAGCCAATCTTCAAGCTTTTCGGTGAGATCAAATATCTCTGGCTCCACGGATGCTTTAGTAATTATGCTTTTTGATTTTTTCCCGTGGCTTTCCGATTCCCTTACCGTCATGCCCGTGTTGAGGATTTTGTTGGCAAGCTTAACCTGTTCCTTTTTGTCTTTCACGGAAAGGATCGCGCGTGCATGCCCGGCGCTGATTCTTCCGTCTGAAACCATGAGAAGCACTTCTTCGGGAAGGTTCAAAAGCCTGCAGGTATTCGCGACATAGGCTCTGCTCTTCCCGATGCGGTTCGCCAGTTCGTCTTGCGTGTATTTGTAGTTAACGAGCATCTCCTGGTAAGCCATCGCCTCTTCAACTGGATTCAAGTCCTCCCGCTGCAGGTTTTCGATCAACGCCGCTTCTCGGGCCGAATTGTCCTCCATTTCCTTGACCATTACGGGTACCGCTTCCAGGCCAACGCGTTTTGACGCCCGCAATCGCCTTTCTCCGGCGATCAGTTCATACGTCCCATCGTCGAGGGGGCGGACGAGAAGCGGTTGCAGCACGCCATGGGTTTTAATCGATGCGGCAAGTTCTTCTAGGGCCGGCTCATCAAATGTCTTTCTGGGCTGCCCTTTTCGAATTACGATATCAGCGATAGCGATAATCGTAGGTTCGCTAGTAACTGTAACGTTCTCGCCGAACAAGGCTTCAAGGCCTTTCCCCAACGCTCGCTTGTTGCTCACCGTTCCAGTACCTCCTTTGCCAGATCCCGATATACTTCAGCGCCTTTCGATTTCGGATCATAAACCAAAACGGGCTTCCCAAAGCTCGGGGCTTCACTAAGTCGGACATTCCGTGGGACGATTGTTTTAAACACTTTCCGCGCGAAATGCTTCTTGACCTCGTCAACAACTTGAATGGAAAGATTGGTCCTTCCGTCAAACATCGTCAGTAAAATGCCCTCAAGTTGGAGTTCGGGATTGTAGCTTCTCTGAACAATCCCTATGGTCTGCATTAATTGGCTAAGTCCTTCAAGGGCGTAATATTCACATTGGATTGGGATTAAAACACCATCCGCTGCCGTTAAGCCATTGATTGTTAACAAGCCTAGCGAAGGCGGGCAATCGATAATCACGAAATCATACTCATCCTTGATAGCCGCCAGTGCGCTCTTCAAGCGTCTTTCTCGTTCCTTTATGGTGGCAAGCTCAACTTCTCCGCCGGCAAGCTGCATCCGAGCCGGAACCAAGTCCAAGTTCTTAACCGCCGTCTTTACCCGAGCCTCTTTCAGCGGCACTTCGTCGATGATTACATCGTACGAGCATTTGCCCAATTTGGATCGATCGATACCCAGGCCGCTCGTGGTATTGCCCTGCGGATCGATGTCGACTGCAAGCACGCGTTTGCCTTCCAGCGCCAATCCTGCGGCAAGATTGATGGTTGTAGTCGTTTTGCCAACTCCGCCTTTTTGGTTGGCGATCGCAATGATCTTTCCCACGTCGCGGCCTCCTTCAATTGCATTTATGAAAACACTTCTCTATTATAAACTGTTGTTTTCGACTCTGCCGCCTTGAATCCTTCCTGGCGAGCTCAATCGTGGTGATTTTACATGGGTTTTTTGCCGATTCTGACCTGAACAGGGGAAAGAAAAACCGCCGCTTCTTTGCGACGGTTTTTTTGCGGCCCCTTTATTTCCTTTTTTTGTCTATTCGTATGTTTAGTTCGTAAACTTCGTCAGTGTCATTTTCAGCGATTTCGATTCCGATGCCGCTTTCTCGGGCTCTTCGAACCGTTTCCTTTATCGTGTTCAGAAAGATCCGGACATCCTTGATAAACCAGGTAACGGTTTGTTGGCGTTTCGTTTTTATTTCCCGGGAAATACTTTCGGTCATGCGATCGATAATTTGCTCAGTTTCTTTGACCGTTAGCGAATCTTTTTCAATGTCCTGGATAAGGCGTCTTTGTTCATCGCGGCTGTCAATGCGCAATAAGGCCCTGGCATGTCGTTCCGTAATGACTTCCGGGTTGATTTCTCTTCGGATATCTTCGTCCAGTTTCAATAGTCGAAGTTTATTGGCTACTGCTGACTGGCTCTTGCCTACCTTTCTGGCCACATCTTCCTGCGTCATTCCGAACTCGCCGATTAACCTGGCAAACGCTCGCGCCTCTTCAAAATAGTCCAGTTCTTTGCGCTGAATGTTTTCGATCAATCCCATGACGGCTGATTGAGCGTCACTGACGCGGGTTAACACGGCTGGTATCTCTGTCATCCCGACCATTTTGCAGGCTCGAAGCCTGCGTTCGCCAGCGATCAATTCATAACCGGTTTTCCCTTTTCGAACCACAACCGGTTGGATCAAACCAACTTCCTGTATTGATCGCGCCAAATCAATCAAGTCATTTTCATCAAATCTGGTGCGGGGCTGATAGGGAGCTGTGCTGATTTCATCAATCCGAAGCTTCAGTAATGCGTCATCCGGTTCCGTTTTACCAAGCCATCGATCAAACGTTCCCATTAAAGCTCCATCCTTTATAGCGGTCTGCGTTTCGCAAGATCAGCTTTTCTCGGATATTGATCCGATGTGCTGCTATTCTTCCGAATCGAAACCAGATATCGTTCCTTTTCTTGTAACATGTATTTCTCTATCCCGTTTAGAAGTCCTCCCAATACCTGAATCGCATTTTGAGCTTCAGTGATTTCTGTTTCGACGGCCGGCCCTTTCCAAGCAATCATCATTCCATTCACTCTTAAAAACGGGAAGCCCCATTCAAGGCATGTGCTCAATCCTGCAACTGCACGTACTGTAACGCAATCGAATGATTCACGATACCCCTTCTGATGTCCAAGAACCTCTAACCGCTCCCTGACAACCTGCAAATTCGGAAGACCCAGCGCACTGGCAGCCGTTCGAACAAAATCGGTTTTCTTTAAATCTGAATCAATTGCGCAAATTTCACATTCCGGGAGGGCCACCGCAAGGACGACAGCCGGAAAACCGCCACCTGATCCAAGATCGGCAATTCGTGTGCCGACGGGCGGAATCAAGGGGACTGCCTTTATGCAGTCCTCGACATGTAACCAGAGATCCTCTGGCGTGGTATTGCGGCTTACCAGATTTTGTCTCTGGTTTTCGTCCAAAACCGCTTCGATGAAGGTTTTCAATTTCCCTTGAACACGGTTCTCCATGTTATCGCTCTCCTGCGCGCTTCATCTTATCCAGGTAAACCAACAGGACGCTGATATCCGCCGGTGTTATTCCGGTAATCCTGGATGCTTGTCCGATACTTTCCGGTCGCACGGCCTTGAGTTTCAATCGCCCTTCAGTCGACAAGCCCACAACGGCGTCGTAATCCAGCTCCTCCGCAAGGCGTTTCTTTTCTGCCGCTTCAAACCGGGATATCTGCTCCATTTGTTTGCGAATATAGCCTTCATACCTCCGTTCCGTTTCAACCTGTCGAAGGACTTCAAGACTATAGCTGTCGGAAAGAATTCCGGCGTCAACCAATTCTGTTATCCGAATTTCCGGACGAAGCATCAGTTGTCCGGCGGAAACGCGTCCTTTGATTTCGACACCCGGCTTCATCTGAAGCAGCTCCAGGCGCTCATCATTCCACAACAGGGAAACGGTATCTAACTCGTTTTCCAATGCGTTCATATCCACTCGTTTCTGCTCCAGCCGTTTCATTCGTTGATCGGTCGCCAATCCTATCCCATGAGCGCGCTCGGTCAAACGCTGATCGGCATTGTCCTGCCGCAATACCAGCCGGTATTCGGCCGCGGAGGTCATTAGCCGATATGGCTCTTGAATCCCTTTGGACACCAGATCGTCAATGAGAACGCCGATATAAGCATCGCTTCGTTTCAGGATAAATGCATCGGCTTCCTTTACATACAAGGCTGCGTTCATGCCGGCAATGATGCCCTGGGCGGCCGCCTCTTCATATCCTGAGGTTCCGTTGATTTGACCGGCAGTAAATAAACCGGGAACCTGCTTGCTCTCCAAACTCAATTTCAGCTGGCTCGGCACCACATAGTCATATTCGATGGCATAGCCAGTACGAATCATTTTTACGCGTTCAAGGCCGGACATCGAACGAAGCACCTGAACCTGAACGTCTTCCGGCAAGCTTGTATTCAGACCCTGGACATACATTTCATCCGTGGCCCTTCCCTCCGGTTCTAAAAAGACTTGATGAGACACCTTGTCCGGAAACCGGACCACCTTGTCCTCAAAGGACGGGCAGTGTCTTGGGCCAACTCCTTTAATCACTCCGCTATAAAGCGGTGAGCGATGCAAATTCTCTCTGATGATTTCATGGGTGTGTTGATTACTGTGCGTTAACCAGCAGGAAATCTGTGATCGAATCACCGGTGGACTCATCCATGAAAAATTGTGGTTTTCAGCGTCGCCGGGCTGCTCCATCAATTTGCTGTAATCCAAACTTTTCGCGTCAATCCGCGGGGGAGTCCCGGTCTTAAACCGGCCCAGTTTAAGACCCAGTTCATCCAGCGCGCCGGAAAGCGAGCGTGCTGCGAACTGGCCATTTGGCCCGCCTTCATAGGTCACGTCACCGACAATAATTCGGCTCTGCAGATACGTCCCGGTCGTCACGATCAGGGCGCTGGTCCGAAACCGGGCCCCGGTCCGGGTGCGAATCGCGGAGATTTTTCCCTGGTCGGCTTCGATCGCTTCAACCTCCGCTTGAAGCAGATCCAGTTTGGGCTCTTTGAGCATCGTTCGCGTCATTTCGCGCTGATACTCGGCTTTATCCGCCTGGGCTCTTAATGCCTGTACGGCTGGCCCTTTCCCGGTATTCAACATTCTGACCTGAATTGCGGTTTTATCAATATTGAGCGCCATCTCACCGCCAAGCGCATCAATTTCGCGTACCAGTTGCGCCTTGGCAGGTCCGCCAATAGCCGGGTTGCACGGCATAAGCGCGATATTGTCGATGCTGAGCGTAACCAGCAGGGTGGCGCACCCTATTCGCGCCGCAGCCAGGGCTGCTTCGCACCCGGCGTGCCCAGCCCCAATTACGATGACTTCATAACGCCCGCCCTCGTAAACCATGCCGATCCTCCCTTATTTGCCAATGCAAAAGTCTTTAAAAATCCGGTCAATGATATCTTCCCGAATACGCCGTCCGGTAAGTTCTTCCAGGCTTTCCACCGCCCCCCAGGTATCCACGGCCACGCAGTCCATAGGCATTTGCGCCTGAATCGAGTCCAGGGCCGCCTGAATATGGTCTCCGGCCTGTTTCAACAGGGTTTCTTGACGCAGGTTCACCATAAGATCCTCACCATCCGGATTTGCGCTTTCCCGAAACAGGAGCTCCAGAATTCCTTCTTCGACGCTCTGAATGCCTTGTTCCTCCTGAGCGGAAATCCAGCATACGGTATGCTCGGGGAACATTCGATCCAGGTCATCCGTTGTGATTCTGTGGTTTTCGATATCCAGTTTATTGACCAGCACCAACGCCGGCCGTGACAGAAGCAGGGAACGGACGTCCTGATCCTCCTCCGTAATGCCGGATTCGGCATCCAGCATAAAGATCACCACGTCCGCTTCTTCGATCGCCTGGACCGCTCTTTCAATGCCGATTTTTTCGACCTGGTCAGCACCTTCGCGGATGCCCGCAGTATCCTTAATCCGGATTGGCACACCATTGATTGCGATATATTCTTCGATGACATCGCGGGTCGTTCCGGGAACTTCGGTTACAATGGCCCGGTCTTTCCGTACCAAAGCGTTCAGAAGGCTTGATTTTCCCACATTCGGCTTGCCGGCAATTACGACCGAGGCGCCATCGCGGTAAAACCTAGTCCTGCGTCCACCGGCCAACAGGGCGTCGATGCGTTGACTGGCCGACTTTAAGGCCGTACCGATCTCATCCCACGGAGGATCTCCGACATCGTCGCCAAAGTCAATACTGGCTTCTATGCGGGAATTCGTTATGATCAATTGCTCGGTAACCTGGTCCACGGCGCGACTGAGCATTCCGCGCAGATTGCGAACCGATAATTCCAGTGCGCGCTCACTGCGTGCCCGAATCAATTCAACCACCGCTTCGGCCTGGGTGGCATCCAATCGGCCGTTAGCATAGGCGCGGCGGGTAAATTCACCAGGTTCTGCAAGCCGTGCCCCGCTCTGAATAAGGCTTTCCAGACAGGTCCGGGCCAACAACAGACCACCGTGGCAGTTGAATTCGACAATATCTTCTCCGGTATAGCTGCGCGGCGCCCGCATCACGCCCAACAATGCCTGATCAATAACCTCTCCGGAAGCGTTTCTGACCCAGCCCAATGTGAGGCTGTGGCTGGGGAGTTTGGTGACGCTGCTTTCTTTTGATAATGGCTTAAAAACATGATCAGCAATCGCCAGAGCATTCTCGCCACTGACGCGGATCAAGGAAATCCCGCCTTCGCCATAGGGGGTTGAAATAGCTGCTATACAATCCCGGTCCATCCCCGGTCCACCTTTACGAAAGAGTTGTTCTTTCTTCTATTTTAGAGAAAAAAAAAGGCCTTTCGGCCTTTTATTTTTTCAGCGAGATGACCACCTTGCGATTGGGTTCGTCCCCCTGGCTGAAGGTCACGATCTGTGGATCGTTCTGCAGTGCAGTATGGACGATTCTTCGCTCCTGGGGCCCCATCGGCCGCATAACGACGCTCCTGCGGGTTCGTTTCACCTTATCGGAAAGCCGCATTGCCAGATCTTTGAGCGATTCTTCCCGTTTGAGGCGGTAGTCCTCAACATCAAGCATGACCCGGACTTTTTCCTCGCTCTCCCTGTTTACCATCAATCCCACCAGGAATTGAATCGCATTCAGGGTTTCGCCTTTACGGCCAATGAGTAGGCCCATGTCTTTTCCGATGATGTTGATCCGAACCATTCCCGGCTCGTAGTCCACCCGGTCGATCGTATAATCAATCTTCATGGCATTAAGAAGATCTTCGAGCTTCTTTTTGGCCATCCGGTCAGGCCGCGCGATGACGGTAACCTTGACCAGCGCCAGTTTCTTACCAATCCCCAACAGCCCTTTTGACGGCTCTTCGACCACTTCAACCGTTACTTCATCGGGCCCGACGCCGAGTTCCTCCAGAGCAAGCTTGATTGCTTCATCAACGTTTTTTCCGCGCTTCTCTACCACTTGCACCGTTCTTTCCCCCTTTAACCCTCTTTACTTTCACTCTCGGCTGTTCTGTACTTTCTACAACCGGTTTGTTTGCGGGCTGCGTTGCCGGAACCGATGGTGCTGCCGCCGCTGCCGCCGCCTCCGGAATCGGATGGAACCGGTTGATGTACTGCTGGTGAATAATGCTTAATATGCTGAAAAAGACCCAGTATACACTCAGTCCTGCCGGCAGCTTTAAGGTAATATACCCAAAGAGAATCGGCATCACATACAACATCGTGCGCTGCGTCGGATCGTTGGTATCAACCGTGGACAATCTCTGCTGAATAAACATCGAGGCCGCGACGAGTACCGGAAGAATGTAGAGCGGATCGGCCTTGCTGAGATTATCGATCCACAGAAAACTGGGATCACTGGTATACGTGAAACGCTGCAGTGCTTGATAAAAGGCGATCATAATAGGCATCTGTATCAGGATTGGCAGGCAACCGCCCAAAGGGTTGGTTCCCGCTTCCTTATACAGTTTCATGATCTCCGTCTGTTGTTTTTCGGTGTTGTCCTTGTACCGTTCCTGGATCACCTTCATCTGCGGCTGAAGGGCCTGCATTTTACGCATGCTCTTCATGCTGCTGTGGGTTAACGGCAGCAGAATCACCTTGAAGATGATAGTCACAAGGATAATCGCTAGACCATAATTTGCATAGCCAGCTGCGTTGGTAAGGTCATAGCTAAACTGAATCAAGTGTTGGAACTGTCCAACTAATGCCGTCCACATTTGCCCCATACCCCTCGTTCGGTTTCCCGAACTGCAGGGCTTCACCTCCTTATTTTACGGAACCGGATCATATCCCCCCGGGTGAAACGGGTGACATCGAAGAAGCCTGCCTGCCGTGAGGTAAGATCCTTTCAATGCGCCGTATCTCTGCAGGGCGGTTATCCCGTATTGCGAACAAGACGGAACAAACCTGCACGATGGCAGGGTTCCTACAGTAAGTATTTGGTAAATCCGAATCAGTTTAATCATCAATTTACTGATCAAACGATTCCCGCCCTTTTTATGGCTTTCTGAAAGTCGGCAAGCACGTCTTGATAGGGGGCTTCAATCAATCCAGACCGGGCGACGATCACTAGATCATAACCCGGTCGGATGGCTGGCAAATGCTTACGAATAACTTCCCGGATGCGACGTTTGGCCTTATTTCTACGTACTGCGCCGCCAATTTTCTTGCTGGCTACAATGCCGTATTGGTTTTGGTCGATTAGATTGGGCAGCACATAAACCACCATATACCGCGAAACGGTTTTTCTCCCAGTCGCGTAGATTGCCTGATAATGGCCTGTCTTATGAACGGTTTGAAAGCTGCCTGTCAAAATAAGACCTTCCCAAGATAAAATAAAGGCCGTCAGCCGGCCTAAGCGCTCAGAACTTTGCGCCCTTTTCTTCTCCTGCGGGCCAGAACTTTTCGGCCACCCGCGGAGGACATCCTGGACATGAATCCGTGTACCCTTTGCCGTTTACGTTTTTTCGGCTGATACGTCCTTTTCATCGCTTTGGCGGTACCTCCCTTGAAATTCCAATGCACTTACCATTATATTGACTGCCCTACGGCGTGTCAAGAAAGCCTCTCTTCGCATGCATCTTCTATTCTCGGATTGAATTTGCTATGATGTTGTTAGATTTTTGGCCTGGATTTTTCCACATACTCACACCAATGATGGCTGAGCCATCATTATTTTATCCACAGTCTTGCGGGAGGCACTTGATTTAATGAATGATTACAATCAGATCTGGGACAAAGTTCTGGATTCCATTCGAGCGGAAATTGACGCGACAAGCTTCGAAGCCTGGTTCTCTACTGCCCGCTTTGACAGTTTTAATCAGGACACGTTTCTGATTTCTTTGCCAAACGTTTTTACGAAAGAGTGGATTGAATCCAGATACCTTCCTTTATTAAATGACAAACTTTCTGTTTACCTTTCCGATCCGTTTCAGGTGAAACTGTTAGTAAAGCTTCCGGCTAATCATGAATCCCGGTATTTCCTGAATCCAAAATATACATTCGAATCCTTCGTGGTCGGCAATAACAACCGTTTTGCCCACGCGGCTTCCTATGCCGTTGCCGAAGCGCCCTCCCGCTCCTACAATCCGCTGTTCATTTACGGGGGAGTCGGATTGGGAAAAACACATTTGATGCAGGCCATCGGCCATCACATCCTGGTTCGGAATCACAATATTAATATTGTCTATGTTTCTTCCGAGCAATTCGCGAATGAGCTAATTAATGCCATCAAAGACGGCACCACACCCGATTTTCGGAACAAGTACCGTAATATCGACGTGCTGCTGATCGACGATATTCAGTTTTTGGCTGGAAAGGAACGAACCCAGGAAGAATTCTTCCATACTTTTAATGCGCTGTACGAAGCGAACCGGCAAATCGTAATATCCTCAGACCGCCCGCCGAAAGATATTCCAACCCTTGAAAGCCGGCTTCGTTCACGGTTTGAATGGGGTTTACTGACCGACATTCAGCCTCCGGATATCGAAACCCGTATTGCTATTCTTCGGAAACGGGCACAATTGGAAACCGTCGATGTTCCCAACGACGTTGTCCAATATATCGCCAATCATATTCAATCCAACATTCGTGAGCTTGAGGGCGCTCTCAACCGCGTGATCGCTTATTCCAGTTTCCACAATCAACCGGTTTCGCTCGATCTGGCTTCTGAAGCCCTTAAAGATATTCTGCCGCCACCGCTGCCGACTCAGATTACCGTGGATATGATTAAAGAAGTGGTTGCAGAATATTTTAGCCTTCAAATCGAGGATTTAAACTCCAAACGTCGGACTCAGCAGCTCGCATTCCCAAGACAAATTGCGATGTTTCTATGCCGGGAATT
The DNA here is from genome assembly GCA_050258755.1 of Solirubrobacterales bacterium. Taxonomy (GTDB): domain Bacteria; phylum Bacillota; class Syntrophomonadia; order Syntrophomonadales; family DTU052; genus JBLMZI01. The sequence continues at coordinate 114,103 of JBLMZI010000011.1, read as the reverse complement.
AACCCCTAATTCACTGCCTCAGATCGGACAAAGCTTTGGCGGACGCGATCATACTACAGTCATTTACGCCTGTGACAAGGTCGCCACTGAACTAAAATCGGACGCTGTTCTTTACCGTATTATTAATGATCTGAAACGAAAACTGATTCCAGGTTATGCCGGTGTTGATAAATAGATAACTTGTGGAATTTAATCAACAGGGAGAAATAACCGAACGATCTATCTTTCAGACGGTTATCAACATATTCAGGGTCTCTATTACTACTCCTTACGATTATTTTATTAAGTATCAAACGGCGGAGGGAGCAAGATGAAGTTCACGGTCCAAAAAAGTGTTCTGTCAAACGTAACCTCAATTGTACAAAGGGCTGCATCCAGTAAGGACGCACTTCCAGTCCTTTCCTGCCTGTCTATTACGGCGGGATCGCAGGGTCTTTCCATGATCGCAACTGACATGGAAATCGGGATGAAAATGTCGGTCAGTGATGTAGCGGTCAAAGAATCGGGAATTATTCTTGTAAACGCTCGTCATTTCAATGACCTGATCCGCTACTTACCGGAAACTGAACTTTCGATTATCCTGGACCGGGAGAAGAATAAGCTGAAGGTTCAGTACGGCCGCTCCTCAACTTATCTCAATGTATATGACGATGAGGAATTTCCAGAACTTCCTTTGGGAAAAATTGAAAAACTCTTTACAGTGCCGCAAAAAGACCTGAAGGAAGCGATCAAGAAAACGGCGTTCGCTGCTGCAGCGAATCATTTTAAAGTCCTATTTACCGGGATTTTATTTGACTTTGAAGGGGAAGTCCTTCGGATTGTGGCCTCTGATACCCATCGGTTGGCTTTGATTGAAAAGTCCGGGATCGAAAAAACCGACGTTATGAAACGTTTTGTTCTTCCGGCTCGGAACATTAATGAACTGGTCCGAATTTTAGAGGACGAAGACCAGGTTATTACGGTCGGAATGGCCGAAAATAACGTAGTTTTCTATAGTGAGGAACAGGGCTTTTTCTTTATGTCCAGGGTGATAGAAGGGGAATACCCGAATTACAATAACGTGATTCCTAAAAATTTCACCACGCAAATGATCGTGGATTCAAATTTAATTGTTGAGTCTCTGGAACGGGCTTCATTGATGCCTGCAGATCCAAAATCGATCAAGCACGTGCAGCTTGATCTTCAAGGGAATGAGCTGACGGTAAATGCCTTTTCCGAGAAGATGGGCGAGTTAAAAGAGGTCATTGATGTCGAAACTGATGGGGGAAAAGCCGATTTGCGGGTGATTTTTAATACCCGTTATCTCCTGGATATCGTAAAAATTCTACAGGCGGAAACGGAAAAAATAACGATCCATCTAACCGGGCCCACCAGCCCGGCGGTGATTAAAAATCCGGCCGACGAACACTATACGTATGTAATTGTTCCGCTGCGGACCGGGTAGACAGAGGAAGACCGGGATTGTATATCAAAAAGATCGAGCTGGTGGATTTCCGGAATGTGCAGCAGGAAATGATTGAGCTGGTTCCGGGACTCAATCTGCTGGCGGGAGAAAATGCGCAGGGAAAAACGAGTTTTCTGGAAGCGATTCATTATTTGGCTTCCGGATCATCGTTCCGTTCCAATCGGGATGGCGAAATTATTCGCTTTGGACAGCCCGGTTTTACAATTCGGGCCGAATACGGCACCGAGGAAACCGGTCACTTGATTGAAGCGGTTTATTCCCATGAAAAGGGGAAACAGATTCGGATTGACCGGAAAGCAAAATTCCTTCCGGCTTTACGGATTCGATCCGTGGTTTTTGTCCCGGAGGATCTCACGCTAGTGAAAGGATCCCCCGTGCGGCGTCGTCAATTCATTGATCAAGTTCTGGTCCAAATCTCACCCGAATACCAAACCCATTTGAACAATTTCGAAAAGATCTTGCGGCGACGGAATGCTGTTCTTAGAATGGATAACCCGTCATCGGCGATGCTTGAGGCCATGGACCGCGTATACACGGAAACCGCGGCGCATGTCATGCTTGCCCGGGTAAACTTTGTAAAAACCATGGACGAAATAGCAGCCGAGGCGCACCGGCAGGCCGGAGGCGACGAGGAAAAACTCAATGTTCGGTATGCCGTCAGCGTTCCTGTTCACAGTCCAAAAATTGATCACGAGACCCTGAATCAGGCCCTGGCCGAGCAAATGGCGCAAAACCGACATAAGGAGAGAGAGAAGCGCCAGTGCTTATTTGGCCCGCACCGGGATGATCTCAATATTTACCTGAACGGAAAGCCTGCAAAAGCGTACGCCTCCCAGGGGCAGCAGCGGAATATCATTGTCGCGCTGAAACTAGCCCAGGTTGAAGCCCTTCACCGGATTCTGGATGCGTATCCGATCCTGCTTTTGGATGAGGTGCTTGCCGAGCTGGACGGCAAGAGAAGACTGATTTTACTCGATTATTTGGGGACAGCCGCATTCCAAACCTTTCTGGCCACGGTTGAAATTTCGCAACTCGGATCGATAAATGGTAGAATGATAACGGTTACAAAGGGTCAATTCACTGTATGAAAGGAGCAAGGCTAGATGTATATCCACCTGGGCAGCGACGAGATGATCCAGGCCAAGGACATCATTGCCATCTTGAATATCGAACCGCCAATTCCAGATGCCCTGAAGGAGATTATCGACATGGGCTATGTGGATAAGAATATTCGGCCTATCTGTGAGCGCGGCCGGGCCAAGTCGCTGGTGATTACACCAGAACAACTCTACCTGTCACCGATATCTTCGGTTACGTTATACCGACGCTCCTACATCCAATTCCGGGAGGGATAACCCAAGTGCCAAAACGAACAGAAAACTACAATGCTGAACAGATTCAGGTTTTAGAAGGCCTGGAAGCGGTTCGCAAACGGCCTGGCATGTACATCGGGAGTACAGGCCCGCGCGGACTGCATCATTTGATTTATGAGATTGTCGACAACAGTATCGACGAAACGGTTGCGGGTTTTTGCAACGAAATCTTGGTTGAAATTTTAGAGGACAACAGTGTTTCAGTGCATGACAACGGCCGCGGTATCCCGGTGGACATTCATCCGAAGATGGGAATCCCGGCCCTTGAGGTCATAATGACCACCCTTCACTCGGGCGGAAAGTTCGGAGGTTCCGGTTATACGATTTCCGGCGGTCTCCATGGCGTTGGTCTTTCGGTGGTGAATGCTCTGTCCGAAAAGCTTACCGTTGATGTCCGGCGTGAAGGCAATCACTATCGCCAGATCTATGAGCGCGGCAAGCCGGTGACGACCGTTGAAGTTGTCGGCCCGGACGACGGCACGGGAACGGTCATCACCTTCCTGCCGGATACCGAGATTTTCGAAGAAACGGTGATTACCGCTGAGATCGTGGCCAACCGGCTGCGGGAGCTGTCCTTCCTCAACAAAGGTGTGAAGATCATCCTGCGCGATAAACGGGACGGTTCTGAGAAGGTGTTCTATCACACTGGCGGAATCATGGACTTTGCCGCCTATATCAACCGGAACAAAGAGGTTCTGAACCAGAAAATAATTCATTTTGAGGTTCAGGGTGAGGATACCGTGGTCGGGATCGCGATCCAGTATAATACTGGCTATTTGGAGACGCTTTACTCCTATGCGAACAACATTCATACGCAGGAGGGCGGTACCCATGAGATTGGCTTTAAGAATGCGCTGACCCGTGTGGTCAACGAATATGCCAAGAAAAATGGCATTTTAAAGGAGCAGGAGGCCAATCTGACCGGCGAGGATATCCGCGAAGGCATGACCGCGATTGTTTCCGTACTGGTCCGAGAACCGCAGTTTGAAGGGCAGACCAAGACCAAACTGGGTAACACGTCGGTGCGGGGGGTTGTTGAGAGCGCGGTTTATGAGCATGTTTATGACTACTTGAACGAGAACCCGGCGATCGCGAAAAAGATCCTGGAGAAAGCCGTTTCAGCACGGCGCGCCCGGGAAGCCGCCCGTAAAGCCCGCGAGCTGACCCGGCGGAAAAATGCGCTGGATGTATCGACCCTGCCGGGGAAACTGGCCGACTGCAGTGAGAAGGACGCAAGCCAGTGCGAACTGTGCATCGTTGAAGGAGACTCCGCAGGCGGTTCCGCAAAACAGGGACGCGACCGCCGGACGCAGGCAATCCTGCCGCTGCGCGGCAAGATCCTTAACGTGGAGAAATCGCGGTTGGACAAGGTATTATCCAACGAGGAGATCCGAAACCTGATTACGGCGATCGGAACGGGAATCGGAGATGATTTCGACATTGAAAAGGCGCGCTATCACAAATTGATGATCATGACCGATGCCGATGTGGACGGCTCCCACATCCGGGTTTTGCTGCTGACCTTCCTATACCGCTATATGAAACCGCTGATCGAAGCCGGGTACGTGTATATTGCACAGCCGCCGCTTTATCGGGTTATGCGCGGTAAAGAAGATCACTATTTCTACCGGGACCAGGAATTAAACGCGTTCCTGGCGACCCAGCCGAATAAGAATTATCGGATTCAGCGGTACAAAGGCCTTGGTGAAATGAATCCGGAGCAGCTGTGGGATACAACCATGAACCCCGAAGCGCGGACAATTCTACAGGTTTCTATCGAGGACGCAATCGCGGCGGAAGAGGTATTTTCGACGCTCATGGGCGAAAGGGTGGAACCGCGTAAGGAGTTTATTCAGGAGAACGCAAAACTGGTGGCGAACCTGGATATTTAAAGCCTTGGACAGCGAAAAGAAAGACCGGCGGAATTCCGCCGGTCTTTTGTTTTTTAGGCACGAACGTTTCGGTAAATTCGGTCAGATAGGATACAGCCCATCAGCCAGGCGCCGCCGGCTGCGAAGCCGGCCAATACGTCGCTGGGATAATGGACGCCGAGGTAAACCCGGCTAAACCCGATGAGCACAATCAGCAGGGCCAGTCCGGAAGCCAGAACCAGGCGAAGGCCGGCGGAGTGGATCCTGGTCAGAATAAAATAAATGAAAAGGCCGTATACGGCGGTAGAAATCATTGCGTGTCCGCTGGGAAAGCTGTATCCGGCGGCGGCTGTCAGCCAATGGCCGCCAGGACGAGGCCGCTGGAAAAAGTCCTTCAGAACGGAATTGAGCAGCCAGGAACCGGTCAGCGCAATCAGCGGTAGAGCGATGATAACCGGCCGTTCCCGACGGATTCGAAGCCAAACCGCACATAAGGCGGTAAACGAAACCGTACCAACCCGTGCACCCAGATAAGTTACCAATTGCAGGCCCCGGGTCAGCGGCGGGGTTTGAAGCGAATCGACGATTCCGATCAGATATCGGTCAACCCGAACGAGTGAATTCACCCGCAGTTGTTCGGCTACGCAGGCAAATACCAGCAGAAACCCGACCGCAGTGATCAGACCAATCATCAGACTGCAGCCAAATGGGCTTAAAACGGCACGCGGAAAACGCAAGGAAAAGCCTCCTTTTCGCTACGTTTTTAAGTATCTGCGAATCGGGCCGGAAAAAGCAACAGGCATCGAAACATTCATCAAAACATTCATCAAAAACCCAGAGATTTGCCGGTACTAAAGCCCGCGGATCACGGCGATATTCAGAGAGACCGGGGTTAAAATAATCAAAAACAGCTAGGGGTATCGCAAGGCCATAATTATTTCATTTGTGGCAAGTCGGTTAGCCAATGAAAGAAAACAGGGCGGCTGTTGCCGCTTGACAAAAAGACCGGATGAATCAAAAAAAGGACGACGTTTCACGTGGAAAAATCCGAGACAAAACGAGAGCTACCGGGGAGGGGTATAGGGCCGCGGCGCCGGTTCGTCGCATTCCGAATTAGCTTGGGTTCGGCGGCTGGGGAGAGGCTGCCCAGGGAAGATCTTTTTGGGCATAGGCGGCCGGGCCGGGCCATTCCTGCATTAATCGTTCAGTTTCCTCGATATACATGGACAGCAGCTGCTGCATGACCGCTTCTTTCAGCAGCCCCTGCAGGCACTCGGTTTCAAAGAACCGTTTGGGGAAGCGCAGTTTGTGGAAATCGAAACCGAGCTTCGCTTTCACATGCAGCTTGTTCCGGTAGATTTCACGCCCCAGGTCTTTCAACTGTTGTTCCGAGGTTTGAATCCCGATTGATTCGAGCGCAGCTGTAAGAATTGGGTAATCATAGACACTGCGGGCGAAAAGGCACATGATCAAGCTGTTTGTGACACAGCGGTTGATTTCCTCATCAAAAATTGCCCCGACAAACCCGGGCAGATCGGAATAGTCCCGGGTCTGGTCGAAGGAATAGCCGCCGTTGTCCAGATGAGAATGCCGGGCGCCGACCGCCTGGCCCAGGGCCGCGCCGTAGCCGGTGTGATAGCCGGTCATTTCTGTTCTGCCGAGGGTCATGGCGTAATCAAGACCACCCAGCTTTTCGGCGGCGGCTTCGGTGCCCTGGCCCAGCAGGCGATATAAATCGTTTTTCGGCTGCGCAATTCCGCGCAGAACATGCAGGTATCCTTCGGTAAAGCCAAAGTCAACCCGGGTCCCCAGTTCGGCCTCCGGAATATAGCCGTCGGCGAAGGCTTCGGTGATCCAGCCGAGCAGCACGCCGGCGCTCATGACATCGACGCCGAGGTCTTCGACTTCCTTTAAAAGCTCGAAGAAATCGTCTTTGTTGCTCGTTCCCAGAAAGCTGCCCAGGGCGAAAATCAGTTCGTGGTCGTAGGCCAGCATGGAGGTGTCGTAATCGTGGAAATCGCCGCCTTCCCGATGACAGCCGATATGGATCGAGCCGACCGGGCACCCGGCGCATGACAGTTTTCGGACCAAGCGCTCGTCCGCGAACGCTTCGCCCGAGATCTTTTTTGCCTGGTCAAAATGAGCTGACTGCAGGTTGCGAGTGGGCAGGGCCTTCATCTCATTCAGGCGCATGACATTGACAGGAGTGCCCAGATCTCGGTATTTCCGCATGACATCAGTCTGGGTGACCTTGTTATGAATCTCCTGATAGACCTTGCGGTATGCTTTCTGGCGTTCGCTCGGGATCGGGAAGTTCAGATCGCCGTACACGACGATCGCCTTCAGGTTTTTTGCGCCGAACACGGCACCGGAGCCGAGCCGGCCGAAATGGCGAAATGTATCGACATTTAAATTCGCGAAAAAAACCAGGTTTTCGCCGGCCGGGCCGATCCGGACGATGGATCGGAAACCGCGGCCGGGCTCGCTTTCCCGGAGATAGCGCCCGGTTTCCTCGGAACCGACCCCGCGCAGAGGCTCGGCGGTTTTAAATTCGACCCCTTGCGGGCCAATCGAAAGGTAAATAAGACGGTCGGCCTCACCGTGAATGACAATCGCGTCATATCCGGCATAAACCATCGCCAAGGCCAGCCGGCCGCCGGCGTAACTTTCGCCGAGTTCGCCGGTCAGTGGGGACCGGAACAGGGCTACCACTTTTGTCATGACCGGGAAAATTGAAGAGAGCGGCCCGGCACAGAAAATTATGGGCTGTTCGGCGGACAGGGGGGACTGATTGTAACAGACCATTTCGTCAAGCAACCGGATGCCGACGCCGACCCCGCCCAAAAACGGGGTGAGATCAGGCCGCTCCGTAACCGTCCAGGTTCTTTCAGAAAGATTGATCGTCAGGATTCGGATGGCGCTTTGATTCAGCATGTCGCTCATTCCCGTGCGGTTCCCGGCGTACACCGCAAGTCGGTAACCGCCGGGGAATATGCCTTAGGGTCCCCGCCCTGAGCAAACCGAATACCTGGGACGGATCGATCGGACGAAATATTTAAAGATGTGTCGATTTACAGTTTCCGCGCGGTCGCCGCTCGGGTCGTCTTTCCCCAAAAGAACTGGAGTTAGCTGTATTTTGAACTCTTTTGCGGCGCCTTTTTATTTATGATAGACTTACTTTGGTACCGTATGGCATATGGCCATATAATCGCGACCAAAGTATTTCTCGGGAGGTAAACACGTTGACGCAAGGAACCACAAAGGTCATTCCGATTGACATAGAGCACGAGGTCAAACAGTCGTTTCTGGACTATTCCATGAGCGTCATTGTTTCCCGCGCCCTGCCGGATGTCCGTGACGGGCTGAAGCCGGTTCACCGCCGCATTCTTTATGCACTGTATGAACAGGGGATGACACCGGATAAACCGTATCGCAAATCGGCCAACCTGGTCGGGGAAGTACTGGGGAAATACCATCCGCACGGCGATTCCGCGGTCTATGACGCAATGGTCCGGCTGGCACAGGAGTTCTCGACCCGCTATATGATGGTGGATGGACACGGCAACTTTGGGTCGATTGACGGTGACTCGGCGGCCGCAATGCGGTATACCGAGGTCCGCATGGCCAAGATTGCAACGGAAATGCTAACCGACATCGATAAAGAAACCGTTGGATTCCGGCCAAACTACGATGAATCGCGCGAGGAACCGTCGGTATTGCCATCCCGCGTTCCCAATCTGCTGATTAACGGCTCGGCTGGAATCGCGGTCGGAATGGCGACGAATATTCCTCCGCACAATCTCGGGGAGATTGTGGAAGGCTTGATCATGCTGCTGGATCATCCGGAAGCTGACCTGGCCCAATTAATGACGGTTGTGAAAGGGCCGGACTTTCCGACCGGCGGCCTGATTTTAGGTCATCGCGGCATTTACGATGCCTTTTCCACCGGCCGCGGCTCGATTCGGGTCCGGTCTAAAGCAGAAATCGAAGAAACCAAAGGCGGGAAACACCAGATCGTGGTGAACGAGATCCCGTATATGGTCAATAAATCACGCTTGATCGAGCGGATCGCGGAACTGGTTCGGGATAAAAAGATTGAGGGGATCACCGACCTTCGCGATGAGAGCGACCGGAACGGAATCCGGGTCGTGATTGAAATCCGTAAGGACATCTCGCCGCAGGTCGTTTTGAACCAACTGTACAAGCATACCCAAATGCAGGATACTTTCGGGGTGAATATGCTGGCCCTGGTGGACGGAGTACCGCGGGTTCTGAATCTTCGTGAGATGATGACGCTGTATCTGGCGCACCGCAAGGAAATCGTTCTGGCGAGAACCCGGTACGATCTCACTGTTGCCAAAAAGCGGCTGCATATTGTAGAAGGCCTTAAAATCGCGCTTGATAATCTGGATGAAATTATTGCGCTGATCCGCGGTGCGAAAGACGATAGCGAGGCGCGGGAAGGGCTGATGACCCGGTTCCTGCTTTCCGAGGAACAGGCGAATGCGATTCTGGACATGCGTCTGCGCCGGCTGACCGGGTTGGAACGGGATAAACTCGAAGCGGAGTTCCTGGAACTGCTGGCCCGGATTCATGATTTGGAACACATACTCGCCACGCCGGAACGGGTGGTTGAGATCATTAAAGAAGAGCTGGAGGACGTAAAGAAGAAATACGCCGATCCACGGCGCAGCGCAATCCACGAAGAGGATGACGATGATATCGACGTGGAGGACCTGATAAACGAAGAAGCCTGTGTGGTGACACTGACCAGCCGCGGTTATGTCAAGCGACAGCCGCTCAGCCAGTACCGCAGCCAGCGTCGCGGCGGCAAAGGACTGATCGGGACCACAACCAAAGCGGAGGATTTTGCCACGGAAGTCATTGTGACCTCGAACCTGTCCGTGATTCTGTTCTTCACGAATCAAGGGCGGGTGTATGCGCAGAAGGCATACCGGATTCCGGAAGCCTCGCGGCAGGCTAAAGGGACGCCGGCTATCAACTTCCTGGCCCTGAATCCGGAGGAAAAGGTCACCACGATTATTGAAATGACCAAGGCGAATGAACAGAGCAATCTTATCATGGTAACCCGGCGGGGTATTGTCAAAAAGACGGCGATGTCGGAGTTTGCGAATATACGTAAAAATGGTCTGATTGCGATTACGCTCCGTGAAGGTGATGAACTGGTTGGGGTTAAAAAGACCGAAGAGGGCGATTATATCGTGCTCGTGGCTTCGACCGGGTTTGCGATCATGTTCAAAGGCGGTCAGGTGCGCGCAATGGGCCGGTCGGCTACCGGAGTCAAAGGTATTGCTCTAGGACCGGAAGGCCGGGTCGTCGATGTTGACAAGGTCTGGGAAGGTGCGGACGTAGTGATCGCCACCGAGCGCGGCTTCGGTAAACGGACGCCGCTTGACCAGTTCCGGGCGCAGGGGCGCGGCGGCAAAGGCCTGAAGGCGATCAATCTTTCGGACAAGACCGGTCTGGTCATCGGGGCCAAGGTGGTCAATCCGGATACCGAGCTGATGCTGCTGACCAGCAATGGCCAGATCATGCGGCTGGCGGCCAGCGATATCTCGCGGCAGAATCGATACTCCCGCGGTGTTACCTTAATGCGGATGGACGACGGCGACCGGTTGGTTTCGCTGGCACCTTTCCAGAGCGATGAGGATGAATTATAATAACTAACCGTAGCACGGGAGAGAATTCAAGGACAGGAGGAGCACACAATGGCGACCAAGAAAGCCACTTTTGCCGTAAAAAAAGGCCTGGCCCAAATGCTGAAGGGCGGGGTTATTATGGATGTTACCACGCCGGAACAGGCGAAAATTGCCGAAGAGGCCGGTGCATGCGCGGTCATGGCCCTTGAGCGGGTTCCGGCTGATATACGGGCGGCCGGCGGGGTTGCCCGTATGGCTGATCCGACCATCGTTGAGCGGATCGTTGATTCGGTGAGTATTCCGGTCATGGCGAAGTGCCGGATCGGTCATTTTGTCGAGGCACGGATTCTGGAAACGCTCGGTATCGATTATATCGATGAGAGCGAGGTTTTGACACCTGCGGACGACCGCTATCATGTGAATAAGCATGAGTTTAACGTTCCGTTTGTCTGCGGCGCGCGCAACCTGGGCGAAGCACTGCGGCGCATCGGGGAAGGTGCGGCCATGGTCCGGACCAAAGGCGAGCCGGGAACCGGCAATGTCGTGGAAGCGGTCCGGCACATGCGGCAGATCATGGACGAAATCCGTTGGGTAAAAGGGCTTCCGAAGGATGAATTGATGACAGCGGCCAAGGAACTTCAGGCCCCTTATGATTTGGTGGTAGAAACCGCTCGACTGGGGCGTCTGCCGGTGGTCAATTTCTCCGCCGGCGGGATTGCCACCCCGGCCGATGCGGCGTTGATGATGCAGTTAGGCGCGGACGGCAATTTTGTCGGCTCCGGGATTTTCAAGTCCAGTGATCCTATAAAGCGGGCCCGCGCGATTGTTGCAGCCACTACTTATTTCAACGATCCGAAGGTTTTGGCCGAAGTCTCCAAGGACTTGGGCGAAGCAATGCCGGGGTTGGAGATCAAGACCATTGCGCCGGAACAAAGGATGCAGGAACGTGGCTGGTAAGAAAAGAATCGGCGTCTTAGCCCTGCAGGGCGCGTTTTTGGAGCACCAGCAGATGCTGCGCCGGCTCAAGGTGGACGCGGTCCAGGTTCGAACCCAAGAAGACGCCGCTTCGGTTGACGGGTTGATTATCCCCGGTGGGGAGAGCACGACTATCGGAAAGCTGTTGGTGGATTATGATCTGGCAGACCTGATCCGCAGCCGGGCGCAGGAGGGGATGCCGGTTTTTGGAACCTGTGCCGGCATGATTGTGCTGGCGCACGATACCCCTGGGTTTAACCAGTACTCCTTGGATTTGATGGATATATCGGTCCTTCGCAATGCGTTTGGCCGTCAGGTTGACAGCTTCGAAGCCGAGCTTGATATCGAGGGGCTAGCCGGACCGTTTCGGGGCATTTTCATCCGGGCCCCATATGTGACCCGGGTTGGAACCGATGTTAAGGTGCTCTGTTCATACGAAGGGCATCCGGTGATGGTTCGCCAGGGGAGTCTTCTGGCAGCGTCGTTCCATCCGGAATTGACGAAAGATGTAGCAATACATGCCTTTTTCACCGATATAGTAGGGAGTTAGTCCGCCGAGTAAACGAATTTTTGGTTTAAAATGTGAAAAAATAGTTGCAACCGGTTTGCCGGGTGCCCTATAATCAATACTAATTTCACATCTTCAAACGCAATGAACGGGCAAGTAACCTGACAGCGCTTAAGAGAGCCGGTGGTTGGTGCGAACCGGTGCTTACGGCAGGTTATATCCACCCAGGAGCGGGGTGCGAAGAGCATCTACGGTGACACCGTTACAGTCATTGAGGTGGATTGGCCGTAACCCGGCCGATCAAGAAGGGTGGCAGCGCGGGAACCTCTCGTCCCTGAAGGATGAGGGGTTTTTTGTACTTTTTTCCGGGGACATGCGGGCCGTTATGGATGCCTGCTCGTTGAAAACAGTACTGCCGGCAGGTGTTTAAGATGGGGTATATCCGGTAGCAAATTGTTAGGCCTTCCGTTTTGCACCATTGTGCACCAAATTGTATACTTATTGCTGCCTGTGGGGGAAAGATGAAGGAGGAATGCAAATGAACTGGGAAGATCAACTGCTTTTACTGCCTGGACCGACGCCGGTTCCGCCTGGTATTCTGCGCGCAATGAGTCAGCCGATGATCAACCATCGGGGCGCGGAATTCAAACAACTGCTCGAAGAGTGTACCGATGGCGTAAAGCAGATTTACCGCACCAAGAACGATCTGATCATCTTCCCGTCGGCGGGAAGCGGCGGTCTGGAAGCGGCATCGGTGAATTTCATTGCACCAGGGGATAAAGTTCTCGCAATCAGCATTGGGGTTTTTGGAGACCGGTTCGCCAAGCTGGGCGGCATGTTCGGCGGCGAAGTCACCAAGCTTGAGTTCCCGTGGGGGACCGCTGCCGATCCGGCGGCGGTTCGCGAAGCGATTGCCGCCGATAAAGAAAAGAAATACAAAGCCATCCTGGTAACGCACAACGAAACCTCGACCGGTGTATTGAATGATATTAAAGCCATCCGCGAAGCGGTCGGGGATCACCCGGCTCTGTTCATGGTGGACGCCGTCAGCGGTATGGCGGCTGCCGAACTGCGTACTGATGAGTGGAATCTGGACGTGGTCGTCAGCGGATCCCAAAAAGCATTTATGATTCCGCCCGGTCTCAGTTTTATGAGCATCAGCCCGAAAGCGCTGAAAGCGGCGGAAGCCAATCCGAATCCCCGGTTCTACTGGGATGTGGATGCGGCGCTGAAATATCTCAAGAAGGGACAGACGCCCTATACACCTGCAATTACAATGTTCTATGCCTTAAAAGAAGCCCTGAATCTAATGCTGGCGGAAGGCCTGGATAATGTGATTGCCCGGCACCGGTTCAGCCGTGATTTGGTTCGCGCCGGCGTGAAAGGCATGGGGCTGACTCCGTTTGTGGCCGACGAGGCGGCATCCTGCTCCCTGACTGCGGTCATGGCGCCGAAGGATCTTGGCGCTAACAAGATCCGCAAACGGGTCCAGGAGCGGTTCAACATCGTGCTCGCTGGCGGGCAGCAGAATCTGGACGATGTCATAATCCGGATCGGTCATCTGGGCTACGTACCGGCCTTGGATTTGATTAAGGCGATGACCGCGCTGGAAATCACTCTCTATGAACTCGGGTACCCGGTGACGCTGGGCGCCGGCATCAAAAAGGCACAGGAAATGCTGATCATGAAGGAGGATAGCTAAGATGGCCAAGCCTAAACTGATTATTACTGAGCGCGTCGCGGATAAAGGGGTCGAAATGCTTAAAGAGGCATTTGACGTCGACTACCGTGACGGCATTGAACGTGAAGAACTCCTAAAGATTATCGGCAACTATGATGGGTTGATCGTTCGGAGCGTGACCAAGGTCAATGAAGAATTGGTTTCCAAGTCGAATTTGAAGGCGGTAGGGCGCGCCGGAAACGGGATCGACAACATTGATGTCGATGCCTGTACCCGCAAAGGCATTGTCGTGGCGAATACGCCGGACAGCAACACGATTTCCGCAGCGGAGCAGGCGATCTGCCTGCTGCTGGCTTCCTGCCGGCATACGTCGGAAGCGAATCAATTCCTCAAGGGCGGCACCTGGGACCGGAAACCGTTCCGCGGGGTCGAACTGCATGGAAAAACCATCGGCATCGTAGGGCTAGGCCGTATTGGATCGATGGTGGCTGAACGCATGAATGCCTTTGCGATGAAGGTGATTGCGTATGACCCGTATATTCCGGATGAACGGTTTGCCCGCTTCAAAGCGGAGAAGAAGAATACGCTTGAAGAGTTGGTGCGCGAAGCGGATTTCATCACGGTACATACTCCGCGCAACGAAGAAACCATGCATATCATCGGTGAAAAAGAGTTTGCGGTCGCCAAAGACGGGGTCAGGGTGGTCAACGCGGCCCGCGGCGGCATCATCAGCGAAAAGGCTCTGCTGGAGGCGCTGAAATCCGGCAAGTGTGCCAGCGCGGGGTTGGACGTGTTTGAAGAAGAGCCGGCGATCAACAATCCGCTGTTTGCTTTTAAAAATGTCGTTGTTACACCGCATCTCGGGGCGGACACCAAGGAAGCTCAGGAACGGGTTGGCATCAACATCGCCGAGCAAATGATCAAAGCATTTGAAGGCGGGATCGTTCCCAACGTCGTCAATCTGCCGACGATTCTGCGCCAGGATCTCGAGTTTCTGCGCCCGTATATCGGCCTCGCGGAGGCGATGGGTTCTTTCTATTATCAACTGAGCAAAACCCCGGTAGACCGGGTAGAGATCACTTATCAGGGTGAATTGGCAGGCATGGAGCATGATCTGCTGACGATCGCTTTCCTGAAAGGGCTGTTGCGGCCGGTCATGGAAGAAAAGGTGAACTACGTTAACGCGCGAATTCTCGCGGAAGAGCGCGGGATCAAGGTCTTTGAAACGAAAGGCCACATGGACAGGGGATATGCCAACCTGATCCGCTGTAAAGTCTACAATCATGAGTACCAGCTCAATCTGGCCGGCAGCCTGACATTTGCCGGTGAGCCGGTGGTGGTGGAATTCAATGGCTACGAGACGGATATAATACCGAGCGGAAGCGTTATTATCGCCGAAAACACAGACAAACCTGGGGTTATCGGCCGGTTTACCTCAGCAATCGGGGATGCCGGCATCAACATTGCAACGATGCGGGTGGCCCGGAAGGTTCGCGGGGAAATCGCATTGATGGTGGTCAACGTGGATGCGAGGGTGGAAGAGGGTACGGTTGCCCAACTGAAAACGGTAGACGGCATCCGGAAAATCACCGTGCTCCGGTTCTAAGAAAAAGGGACACACCTCGATGCTGCACTGATCGATGCTCCGTTCCGCGAGCAAGGGAAGAGGAATGTCCCTTGGCGATGGTGGACGCGATAATGTCTGTTAGAGATCCGAATTCCGTAAGGGAGAAGGAGGGGTTTCCATGCTTGATGTACGTTTGATTCGAGCGAATCCGGAGCTAGTGGCCCAGAAACTGGCGCACAAAGGGGTTTCGCAGGGGCTGGAAACATTTCTCTCGCTGGATGAACAGCGGCGGCAGCTGCTGGTCCAGGTGGAAGAAAAGAAGAGTTTTCGGAATAAGTCATCCCAGGAAGTCGGCCGAATGAAAAAGGAAGGGCAGGACGCCTCGGCGCTGATGGAAAAAGTTCGGCAGACTGGTGAAGAAATCAAGGTTCTTGACGAACAAATCCGCGGAATTGACGAACAGCTGGAAACGATTCTGTTGACCTTGCCCAATCTGCCGGCAGATATGGTGCCGGTCGGAAAAGATGAACAGGATAACCGCGAGGTCCGCCGCTGGGGAACCCCGCCGGTGTTTGACTATGAACCGAAGGCGCACTGGGACATCGGCGTTAATCTCGACATTCTTGACTTCGAACGGGCCGCTAAGCTTTCCGGCGCACGGTTTACCGTGTACAAAGGCCTTGGGGCCAGGCTTGAGCGTGCATTGATCAATTTTTATTTGGACATCCATACCGAAAAACACGGTTATCGGGAAATGTTCCCGCCGTTCATGGTAACCGCGGAGTGTATGCAGGGAACCGGGCAGCTTCCCAAGTTTGCAGAGGACATGTTCAAGGTGGAAGGCCGGGAAATGTACCTGGTGCCGACCGCCGAGGTACCGCTGACCAACCTGTACCGGGAAGAGATTTTGGCCGGCGAAGATCTGCCGATTTACATGACGGCGTACACGGCCTGTTTCCGGGCTGAAGCCGGCTCCCACGGCAGGGATACCCGGGGCGTGATTCGGCAGCACCAGTTTAATAAGGTGGAGATGGTCAAGCTGACCCGGCCGGAGGACTCGTTTGACGAACTGGAAAAGATGACTGCGGACGCTGAAGACGTTCTGCAGCTGCTGGGTCTGCCATACCGGGTGATTGAGCTGTGTACCGGAGATATGGGATTTTCCGCGGCCCGCACCTACGACTTGGAGGTATGGCTGCCAAGTTATGGGGAATACAAGGAAATTTCCTCGTGTTCCAATTGTCTGGATTTCCAGGCCCGGCGCGCTAATCTCAGGTTCAGACCGGAGCCGAACGCCAAGGTACAGTACCTGCATACTCTGAATGGATCGGGTGTTGCGGTAGGGCGGACGGTGGCGGCGATTCTGGAAAATTACCAGCAGCCGGATGGATCGGTCCTGATTCCGGAAAAGCTGGTTCCTTACATGGGTGGAGCGACAAAGATCGGATAATCGGGCCTTTCGTTGACAAGGCCTCAAATAGCGTGATATACTTCTTATGCGTTTGGTGAAGGCGTAGGCCGATCATCCTGGAGGGGTGTCCGAGCGGTTTAAGGAGGCGGTCTTGAAAACCGTTGAACCTTTGCGGGTTCCGTGGGTTCGAATCCCACCTCCTCCGCCATGAATCCCTTTCGAACGCATGATTCGGAGAGATGGCCGAGTAGGACGAAGGCGGTCGCCTGCTAAGCGATTATACGGGCAAAACCCGTATCAAGGGTTCGAATCCCTTTCTCTCCGCCATAAGCGCCCGTAGCTCAGCTGGATAGAGTAACAGACTACGAATCTGGAGGTCGCAGGTTCGAATCCTGCCGGGCGCGCCATTGAAATCCAACAGACACCGATAAGGTGTCTGTTTTGTTTTCTTGTGCCAGTTCATCCAAAAAAAATGCCGCAGCCTTGCGCTGCGGCATTTGGTGTAACAACGTCCGGGTATCCGCTGGTTACTTAAAGCCTTTATCGGTCGATTTCTCAAAGTGCAGGTCCATGGTGGTGACGGTGTAACAGCCGATTTCCTCGTCCTTGAACGGCTCCTCGCCGACCCGGACCAGCGACGTTTTCAGCGACTCGTCCTGCAATTTGTTGTAAGTTTTTTCTGATACGACGATCAGGGTCTGAAGCCGTTTGGAAGAGCCCTCCATATCGGAAGCCAGACCGACATCGTCTCCCAACAGGGTATAGTCCATGCGTTCCGGGCTGCCGACGTTTCCAACAACCGCGACGCCGGTATTAAGACCGACCGCGACCAGAAGCGGAACCCCGCCGTTGGCGACCCAGGTTTCATTGAGCTCGCCGATTTTTTCCTCAATTTCAATGGCCACGCGGACCGCCCGGTCAGCATGATCCGGCAGCGGCACCGGAGCGCCAAAAAAGGCCATCAAACCGTCTCCGGTGTATTTGTCCAGGGTGCCGTTATACTTGTGAATGATTCGGGTCATGGCTGTGAGGTATTGGTTAAGCCGGGCCAAAACATCCTGCGGGTCCTTGTTTTCACTGAAGGCGGTAAAACCGCGGATGTCGACCAGCATAATGGTGACCTCCTGCTTAACCCCACCCAGTTCAATTTCACCGCCGCTGGCCATGATTTGATCGACGACGCTCGCAGCCAGATAACGGCTGAAAACCGCTCTGGTTTTTCGCCGTTCCAGCTCAACCCGGATGAAGTTGTCGATGGTGATCCCGATATAACAGACACCAACCATGGTAATCGGCGCCACCGCGGCAATCCAGATATGCAGTTTGAGCCAGGAGAAGTACGCGGCCGCGCCGAGGCCGAAGGTCAGCAGCGCAGCGAGCCCGAAACCAATCCAGGGGGAAGTGCGCCGGGTGATCTGAAAGACAACCAGCCAGGCGGCCAGCAGAACCAGCAGATCGACCCACTGCGGAGCCTGGGAATTCGATCCGCCGGATAACAGGGTTTTTATGATGGAAGCCTGAATCTCAACACCTGGCGTTGGCGCGCCGCTCGATAAAAT
This sequence comes from Solirubrobacterales bacterium, assembly GCA_050258755.1. Taxonomy (GTDB): domain Bacteria; phylum Bacillota; class Syntrophomonadia; order Syntrophomonadales; family DTU052; genus JBLMZI01. The sequence continues at coordinate 96,033 of JBLMZI010000011.1, read as the reverse complement.
CATATTTCCGCGGGTAAAGGGGGTTTGGTAGGCGTCAGCCTGCTCGGTCGGACTGAATGGCCCAAGCAAAACGACCGCGTCCTTGAACACGGCAGGATCGACCTGTCCATTCAGAATATCAATATAGCTGTAGGAAGGAAATGTTCCGGTCGGTCCCCAGTAGTTCATCATTAGCTGCCGCTGTTCATTGACGGCAAACGATCGGGAGCCAATCGTAATCCGGCCGTCCAGCAGTCTTATATCTGTCGGTTTGAGACGCTGCAATTCTATCACCGAAGCAAGGCCGAAGGAAGGCATTACTTGCCCGGCGCTGGTATGAAGCACGGTAAACCGGCGGACTACATTGCCGCGGTCCGAAGGCAGGTTGATGAATCCGGATCCCGAAGACTGGGCCGCCAAAGGTTCCCAGGGCGGCAGAACGCCACCTGGCGCCTGCGGCATAAGATAGCTTCCTAGGATGACGTTGCCGTGCTTTGAAATCTGCCCGAGCAGGCTGGAATCGTCCAGTTCATTGGATTCAGAATCGAAAACAACCGCGAAGCAAATCATTTTCGCGTGGGACAGCCTTGAGAGCAAAGCGGCATGGATTTGTCTCGGCCAGGGGAGCGGCCCCAGCTGGCTCATAGACCGTTCATCCATCGTAATCAGCACAATGTCTTTCCCAGGAGCGATCGGTCCGCGCACCCGGAACCAGGTATCATATAAGCCCACTTCAGCCGTTTCCCAGGCTCCGAGCAATACCGTTAAAAGCATCAGAAAGCCCAGAATGAGCGGGACCGAATTGTTTTTCATCCACGGGACGATTTTACGCACCACGGCCATTTTTATCCTCCTTTACAGCGCGAATCGAAGCGTCATGCATGTTCCTGGCGCTAATGATGGCTGCTGATCGCTACACCTTCGATTTCCATGCCGGGAACCGAGTAAACGCCGATCGGTTTGACAAAGCCTTTGACCAACTGTTCGCCGACGAAATAGAGGCTGTTTTTAAGGTCTTCATCCTGAATTTTGGCATAACTGCGTTCGCAGACCAGGAATCGAATCTGAAAGTATTTACAGAGGGCGTTGACACGGGAAGCCAGGTTCACGTCTTCGCCGATCAGCGTGTAGTCCATTCGCTCGGGACTGCCGACGTTGCCGACGACAGCGGGTCCGGTATTGATGCCCAGCGTGACAACGAGCGGGATATCGCCTTTTTCCATCCATTGCTGGTTTAGTTCAGCGATGTTTTGATGAATCTCAAGCCCGACCCGCATGGCCCGCTCCACCTGATCGGCCTGCGGTACCGGGGCGCCGAAAAACGCCATTAATCCATTGCCGATATACTTGTCCAAGGTGCCGCCATGGTTCAGGATACTGCGGGTCATTACCGTCAGATAATCGTTCAGGCGCTCCAGCACGACCGCCGGATCCTTCCCGTCACTGAAAGACGAGAAATTCAGAATATCTACAAACATAATGGTTAGCGGCTGCTTGACGCCGCCCAGTTCGATCTCTCCGCCGGCTGCCATGATCTGATCCACCACGGCGGGAGAAAGATACCGGCTGAAAACATCCCGGGTTTTCCGCCGTTCTACCTCGACCCGAATGAAGTTTTCAACGGTCATTCCAAGATAGTTTAAGCCAAGCATTGCCATCGGTGCCGCGGCAGCGACCCAAACATGCAGCCTGAGCCAACTGAAATAGGCCAGACCGGCTAAACTGATGATGAGTGCGACGGCGAGGCCAAAACCGGCCCATGGAGACGTCCGCCGGGTAACCACCACAATGGCAAGCCAGGCAAGGAAAAGAAGAACCAGATTGACCCAGGTAGGTGCCGGCGTGTATTCCAAGCCGCTAAGATAGGTTTGAATAATCGAGGCATGGAGCTCAATACCCGGGGTTGGCGCGCTGCTGTCGTAAAACAGCGTAGCCCGGGTAAAGGGGGTTTGGTAGGCGTCATCCTGCTCGGCGGCCACATACGGACCGATCAGTATAATGCGGTTTTTAAAGGTTTCCGGCTTGATCCGACCCAGCACAACATCCGCATAACTGTAGACCGGGAAGGTTTTATGCGGGCCCCAGTAATTCATCATGATTTGGTTGGAAGCGCTGATCTTCATCGAATAGGGGCCAACCTGAAGACGGCCATTCTTCGGTGGTTTGATATCGTCAACCCGAAGGCCGGCATAACGAAGAAGGGTGGCCAAACTGAAACTTGGAGCCGGGTAATCCAGCATATTGGTATCGATCGCAGTCACCCGCCGCACGATGTTGCCTTGTTCGGCGGACATATTGATAAAGCCGCAATCAGCAGCGACCTCAAGAAATGGGGTATCCGCGGTCTTCAGCCACATCACAGCATTGCCCTGTTCGTCTTTTTCGTAGGCGAACATTGCCGCTAGAACCACATTACCGTGAGTGCGGATGGCGTTCACCAGGGTTTGGTCGTCGATTGGATTGGTGGGTGCGTCAAAAACAAGGTCAAAGGAGATTTCCTTGGCCTGGCTCAAGTGTGAAAGCAGCTGGGCGTGCATACGGCGTGGCCAAGGAAGCGGCCCAAGTTCATCGATGGATTTTTGGTCCATCCCGATGATGATCACTTTATTGCCTGGATCCATCGGTCCGCGCACCCGGAACCAGGTATCGTAAAGGCTGATTTCGGCCGTATCCCAAAAGCCGGCGAGAACCGTAACCACGATCAGAAAGCCCAGGATGAGCGGTACCAGCATTTGTTTAAGCAGGTCCGCGGCCTTTCCCATGACCGACATCCACATCCCCCTCTTTGCTACCCGAACGATATTTTAATGCTTAAAAGATTCGCGAGATTCGACGGATTGTCCTGCATTCCGGACGTATCCGCAAGAATCGGCAATTGACAGCGGATCAAAGCAGCTTCATGGGCGAATGGGCTTGGGTTGGCGTTTCTGGCTGGTGAGTCCGATTATGCCGTGTACACGCGCGGAATAGCGTTGGGAAGCAGGCAGACCAGGTCCAGGTTATCATGGTTGATGCCGGTCATTTCGGCCAGGTCGGCAGCCCGGATCTCCGAGTGGTCTTGAATACCTAACAGGACGGCTTCATCGCTCGGACAAGCTTCGGGAATCGCTGTCACATCGACCATCAGATGATTCATGCACACATTGCCGAGTATGGGCGCTTTCCGGCCGTGGATCAGAACATAGCCGGATCGGACGTAATGGTAGAAGAAAAGATCGGCATACCCGATCGGCAGGGTGGCGATACGGGTTTCGCGAGTCGTTTCAAAGCTCCATCCATAGCCGCCACGGAAGCTCGAATCGACCGTCTTGATGCTGCCCACTCTTGATTTGATGGACATCACCGGGCGAATATCGCCATCCAGCAGTGAATTGCCGCAGGGCAGGCCATAGAGTGCGATCCCTGGGCGGATCAGGTTGTACTCGGCTTCCGGCATTAAAAAAAGCGCCGGACTTGAAGCGGCATGCAAATACGGGGCTTGAATATTGTTTTCGGCCAACCGCCGAAGGACCTGATCGAAGGTGTTCAGTTGAATGCGGGCATGCTGAAGATCGCCACCATAGGCTGCGTTTAAATGGGTAAAAATTCCGGTCAATGCCAGGTTAGGCAGTGCGGTTATCCGCTGTGCCAAGGCTAGGCTCTGTTCCGGCAGTGAACCATTGCTGCCCATCCCAACATCGATTCGAAGATGGACCTTGGCCTGCCGATGCTGATGCGCACTAGCGGCATCCAGGGTTTTTACAAATAAAAGATCAGAAACAGCGGCGGTCAGCCGTTGATGGACCACCGCATCAACATCAGCAGGGAGGACCTGCTCAAGCAGCAGAATCGGGAGTTGACAGCCGTCTTCACGGAGCCGGACGGCTTCTTCGACGCCAACCGCTGCAAAACCCGTCACACCCGCGTCCATTAAGGCCCGCGCAACAGGAAGCAGTCCATGACCGTAAGCGTTGGCTTTAATGACGGCGATAATGCCAGTGGTGGAACGGATTCGCCCTTTGATCAGGGACAGGTTATCCTTCAACCGGCTCAGGTTGACTTCTATCCAGAGTCTGGATGTCACGGCGTTTTCCTTTCAACGAGACGGCGATTCGGCTTTTGCGCGTACAATTCGTCAGCGATTGGCCTCTTCTTCAATAGGCGCATCATTTCGGGTTAGGAACAGAAACAGGAGGACGAGAACCAGCATGACCAGACCGATTGCTTCGACGCTCAAAGCTGGGCCCAAAATGGCCAATCCGCCGAAAACAAACGGGCCAGCGGTTTGGCCCAGCTTGCGCAGCATGCTGTAATACCCGAGCGCCTTGGTTTCTCCGAGGTCCTGGGTTGCTTTCAAGGTGACGAAATAATTGTTTTCCGCGACCAGGCCAAACGAGTCCGCAAAACTCAGAATCATGATCGTGCCCAGTGCCGCGACCAGCGTCCCGTATTCGCCGAAGACGACCAAGGAGGTCGCGACCAGGAAGGCCGCAACCAGTACCCCTTGACGGGTTCCCAGGGTCTTTTCGGCAAATGTGCTGAGGATCGGACCGAGGTAGACCACGGACAGGCCATATAGTAAGAAACCGCGGCCGATGTTGGAGGGGGAAAGCCCCACCGAGGCACCGAACAGGGGGAAGAAATAATCCAGGAACATCGCGCATACCGCAAGCGGAAGCGTGACTAACAGGAAAAAGACCATGACTTTGGGATTGGTCAGGAAGCGGGCTACCTGGCCCCAACTTCCGTGGCTTGCCGGAGCCGCAGTTGACGGTTGTGGGATTACGCCATGATCGCGGCCGATGATCTGAAGGGCTACCAGCAGCGTAATCGCCAGAGCACCGAAGGCGACGAAAAACACATTCCCAAAACCGATACGCTCCGCCAGCATCGAACCGAGAGCGATGCCGCAGTTGAACCCGGCGAAGACACCGGCGTTGTAGGCCGAGAGGCCTTCGGTTTTCTCAAGGATGGTGGGTGCGGAAGTGCAGAAGCTGCGCATCGCCATCCAGCAGAATCCGTATCCAAAGCCGGCTACGCCGCGGGCGAGTACAAACACAATGCCGTTCCAGGCTAGCCCGGAGAGCACAAGACCGATTGCCAGCACAGCGAGTCCGAGGTAGAACGAAGATCGCCAGCCGCGTTTCTCGACCAAATACCCGGTAATTACGATGGAAAGACTGACGCAGAACAATTCCATGGACAGCGGAAGCCCCAGCACAATGTTTTTGGGAAGCCCAAGGATCGGCTGATACAAATCCTTCATCATTAAGGGGATGTAGGAAACGGACATGCTGGCGGCAATAAAGAAGAGGAACGCCAGTGGCCGGATCACGTCTGTGTGCGGGTTGGCTTCCATGGGGGTAGCGGCGTCACCGTGTTCAGCGACCGCACGGCCTGACGTTTCGCGTCGGAGGATCAACAAAACAAAGATTGTGATCTCGACCATAAAGAAGAACGAAATGATCAAGACGGTCAGCGCGTCCAGCCCCAGATTCAACGCCTTTTCTTTCACGTACTTCTGGGAAAGGGAGATATTAATGCTGGCCTTGACTTGCGCGTTCTGGCCAGCCGAATCGGAAACCAGCGGCAGCCCGTAATCGTACGGGCTTTTCTCGATCTGGGATACTTCAGCCGTTGTATCGGTCCGGTACAGTGCCCGGCCCTGCTGGTCGGTAATATAAATCCGCCCGATTTCTGGCACGGATTTAATAATATTCTTCATCCATTCCTCAATGCCGTTGAGTTCGTCGTAGCGGACCCCTTTGGCCACGATATCGTTAATGTCTTTTTGGATGATGTGCGCGGTGAGCGTGGTGTTCTCTTTGGCGATGTCCACATAGACCTGGGAGTACATTCTGAAGTTCAGCCCGGCGTATGTGAGCTGTGCCACGCTCAGGATCGAAAGGATGATCACCAGGAAGCGGGTTTTCATGACCTCGCCGTGTTCATCGAATATATTGATTTTCAGGACTGCCAGCGCGAGCGCGGCAATCGTCAACAGGGCGATGAGCGCCAGGTATTGTGAGGTTTGGTTTAACGGAACGGCCGTCTTTTTCGTGACAACATCCTGATCGAAGACCAGGTCCAAGCTGCCGATGACCTTGCTCTCACGGTCGTGCAGCGGAAGAAAGACGTGATACTTATCATTGAGCTGGACCAGACTGTATTTCTGGTCTTTGTCAGCGCCGGCCCGGACCCCGCCGATCAATTCGGGGTCGAGCTTTTTCCCCTGCACTTTTCCGGACAGGCCGTACATAATCCGGCCATCCGGCGAGCAGACCAGCGCGTCGGAAATGTTCGGAGAGTTGCTTTTAGCGGTGGCAAGCAGTTTTTCCATGCCGTAGAAGTTATCCAACGGCTTGCCGTATTTCACGGCGTATTCGATATTGCGGACTGTGTCGCTTCCCGCTACAGCGAAGCTGGCGACAAGGGACTTCGTGTAATTGGCTTTAAACGACGAAACGTTCAGCGCGCCGGTAAATCCGAGAACCAGAACAACCTGAATGATTACCGATAAAAAGAGTATTTTTCGCGTTCTTGATCCGGTCATGGAAATCCCCTTTCGCTAGTTCGCACTCATCGCGGTGTCGATTTTGGTGTAAATTTCATCAGCCGCAAGCAGGATTTCAAAGGAAGGCTGGTAACCGATTTTTTTAGCAACTTCAAGGCTAAGCGCGATATTCGGCGTACTCTGCAGCAACTGCGGAATTTTCTGAGCCGAAACCCCGTTGAGCATTTTGATCATTCCTTCGGCGCCGAATTCGCCGACGTCGCTGAAATCCGCCCGCGCAACGCTCATCAAAGCCCCGGCGGTGACCTCTTCACTGCCCAACTGGGAAAAGACCGGGATTTTTTTGTCATAGAACGGCTGAAGCAACCCCGGGAGATGGTCTGGTTCGATCATGGACATCGTGAGATAATACGCATCCACCTGGTTCGCCAACGTCTGATGCAGGGCGAGCATGTCCCGGTAATAACGCTCGCGGTCGGCTTCGGAAGCCAGAGGTTCAACGGGTTCCGTGACTAATTTGAAACCTTGTTCCCGGGCAACCACTTTGGCATCGTCAACCGCGGCGTAAATCTTACCCGCTTCGTTGTTTTCATAAACCAGGCCCAACCGTTTGAATTGGAAGATGTCATGGAATACGATTATTTGGCGCTGGTAGCGTTCCGGGTCGGTGTGGGCCCAGATGTGGTCGTTTCCGGAGACATTGATATCTTTTACGATCCCGGCCAGTACGGCGTTGCTGGTGGAGAACACCATAACCGGGGTTTTGTGTTTGTCGGTGGCAAGCGTTTTTCCGGCTTTGGTTCCCATTACGATCATAAGATCGATGTCCTTCTGATTGGCAAGGCGGTTGGTAATCCGGTCGCCTGCGGTTGGCTCCAGGGTGCTCAGGGAATAATGGGCATCAGGAACAAATTGAATATAGGGAGAAACATCGTGGGTCGCCAGGTAGTCCCACATAGCGGCGGTTTCCGACTGGCCCTCCGTGTAGGGCATGCCGTCAAGGGTTTTCACCCAGCCGTACTTCTCCAGACCGCGGATCAGAGCGTACAAAGTCCCGGAATAATTGACAAACGGCTCGGTTTCGCAGTATCCAATCCGGTATTTCATACCGCCTGGTTTGGCATGCGGGAGCAGCGGATTCTCTTTTTTTGCGGCCAGTACCGGCACCCACAGCGTGAGCAGCAGTGCCAGGAGAGATACTGAAGTAACAAGAATGCCCCATTTTCCAAACCGGTGCTTCAAAATGATCGCCTCCATATAAGTGTATAAACGGAGCTGCTGCAAACCGTTCGTTGGATCAGGCCAAAACCTCCCATAAGGCGGGATTAGTACACGAACGGACATAAACGCGTGAATGATTATTCTTTTTCGGAGAATTCGACAACGAGCGAAATAATCCTCCAAAAAATACGTGCCAGTCGGCCTCTTTCGACAACGGATCGCAGATGTGCAGTTCAATGAGACTGCTGACGCCTTGAAAATGCCGATATTGCCGGGTTTCCCTGGCTTGACAAAGGGGAGGGCGGTGTGTACGATAAAAGGTACTCGATTCATGCGCCCGTAGCTCAGGCGGATAGAGCACCGGTTTCCTAAACCGGGTGCCGGGGGTTCGAGTCCCTCCGGGCGCACCATAAGAAAATGAAGGCCCCGCCGGCATCGGCGGGGCTGTTTGTTTTGGCATTATTGCCCGGATCGCTTCCTGGCTTGCTTTGGTAATCGTTTCCCACGTCTGTCGCATCCCGAAGAAGGCATATGGTTTAGTAATGCCCGCCAGGTTGATTACCGGTGGCTTAAAACCGGGGGGATGTTATGACACAGGTCACTCATTTGATTACCGCCGCCTTAATGGTCGAGGCGGTTTGGGAAAACAGTAAAATGATTTTCCAGAAAGGAAAGTTGGTTCCGGACCGAATCGGCGCCCTTATTCTTGGGGTTTTCGTTTCGCTGGAGTCTGGAATTGACGCCTTTCAGGCGGCGGGGATCCCGTTCGAAACCCCGTATCTCGGATCGATTTTCACCGGCATCATTATTTCCAGGGGCGCCAATGTGGTCCACGACTTGTTTGGATCCATGCAGGGCGGCTTTCAGAGGACCAAATCAAGGCGTCGGGAGGCGGCGCGTCTGCCGCGGGAAATTCAGTAAATATGGCATCTAGGGCCACCCGGTGCAGCTTATTCAGTTTAAAAAAAATGCATTGTCTTAATGTTTTTCCGAGCGTATGATAAAGAATGTTCTTTTAAAAAGCCGATTTCGATTCGGGGTAAAAGGCGGGGTTCTGGAATGCCGAAAAAGAACAAGCTGGAAAGTGACATCGCAAGCCAAATTGTTCGGTATCAGCGGGAGCTGGTCGGCAAGGGGCCTGCGGATGCACGCGCATATGTTATTGAAGATATGATTATCGTGCGCATGAAGGGGTCTTTAACGACCGAGGAAAAGCATCTCGCCCGGACCGAGCGGGGGCGGCAGGTGGTCAAGCAGATGCGCCAGGTGCTGCGGGAGAACTACGCCACGGACCTGGAGGCGATTATTGCCGAATTGACCGGGTGCAGTGTCGTCAGCAGCCATGCCGACATCAGCACCAAGAGCGGGGAACGGTTTGAAATCTTTATCCTGGATCGGGATCTGGAACAAACCATGCGTCGGGAATAAGCACTTTACATTTTCGGGCACAAAGATATAATTTTCATGGACAGCAAGTTTTTGCTTCCATACATACGAAATATTTCGGGGAAATGGCCGGTGGACTGGCGCGTTTATTAAGGTCTTCAAGGGACTGGGATCAACCCGGGGGGCAGAGGACTGGCGCGGCGTCAGCAGGCTTTTTTCCGAGAGGCTGAATTTAACGTCTAGAAGACCGTGGGCTCATCAACGGGGCGCATAGTAGGCTAGCCGACAGAAAAAGCGACCAACGCTTTTCTTGGCTGGCCTTTTTCTATGTGCGGAAAGCGCTGTATAAGGAGAGGTGCACCGTTGTTAACACAATTTAGACGCTGGTTATTTGGCAGGAAGCTGGAAACCAGCCGGCTGAGCGATGAGCAGTACACGGTCTTATGGGGACTTCCGATCCTGGCCAGCGATGCTATTTCGTCGGTGGCCTATGCTGTGGAAGAAATCCTATGGGTCATGATCCCGTTGATCGGGCTGGGGTCTTTCATCTGGATGCCTCGGATTGCCGGCGCGATTATCCTGCTCTTGCTGATCCTTATCTTCTCCTATCGTCAGGTTGTACAAACCTACCCGGCTGGCGGAGGCGCTTATATCGTCGCCAAGGAAAACCTTGGGGATAACTGCAGCCTGATAGCCGGGGCGGCTTTGTCCATCGACTATGTGCTGACGGTCGCGGTATCGATCAGCGCGGGAACGGCAGCGATTACCTCCGCCTTTCCCCAATTTTTCGACCATCGGGTTGCGATAGCCGTTGTGCTGATCCTGCTGGTCGCGCTGGGAAATCTGCGCGGGCTCAAGGAATCTTCCCGCCTCTTCAGCATTCCGACCTATGCGTTTATGATTGGTGTTCTTATCATGATTTTTGCCGGTGTGTTCCGGCATAGTGCGGGAACCGTTTATCCGCCGCCGGCCGGGATCGATCACCCGGAATTCGGCACGGGGCTGGTTTCGATCTTTCTAGTCCTCAAAGCCTTTTCGTCTGGATGCGCGGCGCTGACCGGGGTTGAGGCCATCAGCGACGCGGTGCCAAATTTTAAAGACCCCCCGGCGCACAATGCCAAGATTGCGTATTTCGTTCTGGCGATTTTTGTGATGCTGACCTTCGGCGGGGTCGCCTATCTGGCGAACCTGTACCATGCGGTTCCGTCTCATCAAATGACGATTATGGCCCAGCTGGCCGAACAGATCTTTGGACGGGGTCCCATGTTTTACGCCCTGCAGACGGTAACCGCGCTGATCCTGGTTATGGCTGCCAACACGGCATTTGCGGGTTTTCCAACGCTGCTTTCGGTCATTGCGCAGGACCGGTACGTCCCTCGTCAGTTTGCCATGCGCGGGCACCGGCTGAATTTCAACAACGGGATTACTATTCTGGCGCTTGTCGCAATTGTTTTGGTGGTTGTATTCAAGGGCAGCACCCATTCGCTGATTCCGCTTTATGCCATTGGGGTTTTCACGTCATTCACGCTGGCACAAACCGGACTGTTTGTGCGCTGGCTCAAGGAGAAACCGGAAGGCTGGCGGTACAAGGCGGTGATCAACGGCGTCGGATCCGCGCTCACCCTGGTTGCGGTTGTCATTCTGGGGTGGACAAAATTCAAAGAAGGCGCCTGGATCGTCGCTGTGATCGTTCCGGTCCTGGTCATTTTAATGAAAGCGATTAACGGTCATTACAAGGCGGTAGCCACACAGCTGGACATCCCCAACGACTGCCTGGGGCGAATCAATTTGAATCCGGAATTCCGGCACCATGTCATTATCCCGATCGACAGCCTGAACGCCATGGTCGTAAAGGCTTTGCGCTATGCGCGCAGCATGACGCCGGATGTGGAAGCGTTTCACGTCGAGATTTATCCGGGGGAAGCGGATAAGCTTCGCGCCAAATGGCAGGCGTTGAATACAGACATTCCTTTGATTATCAAATTCAGCCCTTTTCGCGAGGTCGTAGGGCCGATGGTGAAATATATCGACTCAGAGGAGCACGCATCCCGGCCCGGGGACGAAATCACCGTGCTGCTGCCGCAGTTTTTCGTTTCGAAATGGTGGCAGATGATCCTGCACAACAACACCAGCCTATTTATTGCGAATGCGCTGTTTAGCCGGCGGGATATCACGGTCACCGTATTGCCGTTTTATCTTGAAGATCTCGGTTTCCGCGGGAATAAGCCATTTAATGGCGGAAATCACATGGAACGGTGTTTTTATCCGTAAGAACTATCCGGCGAGCCGAAAAGCCGCAGGCATCGGTGCGATACAGGCGAATAGCGGGGCGGTCTAAGAAGGATGCTATAGATACTTTTTAGACCGGCCTTTTTTTGTGCGCCCGGTTCGGAGGAGAGTCGAAGTGCCGATGCAGCTTAAACGATGGATTCTCGGCAAGAAACTGGAGACCAGCAGATTAAGCGACGAACAGTACAGTGTCTTTTGGGGGCTTCCGATCCTGGCGAGTGATGCGATTTCATCCGTGGCCTACGCGGTGGATGAAATTCTGTGGGTCATGATCCCTTTGATCGGGTTGGGATCTTTCGTCTGGATGCCGCGAATTGCGGGCGTAATTATTCTGCTCTTGATGATCCTGATTTTTTCATATCGGCAGGTTGTCCAGAATTACCCGGAGGGCGGCGGGGCCTATGTCGTGGCGAAAGATAACCTGGGCTATCATTACGCGCTGATTGCCGGGGCGGCGCTCTCGGTCGATTACGTTCTCACGGTTGCTGTTTCCATCAGCGCAGGAACCGCCGCCATCACATCCGCTTTCCCAAGCTTTTTCGAACACCGGGTTGCCATCGCATTGATGCTGATTCTGCTGGTCGCGCTGGGAAATCTGCGCGGCCTGCGCGAATCGTCCCATCTCTTCGGCATCCCCACCTATGCCTTTATAGCCGGTGTTCTTGTTATGATCATCGTTGGCGTGTTCCGGCACGGAACAGGAACCGCCTACCCGCCGCCGACCGGGATTGATCACCCGGAAATCGGAACCGGACTGGTGTCGGTCTTTCTAATACTGAAAGCCTTTTCGTCCGGATGTGCCGCCTTGACCGGGGTTGAGGCCATCAGTAACGCGGTGCCCAACTTTAAGGATCCCCCGGCGCACAATGCCAAGATTGCGTATTTCGTTTTGGCGATTTTTGTGATTCTGACGTTCGGCGGGGTTGCTTATCTGGCGAACCTGTATCACGCGGTTCCTTCGCATCAGATGACGATCATGGCCCAATTAGCCACCCAGATCTTCGGCCGCGGCTTCATGTTTTATTTTCTGCAGGCCGTGACCGCACTGATTCTGGTGATGGCCGCCAACACTGCGTTCGCTGGGTTTCCGACGCTGCTTTCGGTCATTGCGCAGGACCGGTACGTTCCGCGTCAGTTTGCCATGCGCGGGCACCGGCTGAATTTCAACAATGGAATCGCAATTCTGGCCCTGATTGCGATTATTCTGGTAGTCATTTTCAAAGGCAGCACCCATTCGCTGATTCCGCTCTACGCCGTCGGCGTTTTCACGTCATTCACGCTGGCACAAACCGGGCTGTTTGCGCGCTGGCTAAAAGAAAGACCGGAAGACTGGCGGTCCAAGGCACTCATTAACGGCGCTGGGGCAGTGCTGACCCTGATCGCGGCAGCCATTTTGGGCTGGACTAAATTTCATGAAGGGGCCTGGATTGTCGTGCTCATCGTTCCGATTCTGGTCATCTTGATGAAAGTGATTCACGGGCACTACAAAGCGGTTGCCTCCCAGCTTGACATTCCAAACGCATGCCTGAACCGGATCGATTTGAATCCCAAATTCCGGCATCATGTGATTGTTCCGGTCGAAAGCCTCAATGCCATGGTCATCAAAGCGCTGCGCTACGGGCGAAGCGTCGCCACGGACGTCGAGGCATTTCACGTTGAAACCTATCCGGGCGAAGCCAACAAGCTTCGCGCCAAGTGGCAGGCACTGGACACCGATATTCCTTTAATTATCAAGTTCAGCCCCTATCGGGAGGTTGTTGGACCGCTGGTCAAGTACATCGACTCGGAAGAACACGCTTCACAGCCCGGTGACGTGATTACTGTGCTGCTGCCGCAATTCTTTGTGTCAAAATGGTGGCAAATGAGCCTTCACAACAATACCAGCGTTTTCATTGCCAATGCGTTATTCAGCCGCCGTGACCTCGCCGTGACCGTACTGCCGTTTTACCTCGAGGATCTCGGCTTCGCGGGAACCAAGCCGGTCGGTTCGTACCATCGCATTGAACGAAGCTTTCGCCCGTAGTATCCGGCCGCTGAAAACCCGGTATAGCAATTCGACTTTCTTCATAATATAAAGGGGGTTCACTTTAATCGGGACAAGGGAGAAAATATAACGTCGATGAGTTTTAAGGAATACAGCCGGTTTTCGGCTGATGAGGCAAAAAAGATTGGGGATACCCTCGGTATTCCGTGGGATAATGTGAAGCTGGAACAGTTTCGAGTTGGGCTTGAGGTCGAGCTGGAACATGGAACGAGGGACCCGGAGACCAACGTTACCAATGATGATCCGATGCAAACCGGGAAGATCGCCTGGGCGCACATCAAGGAGATTCCGGACTACTATACCCACTTAATCGAAATGGAAGAGCGCTACGAACCCTATTAGTAAGCATGTCGAAAAAGATATCTTGCGAAAATGGAAGTAAGTTAGGTAATATAATAGCAGATAAAGAGGTTAACATTAGTCCTATTAAAAAGGGCTCTTTTTGATCTTTGATACGGGATAAAAGGAGTATAATTAGTCAATTAAAAAATGGAGGGATGACGCTTGTTTTGCAACCAATGTGAACAGACCTCAAAAGGAACCGGCTGTACATCGGCGGGGGTATGCGGCAAAAAGCCCGAAACGGCAGCGCTGCAGGATGTCTTATCCTATACGCTGCGGGAATTGGCTCCGTTAGCCCGGGCAGCCAGGGAAAAGGGTCAGGGCGACACAAAGTTGGACCATTTTGTGTTGGAAGCTTTGTTCATGACCCTGACCAATGTCAATTTCGATGACACGGTAATTGACCGGTTCATCCGGGAAACCATGAATCGGACGGTGGCGCTCAAAACCCAACTGGGGTCTGCGGCGGCCGAAAAGGCGGACCACATCGTGTTTCACCCGTCGGCGCATATTGCGGAACTGGTGAATCTGGGGGAACAGCACGCCGGGTTGGAAGGCCTGAGCGATGACGAGGATATTCGTTCCCTGAAACAACTTTTACTATACGGCGTTCGCGGAGCCGCGGCGTATGCGTATCATGCCCGGCTTTTGGGCAAAGAAGATGATGCCGTGTATGCCTTTATTTACGATGCCCTGACGGCGGTGCACGCCAGGGACACGAACGGGGAAAGCCTGCTTGGGCTGGTTTTGAAGTGCGGCGAAATCAATCTTCGGGCAATGGAACTCCTGGACAACGGCCATGTGGAAAAACTGGGCCATCCTGAACCGACCAGGATCCAGCTCGGCCCTAAAAAGGGGAAGTGCATCCTCATTTCCGGGCATGACCTGCTGGACCTGAAACGGCTGCTGGAAATGACCGAGGGCAAGGGGATTAACATCTATACCCACGGTGAGATGCTGCCGGCGCATGCCTATCCCGAACTGAAAAAGTATAAACATCTGGTGGGGCATTACGGCACTGCCTGGCAGAATCAGAAAAAGGAATTCGCCGCATTCCCGGGGGCCATTTTGATGACCACGAACTGCATCCAGGCTCCGCAGCCGGAGTATGTTGATCGGATCTTCACGACCGGACCGGTCGGCTGGCCCGATGTGAGCTATGTGGAAAACGGCGCCTTTGAGCCGGTGATCGCCAAAGCACTCGAACTGCAGGGGTTCCCGGAGGATAAAGACATGGGGTCCGTGATGGGGGGATTTGCCCGCAATGCGGTGCTTGGAGTCGCTGACAAAATTATCGAGGGCGTTAAGTCCGGGGCCATTAAGCACTTTTTCCTGGTGGCCGGTTGTGATGGCTCCAAGCCTGGCCGGAACTACTACACCGAATTTGTGGAGAAAGCTCCGAAAGATACGGTGATTTTGACCCTGGCGTGCGGCAAATTCCGCTTCTTCGATAAAGACCTTGGCGACATTGGCGGTATTCCAAGGCTGCTTGACGTTGGGCAGTGCAATGACGCCTACTCAGCGGTGCAAATTGCCCTGGCCCTGGCAAATGCTTTCGAATGCGGCGTGAATGACCTTCCGCTATCGATGGTCCTGTCCTGGTATGAGCAAAAAGCGGTTTCGATTTTGCTGACGCTGCTGTACCTTGGAATTAAGGATATTCGTCTCGGACCAAGCCTGCCGGCGTTCATTTCGCCCGGCGTGCTGAAGGTGCTGGTCGAGAGCTACGGCATTCGCCCGATTACGACTGCAGACGAAGACTTAAAGGCGATTCTCGGATAGTGTCCGGTTTTCGAAAGGGGTGGGTCATGATGGGTACAAACCCGATAAACACGATTTCCGCTGTCGACTACCAGCCAGGTTCGGTGGTCAGCAAAACCCTGATTAAACAGTCTGGCGGAACGGTCACGTTATTTTCTTTTGACACCGGTCAGGAATTGAGTGAGCACACGGCCCCGTTCGATGCGCTGGTTCAGATTCTCGACGGTAAAGCCGAAATCTTCATCGCGGGTACGCTTTACCCGGTGAGCGCTGGTGAAATGCTGCTGATGCCGGCCGGACAACCGCATGCGCTGAAGGCTCCGGAACCGTTTAAAATGATGCTGACAATGATCCGGTCGGTGAGGCTCTGAGTCGAAACGAGATACCGAAAGGGGCGGTGACCATGGCGAACAGAACGATCATAAAGATTGACGAAGACCTCTGCAATGGCTGTGGAGCCTGCATCTCGCCGTGTGCTGAAGGGGCCTTGACGCTGGTGGAAGGCAAAGCCCGGGTGATCGGGGAGGCCCTTTGCGACGGTGCCGGATTCTGTCTTGGCGTATGCCCCACCGGCGCGCTTTCGCTGGAAACGCGCGAGGCGGAGGCGTTTTCTGAGCACGCGGTCCGGATTCATCAGGCAGAGCACGCCAAGAAGTATATTCCCCAGCACTGCAGTTTTTGTAAGACCAGCGAAGAGGACAGCTATTTGCTGCCGGTGAAGCACCGGGGAGAGGCGCTTTGGACGTGTACGCGGTGTCTGCCGCGGCTGATCCACGGGTAAATCAACAACCAGAATAAAATAACTGAGGCGTTGGATCTTAAGGTTCAACGCCTTTTTTCGCAGGAAAATCGCGCAGCCGAAAACAGGGACATGATGGCAAAATCAAAAATTAGTAGGATATTTTGAAATCCATGTCGAAGATGATCTAAATTACAGCGACAGATCGCAAGTGCAGATTGGTATAGAATGCACATGGTTGGGAGGGGGTTCTAAAATGAGGGGGAAGACCCGAACCGGATTGGCCGTTCTTCTGTTGGCCGGAATGTTGCTAAGTGTTGTTCAAGCCCCGGCGATGGCGGCCAGTACAGCGGCGGGACCTTTGGTTCAGCCGAATGCGCCAGTTTCCGGGCCGGCGAAAGATGTCAGCACGACCTTAAAAAGTTATCCATACATTCAGTTTTTAATGAGCAAGGGCGTTATGGGCGGATACCCGGATGGGACCTTTAAGCCCTACGGCTATATCACTCGGGCCGAAATGATGGCGATTTTGTGCAAGGTCGGCAAGGTTAAGGCGATCACTCCTAAAAAACCGTCTTTTAAAGACGTGAACCCCAAGTATTGGGCTTATCCATACATCGAAGGCGCTAAAGCCGCCGGCATGACCAAAGGCTATGCCGGCAAGCTGTATAAACCGAACGGAAAAATCACCCGGGCTGAGCTGGCTTCTTTACTGCTTGCCTTGTCAAAGGAGCCGGCCCCTCCGATTGCATCGGTCAGCACGGTGACGGACGTTTCGGCAAAACACTGGGCCAGAGCAGCGATTCTGATCGCGGCCGATTCGGACATGATCGTGCCGATCAATAATAAATTTCACCCGGATTGGTACGCCAACCGCGGCGATGTTGCCACGGCGCTGGGGATGTTGATCAGTACTGCCCCACAGCTGCGGAGAACCGCGCTTACAGTGATGGTGAAGCCGACCAAAGGGCAGACCTTTTTGACGGTCCCTGGCGGGCGGGAACAATCGATTACCACTGAGACCGCGGTTCCGGCAGGATCGACTATTCGGACTGGAGATACCGGTGAGGCAGACTTGTCTTATCCGGACGGATCCAGTTTTCTATGTGCCCCCAAAACGGTTTTTCGGGTGAAAAGCGGGCAGGGGCAGATGTATATCCGGGCTGATGGAACACCCGGCACGGCGATTGATAAAGCGGAAGTTGAATTGACCCAGGGGAAATTCTACGGGGTTATAGCAACGAGTTATCTGTTCAACAATGAGGAAAAGAAAACAGCGGCATCGTCCGAGGCGTCCAAAACGTTTGCCGGACCAAGCGCGGATGAAGTGAATTCAGCCCGATTGTTCGCCGGCCCCCCCGGCGACGATGTAAAGAAAAACTGGTATAAGGAAGCGTCCGCGAAGCGGGTACGCGTTCAAGTCGACATGCCCTGGGGCGTGGCAGGGATTCGGGGCACGATTCTCTCCTGCGGGGTCGGAGCGGGGACTCAGTCTATTAGCTGCGCCGATGGTTCAGTGAGTGTAAGCAGCTCGGCCGGGGGGACCGTCAGTGTATCTTCCGGTCAGGGGGTCAGTACCGGTTCAGACGGCGCAACATCGACGCCGGCGCCGATGTCGGCTTCTGAGAAATCAGATTTTGCAGCCCAGGCTCCGGCCATCATGGGAATTGTCGCCGCGGTGGCAACAATCGCTCCGGCTCCTGCGCCCCAACCGATTACCATGACAGCACAGCAAGAAGCGGCCATGGCAGCGGCGCAGCAGGCGGCACAGCAGGCCGAGCAGGCCGCAGCCGCGGCAGCTGCTTCAGCCACAGCCCAACAAGCACAACAGGCCGCAACCGCGGCAGCTGCACAGGCAGCTTCAGCGGCAGCAGCCGCACAGGCGGCCGCGGCCATGGAAGCGGCACAGGCCGCACAACCAGCCGCGCCGGCGGCCTCGCCGGTCGCAACTGTTGCGGCAGTTACCTCCGCTGTGCAGACGATGAGTCAGACCCTGGATGTTGCGGTTCCCCAATCGGTAAGCACGGCGTTGGCCGCGGCGGCGACGTCCACAGGGACGTCGGCTGCTTCAACTACATCTGGCACAACCAACACAACCACCACGACCCAATCGACCACGACGAGCAGCAGTGGTGGGGGCGGCGGCGGAGGTGGTGGCACGACGACCACGACGACCACCACGCTAATCAAGCCGGACGGTCTGGCGGATGTCAAAATGGCGGCAGGCGGCATGAATCACGTTGTCGTTTTAAAAACCAATGGAACGGTTTGGACCTATGGCGCTAACGGCTACGGGCAATGTGGAAACGGAAACACCGACACGGTTGATTCCATGTTCCAGGTAAGCGGACTGAGCAATATCGTCGCCGTTGCCGCCGGGGCCAATTATTCCATGGCCTTAACCGAAGACGGTTATGTGTACGCCTGGGGTGATAACCAGTATGGTCAGCTTGGGATTGGCAGTACGCCTACATCAAGTCTGTTGCCGGTGAAGGTCAAGGCATCGGCTGGAGTCGATCTGAGCGGCGTCAAAACGATCGCGGCAGGTTACAATCACGCGCTCGCGGTCATGAATGATGGCCAACTCAAAGCCTGGGGACGCAATTCAGAGGGGCAGCTGGGCGATGGTTCGACAACCCCCGCAGACGCATACTATCCTACAAACGCAGGCCTGACGAATGTGGTGCAGGTGGCCGCCGGGTATTCGCACAGTATGGCACTCAACAGTTCAAAACAGGTTTACGTATGGGGCAGTAATATGTACGGACAGCAGGGGTCGACTCCTGGCGGCACACAGGACACCTATGAATCCGCGAACGGCGACCGGTCCACCCCGACCGCAATTTTGGCGCCCGGCTACTACGCTATAGCAGCCGGCGGATACCACTGCCTGGCCAGAGGATCAAGTTCTGTGTATTCCTGGGGCCGAAACGATTCCGGACAGCTTGGCAGGACGACGGCAAATCCCGAAACGCCTGCAGCCATTCCGGATACAATCATCCCGTAAGCGGGTGATTTCCCGGATCATGTGATTCCAAAAGCACACAATAAAACGCCCGGATTTCATAGATATTCGGGCGTTTTTATCATTGGTATGGTTGTTTGCGGCAATTGGTTCAGCGGTCTACGAATCAGTCGATAATCCCTTCCATAAGGCCCAGCTCTTCCTCCTCCAGCAGCGGCGGCGGCGCGGTGACGGGCTTCTTGATCAGGAAGGCCAGAAATATGCCGGCCGCGCAGATACAGGCTGAGATGAACATGCTGTCACCAATCGCCATTGCCAGCGAGTCCAGGGCAATGCGTTTGTAGATGAGGCCAACCGGTAGGTATTGGGCCACCTCGGCACTGACACCAAGATTGGCTGCCAACAGCCTGGCGGCGGTGAACAAGGCGGTTAAATCGGTACTGTTCGCATTAATCGAGGCCGCCATCTGATTCAGATGGGCAACCTGCATATGCTGCATTATGCTGGTGAACATGGCAACGCCAGTGCAGGAAGCAACCTGTCGGATAACATTGTTGAGTGAGCTGGCGCGGCCGACCGAAAGCGGTTGGATCTCATACATTCCGGCAATCGTGATTGGCATCATGCCTAACCCCATGCCGATCATTCGGACGGTCATCCAGACCATCATGACTGAAAAGGGCGTGATTGCGGTGAAGAAACTCATGGCAAAACTGGCGCCTGCCATAAGGGCCATGCCTGGGATGACAAGCGCGCGGGCACCGATTTTCCCAACCATCCGGCCGCCGACCGGCATCATTATTGCACCGCCAAGTGCTGCCGGAAGCAGCAGCAGGCCGCATTGGAAGGCTGAAAGCCCCATCACGTTCTGCATCAGCATCGGCATTAAAAAGATACCGCCGAAGATCCCCATCGAGAGAATCGAGCCCAACAGGACCGAAAGCAGAAACGGCTGGTTGGACAACAGCCGAAGATCCAGCAGGGGTTCGGGGTGATCCAGCTCGGTGAGGATCAAAACCGTCAGGCTGACCGCTGCAACCGCGAACAGGCCGACGATGTACGGCGAGGTCCAGCCCTCTTTGTTGCCGTTGCTGATTGCCATTAAAAGAGTCGAGAAGCCCAAAATGATCGTGACCAGGCCGACATAATCGAACTTATGGCCTTTGATCAGCTGGGTTTCGGTCAGCCGCAGGTTGGCCAGGAAAAAGCAAAGTACGCCGAAAGGAACCGTGAACAGAAACATCCAGCGCCAGTTGGCAAATTCGATCAAATAGCCGCCGACGGTGGGGCCAATGGCAGGACCAGCCATGGCGGCAATACCCCAAAGGCCCATTACGGCGCCGATTTTATGGGGCGGGTAGGTTCGGTAGATCAAAGCCATCGCAAGCGGCTGGATCAGACCGCCGCCCATCGCCTGAATGACGCGGGCAAAGATCATGCTGTTCAGACTCCAGGATAAGCCGCAAAATATCGATCCCAGCGTGAATAGTCCAAGCGAGAAACAGTACATACGCTTATAGCCATAGGTATCGCCCAGGTAACCGGCCAGCGGCATCATGACGCCAAGGACCAGCATGTAAGCGGTCAAGATCCACTGAATCTGGTTTGCATTGGCCGAGAAAATCACCATCATCTGCGGGATTGCCACATTGACGATGCTCGCGGTCAAAACGGATAAGAATGAACCGACGACGATGACGCTGAGAACGGCCCAATCACTGGTTTCGCGTTCCTGGTTATTCAAGGCGTTCCTCCTGAAATGGCGGTCCCAAACGGTTAACAGCAGTGGTGTGATATGATCTCTATAGACCAAAGGATATGCTCGGCCCTTTGCCGTACGGCGTAAACGGGTTAAACAGCGGTCCGAATTCGGCCGAGCCGACGTGAAAAAGTAAATAGATATTTACTAGCTTACACTTCGCCGAGCGGATGTTCAATCCGGAGAAGCGGTGAACAGGGGGGGATCTGCGTGACAGGTGATGAATTGACGGCGATTGCCGGGGGTTTGCTGGATTTACATACGGTTTTGCGCGATCAGTTGTTGCGGCCGCTGGAGCAGGCGACCAGCAGCCGGCTCAAGCTGCTTCCGTTTCGTGTCATCCGCACCCTGAACGCGCAGGGACCCCTGTCCATGAAAGAATTGGCAGCGGTCGTCCGCATCTCCAAACAGCAATTGACCCCGGTCGTCAACCGATTGGCGGAACGGGGCTGGGTTGAGCGGGAGAACGATCCCAGTGATGGCCGTGTGATTCGGATTGCCCTGACACCGGATGGAAAACAGCAGTCTGAGCAGATTCGCGACGAAATCATTCGGCGGTTCGGTGAGAGGCTGGAAGCGCTCGATACAGCGGAGCGGGACGCCCTGCAGGCCGCGCTGACCGATTTAAATCGAATCCTGATGAAGATTTGATCGAAGACAGGTTACCCATTCGAAGAAACGGTGGTGAACCTTTTGCGGGACGAAGACTATATGCGGCTGGCCCTGGTTGAGGCGGAAACCGCCATGACGCGAGGGGATATCCCGGTCGGCGCGGTGGTGGTTCGAAACGGGCTGGTGATCGGACAGGCGGGGAACGAAAAGGAAATCACCGGGGATCCGACAGCCCATGCCGAGATGCTGGCGATCCGGCGCGCCGTTGAAAACACGGGTGCCTGGCGCTTAACCGACGCCACCCTGTACGTTACCCTGGAGCCGTGCCCGATGTGCGCCGGGGCCATGATTCAGGCCCGGCTGGGTCGCCTTGTTTTCGGTACCCCCGATTCCAAAGCCGGGGCTGCCGGCTCAGTAGTCGATATCCTGGATGTACCCTGGCTGAATCATCAGGTTCCGGTAAAATCCGGCGTCCTGCAAAAAGAATGTGCCGAAATCCTGAGCAATTTCTTTCAGCAGATGCGCTCAACCAACGCAGAAAAGGAATAAAACCCGGACTTATTGATGAAACCCAAGCAAACCGGGATGCCCATGAGCACGGAGCGGCTGGCAAACCACAAAAGCGCACAGATGGCAGACGAAGCACTTGAAGGAGCGAAACGAGCTGAAGATGTTTGGCCGGAAAACAAAGAAGGCGCTCATGTCGAAGCTCCATAAGGCGAAATCAAGAATTTGCTAGCGTGAAAACTTGATAAAAAGGCCGAAAACATGTAATATATCTCTGCATAGGTGCTCCGGGTTAAGGTAGCACGAACGCTTACAATGCAATATCCAACACGGAGAGATGGCTGATAAGCAGGGAGCCCAAATCTGAAGGATTTGGAGCGAGTCGCTTAGTTCGATGCGAAGCATCGGACTTCCTCAGGAAAGGAAACCGGACGGCTTATATACGCAAGCCAACGGTACCAACGAAAGCCCCGAAAACAACTAAATACCCAACATGGAGAGATGGCTGAGTCCGGTTTAAGGCGCACGACTCGAAATCGTGTGGGCGGGTGACCGTCCCGTGGGTTCGAATCCCACTCTCTCCGCCACTGAAAACCGAAATACCGACCTTTTTACGGGTCGGTATTTTTTATTTCCTTCCAATGCCTGACGGCCACACAACAATTTATACAACAGTTTTATTTTTTTGATGATTTCTTTTCCTTCTCATTCTCCCAGCCGATGCGCATGAGTCTGAGCAATACTGCTTTTTCCCATTACTACCGGCTTTCTGAAAGTATTTTTTTCAGTTGCAGTTTTCGTTTGCGCATTTCATAATCTTAAATCCTTTAGTAATTCTGATTTGGTCACCCGTTTTTCCTCCGGTGCTACTTGCTGGAGGAATTATCTCACTGGTCGAGTTCGGTAGTGACCCGATAATACGCTTTTTGAAAGCCCATCGGCCGAAGCAATCGAATACTTGCGGAGAAACAAAAGGAAACTCCGGGGAACCTGTCGAATGCAAATTACAGACGCGGTCGGAGGAATTTAATAAAACAAGACAAGTTACCGTCTTTGCGGTTTGGACCGGAGGGCTTCATGCATTCGAATCGATTTTTCACTCGCGGAAAAAGTGTTTTCACCAGACGGCGGGCTGCAATATTGGCGCGATCCTCAGTATCATTCTGGGGGGCGATCGCAGCAGTCGCGCTGTTGATTCTCCTGGGGCTGCCCACAACGGCTCGGGCCGATGTTTCGGCAGGCTTTTCCCCTGGTGCCGGCGATACCATGATCACCCTGACCCTGACCGGTGGGTCTTTCAGACCGGGCACGTTCTCCGCCGATGATTTTATCTTCACCGGAACCAACCAAAGTGCGTTTTCTGGTGCCGTTTTTACCCGGGCCAGCGATACGGTGATGACGATTACCGGCCTGTCGTTGTCTGCGGCCACTGATGACGTCATCACGGTACCGACGGCCACGGCGACAGGGTCGGTGACTGCGGCAGCGGGCGTCGACATCTCTGCCAGCTTCACCGATTCGGTTTTCAAGCAATTCGTCTGGACATGGTTGGGGTATTCCGGGTCGCCGGGTGGATTTACAAAGCAGAACCTGATCGATCGGGCGCCAGCCAAGAGTTACACGCTGGACGTCTCCAAAACAGACGTGACAAGCCTCGCAGGCATCGATAACTTCGAAGGAACCGGCCTGACAACACTGGACTGCTCCTGGGCAAAGAAATTAACTACGATACCCGTGCTGCCATCCAGCTTACAGACCCTGAAATGTTTCTGGGACAAGCACGTAACCCAACTGCCCGCTTTGCCGCCCGGCTTGACAACACTGTTTGCCGATTACGCCGGGTTGATCAGTCTGCCCACAATCCCGCCCGGGCTGACGAACATATCCTGGAACAACAACTACATCAATTACTTCCCGGTCTCCGCGCCGTACCAATTTCGCTTTGTGTACAACGGCACCACCCCGATTAAGATCGGTTTGGGTCAGACCTGTAGTCTGCCGATCTCAGCACTGCAGCGCATAGAGACCAATGACGGAATCAACTGGCAAGCGGTATCAAATCCACTTCCTGGCAATCCGGATTGTGTTGAATACTGGACCAATTCTGCCAGCGATTTTGCCTTTAGCAGTTCATCGGGTGAAGCCGCGATCGACGAGTACGGCAACATCACCGGTGCCAGCGTGGGCACCTGCACGATTTACGCAGATTATAACGGTGTAAATTCTGACTACACACGGGTTGCCATCCCGGTGACGGTGGAACCAAACATCATGATCTCCGGGAACGCGGGCGTGGCCGGAGCGACCCTGAGTTGGACCGACGGGACGGTGAAAACGGCGACGGCGGGCGCCTCGGGCGACTACAGCCTCACGGTGCCTTACCACTGGAACGGTACGGTAACGCCGAGCCTGGCGGGGTACACATTCAGCCCGACATCAAAAACATACGCAACTGTGGCGACAGATCAGACTTCGCAGGACTATACTGCGTCTCTGGGTACGGTAACCGTTTCCGGGAACGCGGGAGTCGGCGGAGCGGTGCTGAGTTATTACGATGGATTGGCGAAAACAGCGACGGCGGACGGTTCGGGGGGCTACTGCTTCACGGTGTCGTACAATTGGAACGGTACGGTAACGCCGAGCCTGGCGGGGTACACGTTCAGCCCGACATCAAAAACATACGCAACTGTGGCGACAGATCAGACTTCGCAGGATTACCAGGCAGCGAAAGCGTTATTTGGCGTCATCGCGGCCGGAGGTGCCCACTCCCTCATATTGAATAACGGGGCGGTTTCCGTCTTTGGAGATGCGATCTCCGGACAAAGCACAGCGTTGTCCGGAGTTGCCGACGCGGTTTCGGTCTGGGCCGGCGGCAATTACGCGTTTGCGGTCAATTCAAGCGGGAATCTGGTGATCTGGGGTCAATGACCGGGAAGCTTAGCATAGCAATGAGCGTGGTTAGCCCGGCCGCCGCATAAATGCCATCGCCACGTCTTCGAGATTCTCGGTGTGCGTGACCGTGTACCCGAGGCTCAGGTACAGGCGCACCGGTTTCGTCAGATGGTGACCGGTGAAAAGCTCAAACGCCGCACAATCGGCAAAGACGCCGTGAATCTCTTTAATCAGCGCCCGATCGCGGCGGCGAGTGCATGCTCGAAATGTTTCGGGATTAAGTTCACGACTTTAAGACTTGTGTCTGGGCTTGATAATTCCGATTTTTCGGTGTCAAAAAATCAAGAAGCGCCACACAGGCGCCAAATGATACAAGTCAAAACCCCAAAGTGGTTATGAATAAACGCTTTGGGTGTTGGCTCGGAGTCGCCCACCTGTCGCCGGTATCCCTGCAACCACTGAAAACTAGCGGTAGTTTTCTGCAAACGACCGCCAGTTCCTGGGAGCAATATGCGATACAGATTAAGCCATTCTGCAAATCCTGGTAAACACCCGAAAACTTCACCCTCCTCGAAATCGTGTGGGCGAAGGTGACCGTCCCGTGGGTTCGAATCCCACTCTCTCCGCCACCGAAAGAAGAGCCCCGCTAGCGATAGCGGGGCTTTATTGCATATGGCGAGCCCCCGCACTTGAACGCGTTCAAATATTTCTTGACCGGGCCAAAGTGCATTTCGTATACTCTAGGCGTTGAACACGTTCAAGCGCGAGCGCTCACCAATTACGGGAAGGATGGTCTGTATGGAAAACGTCAGAAACAAAATACTTGCTGTGGCGAAGGAACTGTTTATGCTGCAGGGTTATAAGCAGACCGGTATTCGCCAGATCGTTGACCATTCGGGCGTGCTGACCGGCAGTATTTATCACTTTTTCAGGAATAAAGAGGAGATTTTGAAGACATTGCTGCTTGATGTCTTTGATATGAGTCAGGCATTGGTGGCGGAAAGATTGGGAAAAGACGCCAGCCCGGGCTTGCATTTGGCGGTTGTGGGCGCTATGGAGCTAGTGGCGGCGGAAAGAAATGAACATATCTGTGAGATGTATTATGCATCCTACAGCGCTAACACGATTCTGGAGAGCATCGTCTGCCGGGGAACGACATTCACCCAAGAGCTGTTTGGTGCTGCGAATCCCTCATTCACCGATGATGATTATTATGTGCGCACATTGGCGGTGAAAGGTATCATTAGCAGTTTCATCTCCAGCCGGTACCTGAATCGAAAGGTGTCCCTGATTGATCGAGTGGAAGTGTTTGTCGAAATGGCCATGAAAGCCTTCAACCTTGAACAAGACGAAATTGAAAGGATCAAGACGGACACGGTTCAGCTGCTGGGGGTCATTGATGAGATGGCCGGCGAGGTAATCCGAGAGCAGCTTAACTTCAAGGATTCGAATAACTGGCCAAGATCTGGGGGAGATGGCGTTGGATAACACCCGGAGAGCCGCATAGATGAAGCCTGCGATCGGGATTAGGCGCGGCGGGTTCCCGATTGTGCATCAAAGGACGGAATACAGAATGAGTCCGGAAAAGAGGGAAACATGCAAATTACATGGTATGGCACAGCCACCCTTCAGGTGGCGGAAGGCACGAGCCGGCTGCTGCTGGACCCGTTTATAGCGAGAAATCCCGCCTGCCGGCAGGTCGGGCTTTCCGAATTGGCCGGGTTCGAGACAATTTTTTTGACCCATGGGCATCTTGACCACGCGGCTGATATTCCTAACATCCTGTCCTGCGGGAAAAGCGTGGTCTATTGCGGTCCCGAGACAGCAAACAATTTGATCCGGGAGGGCGCTGCCTCCGACCGCTTCCGTATCGTTCGTCCCGGGGATCGGGTTCGGATCGGGACATTGGAGGTCGAGGTGCTGCGAGGCCGGCACGTGTGCACCGACCTGCGCAGGAAGCTGCAAATGATTGCCGGGCTGCGCACTCCGGGCAATATGAAGGAATTTGCGCGGCTTATCCAATTCCATCGCAGATATCCCGCCGGGGATGTTCTGATGTACCGGATCGAAGGCGGGGGGTGCTCGCTGTTGGCGTTCGGAAGCCTGAACCTGGATCTGACCGAAACATACGCTCCGGCGGATTGGGCGGCCCTGCCGTATCAAGGACGCAGCGATATGACTGAGTACACGCTGTCCCTGCTCAACGGGATCAGGCCGCGAGGAATCTTCCTGCACCATTTTGACGATTCATTTCCGCCGGTTACGCGCCAGGAAGAGACTACGGCACTGATTCAAGCCGCCGCAAGCCGGTTTTCGGAAATGAAGGTCATCGTACCGCAGCACCGTAAAGAATACACCCTGGAATAGAAACCCATGGCGCTGGTTTCCGGGCCGCTTCTTGTAATGCCGGCAAAATGGGGACTTCACCACCACTTACCAAACGAATGGAATTAATCGATACCGTGTTTTGGCGCAGTAATCCGCATAGCCGGGGAGATCCCGCAGCAGGACGGCTTCTTCTTTCCTGATCCGAAGAATGTTTATCGGGATAAAGAGGGAAGAGAATATCAATGCCCAGTAAGACCCCAGAGCCAGCGGTGTTACCAGCATCATGATCATCAAGCCGGTGTACATCGGATGGCGAACAATGGCATAAGGGCCGGTGGTAATAACCGGCTGTTCCGTCTCTACCTGTATGACGGTGGAAGCGTAGCTGTTTTCCCGGAAAACCATAATGATCAAGACATAGCCCAGGAAAACCAGAACATTCGCAGTGATCACCACCCAGACCGGCACGGCTGACCCGTGAAACCGATAATCAAAGCCAGGAACCAGGTAAGTGAACATCGATAAGAGAGATAAGACCTTTAAAACCCCAGGCTGGGGTTCTTTTTCTTTCACGTTCATCCGCCTTGATAAGAGGCCGGGGTCTCGTTTAACAAAATAAGCCGTGATAAACAGGGTCAGTCCGGAAAGGATCGACCACCAGATCCACCCTTGCCAAAACTTGAACGATCCGGCCGGGAGAAACAATACCAGGCCCAGCACAATCATAATGATGACGGGCACCAGATAGGCCTTGCCGGTCGAAAGAGCGGCGCGGTCTTCCATCAATATTACCTCCTTAAAACCGATTAGTCTTTCACCTGGAGAAACGCTTCAAAAAGCTGCTGGTACTTTATTTGAGCCGGCGACATCACCCCGGCGACCATTTCCTGATACACGTTTTCCAAAGGCTTCTGCATTCCAATTTTCTGATCCAGCAGTTTTTTTACCTGGGGCATTCGATTGACCAGTGCGGCAGCTTCGCGCGCCATTGCTTCAATCTGAGGATCATCCGCTTGAAGTTGGGACAACTTGGACAGACGCGCCCCGGATTCCAAAGCCATTTGATATTGCTCTGGATGAAGTTTAAAATACTCGGCCAGGGCCTGAAATGTTTCCCTGTAATCCTCACCCCATTGATAATCATCCAGGATGCCATACAGTTTACGATGCTGGTCGAAAAGTTCCGGACACGTTTGAGCATACCGATCGAGCTGATCCGTTCCCATTATCGCTGTGATCATTTGAAAAGATGGGGTGGAATGGGTCTCGTTCCGGAGCCCGACATCTTCATCAAGCAAGGTATCAATTTTCGCCACGCGGTCTTCCAGGACTTTTTTCTCAATCAGCAGTTCGGCACGCAAGGACTGCAGCGTTTCCTGCAAGGTTTTAGGATTTTCAAGGTCGCCGATGATTGCTTTGATTCGCGGTAAATCAAGTCCAAGGGATTTCAGCCGCTTGATCATACGCATACGGTCGAGTTCCGCAGGACCGTATAAACGGTATCCGCCAGCAGAGCGCTCCGGATCAGGCAGTAATCCGATTTTGTGATAGTAGACGACGGTTTTTAACGTACTTCCGGTCAGTTTAATAAAATCCCCGATTTTAAGTCGATTTTCCATAAGCTCACCTTCAAAACCAGTATAAACCCGACCCTAAGGGTCTGGTCAACTTGATTAAAAAGAGAAAAGCCCCGCGGTTACCCGCGGGGCGTCTATGGCAGTATCAGTCTTCGGTAAAACTAAGTGGCCGATTCGACGGCCGAGTTCAGCAGTTTCTCGATGAGTCTTACCACCTTTGGGCGGAAATAGGGCTTGAAGTAAAGCATGAAATGGCGGATCCCGCGGGAAATAATTTTAGGCGTGATCTCATCATCCCAAAGATCCACATAGGAGATCCAGAACAGCATCCCGATGTGAAAATTGTCAATCACGGACCGGCGCTCTTCGGCGGAACCAAAGGGTTTCATCATATCGGCGGCGATCCATGAATCGAAGGTTTTATTGATATGCGCGAGGAGTTTAACCGAGCGCGCCCGATACATGCTTTTCAGTTCCGGGTCCCGGCTCATGACCAGGTTCAGTTCCCGAAAACAAAACCGATACTCATACAACAATGTGTTCAATCTGACCAAATAGTTGACGATGCCGTATTCTGAGGTCTGGAAACTTGGCTCATACCACAATTCGTCGGCCTTCTGAAACATATCGAAATAGATTTCCCGGACGATCGATTCTTTGTTTTTAAAATGATAATACAGATTTCCCGAGCGAATGCCGGCTGCCGCGGCAATATGATTGGTCGTGACAGTCGAAGCTCGGTGCTCGTTGCAGAGCTTTCTGGTTGTTTCAATAATCAGTTCCTTCGTGTCCATAAATTTCTCCTGTTCTTTGTAAGAAAGCACGATTGACAAATAGGTTAAATGACCTAATAATTAGATTATATAACCTAACTATTTCGTAATCAAGTCCGCGGCCAGATATAGGGGCGGAGCAGGCCGGGAACAAAGATGCTTATGAAGTGTATTGACCGAAACGGAGGTGCATTGATTGGACCCATATAGAGTGATCGAGATCAAGCAAAACATCTTCGGCAGGAATGATAAGCAGGCAAATCTGCTTCGGGAGAATTTGAAGCAGAAGCAAACCTTCTTATTGAATCTGATGTCTTCTCCGGGTTCGGGCAAGACGACAACGGTTTTGAGAACGATTGAAGCCCTGCGGGAAGAGATGAACATCGGGGTCATCGAAGCGGATATCGATTCCGACGTGGATGCCCGGACGGTCGCACAGACCGGGGTGAAGGTGATCCAGCTGCATACCGGCGGCATGTGTCACCTGGATGCGGGGATGACCCGGCAGGGCTTGGAGGAACTGGGAACGGACGGACTCGATTTTGTGATTCTGGAGAACATCGGAAACCTGGTGTGCCCGGCGGAGTTTGACACCGGAGCGTCCAGAAATGCCATGATTCTGAGTGTGCCGGAGGGGGATGACAAGCCGCTCAAATACCCGCTCATGTTTTCGATGGTCGATGTTTTGCTGATCAACAAGATCGACGCCATGAGTCTTTTTGATTTTGATATCGACGCGGTGAAAGCGCGGGTTCAGCAGCTGAACCCGAAGATCAAGGTTATTCCTATTTCCGCCAGGACCGGCGAAGGGATCGAAGAGTGGACCGGTTGGCTGCGCGGGGAAATCAAGGACTGGAAAAACGCAGGACAAAATAGTTAGGAGGACATGACCATGATGCCAGTAAAAGCGAAAGTACTCGACCTTGCCAATAAGATTAACGGGACCAGAACCGGCCAGCCCGGGGCATTAACCGGCGAAGACGTGGAGTATTTGCTGATAGAACCGTTTTTGACCGAGGAAATGGCGGAAATCGGGCTTTGCCTGAAGCCGGGAAGGCCGCTAAAACCTGAAGTGATAGCGGAGAAATGCGGCAGACCGGTTGAAACCGTCCAACAGGCGCTTGCCCAAATGGCCATGGATGGCATCATCATGTTTGTGTCAAAAGACGGCATTGACCGGTATTTCCTGATGCCATGGGTTCCGGGCGTGTTCGAAATGATGGTCCTGAACAAAGAAAACCGGAAGAAATACCCGCATATTACAAGGTATTTCGATGAGCATGGACGGCGGATGGGGTCCGATCTTGCGCCCAACATACCCGTAGGATATGGGCTGATGCGGGTGGTTCCGGTTCAAAAGGCGGTTGACGGGGAAAGCCGCCGGGCCTCCTATGAAGAAATCATGAATATCATGAATAAATACGACATCTTTGCCGCCGCCGACTGCCAGTGCCGGCTGTCGAACCGGGAACATGGCGAAGGCTGCGGCCACACGGTTGAGGATATGTGCCTGATTTTTGGGCCGATCGCGCCTTACTATATCCGCACCGGCAGGGCCCGGCAGATCACCAAGGATGAGGCCTTTGCGCTCATGGAAAAGGCCGAAAACGAGGGGCTGATCCATCAGGTGCCTAATATTGCTGGCCCGGATGTGATCAACGCGGTCTGCAACTGCTGCGGTTGCGGCTGTTTTATGCTGCGCGGCACCACCCTTTACAACTGCCCGGACCTCAGCCGCTCAAATTACGTTTCTAAAGTGGATACTGAAAAATGCGTTGCCTGCGGCCAATGTGTGGAAAACTGCCAGGTCAATGCATTGTCGCTGGGGCAAAGCCTGTGCGCGCCTGCCGAAGCGGTGCCGGTGCAGATCGAAACTCCCTACGACACCGAATGGGGGCCGGATAAATGGAATCGCGATTTTCGCCAGAAAACCATGGTGACCCAGAGCGGAACCAGCCCCTGTAAAACCGATTGCCCGGCGCACATAGCCATTCAGGGCTATATCAAGATGGCGGCCCAGGGAAGATACCGGGAAGCCCTGGAACTGATCAAGGAAGAGAATCCGTTCCCGGCGGTATGCGGCCGGATCTGCCCGAGGAGCTGCGAATCCGAGTGCACCCGGGCGGAAGTGGATGAACCGATCGCCATCGATGAGATCAAGAAATTCATTGCTGAACAGGACCTGAAATCCGAGCATCGCTTTGTCCCGAAAAAGAAAATGTTCAGACCGGAAAAAATCGCGGTTGTGGGGGCTGGCCCGGCCGGGCTTTCCTGCGCCTATTACCTTGCGGTTGAAGGATACCAGGTGACGGTGTTTGAAAAACAGAAGGTCCTTGGCGGAATGCTGACTTTGGGTATTCCAGCCTTCCGCTTGGAAAAGGACATCATTAACGCTGAGATCGACATCCTGAAAGAAATTGGCGTTGAATTTAAAACCGGGGTTGAGATCGGCCGCGATATCACGCTTTCCGAACTCAGAAAGCTGGGCTTCAAAGCGTTTTATCTAGCCGTTGGGGCACAGGCCAGCCGCAAACTGGGTCTTCCGGGCGAAGAAGCCGAAGGCGTATTGCCCGGAATCGAGTTCCTGTGTAAAGTGAACCTGGGAGAAAAACTGGAGCTGAAGGGACCTGCCATCGTCATCGGCGGCGGAAACGTGGCCGTGGATGTTGCCCGGACCGCCGCAAGGATCGGCGGCTCGCCGGTCGAGATGTACTGCCTGGAGACCCGGGATGAAATGCCGGCCATCGAAGAAGAAATCGAAGAAGCATTGGCTGAGGGCATTGGCGTGAACAATTCCTGGGGGCCCAGCCGGATTCTGCAGGAAAACGGGCGGGTTACCGGCGTGGAATTCAAAAAATGCGTCTCAGTTTTGGATGCCAACGGCCGATTCGCGCCGGTATTCGATGAAACGGAAACGAAGATCGCACTTGCCGAACAGGTCCTTATCTCGGTGGGACAGCAAATGCGCTGGGGCGAATTGCTGCTGGGCTCCGGCATGGAACTGAATCCGAATCAAACGATTAAAGTGGATGCGGTAAGCGGCCAGACCGGTGATCCGGATGTGTTTGCCGGCGGTGATGCGGTGACCGGCCCGAAGTTTGCCATTGACGCCATTGCCATGGGCAAGCAGGGGGCGATTTCGATCCACCGGTATCTGCATGGCGACCGGCTGAACTTTTGCCGGGAGCGGGAGTACCGCGCTTTCGATAAAGAAAACCTGGATCTTCACGGCTATGACCGTGCATCCCGGCAGCAGCCGCCCCATGGCGATGGCCAAAAAGCGGCATCGTTTAAGGATACGCGGGTGACGCTGACCGAAGAGCAGATTAAGCGTGAGACCGAGCGCTGCCTGGGCTGCGGCGCGGTGGTGATCAACGAGTATCGCTGCCTCGGCTGTGGCATCTGCACGACCAAATGTAAATTTGACGCGATTTCGCTGGTGAAGAAATATGACTCACAGGCCGCTGCCGGGGACTTGATGCCGGGGATCATGCGGTACGCGACGGAACGTTACCAGCGGATCGAAGCCAAGAAAGCGGCGCGCATCGATTAGTCCTGGTCATGAAAAGGGAAAAGGTGAAGACCGATGCATGAACTGGACATTGTGCTTTACATCGTCAAAACGGTCGAGGAATTCGCGGTCCAAAATCAATTGACCAAGATTGATGCCCTGGTGCTTGAAATCGGCGAGTTCTCAGGCGTAGTCCCACAATATATCGAAGCATGTTACCCGGCGGCAGTCGAGGGCACTTCGCTGGAGGAAACCCGGCTGAAGATTGAGATACTGCAAGGCCGCGTGCTCTGCAATCGATGTGACCTGGTGTTCTACCCGGGACAGCATGAGGGTCATTGTCCGGAATGCGGGCAAAGAGATTGGGACGTATTATCCGGAAAAGAGTTCATGATCAAGGAAGTCATTGCTTGCTGAATGAACGGAACAAGAAGAGCCCCGCTAGCGATAGCGGGGCTTTTTATTGCAGGCTTACTCCTCGTATTCAATGGTCCGATAGGTACCGCTGACGCGGGTATGGAGCCTTACCTTGCGGCCCCATAAACGCGCAATGTACTTTAAGGTTTCCTGGGCGTATTCCAACAGGAGTTCCCGGTCATCCTGCTCCTGGACCATATCCAGGGTATTGTCGGTGGTAATATCGATCACCTTGATGACGGGTATGCTGTTCATGCCGACATTGGTGATCAGCGTATCCCGTATCTTCTGCCAGCCGGGTTCGTCCGATATCTCCTTCACAACATAGTTGCTGCCGCGCTTTTGGTATTGGAACAGGTTCAGCTCCCGGCACAGGTCTTCATCCAGATAACGGCGGAGAAAAGAAGCATCCCGTTCCTGTTCTCTAATCGCAAAGATGCGCTGCTTATCGTCTGATTCGGCGTCAAGCTTGCTCCATATCTTAAAGCCAAGGTGATAGGGGTTCAGTGAACCCTCATGCGGGGCAATGACCTGATTGTGCCGCTTAATAAATTCAAGATGCATCGACTGGGGCAATTCCAAGTGATTCAGGATTTTGTAGTGCCAAAAGCTCGCCCAGCCCTCGTTCATAATCTTGGTTTCAATCTGCGGGATAAAATAAAGCGCTTCTTCTCGGACGATGTTGATAATATCCTTTTCCCATTCGGTCAAATGCGCATATCGCATCAGCAGCAGGAGAATATCTTCTTCAGGTTCCAACGGAATCTGGTTCCAATCCGGGGAACGTTCTTTCCTTGCACCCGGTAAAAGGTCGTTTTCGGATGAATTAGGCGTATAATACGCATCCATAAGTCGTTTTTTCTGTGCTTCAGGCGAGAAATGTTTTTCATTGGTAATCCGGTACACTTGGAATCGCAGACCATGCGCGGAATCAAGAATTCTTTCCACTCTGGCGTAACCGATGCTCGGGTCGGCGATATATTCCCGCAGCCGGTTTGCATGGGATTTAAAGATTTCGGTGGTGTATTCAGCCCGGGTTGCGGATTTGAACAAACGGTTATTTTTAAAAAAGTCGTTATGTCCATAGACGTGGGCAATCGTGAGTACCTGCAGAAGCAGGGTGTTTTCTTTCATTAAGTACGCCAGACAGGGATTCGAGTTGATCACCATTTCATAGGGCAATCCCGTCAAATTGTATCGATAGTAGGTTTTGATCCTTTCCCAGGCCTTGCCGAAACTCCAATGCGGATACCGGGAAGGCATGCCGGAATACGCTTCATAGCTGATCATGTCATTGTAACTGCATAGTTCGAAATCCTGCGGGTAACAGTCAAGGCCGAATTGTCTAACGGCGGCTTCAATCAGACGGTTATAACGCACCAAATCGGCAATGGTATACTCCGCCAGCGCAATCACTCCTTCTCCGCAATGGTTAAGAGCTTTTTAAATGCCGGCCAGATGTCGTCTTTACTTTCGATCGATACGGCCATAAAGTTGGCAGCCTTAAGCTGCGTCCTATACTCATCCAGCATGGTATTTCCATGAATGAAGAAGTCACTTCCGGGGACCGCAATCTGCCCATATCCAAACAAATTGGATACGGCGCATAATTCCTGCGCTTTGCTAATGGCCCGTGGGGTGTCTTTGGGCCAATTATCGCCGTCACTGCAGTGAAACGCATAGATGTTCCAAACTTCGGGATTGTAACGTTCTTCGATGATTTCCAGCGCTTTTTCATAAGCGCTGCTGATACAGGTTCCGCCCGCCTCCCCGCGATGAAAGAAATCGTCCTCATCCACTTCCTTGGCAGTATCGGCGTGATTGATAAAGACCAGTTCCACATTCACATATCGATATCGGACAAACTGATATAACAGGAAGAAGAAGCTTCGTGCCAGGTATTTTCTGCTCTGATACATCGATCCCGAATTATCCATCATACAGAACACGACCGCATTGGACTGAGGCCGCATTTCCTCTTTCACCCGCTGGTAGCGCAAATCTTCCTCGCGAAAAGGGAAGCGTTCCGTTTCCGTTTCCATACCCAATTCCCGATAGGATCTTTCCGTGGATTTTTGCCGCTTAATCCGCTCCTGCATCGAACGTTTTTTGGACAGCCGGGGAGGGATGCCTTCTTTTTGGATTCCCCGGCGTTTGTGGGTTTGTTCGGTTTCCACATAGGAATAATTCTTTCGCTGCAGATTCGGCAGTTCCAGGTCTTCAAACAGGTATTGAATCAGGTCCTCCAGGGTGATATCCGTTTCATAGTATTCATCGCCCTGGCCTGAACCGGCACCATCTCCGATACCGGGGCCGCTGGCATTGTTCCCCCCCTTGATCAGGTCGCCGCGTTTCTCCTGCCCCGTACCGGTCGCAACACCCGGGCGATTATCGCCGTAAACAAACCGATATTCCTTTATCCCTTTGATCGGCACCTTGATGATCTTATCCTTGCTTTTCCCGATGATGCTTTCTTCGGCAACAATACTGCCGATGTTTTTTTTAATGGAATCCTCCACCAACTGCCGGTGACGCCGCCGATCTTCGGCGCTTCTATCCCTGCCCCCGCTGTCGTAATCGTGGAAAATGGCCAAAATTGATCACTCCAAACCATTTAGCGGCACCGAGATCCAATCCTTGGGCCGAACGACAGAGCTGCTTCCAGAATTCAGTCTTTCCATAGATTATTCGCGGCATATTTCAGAATGACATTGCAGCAATGCTCACAATATCCATTGCTTTTCATTTCCTCGACCATTTGATTGTACTTCTCGCTTTGTTCATTATCTCTGACCCGCGCTTGGGTGATGATCCTGGACAACTCCCTCACCGAGGAAGCCAGTTTTTTCTCAATGGCTTCTTTGAGCGGCTCATAACTGTCATAATCGATTTTCTTCTTACTTCTTAAAAGGGAGAACATGTAAGCGGTGACATCATGCCGGAAACCACGCGCCGCATTGCCCGTTAATCCCAGTTGGGACTCAATCGATTCCAGGAATTTTTCATCGGGTTCCAACTCTTCCCCGGTGTTTCTATCTTTCAGTTTGACCTTGTTGACAAAAGCCTCGGCATGATCGAGATAGTTGTTAAACAGCGTTTCGGCTTGCTCCCTGAACCCATGAATAAAAGCCTTGGTAACCTCTTTCTCAAGGATCCGGTTATACTCTTTCTTGACAACGTCCCGCAAAAAGGTGAGCAACCGTTTCTTCTCTTCATCGTTAAAATCGCTGGCCTTCACTGATTTGGCCAATGAATCCAAAAGAAGGATGGGATTGATGCAATCGTATTCCGATTCAGAAAGCGCATTATCAATCGCCTTCATAATAAATCGGGTGCTGATCCCCAGAAATCCTTCACGCCCCGCTTCTTCCCGAAGTTCTTTAATATCAACCCGCTGGGTCGCGTCTTTTTGCAGAACTTCCTCTCCGTTGTAAATACGCATTTTTGTGATGATATCGACCTTGCTGGAGGCCGTAAGGCGGCTTATGATGCCAAAGACGGATGCCATTTCGAGGGTGTGCGGCGCGATATGGGTTTTAAAATTACTCTTCTTAAGGATTTTTTGATAGATCTTAACTTCTTCGTTGAGTTCCAGGCAGTAGGGGACTTCGATCTTAACAATCCGGTCCAGTATGGCCTCATTGGTATGATCTGATTTAAATTTGTTCCATTCTGATTCGTTGGAGTGGGCTAAAATGATGCCATCAAAATAGATCATTGAGTTTTTGCCGGGTGAAGGAATCGATTTTTCCTGGGTCGCGGTCAGTATTGTGTGGAGGTACTCAACGTCGTTTTTAAAGATTTCAATGAACTCTACAATCCCGCGGTTGCCTACGTTGAACGCGCCGTTCAACGATAAGACCCGAGGATCGTCCTCGGGATACAGGTCCATTTTGGAGATATCAACTGACCCAACCAGAACCGAGGTGTCCTGATTGTTGGGATCGACCGGGGGAACGACTGCGATTCCTTTGCGTGAGCGGATGGAGAAATTACTGGTCAGAACCTTAAAGTTTTCGTATTCGCCCTTATAATCGTGAATCAGCCGATAGCGGCAAACCGGGCATAAATCTCCCTCGATGGTTACGCCAAGAATCTCCGAAAAATGGCCTCTTAGATGCTTGGGAATCAGGTGCAGGGGATCTTCCCGCATAGGGCAGTCTTTGAGAACATAGATGGGAGGCTGCTGTTCAAGGGCCCGTTTCAAGCTCTCCATAATCGAAGATTTACCGGACCCAACCGGCCCCACCAAATAAAGGACCTGGCGCGATTCTTCCCCGCGCATAGAGGCCGAATGAAAATAGCGGACCAGCTCCATGATCGTTTTGTCGATCCCATAAAAATCGTTCTCAAAAAACTTATACTTTTTGATGGCCTCTTTCCCATAGATCCTTTTGATTCGCTGATCCGCTTCGGGATTTATCGTTTCGATGCCACTGTTAACGATCACATTGTACATGCGCTCATGGGCCAGCATGGCGATTTCATGATTTTTCTTGACCAGCTGTAAGTACTCTAATAAGGTACCTTCAAACGCCTCGTATTTTCCGGATTGGCGATCCTTCCTTATTAATTCAAGAAAATCGGCGTCCATCAGTAGCCTCCTCACCTGCCGTTATTTTCGCTATGAGTATGTATATGCACGCCCCGGGCGCATCATTGAGTTTATTTTTTAAGCAAATCAGGAAATTTAGCAGGCAGGCGAAAGAAAAGCCCCGCTGGCGGCAGCGGGGCGGTATGTCTTTTCGTGATCAAAACGCAGTTAGATGACAATGCCCAATTGTTTCAGCTTTTTCGGGGTGGGGACGCCGTTTTCGTCCCAGCCGCGGGCCGCGTAATACTCAGGAAGCATCCGATCCAGCCGTACAACCGTCTCCGCATTGCCGGGATCAGCTGGTTCTTTGGTCAGCCGATCCGGCAAGGTATCGTCGGGCCGTCCCAGGCCTTCCCGAAGATTAAACAACCGCTCCATGTTGTAGCTGCGCTCGCCCATTTGAATGAACCTGCCGGTCGTCATTTTGTGACCGGTAACCAGCTGAACCGGCTCGGAGTATGCAACGACATACATACTGTTAAACGGGATCAGCGAGGGCAGCATACGGCCGATTCGCTTAATGACCGGGCCAAAGGCAAGCGTCATCTTTCCAAGCGTCTTTACCAGGCCGCCGGATGGGTTGGCACGATATAACGCATCTGGCGCCAGCGCCAAGGTGCTGAAGAGACAGAACCCGGATACCGACACCGCTTCCATAATGTTTTGCATGACCACGGTCAAAGCGCCTTTGGATTTGGTTGTAATGGGATCGATCGGCAGGGGGCCGATGGCCTCCAAGAACACCATATAGCCGCCGTTTAAATGGCACCCGCCCCGGTTGGCGGTTGCGTAGCCCAGACCATGCCCGGCGGCCCGGCGCGGCTCGTAGGAAGCCAGTTCCAGGCCTTTGGCGTGAATCGCGAAATCCTTCCCGCCGTATTTCTCGGCCAACACCTTGCTGCCATCAGCCAGTTCACCGAGTTCACCTTCCCGGTATGCGATTTTGCGGATGGCTTCCGAGATTTCCAAGGTGCTCCCAAACCGGAGCCCAAAATCTTTCATCCCGCGCTGCTGGAGTTCCATGGCAAACGCAAGGGTGCCGCCGAGGGAAATCGTATCCATCCCCAGCACATCGGCCTCATAATTCCATTGATTGATCAAGCCCAGGTCCGAGTTGTCAAGATTGGAGCCGAGTAAACCAATGGTTTCGTATTCAGGGCCCTTCACTTCCTTGCCGTTCACCATGACCCGCCGCTCACAGCGGATCGGGCAGCTGATACAGCCTGCGTTTTTCACAAGATACTTCTCGGCAAGTGTTTCTCCGGAGATCAGGTCGGCTTTCTCGTAGCGGCCTGCCTGAAAATTACGGGTTGGAAGGACGCCGGCAGCATTACATTGCGTGACAAACCCGGCGCTGCCGTATTTGGGCATTAGTTCGCCCGTCGCCTTGTTTTGCTGATACAGCTGAATCCATTTCTTGGTGTATGCTTTCAAAGCCTCTCGCTGATCAACTGGGATTTCCTTGCTACCATGGGCGACCACCGCTTTGATGTTTTTGGATCCGAGAACAGCGCCAACCCCGCAGCGTCCGAGAACCCGCTCACCGGATGCGGCGCAGGCAAACCGAACCAGATTTTCCCCGGCCGGGCCGATCGCAATCAGGCCGAAGCGTTTGTCGAATTGCCGCTGGGTTTCTTCCGTGGTCATTCCCCAGAGATGGGAGGCATCCTTGATACTGACCTGGCCGTCGCGTATTTCGATGTAACTGGGAGCGGAAGCTTTTCCTTTAATGATGACCCCATCGTAACCAGTTTTGCGCAGCCTCATGCCAAAGGTGCCGCCGCAGTTGGACGATGCGATGCCGCCAGTCAGCACATTCTTGGTGGTCAGGTTGAACCGGCTGGTGGAAGGCGCGCCCGTACCGGTCATCGGGCTTGTGTTGATAATGACGATATTCTCCGGCGACAGCGGATCGATCCCTGGCTGTAATTCATCGTACAGAATCCGGGCCGCCAAAGCCTTGCCGCCCAAGTACAGCTGGTAGTTTTCTTCTGAAATCAGGTAATCCCGGGTTTTTCCACTGGAAAGATCAATCTCGATATATCGTGGTAAATTCATCGATTGCCGGTACCTCCCTGAACAAGAATCGCCCCTTGAAAGTCTGAATCCAGTCATCCGGTTGCTTAAAGGGGTCTATTTAGTTCCCTAATTCCAGCAATAAGCAGAAACTCCTCTGGAAATGATTGAATATTTAAAATGAGCGAGTAAGGACGGCCGTAGAAGGCAGGGAAATAGAAAACCCCGCGAGATATCGCGGGGCTCTTTCCGTTGCGCCTTATTATGATGTGGAAGCAAAAAAGATCTATTGAGCCGGACTGTGTGAACGAATAAACGAAGGCACCTCATCCGGCGAAATATTCAAGGCGACGGCAAACTCCTGATGCAGGCACTTTTCGGCGGAGCGAAAGATGTCTTCATCGGACTTTGCGATTTTTCTGCCAAAGCCGGATCTCGCTTCTTTTTCTAGATAGATGGTAGCAACGATTTTAGCCCACTCTTCGTTTTTCCCCGAGCGAAGAGAGGCCTTAAAATCGGCATTTCTTTGTCGCTCATCACCAATCCAGGCGGTTTCGATTTCATGCATCTGCGCGATGAGCGATAAAGCTTCTTTCTTGGTGCATACAGCTCTCATTGCGCGATTAGGATGATTGACGGGAATCATAATCGTCATGTTGTTGCCATCAAAAACCGGGTTTAATACATAGTATTCAGTCTCGTTGTTGTTGCTGAATTCGTCCTTCTTGATATCTGCGATCTGGCA
This sequence comes from Solirubrobacterales bacterium, assembly GCA_050258755.1. Taxonomy (GTDB): domain Bacteria; phylum Bacillota; class Syntrophomonadia; order Syntrophomonadales; family DTU052; genus JBLMZI01. Next base: position 55,083 of record JBLMZI010000011.1, on the reverse strand, counting down.
GACTCCGGTCGTACCGTACACAACGTAATCGTTCACCTTAAACATGCTTTCTCTCCTTTCCTCAGGAACGGATTGCGGCTTCCTCTTCCGTATAAACCGTTCTCATTGCGTGAAACACTTTTTGAATGGTGTCGATCATGATCACACAGTCGGCTTCATTGATCTTGGAAAACTCATCTTCCAAGCCCTCAATGAAGCGGTGAACATACGCTTTGATGTAGTGCGTGCCCAGATCGGTCGGCCGCACCAGCACAACCCGTTTGTCCAAGGCGGAATTGAATTTCCGAACGATATTCAATTCAACCATTTCATTGATGGCTTTGGTGGCATTGGGAAGCAGCACGCCGGACACCTTGCTGATATCCGAAACCCTTGTGCTTCCGGTATCTTCGCCGATTTTATAAATTGCATACAAAATGCGCAGATAGATCGGTTTGACATTCGCCGGCATCTGCGGCATCAGTGCTAATGCTTCATTGGCGCATTCAAGCGCATCGAGAATATTCATCACTGACTTGTATCGGTCGCCCAAAGCAGCAATCCCTCCAATTGCTTATTTAACATAATTATATCACATAACCAAATGGCCGGTAAGTAATTTCCCGGGCAACGCTTGCGGAAACGGCACAAGGAGCGGTCGGGAGGGAAGCGAATGGCACCGGCGGACAAAGGCCCACAAAATGAGCGAACTGGGATTGAAACTGATTGGCACAGCAGCCCCGCCATCCCCCGGCAGGGCTTTTGTTTGTGATCCAAACCGATTCATTCCCAAGCGGTGACATGACTTATTTCGGAAAAGGACATAAAATTATATTTGAACAAATCCGAGGTGATGTATGCTCTTTAATTCCTACGAATTCATTTTCGTGTTTTTGCCGATTACGTTGATTGTCTATTTCACGCTGGCAAGATTCCGGTTGACCAAATCGGCGTCGGCTTCGCTGGTGCTTGCTTCGCTCGCGTTTTATTCGTATTGGGACATTCGGTACCTGCCGCTGCTTTCAGGATCGATCATATTTAACTATACCGTCGGATCACTGCTGGAGAAGACCCCCCGCAAGCCTTTGTTGGCCTTTGGCGTGGCGGCCAATCTATCCCTATTGGGGTATTTCAAATACACAGGCTTCTTTTTGCAGTCATTCAACGCGCTGTTCGGCACATCGGCGTTGGTTCCGGAGATCGTACTCCCCTTAGGGATTTCCTTCTTCACCTTCACCCAGACCGCCTACCTGGTAGACACGTATCGCGGGGAAACCAAACACTACAGCTTTTTGAACTACAGCTTGTTCGTTACCATTTTTCCGCACCTGATCGCCGGACCGATAATCTATCACAAGAGTATGATTCCCCAGTTTACCCGCCTGAAGAACTTTGTTTTTTCACATCAAAACATGGCGATTGGGATCTCGCTGTTCACGATCGGCCTGTTCAAAAAAGTGGTCATTGCGGATTCGCTTGCGCCCTGGGCGACCACTGTTTTCAGCCATGCCGGGCAGGTGAACCTGGTCGAGGCCTGGGCGGGTGCGTTGGCCTACACGCTGCAGCTGTACTTTGACTTTTCCGGTTACTCGGAAATGGCGCAGGGACTGGGATTTATGTTCAATTTCGTCCTGCCGGTCAATTTTAACTCACCGTACCAAGCAACCTCTATCATCGATTTTTGGCGCAGATGGCATATGACGCTCTCTGCGTTTCTTAAAAACTACCTCTACATTCCCCTGGGCGGCAATCGGGACGGTTACGCGAAACGGATGCGCAACCTGTTCATCACGATGCTGTTGGGCGGGCTTTGGCATGGGGCGGGCTGGACCTATGTCATCTGGGGATCGCTGCATGGTCTGTATCTGATTATCAATCACGGCTGGCGCAGAATGGGCTATACTTTACCGGTTTTACTGGCCTGGCCGGTGACCTTTGTTTCGGTCGTACTGGCCTGGGTCTTTTTCCGGGCCACCAATTTATCCGATGCGGTTTCCATGCTGCAGGCGATGGTCGGCCTAAAAGGCGTTCCTTTTGGGGTGTCCCTCGGTCAATTGACGTTTGTAACCGGCGGAATCACGGAACTTGCGATTCTCTTCGCACTGGTCGTCTTGGTCGCAACCATGCGCAATGCAAACCAGTATATCGAGAGTTTCAAGCCCGGCTGGAAGTGGGCGATAGCGATAAGCTGCGCTTTTTCGCTGGCTGTAATCAGTCTGACCAAGGTCTCTGAATTTTTGTATTTTCAATTCTAATCCGTAAAAATGAGGGTGTTTTGTGAACAAGTATCTGCGCTACAATCTCTGCCTTCTGTTCCTGGTGCTTTTGATCGTTGGCGCGGTCAGCGCTGTTAATATACTGATTGATCCGTTTGGCATCTGGAAACTGTGGAGCAAGAAGACGGTCAATCAGTACAAGCCGGAACAGGACACCCACGAAAGGCTGTTCAAGGCGGTGGATATCATTGATCTCAAACCGTCGGTGCTGTTTATCGGGACATCGAGAACGCGGATCGGGCTGGACCCCGACTACTATGCCCGGATTCAATCCGGAACTATTTACAATGCGGGCCTGAGCAGCGCGAACATGAATGAAATGCTGTGGTATTTCATTCATGCGCTGAAAAACGAGCCGGAGCTGAAACAGGTCATCGTTGGGATCGACTTTATGGAATTCAATGCGAAGATGCCGAATAAACCAGACTTCCAGCCTCAGCAGATGGGAAAAACGCATCTGACGATCAAGAACATTCTCGCGACCACCGCTTCGCTTGACATGCTGAAACGAAGCCGCGTCACGGTACAGCAAAACCGCGAGCACCCGGACCTGAGAGCCTACGAGCCGAACGGGATGCGTTCGGAAACCATCCTTGAATCCAATTGGGGTCACGTGAACGACCTCAAAGGATATACCAGCATCAATGCGATTAACATTAACGGCGGGGAATACTACGCCCGATACACGCTGTCGCCGGAGCGGATGAATGATTTCCGGGAACTGGTGCGTACCTGCCGGCAGCGCGGTATTGACCTGAAAGTGTTTATCGCCCCGTCGCACGCCACCGATATGGAGGCCATTCGCGTATCCGGGAATTGGAAGCAGTTCGAGGACATGAAGCGTCAATTGTGCGCGATCACCCCGGTTTGGGATTTCTCTGGATATAACAGCATTACCACGGAACCGATCGGCCCGGGCAGAAAGTGTTTCTGGGAGAGTACGCATTTTAAGAAAGAGATCGGGAACCTCATTCTGAACCGACTTAATCATGTCCGAGACAACGGCCCGGCTGATTTCGGCGTACGGATTACGCCGGAGAATGTCGAGCAGCAGCTTCAGGCCACCCGAAAGGCGCGAGCTGTATGGGCCGAACATAATCCGGGCGTCGCGGCCTTTGTGCGGTCGCTGAAAAAGGAATAAGCTTCTTGCGGTTCCCATGCTGGTCAAATTGCCTGATTTGCCCCAATACAGGCGCCCCGCCACTTTGCCCAATTGGTCTTTTTCGAACCAGTATTTCCGGCACATATATTCCGAACATAAAGGATTTTTTAATGCCCATGAAGAAAGTACAAAACATATAAAATTGTCAGACAACAGGAAAAAGGGGAGAGGATCGGATGTACGATATCTTCAAAGATCTGCCGGCGTGGCGCGACTGTGACACGAATTGGGATGTGGAGTGGCCCAAATACCTTGAAGAGAACAAGACCCTGGCGTTCATGATGCTCAAGAACGCAAAAATCTACAAAGATGCATATGTACTGACCCAGAAAAATATAAAAGGCGAGTGGGAAAACATCACCTGGACCGAATTTGCCGACCGGCTCACCGCGGTGGCCAAGGCTTTGATCGATATGGGCATCGACCACGGAGACTTTTGTTCTGTGTTTGCGAAGAACTGCGCCGAATGGGCAATCTCCGATATGGGGATTTTAGCTACCCGAGCAGTTTCGGTGCCGATCTATGCAACCAACTCGGTCGAGGAAGCGGAGTACATCATCAACGACGCCGAGGTGAAAGTCGTCTTCGTTGGCGACCAGGAACAATATGACAAAGCCGCGAAGATTCTTGGACCGAATCAATACCTGAAATATATTGTCGCCATGCAGGACAATATCAAAATTTCAGGCGATAAGAGCATCCATCTGAACAAACTGATCGAGAAAGGGAAAAGCCTTTCCAACGATAAAGAATTCGAGAACCGGATCAAGAATGTCGATCCGGACGATATCGTGACCATCATCTATACTTCGGGCACCACGGGCAATCCCAAAGGCGCCGTACACACCCACCGGAGCTTCCTGAACGGCATATTCCCAGCGTTCCGGTATCCGGAGTCGGGGCCGCACTATATTTCCCTGTCTATTCTGCCGCTGTCCCATATCTTCGAAAGATTATGGTCGTACGGGTGCATGAGCGCCGGCGTACGGATTGGATACTGCCCAAACCCCACCGATTTTGTGGAATACATGGGGCATCTCAAGCCGAACTTTATGACCAGCGTGCCGAGAATCTGGGATAAAGTGTACGGCCTGATTCATGTACAGATGCAGAATGCCGGCGGAATGAAGCTTAAGCTGTTCAACTGGGCGAAGCGGGTTGGGATTGAGGCCTACCGGAGCAACTGCTATGGGATCAGGTACAAGATCGCCGATAAAGTGATTTTCAGCAAGCTGCGGGCCATGCTCGGCACCGAAAACTGCAACGTTTACCATATCGGCGGCTCGGCGTTCTCACCGGATGTCAACGAATTCTTCCAGGCTTGCGGCATCAATATCGCCATGGGGTACGGCTTAACCGAGTTTTTCCCGGTCTGCGTGGGTTTTCGGGATAACGCGATCCCTGGATACTGCGGCTGCGTGCTGCCCATGTGCCAGGCTCGGATTTCCGAGGAAGGGGAAGTTCAGGTCAAGGGCGGCATGTCGATGATCGAATACTATAAGAATCCGGAAGCCACGAAAGCGGCATTTACCGAAGACGGATGGTTCAAGACGCAGGACGTGGGCGAACTGCTTGAGGTCGATAAAAATGGCGATAAGCTCCGATATATCAAGATAACGGACCGCATCAAAGAACTCATCATCACCGCGGGCGGTAAAAACATTTCACCGCAGCAGATCGAGTCCCTGCTCGGCAACGAGGCGTACATTGCCCAGTTTGTCTGTATCGGGGAAGGCCGGAAATTCATCTCCGCGCTGGTGGTGCCGAACTTTATCCTGCTGGAAGATTACTGCAAGCGGAACAATATCGAATACACGTCGCCGGAGCAGATCATCAAGACCCCGGCGATCTACAAATTCTATGAGGGCTTAATCGCTGAGAAAACCAAGAGCCTGGGGCAGGTGGAGAAGATTAAGAAATTCGTTCTTCTGCCGGCCGAGCTCACCCAGGACGCCGGCGAGCTGACCCCGACGCTGAAATTGAAGCGGAAATTCATCGACCAGAAATACAAGCCGCTGATCGACAAGCTTTATGTGGAGTAAAGCAGCGATTTACCGGGTTGAACGCTCAGAAAAGGCTGGTTAACAGCAGACAAAAGCCCCGCTTTACCAAGCGGGGCTTTCTTTTCACAGCGTGATACAATGGACTCGGACGGAAAATGGCCAAGAACGGGGAAGAGCAGGTATGAAACCATCGATAATGCACCATGCGCGGGTTCAGCCCTCGAAGAATAGCATAACGACGGCGCCAAACACGAGCCGTTTCCATTTACAGGCGGATTGTGGGAACTGCTTTGGCTTGTGCTGTGTCGCCTTATACTTTTCCGCTTCCGATGGCTTTCCCGCTGAAAAAGAGGCGGGACTGCCGTGCGCCAATCTGCAGCCGGATTATCGCTGTGCGGTCTACAAGGAACTCCTCAATAAAGGGCTTAAGGGATGCACGGCGTTTGAGTGCTTTGGCGCCGGGCAAATGGTTTCGCAGGTCAGCTTTGGCGGGCGCGATTGGCGCGAATCCCAGGAAGCCGCCGCCCTGATGTTTGCGGTGTTTCTCGCCATGCGGCAGCTGCACGAAATGATCTGGTATCTGACTGACGCGCTGGAGCGGAAAGCGGCGAGTCCTCTTTCCGACGCCCTTCATGATCTGTGCAGCGAGACGGAACGATTAACACGGCTTCGATCGGAAGAACTGCTAAAACAGGATATCGGCGCCCATCGCGACAACGTCAACCAGCTGCTCCTGCAAACCAGTGAGCTGGTGAGGGCTGACGCACGGTTGGGCCGGGCGGCCGGATCGGAACGACGGCGGCACCCGGGCAAAAGGGCTGACCTTTGCGGCCGCGATCTCCGAAACGATGACCTTCGCGGCGCGGATCTTCGAGGGGCTTATCTCATAGCCGCGGATCTTCGCGAAATGGATTTATGCGGGACCGATTTCATCGGGGCCGATTTTCGGGATACCGATCTTCGCGGCGCGGACCTTTCTAAAAGCCTCTTTCTGACCCAGGCCCAGGTGAACACTGCCAGGGGGGATCAGAGCACAAAACTGCCCGGAGCGCTCAAACGTCCGGCACATTGGCTGGTGAAGGCGCCAAGAAGCCAATCTTCAGATTGAGTGGGCGGCGCGAGCGGCGGGCGGATAGGCTTTCCGGTCCAGTTCGTCAATTGTTTCCTTCATGGAATCCCAACACTGCTGCATGACGGTTTCGAGATCCGAAAGCGACAACTGGTCGGTCATAATCGGCTCAAGAATCTGGATTTCAGCCACGCCGCTGCGCCAGCGGCTGAGGTCCATATTTCGCGCGTAACTGCTGACACAGATCGGAATGATTGGCACGCCAGCTTCAATAGCCATGATAAAAGCGCCTTTTTTAAACGGCAGCAGATTGTACCCCCGGTTCCGGGTTCCCTCTGCAAACACCCAAATAGACGTGTTTTTCATCGTTAATGCACGGGTGGAAGCGCTCATGGTTGCTTTCGATTGGGTATTGCTTTGCCGGTCGATGAAAATGTTACCAGCCAGCCAATAAAGCTGACCAAAAAAGGGCAGGTAAATCAGATTCTTTTTTCCGATGGAAACCGTGCGCGGGGCGACCGCGCTGCCGCAGATGAAAAGATCAAAATTGTGCTGGTGATTTGCGACATAGACGGCCGGACCGATTCCGTTCAGGCTGCCGTAGTTCCGCCGCCGAATTTTGATTCCCAGGATCGCCGCTCCGCCCCAGGAATAGACTCTGCCGAACCACCGGGTATTGTCGGGATGAAACGGCCTTACCAGGCAGATGACACTGCCAAACGCGCCGACAAGACACAGGTATAGAACGATCCCCAAAACTCTGATTGGCAACAGCATCCGGCCAACCCCCGCCTTTCCAGATAATCCAACCCATATTGTTCCACTTCCTGAACGGATTCATTCGTTCAGGCAACCCTAAAAACCTGCTCAATTCGGTGGCTGCGAAAGAATTTACATGCCCGGCCGGAATTCGCTGAGCGGCTGCCCGTCTGGAGGACGTGCTGATCCGGTTCCTGGCTGCTTGCAGACTGAATTACACCACCCGTCAGGGATAACGCTGGCAAAAAAAGTCCCGGCCATCTGGCCGGGACAATTTCCTTGGACTGAGGAGGGGGAGGAAAAACGCCGGGAGGCGTTTTGTTTTTACTTCAGGCTAATGACCACTTTGTACGCATTGCCATCATCCAGTTTTACCGTCAATTGATACGCTCCGGTGGTCAGTCCCTTGGTCGCCAGGTTGAAGATATACTGGCTGCTGGTCGAGTCATAACGGAACCAGCTGCCGGTGGTTGCGGCTGAAGTGGATACCGCCTCAAGCTCGGTGCCCAGGACGCCGTTGCTGTATTTCGCGGTTGAGATCGTAGCTGCCGCGGTGCTGAGCGAATTGCCGGCGGCGTCTTTCAGCTGGAACTTCACTGGGACGGTGCTGCCCAGTTTAAAGATGCTTGTGCCATTCGGGTTGATCGGCTGAAGAATGCCGCTGAAATCATACTTCACATTGACTTTTTGAACCGCGGTGGTAACATTGCCGTGCGGGTCCGCGGCGGTCCAGGTGACTAAGCTGGTTCCGACCGGGAAACCGGCCGCCGGCGCATTGTTCGTGACACTGGCACCAAAGATGTCGGTTGCCTGAGCCTGGCCAAGGTTTACCAGAGTCCGGGTTCCCGCTAACACGACAGTTACATCGGCCGGAACGAAGGTAAATGCCGGGGCGGTTGTATCGGCAATGACAACCTTCTGGACCGCGGTTGCCTTGTTCCCGCTGGGATCAGCGGCCGTCCAGGTGACGAAGCTTTCGCCGTACGGGAAACCGGCGGCGGGTGCGTCATTGGTAACAACGACTGCGCCGGAGTTATCGGTCGCTGCCGCCACACCCAGCTCGACCGGCGACAGTACCGCGGTGGCCTCTGCGGTGATGTCAGCAGGAACGAAGGTGAAGACCGGCGGCGTTACATCCGCATCGACAACCGGCGGCTGCGGCGGTGCTGGATCGACGGCGACATCGAGTGTGGGCTGGACCTGGTTTTCAAACTCCAGCTTGGCGCCGGTCTGATTCGAATTCACAATCGATTTCACCAGAATCAAATCCTGAACGGTGCTGGCATCGGTGGCAAAACCAGCTGCTATTGAAACGGCTGCCGTTACAAGCTGCGTTTGGAGCCCCTGCGCCGGCTGTGGTTCAAAGGTTGCCACTGCTTCTGCGCCGGGGGATACGTTCCCGTTTTCATCGATGACATATTGTGTGTAGTAGGTTACTGCTGCGGTTCCTTCCAGTTTCCCCGTCACGGTCAGCGTATAGGTAATCGTTCCGGTGTCGCCGGACGCAAGGGTCGTTGTGTTTGTGCCGTCTACGGACAAAACGGCGTTTTGCACGGTTAGTTCGGCCGCGAATACCGCAGGCGAAAACGTCAGCATCATGATCATCAAGAGTGCCAGTACTTTCAGCGATGTTGTCTTCATGATTACAACCTCCTTCGAATCGGTAAGCCCGCCGTTCCTGGTTGGAGTGGGCCGGGCGCTTACGGCTGCGTTGTTTTGTTAGACTCATCATACCGTCTTGGAAAACCGGCAAATAGTTCCGCAAAGCACGGAATAGGCGTGATGCGTTCACGTGTTTTGATTTTGGGCGTGAAAAAATCACACTGTTTCCAGTGTGATGGTTTTGGAGATCGGTGTGGATGTAAGGATTATTCTGCCAGTCCGGTCTTGATCGCCCAGACTGCCAGTTGACGGCGGTCCTTGACCATGAGTTTCAGCAGGATTTCCGTGATGATATTGCGCAGCCGACCTTCCGTGATAAACAGTTCAGCGGCCATCTCGACCGAGCTTTTCCCGTCAACCACCATTCGGATAATATGAAGCTCGCGCTCTGAGAGTTCAACCGCGACGTCGTTTACCCGAACAGTGGTTTTCGATTTCGTCGGGTCCGAGGCCCGGGCCGGGGTGCTGTGGGCGAACTGGCGCACGTCCTTGTGAATGACCTCCATCCCCGAATATACGCCTTTTACCGCGAGAATCAGATCGTCCTTCCCGACGCTTTTCAAGATATAGCCGTCAACCCCGCTTTGCAGGGCGCCGTGAACATCGGCTTCATCGTGGGACGCTGTCAGCATCATGATTTTCGAGGCAACACCCGCCCGCTTGATTTTGGCGACCGCTTCGATCCCGCTCAAAAGGGGCATTTGGATGTCCATCAGAATAACATCCGGCTGGTGTTCTGCCGCTTTCAAAACGGCCTCGTTACCGTCGACAGCCAGAGCCACCACGTCAATATCGGCACAGCTTTTCAGCATATGCTCCAACAGGTCCCGAAAAAGTTTCTGGTCGTCGGCAATCAAAACGGTAATCATGATTGAGTACTCCGTTCCTTCAGCTTATCGGTTTCGGTCAATCCAATCCGCGGAGGACTGAATAATGTGCCTGATTTCATCATCCAGGGTTTCAAGCAAATTTTCAACCCTATCATTTTTAGACACCCGGTCATCAATTAAGCCGGTAATTTCCAGCGCTTTCTGTGCGTTAAAAATGGACAGCAGTCCCCGCAGTGAATGGATGTGCCTGCGAAAAGCAGCCAGGTTTTGTTCCCGAACGGCGAGCCGGATCAGCGCCAGCAGTTCAATCGAACTGCTGGCAAAGTCGTTCAGGAATGATTTAAAGAACCCATGATCCGCCCCGGTTTTATCAATGACGGTTTGCAGATCCCGTTCGGAAAAACCGGGGACAGTCCATTTTCGAAGTTTATCCAGGAGCTCGGGAATGCGGACGAGTTTGCTGAGATAGTCATCCATACCGGCGGATAGGCAGTTTTCAATTTCCTCGGCTGACGCGGCCGCAGTCAGGGCGATGATCGGGGTATGACGAACGCCCTGCTCAGCCGCCCGGATTTGCCGGGTTGCTTCATAGCCGTCCATGATGGGCATCTGGCAATCCATCAGCACCAAATCATAGGGAAACTCGCCACAGGCCCGAACTGCCGCCTGACCATTCGCGGCCGTGCTGTAGAGAAAGCCATTGGCTTTAAGGATTTGAACCAGAAACAAGCGGTTGATTTCGTTATCATCGACCACGAGTAAATGAGCCGGGCGATCAGGAGCACTCCCTGCGGCCATGAAACGAAAACCCCCTTCAAAACTGGATGACCTGTCTAGTTTATTGTAAGATATGCAGCCAACGATTTCGACACATACCAGCGGGCGGAATGACGTCTTCCGCAGCACAGCCGGGTCCGGCGTGATCAAGCTCTTGTCCCAAACAGACGCGCCACCCCGACGCGCCGCAAAGGGATATAATATGGAAAAGAAGTCCAGCAGAATATCCAGATCGCACAGGAGGGACATCATCATGATTAATCCGGCGCACCTAAAGGCCCTGGCGGCACTGATTAACGAAAGCCCGTATTTTAGACTGCTCTCGATGATGATTGAAGATATGGGAATCGGATTTTCTCTGGTCCGGGTTGATATCGAGCCGAAACATCTTTCGCCGTATGGCGCGATTCAGGGCGGGGTCTATTCCTCGATCATAGACACAGCGGCTTACTGGGCGCCCTATGCCGAACTCGATGAAAACGTCGGATTGATTTCCATGGATGTTATGGTTCATAATCTTGCTTCCGTAAAAAGCGGAACTTTATGGGCCCGCGGGGAGCGGATTAAAATTGGCCGGACGACCTGTCTGGCCCAGGCGTCCATTACGGACCAGAACGGCAAGGTTTTGGCCCACGGCAGTTCAAAACTGCTGGTTACGCAAGGCCTGCAGACGATTCCCCAAATGGTGGGCTTTTCGGCCGAGCGAATTCCGAACAAGTTTATGGCTTAACCGGGCGGTTAACCGGCAATCAGACTGTCAGACCAAACCCGGATTAGGGAACATGTTCCGGGTCGGCGATATCCGGCTCAATCACGAGGAATCGGGCAAAAATGCGGCAGAGAAGTTAGAATGTGCCCGATGGAGCATAAATTCCGCCGGTTTTGGCGATTGAATAGTGATAGATCTCGTAGTAAGCTGGCAATAGAGCACCATCCTTACAGAGACTTTGGTTAACTGGTTGTAAGTCTTAACTGATCAAAGGGTGTGTATCTGGTTATCGTGGTTGCCTGTTAGGCAAAAGCTCATTCGGTTAGTGTTTTTCGTTAATTGTTTGGTCTGGTCTGGTTTGGAATGTATCAAGGGAGTATCCCAGGTTTCCTAGTGTGGACCGAACCCAAGGAGGTCAAATCTATCCCAGTTTCACAGTCGGGTAAGTTCTGGTTGTTTGAACTGTAAGGATGGTTGCTTCAGGGAGAAGGCGTAAGCCTTCTCCCTTTGTTTGTTCCGGGTTCTTTATTGATAGAAAGGCATTCGGGACCACAATTATCCCCTAAACGACATCAGGAAATGGATGAGCTTTGGCTCGGGAAATTTCCCTTCCCCCCCCAAACCCACAGGGGTATGCTGAAGGTATAAAGATAAAGAGAATGGATGAGTATGCGCAGCGGGGACGGGGATTAATCGCGGTTCTGCTTGCGCCGATGGGCCTAGCCAGAGAGGATCGGCGATTCCCATGACAGGTGCAAAAAAATCGAAAATAGGTGTACGCGCAGGAGTACTGGCCGCATTGTTGGCGATGATTTTCTTCATCGCGCCGCTTTCGGGTGCTCCTGTTTTTGCGTATTCGGGAGCACAGCCCAGTGATCCGATTCAGCCCTACGAAGCGTATCTGTCAAACTTGAAGATCATGAACGGTTATCCGGATGGATCTTTCCATGCCGACAAACAGGTTACCAGGGCAGAAATGTCGGTTCTTCTGGTACGGGCTGCGGGATTGCCGCTCGCGAAGCCTTCCGGCACCCGCTTTAAAGATGTCCAGGCCAGCCATTGGGCCAATTCTTCAATCATTGCAGTCGCCAATGCCGGCTTGATTAGGGGTTATCCGGACCGGACCTTCCGACCTGAGCAGAAGGTCTCCCGGGCAGAAGCAGCCGTAATGATTGGGGCCCTGACCAAAGAACCCCTGCCGCTGCTTGTTTCAACGGCGAAGGACGTTCCACCGGGGTTCTGGGCCGGCCGAAACATTCATTTTGCTGTTTCGCTTGGACTGATTCCGGTCGATAAGCAGAATTGCTTTGTGCCGGCACAGCCCATCACCCGGGGTGAACTGGCGGTGGCTGCAGCCAAGATGATGCTGATAGCGCCGGAGTACCGGAACGCTCAGCTGAAGCCGATTCTGACGAATGTCAAGGGATTGGTGAAGGTTCAGCCTCCGGAAGAGCTTTCCCGGGCGGTATCCGGTGAAATGGCCATTACCGCAGGGACAACGGTTAGCACTGGAGCCGGCGGCGAAGCGGAACTGCGCATCGCAGACGGGACCAGTTTGCTGGTGAAAGAGAATACGACGCTTCAGATTCTGGAAATGAGAGGTCAAGCAGCGATCAAGCAGGATGGTTCTCCAACCGCCATCGTCGACTGGCTTCGGATTGATCTGAAAAAGGGCCGAGTGTACGGAGCACTGGCCACGAGCTATTATCTACGGGCTTCAGAGGTAAGCGGCAAGCCCGGCCAGGCTGTGCCCGCAGCGCCGACCGGACAGAAAAACGCAGCGCCGGTAGGCCCGGAGAAAAAGAAGACCGAAAAAATAGTCAACCGGGGATCGAGTATGCTGGCCGCCGCGACGTCCGAGGCGGAAACCGCTCAAACGCCATGGTTTAAGCAGGCATCGGCCAAGCGGGTTAGGATGCAGGTGGACATGCCGTGGGGCATCGCTGGTATCCGGGGCTGCATTTGGTCGAATGAAGTGACCGATGATACGCAATCCACCAGCGTAGCCGAAGGCGCGGCCGGAGATGTTACGGTGACGTCCGGCGGGCAAACGATTGGGCTGAACAGCGGCGAATACAGCTTCTCGAAACAAGGGATGCCGCCGAGCCAGCCGACGCCGATGCCGGCCACCGAAAAGCAGGCCTGGCAGGCGGAGCAGGCTTGGGTACAGCAAACAGCGTCCGCGATTGAAATGAATGCACCGGTTCCTGCCTGGAGTTCATCACCAACCCAGGCCCGGGCTGCGGTAACACCGGTGTCGTCGATTCAGACAACACCGGGCACCGCAAAGAATTCCAATAATCCGTCGTCCGGACTTGCAACCAAGCTGGTCCAAACGGTGCAGCAATCGATCGGTATTGCCGCGCAGGGGACAGCAGCTTCCGCGAAGGAAGGCGCCATCGTCGTGGGCGGAGGTGGCGGAGGTGGCGGAGCAGCGGCCGGTGCAACGCCCGGCGCAACGCAAATCGCGAATGCGCCGCTGGGCACATCGGTATCATTGGGTACGGCAACGTCGATCACCTTCGCCAATGGCGTAACGCTGAACCTTGCCGGACTGAATCTGCCGGCAGGAGCCAGCGTTTGTATGAATCTGGTTGCGAATCCGGTTCTGCCGATTGACGCGGTGCAGGCCGGGCCGGTGGTGGACATCCAGTTCACGGGTGTCACGATTAATTCGCCGGTTTCGCTGAGTCTGCCGATTACCGGGCCGAATCCGGCAAACGTGGGGATTTTCTATCAGAACGGCGCCAACTGGGATTACCAGAGTACACAGGTGAACGGAACCACGGCAACTGCGGTAGTCAATCACTTCAGCATTTACGGGGTTTTGGAATCGGCGCAGTTCCCGACCCAGCCCCAGGCGGTTCCGTCCGGTGCTGAACCAGTCACCGTCGGCCGCCGCGTCTACTTTGAGGCCATTGCAGGGGCGCAAATCTACTACACCACAAATGGAAGCAGTCCAACCAATTTAAATTGGAATTTATACAACGCGAACCTTGGCATTCCGGTTCCTGCCAATGGGATGACCTTGAAAGCCGTGGCAATGAAGTCAGGGGTGCGCTGCAGCGCGGTCAGCACGTTCACGTTTACCATTGCGCAGCCGCAGGAACAGCAGCCGGGTCCTTCCAATGAGGCCAGTCTGACCGATTTGAGTCTTTGCGTGACCGGGGTGGACCAGCTGACGGGCGCGCAGGCATTTAGCCCGAACGACGTAGCTTATGAAATTGCCGTTGCGAACAACGTCACCAGCTTGACCCTCGATAGTGTGAAAGCAAATGTCAATGAGGACGTGAAGTACTACGCCGGGTCTTTGATGACCGTGCCGATCGAAGGCACGATAACGCTGGCCGAGGGTGTGAATACCCTGCTGGTGAAGGTAACGTCACAGGATCAGAGCACGACGAAAGTCTATACGGTTGTCATCACCCGGCAGGCGGCACTCTCCAGCGAGGCCAGCTTAGCCGACTTGAATCTTTGCGCGCCAACCGGGCAAGACCAGCTGACAACGTTCAGCCCAACAACCTTGTCCTATACAATTGCCGTGAAAAGCGGTGTCACGAGCCTGACCCTCGATTGTGTGAAGGCAAATAACAATGCAGACGTAAAATACTACGATATCGAGGCAAACCCGACCGTGCCGATCACTGGCACGGTTGCGCTGGACTACGGTACGAATACGCTTCTGGTGAGAGTCACGTCGCAGGATGGGTCAGTCACCAAAGAATATTCGGTGACCATCACGCGGCAGGAACCGCCGCAGTTCACGCAAGAACCCGAATTTGTAAAATGTCACCGGCAGGACAACAGCTTCAATGATTTCAGTTTCCGGGTCAAAGTGAACAAAGCTGGAACGATACATTGCGTCGCGGTTCCGGATGGATCACCCGCTCCGACAACCGATCAAATCAAGAACGGACTGGATGCGAATAGCCAACCGGCTGTGTGGACGGACCATATCGCTTCAGCAGCTAACACCGCGACAGAAATAAGCGCTGCGAATGTTTTGAGTCTGTTTCCGGAGATAACCTGTGATATTTATGTGGTGGCCGAGGACATTAATGAGAATTTCTCTGATATTGTCTCGTATGACGCGGATACCGGAGGCCGTCGCGGCGGACACTAATCCTTCAAAACCGAGTATCGATAGCGTTGAAAGCCGGAAGATTCATGAAAGAACTTCCGGCTTTTTTACTGTGATGATTCGAATTTGAGGTTCTCTAACGGGCTTGTTCCAAAAAGCGGGCCAGTTCCTGCTCCCGGGGTTCGAACGCGCCATTGATAGTCTGCGCGTACTCGGAGGAAAACTGTGATTCAGGAATCTGGTCGTTTGCTAGATCATAAAGGTAATCCCAGAGGGCTTTACTGCTCAGTAAATAAGTCCTGGTAATTAGCTTGGCATTTATCCGCTCGGCATCCGCAGGAGGCAGGTTGATGCTATATATGAATTCGGTCTCGTTGTTAAGAAGCTGCATCTGTTTCGCAATTACGGCGGCGTTTTCGCGGAATTGAACTTCCGAAATCTTTTTGTTTGACCATTCCGCATATGCTTTATCAAGATCGTTTTTCAAGGATAGCAGCCGGTTATTCCATTCCTTGTTCTTCTGAATATAGTCTTCCGCTGCAGTTATACTGACCGAATCCACCTTACCGGGATCTACGCTGTATGGCGATCGGACTCTCATGTTAGCGGTTTCTTTGATGTTTCCAGAGCGGGCAATGACTGTGCCCGGTCCTGCATTCTGTGCCGAAGGCGGGTTCCCAGAATTGGGGTTCGCTTTTTGGCCGCAGCCGGCGGCTGCGGTGAGAAGAACCAGAACCAGCAGGGATACTGCCAGACGTGATCTCATGAGTATCGCTCTCCTTCCGATTTGTCAATAAAACAAGCGGGCTGATTACGATTCAGGCTATCCGCTTCAAGAAGCAGGATATCACAATGCGGAGCAATTGACGAGCTTACAGGACTTGGCCCAAGCCAGGTTTGAAGCGGCGGCAGTCCGAACGAAAGAGGGTTTTCTCAAGCAATGCGAAATATCTATACATATAAAGCAATAAGGTCTAGCGAGTCAATCGGGGGAGGGAATTCAGGGAAATGAAAGCGCTGTTTTTACGCGATGACCATGTCTTGTCTTTGGAGGAAACCGAAAATCCAGTCATTGAAACTGATGGGGATGTCATCGTTAAGGTGACCGCGGCGGCGATTTGCGGCAGTGATATTCACTTCTGGGAAGGGAAAGCCTTTTCGGTCCCAAACTTCATCCTGGGCCATGAGTTCGTTGGCGTCATTCACGAAACCGGCTCGGCAGTGAGGCGTTTTAAGCCCGGTGACCGGGTGGCGGTGCCCGCTATTCCGTACTGCGGGGCCTGTGACGGCTGCAAGCAGAGTGAGGTGTATAAATGCCGTCAGAGCAGCATGTTTGGCTGGCGTACACCCAAGGCGAACCTTTCCGGTGGGCAAGCGGAATATGTGCGTGTTCCTTATGCGGAAGTCGGCTTAGTTCCGATTCCGGACCATGTGACCGATAAACAGGCCCTGCTGGTAGGGGATATTCTTTCGACCGCTTATTTTGCGGTTACTAACGGGGCGGTCAAACCCGGGGACGATGTCGCCATTTTTGGAGCCGGTCCGGTCGGTCTCTGCGCCGTGGCCTGCGCCCGCCTGTTTACGCCCGGGCGCATCATCCTGGTTGATTTGGAAGATAACCGGCTGGCAATGGGCGAGCGGCTGGGAGCCACCCACCTGTTGAACCCCAAGCGGGATGAGGTGGCCAAGCAGATTCGTTCCATCACCCGACGGGGCGTTGATCTTTCGATTGATGCCGTGGGAATTCCGGCAATTCTGGAAGACTGCATCAATGTCACGGC
Organism: Solirubrobacterales bacterium; assembly: GCA_050258755.1. Taxonomy (GTDB): domain Bacteria; phylum Bacillota; class Syntrophomonadia; order Syntrophomonadales; family DTU052; genus JBLMZI01. The sequence continues at coordinate 37,995 of JBLMZI010000011.1, read as the reverse complement.
CAAGGGGGGCATTATATCCGTCGCCGGCGTCGGACCGGCCGTATTCAACGTCAATATGGGCGCGATGTTTATGAAAAACTTGACGCTGAAAACCGGTTTCGTAAACCTGAATCAAATGGACCGGCTGATGAAGCTAATTGCCCTCGGAAAGCTGGATGTAAGCCCGATTATCACCCACGAGATGCCCTTGGATGATATCGTGGAAGCATACCGGGTTTTTGCCGAGCGGGAGGATGGCTGCATTAAGGTAATGATCAAGCCATAGTACTTACGGCACGCCGTTATTGATTCCGCGATAAAAAACAAGAAGCGGCGCACTGTACAAGCAGTGCGCCGCTTTCGTTTCGCCAGGAACAGATGATCTGCCGATCAAGGCCCAAATTGCGTTTCGAGCCAGGCTCGAATTTCATCGCGAACCCGGACAAAGCCGGCCATGATCTCTGCTTCGGATCCGGTTGAAGGCGCGCTGGCAAAGCATTGATGCAGGATATGACGGCCGGGGAAATACGGGCAGTTCGCCTGGGCTTGATCGCATACGGTGACCACCGTATCAAACGTCATATCTCGGAACGCGTCGATTGATTTCGAGCGCTGACCCGACATGTCCACGCCCAGCTGCTCCATGACCCGAATGGCGTACGGGTTGATCTCCGAAGAGATTACACCGGCACTATACGCCTCATACCGATCGCCGTACAGCCATCGAAGCAGCGCTTCGGCGATCTGGGACCGGCCCGAATTCTGCTGGCAGATAAAGAGAACCGTCGATTTTTCGGACATGACGCCTCCTTGCGGTATCACCCCACACTGCGCCGCATCAAGTCGTTCTGGTCGTTGTTGCTGCCATTATTCCGTCGGTTTTTCGGCCCGGACGAATCCGCTGTAGATTACGCCATTATATTGTTGGCGGTTTTCGAGCGGAACCATCGCCAGAAAGGGCTCGGCTTCCGGAGAAGCAAGATCGTATACCCGGGTCGGCTCGATGGATGCGTTGATAAATCCCGCATTCGCGAGTTTATCAAGATATTCCTGTTCTTGAAGCGCGCCCGCCACACAGCCGGCCCAGGCCATCAGGTCGCGCTGCACGGCATCAGGCAATGCCTCTTTCACGACGATGTCCGATACCGCGAAGCGGCCGCCGGGCTTTAAGACCCGAAACGCATCCCGTAAAACCTGATCTTTATCGACCGACAGGTTAATCACACAATTAGAGATAATCACATCCACAGTTTCATCAGGGAGGGGAATCGATTCAATTTCCCCCTTTAAAAACTCGACGTTTTCTATTCCGGCTTTTCGCTGATTATCGCGCGCCGCGGCCAGCATTTCATCGGTCATATCAAGACCGTACGCTTTGCCGGCGGGCCCGACCCGCCGGGCGGAAAGCAATACATCCAGCCCAGCGCCGCTGCCAAGATCCAGGACCGTTTCCCCCGGAACCAATTCCGCAAGTGCTGTCGGATTGCCGCAGCCAAAGCTTGCCAGGAAAACCTCGGGCGGGATTCCCTCGGCCTGTTTGGCATCGTATAAATCGCCGGTAATCAGATCGATATTGCCGGTCAGCGATGGCCCGCTGCAGCATCCGCCGGTCTGGACCGGTCCGCCGCAGCACCCCCCGGTCGGCTGGGCCGGCAAACCGCAGCCACAGCCTGCGGCGGGTGACGCATTGGATAGAATACGGGTGATTGCTTCGCCATATTTGTTTCGAACCAGTTCCTTGATTTCCATTGCATAGCCTCCATCAAAACATTTTGATACGTCAGTATAAAAAAATACTACAATTCGAATTCCGTACTGACTGCCGCAAGGTACTCCCGAAGCACGTCTTCCCGAAGGGCGTAATAATTCCATTTACCCCGGGTCTCCTCCCGGATCAGTCCGGCCTCTTTCAGTTCCTTGATGTGATAGGATACCTTGGACTGTCCGATTCCCATCCCATCCACCAAATGACAAACGCAGACGCCTGGTTCAACGCTGTCGGGCGTGCAGCAGCCGGTATCATTCTGGGCGATTCGTTTTAAGATGGTGTACCGAAGCGGATCAGAAAGTGCCCGCGCTACCTTGACTACATCCATTGCGTTCATCTCCTGTCAGCATTGTATCAAAAAAAATTGATTGGAGTCAATCGAACTGATGTAATGCCGAAAAGTCGATATAATCACCCGGGCGACAAATAAGGCGGCCGCGCGCGTTTTGTGCCGTAGGCTGCCGCCGAAGCCGGTCCCAACGATCAATTTTATTTTTGTTTTTTCCGCCTTGTTACAAGTAAAATAAGAAACAGTATGTATGCGAGGTTTTTCGACAAAACAAGGACGCATGGTGCATTCACAAAATGATTGGGGACAGAAACATGGGAGGAAATCTGGTTTCATTGAAAGCTTCAGATAACCTGTACCTTATGTCCGCACCATGGAAGAATGGAGGGACAAGATGTTAGAACTGCGAATCAACGGGTTTGGTGGGCAGGGATCGGTGACTCTGGCCCACTTGTTAGCGCAGGCTGCGCTGGAAAACGGGGAGCAGGGACAGGCGCTGCCTTTCTTCGGGGTGGAACGCCGCGGAGCGCCGGTACGGGCAGCCGTACGCATGTCGCCCACCACGATCCACGCGCACAGCCAATGCGAACTGCCGGATTATGTGGTCGTGATGAGCGAAAAATTGACCGAAGCGGCAGTCGGCGAAGGCATTCTTGAGAACGGCACCGTGATCATCAACGCGCCCAACGCCGCAGCCGTAGGGGCGCACCCGACCTGGCAGGTGGATGCTGAAGCCATCGCCCGCGAAGCCGGACTGTTTTCCGCTGATGGCCCCACTATCAATATTCCGCTGTTTGGTGCGGTGTGCCGGGTGTTGAATATCCCGTTAAACATTATGGAACAAACCCTCCGGAATAAATGGCCGGGCAAAAACGGCGAGCGCAATCTGGGCCCCGCCGCACAGGCTTACAATACCGTAACGCAGATCAGGGCATAGCTCGCTTTAGATTTGGATTCGCGAAAGGAATGGACGCTAATGAAATCAGTGACGAAAGTCTACCGGCCGATTTCCTGGCCCATGAAGGGCGCCGGCGGCGACACCGGCTCCTGGCGGGTGAACCGTCCGGTAGTTGACCCCGCTAAATGCACCAAGTGTCAGTTTTGCTGGGCGTACTGCCCGGAAGCAGTCATAGACCGCCATGAAATGACGATTGATTATCGCTTCTGCAAGGGCTGCGGCGTGTGCGCCGTCGAATGCCCAACTGGCGCAATCAGCATGGAAAAGGAGGAGTAGCCGCATGAAAACAGCCCAAGTGATCATGGCTACCGGTGCCAATGCTGCCGCGCTGGCCGTAAAAAGCGCCCGGGTGGACGTCGTACCCGGCTATCCTATCACCCCTCAGACCGCGATTATGGAATACATGGCCGCTATGGTTGAAAATGGCGAGCTGCATGCCCGCTTTATTCCAGTAGAAGGCGAACACAGCGCCATGGCTGCTGCCGTGGCCGCTTCCGCAGCCGGCGCCCGCGTTTTCACAGCGACTTCGGCCAACGGCCTCCTGTATATGCACGAGGTTTTACATATGGCTTCCGGTGGACGTTTGCCGGTCGTCATGTGCAACGTAAACCGGGGTATATTTGCCCCCTGGACCTTGTGGGCCGATCACCAGGACTCATTTGCCCAGCGCGATACGGGCTGGATTCAATACCACTGCTCCTCCAATCAGGAGGTGTTCAATACCATTCTGCAAGCCTTCCGCGTGGCCGAGCAGATCAACGTCCCCATCATGGTCAACTTCGATGGCTTTGCGATCTCCCATTGCCTGATGCCGCTCACCCTGCCGCCACAGGAGGATATCGACCGCTTCCTGCCCCCGCATGAACCGGAATGGCGGCTCGACCCGGCGCATCCTTCTTCCTTCAGCAATGTGACGATGGCAGCCGAATACGCACCTTTTCGCCAGATGCTGTCCGACGACATCCTGGCGTCTATTCCGCTGGTGAAGCAAGCGGCACAGGCGTATAAGGAGGTCACTGGCATGTGGGATGGGGACACCATCGACACCTATCGGCTGGAAGATGCCGAAGTGGTCGCCTTTGCGGTCAACAGTATGGCGGCCGAATTGCGGCTTTCCGTTGATATCCTGCGTGAGCAGGGTATCAAGGCCGGCCTGCTGCGGCCGCGCTTGGTGCTTCCTTTCCCCGCCGAGGACATCATCACCGCACTGCCGCAAAATGCGCAGGTGATGGTACTTGATCGCAACTACAACTTTGGCCACCCCGGCGGCATTTTGGCTTCAGAGCTAAAAGGCGTGCTCTTTGGCCGGCGCAACGACATTACGGTGAAAAACCGGGTAATGGGCATTGGCGGCATCGACCTGACCCGCCGCTTCATGGCGGCTGAGATTCGCGCCATGATGGATGAATAAAGAGCGCAGACCGTGAAAGGAATGAACGAGATATGACGACCAGTATTAAAAAGTTACCGGATAATGAGCAGGTTTTAAGCGGCAACGGGGCCTGCGGCGGCTGCCCCGCCACCATGGCTTTGCGCATCGTGGGAAAGGCTTTGGGTCCTAACGCCATTATGCTGCTGACCCCATCCTGTTCGGTGGCCAGCATGGGCATGACCCCGAAGTTGGGCTACAACTGGCCGTGCATGAATATTACCTTTGCGACCGCAGGTTCTTCCGCCTCCGGGGTTACCCACGCGGTTGAAATCCTCAAGGAGAAGGGCCGCCTGGACGGCGAACTGCCCACGGTATTCAGCTGGGTGGGGGATGGCGGGACCTATGACATCGGATTTCAGGCACTGTCAGCCGCTGCTGAGCGCAACGATAATATCATTCACTTTTGCTACAACAACGAGGCTTACAGCAACACCGGCGTGCAGCGCAGCGGTGCCACCCCGCGCGGCAGTTTCACCACAACCACCACCACCGGCAAACGCCAGCCGAAGAAAAACATGGCCCTGCTGATGCTGGAACATAACATTCCGTACGTGGCGACCGCCAGCGTTGCTTACCCCGGCGACCTGTACGACAAGGTGGTCAAGGCCAAAAGCATGCCGGGCATGAAATACATCGAAATACTGGCCCCTTGCTATTTGGCCTGGCAGTTTGATATGCCGGATACCGTACAGATGAGCCGCGCGGCTGTGCGCAGCGGCGCATGGCTGTTATGGGAAGCGGAAAATGGTCAGATCACCTTTAATAATCCCAGCACGCAAATTATCAGCGGCAAAAAGGACGCAGCCCCGGTCGATGAATACCTGATGAAGCAGGGCCGTTTCAGCCGCTTACTGAAAGGCCCTGACGCCGCGCAGCGCATCGCTGAAATCCAGGGGGACATCGACCGCGAGATCGCTTTTATGCGGGAACGGGCGAAGATTACGATCTAAGGTGTCGGCCAGGTTCATAATCGAAATGGGTAAAATCACAAAGAGATGGGCTTTATCCGCCCATCTCTTTTCTTTTGCAGCTTGTTTACGGCCCCAACTTGCCGGATCGCCAGGGCGGCATGCTATCGCTTATTGCTCCGGCTCCAAATATGCATTTTTTGTGCTTCCTGAATCAGACCATCCCGCAGGTCAGGATGGGCGATATTGATAATTCGCTCGGCCCGTTCCCAGGTGCTGCGGCCGGCCAGGTCGCACTTTCCGTATTCGGTGATGATAATGTGCGCCTGAGTCCGGGGAACAGTAACGATTGACCCCAAAGGCAGGGTGGGGACGATCCGTGATTGCAGGGTTCCTTGCTTGTCCTCGAAGCTGGACGTGCAGCAAATAATCGCTTTGCCACCCCGGGAAAGGTAGGCGCCGGTGACGAAATCTAATTGCCCGCCGGTACCGCTGATTTGACGAATACCCGACGACTCGGAAGAAATCTGCCCGAATAAATCGACTTCCACGCAGCTGTTGATTGAAACCGCATTATCATTCATCGCAATATGATGGGGATCGTTGGTATAGGGTGTCGGATAGGCAGCCAGACCGGGATTGTTGTCAATCCAATCATAGAGAAATCGACTTCCGGCGGCAAAGGCGTAAGTGGTCTTGCCCATATCAAGCGATTTGCGCTTGTTCGTCAGTTTACCGGCTTCAAATAAATGAAAATAGGCATCGCACAGCATCTCGGTATGACAGCCCAAATCTTTGAGATCGGACTCGGCGAGCAGTGTGCCTACCACATTGGGCATACCGCCAATTCCCAACTGGATACATGCCCCGTCAACCATCTCTTTCATGACATGTTCGGCAATCCTTTTATCTGCTTCGGTGGGTGGAGCGGGGGGTATCTCGACAACAGGTGAATCTGCTTCCACGATGTAATCCACCTCAGAGATATGGATTAATTCTTCACGTCCGCCGCAGGCCCAGGGCAATCCCGGACAAACCTCAACGATGACCTTCTTTGCCACGTCACAGATGGCGCGGCAGACGGCGACACTGCAGCTAAAATTAAAATAACCGTGTTTGTTCATCGGCGGAACGCGAAGCATCGCGACGTCAACATCGTCATAAAGACTCTTTCTATAGAAGAGCGGATTATTGCGATAAAGGTTGGGAATGTGATAGGCATTTCCGTTATCGTGCTGGGCCCGGTCGGCCCCGCCAAAATGCCAGTTATTCATATGGAAGACTTCGCCGTTCGGATCAGCTTTCCAAATTTCGTGCACTTTTGCGCTCATAACAAGACGGATCTTGATATCCTCAAGCTCATCCTTGCGGGCCGCCAATGCTTGATCCAATGCATAAGGATTGGAAAGAATCTGACCCCAATCAAGCCAATCCCCACTTTTGACAATCTTTACGGCTTCCTCGGCGTTAACTAACTTGGAACGATATTCGTCCGCGTAAGACAAGCTGCTCACTCCTTGTTTCTTTTTCATTGCTTACGGTGTTGCTTTATGGACTGGAAAACGACTTTTATAAAGCCCTTCGGTAACCTTGGATTCTTCAATATTCCCCTACATGTGCTTGTGATGTCAAGACCGACCTGAAACCATAACCCCGGAGTTACGGGGCTTGAAACAAATAGTCTGGTACAGGTTGTCGATGAGGGCCAACACACGATGGGCGACCAGAGCCAGCCGATAGAAAACACACGGGAAGCGACTGATCTGGGCATTTTGGCCGGATGATAAATCGCAGCAGAACCGGCGAGATGGTTCGTGTTATCACCGGCGTTTGAGATATTCCGGCCGCAAAGATCCCCGAAAATTTGCATTTTTTTTGTGGAATGATCCTAATATTCGGGCTACAATAAATAATAGTAAGAATATTTATTCTGCGGCATCCCGGCAGTGACTAAGCCTGGGATTCAACCGCGTGTTTCCATCTCGAAAGCTTCAGGTACTCGAATCAATTCCACAGTTTGAGAATATAGCAAAGCACTTATCCATCCGGCTTCGTTTGTACGAAACAGCGATTCTTCATAACCGGCAGTGAGGGGGATGTCCATGGAAACCAGAGACCAGGTCAAGGTGCTCGTACGCAATTTCCTGATTGGTTCTTCAATCTTCTGCGCGGTGGGAAACTTTTTTGTGACTGTGATTTATGGAGCATTAATCGATTTCCCGGATATGGTGGGGTGGATACGGGCGTTAGCGGTTGGCAGCGGCGGCGGAGTCGTCATTGCGCTGCTTACGGGCGTTGTGAACGTAAAGCGGTTTTTCAGGCCGATCGGCCAGACGGTACACCTGGTCGATGCGATCGCGGGCAAAGACCTGACGGTTTCGCTTCAAGGCCAGCAATGGGGGCCGCTTGATTTTATGCGGGACGGTATTGAGACCATGGCGGCCGAACTGCGCGGGCTGCTCGGGCGTGTGGCGCTGAGCGTGGGCGATGCCGAAAAGTCTTCGGAGACGTTGGTTTGCGAAGCGGAACAGAACAGCCGGACCGCGCAGCAGATTGCCGCTGCCGTCATGGAAGTGGCGCGTGGATCGGAAAACCAGTCACTTGCGGTGCAGCAGATCGTGACTGAAACGCATGAAGTTCAGCGGTTGGTGGATGAAATCGTCCAGCGTATCCATGACATTACCGGGACGGTAGACGAACTGCGGGACAAAGCGGATGACGGCCTTTCCGCCGTTGCCGAACAGAAAGAGCGCATCACGGTTAACCGGGATGCGATTGACCTGATGAATCAGGCAATCTCCGGCCTGGCGGCCCACTCGAAGGAAATCGGCGCGATCATGGAGTTAATTGTTCAAATTGCCGGCCAGACTAATCTTCTGGCCCTGAATGCCTCTATTGAGGCGGCGCGTACCGGCGAAGAAGGCCACGGTTTCCAGGTGGTTGCCCAGGAAGTGCGGAAGCTGGCGGAAGAGTCAACCGCGGCAGCCAGTCAAATCGGTGGCCTGATCGAGAGCATCCGGGACAGCATCGCCCGGGCGGAGCAAGAGACCAGAATCGCGCGTAGCGCTGTGCTGGATCAGGAGAAGGCGATCGAAGATACCGGAGCCGTAATCCGGGAAGCGGCCGATAAATTAGCGAGTATCAACCAGGATATGGCAGAGACCAGATTGAGTGTGACCGCGATTACTGACGCAACGAGAAAGGTCGAATTTGAAGTTGAGGGAATCAGCGCCATTACCCAGGAAACGGCGGCCAGCACACAGGAAGTCTCCGCTGCCGTGATGGAACAGGCGGACATGATGGATGAGCTCAGGTCTCTGGCCGTCCGGCTTCAGGAACGGGTTCGGGGTATGAAGGAAAAAAGCTCGGCGTTTATTCTGCCGGCTGAAGACGAGCAGAATCGGACCACTCGGACGGCGTCCCATTTCAGCCCCGAGGTCGTCCACAGGGTGGCTAACGAGTACCGCAAGCATACGATAGTGCTGGCCATTATCCTGGCCACAATCATGTTTGGCTGGCCGCTGGCCTGGGCTGGTAAGGTGAGCGATACCACGAAGGGAATCGTCGGAGGCTGTATGTCGGCGGCCAGCGCAGGACTGATTATCGGCTGGTTTTCAACCACGCGAAACGGCCGCCGCTTTATCTACCCGGCGGGAACGCTGGTTGAACATGCGGAACAAGTGGCAGGCGGCGATTTTTCGGCGATTATTGGACCGGAACAGAAAATGGGCGGGATTGAACTGATCCGCGAAAGCTTTAACAGCATGGTTGCCGAATTCCAGGGGCTGGTTCGGGAAATCCGGACAGCGTCCGAAAACCTGACCACTTCGGCTCGGGATGCGATGAAGATTGCCGATGAAACGACAGCCGCCGGGGAAGCCATCTCGGCGACGGTCGGCAATATTTCAGAAGGTGCGATCAAGCAGGCGGTTGACCTTCAGGAAACCCTGGAAGTGATCCGTGACATGGCTGTGCAAACCGAAAACATTGCGGCAAATACCGCCGAAGTGGCCCGGCATACCATGGAGACCGAGACAACGGTGGGCAATGGGCTGAAGGCGGCTGAATACCAGCGGGTTCGTGTGAAAGAGCATATGGAGATCATGGACCGGGTCGGAAACACGATTCAGGAACTGGAGCAGAAGTCCAGCGCAATCGGCCAGATTGTGAAGGTCATTACCGATATCGCCGGTCAGACCAACCTGCTAGCCTTAAATGCGGCCATCGAAGCGGCCCGTGCCGGGGAAAAAGGAAGAGGATTCGCGGTTGTGGCCGACGAGGTCAGAAAGCTGGCTGAAGAAACGTCGCAGGCGGCCAACCGGATTTACGGTTTGATCGATGAAATTCAGGATGGAACCCAGGCGGTCGTCGGGCATATGGATTCAACGCAGGGTGCTTTACAGGCGCAGACCGAAGCGGTTTTAAAGAGCGAACAGATCCTTCAGGCTATGAACGAGCGGATTGTGCCGGTCAACCGTGAAGCCCGCGACATTTCACAGGATGCGCTAAAACTGAAACAAGCCTCGGATAATATCCACCACCAAATGAGCGGGATTGCCTCCGCGAGCCAGACTACGGCCGCCGCTTCGCAAGAGGTCCAGGCTTCGGTCGAGCACCAGCAGGTGTCCATTGATACGATTCGAACCCGTATGAGCGGGTTCGTGGAGGAAACAGAAGCATTGCAGGAGCAGGCAGCCCAATTCAAATTGAACTAACCCGGTATTTACAGGAGAAGAAGAAGTCAAAGGGGATGGCTTGCAGCCATCCCCTGCGTTTAGAATTTGAAACCGGTTCTTTGACGGAAGGGGGATGCGTTTGAAACGGTCAGCCGAGGTTGCCGAGCGGGTCTATCAGGTCGGGGGTCCGGGTTTTAGCGACAGTTCGGATTGTTGTGTTTATCTGGTGGACGGCAATGCTTCCCTGGTTCTGATCGATGCCGGGTGCGGCCGCAATCCGGAGCGAATTGCCGACAATATCCGGAAGCTGGGCTTTCAGCCCGAACAGGTGGAAACGATCATCGCTACCCACGGGCATATTGATCACGTTGGCGGGCTTGCCTGGCTGGCGGAGAAGCTGCAAGCAAAAACCGCCGCTCACCGGCTGGAGCTGCCGGCGATTCAGGACGGCCGCCCCGAATTAACCGCCGCAGCAATGTACGGGGTTCATTACCGGCCGGTTGCGGTTGATTTGGTTTTGGACGGGGAAAAGAGTGAGGTCGCGGCCGGCGAGATTACCCTCTGCTGTTTGCACACACCGGGACATACGCCAGGGGGTATTTCCGTGTATGCGGACATCAATGGGACTCGGGTTCTGTTCGGACAGGACATCCTCTGCGAAGGCCATTTTGGCTTGTATTTCCCGGCTTCGGAGGTGGAACGGTACATCCGGAGTTACCTGGATCGGCCGGGCGGTTTACTGTAATTGTATCCGGGGAATTTCGAGGCTTGGGCAGCAAAACGATCAATGGTTTGAAAGCAGATGATCGATTGCCCTGATCGCCCAGCATTTGGGGATTCATCGGGAAGAGAATCTGGTGAAGCCAGGGGTTTGAAGCAGGAAAAATCCCCGCTGCTGGCGAATTGAAACAATGATAAAGTGAATAATTGATCAAAAAGTGTCGGATCGTTCAATATACGCCTAGAATATAGCGGAATTGCAGGTGGCGGATATGGATTTCTACGTAGCCCGTCAGCCAATCTTCGACCGGCGGCAGCAGGTTTATGCTTATGAATTGCTTTACCGCTCGGGCAGCGCAAATCTGTACACTGGACTGGATGGTGACAAAGCCTCATCGGAGGTGATCACCAACAGCTTCATTCTCATGGGACCGGAGACGCTGACACGCGGCCGGAAGGCCTTCATCAATTTTACGAGAAACCTTCTAGAAAACCAGGTTGCCACCCTGCTCCCCAAAGAACTGCTGGTTGTCGAAATCCTTGAGAACATTGAGCCTGACGAAGGGCTGCTCAATGCTTGCCGGAAGCTCAAGGAAATGGGTTATACGCTGGCCCTGGATGATTTTGTATACGAAGAGAAATACCGGCCGTTTATTGAACTGGCTGACATCATTAAGATCGATTTTCTCCAGACCACAGGGGACGAGCGCCGCAGGGTCATGGACCTTGCCGGAAAGCCGAATATTAAATTCCTGGCCGAGAAAGTGGAGACCCGGGCCGATTTCAACGAAGCGGTGAAACTCGGATACGCCTATTTCCAGGGGTATTTCTTCGAAAAGCCACTGGTCCTCACCGGAAAGGACATTCCCACCTTTCAGCACACCCTGGTCCAGCTCATGCAGGAAACCAATAAAAAAGACTGTGATGTCGGCCGGATTGAGGAAATCATTAAGACCGATGTGTCGCTGTCGTATAAACTGCTGAAGTTTATCAACTCGGTATCGTTCGGATTCCGGAGCGAAATTCGTTCGATCAAGCAGGCGCTCATGCTATTGGGGCAGAAAGAGCTGATGAAATGGGTGACCCTGGTGACCCTTCGCACCCTCGGGGACAACAAGCCCGACGAGCTGCTGATTACGGCCGTGTCGCGCGCCTATTTCTTCGAACTCATGGCCACGATTGTCGGGATGAAAGACCGCAGCTCGGACCTGTTTCTGATGGGCCTGCTTTCGTTGATTGACGTATTCCTGGAGCAGCCACTGACCAAAGTCCTCGAAGATCTGCCGGTTGATCGCGAGATCAAGCAGGCCCTGCTCGGTCAGGAAGGCAAGTTCAGGGAGTTATATGAGTTGATGGTTGCTTTTGAACGGGGCGAATGGGACGTTTTACGAGAGAAAATAAAGGTGCTGTCCGTTGACGAACGGTCGGTCGCTGAAAACTATATTAAATCATTGGAAAGCGCCAACCGGGCAATGGTTTAGCGCCGTCAGACGGGTCAGCTAAATGGGTAATGAAGAATAAAAGACAGGCCGATTCGTTTCCGGCCTGTCTTTTATTCTTCTGACGCCAAATTTCCGCACGAAAACAGTTGGAATATTATAAATATTTCATTGGAAAGAACCGGGAAAAGCGGTATCTTAGAAATATACGAATCCGCTCCGGGGTGCCGAGCACGGCCGGACCGGGGCTGTGCGGCAACGGAAATAGGAAGGGAGTGCGGCTATGCTAAAAAATCGAACCCATATTACCCAGGAAACGTTTCCAGAGATGTTTAACCGCTCGGTCGCGATGTACGGGGACCAGATCTGCCAGCGGTGGAGGACTGGCCCGGATACGACGGCGTCTTTAACGTATGCACAAACTGGAAGGATCGTACGGGAGCTTGCCTCAGGCCTGATGCGGCTTGGCGTGTATCGCCAGGATCGGGTTGCGATCATGAGCCACAACTGTCCGGAGTGGCTTTGGGCTGATTTCTCGATTCTGATGGCGGCGGGGATAACAGTCACGGTTTATCCGACGCTCTCCGCGAAAGAGCTGGCCTTTATCATCAATGATTCGGGATCCAAAATTCTTTATGTGGACGGCGCTGAAAACCTTGCCAAAGCCCTTTTGGAAAGAGAAAACATGCCGCAGTTGGAGAAGATCATTGTGATGAAAGGCCATGATGCGGAGGGGACGCATCCCGATGTAATGACCCTGGATCAAGTCAAAAAACTGGGGTCGGAACTCCTCGCCCGGCAGCCGTTTGAGTACGAAAAGCGCTGGCGCAGTGTCGACCTGTTTGACCGAATGACCATCATCTATACATCCGGAACGACCGGGCAGCAAAAAGGCGCGGTACATACGCATTTCAGCATCAATGCAGCCAATTGTCTCGACAAAAGGGACATCCCAAGCTTTACGGAGGAAGACGTTTTCCTGTCCTTCCTGCCGTTATCCCATTCCTACGAACGCCAATGCGGGCAAATGATGGCCCTGTCCGGCGGTGCATCCATCTGTTATGCCGAAAAACCAACCACTGTTGTCATGGACATGGGGATATTCAAACCGACCGTCTTTATGTCCGTCCCGCGTATCTATGAGCGCATTTTTATGACGATCAGGGAAGTCATGAGCGGGACGCCTGAAGGCGCGGCAATGTTTGAAGAGGCTTTAAAAACAGGGATTGCGGTGACCGAGGCGCGGGCTGACGAGCACGGGTTCATTGACATGAGTGAAGGAATTGACTTTACCGAAGGTCTGGATCAGGCATTGAAAGAAAAGTATCTGGCCATGGACCAGACGATTTTCGCCCGGGTCAGGGGGCTGCTGGGCGGTCGGTACCGCTTCGCCTTCTCGGCGGCCGGCGGACTTCCCGCCGATTTGTGCAAGCTGTTCATGGCCATGGGTATTCGCATTATCGAAGGATATGGGCTGACCGAGACCTGTAATACCGTCAACTTGAATCGGATCCATAAAATCCTGCCGGGATCGGTGGGACCGCTTGCCGACGGGGTCGAGGGGCGCATCGCGGAAGATGGCGAATGGCTGGTCCGCGGGGATAATATCATCAAGGAATACTGGAACAATCCGGCAGCGACCAAAGAGGCCTTCACAGAGGACGGCTTCTTCAAGACCGGGGACGTTGTCGAAATGCTGGCGGATGGGTACATTAAAATTGTCGACCGTAAGAAGGCTATGCTGGTGCTTGATACCGGGAAAAACGTTCCGGCCGCCAAGATCGAAAATCAATTCTCGATCAGCAAATGGGTCGATCAGGTCTGTGCGGTTGGCAGCGACCGCAAGTGCGTCACGGCGCTGGTGGTGCCGAACTTTGAGTCATTTGTTGCCTACTTCCGCAAGGAAGGCATTCCGTTCGACGAGACCGCGCTCGAATATGTCGGCGAAGGAATGGATCGATTGTTAATCCGGGTCGGCAAGGATTTCATTGAGCAGCCGGCTTTGAAAAAATTGGTGGATGACGAGATTCGAGCGGTTAACGCAACACTCGAGGAATACGAAACCGTAAAACAGTATGCGATTTTGCCCCGAAAATTTCTAGAGTCCTTTGAAGAAGTTACACCCACGCTGAAGCTGAAGCGCCGGTTTATTTACCAGAATTTTGCGGGTGAAATCAACGATATGTACGGCAAAATCGGCTGATTAGACTTCACAGCAGCCAGCGGACTGGCTGCTGTAACCAGTGGTTTTTTTCGTGCGGATCACGTAGTATGAAGGCAGTATATACGGAAAAGAGGCGCGAAAGCCGTTGAGTGACGTCATGACCGACTATCTGCTGCGATGGAGCTATCTTCAGATAATTGAAGCACTCGGTGATCGCAAAGCCGCAAAAGCGGTCGCGCAGGCACCGGGGGAAACTGGTCAAAGCACGGTCATGCCGGCGAACGGGTCGGATTTATCGAAACAGCCGTTTTCCGAGATTATCAAGGCGGCGAGCGATAAGTTCGGCATCGACGAGAAAGTGATCCGTGCGGTTATTCAACAAGAGTCCGGCTTTAACCCGAACGCGGTCTCCCGCGCCGGAGCCGGCGGATTGATGCAGCTGATGCCGCGAACCGCTGCGGGCCTCGGGGTAAAGAACATCTTTGACGCAGAAGAAAACGTCATGGCTGGCGTGAAGTACCTTCGCCTCAAGCTGGACGAATTTGGCGGTGATTTGAAACTGGCTCTGGCGGCCTACAACGCGGGCAGCGGGGCGGTTAAAAAGCACGGCGGCATCCCGCCCTATCAGGAAACCATGAATTACGTGCGTAAAATCATGAAATCAGTGGATCTGATCGGATAACAGCTATTGGATCGTTTAGGCGGTCGAAAGCACCAAAAACCCGCGGCCTTCCAGTCGCGGGTTTTTGCTTTTCTGCCGGGCATTATTCCGGGTTCAGACAAGTGATAAATGTTTCTACCAACTGCGGATTGAACTGACTGCCCGCACAGCGACGCAATTCGAAAACCGCCTCGCTTCGGGGCAATGCCTGCCGGTACGGCCGGTCACTGGTCATCGCGTCATACGCGTCCACAATGCTTAGAATCTGGCATTCCAGCGGGATTTCCCGTTCAGCCAGACCAAGTGGGTATCCCATGCCATTCCACCACTCGTGATGTTTCAGAATCAGGTCCGCAATCGGAACCAGATCCGGCGAAGACAAAGCAATGCGGTGGCCAATTTCGCAATGGCGCCGCATGATGGAAACCTCGTCGTGGGTCAGCGGACCGGGCTTAAACAGAATCCGGTCCGGAATCCCAACTTTCCCGATATCGTGGAACCGGGCCAGCAGCCGCAAATCGTTAATGGTGCGGTCGTCCAGCCGCAGGGCGCGCCCGAGATGAACGGCCAGATGCTGCATCCGGTCGGTATGGCCTTCGGTGTTAAAGTCCCTTGCTTCCAGGGCTTTCATGAGCGTTTGAACGATTGCGCTGCGTGCGCTCTGGGAACTATGCAGCTTTTCGCGGTACATATTGTTATCCGCTTCCTTGTACAAGTCGATCATGCTCAATCGCGGGTTTGTCCGTACGGCAAGGCCAATCGACAGGCTGAGCGGCGTCGTCGATGGGCTTGCGTTGAATTGCTCGACCGATCGTTTCAGGCGCTGGACCGCCTCCTCAACGATCGACCGGGTGCTTTCCGGCAGCAGAATCGCAAACTCATCCCCGCCGACCCGAGAAACCACATCGCCTTCCCGGAAACAGTTCTTGATGACCCGAGCGGCCGAGATCAGCAGCGCGTCACCCGCATCGTGCCCCAGGGTGTCATTCACCAGCTTCAGACCGTCGACATCGCACATGATAAAGCCGATGCTGGTGAAACGGCTGTTTTCGAGGCGTTTCATTTCTTCTTCAAAGTACGTCCGGTTATACAGCCCGGTAAGCGTATCATGGAGACTGAGGTGGGTCAGGCGATCTTCCATCAGCTGACGTTCCGTGACATCTTCCGCAATAAAAGCGATTCCTTCGCGGACACCGTCCGAGTCCAGCAGTACCGTGCTGTTCCAGTGAACCAGCCGCCGCTCGCCGGATTTGGTTAAGATTTCGTGCATGCCATGGGAAGCGATACTTTCTTGTTCAACCACCCGGCTGAATTCGCCCAGCAGTTCCGGCGGGCTGACAACATCTAGAAAACTCTTGCCGATAATCTCGTGTTTGTCCCACCCGGTTAACTGCAGCGAATATTGGTTGCAGAAGGTGATGTTACCCTGGTTATCAAGTTGCAAGGCCAACAGTTCGACCTTTTCCAGCACTGTGCGAAACCGCCGCTCCGACTCGCGAATCATGTTTTCCTTCTGCTGCAGGTGTTCAAGCTGGTACCGAAGTTCGTCTTCAATAGCCCGGAGTTCTTCCAGGGTGGCCTCTAATTCCTGATTGGTGTCCCGCAATTCTTGTTCGGCCCTAATCCGATCGGTGATTTCCCGCGAAGCCGTGATCAGACCCATGAAGGTTCCGTCTGGGCCAATAATCGGATTGAGGACGACCTCAATCCAGATAATTTGTCCCTGTGCGTTGAAGGTACGGGCTTCAAAACGATGGATTCGGGGATTCGCAATAATGTCGGGGAAAACCCCGGTTACCCGTTCAAGATCGTCTTTGTGAAGCAGATCGAATACCGGAGCGCCAATCAATTGATCGGGCTCAATCCCAACCATCGCTTTAACACTTGGGCTGGCATAGCCGATAATCCCGTGGGTATCAAGCTGAAATACGACATCCAGCATATGCTCGGTGATCAGGCGGAGCCGGGCCTCGCTTTGCTGCAGTGCGACCTCGACGTCACGGCGCGCCTGGGCAACGGCCAGGACCTCGCCGAGGAGGCGGATCAAGGTGAGTTCCTCCTCGCGCCAGGTCCGGGTTGCAGATAATTCGGTCAAGGCTAGAAAGCTGGTCAGCGAGTCGCCCATGACCATCGGAATGGTGACCAGCGCCTTAACATTGTGCAATTCAAAAAAGGCGGCTTCGTGAGTTCCGGCTTCGAAGCGGGCGCGCGTTAAAACGGCGGCCTGGCCGCTCGACAGAGACTCAAGCAGATGAGGATAATCATAGGGCGAGATGCTCAGGTATATTGAAGGATCATGCGGAATCGCGGGATCAGCCCATCGGGAGGCTAAATAGTACACACCGTCGTTTCCGCATTCGTAGATGGAGACGCGATCCACAGCAAGAAACCGACCAATCGTACCCAGCGCTTCCTGCAGCTGATCGGTTAATTTCCCTGGTTCCACCTGGATAAATTTCGCGGCAATACTGAAGACCATCTTCAGGAATTCAGCCTGGTTTTGCTTTGCTTCAATCAAGCCCATCAGGCGTTCGGTCATTACATTGAAAGTTTTTCCCATGAATCCGAACTCGTTGGCGGATAAAATCTCTGTTTTGGCCGAAAAATCGCCCGTACTGATCCGCGCGGCGGTTTCGGTTAGCTGTCGCAGCGGGCGAAGAATCTGGCGTGCAAAAGCAAATGCCACCATCAGCGCTACAATAATAAAGGCGACTAAAGATCCGGCAGCGGCAAATATGATGCTTTGGATATGCAAAAATGCGGAACGAACCGGAAGTTCGACAATGACCTTCCAAGTTCCCTGGCGGGCGGAATCGAGTGCTCCAATGACCGGCACGCCTTCGATTCCTTCATAAACCCCGTCCATTTGTTGTTTACTGACTGGCTTCCATTTCCGGGGGCCGTTCGTCAAAGATTGTTCAGGCCCGGTGGACGGTTTTCGCTGAATAATTACCTGGTTTTTCTCATCAAGAATGTAGACATTACAGTCATCCGCGGCTTGAATCCGGAAAAGGAGATACCAGAGGAAATCAAAGTTGACTCTGGCAATCAGTGCACCATCAACATTTTGGTGTGCATCCACAACCGGAACGGCCATGAACAGCCAGGGTTGATGTGATGCCGAATCGAATTGAACCGGTCCAAGGTAATCCTCGCCGCGGATCGCCGCCTTGAGGGCATCGGCAAAGCCAGTAATATCGGTTTTTCTTGCCGGCGCAGCCTGGTACCGGACGGTGCCGTCGGCATCCAGGAGGAAAAGGTTTTCCATCGCCTGGTGATGACGCAGCGTGGAATCCAGCAGACGCGTTTGGGTGTCGGCCGGGAGAGAAAGGAAGCCGCGGAGGTCTGCGAGCGAGTCTAAGGACAGGAACAGCTTATCCACATTTGCGTCAATCTGGGCGGCGATATTTTGAGCGACTTGATGCTGGTATACAATCTGCCGGTCCCGACCGCTTCTTACGACCAGCCAGATGATGCACGAGGCCGTAATCAGCACACTCGCGACGACAAGCAGGATTGTCCCGAAACGAATCTGATTGGCGATGGTTCGGGTATGACCGGTATTTTTTTCGGAAAGGAGCGAACGTAAATCCATAACGGATTCCTTTCCTGAACAGGGCTATTGCTCTAGCTTTCTTATTAATTCACGGCGTTGAACGAGACCAGCTGCAGCCGAAGCGCCGATCTTCACGAGCACCCGAAGGTGTACGGTCAAGCAATGCCTGAGAAAGCGGCAATAAACCTACATTAGTACAATTCGGTTTTGGGACTCACTTTTCCTGCCCCAAAACGCCTGGTTAACGACACAAGAAAAGGAATAGCGGAAGAGATCAGGCGGGCACGATCAGACTTTCCACGTGGTCTTGGTGGGCATGCCGGAGAAAGATGTCTTTACCGACCCGGTAACCATGGTCATGAAGGGTTTGAGAAACCTGTGTTTCAGCCAGCTCAGGCGTGTTGTTTTGCTGACTGCGGTGCGCCATGATGATGGTACAGCATGATTTCTTTTCAAGCTTACTGGCAAACTGGGCGGCTTCGCTGTTGGAGAGATGGCCGTACCGGCCCTGAATGCGCTTTTTCAGGAAATGGGGATAGGGACCGGTTTCCAGCATATGCGGATCGTGATTGGTTTCGAGGATTAAGACGTCCGAATCGGTTGCCGCTTCGGTTACGGATGGCGTTATTGTACCAAGGTCGGTAACCAGGACGACTTTGCGGCTGCGGTAAAAAAAGCTGTATCCGACCGGAGCGGCCGCATCGTGAGAAATGGGAAACGGGACGGCCCGCACCAAACCGATGGTCACTGGTCCGGCCAGGTCCATTCGGCAATCGGCGGGCAGCCGGTCTCTGCAAGCAATGGCTTCCCAGGTAGCTGGACGCGTGTATACCGGAACCTGAAAGCGCCGGGTAAACACTTCCAGTCCCTGAATATGGTCTGCGTGTTCATGGGTTAGAAAGATCGCGGACAGCGTTCCCGGGGAGGCGCCGACCTCAGCCAGGCCGCGTTCCAAACGGCGGGCACTGATGCCGGCATCAACCAGAATTCTGGTTTGACCAAATTGTAGGTAAACCGCATTACCGCGGCTTCCGCTTGCCAGGGTATGAATTTGCATGGATACTTCCCTTCATTTTTCGCTTCGGTCAGGGCCGCTCAACGATGCGCTTGCCGTTCGATCCGGCTCATGCTTGCGGTTGTTTCTTGATTTCTTCCGCCATCAGCTCACGCATGTCTCGAATGCGTTCTTTCAGGTTCTGTTTCGCATTCGGATTGCTCAGGACCTGTCCAAACCAGAGTGTAGCTTCGGTAAAATCCCCAACCCGCCGCGAAAGTTCGCCTACCATGTACATGAAAGTCGGTTCGTCCATCCCGGCGATGGGGAAATCCTCGTCGCCGAATGATTTTCGGAAATCGTTCCGGGCCTGGAGCAGGTATTTTTGCTCCTGTTCGTCTGAGCCGGTGCCGCGCAGAATCCAGGCCATTTTTAGGCAGATCATCGCCGTCTCGCTGGGCAAGCCCATTCGCACCATCGCGTTTAACAGAGCCAGTTTGTATCGCTCCAGCGCAATTTCCAGCGTATGCTCCGGGGGATAGTTTTTCGGATTCCATTTCGGGGTAATTTTATCTTTGATCAGCGCCTTTTGAGCGTTCGTCAGGTTATCTTCTTCCCAATGCTTGTTCGGAGCCGCAAAACCACAGCGGTTGCAGAGCCATACGTCGTAAAACAAGGGATTGATTTCGGAAAAAACCGCCCGGGAATCGCTGTCTCGGGAGACCACCCGAAGCATGGACGTTTTTACAGCGCGAACCGAAAATACGTCGCCACAGATAGGACATGTCACTTTTTTATCGAAAAAGTATTTATCAAGAGAAGGTCCAATCGAGCGGGTTTCTTCGTTCATACGCGGGCAGCTCCTTTCCCGTATTGCATTCTTTTCGGTTTCCGGAATGCGAGGAATAAGTCCGACTCCTAAACAATTATACTTTCTTGGGCGCGTTTCCTTCCGATCGGAAATGTTTTTTCAAACCGACTGCCAATCAGGCCAGGATTTTTGGGTAATAACGGCTTCGGAATGATCTGTCCAATCAAAAGTTGCGGAACAAAAAGGAAAACCCGGTGAGCGTATCCAAATATTGCTTAAGGATGAACCGAAGGCTTTCTTTAAGAATTGTACACAAAGAGAGATAAGCTGCAATGGGAGTACGAACAAACCGGTCGAAAACCGGGAAGACTGAGAAACAGGCCTTTGAACTTTCACTGGCACGCGAGCTCGCGGTTACCAACATATGGCGGCTGCGTGCAATGGCGCTTGCGCTGTCAAGCTGCGCACTGCTTGTGGAATTTTTGGTGTGGGTGGGAGTTCCGCTGCTGCCGAATCCCGTCACTGCGGTGGAAGCACAATCACGCTATGGCGCAGTGGTTGGCATCTGGGCTCTCTTTGTTATTCTGGCGGTCATTCCGACTGAATGGTTTCATATTCACCGGCTGAAAAATGGGCCCAGCCTGCTTGCCGGCGTCTGGATGCTGGGCTTGAGCTGCTGGCTGGCGCTTGGCAGTCACCAGACCGGCGCGGGGTTGTTTCCCTACTATTTCGTCATTGCCATGCTGAGCGGAGTTGTTTACCTTCATCCGGCCGCCAGTTTGGTCTTGTTTGCCGGGAGCCACCTGTTCTTTGTCTGGTGGAGCCGCCTTGCCGTGATTGGGGTGCCGGGCCTTGATATCATAGGCATTGGCGGTGTGCTGGTTCTGGTTTCCTGGTTGGTTTCTGTCGCGCTGTATTACATGCGGCTGCGGGTTTTTGCCCGCCGGCGGGTCATCGAACGGCAGGCGGCGCTGGTTCATTCTGTACTGCAATCGGTTGAAGAGGCCATTATTGTAACGGACGAAAACGCCAGGATCGTGTTTTGGAACACCCAGGCCCAATTGATTTTCGGTGTCAGTGCGCTCGATTCCGGACGCACACTGATGGAAGTCTCCGGACTGTCCGCCGGGCGCTGGAAGCGGCCAGAGGACATCCTTCGGTGGTTGGAGCAGTTTCCGCGCGAGCCCCAGATGACCGCCTCGCGCGATTTCGAAATGGCTTCGCCGGGCAGTCGGGTATTCCAGTGGTTTTCCGCCCCGGCCGACATGGGCGGGTCCGGGCCGGGAATGCGTATCCATGCGCTCCGCGATATCACCGGGATTCGGGAAGTGGAGCGGCTGAAAGGCGATTTTGTATCATCCGTATCCCATGAATTAAAAACACCGCTGACGTCGATTCTTGGCTTCACCAAGGTCGTACTGCGGGATTTGGAGAAACGCGTCCGGCCGCTGCTGCCGGCCGAAGATGAGGAAACCAGTCGGGTCATGCGTCGGTTGATCGAGGAAGTCAGCATTATCGGATTAGAAGGGGAACGCCTCAACGGTTTAATCAATAATCTGCTGGACGTCGCCCGGATGGAAGCGGGGAAAATGGAATGGAAAATGGCTCCGATGCACGTCGGAGAGGCGATACGGAAAGTGGTTTCGGCTCAGGCTGCCGCGCTGGCGCGTAAGGGGCTGGCGGTCGAAGTCGAGATCGCACCAGATCTTCCCGTTATCTTTGGTGATACCGAGCGAATCGGGCAGGTCATCGAAAACCTCCTATCGAACGCGGTAAAATTTACTCCCGAAGGGAAAGTATGCATTGAGGCCAGAATGCTGCAAAAAAACGGTCAGGCCACGGATTTGGGTCTCAAAACAGCCGAACGGTTCCTGGAAAATAACATGGGGGGCGCGTGTTGGGTGCTGGTCACGGTGACTGATACCGGAATGGGCCTTTCCAAACACCAATCCAGAATGCTCTTCCAACGTTTCCATCAGGGCGGCGATCCGTTGATTGCCAAACCGCAGGGTACGGGTCTGGGACTGGCAATTTGCAGAGAAATTATCGAATATCATGGCGGACGCACCTGGGTTGAAAGCGAGCCCGGCCAAGGAAGCCGCTTTGCGTTTGTGTTGCCGGTGGATACAGGGCGGGTGCAAACCCCGGAAGGATTAAGATGAAAATGCTGATTGACGCCGATGCGTGCCCGCGCTCGGTCTTAGCGATATCCCATGAACTTGGTGTCGAGTACGACATTCCGGTTTGGACGGTCGCAAGTTTTGATCATGTCATCAACTCAGACCACCACATCGTCGTTGGTGACGGTTCGCAGGAAGCGGATATCAAGATCGCGAACCTGGCCCAATCCGGTGATGTCGTCATCACCCAGGATTGGGGATTGGCAGCCATGGTGCTTGCCAAAGGAGCCCGTTCGCTATCTCCTTCCGGGAAGGTATTCAGACCGGATATGATTTCTTTTTTGCTGCAGGAGCGGGATCTCAAAGCGAGGGTGCGGCGCAGCGGCGGCCGAACCAAAGGGCCGAAACGCAGGACCGCGGAAGACGACCGCCGATTTCGGACCGAACTTCACCAGATCATCCTGGAACTCACAAATCAATAACACGTTACGATTATTGGAGGGCGGACGGCTTTGAAAATCCCTTCCGCGGTCTGGCTTAATCATTTTCAATCGCCCCATGCGGGATTTTGTCCCCAGGTTGCCGCTGCCTCAATTGAGGCGGCCAGAGATGCTTATTTTAACGATCATCGGGTGGATTCAACCCTTGCGGCCGCCGGTTTTGTCTTTGCCCAACTGTATACCCAGGGTAACCTGCAGGTTGTCACCGGTACCCGGGTTATTGAGCAGCCTGACGGGCAGGCCAGTCTGGTTGTTGCCGTTGTCTTTCGTGGGACCGATGAGGGATTGGATTGGTTTTACAACCTGAATGCCGATCTGGTCCCATTTGACAACAAACGAAGCGGCCGTAGCGGTGAACGTGAAAGGACCGCCCGGGTTCATCAAGGGTTCTATGCCCTGGAAAGGCGCTTCGAATCGCTGTTTCCGGAAATACAGCTTGAAACCGGGACTGGGAAACGTTCCCTGCAGGAGCTGCTGCAGCAGGAAAGCGATCGAAACCAGCTCCGCTTTTGGGTGGTCGGTCACAGCCTGGGCGGTGCCGTCGGGACGATCTTTTTATTGCGGCTGCTTTCAGAGTATCAAATTTTACCGGGGCGGGCGGCCGCCTACACCTTCGGCGCCCCACCGGTCGGCAATCGGGTGCTTGCGGCCCGCTTTGGGCACGGTCATACCGGCCACACCATCGATCCTGCGGATCGCGCGCGAATATACCGGATTATTAATACGGAAGATCCCATTCCCGGCGCCCGTATTGGGCGGCATGACCTGGCCCACAAGGAGCGTGGATTTTTGCCCAGACCGCCGTACGCCTACCTTGGGCTTCATCACATTGGGCAGGAATATCGGTTTTCCCCCCGGACCGTGTCCGAGTATTTCAAGCTGTATCATGAGCTGAGCGGTCATTCGTACAATAGCTGGCATCTGGCGGATGTTCATTTTATTAAAGCCTATCAGGTCGGTATGATGAAGATTCTAAACGATGTCCGGAAAAAGAACGCCCATCCCGAATGATTCGTCAATGACGAGTAGATTCGCCAATTTCGCTTCGCCCACAATCCGGATCTTTCGTATGAAAGCCCTGAAGTCGGTAAAGGCTAAATTCAACAACCGACGAGGAGGGCGGCGGCATGATTGCTGATTTCCTGAATCGGGTTCAAACCCGGATGGAACAAGTCCTGCCTACCGGCAATCCGGACATTGACAGCATGCTGGTTCAGCCGATGCGCCGGACGGGCAAAGGGATTCGGCCCCGGCTGGTGCTGTTCAGTGCCGGTCTTTTCGGCCCCATTTCCAACAAGGTGATTGATGTCGCGGTGGCTGCCGAATGTATTCACACCGCTTCGTTAATCCATGACGATATCCTGGATGATGCCTCCGTCCGCCGCGGCGTTCCTTCCGCCGGATCGCTTTTCGGCGCGAAAGCCGCAGTTCTGATTGGCGACCACTACTTTTCCACCGCTTATCAATGTCTCGGCGAGCTCGGCCTTCCTGAAATTGTTCTTGCCTTCAGCAAGGCAATCCGCTCTATGTGCCTGGGCGAAATCAGCCAGGACCTGCATCTTTTTGACGCGGATATGGATCAGGCGCTCTATTATCGGCATATTTACGGTAAAACCGCTAGTTTGTTCGGTGCCTCCGCCCGATGCGGTGCTCTGGCTGCTGGCGCTTCCCCGCACCAGGCTGAAAGTCTGGCGCGGTTTGGCGAGGCTTTCGGGTTAGCCTATCAAATTTGCGATGATGTCTGCGATGTCGCCGGGACGGAAAGCGAGCTCGGGAAACCGGTGGGCGGTGACTTGAAAAACGGCGTTATGACGCTGCCCGTGATCAAGGGCATCCACTCAGCCGAAGACGGCCCGTGGCTGCGGGAAATGTTCCGGTCTGGATTTGTCAGCGAATCCGCGCTCGGCCGCAGTTTGGCCTGTCTTAGCAAGAGCGGCGCGGTTACGGCGGCAGCCCGCGAAAGTCTTTTACACCTGGACCAGGGGTTCCAGGAACTCGAACCATTTCGGAATTTGCCCGGATATGCCGAGCTAAGGACGTTTGCTGAGAATCTGGTTCGTCTTCCGGAAAGGCTTGGAATGATAATCGCGGAGGAAATGATCGTATGCGGCGAGCCGATTATGGCCGTGAGTTGTCCAGCTACGTAGTCGGTATTTTGCCAGGGATCGCATGGCGGCTGACCGGCTGGCGCCGAAGGGCCGGATCAATCCCGGAACCGGCCCTCAAAACCCAGGCATTGGCGAGTATTCAAACAAAATCGTTCCATTGTTATGGTGGGGCAGTCCTCGCGCTTGGGGCAAAACAGGCTTGGCGCGATGGCATTCTGGACTTTATTACAGCTTTTCAAACCATATCAGACTATCTTGACAACCTTTGCGACCGGATGTCGGATCGCTCGGAGCAGCGCTTCCTTCAATTGCACCGCGCTATGCAGGAAGCCGGAAATCCGGATCTTCCCCTTACCGAAGCATACTATATGACCGAGAATCCGGCCGAAACCGTTTATTTACGCAAGCTGGTGCGCTGCTGCCGCAGCCGGTTGTCGGCGCTGCCAGGCCGGCCGCTGGTTCAAGCCGAAATGGATCGACTGATTACCTATTATGCTCACCTTCAGGCTTACAAACATCTCGATGACGCGGTACGTTCAGATTGCTTAATCGCCTATCTGAACGAGGAAGTCCCCAACCCATCGGGCCTTTATTGGTGGGAATTGGCAGCCGCGACCGGGTCAACCCTTGGGATGTTTGCCCTTGCCGCTGCGGCTTCAGATGCCCGGCTCACGCAGCAAACCGTTGAACGTCTTACCGGGTCCTATTTCCCCTGGATTTGCGCCGCCCATATCCTGTTTGATTACCTGATTGATCTGGAGGAGGATCGCCAGCATGGCGATCTCAACTTTGTTGAAATGTATCCCGATCAACAAACCCGCCGGGAGCGGTTAACACTGATATATGGCCAAGCACTATCGCTTGCGGGGCGAGAACCGTCGCGGGAGCATCAGCTTGCGGTTAACGGCCTGGCTGCCATGTATTTCAGTGACCGCAAGGCCAGCTCGCCTGAAATCAGGCACCTTACCGAAGAAATGCTCGCCGCCAACGGTCCCGAGGGCGCGAAGTTATTCAAATTGTGCCGAGCCGTCAGGCGGGTTGCCTTGTTTTAAGCCCTCAAACAACAATTCTAAAAATTAAGACAAAAAAGGCCTTAATCGCGGTATAATGGAACTACGGCAATAACCGGGGGGTGGAGTTTATGGAAAAAGATAAGCAGCATGTCAACAAACTTATCATTGAATACTTGGTGAAATCTTCTATATTCTGTTCGGTCGGCAATGTCGTTTTTGTGATGCTATATTGTTTTGCGCTTCAGGCGATTCTGGGACAACCGGCGAACTTTGTCGGCGGAGCCGTTATGGCGGTCATTGCCGGTCCAATAATCGTTGGGCTCACCGGCATCATCAACATCAAGCGGTTTTTTAAACCGATTGGGATTACGTCCGCTTTTGTAAACCGGGTGGCGGAAGGCGACCTGACTCCGTCCATGGGAGCACAGGATATCGGCCCTCTCGACCTGATGCGCCGCGGTTTGACCCAAATGCTCCACCGGATTCGGGGGCTAATGAAGGGAATGCGGCAGGCGGCCGCGGCTGCGATGAACTCAGCAAACATGGTGGAAGGGGAAGCCGCTCAGGCCAAAACCACGGCCACCGAAATCGCGGATGCCATTCAGGAGGTCGCGAATGGAAGCCTGGATCAGGCAGAGGCAGTACATAACATGGTTCGGGAGATCGACGCTGTCGCCGGAATAACCGGACAGATTCTCGACATGGTTTCATCCGCCTTGTCCGAACTCGACGCGCTGGTGGAAGGCGCTGACCAAGGGGCAAAAGCCGTTGCCGGCCAGAAGGAAAAAATGGCCGAAAACCATGCGTTGATCGAAGAAATGAGCAAAGCAGTCCGGGAGCTTTCAGACCGCTCCAGCGCGATTGCTTCTATTTTATCCGCCATCGAAGCCATTGCAGGCCAAACCAACCTGCTGGCACTTAATGCCTCGATTGAAGCCGCCCGTTCTGGTGAGCACGGTCAGGGGTTCCAGGTAGTTGCCCAGGAGGTTCGGAAGCTGGCCGAGCAGTCAACCGCCGCTTCCGGAGAAATAGGGCAATTAATCGAGGCCATGCGCGACCGAATCAGCCAAGTGGATCGCGAGACCGGATTCGCCCGGCAGGCGGTGCAGGATCAAGAGACTGCGGTGACGGAAACCGAGACCGTGCTGCTCCGGGCCAAGGATAATATAATTGGCATGCAGCAGGAAACCCGGCAAATTGGCAATGGGGTCAAAATCATCAACACACTTGTCGCCGAAACGCAAAGTGCGATTCACGCATTGAACACGATTACGCAGGAAACCTCGGATGGCGCCAGAAAGGTCACAACCGGTGCTGTGGAGCAGGCCGCGATGATTCAAAATCTATATGACGTGTCAGGGAGCCTGAAAGCTGTCGTTTTACGGTTAAATCAGCTCGCGGGGCAGTTTCAGATGCCGGTTGAAGATGAGCCCGAGCTTGGAAAGCATAAAGCCTTTGACATAGAAGAACTCCGAGCGGTGGCCCGGGCGTACACCAAGCGCACCCTGATGTTCGCGGTTCCGCTCTGCCCGGTCCTGTTTGCCTATCCGATTGGAAAGGCTGCCGGCGGATCGGGAGCGGCAGCCATCTTGCTCGCCGCATTGTTTACCATGATGTCCGGCATGACGGTCGGGTATCTTTCCACGCTGACCAACCGCAAACGCTTCATATTTCCCTCGGGGATTCTGGTTCAGCATGCGGAAAAAGTTGCCGGCGGGGACCTAAATGCGATAATTGGGGAAAACATGGCAAGTCTTAATGTGGTTCGGGATGCATTCAACGCGATGCTTGGAAATCTTGGGGCAGCGACGGGAGAAATCCGGGATGCCGCCGCCAGTTTGACCCAATCAGCCGGGGAAGCGGTTCGGATTGCCGATCAAACCATGGAATCCAGCGAACGGGTCACGGAGACTGTTGACGAAATCGCGCAGGGAGCGGCCCGCCAGGCAACGGCCATCCAGGATTTGGTCACTGGAGCGACCCAGCTGATCACCCAGGCAGAGGAAATTGCGAAAAACACCTACGGTGTTTCCTGCGCGGCACGTGATACTGGCGAATCAGTGGCCGAAGGCATTCAGGCGGTCACCTTCCAACGGAAAAAGGTTGACGACCATCTGGCCATGATTGAACGAGCCAACGAGACCATCATCGGACTTGAGGAACGTTCTAACCAGATTGGTCAGATTGTCAATGTCATTACCGAAATCGCGGGCCAAACCAACCTGCTGGCCCTAAATGCGGCGATTGAAGCGGCACGGGCCGGCGAGCGAGGCCGCGGTTTTGCGGTGGTCGCCGACGAGGTCAGAAAACTGGCCGAACAAACCGCACATGCGGTGCAGGAAATCTATCATCTGATCGAAGAGATTCAAGACGGCACCCAGCGTGTGGTTCAACTCATGGAAGGGACTGGCCAAGCCTTGCATGATCAGATTGAAATCGTGAAGCGCAACCAGGATGTGCTTGATCAAATGAACCAGGCTGTTATGCCGGTAACTGCTCGGGCTGATGAAATCGCAAAAAAGGGCGAGGTCATTCGCCGCAATACGGAATCGATGTTCCAGGCGGTCAACAGTATAGCCGCATTCAGCCAGGAAACTGCGGCAGCTTCTCAGGAGGTGCTGGCATCCAGCGAACAGCAGCAGATGGGGGTCAGCCGGATCCGGCAGCAGATGGAAGCCTTCGATGCGGAAGCAAGAGGATTGCTGATGCTGTCGGAGCAGTTTAAAGGCGGCCGATAGTTAGCGGACGATCGGCGTTTTCGGAGCGGGCCAGCACCGAAACTGCGTCGAGCACTTCGAGCAGATCGAAGGGTTTGTGAAACAGTGCCCGGTAGCTGGAACGCGGGGGAAGGATATCGTCGGTGGGCAAGGAACCGGTGATGATAACAATCGGAATCGATCGCAACCTGGAATCGGCGGACATTTTTTCCACCACAGAACGGCCGGTCAGATTCGGCATAAAAAGATCGACAACAACAACTTCGGGAGCCGGTTCTTTACCGAGTATTTCTAATCCGGCAGCCCCGTTAGTAACCGTTATCACTTCATGACCGGCGTCGCAAAGGGCTATTTTTAATACCCTGCAGATCGCCGGTTCGTCGTCCATAATAAGTACTCGCGCCATCGTGGCCCACCTTCCCCGCAACCACACAATATCTGTCAAAATTTAGTATATCATGGGGCCCGGGCGATAAATGTCGACGAGTGTCGAGATCGCACAGAAAAATTGCATTAAGCTGGTAAATATTGCGGGCGATTGCCGTTACCGGGGGTTCCGTTGGGCGGAATAGCGCGCGGGACACTGGAAGATTCCGCGTCGATTGCTGTAGATTCGGCCTGTATTTTCCGATGAACACACACTTGCTAAGCCAACGAATTCAATGTAAACTAATGTCGTTGTCAATTTCTAAAAACGCATATTGGCCGGCCGTATTCGGCCGGAGCCGCATTGATCATGACACGGAGAGATGGCTGAGTGGTCGAAGGCGCTCGACTGGAAATCGAGTAGACGGGCTAACCCTGTCTCGAGGGTTCAAATCCCTCTCTCTCCGCCAGGCGTACAATCCCTTCCTACATGGAAGGGTTTTATTTACTAAGATTTGCCGCGCTAGACGGGGAGGTAGCGGTGCCCTGTACCTGCAACCCGCTGCAGCAGGGTCGAATTCCCGGCCTCGGGTTTATCTTGTGAAGTCTGACCAGGGTAAGTGACGTCGATCTCCGGGTCCTGCGCAACGGGGCGCTTTGAACCGTGTCAGATCCGGAAGGAAGCAGCACTAAGAGGTTTTCCCCGTGTGCCGCGGGGGTGCCTGGAGGGAGTCAACTGCCCTGTGTATCGTTCGGAGGATACTCACAAAGCCGGGTGCGCGGCACTATATTTGTAACATTACCGGGGTTTTGGCCCCGGTTATTGTTTATTTAACGGGCCAGATTGTGTAAGCTGAATGCAGAGTGCATCGAAGCTGTTCGGGATAAACAACACGGAGCGATGGGATGGAATACAAAGCACTATATCGCCAATGGCGTCCACAACGTTTTTCAGAGGTGGTAGGCCAAAAGAGCACGGTTTCCGGCTTGCTGAACGCGGTCCGGGAAGGCCGGCTGGCTCACGCCTACCTTTTTTCAGGGCCGCGGGGAACCGGAAAGACCAGCGTAGCGAAGATCATGGCCAGGGCCGTGAACTGCTCTCAGCCCGAGGCGGGAGAACCATGTGGTCAGTGTCCGGCCTGTAAGGAGATTACCTCCGGGGCTTTCATGGATGTCATCGAGATTGACGCGGCTTCCAACCGGGGCATTGATGAAATACGCGACCTCAGGGAAAACGTAAAATACCTTCCGGCCCAGGGAAAGAAAAAGGTCTACATTATCGATGAGGTGCACATGCTTACCCCGGAAGCCTTCAATGCGCTTCTAAAGACCCTCGAAGAACCGCCGCCCTCGGTCATGTTCATCCTGGCGACCACCGAACAGCAAAAAATTCCGGCAACCGTGTTGTCACGCTGCCAGCGATACGCATTTGGGCGTCTTTCGGTCCAGGAAATCACTGATCATCTCTCGGACGTCGCTGTCCGAAGCGGGTTGGTGTTAGAGCAGGCCGCGTCGGAGATTCTGGCCCGGCGGGCAAATGGTGGATTACGGGATGCTTTAAGCATGATGGAGCAGGTTGCCGCATACACCGGAAGTGAACGCATTGGAACCGATCAGGTGAATGACGTACTGGGTTTAGTCGACGTTGATTCGCTGGTAGAATTGCTTTCCGCTGCATTTGAAAATCGGTTGGCCGATGTCGTAAGCCTCCTTCAAACCATTTTGGCCCGGGGGAAGGAGCCCATCCTGGTGGCCCGCGATTCGGCGCTCTGCTGCCGCGATCTCATGATGTTCAGGGTTCTCGGCACCAGCGCTCCACTGCAGATATTGTCCGAGGATACCCTGCATGCGCTTGAAGCGGCGGCGGGCCCGCTGCCGGTTGAAGGGATCGCCCGTTCAGTCCGGCACCTGCTTCGACTGGCCGATGAACTGCGATATAATGATAGCCAGCGTTTTTTACTTGAAGTGGGTCTTCTTGAATTCACCCGGTTGATTGAGGATTCAACGAGCCTTCAGCCCGCAGAAGCGGTTGCAGTCAGGCCAAAAGCCCAACCCAAACCGCCAAAAATGCCCCCAAGCGTCCCAAAACCCGCACCACGCGAAGTGTTGGCGGAGACCCCAAAACCTCCGATCCCGGCGGCCGGGGCTGCAACACCGGATAAAGTGGAAAAATCCGCGGACGGACCCTGGAAAGAAATCCTGGACCGAGTGAAAACCGCGAAAGTAACGACGCATGCCCTGCTGGTTCCAGCCAGCTTTCAAGGGATTGATAACGGTTTCCTGACCCTGGGCTACCGCCCGGAGTATACATTCCATCGTGATAAAATGGATGAAAAGAGTAATCGGTCTTTGCTGCGAACTGCCATCAAAGAGGTTACGGGTTTGGAGCTTGACCTTCGTTTCGTATTGCTCGAAGATAAGGCTGTGGTTCCGGAAATCGTGAAAAAGGCAGCCGAGATATTTGGCGAGGAAAACATTGAAATTATTGAATAAAAGGCTAAGGAGGAATCGGTCATGGGCTTTGGAAACATCAACAAAATGATGAAACAGGCTCAGAAAATGCAGCGGGACATTGCCGTTATGCAGGAAGAGCTGGGCAACCGGATTATTGAGGCATCCGCCGGCGGCGGTGTTGTCCAGGTGAAAGTGAATGGCAAACAGGAACTGCTCGAAATCAAGCTTAAGCCTGAAATTGTCGATCCGGAGGACATTGAAATGCTGCAGGACTTGATTATGGCTGCAGTGAATGAAGGGAACAACAAGAGCCGCGAAATGGTGGCGCAGGAAATGTCCAAAATTACCGGGGGCCTTAACATCCCCGGCCTGACATAGGAGAATTCTGGATGCGGCTGGCCGCGCCTCTTGAAAAACTGGTGGAGGAATTTGCGCGCCTTCCCGGAGTTGGCCCCAAAAGCGCACAGCGCCTGGCGCTGCATATGATGAGTCTTCCGCGGGAACAGGCCTTGGCGTTGTCCCATGCCATTACCGAAGCGCGGGATCGGGTTGCGCCATGCAGCGAATGCGGGTACTATACTGACCGGGATCCGTGCAGGATTTGCCAGGATCACAGCCGTGACGAATCACTGCTATGCCTGGTCGAAGAAGCCAAGGATGTCCTTTCGGTTGAAAAAACCGGCTACCGCGGCAAATACTTGGTACTTAATTTCGGACCTCGGTCCAGCGGGATGGATTTGCGGCGAATGGACGTCGACCGGTTGTTTGTCCTGCTGGACAGCAGGAAAGTCCGTGAAATCATTGTGGCAACCAATCCAACCATCGACGGCGAGGTGGTTGCCCGCTACGTGGCCGAAACGACACGGGACCGGGGCATTAAAGTGACCAAGCTGGCCTATGGTCTTCCGGTTGGCGGCGACATCGAATTTATTGACGAAATCACGCTGCGCCGCGCTTTCGACGGACGCAGCGAACTGTAACTGTACAATTCGTCGAAATGGACAGCCCCCTGTGGTTTTATGCTGGCAAAAATGGGAAATCTATTTCCAAAAGCCGGCATATACTGACCGCAGGGGGTGTTTGATTTGGATAGCATTCTGCGCTGGATTCGCGCCTGGCTGGAACGACACGACCTCGCCAAAGTAAAGCCGCAGGCCGAATGCTGGCCCAACCCGGAAGAGGTGGATCATGCCCGCCGGGAATGGCAGTTTGCGCTGCGGATCTTCAATGAAATCAGTGAGCCGGGCATGATCGATTATGCTGTCTACAATCTGCAGGCAGCCGAAAAACGATACGGATACTTGATCGGACTATTTCGGGACAGTGAAATTGCGGCTGCAAGCGCGCACCGGGCTGATATCCGCCGGGTGTGCGAAAGTGAGTGACGCCCATGGCCACCGTTTGGCTGGCGACCGGTGCCGCAGCTCTTGGGCTGGCAATCCTGACGATTATGATCACGCTTCGGATGAACCCGGTTTCAGCCATCGCGCGTATTCTGCTGAAGCTCGGCATCGGCGGCGCACTGCTGCTTGCCGTAAACTGGATGGGCGGAACCTGGTTCTCGCTCCCGATTAACCCGGTCACGGCCCTGCTGACTGGGTATTTAGGAATTCCCGGGCTGATCCTGGTCGGCCTGATCGCTTACCGCATGTAAACCGCATCCAACTGCCCGCCGAATTGCTTCATGCTTTCCTGAGAGACTTCAAGCCCAGATAATACCCGTGTTTTTTGTAAACTTTACGTTAAATTTATTCAAAGAAAATCGCTTTGACGGCATGATACTGTATACACCGTGAATGTGCTAACTATATCATGAGGTTTTCGTCTGGGATTTGCCGGGCGGAAACCGGTGAGGGCATTCAGGGGAAAACGGCTATAGAACGGGGTTAATGGGATCGACAAATGGAACATATAGGGAAATAATCCGGATAATTGCGTGAAAATTCCGCCGCGACCGGGACAGAATTCCGGCGAACGGCATATTAATGTGCTATACTAATCCTGCAAAGTGAGCCATATTGACTACAAATAGTTGCTTTACTATACTTAATACCACGATCTTTGTCTCGAATAGGCTTTCAGGGGGTGTCCGACATCGTGACTGACAGGGTCCTGGAAGCATATGTTGGAGAATACGCCAGCGGCAAAAGTGAACTGGCAATTAACCGGGCCCTTGAGCTAAAGGGCCACGGGCTGCCGGTGACCCTTGTTGATCTGGATCTTGTGGAGCCGTTTTATACCCTGCGGCCGCTGAAGGCGTTCCTGGAGGAACAAGGGCTCGGCGTTGTAGGCTGGGGGGCCAACGAGAATTTCGGCCTCGGCGAAACGGGCGGACTGATCAAGCCCGCCGCACGATGGGTGCTTCGCCGCCCCGGGCACATCATAATGGATGTGGGATATGGGGTTCGAGGCGCCCATACGCTCAACCTGATCGAAGGCGCGCTCGAGTCGAGTGATCTAACAATCATGGCTGTGGTTAACACATCCCGGCCGATCACGGCGTCCGTGGCAGACATTGTCGAATATGTCCGAAGTCTGGGACGAATCGATGGTTTAATTAACAACACTCATCTTGGCAGCGAAACAACCATCGAACGTATTATGGAAGGGTACAAAACAGTATCCGAAGCGGCCGGCATCCTTTCGCTTCCCGTATGCTTTACGGCAGTCGTGGAAGCGCTTCGGGATAAAGCCGAAGCCGCTGGTTTATCCGGGGACCAGATTCGATATATCCGGCGATACATGCCGGGAGCGATGTGGTAGCCCGAATACTTAGAATCAATCTGAAAGCGAACCAAGGAGGTGCAAATATGGATAAGCCAGTAACCGGGACCAGAAAGGTTTTTATGACCGGCAATGAAACGATTGCCTGGGCTGCACTGGCCGCGGAAGTCGATATCATGTTCGGCTATCCCATTACCCCCCAAAACGAAATCATGCACTATTGGACTCGTCTGGGCCCGAAGTACAACAAAGGGTTTCTCCAGACTGAGGACGAGATTTCGGCAGGATTCACCGTGTGCGGTGCCATTATGGCAGGGAAAAAGGCATTTACTGCAACCGCCGGCCCTGGCAACACCTTGATGCAGGAGCCGTTTTCGATGGCGGAAGCCATGCGGCTGCCCACCGTCGCAGTGATCCAGCAACGCGGTGGCCCTTCCTCCGGAACGGTCATCTACTCCCAGCAGGAAGTGACATTGACCACTTTCGGCGGGAACGGGGAAGGACACCGGATTGTTTATTCGACCGCGTCCCACCAGGAACTTTATGATTATACGATTAAGGCATTCAATACCGCCTGGACCTACCGCCGTCCGACTTTTATTCTCGGTGACGGTTATCAGGCCAAGATGCGCGAACCGCTAGAGATCTACGATCCTGCCGAGCGCGGCATCACGATGGTAAAGACGACCCCGCTGGTTGGTTTGCCCGGAAAAATAGGAGAAGGTCGCCAGCCGCAGCACTTATGCAATATCTATAGTATGGAAGAAGAATTGTATGAAGTGGTTCTCCGGGAACAAGCCGAATTTGAAAAGACCGCTCCGGAGATCATCGAATACAAAGAAACCCTTTGCGACGATGCCGATGTGATTATCGTTTCCCATGGTGTCGTCAGCCGTTCGGCGGATGATGCGGTTATTGCGCTCCGGGCTGAAGGACTGAAAGTCGGCTCTTTCCGGCCGATTACCCTGCGTCCCTTCCCGGGCAAAGAACTGCTTAATGTCATGAGTAAAGGCGCCAAGAAGCTCTTGGTCGTGGAATCGGCCTATGGGCAGCTTCATAAGCTGATGCAGCATGAAATCTACGGAAGCACCATGCCGATTGAGACCCTTTACAAACCGGGGGTCGGCATCGTTGATCAGGATATAATCAGCAAAGTGAAAACCATCATTTAGGTTGAAAGGAGGTCCGGGGATGATGAAACCTGCAATGCCTGATAGTTGGTATGTCCCTACCAAACCACATAAATTTTGTCCCGGCTGTGGCCATGGACTGATCTTGAAAGCCCTGGGTGAAGCCATTGACGAACTGGGCATCAAAGACCAGGCTGTATTCGGCTGTGACATCGGCTGCTCCCTTTTGTCCTGGAATTTTTTCGATCTGGACAGCACCCAGACACACCACGGCCGGACAACACCGGTGGTGGTTGGCATGAAGCGTGCGCGTCCCGAGTTGATCGTCATTGGATATATGGGTGACGGCGGCGGCTACTCCATAGGCTCACAGCACCTGATGAACTCGGCGGTCCGCAACGAAAAAATCACCCTGATTCTTGCGAATAACACGAACTATGCAATGACCGGCGGGCAGCTAGCGCCAACCAGTCTCCCCGGCCAGAAAACCGAAACCACACCGTATGGGCGCGATCCCGAAACGACCGGCTACCCGACCAAGGGCCCTGAGATGCTGGCCGCAATCACCGGCGATGGGGCTTATGTGGCCCGCGGAACGGTTTCCAAGTACAAGCAGTTAAAAGGGTTCATTAAAAAAGCCCTTCAGAACCAGATTGAAGGCAATGGGTTCTCGTTTGTCGAAGCACTTGCCACCTGCCCAACCAACTGGGGCACCAATGCTCGCCAGACCTGGGATTGGCTCGAAGAAAAGATGGAAGGCTATTTCCCGGTGGGCGAACTGAAGAGCCCGTTCAATAAGGAGGATTAGCATGTCTTTGATCAGAATCGCGCTGGCCGGCGAAGGCGGCCAAGGGGTGCAGTCCGTAGCTCAGATTCTGGCTGAGGCTGCCTATAATGAAGGTAAAGAGGCCATTTACATTCCGAACTTTGGAATTGAACAGCGCGGCGGCGTCTCGATTGCCTTCCTGCAGGTCAGTGACCGCCGGATCGGCGCACCCAAGTTCCAGACCGCCGACTGCGTGGTAGCGCTCAGCCTTCGGGCGATGAAGCGCACCCACATGTAC
This sequence comes from Solirubrobacterales bacterium, assembly GCA_050258755.1. Classification (GTDB taxonomy): domain Bacteria; phylum Bacillota; class Syntrophomonadia; order Syntrophomonadales; family DTU052; genus JBLMZI01. The sequence goes on along the minus strand of JBLMZI010000011.1, from coordinate 1,444 downwards.
TGTGGCCCGGAGACAAACTTTGTATATGATTCATCGTTCGAGAGTCAGGAAGACGATCTCCCCCCGGTTTCTCTCGAAAACCTTGGCATTCCCGCGATTGAATGTTCGAAAGAACTGAGCACGCGTGTGTTCAATGTGATTATCATGGGCGCTATGGTCGCAATCACCAACGTCGTCAGCATGGAAGCGGCCCGGGATGCGCTGGTCAAGAAGCTCGGCTATAAATTTGAAAAGAATCCGCAGTTGAAAGAGCTCAACTTCAAGGCGCTTGACGTCGGCAAGAAGCTCATAGAAGACCGCCGGAAAGGAGTTGAACCGGTTTGCGCGAATTCGAGGTAATCTCTACCGAACAAGTAAAAGCCGTATTTCATCTGTTCCCGGAACTTTGTAAAGGCTGCGGCCTGTGCAAAGAGAAGTGCCCGAAAGACGTCCTGGTCTGGTCTGATCAACTGGGTGTCTTCGGAACGCCTGCGGTGGCTCCGAAGGATACCATAAGCTGTATTGCCTGCGGCATTTGCGAGATCACTTGTCCTGATGCAGCAATTCTTATTGAAAAGATTCGTAAGAAAAAGGACTAACTTTTCATTCCCCACCTCGGGCGCCGGGGTGGGGCGGGGTTTACCCTTGTTACAAGAGTTTTCTATAATATAACCAAAGCTCACATAGCAAGCCGAATAGCAAACAAGGACGACAGGGTCATTCCTCTTTCCTTAGTCGCGGAGCGAGGGGTGCCCCCTCACATTAAAGGAGGACTTTAAAAATGGAATCACTGACGATTACCGTATATGACGGCAAGACCGTCACCGCTTGAAGCGCCTGTTCCGGCTGTTCAGCCGGGGGGATCGGCGTCAAGGCTGCAACGGACGAGCTTCGGGACAAGCTCACCGAAATGTACAAAGGCGAAGATATTGAAGTTGTCTATGTGGATACCGAGGAAAAAGGCATCTCGAATTACCCGCTGATTGAAAAGATCGCGACCCGCGGTTATGCGTTCCCGGTTCTTTCTTTCAACGATGTGCCTAAGCTGGCGGGTGCGATCAACGTCGCCGATGTACAGCAGGTTATCGATGAAATGAAGAAGGAAGGGCAAGCTTAGTCGAGCAGGCCGAAAAAGCGGACAGAATCAAAAGCTAAAACCGTATAGTAATGTAGGTAAAAAAGACTGTTGACATTGTCGGCAGTCTTTTGTATCATATTCTCTGTTGCGCCGCGCAGGTAACTGATGCGGACAGCAGCCAGCAGGTTCTTAAAGTAAAGGAATATCGGGCATTGAAATTTAAAAAACTTTAAACGAGATGCTTGACACAATACACCGAACCATGCTAATATAATTTTTGCGCGCAGGGCGCAGCGATCTTAGAAAACTGAACAGCGAAACCTGGTGCTTTTAAATTGCGAGCCGAAAAATCGGAAGGTTTTGAGGCAAGCGAGTCGGGCGAAAGTC
>JBLMZI010000010.1:0-108693 GCA_050258755.1 Solirubrobacterales bacterium | reverse complement strand
TGGTATTGATCCACTCTGATCACTCCTTAACCCCCTTATCCTTGCTGTTTCGTCACTTCAAAGATAAGGGATTATTGATTGGAGTGGATCACTTTCACATGAGCGTTTTTCCGCTCAGTGGATCACTTTCAGAGTAGCGTTCGCATTAACGCCATCCCACACACCCCCTAAGCAAATCGTCATGCCATATTATTCCAATTCAACCGAATGTGTTAGTGATTCATTTGGTTGCGCTGCAATTGATTCATCGTTGGTGTCGCGGTTAATGGGCAGAGAATCGACCCCGCTTTGTGTAGGGTTGTCGTATTTGGGAAAGAAGAAAGCCTCCCGATATCTCGGAAGGCCCTATAATCCTGGAGCCGATGGGCGGATTCGAACCGCCGACCTGCTGATTACGAATCAGCTGCTCTGCCTCTGAGCCACATCGGCAAAGGATAAATCAGCCTTATGACCCAATAGACCATCTTCTTTTCTCATAAATTTTATGCGAAAGTAGGTGGTCGAGTCAAAGAATCAGATGGTCGCACTAATAATAAATGTTAAAGGGAACCTCTCTCCCATACAATCTCTGAATCATTTAAATACCAAGCTTTTTATTGGGGCATTTTTTACTCACTTACACAATTAGTATTTGAGCAGTTTTTGCCCCAAATCAAGTCGGTTAGATTACGGTATTGTGACTAATAATAATGATGGAGTTTGTGGGGGTTTCGCCCCCACAAACCCACCTGAAAGGCAAGAATGAACCCATCCACGGTTATTGAAAAAACACAAATATGGAATCTGCCTTAGTGCGTCGGAGTGAATCTACTGGGGGCTGGTTTCAGGTTGAAATGGCCTGGATTGCGTTAAATATCCCCCACACGTTGCAGGATATGCGCCGGACTAATCTTTGAACAACTTTTCTATGTTTGTGGCATTGTCCAGGATTTTGTGTTTTCAGCTTAAAGTATCAACAATGAAGATTTTCATGCCTTTATGAAATATTATAAGGTTTAAAGCGCACTTGTTATCTTGGAATATGCCTTGTTGATGCTATCGACGATTATTTCAGCTTCCTCTTTGGTGTTATACCTGCCATACGATATCCGGATTGACGATTTAGACTGTTCCTCGGTCAAACCCAATGCAAGCAGCACGTGCGAAGGCTCGTCTTTGCCTGAATTGCAAGCTGAACTTGTGGACACGCAAACCCCTTTCAGGTCGAGCAAATGCACGAGCGACTCTCCCGAAACACCTTCAAATCCAAGATTGACCGTACCGGGCAAACGGAATTTGCTATCCCCATTTACCCTCACAGAGGGTATGTTTCCTTTTATACCCGCAACTGTTGCTCTTACCATAGCACTCAGCCGTTCTGCTTCCGATGGCATCGCACCGATGCGTTCCTCAATAGCAAAGCCTGCCGATACGATTCCGGCAACATTTTCGGTTCCGGCACGAAGTCCCCGTTCCTGTTCGCCGCCGAAAACCAAAGGTGGTAGCTCTAAGCCTAACCGCTTATACAGAATCCCAGTACCTTTTGCCCCGTTGAACTTATGAGCAGAGGCGGTCAAAAAATCTACTCCCAAAGCATCAACATCAACAGGAATATGACCAACAGCTTGAACAGCGTCCGTGTGAAACAGAATGCCCCTGCCTTTCAGCATTTGTCCAATCTCCGCTATCGGCTGAATCGTGCCGATTTCGTTGTTGGCAAGCATTAGGGTTACCAGTTTTGTAAACGGTCTTATTGCCGCTTCAACATCCGCAACAGAAATCCGACCTGAGCCATCGACGGGAAGAAATGTCACTTCCGTTCCATTCTCTTCAAGCACACGGCAAGCGTTCAGCACAGAGTGGTGTTCGATTGACGAAGTAATAATGTGTTTTGCTACATCGCCATAGATTTCATCAATCGAGCGAAGCACCCAGCTATTTGTCTCTGAACCGCCGGAAGTAAAGGTAATCTCGGTCGGCTGCGCTCCGATTGCCTCTGCGACTTGTTTTCGCGCCTGCTCAATGGCTCTCTTCGATTTTACGCCAAGCGAATATTGACTGGAGGCGTTTCCGTATTGCTCACGCAGAAACGGGAGCATCTTTTCAAAGACGCTGTCAGATATTCTTGTTGTGGCGGCGTTATCTGCGTAAATCACGGTCTCACCCCCTAAAGAAACAAGGTACAACCTTGGTCTTTAAATTCGCTAATCTTTGCATAAAGGTCTTCCACGGGGACATCAAGATGAGCGGCAAGACAGTCAATACAAAAAACACGTGAAAGATTTTTATCTAATAGCTTTTTGTTAAGCCCAACGGCGTTCTTATCAAGTTTACTTTCGCACAAGCAACATGTGGTCACTTTCAATCCCACCTCACGGTGTATGTCGAGAAGCCGAGGTTTCCATCTGGGAACATACCTGGATTAACGAATCTCATTTGCTTCAAGACCGTTTCCTGCATACTCTTGGCGGGGGTCAAACAATACTTGTCAAACTCCTGCTTGAATTTAAGAGTGCGGATGAGGGTACTGTCCGCGTGTGGAAAAAACAGCTTCAAATAAGCCGTACAAAGTCGGAAAATAGCCTCTTTTTCACGTCCCGATGTGTCACCAGTAGCGGCTTTGACATCAACAAGTTCCTCGACCATTCCACGATATTTCATCGTCTCAGGGGTACTGCGCAGCAGATGCATTATCTCCGTGAAGTATTCCGAATTCAACGCCCAATCATTGATATACATCCGTGGGGAAAGCGCAGGGACGAAGTGTCCAGGGATAAAACCGTGTATCCTTTGCAGCAAGGCACTATCACGAAAGATGGGATTTATGTCTCCAATCATATCCTTGTCGCTATCCATATTCTCATAAGCGATATTTCCAAGGAAGACTATGCCTGCCTCCCCGTCAATACGAGTGCCTCCCACAGTTACATATCCATCTTCCATATAACCTTTCAGAATTCCGGCCATTTCTTTGTCGTTGGCGAACTCAATGGACTTAATCTCGTCAACGGCAATGAAATCATTACAGGTTACCAGACCTTTGGCTCTCGCTCCGGGGCGGCGGTCTATGAACAGCATAGTGCGGCTTACCTGACCGCCGGTGAGCAGCCAACCATATTTGCTGATTTTGCCGAACATATACGATTTGCCCGTTTGCTGCGGGGCAAGTTCGATAAGATTGATGCGTGGTTGGATGAACGGTAATAGGCGGGTCAGCATCGTGTGTTTTGCTTTCCAAATGTCGCGCTCTATCCAACCTTTACGGGCAAAGCCGTCAGGGCTGTAGTCGATTGCACCTAGCAGAATTTCCATCCATTCTTCTATTTCAAAATGGGTTCTCGCCTCGCGAAAATCGTCAAGGCTCACCTTATATGGGCAGAAGTTCTTGAAATCAAGCAGTGTGAACCGACCGTTTTTCTTTCCACCCTCTGGAGGCATATAGCCAAGTTTAATAAGACCCCACCCTCCGGCTTCGCCGATAAGTTCATCTTTGATTCTGTTCCACACATAATCCTCTATGATGGTGTGGGAGTGCGAAAAACCAAGAGAGGGTATCTCGAAGCTATAATAGTCCGAGTTGGAATTAAAAGACACATTGACCTTTGCAAGGAACGGTCGCGTTTCGCCCATTGTCCTCGCCTCGTCTTCCAGCCGCTCTTTCTCGCTACGAGGTGGGATAATCGTTGCAACGTAATCGCTGAGCGCGTCAATGTTGTCCACAACCCCATCAGCGCCCGTTCTACGTTTCAAAATCCAGTCTCGCAAGAACGCTTCTATTTTAGCCGCCTTGAACATCGACATCACGGACGGGTCTTTAAACACCGTGGTCGAGGGGAAATATTCCCTCAGTTTATTAACATCGTACATCTATTTCACCCTCCTTAAATAAGACCTTCTAAGGCATCGACTACATCGGCGGCAGTCTTTTTGCCGAGTTGCTTCGGGACTTCCGCGACAATGTTTCTCGTAAACACTACGACTGGAACAAGCCGCTCCTCGGGTGTAGCGCCACCGTGCAACTCAAAAAGTTTACCGCCCATTTTCGGTAGTCGATTATAGCCTCGCACAATCCAGTACGTTTTTTTCGTTTCAGGAAAATACTCTTGTTCCAGTTCCGGCGGACGGGGAACGCCTTGGGGTGCAAGCGAATACCGCCAATCGTCTGGCTGTCCCTCCCACGGCAGGGTTGTGCTTTTGCCCTCGTTATGGGCAATTACGGCAAGACGAGATGCACCGTGGTCGGCTGTCACAACAACGCGAGTATAGTGAGTAAGCCCGTCGGCAATACGGTTCATAATTTCGGTTTCGAATATTCGTAGAGTTTCCGCAAAATTGCGTTCTGGCGGGCAAAACTCGTGTTTTACCGCTCCGTAATGAACGATATTGTCGATGCTCTTTATTTCAGGCAGTATTCGCGCCTCGTCCCACTTAATTGGATTAAACACAGTTTCGGTTGGCAGTTTGGCGGTTACGATGGCCTGTGACTCAATATTCATGCCACGGCGTTTTGCCAGCGCGAGCAAAAGCGGCATATATTCCGCGCCCATCGCATCCACCACAAGCAATGCTACATCGGCTTGCGTCTGCAACTCAGCCATAACCGCCTCGCGTGAGGGATTCGTTTTGGGAACAACAAAGTCAAATGCACGTTTTGCAAAACTGTCGGTAATGCTGCCTGATACCTTAAGCCTGCGGTATTCGCGGAAATATGCCGTTGTTACATCGTCCTCGTATTCGAATGCCGATGAAAAATAGTCCGCGAGAGTCGGGAAAAGTTCCGCATACTGTTTCGGGAGACCATACGATAAGTCTTCCTCGGAAGCGCGGCGTACTATTTCAATACGCTCCGAATTTGTGCCGCAGTTAAGAAACTGCAGAGCGTCGTCGCTTTCTTTCGTTTGCCCGATGAATTCTACAATGAGTGATTCATAATCCGAACTTATGGCTCTGAGCGCCTCCGCTCGTTCCAGTGCATATTTTTTCGCGTTTGCCTCCGAAAGTACAGCTATTGCCGAACCTACTATGTACTTCCATAGCAAGTTATCACGGGTAATATCCTCAGTTAGCGTTTTTGCGATGTACGAATCACTCGGAAGCCGCCTACGCAGTGACCAAATATGTGCCTGCCATAGGCTGTCGGCCGGAAGCTCAAGCAGACGTTTCAGTGCAAGGCGTGTATTGATATTTCCGACACCGAACAGTGTCTCAAGGTAATTTTCCGCACTTTGTCCGCTTTCGATAGATTTTGAAAGCAGGGATTCTAAAGTGGCTTCATCCAAATCGGCATCTATACAATAATAATGTGCGGCAACATCGCGAGTTTCAAGCACGAACCTAACAGCATTACCAATACCCGCTTGCCTATCGGTTAGACCAGCCAATATGAGCGTATAGTTGCCGGATGGCTCATATTGACTCATCTGACCGAGCAATTGCTTGTAGCCAGCAACGCCATCGGATTTAACCCATTTATCCGAGTACGCCTGTATACTGAGTGGTTCGAGGGTTTCTTCGTTTCCCTCAATAAAAACCACGCTACGAGCCTCCTCATACCGAGGCGCAAAATTCGGGTTGCTGTGAGCAGACAGCAAATAATCTGCGTTTAGTGCATTGGCGTCAAGCCTACTACGAAGTTCAGACATAAACGCAATTAGGCTCTCGGCATCGAGCAATGCCAAGTAAGCGTCAAGTCCCACCACCAAGGCACGACTGGTTAATGCTTGTATTTTGGCATCGATAGCACTCATTAGCACATTTGGCATCGGCAAATGTGTATCATTGTCGGATAGACAGTCCCCCGCCTTAATAATGGTTGCCCCAATTTTATGGTGGTTCAGCAACTGAGCCGCCGTGGTGTTATTGGGATAAACTATGACACGCGGCGCATTCGGGTTGCTGAAAACTGCACCAAAATACCTGTTGAGTGTATATGCCATCGTCACCCCTCCCAAAACATCAATCCCAGTTCGGGGTTCTCGTCAGCAAGCTGCAGAAGTCTTTCCTTAAGGTCTTCTGCATTTCTATCACGAAGTTTCTCCTTAATTTGCGGAGCTATTGTTCCTTTGTACTGGCTTTTTATAAACTCCGAAATGTCTGGACGGGGCGGCCAGTTGTTTGGCTGATTGCCGAGCTTATTGCGCAAAAACTCCAGTAGCGAAGCAAGACCGATTTCAAATTTCTTATATCGTGCGGGTATGACATCAGTCATCAATGCTTTTTGGCAATCGGCGATGCTTGCCGCCTTGACCTCTTTCAATATCTCAAGCATATCCGTAAGTTTGGCTGCGGCAAATGTCTCTGGGTGTTCAATGGCTCTGAGCAGGTCGGCTGTATCGGGATGATTGCCAAAAACATACCTTGCGGGCATACCGTTATTCATCGCCCATTCCGCTGGTGTCCCTGTCTGGGAAATCCTCGTCCATTCACCTTTTATTTTGAGAACAACAGACTTCTTTTCGAATTCCTCTATTTTAACTCGAATGTTTGTGAGGAAGGTTTTTTCGTCCAAACCGAATCCGCCGACCATTTCGCTCAGTATGTCACGAAGGTCGGAATCCTCAAGAACCACGTCGTTCAATTTACTCTTGAGAATCACCAGCGACTCTGTTTTTGTATGGTCAAAGAACAGGCGTTTGATAAACGGAAAACTCTGTTGCAACGCAAGCTTGATATCCTGTGCCGCTCCTGTTGATTGCAGGGCGGACAAGAAATTCGCCAATGTCGGATAAAACGCTTCAATAAGCGGCTTCGGCAAATGGTTAGTATCGGTAACAGCGAGTTTGAGCGCGTCAAAAACGCTTTTGTACGGCACAAAGTCACTATACCCACAAAGCGGCTTGGCAAGCGATATGATTTCGTACTCGCACAGCATATCGTCAATTTCGCGGCTTATATCGGCTTGTTTCCACAGCCAGCCAGCCGTTTCCTGACAACGGTCAAGAATGGCACGGCAATACCCATGTGAGACATCACCGATATCCTTTGCCAGTGTCGAGAGAGCGGGGTTTTCTTTATCAACGTAAATTTCAAATGCACTTACGAAGTTCTCTGTCTTGATGTAGTCAGCAATCGCGCCCACTATATCTGGGTCGTTTATAATTATCTCTCCCGCTTCCTTAACGGCGTTAACCCTTTCCTCAACCTTGCCCTTGCTGCTGGTCGTAAATGCCGTGCAGACATCATTCAAGACGGTCTCAATATCATCCGCTTTCTGGTCGTTTGCAGCACGAACATACTCCGGCAGCACCCAAAGCGGAACTCTTGCGGAAATAGCCTCAACACGCCCTTGAATCTGGCTAAGAACGCTTTCAACCGTCGCGTCCGCAATTGGGGTCGCTCCGAAAATAACCGGTGCTTTTTCTATAAACTTCTTTTCTTCCTTTGAGAGGCGGCAAATCAGTTTTTCTTTGCTACCAATTTTGTTGTCGCCGTCATCTTTGACAACAGCTTCGATAATCTCCTTAAGAGTTTTGATGTCGAGCGGCTGGGTCAATTGACCATTTGTCCATTGGTAGTTCTTCTGTAAAATGTCGCGCAGACAGAAACCTAAAACAAACGCAGACAACGCATTGTAACGCAGACCATACGGCGCGCGTTTGAGTTCGAGGTACACAACACGGATAGATTGCTGACCACCTCTGCCTACCGTATTCGAAAATTTCTTCTCAAACAGAGCGTGAATCGCTCCAAGCGGGTGGTCTGGATTTTGCGTGAACCAATTAGGGTCATCGGTTACGCCGTTTTTTTTCAACGTGGTAACCAATTGCCCAATCGGTCCCGATGAGGCGTTCAACAGTATACCCGCTTCAGCATAGGCTTGGAGTGAGCTGTTTCCGAAGTGCGGGTCTTGGAATCCGAGGTGGTCAACGCTAAACTTCATTGTTTTGCGGACATAGGCGGTAATCAGTTCCTTGAACTGATTCCAATTCGTATCCGATGTCTCTATCTGCCCATTCCTAAACCGATGAACGCGGATAACCGCGTCGTTCTTTTGCAACTCTTTGAACCAGTCATTTTCAATCCCGTCAAGGGCATCGCGGATTTGTTTTTTCGCCGCTGTATCGTTCTCCGTCATATACTGAGCGTATTGGCGGATATACTCGCCCCACAGATTTTTATTGCTGTGGCAGAACGACAGTTGCGGGAAAGTAAACATCAAAATGCGATGGTCGTTAAGCTGCCGCAGAATGCTGTCAATCTTCTGAGGAATTTGCAACTGTTCATCGTGGTCTTTTGCAACAACAAACCACAAGCATACCGAGCCGTCGTCCTTGTTAATCTTCTCAGTATATCTGCCACGGGTCGTGGAACTGATATTCGTCAAGGTAGTGTGGCTTGCATCCGAAACGCGAATGTCAAACCTGCCTGAGCCATACTTACGGTAGTTCTTGGTATGCTCTTCAAGTTTAGCTTCGGCTTTCTCGTGCAGAAGGTCGTGGAATTTATCTCTGTATTTCTCGATGTCCTCCGGCTTAACTGTCGAAATCGTAAACAGGGATATGTTCCCGTTTGAAACGGAGAAGCAGTGTTTCTTTTCCAACTCCTCAACAATGCTACGGGGGTCAGCAATTGTGCCATCGCCCTTAAACGAAAGTTCTATGTTCTCCACAGTCGGCTTTAGTCTGTCGTGACCGCCGGGCGCAAGCTTATCAAGCAGGCAGAAAAGCAGTACCGCTTTCAAAATTCGCAACTCCGGCGCGTCTTCCGTTTGATTTTGGAACACGCGGTCGCGGGTCTGCTTATAAAATGCTCCAATGCCGGCAATCTCGCTGTCTAATCCCAAATCATTACGGTCGACGAAGTAGTGCCACAGATAATCCACCGTCAAGAACTGTTTGTTTGCTACTTCCGGTCCTCCGGCACGGATAAAGTCTTGGAATTCCGTGCCGTCCGCGCCGCCTTTTAGATACTCGAAAAAACTGCGCTGGTTCGACCTTGCCTGTTCCGATAAATGCTTGAGAAGGAAAGCCGCCATCGGGTGAATCGGTAGAATATCGTAGAAACGGTCACGGTCGGGGTCGTCCGTGCCATTAAATTTATTGACGAGCGAGGAAACGGAATCCCATAAGTCGTCTTTTGCTTTTTTCCATTCGGCGGCGAGGGTCGTATCCTTAACATCCACCATTGCGTGTTTGGCGAGACGGAAAGCCGTGTCGTTGGGCATTTGGAGTTTGCGGAAATAGAAGCGGTCGTTCGCTTTTTTGGCGCTATCAGAGCCTTCAGCCAAATACGCCTTTATCTCCATATGAGTAACAGGCACGAGGAAGAAGCGGTTCACGCCCGGCGACTCCGTAACATCCTCGAAAGTTTTCAACTGCTCCTTGTTCGCTTCAATAAACGGATGAAACTCGTCGAACAGGTAGACAACCCGCTGAAGGTTATTGGCCTGTAGAACCGCTTTAATCCATTTGCGGAACATCGGAACGTCAAAATCCAGATAAATGAAGTCTTTGTGCAAAACTGCCTCAACATCATCAAGCAACTTAGATGACGTTGCGGGGTTGTTCAGCGCATTGACAAGCTGGTCTACTGTTTTGATGCTCGAATCAAGGTAGGCAAGCTGGTTCTGGATAGCGTCGCGAGTATTGAAAAAGTTTTGGCCTTCGCGCCTCACGCGGTCTATTACCATATCAAGGTTCGACATCGCCGGAATAGACATACCGCGTTCGGCCAGGGCGGCAATGATGCCTTTTTCCAAGCGCACCAATAAGCCATCGTCCGCTCCAACGCCTGAGGCATTAAAGTCGTACACGACAAGCGTACCCTCGGCCCGTCGGTTGAACAGGGCTTTTTCAAGGCTGTCGCGGTCTGACAGACCGTTAGTTGCGTGTTCATCGAGCCACTCTCGGACGCGGGTCTCATCATCCATAAACAGCTTTTGTATGACAAGGGTGGCATTGGACTTGCCGGTGCCGTAGTTGCCGGTTATCCACACCGATTTAGCACCAGAGCCGAGTACGGACAGGAGCGTTTTGCAGATGTCCTCGAACTCGGTGTGCGGGTAGAAATCGAGCCACCGGTCAGGTGTTTTGTTAATTTCCTCACGGGTCATTACCGGGCAGTAATCTTCCGCAACGGTGAAAAAATCGGAGTAATGTCTCATTTTCTTACCCCCCCAAAGCTAAGTTCACTATGTCCTCAAGCGTGTGTTTTTGCGGATATACCTCTAAGCCGTCATTTCCGTGGGTAAACGTCGTAGATATATAATCGGGATAACGGGTACGCAAGCCCTCGCATTGCTTCTTGAATGTGTCCGGCGCGATGCCGAACGCCACAAGCGGAGAAACAAATGTCGAATCCGCGTCAGCCGTGAGTAGTTCGCGAACTGTGAAGCTACCGCGCTCGGCAAGGTCGGCGATAAGGTATAAGCCGTAGAGAATGGTCAGCGGCTGCACGTCCTTTGCTTTGCGGGTTAAAGTCTTCATTGTGTTTCCTTTGGACTCGGTCGCAACTACCCCGTCGGATTCTCCCAACGGAGAATTTTTCAGCATATTCTTCAGCGATTGCAACCCCCCCTTTACCACCGAGTCGGTCAATGTCGGATTGTTTTCCCTTAAATTTCCCTCAAGCTGTTCTAGGGTATTAACTTGGTCAATGGTCGTTGAAGTCACGTACCAATTCACAAGAACTGAGTTGTTCGATAAGCCCATCCAAATGAAGTCCCACCCCAATGAGTACCGAACACCATATTTTTCAAACATAGAAACGAGTTTTGTCAGTGTATGCCCATCCGCATTTGTCAAAAGAGCTTCTTTGAACCAATTCCGAGCAGCCGGAACCATGTTCTTGCCAAGCGGATGCCCCTCATACCAAGGGAAAAACATGTCCTTCAATTCGACTAAGGCAGAAACATAATTCTCTTGCAAGCCGAATGTCTTGTAGGAATGGATTTTCACCATCTTTGATTGCGTTTTTTCTGGCTCTCTCATAGAAAAATACCTCCAACATGAATTATCGATATCATAACAGTTACGGCACTTGATGCATTTGTTTCCATCAATTTTAAGTTTCCCGTTCTTGACAGTTATCGCACCATATACACATTCGGCTTCGCAACAACGACACGCAACACAGGCTGAAACTTTTTTTAAGAACGAGCGAATCAATGGTAACATCACGGCTTTCTCGTCGTCTGAAGAAAATTCGAATGTTGCAACGCCACCGCCCGTATACGGCGCTTTATATGTGATTGGTATTCCGCCATCAATAGAGTGTGGAAGCTTTAATAGCTGCTGCTCGGTATTACGCTCTTTGACAACTGTACCAATCGTTTTAATCCACTCGTAAAATTTCTCCTTTGAAAAGCTTGGACTTTGAAATTTTGCCGTCAAGTCATCGGCACTTTCGAGTGTGCTAACAATTGGTTCTCGCAATACCGTGCCGCTTTTTCGAGCCTGCCAACCGTCACTCAAAAACTCAAATCTATCGTCAGCATTGTTGAAAGACTTGGAACTCGTTTGAATAATAACATCGCAATAGTGCTTTACGTCGTGCGGATACATTTTGCCAATAAGAGCAATGTGGCTACCTGCCGATTCCGGACACATCAAGCAACCCACGCGGGCCAAGCCCTTATTGTACGCGCAATTGATGACAAGGTCGTTGGCGAAGATATACAGCCACAACTCGTGCGCACCCCAGTCAAGGATGGGCATGCGGTTCATCTGCGATGCATTCTTTGCCCCGTCAGATGCATCTTCGTAAAACGAGCGACTGTAGCTTTCATCGCCTCGAACGCCGACAAACGCCATTACCTTTATCGCCGCCTTGCGCAGTTTCTTCTTTAAATACATCAAAGCTGGGGTGCTTTTATGAACCGAGCAGCACCACCTGATTGTGCGCGACGGCGGAGCGAATATCCTCCAGTTCTCAAGGGCCGATGTTTCCGCTTTGGCTATGATAAACTCGCGTTCAGGATAGCGGGCTTTTACCTCTTCCAAAACCTTATAAGTATCGGGCAGTTCCATATCGGTGTCGCTGAAAACAACTGGCACTGAAAGCGGCAATACCCTGTGGCAGATATCCAGCAAGGCTACGGAATCCTTGCCGCCGGAAAAAGCGATATAGGCAATATCGCAACGCTGTATGCTTTCATCATACAGCTCCTTAGTTCGACGTTTTGCATCGGCAACAACGATGTCCATAATCGAGGCGTTCGCCGCCACCATCGCATCAATGTCAACCGGCTCAAGTTTCATCTTGCCTTCAAAGAACGTTTGGATATTCAGCGGTTTGCCGTACTGCGTATTGTTAAGCTGCGCCACCTTGCGTCCGCAAGGTTCGCCTTTCTCATCAATGTCCGCTATCAGGTATGTATTCTTCATACCCCACATCAGCGGTCGGGTCTCGTGGCGCTCGTATTCAAAGTAACGCCCAAGCCCCGTAAGCGAAAGTTCCTGTGCAAACACGGGACGTATTTCACTCGCCACATATTTTCCGGTCTGCGTGGTCAGCAGGTAACCGCGTGTTTTTTTATCAAAAATATATGAGTACAATTTAGCTTACAATCTCCCCAAAAATATTTGATTTCCACTCTCGGCGAGGCGCTGCTTTATAGAATGCGGCTATCAGCCGCCTATAAGTATCCCAGTCGGGTAGATTGTATTCCGCCCTGAAGTTTACGCCCAATTCAAGCGAAAGTGTTGTGTGAAGAGCGTCTTGTGTCGGGTCAAGCCCAATATCACTAAGACGTTCCAAAGCCTCGGCAAGCACTTCCGAAAAGTTCTCAGGCAAGCCGAGCGCGTCGAATGTCTGGTAACAAATGCTGTCATTGATTTCGACACGAATCAATTCATCGGCAGCGCATTGTTTAATTATCTTACCGAGCAAGTCGGTCGAGAACGCACAGAATTTGTTGTGCAAATCGTCCTCATTGCACGAGCCGTAATATTCCTCGGTAATAAAGGAGATGATTTTTGCCGCAACCTCCTTGAATGTACCCCAAACGCTGCCGTTGCTGAAACGTGCTATCCTATTGCCGATATATGGGGCTTGAACGCAACGGACACCGCTTTTTCCGATTTGCTCGTAGAAACTCTCGAAATCGTCCGCGTTCCGTATGCAATGCGGATTAACCTTGTCTTCATACAACTTATAAAATTCCGGTATTTCAAAACAACCGTACTCTTGAAGATAGGTATCGGCAAAAACAATGATGTCCTTACGAGTGGCGGCATCGGCAACTAGGTCAAGCAAGAAGTAGATGCCATCATCTCTGCGGAACATGATACGCTTTAATGCCGATTGCATTCGCCCGTCAATTTCCACGCCGGAGGCGCTCGAAAGCAGATTAATATAGGTCGTGTCAAAGCGAAAGCCCGAAGCATAGTTCTTGTTCAGTACATCAACCACGGCATCAGGAACAGTATTATTCGGCTCGGTACTGACGGCTTGGACGCTACCTGGCGCTTCGGACTTCTTTTCACTTATGGTGTCGTTGCCCTTATACCACCAAGCATCTTGGTAATCACTGCTCCGACCACCGCCAACCCTAAACATAAATGGGAACCCCGCGTTGCGGAATTCCAACATTGTTGGTGAGAGCTCTCTGCCACCAACTACCCATAAAGCACCGCCGTAATCTCGCTTGTCCACGTATTCCAAGCCGTGGCGCTCAATCAACTGAATAACGTCCGATTCTGCCGCAGAGGGAGTGTTGGGTTCGCCTGATAGCTGTTGCAGGTATCTTAAGTAGCAACCCATGCCAGCAGAGAATTGGCCAGATGTCCTGCTATTCACTTGCTTATAGTTTGGTGCGCCTCGGAAGATGTCCCAATAGGTATTCAGTTCATCCGCCGTATGGCAGGCGAAGACGCTTCTGACATCGAAAGCACCAGAGATTTCAAGTTTCGCTGGCACGGAGCGGAGCGCACTCATATACTGCCGTACCACATTTTCCGAGTATAGGGTGCCATTAGCGTTGGGCTGCGTAACCAACCAAGCGATTACGTCTTCGGGGTCGATGGCGTGTTGCGGTGTCTGCTCAGTCACAACGACAATTCCCCCTCAAATATCATCGGAAATGGTATCTCACTACTTTTTCATCAAACCGGTCAATTATCCTTCTTTTTCCTGATAACTATAAGCCTTGGTTACCGGATACGTGCGATAAAGAATTGCTTTGGCAATGCCCGTTTCTTTCTCGATTTCGGCAACACTGTGAAGCTTGCTATCATACATTTTAATCGCTGTCGCCACTTCTTTTCGATTCTTTGAAGGTCTGCCGCCATTTCTGCCCCTGGCTTTGGCGCTTGGCAAACCCTTCCTGAGTTCTCTGATTGTTGGTCGAAGTAAACCTACTCGGAGTTCAGGAGTGAGGGACAAAACCTAAACTGCGTTATATGTCCCCCTCTCCATCTAAAATGAACGAGAATCGGCGATAGACCAAAGAGAAAACACAATATTATCGATAACTTAGCCAAAGGAGGTGGTCGCAGGAGCCAACCCATTATCGTTGAGGTAACCGAATTAACTTAAAAGGAGAGTGCAACGGCCACGAAGACCAATTATCTCGGTGAGGCATTAAAAGAAACACGGAAAAAGCATGGCCTTACTCAAAGGCAAGTATCCATAAGCACAAATATCAAAGAATCCAGAATTTCTATACTTGAACATGGAACGTCGTGGCGGATTAACCGAAATGATATTGTGCAACTTGCCTGGAAATACGGTATTGACCCCGAAATACTTTTTCGAGCGGCAGACCGCGACAATCGGTATTTAAAACCATCCTCGGAAGAGGGAGTCGTCCAAATCACAATTATGGACGTTGACCATATGTGTGGAACGCAATTTGAAGAATTTGTGGTTAAGTTATTGGAATGGTCAGGTTATCTAGTGGAACGGCATTCTGACTTAGGGGCAGACATAATCGCAATCAACGGGAATAAGAAAATTGCGTTTCAAGCAAAGCGACATAAAAGTAATATCGGAGTAGCCGCGATACAGGAAGTTTATTCGGGTAGCAAATATTACGATTGCAGTCACGCTGTTGTAATCACGAATAGCGGATTCACCCCAAAAGCTGTGCAGATGGCCCGCAAATTGAATGTACAATTAATCGGTAGGGATGAATTGGTTATCATTTTGCGAACGGGAAAAATAATTAGTAACGATTAATTACCCTTTCCAAGGGCGCAACAGCGCCCAATCTTCCTGAGATTCAATCGATGAATACTATGTCCTGCCACTATTAAGAGTGTCTCTATTCCTCCTTCATAGCGATTTTCTCAACCGCTGCTTGTAACTCCCGCGCCCCTGGAACCGTATAGACTCTCGTGCTTTCAAGGCTTGAATGACCAGCCAGCATAGCCACTTTTTCAATCCCTTCGCCGGCAGCAATTAAGTTATGACAAAATGAATGCCGTAATTGATGAACCGTTAAACCTTCAATCTTGGCCTTTCTGCCGTATTCCTCAATCAAATGCTGAATTGCCCTGGCTGTTAAAAGGGGATTGCGTTCCCCAATAAATAACCGCTCACTATCGGCGTATTTATGGCCTTCCCGCTCCTTCAGATAGTCTTTCAATGCAGCCCGAATATCCCCATTCAAGGGAACTTCGCGATATTTGCCCCGCTTGCCCTTCCTGACAATGACCGTCCCGCTCCTGCCATTCACCGTAATATCGGACATGGCTAGATTACAAATTTCTTCGAGCCTCAAACCTGCCTGAAGCCCCATTTGCACAATGGCCAAATCTCTTGCTTTCTTAAACTGATTCTTTTCCTGTTCGACGGAACGGATAAGACGGTTCTGCTCGTTCCTATCAAGCCATTTAGGGGCCATTGCTTGCTTCTCCGCCAGCTTGACCTTCCGGGCTGGATTTGAGGCTGTGAAGCCGTTCTCTGTTGTCCATTCAAAGAATCCTTTGAGTGTTACCAGGGCTTTATTAATCGTGGCTGGCTTGCGGCCAAGGATAGCGCCCATGTACTGCTTGAAGTCCTTAACGTCCATTTGTGTGACCTTGGACAAATCGGATTCGCCAGAAGTCTGCTCAAACCATGTTGAAAACTGGTTCAGCACCGTTCGATAGGCTATGATGGTCTTTTCGTCCTTCCCATCGTTGAGCAGTTCGGTAAGCCAAGACTCGATTCTAACGGCCATAGCAAGTCCTCCCTTTGGTTACTAACATTCTATGACGTATTTTTCAGATGTTAATCATTGGGTTTATCGGTATTCTATGACCAATATAACACATATAAGTCATAGAACTCAAATTCTACCCATAGTTTGTGTAGGGAATCAAAGTGAGTGGAAATAGCCCAAAGAAGTTCCTACTGGAGGGGCAAACCTGCTTGCGTTAAGGATTAGAGTGTATTAATAATGAAAAAATCGATTCAATTTCGTCGTCAATATCGGTGTAATCACTCAGTCTGTCATCTTTAATGATACCTTCGTTGGTATATGGATATTTGTCCTGCGGTGGTTTAACTCTTCCTCGTAGAATTTCTATCTCAGAATCAATAAATAAACCTAGAGAATTAGCCACATTTTCAACATTATCAATGTATTCTTGGGCCTCATCATGACTGTCGCTTGAAACGTCTAAATCGCGAACAAAACTTAAAAAGTCGCTGTGAACTATTCCCCACTCTTGCTCTGTCAACTCGACTGGAAAACTTTCGGTAAACCTCATTAGTTCTTCAAAGTCATCAATATCGTCTAATCCCACTAGAAGTGATTCTAATACTATCTGGTAATGCTCTGGACTGTTAACAATGGTTTTGTAGGACGAATCGTACAGGGAAGTCATCAAATACCATATCAAACCCTTATCAACCTTTTTCGTACGCCATCTCTGAACTAAACCTTCGTATAGCTGTTTAACAACATTTTCGGCAGTTTCGGTAACCCTCGTTGCTTGTTTCAAAACAGAGCGGAACCTACTCTCTGGAGTTGGGTAATTTCGATTCAGCTTCCCGAATAAGTTTTTAGCAATGCTGACACTAGTAGATTGATAGGTTCTTTGCATCGCCAATAATAATTCGTCGTGTAACGTTTCAATAATTGGAGCATCACTCTTATTGATTATATTGCTAATTTGTATACACTGTTCGAAAAACAAAGATGACTTTGCAAGGTCTAATAAGACATCGGAATATGTTAAGAAGTAGTTTTCGCAAAAATCCCTGACTGATGGGTTGCAAAACTCTATTACAAGGGTTTGGTCCCACTTTTCAATATTGATAAAACTACCTTCCAATTCGCGTAATGCCTTTGTCAGCTTTTCAGAAGAGTGTTCACCTAGGGAAGATAGACGATAATAGCTCATTAGTGCTTTTTCAACATTGTCTACTTCGGCTTTGTTTGGGAAACTCATCAGTACGGTAAGAAGTGCTTTACTCGTCGTGGTTATCTGGTTTTCGAACGGATGCTTCCATATTCTCATGGGCGAATCAAGATTTTCGAGGAATTCTTGAACGAATGCCTTAGGGTCCTCATATTTCGTCCCCTGTGTCATATGCTGAATTATTCGTGGGCTGTAATTCCTATGACTAATGATTTTCTTGTACGTTCCGTCTAGCAAAATCTCTTCGCGATGAGCTAACGGGAGTTTTGAAAAATATAAGTGATTAAAAAGGATTTTCGCTTTATCGAATTTTGTATAACTCGATAAATCGAGTATACATTTCGTTACCTCAAAGTGACTACTTTCTAGCCGTTCATATGTCAATTTTGCTTGTTTCAAAATATATTCCCGCGTGGTTAAAACAAATCTTGTATCACTGTCAGGTTTTCCAATGCTCTCAAACATCCTTAATAAATCTTGGTCCTCGTTTTTCCCCAACTTTTCCGCCAAACTAGTCTGCCCTAAAAAGTCGTCGTAGTAAAACAGCTGCTTTTTCCCTGGTTTATATACATCATAAGCTTCGCGGACACTATTAGTTAGTACAAATGCCTCATAACCATGGGCTATGTAATCCGTTAGCAAAATTTCCGCTAATGTCGTTTTGCCTATGCCTGGAATTCCTGAAATGATACAACAATGGTGCTCGTCCAGTATTTGTCGTGCGCCAAAATAGCTGTCATTCTGAACATAGAATTTTAATTTATCAACAATGCTTTTCATTTCAATTTGTGAACGATTATAAAGTTCGCTGTGGAGGACTCGCTCTAAAACCGCTTGGCTAGTCAACCATAGTTTAAATTGACGTTTTTCTATTTCAGGAAACTTCGCGAGTAGTCCATTCAGGTCATCACATCCTAAAACATCCGCTGTCGAAAGGCAGTAGGGTTCGAAAATGGTTTTAATGGTGGTCTTATTCTGTGGGGTCAACCCTAATGAAGTTGCAATGACGTACCGTGTTGGATTTAGTTTAATCACTTTGGGCTTTTCATTTTCTAAGTCTCGAATAAGGCTGGATAGCGAGGACCCCGCATAGTGTTTGCATTGTACAATTAAAATATCGCCCCCACTACAATATCGGAGGTCAATACCGCTATCGCGTCCAGATTTAAAGCTTTCAAGAGTAACCTTATATTCGCACTGCAATAAGTCTCGAACCAGTCTTTCAAAGTCGTAGCTAGATAGGTTTTTTAAAATCATATTGTGGCATGTAAAACCTCTTTAGTTAGCCTATTTGCGTATATGGGAAATTTCGACATACAGTTTAAAATACCTTGGAAGTTATTATGATTTGGTTACCATTCAGTATATTAATTCGACGCGCTAAAGCCATTGGGGAACTTATACTCTCGAAAATCGTTAAAATAACACCATGGTCGGAGTCCAACAATTGAATCCTCAAATCCCGCTCCAATTGCCCATCAACTCAATCTCTGGTCGGTGTTTCTTCTGTTTCCTCATTCCGCAAGCATTCCAGCAAATTTGTGTTTTATCTCCGAGTCATGCACTGATAAACGCGATTATTTAGCCAATCCTCTTAGCGTTTTTCAAGAAAACAAAACGGGTGAAAGACTTTTCACATCCCTCACCCGTTTTCTATGGATTATTGGTTTAACCCCTATCTCCGCAGGATTATTGGCTCCTTCAGCGATTAGCACACAGTTCCTCATTCCAGTCCTTCTTGGTCTTTGGCCTTAATTCCTCAATTTTGTATTCCGCGCCAAACCTTGCTTTAACCGTTTCAGCAATGGCATTAGCAGGGCCATCCGCACTCATGCTTATTGCAATCCCTCGAATAGCCGGATACGTCTCCAGAAAGCGCTCTACGGCACCTATAAATGGTCCGTTAAGGGCTAAAATGTAAAACCGCCGATAACCCTTTTCCGCATAACACGCCACAAGAGACAACGCCTCAATCGGCGATTCGGTAATAATGACACCTTTTGCGGGCTTTTCGGGAACCAACACCCATCCGTACTCAGTATCACTGTTCTTTGCGTAACCCGTATGATGGGTTTTCACCTTTGTTAGTATAGCCCCTTTCGGCGTTCCATTCTCATCAAAGCAAGGAAAAACGCAGTTTCCGTACGAATCCTGATAAACCAATCCAACTTCAATCAGTTCGTCAATCAAGTCTGTGGGTAAGCCCCTGGCTAAGCGTAAATAGCCATACAGTTCATAGTTATCGTCGTTAGCTCGTGGAAACTCAAACTGATGGGGAAACGTTTTATTCGCCCATCCACCCAATTCCCAATGCCCTAAAGGAACACTATCCGGCATCTTCGCCTTAAATTCCAGTAATTCTTCAACCGCCTCTCTAAAGTTCATTCCTAAAGACTTCATTAAGAATTCTATGGAATGACCGTTTATTCCCGCGCCAGAGTGATTAAAGCAGTAGTCTATATCATTGAAGCCATTCATGCCCTTAATGCGATAGTTGCCATCACCTATATGGACAAATTTGTAACCCTTATACGTACAATAAGCATAAATATCGACCATTCTGGCCGTCTGAATCGAGTTAATCCAATTCATAACGATTCTCCTTCAATTAATCATTTGGGGCAAAAAATAGCAAAATGCTATATATGGTATTTAAGCAAAAATTGCCCCACGTTATTCGCAAGCTGCTATCATCCAGTAGGTCTGGTCACGCTTTCCATTCCTGGCCCGCTCCCGCTTGCTGGTTACGTGGTAATCTAAGCCGCAGTCTTCAATCAGGTCATTAATTGATGTCATGCTAAGCGTACCCTGCTTCATTTTCCTGCTATTAAAGAGGTCGTTTGTAATGGACTCCTTTAATGCGGCTTGTTCTTCTCTGTACAATTTCTTGCCAACCAATTTGGCAATCTTGTCGTTCAGAGTCATGGAGGCGAATAAATCATCAAGAATAACGATTTCTCCTACATCCTTCCGGAAACGACGTGCTACCGCTTTTATGAAGCCGTTTTCAGAATCCATCATGGTTTTACACGCATCCAGAAGAAACTTTGCCTTCCAGTGCATAACACGGTTAACCCTTGCTTGGGTAGTGTCGTTGACACGCCAGAAGTCTACCATCGGCGAATTCACAGTCTTTCCGAACAACTTCACATATTCGGCTTCACCTTGCGACAGCAGAATGTTGGCTGGCCGTATGTCATTTATTAACTGAAACATCGTACCATTTAGGCTTTGCCTGTTTCGATTTCGGATATAAACCTTGATGGTTTGGCCTTCCTGGATTCGGACACGACCAACGCATTGCTGAATTGTATCCAAATCGAATACATCAACGAGTACATGTTTAACCTGCTCATCCTTGATGTTCACGCCGTTGTCCAATACTGTCGTGGAACATAGGACTTGCGCGTTAAACCGCTCGTTTTCTGTAATATTGATTAATTCATTCACATCCGAATGCCTTGCCTTTGATTTGTTGTGTTTGCTGCATACAAAAGCTGCATCATCCAATTCACGGCTGATATTGTATGCTTCTTCGATAGGGCCAAAATATATGGCTTTTTCATCTGGCGGTAATTCCGACAGCATCCTTCTCACAGCATCGTTGGATTTGTAAAAGTAAAATCCATTGATGTAGCTGTAATCAGGCTTAATCCTGTACGGTATATATGGAATGTACTCCGAGTCAAAGAATTCTTCGACCAATCCGCTTGTTGCAGAAAGAAGAAGTCTGGTTGAATTCTTTTGTTCCAGCAGCCAGTCCAATGCCAAATCAGTCTTGCGGTTGAATATGGAGTCATTGAAGAAATAATGGGATTCATCAGCAACAATATAGTCGTAATGGCCAATATTTCCTCCATCCTGATACATCACCGCATTCTCGATTTGCTGATAATTCATAGGCGTAATTACTGAATCATCAATGTCTTTCAATTCCCGCTCATTCTGGTTCTTCAAAGCAACTCTGTTGCTTAACAGCAGAATTCGCTTCCCATACGCCCTGGCATGAGGCTGTAAATCGTTGATAATGAAATGAGTCTTACCGCAGCCCGTAGGGCCATTAATCAAAATAATGTCATCATCGTCCCATGACCTGATAATCTGGGGCTTGATTAAATCGGATATGTATTTGATTTTTTCCGCCATAATTACTTCATCCTTTACGTTTTATTTAAAAATGGGCAACAAAAAAAGGCCCAATTATCGGCCCAATTCCTAAACGATATAGTCTAAGAGGGCAACGAATCGCAACTGATAAATCAACTCCTTTCGGAAAGGGTTCAATTTCGGGTTTCCATTGAGGCAGTACATTCGAGATACATTCGGATAAGTAATTCGACCCGAAATGCACGTTAACCATGCCTTTAATACTGACTCAATCAACCCGTAACCCTTCAAAGTTCAGATTCTACTGTTGAGCGGGATGATACTCACGATAGTAATCAACCATTGAGCAAAGCAACTGCGTTACATCTGCAATGATTTCAGCTTCCGCATATGGCGCTTCATGAAACTCAGGCAGTGTTTCAAGCAATTCCGTGAATGCAGGTCCGAAACGATTGCTTAGTTTGTTCTGAATGGAAGCACAGTTTGTTTCGGATGAAATCATTTCTTCATCCACTTCAAGAACATCAATAGATAGCGGCATTTTGAATCCTCCTTTAAGAATTAGTAGATTGAAACAGCCGTCTCTGGGCATAAAAAAACAAGCACACGAAATGGCTTGTTAGTCGCATAATATGTATGCTTTCAGCCAATCGTTTTCTAGGTCAAATCACTCACCTCCTCAACGGAAATAGATTCGCCAGAGACAATCCTTAACTTGTTTCTAATTCTACCATAAAATGGGCGAAAAGTCAAGGGGGAAATATTATAATGTTTTCTCTTCTATATGTAAAGCGTTTTTATATCATTGTTCCCCAAGCAAAACAAAAAGCCAGGGGGTTAGCCCTGGCTCTTCGCTTTGTATCTTGCCTTTTTCGCTATGATTTTTTACCGAACACAATGAACCTCACACAGGTCGATTTCCCTAAAGGTGGATTACTAAATATCAAGGTGCGAAAGGGGATTGTACTCCGCGTTTCGTTTTTCAAGTTCATTTCCAAATATGCTTACATACTTTTTTGTCATAGCCAAATCCGAATGTCGCATAAGTTGCTGCACGGTAAAAGCATCTGCCCCATTTCGAATCAAAGAAGATGCGTAATATCTTCTACAATCATGGCAGCAACAGCGAACATCTTTAAAATTGAATTTTTCCCTTAGTCTTTTGAACACACAGGCAATTGCGTTTTCAGTAACCTTGCTGCCACGTCTATTTATAAAAACATATTCGGGTATTCTCCCAAACTCGCGCTCACAATATATTCGCCATTCGAGCAATTCGGTTTTAAGTTTCGGTACTATAGGAAGCCCTTGCTGAACCCTCAATTTCCCGAAAATAATGATATGACTATTTATCAAGTCAACATCGGACCATTTAAGATTACACAACTCCCCGCAACGCATTCCCGTTGAAATAAGTGTAATGAAGATTGTTGCATCTCTAACTGAGAAAAGTGAGTTTGTTTTCCCTTTCATTCTTCTAAAATATTGCAGTATCATTTTCACTTGGTCATCCGAAAAAGTAGTAACCTTATCATCTGTTTTTACATAATTTACCTTCCTAACCGGGTTGTTGGTATGGGGCATAATTTCAATTTCCACAAGGTAATTGAAAAGGGTTTTGATTGCGCGAAGCTTGGTATTAACGGTATTTGGGCTATTACCTCTTTCCTGGCAGGCTAAAAGAAATGATTTTATAATGGTGGGTGTAACATCAGAAGTGGCAACTATTTCTCGCTGTTCAACACAATAAACATAGAATTCCTCCAGCAAGTTCCGATAGCTTAAAATCGTTTTGCTGCTTAACTGTTTGAATCTCCTGTCGTCGATGAACTCCTTGATAGCGTACTTTAAAAGCAAAAAATCCATCCCCTTTTAAAATTGATTAAAAAGAAGATGGACTATTTATCGAGAAATCTGTTTGTCTTAAACCATCTGATTCTTAGCAGTGTTTAAAACCCTCAAGATTCCCATGATATTAGCATCTGGAGCCGATGGGCGGATTCGAACCGCCGACCTGCTGATTACGAATCAGCTGCTCTGCCTCTGAGCCACATCGGCATTCAATTGTACGCTATACATAATATCAACTTGGCTGGTTAAACGCAACCCGTCCGACGGGAAAAAAGCCTGGAAGTACCGCCTCCGCCGGATATCCCCGGGAAGGCCGTCCGGCTGTGGTTACGGCTGGTAGTTGGCGTAGGCCTTGTAGTAGTCGACCTCGTCGGCCAGGAGTTCGCGAACCAGTTCGATGGCCCGTGCCTGGACCGGTTCAAGCTCGTCTTCGAGCTGCTCTTTGACCAGATCCTCGACCGGAACTGCCTCCAGGCGCTCCGCCACTACAGCCGGGTCCACCTTGTTGAAAAAGGTATTCAAGAGACCCATCAGGGACTGGAAATAGCTTTCCGCCCACTCTTCCAGGGCGTCGTGATTGATGGTTCCCTGAAGATCGGAAAAGCGGTAATTCTTGATCATTTCCCGGCCTCCTTCAGGAACTGCCGGGCTTCGGCGATGGCGGCCGCTGTCGCGACCGGGGCCGGACCGCCGGGCAGGCTCCGCTTGCGCACGCATTCCAGCAGGTCGATAGCCGGGTAAACATCCTCACCGATCAACGATGAGAAGGCCTGCAGCGCGGCCAGCGGGAGGTTTTCAATCGCTTCCCCTTTGGCGGCGCAGTCGGCAACGATACGCCCGACGACTGCGTGGGCTTCACGGAATGGCATCCCTTTATCGACCAGATAATCGGCCAAATCGGTTGCGTTGGTAAAGCCGCGGGCTGCCGAGCGCCGCATGACGTCTATC
This sequence comes from Solirubrobacterales bacterium, assembly GCA_050258755.1. Lineage (GTDB taxonomy): Bacteria > Bacillota > Syntrophomonadia > Syntrophomonadales > DTU052 > JBLMZI01. The sequence continues at coordinate 84,520 of JBLMZI010000010.1, read as the reverse complement.
CGGAAAGTCGCGGTTTCCAGCATCGGTTTGAAGATCATCAGACACTTCTTCACGGTGTCGATGCCGTCGAACAGAGCTTCCTTGTCTTCCTGCATGTCCTTGTTATAAGCGAGCGGCAGGCCTTTCATCAGGGTCAGCAGGGTAATGAGATCCCCATAAACCCGGCCGGTTTTCCCGCGCACCAGTTCCGCCACATCGGGGTTTTTCTTCTGCGGCATAATGCTGGACCCGGTGCTGTATTCGTCGTCCAGATCGATAAACCGGAATTCATCGCTGGCCCAGAGGATGATTTCCTCGGAAAACCGCGACAGGTGCAGCATCAGCATGGCGGCGAAGGCCAGGAAATCAATCGCGAAATCGCGGTCGCTGACGCCGTCCAGGCTGTTGCGGGTCAGGGCGGAAAAACCAAGCTCTTCCCGGACCTGGTGCCGGTCAATCGGAAAGCCGGTGCCGGCCAGCGCACCCGAGCCAAGCGGCATAAAGTCAAGCCGCTTCGCGGTGCAGTCGAGTCGATCCAGATCCCGGCGTGTCATTTCGAAATAGGCCATCAGGTGATGGGCCAGGGTAATCGGCTGGGCTTTCTGCAAATGCGTGTACCCCGGCATGATGGTTTCTTTATGCGCATCCGCCAGATCGGCCAGGGTGGTCATAAAGGCCAGCAGCAATCCCCGAATTTCGGTGATCTCATCACGCAGGTAGAGCCGGACGTCCAGGGCGACCTGGTCGTTGCGGCTGCGCGCGGTATGAAGCCGCTTGCCGGCATCGCCGATGCGTTCGGTCAAGAAGGTTTCTATGTTCATGTGGACATCTTCGGCAGCCACGGTAAAGTCGAGTTTGCCCGCTTCCAGATCGGCTTCGATGCCTTGAAGTCCCGCCACGATCTTTTCCATGTCCTCAACCGGGATGATGCCCTGACAGGCCAGCATCCGGGCATGGGCGATGCTTCCCCGGATATCCTGTTTGTACAAACGGCTGTCGAACCCGATGGATGCGTTAAAATCCTCCATCAGTTCCGCTGTCGCCTTGGAAAAGCGACCGTCCCACATTTTCACGTGCAATTCCCCCTTCTTATCGAGCCACCGGGCTATGACTCCTGGTTTTCTTCAAGATGCGCGCAGCAGTTCAACAGCTCGAATCCTGCTTTTCCATGCTCCACGGTCAGGATGCTGATCGCCGCGTTGTGCTGGTAGTATTTCCGGATGTCATTCAGGCTGCGTCCCATTAACAGGCAGCCCAGAACCATAAAAACGCCCCCGTGCGCCACGATCACCACGGTGTCGTCTTCGCCGTGCCCGGCCAGAATTGACCGCCAGCCCTGGCTCACCCGTTCGGCGAAATCGTGCAGGTTGTCCCCGGCCTCAATGACGGACTCGGCCGGGCGGTAAAGCCACAGATCATAGATTTCCTGCCCGAATTCGGCCACGATTTCGCCGCCGGTCAGGCCTTCCCAATGGCCGAAGTTAATCTCCCGAAAGGCCGGAACCTTCTGCACCGGAAGGCGGTGCTGCTCCGCGACGATCACGGCGGTATCGTATGCCCGCGACAAATCGCTGGCATAGACTGCGTCTATTTTTTCAGCGGCCAAACGCCCGGCAACCTGGGCGGCCTGCCAACGGCCCTGGTCGCTCAGTGGTATATCCCGGGAGCCCTGATAGCGCCCCGCTTCATTCAATTCGGTCAAGCCATGTCGAACCAAAATGACCCGCATATTCGGAATTCCTTTCAAAAACGGCCGGTCCCTTTCAAAGCCTTGCGTCACGTCACAGGACGCCGTTAAACGGTATTATACCATATTGATGGTACGCCCAAAGCCCGCTTCGCCCCGAAAGCGGGCAACCCTGCGGGGTGCTTCCGCGCCCCCACGGTTTTTGCTTTCAAACCCCCGGGCTTTGTCCGCATAGAAAAGCGAGTCCGACCGTATGCTGAAAGCAAAACGTTTCCGAACAATACGCTGTGTGAGGTGCCTGATTATGAAAGAACCGGTCCGTAAGGTGAAAGAACTCATTCCACGCGTTCGATGCAAAGTATATACCTGCCATTATTACAAGGACGGCGACTACTGCCTGGCTGAAGCGATTACGGTCGAATCGCTCGATGCGGATACGAGCGACGATACCCGCTGTGCGACGTTTTTCCCCCGCGCCGCATCCCCCGGCGCGAATCCAAAAGCGTGATGGTCACCATCCGCTTGAGAAACGTTTCGCCGGTACGAAACTGACCGCCGACTGTCGCCCCGGCGCATAGAAATCCCCCGGATGTCGCATGATGTTTTTAGCCAAGGAAGAATAACGCGAAAAGGGGGTGCTATGGATGAAAGGCGATGTGAACAAGACCAATGAGCCGATTTCCCGGGTACGGTGCAAGGTGGATTCCTGTCACTATTATAAAGACGGCGATTACTGCCTGGCCGCACAGATTATGGTGGAGCCGCCGAATTCGGCAACCAGCGAGGATACCGACTGCGCCACTTTCGTGCCCAAAACCTCCTAGTGCGCATTACCATTGGGATACCGCAAGAACCAAAACGGCCGGCGCTTTTCCGCCGGCCGTTCTATTGGTTCCAACCGGAAAGCCTTTATTCTTTCACGGATTTTTTCATCAAAGCCCGTACCTTAAGCGGCAGACCAAACAGGTTGATAAAGCCTTCGGCATCCTTCTGCGAATAGACTTCGTCCTCGCTGAAGGTCGCCAGATCGTGGCGGTACAGCGAATAGGGCGACTTGGCCGCCACCGGGATGCACGATCCCTTATACAGCTTGACCCGCACGGAGCCGGTGACCGTCTCCTGGGTCTTGTCGATGAACGCATCCAGCGATTCCTTCAAAACGGTGTACCAGTTGCCGTCGTAAACCAGTTCCCCGTACAGCACCGATACCTGCTCCTTGAAGTGCATGGTACGGCGGTCCAGGCAGAGGTTCTCCAGTTCCTTGTGCGCCTGGAACAGGATCGTGCCGCCCGGCGTTTCATAGACGCCGCGGGATTTCATGCCGACCAGCCGATTTTCCACCAGGCTGATGATGCCGACCCCGTTGGCCCCGCCGATCTGGTTCAGTTTCTCGATAATTTCGACCGGCCCGGTTTTCACGCCGTCCAGCGATACCGGAATCCCTTTTTCAAAGCCGATTTCGACATAGGTGGGCGTATCCGGCGCTTCTTCCGGCGGTACGGTCAGCATCAGCATGTCATACTTCGGCTCGTTCCAGGGATCTTCCAGGTCGCCGCCCTCATGGCTGAGATGCCACAGGTTGCGGTCGCGGCTGTAGATCTTTTCCTTGGTGACTGTTAACGGTATATTGTGCTTCTGAGCATAGTCGATGGCGTCCTCGCGGGAACGGATCGACCACTCGCGCCACGGTGCCACGACCTTCAGCGACGGATCCAGAGCCTTCACGGTCAGTTCGAAGCGAACCTGGTCATTGCCTTTACCGGTCGCGCCATGAGCGATGGCCACGGCCCCTTCCTTGTGGGCGATTTCCACCAGCCGCTTAGCGATCAGCGGCCGGGCAAAACTGGTCCCTAAAAGATACCGGCCTTCATAGAGCGCGCCCGATTTGAGCACCGGCCAGATGAAATCGGTGACGAATTCTTCTTTGAGGTCTTCGATATAGAGTTTGGAAGCGCCGGTTTTAATGGCTTTTTCATTCAGCGGCTCCAGTTCCTCGCCCTGGCCAAGATCGGCACACATGGCGATCACTTCGTAGCCGTAGGTTTCCTTCAGCCACGGAATAATAATCGATGTGTCCAATCCGCCCGAATAGGCCAGTACCACTTTGCTCATGACTTTTCCTCCTCGTTTCGGTTCCTTACTGCATGACCAGGGCCATGATGGCCTTCTGGATATGTAACCGGTTTTCTGCCTGGTCGAACACCACCGACTGCGGTCCTTCCATGACCTCGTCAGTCAGCTCCCGGCCGCGTTTGGCCGGCAGGCAGTGCATCATAATCGCGTCCGGCTTGGCCGCCTTCATCAGCGTATCGTTAACCTGGTACAGCGCGAAATGCCGTTCCTTCTCGTCGGCACCCGTCTCCTGTCCCATGCTGGCCCAAACGTCGGTATAGATGATATCGGCGCCCGCGACCCCTTCGAATGGGTCCTGAACGACTTCCAGCTTCGCGCCGGTTTCCTGCGCCGCCGCCCGGGCGTTTTTCAGAATGTCCGCATCCGGCTCAAACCCGTTCGGGCAGGCGATGGTCACATGCATTCCGGTTTTCGCGCCGACGTTCAACAGACTGTGCGCGACATTGTTGCCATCCCCGACAAAGGTCATTTTAAGGCCTTTCGGGCTCCCTTTGTGCTCCATCACGGTCAGGACGTCGCCCATCGCCTGGCAGGGATGCAGCAGGTCGGTCAGGCCGTTAATGATCGGGATAGTGGCATGACAGGCCAGTTCCATGACCTTTTCATGACTGAAAGTCCGGATCATAATGCCATCCAGATAGCGCGACAGCGTGCGGGCCGTATCGGCGATCGTTTCCCCGCGCCCGATCTGCATGTCGTTCGGGCTCAAAAACAGCGGATAACCGCCCAGCTGAACCATTCCGACCTCGAAGGACACCCGGGTCCGGGTGGATGGTTTTTCAAAGATCATCCCCATGGTCTTCCCAGTCAGCAGCGGGGTGGGCCGATTCGCTTTCTGCTCGGCTTTGAGCTGACGGGCAAGATCGAGAATGTAGGCGACTTCGGCGACGGTATAGTCGCTTATCGCCAGAAAATCCCGTCCCTTGAATTCCGGTTTCAGTGTGATTGACATGCCATTTCTCCCCTTACTACAAAATCCGTCCTGGTTCTCTCTTCACTTGGATTACAGCAACCCGGCCTGGGCACCGGGAAGATTGAGCCGCAGCTCCTCAGCATCCCTGGATCCTGTCAGCGTATCGACCACCGCGGCCAGCGGCTGTGCGTGAATGGTTTGAAACATCCGTTCGCCCAGCTGCTCCCGCACCGGGAACGCCAGCGTCTCCTGCGCCAGGTCAAACTGGGCCTCAACACCGGGCTTGTTGCCGCGGGCATCGAGCCGAATCCAGCGCTGCGCCTCACTTAGGCAGACCGCATTGAAACCGTGCAGCACCAGGCGCGTTTCCGGCTCGTCATCATCCATAACCAACAGTTGATAGCCAAAGCCTGCCGGAATGCCCATCGCCCGCAGAATCGCGGCCAGCAAATGCGACTTGGCATAGCAGGTTCCGTGTCCCAGGGCCAATACCTCGGAAGCCGCGCAGGTTGACTCCTGCCGTCCGGCGTCAAACGTATGCGGGATCCGGTCGCGAACGTAGTGAAACGCGGCCCGGGCCCGATCGGTTTCATTGGGATTGGCGGCCGAAATCTCGGCCGCCAGGGTTTGGATCGCACCACAATGATAGTCTATCACCGCCGAAGCGGCGAGGTAGTCTTCCAACCGTTCCGATTGAAACGTCATCATACCTGGCACCCTACGCTTCCCAGGCTGCCAGCGCGTCTTTCAGAATCGCCAAAGCCGCTTCGACTTCCGCCGGGGTTACCGTCAGCGGCGGCACCATGCGCAGAACGTTCGGGCCGGCGGAAATCACCAGCAGGCCCCGGTCCATGCACAAGGCCACAAGGCCCTTGACTTCGGACTTGCATTCCATCCCGATGAGCAGCCCCATTCCCCTGACCGCAGTAACCCGGTCGTCGCCGCCCACAAGTGCTTTCAAGCCATCCAGCAGCTGGTTGGAAACGGCATTCACGCTATCCAAAAAGCCAGGACCGGTTAAAATGTCCATGACTTTGTTGGCTACCGCGGTTCCCAACGGGTTGCCGCCGAAAGTGGCCGCATGGTCACCCGGCGCAAAGGTATCAGCCACTTCGCCATGGGCCAGCAAGGCACCGATCGGAAAGCCGTTGCCCAAAGCTTTGGCAAGGGTCGCAATATCGGGCTTAATGCCATAGTTTTCATAACCCATGAGGGTTCCGGTCCGGCCCAGCCCGACCTGAACTTCGTCCGTGATCAGCAGCACACCCTGGGCTTTGCACAAGGCCGCCAACCCTGTCATAAATGCAGGATCGGCCGGGTGAACGCCGCCTTCGCCCTGCACCGCCTCGACAATCACCGCACAGGTCTTGGAACCGATCAGTTTTTTCACTGAATCGAGATTGTTGTACTCAGCATAATGTACGCCGGGAATCAGCGGGCCAAAACCCTTTTGATATTTCGCCTGCCCGGTCAGTGCCAGCGATCCGGTAGTCCGCCCGTGAAACGACTGCTGGAAAGCAATGATTTCGGTGCGGTCCTCCCCTTTGTTGGCGTAGTATTTCCGCGCCAGCTTTAAAGCGGCTTCATTGGCCTCGGTGCCGCTGTTGCAGAAAAACGCCTTATCCATACCGGTGGCTTGACAGAGCTTACCGGCCAGTTCTACCTGCGGCTCAATCCAGTACAGGTTGGAACAGTGCCAGAATTGATCGGCTTGCTTTTTCAGTACGTCGGCCAATTCCGGATTGGCATGCCCGAAACTGCAGACCGCGATCCCGGCGACAAAGTCCAGGTATTCCTTGCCGTCCGCATCCCAGGCCTTGCTTCCCTGTCCTTTGACCAGGGATATTGGAAACCGGCCATAAGTATTCATAATATGCTGCTTGCCGTTTTCTATAATCGATTGATTGCTCACTTTAGATCATTCCTCCCCTTAACAATGGCCCGTAAAGCGAACAGGCCTTTCAAAACGGTTAACCGTTCACGACCATGGTGCCGACCCCTTCGTCGGTGAAGACTTCCAGCAGAATCGAATGCGGGACCCGCCCGTCGATAATGTGGGTCCGGCTGACCCCGGCTTTCAGGGCTTCAATGCAGCACTCCACCTTGGGTATCATGCCGCCGGCAATGGTTTTGTTGCCGATCAGCATCGGAACATCGGACATTTTCAAGGTAGAAATCAAGGTGTCCGGGTCCTTGGGATCCTGCATGATTCCCGGCACATCGGTCAGAAGCACCAGTTTGTCAGCCTTCACGGCGGTGGCAATCGCACCGGCCACCGTATCGGCATTAATGTTGTAACTATCCCGGTCGGCTCCGCTGCCGATCGGCGCGATCACCGGAATATAGCCATTGGCAATGATCGGGTCAAGGACCGTCGGGTTAACCCGGGCCACTTCCCCGACACAGCCCAGGTCGACATCGCCGATCCGTTTGACAGCTTCGATCAGGCCGCCGTCCCGTCCCGACAGACCGATGGCCTTGCCGCCGATGGAACTGATTCCGGAGACAATATCGGTGTTGATCTTGCCAACCAGCACCATCTCGACGATTTCCATACTGGCTTCGTCGGTTATCCGAAGCCCGTCCACAAACCGGCTTTCGATCCCCAGCCGTTTCAGCATATTGGTGATTTCCGGCCCCCCGCCGTGCACCACGATAGGGTTCATGCCGACAAACTTCATCAGAACCAGATCCTGCATCACGGCATTGCGCAGGGCGGCATCGCCCATCGCGGCGCCGCCGTACTTGATCACGACGGTTTTACCGTAAAACTCCCGGATATACGGCAGGGCTTCAATCAGAATCCCCGCTTTTTCCAATGCGCTTACAACCACCGATCTTCCTCCTTAAAGTGCGGGGGAATCCCCCTTCATGCTTCACGGCCAGGCCCTCTCGGACGTCGTTAAGCGGTTTTGTCTAGCTCCGGTAACTGGCGTTGATTTTTACATAATCATAAGTCAGGTCACAACCCCAGGCAGTTGCCTGCCCTGCCCCCTGCTTGAAATCCAGGACCACCTTCACTACCGGCAGACCCAGGTCTTTGCGGGCGATATCTTCATCAAACGGAATCCCCATGCCGCCCCGGGCCATCTGCTGCGAGCCCAGGTAAATATCGACCAGCGCCGGGTCAAATTCAGCCCCGGAATAACCGGCGGCACAGATGATCCGGCCCCAATTGGCGTCCTCGCCAAACACCGCCGACTTGAACAGGCTCGAAGCAACAATGCCGCGCGCGGCCTTCCGCGCCTCCAGCTCATTCATCGCGCCATTGACCGTCACCTCGATGAGGCGGGTGGCCCCTTCGCCGTCGCGGGCAATCGCCTTGGCCAGGTGGATCGTGATCAGGTCCAGCGCTTCTTTGAAGGTCTGATAATCGGCTGAGCTGACCGTGTCGATCAAGTCGTTGCCAGCCAGCCCATTCGCCAGGATCAGGCACATGTCATTGGTCGACGTGTCCCCGTCCACGCTGATCATGTTAAACGAAACGGCCACGGCATCCTTCATCGCCTGCTGCAGACACGCGGCGGAAATCGCCGCATCGGTGGTCACAAAGCCCAGCATGGTCGCCATGTTCGGGTGAATCATCCCCGATCCTTTGGCCATTCCGGCCATCCGAACGGTCTTGCCGTTCAGCGCAAACTCAACCGCCGCGACCTTCGGCACGGTGTCGGTGGTCATAATCGCATGACACGCATTCTCCCAGCCGTCCACCGAAACCCCTTTGGTCGCCTCGGCGATACCGGCCGCAACGCGGTCCATCGGCATATTTACCCCGATGACTCCCGTCGATGCCACCAAAACGTCCTGGGGTTTCAGTCCCAGACCGGCGGCAGTCAATTCGGTCATCTTCAGGTTGTCGGCCAACCCCTGGCCGCCGGTGCAGGCATTGGCATTGCCGGCATTAATCACGACCGCCTGGGCTTTTCCGCCTGTCAAGATTTGCTTTGCATACTGGACGCAGGCCGCCTGCACCTTGTTGGTGGTTAAGACCCCGGCCGCTGCACAGGGAACATCGGCCGCAATGACCGCAAGATCCAGCACACCGGGCTTTTTAATCGCACACTCGACGCCCTGCGCTTTAAAGCCTTTGGGGAAGGTAACCCCCTGATTATTCACCCACTGCATATATTCATTCTCCTCCATCAACTAAGGGGAAACCCCCGGTGTTAATAAGCCCTGCGTCTCCGGCAGACCGAACATGAGATTCAGGTTCTGCACCGCCTGGCCGGAAGCCCCTTTGGTCAGGTTGTCGATCGCGCTGACCACGATGACCCGTCCTTCTTCCTCGGCGACATGGACCCCGATGAACGCGTAATTGCTTCCATAAGTCCATTTGGTCTGCGGGAACGTTCCGGGGGGCAGCAGCCGGACAAACGGTTCGTCCGTATAAGCCGCTTCAAAAGCTTCCCGGACCCGGGCCGCGCTGACGCCGGGCAGAAGGTCGGCATAGGCCGTACTCAGCATCCCCCGGCTCATTGGAATGAGGTGCGGGGTAAAGGTTATTTTGATCGGCTTTTGGGCCGCATGGCTCAATTCCTGTTCGATCTCGGGCCGGTGCCGGTGCGTCCCTACGCTGTATGCCTTTACGCCCTCGTTGGCCTCGCAGAAGTGGCTCGACAGCGCCAAGCCCCTACCTGCGCCTGACACGCCGGATTTTGAGTCCACGATGATGCCCCGCTCGGCGATCAGATTCGCCTTGAGCAGCGGCGCCAACGCCAGGATCGCCGAGGTCGGGTAACAGCCCGGATTAGCAACGACATCCGCGCCACAGATCTTTTCCCGGTAAATCTCCGGCAGCCCGTAAACCGCCCGAGCCAGAAGATCGACATTTTTATGTTCAAGATGATAATGCGCCTGGTAAACCGCCGGGTCCTGCAGCCGAAAATCCGCGCCAAGATCCACGCAGCGGATGCCCCTTTTTACTAGTTCTCCAACAATCGGCACCGAAAGGCCGTGCGGCAGGGCCAGGAAAACGGCCTGGACCCGACCGGCCAGCGCCGCGGAATCGGTCGGTTCCAACACGATATCGGTCATCCCGGTCAACTGCGGGTAGACTTCGTCAAATCTTCGGCCAATATGCTCGGTGCTGGTAATTGCGGCGACACAAGCTCCCCCGTGCCCGGCCAAAAGCCGGACCAGTTCAGCCGCCGTGTAACCATCGCCAATAATCGCCGTTTGAATCATGACCAAACCTCCCTTTTAGTGACCGCGAACCCTCAATATATCGCGGTTTCAGGCCTGCACAAGGCAAGCCGGTGTATGGCATAAAATAATTATACACATACCCGTATATTTTATCAACCAGTTTGGGAAAAATAATCAGGCAAAAAATCGTTGGATGAGCCACATGACAAACGGGATCAAAAACAGGCCCGGAAGCAGATTTGCGATCCGTATTTCGGTCAGCCGCAGGATATTGGTTCCGATTCCCAGAATCAAAATGCCCCCAAGGGATGAAATATTACTCAACATCTCCGGCGTTGTGAACGCTTTTATCGTGGTCGCCGCCAGACCAATGCTGCCCTGGTAAAGCAGGACCGGAACCGCCGAGAGCAGGACACCGGGGCCCATGGTTGCGGCGAAAACCAGACCGGAAATGCCATCCAGCAAGGATTTCACCAGTAGTATCTTCAGATCGCCGTTCAGCCCGTCTTCGATCGGTCCCATGATAGCCATGGCTCCGGTGCAGTAAAGCAGTGTGGTAAACACGAAAGCCTTGCCAAACGGGCTGCCGTCCGAGGAAAACCGGGTTTCAACCTTGGCGCCGATCCATTCCATGCCTCCCTGAATATTAATCAGTTCACCCAGCACAGCGCCCAGTACCAAACTGATAATGACGGTAATCACGCCGCTGGTTCCCTGATAGTCCAGGCCGGATTGGACCCCCAGCACGATCAGCAGCAGGCCGAACCCGTCCATCACGGTCTGGCTCACTCGTTCGGGAATCCCTTTGTGAAGCAGCAGTCCTATAAAAGAAAAAACAACAATCGCTCCTGCATTGATCAGGCTCCCCTGCAGCCCGTGCGGAATGAATCCGGCCATGATTGAAGGCTCCTTTCGACAAAAAACACTCCACTTATTATACCACCGGGGCTTCGGGCCGGGGGCGGCCTGAAGCGATCAACTTTTGCTATCGAAATGATCCGTTTCGATGGTGGACATACTAGAGCCATCGCACCTTGCTCACTGGCACGTCAATTCGAAAAGGAGGTTCTTTTTATGACCGGACTTCTGGTTAAGCTTCTGTTATTCCCGGCAATCGTCTATTTTTCGGATGTACTGCTTCCCGGTATCCGTTTCATAAATCCAGTCTATGCGATCGGCACCGGGCTCACCCTGGCTATTCTAGCCCATGCCTTCGAAGTTGTCGTTCTTCAGCGGGGAACACTGTGGGTCAGTACCGCCGCCGACTTTCTGACCGCGCTGGCGGTTCTGTTCGGCGCCGGTGTTTTGCTGCCAAATACGGTGGTGACACTGGGATCGGCGGCCGTGGCGGCGGCCGTATTGAGCGCGGCGGAACTGGCCGTTCATTCTCTGCTCATTGAAGGCGGAATGACAGCAAAACACCCGCCGGATGATGCCGACTGACACCTGCGCGGAGCCAGTCCCGTCGCCGAACATCGGTTTGGGTTGGGTGCGCTTGTTGAATTGACTCATTCGGTGATTTTGGACCAGAAAAGAAGGCTTTTTAATCGCCCGAACCCGGCGCAGAAGCGGTTCGTTTAGCGATATACATGTTCTGATCGGCTTCTTTAAACAGTTCCTGTACTTGGATCTGCGGCCCTTTCTGCATGGCCGATCCGACGGAAATGCTCAGCCTGGCATTGGAATGATTCCGATTGTATTTTTCGATCTGGCTGCGGATGCGTCCGGCGATCAGTTCCAGGTCTGATTCACAGCAATTCTTGATAAATACCGCAAACTCATCCCCGCCGATGCGTGCCACGATATCCCCCTGCCGGAGTGAATCGCGAATGATCCTGGCGGCTCCAATCAGCATGGCATCGCCGGCCTTGTGCCCCTGGCGGTCGTTGATCTGTTTCAGGTTGTCCAAATCGCACATGACAATTCCCAATGAGTCAAGTTCCAGCGTTTCAAGCCGCTGAATCTCCTCTTCGAAGAACGCCCGATTATAAATGCCGGTCAGGGCGTCGTGAACCGTCATGGACCGCATCCGGTCAATCACCAGATTGGTGGCTTCCGCAAGGGATTCAATCTCTTTCAGCGGAGCAACCAGATCGATCCGCCCATCCAGCGTACGGTTCTGGTCTCCGCGGGCCATGGCGCGAATTCGGGCTTCAAGGTGCGCCAGCGGCTGTACAATCGGGCCGGCCATCAACCGGCTCAGGTAACGGGCTGTCATGATGAAAAGTACCAGTCCGACGAGGTAAACAAAGATCAAAGTCGAGATGCCGATGACAAAGAGTTCGGGATCGATGCGGACCGAAATCTCGCCAATCGCACGGCCGGCCCGGGAATAGATCGGTACCGAACTCATGTAGTTGCAGTATTCCTTGAGCCGCCAGAGCGGGTTGATCCCACTGCCTGACGTAGCGGTGTGCAGAAAAGGCAGCAGCTGAATCGAGTGATCCCGGTTGGTGTACATCGTGCGGCCCAGAATGGTGATATCAATCAACTGAATCGGCTTTTCCAGCTGAACCACGGCATCGCTGGTCTTCATCGGAATGCCTTCCACTTTCAGGTGGCGGCTCCAGGTTAAAAACGCTGGGCTGTTGGGATCAAGTTCTTCCAGGCTTTGAATGTCCATCTGCATTAAAAAGCCGGGCGAATTCAACTCCCTGGCGATGTAGGTCGCCGTCTGGTCGGTAATCGTCCGGCCCATAACCCGAAATCCGCCGATGACAAGCACGATGAAAACGGCGCAAAAAAGCAGGGCCGATGTCAGGAAGACAACAAAGAGAAGCCGGCCTGTCTTATGTTCTAAGGTTGTGGATCGTTTCCGTTTCAGTTTCAGTCGCAGCATGCTGTCCAATCCGAATGGTAGTATTGATAAAAGCTGCCGCCTGGATTAAATCTTTTGAAACAATGATTTCATGAAATCCAGGTAATCCACTTTATACTGTTCTTCCAGGGATTTACTTCCCTTTTTGTCGGTTACAGTACCGTAACCGTACGGCACGCCGCCCTTGAACATCCCTTGATAGCAAACCGATCCATCCCGGTTGTAATACGTCCCTTCACCGTCTCGGCGGCCATCCAGATAACTGCCGTCATGTTCTTTGCCGCCATCGTAGTAATAGGTGCTGCCCCGGCCCTCCCGGACGCCGTTCTTCCACTCGCCTTCATAGTATTTGGTCTTTCCGTCCGCGAAATAAATCACGTGCCGCCCGCTCGCAAACCCGGGGACGTAGGGGCTGTCGTTCTTCCAATAACCACTGTATTCCAGGCGGCCGTCGGCGGAGTAGCTGTTTCCTTTACCGTCCCGCCATCCGCTCTTCACATCACCGACATAATACAGACCGCCTTCGAAATAGTACATTTTCCCCTTGCCATGCGGAATCCAACTGCCGGCGTAATGAATTGTCCCCCATTTCCCCGGCCTGACCTGGCCGGTGTAGAACAACTTGCCGGTATCGAAATACAGTTGTTTCTCGACCAACCGATGGGATGACGTCTCCGCCCGGTTCGCCCCTGTGCCGTCCCGCATGCAGACTATGCCGACAACCGCGATCAGAAGAGCGAACATCGCGATAAAAACAACCATTGTTATGCGCTGACTGCCCTGGTTCAAGCGATCACCCCGGTTTCAAATTCCATTCTTCAGCAATTCGCCAAGCTTTTTCTTTTCTCCTCCAAGGAGATCGCGTTTATCCCGGTTTAGGTCGCCCTTGTGCCCAATTTCTACGCATTTTAAACCGATACCACATTGTGGAGTATCCATGCAAAACCCGTCAATCAGGAAAACCGATAGGCAAAAAAAGCAGAAAGAAGGCGCCGGTATAATCAGGCGCCTTACTTCACGGTTTGCGGCTTAAACATTAGACTTGTTCGATATTCACCAATTTGACATTGGCAACCCCTCTGGTGTGCAGGATCTTTTTAGCGGCCCTTTTTGCTTTGGACAGATCCTCGGCTTTCACAACCATCCATTTCGGGATTCCATCCAGATGATATTGATACCAAATACGAAATGTCATCATTACAAACCCCTCCTTGCAAAGCCCCCTCTTCATATTTTCAGTGTTGCACCGTACCTCCTGAATGTCAAACCCTCCCAACCCGGCGAATAGGCCAATAATTGGCTGAAATCCGTCCCTAAACGGCGATTTCCCCGGTTAGGTATTATTTTCTGAATTTTCTGTCTTTTTAGGCGGGATTTGCAGGATGGTCATCCGGGGAACAAAGCCCAGCCGCCGATAAAAGCCAAAGGCTGCTTCGTTTCCATCTGCGACTCCGACGCGCAGGACCGCGGCGCCTTGCACCTTGAGCCAGGCCAGACAACGCCCCGCCAGTGCCTCCCCGATCCCAAGTCCCCTGCATTCAGATTCGACGAAGAGGGTATCCAGTTCCCCGTCGGTCCCGTGTATGGTTCCGACACATTGGCCTACGGCCCTTCCGGATGCCGAATCAACCGCCAAAAATACCCGGATGTCCTCAGGTCTGGCTTTTGCCAGCAGCATCGCCTTGCGTTGGGCAAAAGAGAACTGTTCGTAATACGGTTTGAAAGATCTGGAGACCGTCCAGTGGTGCAGCCGAAGCTGCTCCCAGAGCGGTTCAATGCGATCCAGCAGTTCCGAGCCGCCTTCCACCCATTGCACGCTTTCCGGTTTCATTTGTCCCATCCTTTCTGTCGCCTTTAAGCCAGGTTCCTCGTTTCATCATACCCGGTTGAAGCAGGTACCGCCAGGATAAGGCCCGCGGGCCTCTGATTGTCCACCCGCGTCAAAGCGGTTTTTGCAGGATTTTAGTCATCCAATGCCGAAGAGGTTTTTATCAGTATGGAAACGGGGGGTTTCAATGATTACAATTTCCCTGGTTTCCTTTTTTGCTTTTCTGGTCTATCTGTATTTTGGCTTATATGTTCTTCGAATCGATCCACAGGCCAGACTGAACCGCATCTTTTGCGCGTTGTGTCTGGCTGCTGCACTGTGGGCATTTTGCGGTATCCCACTCTTCACCGCCCCCTCTGCCGAACGAGCCATGTTCTGGCTGCGCGCGGGCATGCCGGGCTGGTGCCTGGTTCCCGGACTGATGCTCCATTTTTCCCTTGTCTTTGTACACCGGGACCGCTTCCTGAATACCTGGTGGGGCTACCCCCTGCTGTATGGGCCGGGATTACTCTTCATTATCCGTGGGTGGACCGGTGTTATCACCTCAGATCACTTCATCCGGTTTTCCTATGGCTGGTATGGTGTCCCCGCCTCCCAATCCATTTGGTACTGGCTCTTCAGCCTCTACTATCTTTCCTTCGTCCTTGCAGTCGCTTATCTCATCTGGCGCTGGGGCCAGGAATCCAATTATGTCCGCGAGCGCAAGCAGGCCTGGATCATCATGTCACTGGTTCTGCTGACTGTCTTCCTGAATTTCCTGAACGAAACCCTGCTGCCGGCCTTAGGGATCAGTTACTTCCCGAAAGTGCCGCACGTTTTCGGACTCATTTGGATCGCCGGCTGCTGGTACGCCATCGTGAAACTCAGAATGCTCACACTGACCCCGGCTATGGCCACCGACGGCCTGTTGACCCGGATCACCGACATGACCTTCCTGGTCGACTCGTCGGGAATGATTCTGAAAACAAACGCCAGGGTGTCCGAAATCCTGGGCTATCTGGAGGACGAGCTGGTCCACCAGCCGCTGAATTATTACGTTCCCGGCGGTTTCACCGACGCACAGCAGCTGCTTCGGGATGGACGTCCGGGCGTCCAGGTGGAAACCCATCTGAAGGCGCGGCGCGGGGAGTGGATTCCAGCCCGGCTTTCGTATTCATTGATTCAGGACCGGCACGGGGATGCCCTCGGTTTTTCCCTTATTGCGCAGGACCTGCGCCAGACCCGGCGCCTGGAACAGGAAGTCATGGAGCGCAAACGCGCCGAAGAAGCCTTGAAAAAATCCAATGAAGCCCTGCTCGAAACCAACCGGGCGATGACGGATCTGCTGTCTACGGTATCGCACGAACTGCGGACGCCGCTGACCTCAATCCTCGGTTTTGCCCGGATCGTTTCCAACCGGCTGGAGCGTGTGATCCTGCCGCTGGTGCAGATCCCGGATGAGCGTACCGCGAAAACGGTTTCCCAGGTCACAGAAAACCTTGAAATCGTGATCCTTGAAGGGGAACGCCTGGCCGCATTGATCAATGACCTGCTGGATATCGCAAAGCTGGAGGCGGGTAAGATCGATTGGCGGATGGAGCCGGTCAAGCTCGACGATATCATCTATCAGTCGGTTGAATCAATGCGCCCGCTGTGTGATCAGAAAGGTGTCATGATTCTGACCGAGCTTCCGGAAAAAATGCCGACAACGGTTGGAGACCGGGATCGGCTGATTCAGGTCATGATTAACTTGTTATCCAACGCCCTAAAGGCCTCCGACACCTCCGACCATATTCTGTGCAAGGCAATCGTGCACCAGGACCTGATTCGGGTTTCAGTGCAGGATTCCGGGCCGGGTATCGCGCCGGAAGACCTGGAGCGCATCTTTGAAAAATATGCCCAGAGTTCGCCCGGAAACGCGCGCGGCAAGGGAACCGGACTCGGCCTTGCCATCTGCCGGCAGATCGTGGAAAGCCACAGCGGCCGGATTTGGGCGGAAAACGCGTCCGGACGCGGCGCAATCTTCCAATTCACCCTCCCGATCTCGAAATAGCTTTATGTTAAGCCCGTTTTAACAAAAGCATTTCGCAACCTTAACATTTCCAACATACGGCCGTAACATTACCCTGCTAAAGTAGGATCAGAAGCAATAAGCGCACGCGAAAACAAACCAACACATCATGCATAGCCGGGCGAAAGATCGCATAGGTATAGTCCGGCGGCACTGGATCGCAAATAGAAAGTGTTTTAGAGAGACGAAGGAGGAGAAATTAAATGCCGATTCTCGAAAGCCCGGTGGTAAAGTATCAGCTTTTCATGTGGGGAATGATGATGAAAGGGCTGCGGCCGGAGATCCGGGAGCCCAAGGAAACGAAGAAAGACAAATAAGGCCTGTCAGCGTTCAGGCCATGCCGGATCAGCTATGGATTCCATCCTTGGACCGGCGGCATAATGGCAAGAGAAGACGGCATTGAGCCGGGATTTTCTTCAGACCACACCATAAACCTAAGCATAAAGAGGATGCCTCAATAGCATCCTCTTTCTAATCCGCTGCGTTCCAAGTGCCGCCCCACTTAAAACGCGGTCCTCCAAAGTTTGCCGTTTAGAAGGCACCGTCCTTCCTGCTACAATGAAGCGGAAGGTTAACCCAACAGGAGGAGTTCACGATATGGCTAAACAGATCATACTCGCTTTGCAAGGCGGCGGCGCGCACGGCGCGTTTACCTGGGGGGTCCTGGACCGGCTGCTTGAGGATCCGGACCTTGAAATTATCGGTGTTTCCGGCAGCAGCGGCGGGGCGATCAACGGCACACTGGTCGCCTACGGGCTTCTGACTGGCGGTCCGCAGGCTGCCCATGAGGTACTGCACCGCTTCTGGCATGAATTAGCCGAAATCTCGATGTTTTCACCTTTTCAGCCGACCCCGCTGGACCGGACCATCAGCAAGGGGAACATCTGGTTCAATCCGCTGTTTGCCATGTTCCGGTTTTTTATTTCAACCGCCTTTTCTCCTTATCAGCTGAATCCATTCAACATCAATCCGCTGCAGTGGATTCTCCCTTCATTAATTGATTTCTCGGTGTTCCGCCAATCGGATCGGGTCAAATTGTTCCTCGGCGCAACCAATGTCCGAACTGCCGAAAGCCGGGTATTTTCGAACAAAGATGTCACGGTGGACGCCGTGATCGCATCGGCCTGCTTCCCGATGCTGTTTCACGCGGTGCCGATCGACGGTGAATACTACTGGGACGGCGGCTACAGCGCCAACCCGCCGATTACCCCGCTCCTTATGCGTTCCAATTGCCATGACCTGCTGGTGGTTCAAGTCGATTCGATCAATTTCACCCAACTGCCCTACACCGCGTCGCAGATTCTGGACCGGTCGACCGATATGGGTTTTAACGCCGGTGTGATGCAGGAAGTCAAGGCAATCCAGATTTATAACCGGTTCGTGGAACAGGGGGCCGACCTGGACGGAAAGCTGAAACCGGTCCGGGTTCATACGATCGGTTCCGGCGATTTTTACAATAACTATGACGGGTCATCCAAGATCAACAACGACTGGGATTGGCTGCTCTGCCAGCATGACTATGGGTATGCGCAGACAGACCGGTGGCTGCAAGCGAACCGCGACCGGCTCGGCTAAACCCGCGGACTTTCTTCGGACTCTTCGGAATGAGACACCATAAATCCTGAGGGAGGCGTGAAGCGATGTCGGATTTGGAGCAGCTCATCGATCTGGTGACCAATCAGCATTATGCGGTAAAGAGTGTACGCAGCACCAGCAAAGGAACCACCGTGATCACGCTGGTTCATCACGGATGCAGCTGTCACGCCGGTGAAAAGCTTGAACCGGTGATGATGGTCACCACCGATCCCGAAGCCCGGCAATTCGCCGAAAGCAGGACGGTGCCGCAGTAGCCCCTGCACGCCGCTATGCGATGCGCGGCCGGCCTTTCGGCCGGCCTATTCCTCTGACGCTGGCGGTTCCACACTCCATGCAAATGAATCGATCATCTCACGAACCGTCATCAGCGCCTCGTCGTATTTGTCTTCGGTGGCGATAAAAGTCAGTGCATAGACATCACCGCGCGCGGTGGTGATATATTGGAGCCAGCGCAGCCGCTGCCCTTTTTTATAGTCGCCGCTGTAGCTCAGCATGCGGGCCGGTTTTCCAGCCAGTTCGCAAGATTCGTCTGCGAGAAGTTCAAAACCCGGCACCATGCTGTCCAGTTCCATCATAGCCATATCGACAAACGACGCCAGATCGGCCCCTTGTCCTTTCATGTCGCGAAACACAACGTTCACGCTTTCATTAAAGGCTTTGCGAAGGATCTTTTTTCCGGGCTTCACAAAGGCAACCAGGGCTTGGGGCAGTTTATCCAGCCGCTCCCAGCTTTTCGGATATTTCATCCGAAACCCGTGCTCCGTGTTTTCATACCAGGCCAATCCCGTTCCCTTGTCTTTTCGACTCATTTGCTCTCCGTTCTCCCTTCGCTTCGGTTCGGCATTTTGGCAATGGACCGCACCTCGGTAATGACCGCGACCGGCTGTTTCTGATTCGTTTTCTGCTCCGGCGTCACGATCCTGCCGTAAACACGAACATCATCGCCCGCGAAATTAGCCTTTTCCCCGGCCGCCGGCCGGTATTCGACCATCACCCGTGTTCCGTCCTGCAGGGTCAGTTCACCCTGCCCGTCCAGCCCGGTTTTATATTTTCCGATCACCCAGGCGGCTGTCCCACGATACTGGACCAGTTGCTCCCCGGTCCGCACAATTGGCTGATTCCCTTCGCGGCCGGACTGCCAGGCCATCGCGGCATAGATCACGATGAACCCGAGGACGACCAGCAGCGCGGTCCGGACCGAACGATCCGCTTCTTTCATTGCCATGGAAGACAATCCCCTCTGTTTTTAACGAGTGCCCGCAGCGACTGCGTTCTAAGTCACACCGTTTCGGTTTTATTTGTTGATTATACTCGTTTTCGTTCTGGCGATAAACGAATCTGTCGCTCCATTAACAACCCGTCGGCGCGAAAAAAGGAAACGGACGGCTGCATGCCGCAGTCCGTCCGTAAATTCCGGATGATCAGGTTTGCCGTTAAGCGGTCGGTAGTTTCGTAAATACGCCGCGCGGGTCGACTTCAGTGCGCAGAATCTCCAGCACTTCCGGCGGCGGGGTCGGCGTAACCGGGATCTCGCTGCCATTCGGTTTCAACAGTTCGAAACCGGTGCATGCCTGGGCGATTTCAAAGGTAATGCCCGGATGCAGCGATTTGATCCGCATTCGGCGGCTCTCCGGATGGAAGTCATACACCCCAAGCTGGGTAATGACGGCTTTGGGGCCATTTCCGATCAAGCCGGCTTTCCTGCGGGAATCCCCGCCTTCAAGCCAGCCCACGGATGTCACATAATCGCATTTGGCCGGGAATTTATCGGCAGTCTGTATTCCCACCAGACACAGACTGTCCGACAGCGAGGCCAGGTCGTTATTCCCGCCGGAACCCGTCAGCCGGGCTTTCGGCTTATGGTAGTCGCCGATGACCGTGGTATTGACATTGCCGTAAGGGTCAACCTGGGCGCCCCCCAGGAAAGCGATGTCAACATAGCCGTTATAAACCTGTCCGAACGAATAGGCCATCTCCTGAATCATCGGCGATTTGCGCCAGGTGAACGGGTCGCAGACCGACCAGGGCATGTCGCCGTGCAGCGGGTCCTGCGCTCCGGATTCGAAGACCTGGGTGATATGGGGTGCGTGGGTTTTGGCGGCCAGGGCCGCGCCGACCATGGGCAAGCCGGTCCCGATATATACGACTTTGTTATTCTCAATCTGCAGTGAAATCACATATGCAAGCATTTCAAGCGGGTTCGCCGGTGCGATCTCCTTCATGCGAAAAACCTCCTTGCCTTCCTTCATTGATTAGAACTTCGGGATGACCGACTCGTAATCGTAGTTGACGCCGTCCAGCTCCATGCTGCCTTCGGCAGCCTTGGTCAGGCGCCGCATATCGGCAATCCACTTGCTGCCGCCCAGTTTGTCGACAAAGTCGAACTGGTCTTTGCAGCCGTAAATCCAGTAGTCAAAGAAAGACTGCATGTTCTCGTCGCTCGCCATGGCAATCCGGAACACCCACTCCCACCACTCGCGGGACCAGAAATAGTAGCCGGGAACGTTGCCGGGGACGCCGCCAAACGGCAGTTCGACCACCGCGTCGACGTACATAAAGGGAATGATGACACCTTTGTTGTTATTGCGGATTTCGGATTCGGGCACGATTTCTTCGGCTGTGACGATCAGCTTGCGGGTTGCGGCCGCCACTGCGACATCATTGACAGCCGGTCCGAAGATTCTCCCATTGCCGTACTTGTCCGCCCACTGGCAGTGAATGAACGCGACATCCGGATATAAGGCCGGAATGAACACGACCGGATCATCGTCTTCCCGGCCTGGATTCTGCACGACCTGAACGAATGGGTTATAGTTGATCAGGTCCGAACCGAGCATCTGCTTGGAAAAGACACCCGGGCTGCCGAGCTGGGCCGCTTTGAAGCCCTGGGCCATCGCGCCGTGACTCCATTCCGAAAGAATGCTGACCTTCCCCCGCTTGAAATTCTTGTCAAACGCCCGGTCAATCCCGCGCATTTCCGCGCCCGAGTAGGATGCGTGGATCGCGTCGGTGCAGCCGGCGCAGACGAAGAAGCTTTGATTGGTATTCGGTGAGCCGATATGATGGAGATTCTTTTTACCCTGGCGGATAATCTCCCAGTCCGCCTGCAGCGCGGTCCGCACATAGTTAAAAGCGTTCTCGCAGATGATGTCACCGTCCTGGACGTACTCGGCCACGGCTTCCTTGAGCGAGATCCGCTTGTCCTTGCGGGCATGATCCTTTTTCTGGTGCGCTTCCCGGGCTGACGCGAAGTCTACCAGGCGGTCGAGCCGGGTTGTGTCCTCGATGCCGAGGTTGCGCAGCGCAGTTTCATTGTAGTTGTACTTCATCCTTTACCCCCCAATAAAAGTGAATGTACGATTGAACCTTTCGGTTCCGTAACATGATTCCACTAATAACTGTAGGGTGCATTTACTTTGGATGTCAATTATTTTTTAATTCAAACCTATTGGATACCTTTATTTAAGGATGCCGATGGTTTAGGTGGATTTTTTCGCCAGAAGTTGGGCTTCATCTCTTATGTTTACGGGTTTTCGTCAGGTTGGTAAGTGCTGGCGGGCGCGAGGGTCGTGGGGGAAGCCGGTCGGTGCCGGGCCTAACGCCTCCTCGCCTATAACATCGCGGCTTGCGTGAGGATTGCGGAACCACCCCGGGACACCAGGCATCCATGCCTGGTCCCGGGTACCCGGCATCCTTGCCGGGCAGAACCCGCAATTATTCCTCACACTTCACCGGATGTTATGACGGCTCGTCGGCAACCGGCCCGCCACCGACCGGCTTCCCCCACGACCCTCCGCCCGCTCCGATATATTGAATGCAAGAAAATAATAAGACCGGGAGTTTGGTTCCCGGTCTTTCAAGTTCTTGGATTATGCGGCAACGCAGGGGGCATACAGTCAAAACTTCTGGGCCAATTCGCTGCGTGTTTCATTGGAAGCTGTGTTCCTCCTCCCAATTATCAAGGCAATATTCCAATTCTTCCAGGCTACCCGCCAGATACACGATCTCGCCCGCATCGCACGCGGAGCATGCCGACTCGTAGCTGGTGTATGGGATCGGGAGCACGTATCCCATCATGTTCACAATAAAGAATTTAGGCATTACCGTTCACCTCGCTTCCGTGCTTTACGCCTTACGGGTCGGTCAGGTTCCAAACCGTCACCGGGCGTCCTCCAATCATCCTGAAGTCACCGAAAATCCTCGATTGGTTCCTTTTCTCTTTCCACCGAAACCGCTGCTGCATCACCCGGGGGATACCCCGGCTTACTATTATTGTCGTAATATTCTGAATTATTCTTGAGCAAAAAAACCAGCTTGATGCAGCAGATAGTCTAGACTATGCGGCCCGGTATCAGGTTGCTACGGTGGGGTGTTAACACCGAAAAACGGCAAGTACCATCGCCTGGTTTGTCATTGGAGCGCTTGCGGAAGGTTTGAACAGTGTATGCGGGACATCAAGCACACAAGATTTCGCCTGGCAGGTTTGGCAACGTCAGCCAGGCCTGGATTACCGCGGGCGAAAATCCGGGCAGTTCCTTGCGTTTGGCCGCCGGGGATTGCGGCAGGCCGAGCTGTGATCCCAGGCACAGCGATCACATTCGAAGCGGTTTTCGGAGGAATACTGCCGGACCGCATAATACGCCCCGACAATCAGCAGAACGATAAAAAGCAGCTTCATCGGATCAATCCTTCCCTTTGATACTTACCTGGCGTCTTTTTCAGCCTTCTGTTTTTCAATGGTTTCCGCCAGTTCATTCAAATACGTCCAGCGCTCAAGCAGTTCATCCAGACGGTGTTCGGCAGCCTCCCGTTCGGCCAGGAGTTCCTGCAGCCGCTGGTAATCGCTGGCTGACTGCTCAATGGCTTCCCGGAAAGCCTGCAGCTCGTGCTCGGCTGCCTCGACTCGGCTGTCTATTTCCTCGTATTCGCGCTGTTCGTTGAAGGTGAATTTTAACGGTTTGGCTTTTTCTTTTTCCTGGTTCCGTCCTGGATCAACCGACTTGTCTTCACGAACCGGTACTGTCTTTTCCGAGACTTCCGCGGCCGCGAACGCGGCATAGTCAGTGTAATTGCCTGGATATTCCTTCGTCCTGCCCTGGCTCTGAAACGCAAGAATCCGGTCCGCAATCCGATCCAGGAAAAAACGATCGTGGGAGACGGCGACCACCGCGCCGGGGAAGTCGTCCAGGTAATCCTCCAGGATAGTCAAGGTTTCGATATCCAGATCGTTCCCCGGCTCGTCAAATAACAGCACGTTCGGGGCGCCCATCAAAATGCGCAGCAAATGCAGCCGCCGCCGCTCGCCCCCGGACAAATTGGCAATCAGGTTCCACTGGGCGGCGGATGGAAACAAAAAGGTCTCCAGCATCTGCGACGCGCTCAGGTTGCGTTTGCCCGCCTGCAGGTATTCCCCGGCTTCCCGGATATAGTCAATAACCCGCATGCTCTCAGGCAGGTCATTGCTTTCCTGTGGAAAATAGCCGATTTTCACCGTCGGCCCGATGTCGACCGTTCCTTGCTCGGGCGTTATTTCACCCATGATCAGTTTGAGCAGAGTGGTTTTGCCGATGCCGTTGGGTCCGACAATCCCCAAACGCTCGTCCTGCGCCAGAATGGTTGAGTAGCCTGAAACCAATGAATCCTGGCCATATCCATGCGATACGTTTTCCACAATGATGGTCTTTTTCCCCAGGCGGCTGGCGGTAGAAGCCATCTGCACAACCGCCGTGTCCGTCCGGTTGGTCTGGTGTTCTTCCACCAGGTTTTCGTACCGGTCGATTCTCGCTTTCTGCTTCGTGGTTCGCGCCCTGGGCCCTTTTTGCACCCAGGCCAGCTCTTTGCGCAGGACACTCTCCCGCTTCTTTTCGGAAGCAGCCGCCATTTCCTCACGCTCCAGCTTCCGCTCCAGATAGACGGCATAGTTGCCCGGGTAGCTGTACATCTGGCCGTTTTCAATTTCGGCGATGCGATTGGCAACCCGCTGCAGGAAATAGCGGTCATGGGTGACCATCAGCAAGGCCCCGGTGAAGCTGCGCAGGTGCTTTTCGAGCCAGTCAATCGCCAGGTTATCCAGGTGGTTGGTCGGCTCGTCCAGAATGAGTAGATCCGCTGGGTTCATCAAGGCGGCCGCAAGCGCGACCCTTTTCCGCTGCCCGCCGGACAATACCGCCATCCGCTCGTCGAACCCGGTAATCCCAAGCCGGGTAAGCACGGTCTGGGCTTCGC
The DNA here is from genome assembly GCA_050258755.1 of Solirubrobacterales bacterium. GTDB lineage: Bacteria > Bacillota > Syntrophomonadia > Syntrophomonadales > DTU052 > JBLMZI01. The sequence goes on along the minus strand of JBLMZI010000010.1, from coordinate 60,146 downwards.
TTTCCAGGGACCAGGCGTGCATGGCGTCCAATTCCTGGGACAAGTGGGTCATTTCCTTATGCAGCGACCGGTCATCGGGGCGAAAATCAAGCTCCCGCATGACCGCGTGGTAGCGCTTCAAGACCCTCATTGCCGGAGTATCTCCGGTCAGCACGGTTTCAATAACGGTCGCGTTCGGATCGTAGGCCGGATTCTGAGGCAGGTATTCGATCCGGAGGTTTTTCGACCAGGCGATAGTGCCTCCATCCGGCTCGTCCAGGCCAGCAGCCAGTTTTAAAAAGGTCGATTTGCCGGAGCCGTTCTTGCCAAGCAGACCGATCTTTTCACCCTCTTCTATGCCAAAGCTCACATCCCGGAGCAATTGTTTGAGGCCAAACCCTTTGACCACGTGTTCCATTGCCAGGAGATTCATCGCAGCAACCGTTCCTTTGCCTGTGAAGTCATATGATCTATTATAGCGTTTCCGCCCCACTGTGGGAAAAGGCCCGATAGCCGTGTGATTTGCCCCATTTGTGATCCGCTGCCCCCATGCCAAAAACCAGCCAGAAATTCCCGATTACCGATTCTGTTTGAGGTCCGAAAACCTTCGAACGGAAAAACCGATCCCCAGGCACGCGTCTTGCAATGAAGGGGGTGTAATCTTGTCAAAGCGCGTCGTCACGGGTTTGAGATTACTAGAAACAAAGAAAGCTGAGGATTGCGTCATGTCGTTTCATCAAAAGCCTTTGAATTTACTGAACCAGCGGTGGATCAAAGGACTGCTGAAAAACCGCTTGTATCCCGCGTTGTTTCAATGGGCAGCCGTTGTTGTTTTTGCCCTGATTACGCTTGAAACGCTGTTCGGGCCTTCCGCGCCGGATGAAAACTTCGGCAGCGCTGCCACCTGGGTTATCTGGTGGCCGCTTATCCCGCTCCTGTTTTTCTTGCTCGGGCGTTTCTGGTGCGCCATCTGCCCCTTCGGTTGGCTTAGCGACAAAGTTCAAACACTCTGGGGCGCGAACCGCAAAGTGCCTCAATTCATCAAAACCTACGGATTATGGATTATTGATATAACCTTCCTGCTGATCACGTGGGGCGATCACATCTGGGGAATTGTAGAAAATCCGCGCGGTACCGGCGTCCTATTGCTGATGATTACCGGTTCGGTGCTGGTAATTGCCACCTTGTTCGAACGCAGGACCTGGTGCCGGTATCTGTGCTTCCTGGGAAGTCTTTCGGGCAACTACTCCCGGGCCGGCATGCTTGAACTGCGCGCCGACCAGGCAATCTGCCGCACGTGCAAGACCAAGGATTGCTTCACAGGCACCGCGAAAGTGCCGGGATGCCCAATGTTCGAATTCCCGATGACGATGACGACGAACGCAAACTGCAATCTGTGCGCGAATTGCGTAAAAACCTGTACCCATGATTCCATACGGCTTTCTCCGCGTATTCCGACCAGCGAATTCTGGGACATGACCCGGACGCGATTCGAAGAAGCGTTTCTGGCCCTCGTGATCGTAGGGATTGTTCTGATCCAGAACATCACCATGCTGGATTTTTATCCGGAATTACTGCAGTGGATTGAACGGACAACCGGGATTCATCATACGAATACGGCTTTTACCCTGCTTTTCCTCGCCGCGATGGCGGCACCGGTACTCATTCTGTTTGCAGCTGCAGCGGTCTCGAAACAATTTACCGGCGACACCTGCCGTACCGCCTTCACTCACTTCGGCTATGCGGTCATTCCGCTGGACCTGGCGGCACACATGGCTCATAATCTCTTCCACCTGCTTGCGGAGGGAAAGGCCGTTTATTTTACGACGATGGGATTGTTCGGCATGTCTATGCCAATGGGGTCAATGAGAATTATTTCCGACCCGGTCATTGAGATGATGCAGTATACTCTGGTCATTCTAGGCATGCTGGGCTCGCTGTACACGGTATACCGCATTGCCCGGCATCGTTATCCGAACGCGAAGCTGTTTCCGGTCGTACTGCCATATATGACGATCATCGCCCTTTTCGGCATCGTAAATTATCTTACTTTTACAGTTCGAATGGGCATGCGGATGTAGTCTTCCTGGATGCCGGAGTAAAAATATCAGGGACCCTGATCCGCTCTTTGCTGACAATCAAGGTCCCTAGTTTTCTTTATTGAACAAACAGATGACCAGCCCTAATCCTCGATCAAAGGCTCGATTCCGGTCGGGTTGATTCTGCCGAAGCTGTAGAGTTCTCCGTCATCGTACCCGGTGCAGACGAAGAGCGTGTCCGCATCAAAGAGATCCGGCTTTTCCCGGGCCAGTTCCAGGGTAAACACGATCACCGCAGCCAGTCCGAGATACAGACAAGCATCTTCATCGAGTTCAGCCTCATCAAAAATCCGGCCCAGCAGGCCGCTTGGCGCGTGACGGTTTTCCGGCCAGTAGATCATATCGTGTGCCCATTCCGGATCATCCGGTTCCCAGGTCTGGGCACCGGACACGTACAGCTGAATGCCGCCGGAATTCTCGAACAACCCCAAGTTCAGGGCGACGATGCCGGCCGGCAGCGGTTCCTCCTGAAACACATCGGCCAGCCAGATGCCGAATTCCTGGTACGATGCCCGCATGGCTGGAATCAGATCCGGGCAATCCACTTCGAACTCATCCTCAACGCAGCGTTGAACCAGATTCAAGCCGGAATCCAGCCGTGGAAAAACTTCGATCAATTCCTGCACACAATCATTAATCAATTTCCAGTTTGGCATTGGGTCTCACCTGCTTGTTGCATCGATTATCGTTTGCCGCGCGGTTTACCGCTGGACGCCGGTTTTCCATAAGGCTTTCCGGCGGTTCCTTTCCCTCGGCTCCCAGACGGGGCTCCGGCTGGGCGATTGGGTCCTTTTGCCGATGGTGACGCGCCGGTCCGCTTCGGTCCGCCGGGCACACCCGGTTTCGCTGGCCTTGGTGTGCCGGTGCCCCCTCGGGTGGGCGGTTTCGGCCCGGACGAGATGCCCGTCGTGGATGGCCTTTTTCCGCTAACCGGACTGCCAGCCGTCATTTTTGGTGCCGCTGCTCCGCCCGCGGCCGGCCTTCTGGCTCCTACCGGGGCTCCCTGCGGTCCTGCCTTGGGACGATCGCTTTTCGCAAACGCAGCCGGTTTGGCTCCGGGCTTTGCCGCAGTGCCGCCCAGACCGGCAGGTCTTGCCGCCGGGGGCTTACCAGGTTTGGTCGCTCCATGCGCACCGGGAACGCCTGCGGGTTTGCTTTTTCCGGCATATGAGGTGCCCGCGCCTGTTCCGGCCGGCCTTCTGGCTCCTGCCGGGGCTCCCTGCGGTCCTGCCTTAGGATGATCGCTTTTCGCAAACGCAGCCGGTTTAGCTCCGGGCTTTGCCGCAGTGCCGCCCAGACCGGCAGGTCTTGCCGCCGGGGGCTTACCGGGTTTGGCCGCTCCATGCGCACCGGGAACGCCTGCGGGTTTGCTTTTCCCGGCATATGAGGTGCCCGCGCCGGTCCCGGCCGCGGACTTGCCTGCTGATGGTTTGCCGCTGGCGGATTTACCAACCGCGGGTTTGCCCCGTCCGGCTGTTTTTTCTTTACCCATCGGCGCGGCGCCGCCGCGCGGTTTCCAGTCGGCCGGCACCTCCGGATCACGCAGTATTTTTGGTATACGTTTGGGGCCCGGTTTGGTTGCAGAGCTCTGGGGTCCGGTCTTCCCTGGTTTTTTTGGCACTGTATCGGCACCTCCTTGGATATTCGGGCTTTTTGCATCGGCCTTCGCTTCCTGATTGCCTTCCCCTTTTCTGGGCGTCACGCCGAACGGGAACCAGAGACCGACATGCTCCCATCGGGTCGGGCCCTCAGCCGCGCGGGCCGCTTCAACCAGAAGATCCCTAATTCGATCGGACAGGCCCATAAGGTCCAGCAATTCAATTCCGCCGCCTTTTGAGCACCGATCTGCATCTGAGATCGCGGAATGAGAACGGCAGGTAAAGGGGCGGACCGGATAAACCAAGCATTCCCGTTTTTCGGATAGGAACGGGCATGGGAGATGTTTTTGATAATAGGCGGCGAATTTCCGGTATTCCTTGCCCTGGCTTTGCGGACGAGCGGATTCTTTGATGTAGTGGCTCTTCTGATCCTCAATCCGGCGCTGAATCGCGCGAAGAACCGGCTTTTCCAGGCGCTCCCGGGCGTAGTCGCGAATCAGTTCGATCTCCAGGTGGCTGGTGCTGACATCGTAGTAACAGCACGCGTCACAGCCGCGCCGGCAGCTGGTCTGGCCGACAAACAAGGCCATCAGCCGGTCATACTTGCGCAGCAGTTCCCGCGTATACTCCAGGCTCTGGCGCAGATCGTTCTTCGGCGGCCGCCGCGTCATCAAGCGAAGCAAGTCCTGGGCCCGGGCCCGAAGCTCGGCTTCCGGAAACACAGCCGGCACCCCGTGGTCAGTCGCCCAGGCGATCCGAAAACGGCGGCGGTTTTTCCTGCAGCAATTGGCAAACGTCAATTTGCTGCCGCAGGGACATGCGGATTCACCCGGCGGATCATGCACCGGACACGAGGCTAAAAACGCGTCAATTTCCTTGTTTACCGGGGATTTTTCGGTCTTTTTATGCACAGTTGGCATACCTCGTTTCACATTCATTGGTATGTGTGTTTTCTTTTATCTTCTTAACATTATCACACCAACCGCCCGGTTTCTTGTGTTTCCCGGCGATTTTTCTCTTCTCGCACCAACGGTTTCTTAATTGGGCGCAACTGAATTACAATAATGAGAACGCCACGTATCATCAACGAATAAGGAAACCGTCATCAGACTTGTCAAGGAGTGTATAAAGCGCGAATGACCCGCTATCGAGGAGACAACCGAATCGGCTCTGCGGCACCGGATCCGCGGCCGGGCTACGCCCTGCGGGTTCAGGTGGCTCCGGCCGAGCTTCATTTGTTCATGGCCTTGTTTCAGGGACATGGTCATCTGGCTTACCCGGCCGAAGTGGACCCCAAATTGGGGCTCTTAATCTTTCATACCACCCCGGAATGCCTTCCGGAACTGCGCGAGGTTCTTCGCCAGCTTGCGATCCCGGTAACGTTTCTGCCCTAATCCTCCACCTTGTAATGGAGCCAGACAAAACCCCGGGGCATTTTTTCAACGTGCATCAACTCAAGATCCAGCGGCCCAACCTTATCCAGCTGCAGGCTTCGAAACGCGGTCCGGTCCGGACGCCCTGCCACGGCCGGCGCCAGCAGGATACTGATATCGGTCACCAGTTTATCCTTGATGAGGCATGCAGCCAGCGTTCCCCCGGAATCAACCCGGATCGTCCGGGTCTCGTACCGTTCGTTCAAGATTGCAAATGTGTCAATATAATCGACATGATCCTTCCCGGCAATAATGTAATCATAATCGCGTTCCGACAAGTATTCCAGGTGCTCTTTCGGTGTGGTTTCAGAGACTAAAACAATGACGTCCCGGCAAAAATTGAACCGGCGGAAGAGGTGCAGGTTTTTGACCCGTCCCCGGCTGTCGGGCACCACCCAGTAAGGCGCCCATTCCGGCTTGCCGGTTGGTTTAAAATAATCGTCCGGTTCTTCGGGACCGGCATCGCCCGCGGCATCAAGCAGCGTGTCCGCGCCCACTAGAACCATGTCCGCTTTAAAGTGGGCCGCAAGCTCGTAGTACATCACCTCGTCAAGCCGAAACCCTTCAATGCAGCCGTCAAGGCTGGTTTCGATATGGACGATCACTCTCGGCATCATGCTTAACCCCCCCTTTTATCTCTTCTTTGAGCATACCCGAACGATCCTGTTTAGAGCAATTATTCAAGAGGAATTTGAAGGCGTACAATGGAATTAGGGAACAATTCGTTGGAGGAGGTGCCTGGCATGCAAATCGGAGCGGAAACCGTTTTTGACCTCGGCGATCCGGTCATTCTGGAAGTGGAAGGACGGTTCGTCCGGGCCGTGATCAAGGCGGTCATGGTTCGTTATCAAGGAGAAATGAACGTGTTTTACGAAGTCGACGCCGGTGATACGCCGCTGAAATACCAGTATGTCATAGAAGATTATCTGGTGCAGACTCTGACCAAATACCGGAACGCGATGGAGAGTGAGCCCTGCGAACCGAATTGATCAATCGTATTGCTCAGGACGGCTTCACCAGTAAAACGGCCCGGCTGAGACTGATTTTAGGCCTTTCGCCCGCATCTAATCCAGCTCTTTCAGCGAGTTTGATTTCCTTTTCAAACATGCTCTTCATGACATGCATCTTCGGTTCCACAAACAGTACCCGCCCACCGGGTTTCAAGGCTGCCGCAATCTGGGCAAAAAAGCTCCCCGGGTCCGGCACTTCATGAACCATCCAAAAAGTAAGCGCGAAATCAACCGGTTCCGGAAGCGTCAGCCGATCGGCTTCACACCGGTGAAACCGGGCCCGCTCGATCATGCCTTCCTGTTCCAACACTTTCCGGGTACGTTCCAGCATCGCCGGCTGAAGGTCAGCCGCAATTACCCGTCCTTGGTCTCCGACCAGGCGGGCGATAGCGCCCGTGAAAAACCCCGGTCCACAGCCGATATCCGCAGCTATATCGCCATTTTTTATATAAGATGACAGGATTTGATCCGGATTATGAAACTTTCTGCGGAAGCGATTTTGGAGCGTAAAACTCAACCATGACGGACAGACATCAGGTGCCATACTATTTTCCCTCACAATCTTTCGAATGAATTATTGGCAAATCCCCCAGCCAATGAGCTATTCTAAGCGAACACCGGAAAAAAAATGACTGATCCAGGTTACACTATCAGTAATGATGCAATCCAGTTCCCGAGGAGGCAGACTATGAATCTCATCGAACAGGCCCGCGCGTTAATCAATCAAAACCTTCCCTCAACCACCCTTTCCACAACCGATCGGGACTATAACGTAAACGTCGCTGTGATTTCGGTCCTGGAGATGGTCGGGGATGATACAATTCTGATGGCCCGGTTCGGGGCTGAGCGAACCTACGAAAACCTGAAGGAAACCGGCAAAGGCGCATTTCTCGTTCTGACTTTTGACGATGCCGGGCGCAAAAACGGGGTTCGGGTTTATGTTACCCTGACTGCCGACGAAACCTGCGGGGAACGTTTCGATCGGCTGGTGGAGCGGCTGGGCCGAACGCCGTATCACACGTTTCCCCTGAAAAACTGCCTGGTCTTCACGATCACTTCGGTCCAACCGGTTTCAACCCTGGGCGCGCCAGGCGCTTGAACCGATCCGCAGCCATTATTCAGGCTGGCTCTTGGCTTGCAGCGGCTCTCCCACCGCGCCGAACCGGCTGAGCGGCCAGTAAATCCGGGTGACTTTCCCGCGAAGGTTGGACGGGGTGATCCAGTAATTCCAGAGATGACTGTCATAGCTGTTGTCCCGGTTGTCTCCAAGCACGAACAGGCAATTCTGCGGAACAATGACCGGTCCGTATTCGTACCCGGCGGGGCCGGCTACGTACGGTTCCTTCAAAGCGCGGTTGTTCACCCAGACCCGTCCGTTGTGGACCCGCACCGTTTCACCGCCTAAAGCAATGACGCGCTTGATCATAACAACATCGTCGGCATTGCTTTCCGAAGGATTGACCGCAACCAGATCCCCACGCTGCGGGGAACCGGTAATATATGCGATCCGGCTGATCAGAATACTGTCATCCGGCCGCAAGCTGGGAGCCATGTCAGAGCTCCGGATCACTTTCGTCTCATTCATTGCGTAAAATACCAGCAGAACGGTTACGATCAAAAGCATCGCGATGATTACGAGCAGTCGGCCTACACGTCGAATCCATTCCATGGACAAACCCCCTAGTCACATTACCACCATTATAGCGCACTGTTTCAGGATACGTCCTCTAGTTTCATTGATGAGCCAATCCCTGGCTGGATCGGATTCCTCAAACATCAGCCTGCCCGGTAAAGCCACCAGAATAGCGACAGTTGGCCAATCATAATCACCGGAACCCCAAGGGTAAATTTAACATGCCTGGTTTTATGCCGAAAGAAGACCATGGCGAGCAGCGCCCCCGCGCTTCCGCCGATGATGGCGAGAAGGATCAGGTTTCGTTCCGCAACCCGCCAGCCGCCCCGCGCAGCCTTCCACTTGTCCCAGCCGTAGACCAGCCAGGTAACCCCGTTGATCAAGACCAAATACCCTGAAATGTATAGAATTTCGTTCAGACCTAGCTCCGTCATCCAGTTTTCCTTTCGTTGACAAGACTTCACGGCGATATTCGCGGGCTCTTTCCCATTTTCTTACTCATTCCGGTATTTTCCGGGAACTAACTGCCCAAATATTCATTCACCTGATATAATAGAAACAGCATATTCGATCAAAGGAATCGGTGCAGATGAATCCTCGTTTAACGGAGATGTCAAAAGAATACGCTCTTTGGAAAATCCGCGAAATCGAGAGCCAGATTGCGCATACCACCCGAGATGAGCTCAAGATTATGCTTCAGGGCGATCTTCTAACCTGGAAGAGGATCGTTTCGTATTATATTGCGCCGGTCAACGGCAAGGACAATTCCACGCAGGAAAAGCCCGAAAAATAGTTGTTTTCTATAACGATGCCGGGCCCCGATTCAAGAAAGCCCCTTAAAGGATGAATTTTTCAGGTTTGTCCTTTAAGGGGTTTTCTTTGCGTTACAGCACCGAGAGCGCGAAAAGACCTTCTTCACTTTTCGGGCTTCTCAGTCGGGATCAGATCGCCGCGGGCCACCGCCGTGCGGATCATTTCATCCGCGCGTTTCCAAAGCGCGGGGATCTGCTGCAAGGGGGCCCGGTTCCGGTCTATCACTTGTTTTCCGGATATGGTGTGTTCCCGCCAGGACGCCGCACCAGACGTAAAGTTCAACAGCATCGGCTGAAAACGGTCCAGGGCCCCGGCAAACCGGGCTTCCGGCGTTTCCATCGCCTCAAATTCCTCCCACAGTGCGGTAAACCGCGCCTCCTGATCCTCTGGAAGAATGGCAAAAAGCCGGGCTGCCGCCGCCCGCTCGCGTTCCGTCTGGCTGCTCCGCCCGGCTTCATCATAGCAATAAGTGTCCCCGGCATAGATCTCAACCAGATCGTGAATAAGCACCATTTCAATCGTCTTCAGCCGGTTCAGTTCCTGGTCAACCGCGTGTTCTGTCAGCAGCATCGCCATCAAAGCCAGGTGCCAGGAGTGTTCAGCATCGTTTTCCCGCCGGGAACCGTCCGCCAAATAGTTCTGCCGCACAATCTGTTTGATCCGGTCTATTTCCAAAATGAAGTCAATCTGCCGATCAATTCGTTCCTGCATGGGGTTCGTTGTCTCCTTCGTCTTCGTCGTTTGGTCCCTTTTCCTCTAGCATGCCCGGTGGCTGTTTAAGACTGAATTAATCCCATCCAAATCCACCAGGGAACAGACAACGCGATCGCGATCAAGGTAATCACGACATGGCCAAAAGAAGCCGGCAGAGCCTGCCCCGGTTGAAAAAGCCGGCCTTCCGAGCCGTACAGCAGGCTGAGCAGCACATCGCTCTGGTACGGGAGGAACCAGGATGTCGCTGACATCAACAGCACAATGCCCAACACCATCGGATGGATTCCGGCCGCCGAAGCCAGCGGCGTCAGGGTCAGAAAACCGATCACGATCGCCGGTACAAACGGGACCGCAAAGAGAATCATAAACATCAGCGCTCCGGACGTGACCAGAAAAACAGCCGGATGATTCAGCATACCGCCGAGTAAGGGGAGCACCGCGCCCGCGGCCCGGTCGGTCAAGCCGCTTGCCTGTACCGCCTGACCGAATCCGATTAGTGCCCCAAAGGCGATCAGATACGGCCAATCAATCTCCTGGCGGATATCCGATTCATCAAGTACTCTCAACAGCATCAAAGCCGCAAACCCAATCAGCGCGATCCAGGCCGCCCCGATGCCGTGAAATCCTTCGGTGGCAAACCCGGCCAGCATCAGCAGGCCGACCGCCAAAGAGCGAACCTCCTTGGCTTTTGGTTCCCCGAGCACCTGAAGCTGAACCTCAATCAGGTGCGGATCCAATCGGGCTTCATTTTTTGCCGGATAGAAAACGAGCAGAAGTCCGAGACTCAAACCCGTAAACACCAGCCCGGCCGGAAGCGCCGCCAACAGCCACGATCCCCAGTGCACCGCTTCAGCCGCGGTCGCAGGCATGAGGCCGAGCACCAAAAAGTTACTGGGCTGTCCATTTAAAAAGAGAAAGCCAAGATGCCCAAATCCAAGCAGACAAGCCAGACCAAGACCGGCCGATTCGGTAGTGCGCCGGCCAAATCGCTGAATCTCAGCCAGATTCAGCGCCAGCGGTCCAGCCAGCGCCGAGCGCCCGACCGGCGACGGAATCACGGGAGTGAGGATCAACCCCGATAAAACCAGGGCGATCTGCTGTCCGGCATATCCGGGCGGAAATCGGCTTAAGAAGAGCAGGGTCAGGCGATACAGCAATCCTGTCCTTGAAATCGCCGCGATCAGCGCGAAGATACCCAGGGCCAGAAACCAGGATGGGCTGGCAAACCCGGCGAAGGCCTTCGCGGGTTCAGCGGCCTTGAAAATCACGGCCGCCAGCGGCAACGCCATTGCGACCAGGTGGAACGGCAGAATGTTTGCCATCCAGATCACGGTTGCGATTAGAAGCAGTTCGACCAGCACAACATGCTGGTCCCGAAGTCCGGCCTGGTGAAGGCCATAACCGCTCAGAAAAACCACCACCGCGCCGAGTGCGAGAATCCAGCGCTGAAGACCGGAAAGCGGACGCCTCGGTTGCTCGGCTGCCTCGCCCGCGTCAACCATCGGTGTAGTCGCCGTATTATCAAGCTCCTGCCCCGGATCCGGTCCGGCATCGGGTAAAAATTTACGGTTGGTTTGAATCAGGCGTCGGGCCAGCAGCCCGGAAAAATAGATCGCCAGGGCATGGTGGCGGGTCAGCAGGGCATCGAACCGATCCCGGCTGAGCCGAAACATCTCCAACTCCTGATTCGCGCGAACCGAAGCGGAACGCGGCTCACCGGCCAAAAGGGCCATCTCGCCGAAACACTCCCCCAACCCCAGACGCGCGATTTCAACTTCGCCGCCGTCGGGAAGCGGCAGCGAAACGATCGCTTCCCCGGACAAAATAATATACAGCGAATCTCCGGTATCTCCTTTATGAAACAAGACCTCGCCGGCCTGACAGCGCGCAAGTTCGAGCTCAGGCACCAGCTTGGCCAGGTTAACCCGATCCAAACCCCGAAAGAGCGGCAAATTGGCCAGTACGTCAAATGCGTCCATTCGATTTCCTCCTGTTGATAGATTCCTGTCACAGCCGCCTTTCTCCTCCTTTTTTCGGGCAGAACATGGATACCTTGCGATAAGAAACGCCGGCGCGCCAAAGCTTTAAACCGAAATACCGCCGGGCAGGAAATCGAAAAACGGCATCCCTCGCGCTTTCATTCCGCGGTGGAATGCCGTTTCTATGCATTTAAAGCTGTTTGTCGCTTTAATGGCCCGCCGTTTAACGCACTGAACCTTCCAGCAGCAATTGACCGTTCTCGATCCGAATCGTTTTCGGGTCAACCCCGGTCACCTGGCGCAGGTGCTGCAGCACCAGCCGGTTCATCATAGGATTGGCCGCTTTCAAAGCGGACTTCGGCACATCAATCCGTCCAAGCTCTACTGCCTGCAGGGCAAGACCGGCATCTCCCCCGGCCGCTTCCGCGCCGACCTTCGCATAAAAGGGCACCTCTTTTTTTTCGGGCAGATACGCGACAAAATTACGGGTCATTTCTTCCGATATACCGGCCCGCCGGGCGTAATCCGGAATCTGATCCACAATCAATTTCCCGGATACTTCCGCGGTTCCGTCCGTATTCACTTTCACCTGTGCGTCAGCCGTAACCGGGATGGTCTTCGAGGCATACCGGCGTTCGAGCACGGTCAGCTGTCCTGAGGAAAGTGCGAGTGATGCCTTTCCCTGGGCCTCTTTGATCCCGGGAACCACACCGCTGGCCAACTGCTGGTCCGCAGCCGACGGGTCAATTCCCAGATTCCGCATCTGATCTGTCCCCATTAATCCCGATAACCCCGGCAGAAAACCGGTATACCCGAGACCAAGCACTACAATCGCCGCTGCGATCAGCAACCATAAACCCTTTTTCACACAGCCCGCCTCCAACGCCCGTTTTGACCATTATACCTACTTTTCAATTCAGACGCATGGATTCCCCGTTTTGGCGAACGCTATAACGGACTTTGCTTATCAACAGAACCGAAAGGATGAAGCGACGAGTGAAAACGCGAATCACCCATGTACGGAAAAACGAATCGGGTGAAATCATGGAAGTGATGCTGGAGGACGGTTCGGTGTATGACCTGGATCAAGCCATTGATTTATCCAGCCAGGGGCTCATCGCCAACGTCAATGTCAGCCACTCACGGACCGGCCGCCCTTACTTGCGAAGCAATCCAAACGATACCGAATTCGACAATCTGGACAACCTGCCGTCTTTTTAAAACCAAACCGCCGCTTTCCAAAGCCCATGGCCTGTGAAAGCGGCGGTTGCCATCCTGTTCATCCGCTGCTCTTTCGCTTCATGAATCGAGTGCATCAACATCCAGCGGAATTCCCTTTTCCGGAGCCAGTTCGAGCGTAATGCCTTCCACGGCACAGTGCGAAACACAAAGCCCACAGCCCATGCAGCAGTCAAGATCGACCATTGCGTACGCATCTTCATGGATGGTAATCGCATGAAAAGGGCAGATTTCTGTGCAGATTCCACAGGCTGAGCAGCTTTCCCGCTGAAAAACCGGACGGTAGCCGGAGTGAGCAATCCGGGCAGTCCCGCGCTGGTAGGAGGCCATGCCGAGGCAGCAGCAGGGACAGCAGTTGCAGATGGTATAAAACCGGTCGTGCATCACGTCTTTGAACCATGCCGTGTGAATATGTCCGCGCTGCTCCTCGGCTTCAAGCATGGCCAGGGCCTCGTCCACGCTCAATCGGCGCGATTTTTTCGGATGGTGCTCAAGAACGAAGGAGACAAACGGTTCGCCCACCACCAGGCAGACATCCCGCGGTTCGCAGGCATCCGCCTTCTGGGCTCGGCACGGGCAATCCATTGCCGCAATGACGGGCATCGGTTCCCGTAGAATAATACTCCGGGCGGTTGCATAGGGAACGATGTGTTCCAGATCCGGAATCTCGATCGGACGGTTCAAAGCAATGATTTTTCCTGCGTGTTCCCGGGTGACAACCTTACCGTGATAGGAATCCCCGGTTTGATCCTGGTCGAAATGGCGTTGAACCCAGTCCCAGGTCGCGGGCTTAAGGTACAAATCCGGTCTGACCCCGTAAAAGTATCCTTCCAGCCGCTTTTTCAGCGGCATAGGGCTTAGATTCCAGAAAACCCGGGTGGATGGTTTGGGAAATACCGACCTTTCCAGCCACACATACAAAATGACGGCCAGCACAAGGACGCCCCCGACCGTTCCCGCCGCCGCCAGCACAATTGTTTTCACGCCATGAACCTCCATTATGTCATTCTCTTCAAACACCCCAACCCGGCAAACCAATCCATCAAGTCAGGCTTCTTTCAAAGGGTTTGTCTCTCTCTATTCCGCAGTGGATCTACCGCCCGGACACACCCGCCGGCATTCCCAGCAGCCATACACCTCAAAGCCGCGCGGCAGTATACAGTTTATCCGTTCCCGGCAGCGAATCGGCATCGTGCTCTCCGGGCCGATCGCAGCCGCCGGACACACTTTTAGACAGAGCTCACACTCGTCGGGGCAGAGGCTTCTCTCTATAACCGGGTCAGGCTCAATCGCAAGATCGGTTAAAACCGTCACCAGATTCACCCGGTTTCCAAACTTCGGGGTCATCAATAGATGATTCTTTCCAAGCACCCCAAGCCCCGCCGCGGCTGCCGCATGACGGTGCGAAAGATCGCCCTGCCCATGCCGCCGTTCGGCGTTCCATGACAGGTATGGCTCATCAGCCGGTACCGGATAAGCCAGGCCGCCAAGATCCTCGATCAGCCCGGCCAGCCGAAAAGCTAAATCATCCAGCCGATCCATGGCATTGCCGTTCACCCGGCTGTAGGTGGTCTTGTGCCGAAGCCGGACCGCTGCTTCGGGGATTCGCAGCGCCAATGCAATCACCGTGCGCGCATTAGGCATCAAATCATGCGGCCGGAATCCTTCCGGCGCTCCAGCCATCCGCTCCACCGGCGCAAAGCCGACTAAATCAGCGCCCAAAGCCAAGGCGCCAGCTTTAATTCTCTCTTTGAGCAAACCATTTCCCTGCCGCAACCGAATACCCTCCAATCGCGCTTTCGGCCAACCTACGCTTGCCGTTCATAACCCAAAGGCTAGCCTGATGCTTACCGCATATAAACTCAATTGCCATGAAGACTTGATTTGACCGATTCAAAGTTCACCTTGTCTCGCTATATCCGTTTCGAGCCGGCGGTGGCTTTTTCCTGCTTCCTTGGCCCGTGATTCGGCGGCAAGCCAACGGCTTGCCCCTCGTTTTTGACCAATAAAAAACCCCCGGACTTAAAAAGTCCGGGGGTTTGATTGCAAAACCTACCAGGCGTTGCGGCGGGGCTGCGGTCTGAAGCAATCCCGGCAGTAAACCGGACGGTCACCGCTCGGCTGGAACGGAACCTGGGTTTCTACGCCACAGGATGCACAGATTACAGGAAACATCTGGCGCTCTTGACGGAAACCGCCGCCACGATTGCCACGATTGTCGCCTTTGCGAGCTGCACGGCATTCCGGGCAGCGGCCAGGTTCGTTTGCGAAACCCTTCTCCGCGTAAAATGCCTGTTCAGATGCCGTGAATTCGAAGTCGCGGCCGCAGTCCTTGCAGTTGAGAACTTTGTCGTTGTACATTAAAAAACCTCCTCGTATTTGGCCCTAGCTTTGGGAAGCTCCTGTTATAACCTGCTTCCCTAAGCCTTAGGCAATCGAGAAGGGACTAACGTTCATCCGCAAGCATATGGGCGTTACCTATATTATATCCGCTTTGCTGGAAAAATCAATTCAGCTGAAGAAAAAAAGTGCGGACTACAGGGGGGTAGTCCGCCGTCAGGGGTAGTGGTCCGCTAGGATCCAATTTGCAGGTTACATTTTAGAGCACTTGCTCTAGGCTAAAGAATAAGTTATATCGGCATCGGCAGTCAAGACCTGGCCCCATATTCAGATCATTCATCCAAATGTGATATCTTAATAGAGAAGCGATTGAAGGAGGCACTGGAAGCATGAGCGGTTCGAAGCGCAGAGACCAAATTCTAGAGAAAGCCCGTCATCTCTTTAACCTTCATTCCGCGAGCGCGACCACAACCAACCATATCGCGGCGGAAATGGGGATCAGTCCGGGTAATTTGTATTACTATTTCTCAAATAAGGAAGAAATCGTGCGCGAGCTGTTCGAGCAGATGTACGCGCAGATGACGGTCATGTGGGAAACGCCGGGCTTTCATAACTCCGAGGAAGGAATTCTGGAGTTTTCGGTGAAGTTGTCCGCTCTGATGGTGGCTTACCGGTTCACTTTTAAGGAATTGAATGCCCTGGTCAAACGGGACCCCCTGCTGCGCGAGAGCTTCAGCGCCAAGGTCCGCGCACGCCATCAAATGATTATCGAGATCTTCGACACCTGGGTGGCGGCCGGGATTATGAAACCGTTTGTCTCCAGCCTGGAAAAGGAATATATGGCCCAGAACGCCTGGTTATTGGGCCTGATGTGGATTACGTTTGCGGAAACTATTTATAACGATCTTTCGCCTGAGAACATCGCAAAAGCCGCCAAGCATATCTATTTTTCACTGCGGCCCCAGCTCCACTCAGCCTCGGTAGAGCGTCTTGACAAGCTTCTCTATGAGCGGTACGGCGATTCCGGGCTGAAGGAATAACAGGTCCCGGATCAATCCGGGAAACGGATCGTTCCCAATCCCCATGTAGTCGCCTCTTCGAGCACGCCTTCGCGCTCCATCACCTGATCTCCCAGCGTAAAGCGCAGCCGAACCCCGCAGGTCTTCTGGTACAGATTTCGGAAACCGAATACCGCCTCGCCCTTTCGGTTGGTGCGGCTTTTCAAGAGCGGCATCAGCAGACACCCTCTGGGCAGCGGGTTTGCCAACGGGGCCGTCAGTCGGTACGCCCCTTCAGACTCCCCTGGTGCCAGAATCATCGCTGTTCCGAGTTCTTCCCCGTCCCGGGTGTTAAACCGGTATTCATCGCCAGATGCGATTTTACCGGTGATATCAACCACCGAAATCTGCTGATCCCCGGGTTCAGCTCCCGGAGAACCAACTCGTGCCCGCGCGCATTCGTCGCTGGTCAGCACCGCCTGGATCGTGACATCCGGCAGCGGGTCCCCGTTCTGATCCACCACGGTCACCCGAATAACCGGGGAATGCTTCCGGAACTGATACGTCGTGGCTGGTTTCAGGCTGACCGGCACCACCGGGCTTTTCGGGTCCAGGTCATCCAGGTTCACCGTAAAGCTTTCCTCCAAAAACCGATCGCCGCGTACGATCACCCGGCAGCTGGGTTCAGACAGGTCTCGGAAGACAAACGACCCATTTCGCTTCCGCTCCGGTTTATTGCGCACACCGTCCAGAAAAACAGTTAAATCGCCATCATTGCAGCCATCCCCGGTGTAATCGTCAACCAGATTCACCACCAGCGAAACCGGTCCGCCGAGTTTTATTACCGATACGTAATCCATGCTTCACCTCGCAGCTTTCAAAACCCCGATCTATCCGGAAACCCGCACACCGACGATTGGCGCATCAAGGTCCAGAACGATCGGCCACACCATGAATCCGACCGAGAGTTTATAGGGGATATTCGGGAAAAACCAGATTTTCGACATCTCTTCCGGTGCGATGTAATACTGGGCCATTTTGAGTTCCTCATCCTGCTGCAGCAAGGAGCCGCGCAGGTAGGACGGCGGAATAATTCCGTTGTTGGCCAGGGTCTGAATGGCCCCGCCAAGAATGGCGGCTTCGTCGAACGCCCTGAGCTGGATCTCCGCCTTGGAATGGGCGGTCAGCAAATAGTACCCTGTGTAAGATTTGACCGGCATGCCCGAACCGCGCCGGAACTCCCGGTTCTCCTTTATGGAATATGGGTACACCGTCAGCCTGAGATCCCCTTTGTCGGCTGGTGAACAAAGCCCGATCATTTCCGGATTTTGAATCAGCCCCGGCGTCAGCGAATCACGCAGCAGATCGACCAGCGTATTCCCGGCGTCCCCAAAAGCAGTATAAGCCGATATGACAGCCACCCCCCCATTCGATTCGGTCCGTCAACCCATATCCAAACGCATAGCCTGGCGTGGAAAGCAAAATCCATCAGGCTTGAAAACGCCTAAAAATCGCCGCCGTACTCCCCGAACATCTCCTTCCGGAAAACCTTGCCGTCTTTCTGAAGCTCGTAGCGGATCGCCCGCAGCAGGTGGGACATGGCCACCAACGAATGGTCCTGCGCCGCTAAAAACGCCCCTGATATCACGGCATTTTTTATGTTTCCGCCCGACAGCTCGAACCGGTTGGCCAGGAAATCAAAATCAATATCGCTGGACAGGGGCATTTGATCCGGGAACATGGAACGCCAGATCAGTTTCCGGTATGCCGGCGTCGGGAACGGAAAATCGACGATCATGTTGAGCCGGCGCAGAAAAGCGTCATCCACGTTCTTGGCGAAGTTGGTCGCCAGAATGGACATACCGTCATACTCCTCCATCTTCTGCAGCAAATAGGCGGTTTCGATATTGGCATAGCGGTCGTGCGCGTCTTTCACCTCGGACCGTTTCCCGAACACGGCGTCAGCTTCGTCGAAAAACAGGATCGCGCTGCTGGTTCTTGCCTGTTCAAAGATCTCGTGCAGGTTCTTTTCGGTTTCACCGATGTATTTGCTGATGATCTGCGACAGATCGATCCGGTACAGTTCAAGCCCCAGGTCATGCGCCACCACCTGGGCCGCCATGGTTTTCCCGGTCCCGGGCGGTCCTGAAAACATGATGCTCAAGCCTTTTCCATAAGCCAGTTTTCGGTCCAGCCCCCACTGTCCGTACACAATATGCCGGTATTTCATTTGATTCACCGCGTTCATCAGCAGTTCCTTCACATCCGGCGGCACAACCAGGTCATCCCATCCGTATTTTGGAATAATCCGGACCGCCTTCCGTTCCAGGTGATGCTGGCCCTGCGCATAACAAGCCTGGTGCAGCTCATTCATGCCGACCATACCGCGCCCGCGGGCAGCGGCCGCATGGTCCGCGGTCCGGAGCGCTCGGCGGATCTGCCCGGGTGAAAACCGGAACTTGCCTGCCATCGCGCCCCAATCCGGCTCGGTTTCGAATAACAGACCCTGGCTGAAAGTGCGCCAGAGGGATTCGCGTTCCTGGTCATCCGGCAGCGGAAAATCAACCGAAATCACCATACAGTCCGGGGCCGGTTCGGTGTTTTTCCACGGCCGCTCGGACAGTACGAAAACCGGACCGGGCATGGCCGGAACCGCATTCAGAAAGACCGGCATCAGGTCAACATTTTCCTTAAGCTGGCCCGGGACGTTTTCACCGGACTCCCGCATCGGAGCGGCCTCAAAATGATTAAAAATGAGTGCGGCGTCCCGTAAACGGGCTTCCAGCGTCATCACCCGCACCAGCGCGGCTAGATCCTGCCCGGCATCGGAGAGGCGCCGCAAATCGGCCAGCAGCAGCGGCCTGCCTTCCTGGGCCAGACAGTTCCTGATCGCCTGTTTTCGCCCGGTCCCATCCGGTCCGGTACAGTTCACAATCAGATGGCGGCCGGCCGGATAAGCGTCGCTTCGGTACCAATTTAAAACGGCCTGAAGCTGATCAACCGGTTCCTGTCCCCAGACATAGACCTCGCGGGTGGGTTCCGGATTCATCCAAATGATCAGTCCCGGACCGAGTCCGTCGCCACAGTCAGGGTTGAGCAGGAACTGCAGGACCTGGGGTTCAAGCCGCAGGACCCGATTCCGCAGAGGCCGGCTGCCGCCGGTTTCCGGCCGGAAAAGGGTTTCGGCGTCATGGCCGGGACGGCTCCAGGCGGCAAGCAGCAGCCTCATTTCGTCCTCATCATCGGTATATAACTGCAAAGCCAAATCCAGGGTCGGGGCTTTGGCAGTGACATCATCCTGTAAGAAGCCATAAAGTTTCTCGTAGCGGCGGTCCAGCTCGACCGCCAATGCCAGCATCAGACAGTGTTCATCGAACGAATCCAGGGCAAAACGGACTGCCACCCGATCCAACGGCAGGGGAACCCCCGCTCGTGCACTGACTGCCCGCCGGTTCAGCACGGCCTGCCTGGCGATTTCAATCTGTTCGGCAAGCGCTGTGGTTTCCTGGTTGTTGATCTTGGAAAGGCGCGGTTGGTCCAATAAATCAAAGGCGGCGTGTTCCTGCAGCAGCAGTCCTTTGAAGGCGTCGAACTGCTGCTCACCCTGAGCAATCCGCTGTTTGACCATCAAGGCATAGATGCGCAGGTCCAACAGCTTCAATTCGTCCTCCACCTGAGACCAGGCCCGCTGGTAAACCGCCGGGTTCTCCGGCGTCTTTTTCCGGAGCGTGAATTTCATCATTCGTCCACTTCCGTATTCTGCCGAGATGCGCTTTCAGGGCAAACGGGATTAGAAATCATCGGTGTGCCCGTATTTGTCTATAGTAAATTATGGCATAAGACAGGTTTTTGAACAATCTGACATCGTTCGCTTTTTCTTCAACGTCACCCGTTCCGCTCCGGTCGAAAAACCGGAACCGACTGTTTTCGTTCGGTTCCGGTTCGCGGTTTCAGCAGATTGTATGGATCGATGCTATATTTTCTGCCGGCTTTTTTCTTTCTCAACCAGTTCCTTGATCTTTCGTTCCTCCCATTCGGGGCCCAGGAACGCGCCCAGTCCGAAGACGGTAAATCCGTGGATCACCAGGCCGATCCCCCACCCGACCGCAGGCCAGTAAAACCACCAGATTCCAGGACTGGTAAGCATATTGATCAGGTACAGTCCGGTGTTGATGACCACATACACACCGGTGTGGGTATAAAACTCCTTGATTTCTTTGACCCGCTTTTCGGCTTTGCGGTACAGTTCCTGCTCGTCCATGGATTTGCCTCCCCACCGAATTCCGGTTTTATACTTGGACGCACAATAGATCGGTTTCTTTCACTTATCGATTGAGCCACCAGACGGAAGCGTTTAAAACACCCGCAAAACTGACCCAGGCAACATAGGGAACCAACAGATAGGCGGCAATATGATCCAACGCGTAAAACCGGATTGTGGTCAGCACCAGCACCGCCAGCAGGACAATCAGATCCACCAGGGCGAGACCGCGCAGCGCAAACGTGAAAAAGAGCGGCGTCCAGATCAGGTTTAAAACCAGTTGGATGCCGAACAGCAGCAAGGCTGTTTTTACCTGGGGTTTCTCCCATCCCACGCGAAAAACGCGGAAAGCGGAATAGGCCATTAGAAGGTACAGTACCGTCCAAACCGGGCCGAAAACGCTGGCTGGCGGCGCAAAGAACGGTTTTTTCAGGGCCAAATAAGCAGCTTTCATCAGATTATCCCCCTTAGTATTTGATTGTCTTAATACTCTCATTGTACCGGTTGCAAACAATTTCAGTCAGCTTTGTCTCTAAAACAAAAAACCAGCTCGCGAATCCGCGAACTGGTTTTGTTGAGCCGTATGATTTTGTTGGGTTAGCGGCCTTTGTTACCGCTGCCAGCCGGGGTCCGGCCGTGGGAACGGCCGAAGCCGGTGCCGCGCCGTTTATCGGCATAACCGTGCCCCGGTTTGGGGCCGTAATCGCGGCGCTGCTGACCCGAAGCCGGACGCCGTGCCTGCTGAGCCCGCTCTTCGGTGAGCTGCACCGGGGTCAGATCCGGGATTTTGGTCAGCAGCCGCAGAGCCGCGGAGACCAGTTCCACCGAATCGTGTTCTTCTAAAAGATTTTCGGCAAAGCCGCGGAATGGCTCCAAATCCTGCGCTTCAATCGTCTGCGTAAGCCGCTCCATCGCCTGGCGCTGCTGCCCGCGCACGACCTCCATCATGGACGGAACCGGACGGAGCGCGATTTTGCGCTTCATCAGGGCCTCAATGGTCTTCAGATATCCAATTTCGCGCGGGGTTACAAACGTGATCGCCTGTCCGGTCTTCCCGGCCCGCCCGGTGCGCCCGATCCGGTGCACATAGCTTTCGGGGTCCTGCGGTACGTCAAAGTTGTAAACGTGCGTCACGCCTGAGATATCCAACCCTCGGGCCGCCACATCAGTCGCCACTAAAATCTCAATGGTTCCTTCGCGGAACTGCCGCAGTACCGACTCGCGCCGGGATTGCGACAAGTCACTGTGGAGACCTTCGGACGAGTAACCCCTTTTGCCCAACCCTTCGGAAATCTCGTCCACCCGTCTTTTGGTCCGGGCAAAAATGATCGCCATCTCCGGAGACTGGGTATCCAGCAGCCGGCAAAGAATATCAAACTTCAAATTTTCTCTGGTTTCGCAGTAGCTCTGCTGGATCGTCGGTACCGTCACTTCTTTGGGCTGAATGCTGATCTCGATCGGATCGCGTAGAAAACGGCGCGACAGATCCCGGATTTGATAGGGAATCGTCGCCGAAAACAGCATCGTTTGGCGTTCGTCGGGAACCGCCGCAAGAATCGTCTCGATATCCTCAATGAAGCCCATGTTCAGCATTTCGTCGGCTTCGTCCAGCACGACGATTTTGATGCCTTCCAGCTTCAGGGTCCGTCGCCGCATGTGGTCCATGATTCGGCCCGGCGTGCCGACCACAATCTGAGGCCGCCGCGCAAGCATCCGAATCTGGCGTTCAATATCCTGCCCGCCGTAAATCGGCAAGGTACGAAGTCCTTTGTACTGCGCCACTTTGTTCATTTCTTCAGCAACCTGGATGGCAAGTTCGCGGGTAGGGGTTACCACCAGCACCTGCACGCCCTCGGTGTTGCCGCTGATCTGTTCACTGATCGGAATCGCAAAGGCAACGGTTTTTCCGGTCCCCGTCTGGGCGCGGCCCACGACGTCCCGGCCCGTCATCGCGACGGGGATGGTTTCAGCTTGAATTGGGGTGGGTTCCTCGAACCCCAGGCTCGCTACCGCTCTCATAATCGGTTCGCTGAGCCCCAGTTGATCAAACGATGTCAAATTGTCACACTCCTTTAGTAAGCACCCCATCTATTGTAGGGCATTGAAGCTGCTTCAACAAGGTAAGCTTTTTCATTCCTTTTCCGCCCTTTGTGCAAATCCTGGCAAAAAGGAGCTTTTCTAAGCTTTACTTGAAAGCATAAAACCCGGCCTGCATCTGGGAAACCCAGAGCAGCTCCACCGCGGAAAAGCCGGCCGCGCGAAGCAGCGCCAGGTGTTCTTCCACTGTAATCGGGAAGTATTCCCGGTCGAACCGAGTCATATGAGCATCGGCCTCATCCCTGGGCTTTCCGCAGGCTGCCTGAAAAGCCGCCCAGCGTTTCAGCCCGATCTCAGTTCCCGCCAGTGTCAGGGGACGAATGTTTTCGAACAGCACAAATAGACCGCCCGTTTTTAGCATCCGAAAACATTGGTCCACTGCCAGCCGGCGCTGTTCCCGATCCAGGTAGTGGTGGCACTGAATCGCGGTGATGACGTCGAATCGATTCTCGGGAAAAGCCAATTCGCGCGTTTCCAGGTTAACCAGTTCAAGGCCGGGCTGAGCCGCGAGCTTGACCTGCGCAATGGCCAGCATATCCACCGAGGGATCGGCCAGCACAAACCGGGCTTCAGGAAACAGAACCGACGCGCGTTCAACCAGGGTTCCGGTCCCGCATCCGGTATCCAGCCAAGCTTTCGCGTCCGGTTTGGCGGTTCGAACCAAATCCAGGGTTTCGGCATGAAAGGCTTCATAGTTCGGAATGGTCCGGCCGATCAACTCGTCATATTCCCCGGCATTGTGGGCAGTTTGGTTGTCACTCATCGCCGCCTGCCCTCCTTGTAGGTTTTTCCCGGATTATTTCTATTATAGACCGATTTGTGGTCCAATGTTTCACACCGCTGCAAATACTGAAAGCAAATGCCGGTTTTTTTAAGAAAAAATGAGGCCCGCTTATCGTTTGAAGCGGGCCGCAACGAAAAAGTGTGTTGTCGTGACTGTGTTTTCATAACAGGCCTGGCGGCAAAATCTAGCCGAAGTATTCGGCGGTTGCTTCGACAGCCGAATAATCGGCCGCTTCGATCTGCCGTTTCAGCGCCAATACACTCGGGACTTCGTTCATCAGGTAAAACCGAACACTGGCGATCTTGCCTTTGTAGAAGTTCGCGTCATAATGGCTGTCGCCCAGTTCAGCGAGCTTCTTCGCAGCAATCATCCCCTGTTCCAGCATCAGCATCCCGCAGTAAACCATCGACATGGCAAACATAATCCGGGTCGCCCAGAGCGGCATGTAGGAGATTTTGCCTTCGGTCATCTTCGCGCGAAGCTGCATCAGGATTTCCGAGAACGCGCCATAGGCTTCCTGCAGCATCTTGACCTCGGCCGCGAAATCCTTGTCGTCCTTGTTCGCTTCAACAAATGCGCCGATTTCCATCATCCACTTCATGAAGGGTTTGCCCTTTTTCATATTCAGCTTGCGGCCGACCAGGTCCATGGATTGGATATAGGTCGTGCCTTCCCAAATCGAAAAGATTTTGACGTCGCGGGCCAGCTGGGCCACCGGATATTCTTCCATGAATCCGTATCCGCCGTAGCACTGGATCGCTTCCGAAACCAAACCCCAGGCCATTTCAGTCGGGTAGGCCTTGCACATCGGGTTGTTGATCATGAACATATCGTCATAGTAGGCGCGCTCTTCTTCAGTGCCAGCGGCCAGCGCCATGTCGGTGTACCAGTAGGTCTTGTACAGCAGGGCGCGCATGGCCTCCGTGCAGGCCTTCTGATGCAGCAGCATCCGTTTGATGTCTTCATGCTCGATAATGGCTACCCGCGGTCCTTTCGGATCGGTCAGTCTGGTTCCCTGAATCCGGGTCTTGGTGTAGTCCCGGGCGTTGAGATAGGCTTCGGTCGCGCAGGACAGAGCCATCATCCCGGTGGAAAGGCGGGCTTCGTTCATCATGTGGAACATCTGGGACAGCCCTTCGGCTTTACCGGTTTCGTCGGGCGGGTTGCCGATCAGCCAGCCTTCGCAGTTGTTCTCTTCACCATAAGCGAGGGTGCAGGTTGCCGAACCTTTCAGGCCCATCTTATGTTCAATGCCGACACAGGTCACGTCGTTTGGCGCGCCCAGGGTGCCGTCCGGGTTAATCTTAATCTTGGGGACCGCAAAAAGGGAGATGCCGGCTGTGCCAGGACGGGCGCCTTCAATACGGGCCAGCACAAGGTGGATAATGTTGCTCCACAGGTCGGTTTGTCCAGCAGTGATGAAGCACTTGGTGCCTTTAATCGTGTAAATCCCGGGCTTGTCGGTCGGGGTTGCCTTGGTGGTCAGCGCACCGACATCGGAACCCGCGCCGGGTTCAGTCAGGTTCATGGTGCCGCCCCACTCGGCGGAAAACATCTTAGGAAGCACCGTCTTTTTCAGCGTTTCGCTGCCGTACAGCTCAATGACTTCGGCCGCTGCGCCGCCGGCGCCCCAGTAGGTGACCATGCAGGGAGCCGCCGCGGTCAGCATTTCGATCTGCGGAGCGGCGAACAGGCGCGGTGCGTGGGCTTCCGCTTTCCGATCAAACACGGACGGTCCCATTCCCGCCTCACATACCGTGTAATACGCTTTTTTAAGGGATTCCGGCAGGGTGACTTCGCCATTGTCAAATTTGACGCCGATCAGGTCGGCATCGCCGTTGGCCGGGGCCATCACGTCACGGGCCACTTTGTAGGCAACGTCGATAAACGAATCCACGTCATCCGCCGAATAGTAGTCCTTGTACTCGTCACAGCCGACCAGTTTCTCCATGTCCAGCCATTCTTTCAACTGGAACTTGGCGTCCCGGACATCGAACAGGAAATTGGTTGATGCCATTGTGTCCATCACTCTCTTTCACAAAGTTGTTCTTGGGATCCACGTGCCCCTAACTTTTCGCTACGAAATATTATACTATCGAAATATACATTCGCCAATAATAAAGTAAAGAACGATCCCACAATGCCTTCCCCGGTTGACTTTGGTTTCCTGTCGATATACTATTTGTATTATAGGTTAACTTGATGGGGTGCTGCTGATGGAAGAACGCTTGATCGCACGGCGAATTCGCAAGATCCGGGTGGAAAAGGAACTGACCCTTGACGAGGTCGCCGGCCGGACCGGATTCACCAAAAGCCTGATCTCTAAGATCGAAAACCATAAAGTCTCGCCGCCGGTCTCGACCCTGGCCCGAATCGCCAAGGCCCTGGATGTCTCTCTGGGCGAGCTGTTCAGCGGGGTTGATGACAATCCGGTCAAGCTGGTCCGGCGGAATGAGCGCCGCCAGTACACCCCGGAACAAAACGGCAATGGACAGCATTTCGAAAACCTGATCAGCGGCTTCCGCAACCAGCGCATGGAGCCGATGATCGTCACGATTGACGAACCGGACCGGTTTCAGCCGCAGCGCTTCACCCATCCGGGCCAGGAATTCTTAATGGTTCTTTCCGGCAGCATGAAGTATGCCTGCGCCGATGAGGAACTGGTGCTGAACGAAGGCGACGCCCTTTATTTCAACGCCGAGTACCTGCACGGACCGGTCCCGATCCCCGGGCAGAAAGTGACCTATTTATCCGTGCTCTGTTCCTGAGCGCCGGATATCCCAGATCGATTGCGCCGATCACCCGGCACCGCCGGGTTTTTTTACAGCCACGATGTTTCCTGTGGGGAAATAAGTTTGAATAGGAGGAAAACAAATGGGTACGATTGATTTTGACAGCAAAGCGGCTCGCTATGAGCAGGATGGGCTGGTCCAAAAAGCGGCATCCGAAATTCTCCTGGGCCTGCTCTCGATTCAACCCGGCGAATGTGTGCTTGACGCAGGCTGCGGTTCCGGCGGCGTTACCGCGCGAATCGCGGCGATGACCGGCTGCAGCGTCCTGGGCATCGATGCCTCCGAAGGCATGATCCGGACCGCCCGTACCTCTTTTCAGGCTTCCAATTTGGATTTCGAAGTCGTGCCCGCTGAGGCAGCCCTCTTTAATTCGGAATGGGATGTGGTGTTCTGCAATTCCGCGTTTCAGTGGTTTTCTCCAGTCGAAGACGCGGTTCGGAGCCTGTTTCAAGCCTTGCGGCCCGGTGGCCGGCTTGGTGTTCAGGCGCCGGCCACAAACCGGTACTGCCCGCAGTTTTTGACCGCGCTGGATGAAGTAAAGGCGCGTCCCGAAACCCGGAAAACGTTCAGCCGGTTCCACAGCCCCTTTTTCTTTTTGGATTCGGCCGAAGCCTATCAGGCATTGTTCGAAAGGGCCGGGTTCGCTGTGCAGCACTGCGAGCTGCGCACCGAGCATACCCGTTTCACACTGGACGAAGCCTACCGGGTCTTTCAGTCCGGCGCCGAGAACGGCTATCTGAATCAGGCTTTTTATGACGCACCTGTTACCGACGCGTATATCTCGGCATTTCGGGAAACTATTCAGGCGGCATTTGCGGAGCAGGCCGATTCGGAAGGCCGGGTCACGCTTGCGTTCACCCGGTTATATTTCGTCGGCCGCAGACCTTGAACCGAAAAGGAGGAATCGTCATGGGAAACCAAACCAGGATCAAACAGAATTTCGGTGCTAAAGCGGCGAACTACCGCCAGCCCACTTTGCACGGCAATCCGATCGAACTGGCTCGGATGATCGAACTGCTGTCACCCAAGCCGTTTGAGAACGCCCTGGATCTGGCGACCGGCGGCGGCCATACCGCACTGGCCTTATCCCCGCATGTCCATTCGATAACGGCAATCGATATCACCCACGAAATGCTCGAAGAAGCCGCCGACGCGGCGCGGGAAAAAGGCTGCCGCAACATCTCGTTTCAAGCCGCTGATGTGCATGAACTTCCATTTTCGGCCGAAACCTTTGACATCGTGGCCTGCCGCTTTGCGGTTCACCATTTTGCCGATCCTGGCAGGGCACTGCGGGAGGCCTGCCGGGTTCTGCGGCCCGGCGGACGGCTGTACATCCTGGACTGCTCAGCGCCAGACGGCGAGGCAGCCGAGAACTTCGCGAATCAGATCGAACGGCTGCGGGATTCGTCTCATGCCTGGTCCGCCTCGCCCCGCCAATGGCGCGAATATGCCGATAAGCTGCCGCTGGATCTCGTTCAATTATGGCCGCATTCCTGGCACTACCCGCTGCCGCTGTGGTTTGACTATATTGGCACACCCCCGGAACAGCGCCTTGAAATCCTGTGTTTGCTCGACAGCATGCCTGCCGAACTGCGGCCGCTGTTCCCTTACGGTGACGATTTTTTGGCCGCGTACCGGGTCGAGATCCTGGCCAATCGGATCTAGCTGCCTTGTTTGGGTTCCGGACTGGTTGGACAATCACTTGCAATTTGCAACTATATGCGTTACGCTTTAATCGTTGCATTTTGCAACCTTTTTGGGGCCAGAGGGGGTTGAATCGATTGTTCCTCAAAAAATCGGAATTAAGCGAACTTCTTTATGATTTTCTGGAGACCATTTATCGTTTCGAACAGCTTGAAACCGGTTTGTTTCAAGTTTCCTGGCAGGAAATCCACCTGCTGCGGATTCTGGACCTATCGGACGGTTTGACGGTCGGCGGCGTCGCGGAAGCCCTCCGCGTCCCGCTTTTTCATGCCAGCCGGCTGGTTTCCCAGCTTGAAGAAAAGGGCCGTCTGACCAAAACCCGGCTCGCGGAAAACAAACGAATCATCCGGGTAGCCATCAGCCCCGAAGGGCGCAAACTGCTGGAAGCGGTGGAAACCTACCAGTACGAACTGATCCGGGAAAACGCCCACGTTCTCGAACCGTCCGAGTTTCAGGCGATCGTAGCCGGCTTGGGCAAACTGAAACAGCTGCTGAACTTGGAGAGGGGGCAATAAAATGAAGCTTGCAGGCGCGCGTTGTGTCGTAACCGGGGCATCTTCCGGCATCGGCTTGGCGGTTGCCCAACGACTGCTGAAGGCTGGCGCGGTTGTGCTGGCAGCCGCGGTCGATATGGACGATCCGGCCATTCCGCTTGATCATCCGAATCTCCACCGGTTTGCCTGCGATCTCTCAGAGCCTGCGGGTGTCGATGGCCTTTTCGAAGAAGCGCGGGCTGTGCTGGGAACGGTCGATTTGTTTTATGCCAATGCCGGTTTTGCTTATCACGAGCGGATTCCCGAACCGGATTGGGCGCATCAGGAGCGAATCTTTAAACTCAATGTGCTTTCAGTCCTCTATTCGCTGCAGAAGATGCGGCAGATGCGCGGAAATCGGCCGTTTTTCTTTCTCCAGACCGCCAGCGCGATGGCTTTCATGCCACTGCCCGGATATGCCCTGTATGGGGCAACCAAAGCGGCGCTGCTCCGGTTCGCCGAATGCTATCAATATGAATTGGCCCCAGGGCAGGTTTTATCCACCGTGTTCCCTATAGCCACCCGAACCGAGTTCTTTTCAGCGGCCCAGAGCACCTATGTTCCCTGGCCGGCCCAGGATGTCGAAACGGTTGCTGATAGCATCCTTGAAGGCCTTCGCCGGAACCGGCGCTGGATTCACCCATCCCGCCTGTTCCGGCTTACCCTGGTTCTGTTTACCCTGTTTCCGTTTATGAAGCGGTGGTACCTGGCCCGTGAATGGCAGAAAGCGGGCCTGTAAGGAGGTTTTATCCGACCGATGCCAAACGAAGTGAAAACCTTTCCGGCCCCATGGAAGCTGCGGGGGCACGGTTATGTCCTGGTTTACCGGTTTGACAGGTCATTTGCGGTCAACCAAACCTTCCTGACGCCCGAACATGCCCGCCGGTTTGCGGGCGGACTGGGCGCGGTAATGCTGGTTCGATATGATCAATCCGACGCTGGGCCTTATGATGAACTGCTGATGATGCCCGGGAAACTGGCCTTTGGATCCAGGCGATGGCATACCATTTCCAAAATCTACGTTTCAACCCGGGAAAGTGTGGTAAACGGCCGGCTTAACTGGGCGATCCCGAAAGAACTGGCCCAGTTTGACTTCGCTCAGGATGGACCAAACCGGGAGTCGGTCACCGTCACCGTCGATGAAGAGCCGGTGCTGGAGAGCCGAATGGAACGCTTCGGCATTCCGTTTCCGGTTTATACCCGCTTGCTGCCTTTTCCCTTAATCCAGGAACAACCGGGAGGCCGCCTGCTGGAGACGGTATTCTCGGGCTACGGGATCGGCCGGTTGGTCCGAATCAAACGGTTAGCCGTGAACCCGGAACGTTTTCCGGATATAAGCCGCGTTAAACCGCTGCTGGCAATCCGGATCGACGGGTTTCGAATGACGTTTCCGGTGGCAAAAGAAATCCGGACCGCGAACGTGACGTAAAACGTGACACTTCGGGCCCGGTATTTCGGCAAGCTGAGACTGTCTAAGCCATTATAAAATGTTTTTCATATTAACAGCTTCCTTCTCGGGCAGGTGCTCGATCATGGAACGCAGCTCTGAAAACTCTCCCAGGGCAAGCGCACGGTCCCGGGTATACACGTATTTTTCGGCGCGGGCAAGGGCGAAATCGATATTGTCCATTTCCTGGTGATCCAGAAAAACCGGCCACCATTTCCCTTGCCGGTGCCATTCCTGATTCAGCCGGCGGACCCCGGACTGCGCCGAAGTCCAATGTTCGTCACCGACATCAGCCATCACCTTTTTAACCTGGGTATTTAAGGTATGGGCCGAGGTCACCAACCGGTTGTTGCTCCAGATTCCCCCACCGACCACGAGCCCTAAAACCGCCAGCATCGCGATCAGCGTTTTCATGACGCGACCTCCCCCGCAGGCCGATTTCGGACCGACTGCTTTAACTGGTAATACAGCCTGCCCTCGGTGTCCAGACTGGCAAACAGCACATCCGAAGCACGTCGAATGCCTAATTTCGTCAGTTCTCCGAACAGCCATTCCGGTGTCAGCCCGATTTTTTTAAGATTGTCATGAAATATCCGGCCGTCGATAATCAGAGTCGTCGGCAGGCCTTCGTACGGGGTGGACAGGTTGAGATCTTCCGGGTTAACCGGCCGCTTCTGCGACTTTGGGATGATGCTGAGCTGGCCGCTGGTTTCCAGGATCGCATATTCCACATCGGCAATATTGGCCGCGTCTTTCGAGCGAAGCTGCTCCAGGAGATCGTTGATGTTGTAGCGCTGCCGGCGCAGCTCCTCCTCCACGATCTTTCCGTTTTCGATCAGAACACTCGGCCGGCCGCAGATGACCCCGCGGGCGCGGTCGCTTTTCAGCGCGGCATAGGAGACGGCCACCTGGGCGGTTGCCAGCACCAGAATCGGGATCAGTCCGGCGAGCAGCGGAATCCGGGTATCCTGCATGGGAATGGCGGCCAGTTCGGAAATCATGATGATAATAACCAGTTCATAAGGTTGGAGTTGTCCGATCTGCCGTTTTCCCATCACGCGAACCAATAAAACGACAAAGGTGAAAAGAATCAGAGTGCGCAGCACGGCAAGAAGCATGGTACCAAAAAACCTCGTTCTTCCTGTTTTCTGATACTATTTGCCGGCATTGCGGAATTTATGTACCCTTTACCGGACTCGGGCGACTGCCCTCACTGGGGCGCCATCCGGGAATCGGGCTTTCAGCGGCAGAACGGTAAGCTCGAACGGGCTGTCCGGAAGCGCTTCGAGATTCGCCAGGTTTTCAAGGATTAGAATGTCTCGGTTCAAAAACGCGTGATGAATCGGAAGCGTGGTTGAATCCAGCGAATCCACCGAAAACGCATCGACCCCGACCCCTTTAAGCGGGAAGGCGGCAAGCCATTTGGCCGCTTCAGCGCTCAAAACCGTAAATGGCTGAAAGTATTGTTCACTCCCCCAATGCCGGCTCCAGCCGGTTCGGATGAGCAGAAAGGAAATGGCTGCCGGCAGCGGTTCGACAGCTTGCCTAACGTGGGTCAGCGGGATTTCCAGGTCAGGGAGACTGCTGCAGTCCAGCACCAGTGCCTGACCGATAAATTGCTCAATCGGATAAGTATGCAGCGGACGGCCGCCCTTGATCAAGTGCGCCGGGGCATCAACATGCGTACCGATATGGGTGTAAAACGTGAACCGGGACTCGGCATAACCGTCCTGGGCAAGAAAACGGACAGTGTCAATCCGCGGTGGCTCAGTTCCTGGCAATACCGGCATTTCCGGAATGATTTCCCGGGTCAAATCGATCAATGGCATGCAAGGCCCTCCCTCAGGTCTCTTAAGCGGTGCGTCGTAATAATTTACGGGTTAAAGCGCATCACATATTTATTCCCAGTATATCCTTTCACCGCTTTCCCCGTTAACCCATCAAATCAGTTGATCATTTTCTCTTCAAAATGGCCACGAAAGGCAGGAACGGGCCTTCGGTTGTCGAAATAGTAAAAATATTATTCCGGGGCTTTGGCCAAGCGCTGGGCGTGACCCCCCTGAGGATGACTGTATTTTTCTTCGTCTCTGTCATGAATCTTTCAATGATCGCTGCCTGTATTCAGCATGTGACGCCGCCGAACAAAACCGCCGCGATTGCCCCCCCAAAAAGGGCACGGTTTTAACAGGACGATAAGGATTAGTCCGGGGCGCTGTCAGCCCAATGACTGGAACCGAAAGTTCCTTTTGGCGCCCGAAAAAAGAAAGAGATGGGGACGGAGTTACAATCTGCACAATCGGCTGCTTTTACCGCAACCTTTTCGTTGTCTGCACATCCTTCTCCTCTCATTCTGCAGTCTTTCATATTGCGTGCGTGCAGCGCTATGACGGCTGACCGTTTTTTCAGCAAGTACCGATCAGACCAGTTTCCAGTGTCATCTGAATCGATCGTGTTCCTTGCTGATTGTTATTTCCATTAGAACCCCCGGTCTGCAGGATCGCGTCATGCTGAGGAGCGTTTGAGCCTATGAATCGAGTGCTTACATCGATCCTAATCGGGCTGATCGCCTTTGTCATAGCTTTGTTCGGTCTTGGGAAGCTCACTGTTCTGGAAGAGCGGGCAGCCCAGGAACGGTTGCGCGCGTCGGTCTTCCAAGAAACCGCTCATTTTCGATCCGATTTCGAGGCCTATATGGAGGCCCGCGCCGCGGTGGCGGAAAACCTGGCCCGTGATCTTTCGCTGTCCCCGGGACAATCCGAGCCTAACCAGACGACGATTGATGCCATCATGCAGCGGCTCAGCGACGTTGAATATGCGATCATCTGGAAAGACGGGCAAATAACAAAAGTTTATGCGCGAAAAGAGAAACCCTTTCTCAACGGAATCCAGGTTCGCGCGGTCGCGAAGACGACCGAAGCCATGTATGTGGATACCCTTTATAAAAACAAAACCCTTATTCGGGGACCTGTGGTCATTCCCCACGCTTTCAGCGGTTTCGCGGTATTCACCCCGGTTCTGATTTCATCCGGCGAAGACGCGCACCCGGAAATCGAATCCCGGGGCGCTGTCTCTCTGTTCTGTTCAGCCCAGGCGGCTCCGGCATGGCATGCCATGCTTCGGAAACGCGCCACCCTTGATCTGGCCGTCACCAGCCTCAATACCAGCGGTCAAACCGACTTCTTCTGGGGCAATGCCGTGCTCGCGAAAAAAACGCCGCTGCGCTCCTCGCTCAGCGTCCCCGGCGGTAACTGGCAGTTGGCTTCGGCTCCGATCGGCGGCTGGAACCAGAATGCCGGACCGCCTTCGAACCTGGTTTATCGTATGATTCTGGCGGTTCTCATCGGCCTGATTGCGGCGCTGGTTGCCCTGTACCCGCAGCATCTGAAACATACCGTGGCCCGCATTACCGCCGATTTGCGGCGCAGCGAGGAACGCTGGGAACTGGCCCTGCTCGGAGCCAATGACGGCATCTTTGACTGGGAAACCCGACGTGAAACCCTGTTTTTCTCTGATCAAGCCGCAAACCTGTTCGGATACACGATTGACGAGTTCCCCAAGAATATTCCGGATTTCGTGACCATGATCCACCTGGATGATCAGCTGCCGGTCCAGGCCGAGCTGGCCAGACACCTGCAGAAAAGGTCCGAATATTTCACGGTCGAATGCCGGTTTCGGGCCCGGAACGGTTGTTATCGCTGGATGATGATCCGCGGCCGGGGAATCTGGAATGAGCACGACAATCCGATCCGGATTACCGGTTCAATCAGTGACATTTCCCGTCAGAAAGAGTACGAAAACGACCTGCTTTCCGCCCGGGAACAGCTCGAACAGCAGGTGGCCGAACGGACGGTTAATCTGACCAGCATCAATCAGGCCCTCACGCGTTCCAACCAGGCCCTGGAGCAGGAAGTGCAGAGCAGGGTCGAGACCGAATTCAGCCTGGCCGAGGCCAACCGGGAGCTACGGCAAAAAATCGACCAGCTGCATGCCGCCCAGGATGAGCTGATTCGTTCCGAAAAGATGGCTTCCCTGGGACAGCTGATGGCGGGAATTGCCCATGAAATCAACACACCGGTCGGGATCTCGGTGACCGCGATCACCAATATGGATAACCTGACCAACACGTTTGAAGACGCCTTCGAGAACGGATCGGCCCGCCGGCAGGATCTGGCGGACTTTTTAAACAACCTCCGCACTGGAATGGCGATCGCGGCGGCCAATTTAATCAGGGCGGCGGAAATGATCCGAAGCTTCAAGGAAGTTTCCGCGGACCGGACCAGTGAACAACGCCGAGAGTTCAACGTGCTGAAATATATCAATGAAATTTTGCTGAGCCTGCAGCCCAAGCTGAAAAAAACGCCGCACAAAATCGTCGTGGTTTGCCGGCCCGATCTGTCCATTGACAGTTATCCGGGGGCCTATGCGCACATTCTGTCCAACATGGTCATGAACTCGCTTTTACATGCGTTTCCCGATAACCAACCTGGAACCATCCGCATCGAAGCCACCGTGGAGGGAAACGATTTTCACCTGACTTTCTCGGACGACGGCTGCGGCATGGACAAGACGGTTGCCGCACAGATTTTCGATCCGTTTTTCACTACAAAACGGAGCAACGGCGGCACCGGGCTCGGAATGCACATTGTCAATACAACGGTCACCCTGCAATTGCATGGAAAAATAGATTTGATCACAGCCCCGG
This sequence comes from Solirubrobacterales bacterium, assembly GCA_050258755.1. Classification (GTDB taxonomy): domain Bacteria; phylum Bacillota; class Syntrophomonadia; order Syntrophomonadales; family DTU052; genus JBLMZI01. Next base: position 25,991 of record JBLMZI010000010.1, on the reverse strand, counting down.
GGGCCGGTACGCGCTTTGAAATCACGGTGCCGCTGGCGCAGGGACCATGCTGCGAAGACGAAGGAGGCGTTATATCATGGCAGACGAACTGAACGACGAATTATTTCCGGACGAGCCTGAACCCGAAACCCCGGCCAGTCCTGCAGCCGCAGTGGCGACAACGCCAGTGCGGCCGCCCTGGAAAATCATGATTGTAGATGATGAACCGGAGGTTCATCGGGTTACCTCCTGGGTTCTTCAGGAATTCGCATTCGAAGGACGCCCGCTTCAGATTTTCAACGCGTATACCGCCACCCAGTCGATCGAAATGCTGACCGCCGAAAAAGATATTGCGGTCGTTTTGCTTGATGTGGTCATGGAGACGGATGACGCCGGTCTCCGCGTCGTTCGCTATCTGCGTGAGGAACTCCACAATACTGATATCCGGATCATCCTGCGAACCGGTCAGCCTGGTCAAGCGCCCGAACAGCGGGTCATGGTCGATTATGACATCAATGATTACAAGGAAAAAACCGAACTGACCTCTCAGCGCCTGTATACCTCTTTGCTGGCGGCGCTGCGCTCCTATCGCGACTTGATGATCATCAACAACAGCAAGCGGGGCTTGGAACAAATTATCGATTCGCTGAGCAGCCTGTATGAAGCGCCGTCGCTCGTCAAACTGGCGGCCGGATCGCTTTCCCAGCTTTCGGCCCTGCTGCACATGGACGGCACCGGGCTTTATGTGCGCACCTCAGGGATTGCGGCCACGCGCCAGGAATACGACGAGTTTCACGTCCTGGCCGCATCTGGGCGTTATGAATATGCGATTGGCCAGGCTTTGCAGTCCGCTGTTGCCGATCCGGTTCACTCCGCGATTCAGGAAGCCCTGGTGCACCAGCACAGCATGTATCTCGCGGATAAGCTGGCCGCCTACTTTTCCGGAAAGCGCGGCACGGAAAATATTATCTACCTGGAAGGGCTGCACCAACTGACCACCTGGGAAAAGAACCTGGTCGAGATCTTCTGCATGAACCTCTCCACCGCGTTTGACAACATTCAGCTGAACGATGAAATCGTCGCCACCCAGAAAGAGATCATCTTCACCCTGGGTGAGATTGCCGAAGCCCGCTCGCACGAGACCGGCCGGCATGTTAAACGGGTCGCCGAATATGCGCGGCTGCTGGCCTTGGAATCCGGGCTGACCGAAGAAGCCGCTGACCTGGTCTGGATCGCTTCGCCAATTCATGACATCGGCAAACTGGCGGTTCCGGACAGCATCCTGAACAAACCCGGCAAACTGAATCCGGACGAATTCGAAATCATTAAGACCCACAGTCTTTCCGGCTATCAGATGCTGCGCAATTCCACGCCGACCATCATGAAAGCCGCGGCTACGATCGCGCTGCAGCATCATGAGCGGTGGGACGGGAAGGGCTATCCCTATGGACTTGAGGGCGAAAATATCGATATGTTCAGCCGGATTGTCGCAGTTGCCGACGTCTTTGACGCGTTGAGCCACGAACGGGTTTACAAAAAGGCCTGGCCGATCGAGGATGTCATCAACCTTTTCACCGAGGAGCGCGGCCGGCAGTTTGATCCCAGCCTGGTTGACGTTCTGCTGAAAAACGTGGACCGGATGCTGGTGATCAAAAACGACTTCCCGGATTGATCTAAGGGCAAAACCGCATAGGAAATGACGGGTGCCGCGTTCAGTGCGGCACCCGTTCGTCTTTATTATCAAAGCGACCTGGGGGCGCCCCAAACGGCACCGAACCAATGTCCCTTTCATAAAGTGGATTAGTTCTGTAAAAGGAGTGATCCGCTTGGCAAACTATTTTGTCCTCGGAAGCCGCACCCTGCGGGCCGGGATGCAGGGCAGCGATGTGGAACTGGTGCAGGGATTTTTGAAGGCACTTCCGCCTCCGATCGGCTCCGACATACCCATGTCGGAAAAGGGGACTTTCGGCGCCGCCACGGAAGCCGCCGTGCGCCGGTTCCAAGACTATTTTAATATCGCGGTTGACGGCATTGTCGGCAAGAATACCTATTTGTTCCTGGGCGTTCCCACCGGGCCCTTTCTTCCGGGCAACGCAAACCTTTTCGGTTCCCGGGAATTGGAACAGGGCGACTCCGGCTGGGACGTCTGGGTTCTGCAAAACCGCCTTTCCAGCACATCGCAAAAGTTTGCGGACGCGATCGGGCACCCGGCCAACAGTTACTTTGATGCCGGCACCCAAACCGCGGTCAAACTGTTCCAGCGCGACACCCATCTCCCGGACACCGGCGTGGTTGACCCAGCCACCTTCTTCAATATTTACTACTATACCCTGATGGGCAGCCGCTATCTCCAGCAGGGCCGCTGGGACCGGAGCAAAGGATATGACGTCTATTGGCTCCAGCGGCATTTGACCGAACTCGGCTATTATTCCGGCAATCTCTCCGGATTTTTCGGTTCTGCTACCGAAGCCGCGGTACGCAGGCTGCAGCAAGCCTCAGCCATTGGCGTCGACGGCATTGTCGGTCCGCAGACCTACTACAAACTTGCTGTCTACTAGAAATGGGCGAACCCGGGGTGGCTGAATGACTATAACCGCCGCTGGCGAGCCAGAATAGGAACAGCCATCAAATCTGCTTAAAAACACAGCTAGGAGTGAGAACAACGGAAGAACCGGTTCGCAGCAACGTATTCCCGATCATTCTGGTCCCCGGCTGGCGCCTGTTTGGTCAAAACCAGATGCCGCCCCGCTACTGGGGCGGCTTGTTCGATATCGTTTCCGCGCTGCGCCAAAACGGATACCAGGCCGCCTGGACCCAGCCAGGCCCGTTTTCAAGCAACTGGGACCGCGCCTGTGAGGTCTATGCCCAGATTCGCGGGGCCCGAGTCGATTACGGCGCTGCCCATTCATCCCGGACCGGCCATGACCGCTACGGTGAAGACTTCTCCGGCCGCGGGTTGTACCCGGAATGGGGAACCGCCTGCGACGACAGCCGAATCATCAGAAAGATTCACCTGATCGGCCACAGCATGGGCGGCCAAACCGGCCGGCTTTTAATTCATCTGCTTCGGGCCGGCTCCCAGGCCGAACTGCGCTATCATGACGCTCACCCGGGCATTCCGCCGATGTCGGAGCTTTTTGACGGCAACCGCGACTGGGCTGCCAGCCTGTCCACCCTATCAGCCCCACACAATGGCAGTACGGTCATCAGCGGCCTCGTCGCGGCGAATCCCTGGCTGCAGCAGCAGATTGCCACGGCCGCGGCCTTTCAGCCGCAGTTCACCCGGATGATCTACGATTTTAAACTGGATCACTGGGGAATTCATCCGTACAGTGGCGAAGCGCCGGACCGCTACTTTCAGCGATTGTTCGGCAGCCGGTTGTGGACCCCGACCCTCGATTTCAGCCTGCGGGACCTGACCCCCGAAGGCGCTCAGGAGATGAATCGCTGGGTGAAAACCCACCGCGGTGTGTATTATTTTTCCTGGGCCAGCCGTTCCACCTGGACCCTGCCAACGACCGGACAGGAACTTCCTTCGCCCGATGCCCTGACCAATCCGTCTCTGCTGCCGAACACCTACTTTATGGGTTTGTTTGAACGCCCGTTCCCCAGGCCAGTGATCAATCATAACTGGCTGGCGAATGATGGCTGGGTCAACACCTACTCGATGGAAGGGCCAAAACTTGATTCGCCGGACCGGATTCGGGAATATGACGGGGAGATTCGGGATGGCGTGTGGAACTTTATGGGGACCCTGCGCGGCATCAATCATGAGGGACTGATTGGATTCGGGCCGTATGAACCGGTCAGTTGGTATCTGAAACAAGCGGATTTACTGGCTGCTCTGCCGCCAAACCCCTCATAAAAGACAAACACCCGGTGCCAAAACGGGCTTCAACGGGTTCGCTTCGTTCGATAGATTCCACTGTCGCGGGCGAACCGATTATTCATGCTCAGGCGGCGGCCCTGCTTCCAGCCACCCGCCAAGGCCCAAAATACGGCCGGTCTGATTATCAATGAAGACGTCTAATGGCTCGTTTTCCGCGTTCACCGCACGCACGGTCCAGGTGTGCAAGCCCTGCCGGTGCAGTTCGCCATGTCCCATCACGGCAAATTCCCGGCGAGCGATTGCAACCGCCTGCTCCCCGGTGATCACCGGAGCCGGCAGCCGAAGCAGCCCGCGCAACAGCGGGACCCGAATCCCGGAAATCAAAAACAACGGGATGATAAGCGTAAGAATGAGTCCGATCGCGATCTTCATCGTGGCCTCCGCTTTTGATCTAAAATAGCCGGGCCTCCACCCTGATCAAATCATGCATTCAGCCGGGTTTTCAATCCGCTTCATGCTGGCCAGGGAGCGGGCCGCGAGATCCTGGTACAGTTTCACGCCAAGATCAGTAAAAATAGCCGCGTTTTCAGTGATTTCGCCGACTTCCTTCGCCGGCAGGCCCATCATCATTTTCCCGGCCGCAACCCGGGCGTTCTGCTTGACCAGGCTTCCGGCCGCAACCGCACAGCCTTCCCCCAATTCGCACCCGGCCAGCACGGTCGCGCTCATGCCGACCATCACCCGATCGCCCATCTCCAGAGGCCCATGCAGCATGACGCAGTGTCCGATCAGGCAATCCTGACCGATCACCGCCCTGGTACCCGGCTCAGTGTGCAGGACGCAGCCATCCTGGATATTGGAACCGTCGCCAATCACGATCGTTCCTGTGTCGCCGCGCATGACGGTCCCTGCGCCGATATAGCAGCGGGCGCCGATGACGACATCCCCGATCAGCACCGCTTCGGGATGGACGAACGCCTCCCTGCTGATCGTGGGCCGCTTACCTTCAAATTCATACAGTGCCATGCCGCTCCTCCTTTTTTTGCCTCAGCGTTTCGGTGCCGTTATTGACAGCTTTAAGGGTGAAAGGCATCGCTAGTGATAAGACCAATGCCTTCTGACCGGTATTCCCGCAGCAAAACATCAAACTTCTCGGGCCGCTGCAGCGCGATCGCGTCGGTGACGATATGGACCTTATATCCGCGGTTTAACGCGCCGCGCGCGGTATTGTGCACACAGTATTCCCCGTCCAAGCCGACCAGGTACAGCGCGTTAACCTGATTTTCGGCCAGCAGCGCGCTGAGCGCGGGATTCGAAAAAGCGTCGCCTACCGTTTTGGTCAGCTCATGATCGGATACTTTGAGCACCCGTTGATCAAGCCGAGCGCCGCGGGTTCCCCGAATCGCGGCGGCTCCCGGGAAATACCGGGCGCTTTCTGAAAACTCCTGCCGGATGTAGATCACCAGCATCTTGTCGACGGCAGCCCGGCCGATCACCCGGTTCACGGAGGCGATAAACGGTCCGGCGTTCTTTACCGGGAACGGCTTTTCAGCCGTTGTGCCGGTGTAATCTTCCTGGATGTCGATCACCAGCAAAGCCGGTTTTGGCTCGGCATATTTTGGGATCCTCGGTCCTTGGGTCGGCCGGTTGAAAAAGACAGAGGAATAGGTCATAATTCCGGCGACCAGAACAAACACGACCGCAAGACCGATCAATAACTTCTTGCTTCTGATCATCGCTGCCCCTCCTTTGCCCGTACCGCGGTCACCCTACCATTTTTCGAATCTTGGTCCAAAGGCCTGAGCCGATCATTTCATCGGCTGTTTTCAGCACCTTTTGAACGATATCGAGAATGTCTCCTTCTCCGGCCCAATGCCGCTTGATCACCTCAGAATCAGTGTTGTTCACGATCGAATTCAGCACAAAGCAGGCAAGCGCCAGATCATCGGCATAGCCGACCGGACCCAGGATCAACTCGGGCAGCAGATCAAGCGGCGACACATAGTAGGCAACCGCCACCGCCAGCTTGGCCTTGTCCGCGAGCATGACCTCCGGCTCCAGGGTCAATTTGCACAGCAAATGAAACACGTCCGGAACGACCAGGATATACTCGGCCCATTTGTTGGTTTTCCCCGCATCGGATTCGAGCCATTTGCGGATCTTATCCCGCAGCTGCTGGTAAAAATCCCGGTCGGATGACTTCAGATTTTCCCCGGCGTCCGTCGACGGCGAGGCTGTCATCAGTGGAGCTTCCATCACCGCCGGCTCTCCAGTTTCCGCCACTTGGTTCAACGGCTGTTGACCGTCCATGTGCAAGTTCCTCCTTCTTTGTCTTTCATTTAATGCCTGTATAATCGGATGCAATTTCATTCATACAGACAAGCCAGCGGCAAAATCCCTGAAACAACCATTCTTTCGTACATTCTGCTTTGGTGCCGTGAACTCCTTCCAGGCTATGTCATCATTAATTATTGATCTTTTTTGGATGTTTTAAATAAACAGGCAGGAAAATCCATTTGTTGAGCCGAATTTTCAAAATATACACTTTTTTCGCGAATAGCCGGAGGGGGGTTTCCAGATGAAACGAAGTATTAGAGCTAGAATTCTGTCGCTGATCTGTGTTGTAGTGATTATCGCGATGGGCGTTTCCGCCGCGGTAAGCTTTATGGTCGCCCGTCAAAAAATTAAAGAGAATGCGACCGCTCGCTTCCAGTGCACCGTCAGTGTCGTGGCTGCCGAACTGGATGGATGGTTCCATTCGAAGAACCGGGTGGTTGAAGACCTGGCCCGGTCAGCCGCCACCGTTGACTTCATCAGCCAGCCAGTCAAAATTGAAAACCTTTACTGGCCGAGCGTGCGTGAAATACAGCGGATCAAAAAGAGCGATCCGGACATGGCCCTCTTATACACCCAGAGTGCCCTTAATCCGATGATGGCAACCGAAGATGACGAGTGGGTCCCGGACCCGAACTGGAAACCGGAGACTCGGCCCTGGTATGTTCAGGCATTGGAAACCGAGAAGACCGGTTGGGTCACTCCATATCTCGGAGATCCGACTGTAGCCAGCCAGGCCGGCTTGCTGGTAACGACCGTATCCACTCCGATTTTTAGTGCAGACAATAAAAAAGTTGGGGTCATGGCCGCTGACTTCATGCTGACCAAAACCCAGGAGATTGTAGCGCAAAGTCTTCCCCAAGAGGCGTCATTTATCTTCATGGTGGATAAAGAAGGCAAATTCGCCGTCGTTTCCGGCAAGGGCATTACCGCGGACAAGATCGGTACGATCCAGGTGAAACCGGCCGAAGGCAAGCCCTTTACCATTTTCCCGACCAAGGAGAAGCTGACCGATAAGGGCGCAAGCGTCGAGCTTGCCAAACAGATTACCAGCGGGAAACGCGATTACGTAAAAACTTCGTTTTTAGGCGTCGACGGCTATCTGTTCTACAGCCCGATCAAGACCCCCGGCTGGACCATGGGCTTGATGATTCCTCAGGCGGTCATCGACGGGGCGGCCAACCAGCTGCTGTACCTGTCGGTCGGCATCCTGATCATCGCGCTGCTCCTCGTCGTGATCGCGGTTAACATCGTTGCCCGCAAGATTTCCAAACCGCTCGAAGTCCTGGTGGAAGTTACCGAATCGATGGCGAGCGGAAATCTCAGCGAAGTGGAGCTGAACGAGACGGATACCAAGGAGATTTCCGCACTGGTCCGCTCATTCAAGACCATGCTGGCCCATATCCGGAATCTGGTCACCGAGGTTTCGGATGCCAGTCTTCAGATCGCCAGCCTATCGGAACAGTTGGCTTCCGGTTCCGAGGAATCGGCGGCCGCGGCTTCCCAGGTCGCGGAAACGGTGCTGCGGGTGGCCAACGGCGCCGGCGATCAAGTCGGAACCGCTCAAAAATCGGCGATGGTGGTCAAGGAAATGACCTCAGCCATCAATCATATCTCGGCGAATGCGTCCGAAGTCTCCCAGAAATCCGAGCGGACCGCGCAGGCCGCGGTCGAAGGCGGACAGGCGGCACACCGGGCAACGGCGCAAATGTCGATCATCAATGATGTGGTTAGTAAGTCGGCCCAATCGGTCCGGAACCTGGGCAGCAGTTCCAATCAGATCGTGGAAATCGTCGATGTGATTACCGGCATCGCGGAGCAGACCAACCTGCTGGCCCTGAATGCCGCGATTGAGGCAGCCCGCGCCGGGGAAGCCGGTCGGGGATTTGCCGTCGTTGCCCAGGAAGTCAGAAACCTGGCGGAACAATCCCGCGAAGCAGCCATGCAGATTACCCAGCTCATCACTGAAATCGGGCGGGAAACGACGCAGGTGGTGGAAACCATGCAGCATGGCACCGACGAGGTTCGCCAGGGTACCGAAGTCATCGCCGCGACCGGCGAGCAGTTTAATCAGATTGTGACCCTGATCCAGGATCTGAACCAGCAGATTCAGGCGATCAGCCAGGCCGCTCACGGGCTGGCCGGTTCCAGCACCGCCATGGTCGAATCGGTCGAAAGCGTCCGGCAGGTCGCGGTGACCACCGCGGACGACACCCAGACGATTTCGGCGGCGGCCGAAGAACAGTCGGCCTCCATGTCCGAGATAGCGCACAGCGCAGGCAATCTGGCACAGATGGCAGAGCATATGCGGACTCTGATCAACCGCTTCAATCTATAAGGACGAATACCGCTTCTGGGGGCTTATCGCGATAGGCGTAAGCCCCTTCTTTTTTGCCCTAACCGCCCGCAATTCATCCGGCCTATGCCAATAAAAAAGCGCCGCCTTGACAGCGGCGCTTTTACAATTTGACACCTTGTCGGCTTTAGAACCGGGTTTTGAAATTGACCCAGTTCGCCATATAATCAGGATTCACGACCACTTCGCCGCTGCCCTGAAATACATATTCCCCCGGCGGTGCCGGCTGGATCGCCTCCAGTTCCGACGGCAGGCAGTATTCCTCTCCGGTATCTGCGCGCCGGATCACGATGCCTTCCGTTTCGTTCACCCGAACGATCTCCCCATAAAACTGGACCTCGTCCACCACGAATGCGTCACGATTATGCACCAGCGCATTCACCATAATCCGTTTCCCGATCATTTCTGCCGCCCGAGCGGTATCGAATTCCGGTTTCATCATACACCTCGTCGCTTGAATCTAGCAGCCCTTAAAATTGGCTTCCCGGCGCTCAATAAAGGCCTGCAGGCCTTCAGCGGCGTCCTGGCTCCGCATGATCGGCATCAATGCCGGCAGGAGCTGGGTCATGGCAAACCGGTCCCCGTCGAGCCTGGCCTGCCGCGCCGATTTCAGAATCGCCTGAACCCCGAGCGGTGCCTGATTGCAGATCTTGTGCGCGATTTCCAGGGCTTTCTCCAGTTGTTTACCGGGCTCAGTGACTTCCTGCACCAGCCCCAGGCGGAACGCGGTCTCGGCATTCATCTCGTCCCCGGTAAAGAGATACCGCATAGCGTTGCCCCAGCCGATTTCCCGGAACATACGAACCGTGGCGCCGCCGACCGGGAAGATCCCGCGTTTCACTTCCAGCTGGGCCAGCCGGAGGTCAGACGCCGCGACCCGGATATCAGCGGTTAACAGCAGTTCCCAGGCAAAGGTGTAGCAAATCCCTTGAACGGCCATGACCAGCGGTTTGGTCAGCCGGCGGTCCTCGTCCAGGCCGTACGGATCAACGCAGTTCGCCGGCATTTCAGGATAGACCCCGGTCGAAAAGACTTCACCCCATTTGGGCAGGTCCAGACCGGAACTGAAATGGGGCCCATGGGCAAAGAGCAGCCCGCAGCGCAAGTCGGGGTTGCTGTTCAGTTCGCCGTACGCCTCGGCCATCGCCCAAAACATATCCAGGTCATACGCATTCCGTTTTTCCGGACGGTTGAGCCCGATCATCAGAACGTGCCCGTCCCGCTCGATCGTTACTTTGTCAGTACTCATGCTTGCACGACACTCCTTTTCCATCCAAATTGGATTCACGCTCTTTTCACATTCCCCGAAGAATTCCGTGCGCTCATTCCATTTCCCTTTTTTTATGGACAATCAATTCCATACGTGGGTCCGGAATCCACGTGCCGTCTTAAATAACTCCGGCAAGCGATCCCTGCCGAAAGATAATCGATGTTAACCTTTCCAGTTTATGGTACATATATCATATCATGTCATTTGTCAAATCAGCAGCTTTCCCATTATTTCGGCGCTTTACGCTTTCTTTTCACAACCTTAACGTGGTTTTAACATTCGAGCCGGGACAGACAAATTTCTATTCGTGTTATAATTGTTTCGGAATGTTGTATACAATCCACAAGGAGGTTTCCAGGATATGGCTCCGAGCCTAAAGCCGAAGAACGACAAATTCTTCAAGTTTCTTAATGAGAGCGCCCAAATCATTTGCGACGGCGCGCTGACCCTGGAGGACTTTATCGAAAACAATGGGGACGGGGAACCGTACCTGCGAAAGCTCCAGGAAATCGGCGAAAGAGCGGACCACATCTACCGAAAAGTCCTCAACAAACTCGGTAAATCCTTCATCACACCCTTCGAACGGGAAGATATTTACAGTCTCGCCAGCAAGCTTCACGGGATTCAGGATTCAATTTACGGCATTATGCAGATGATGATTCTGTACAAGGTTGGGAAGACCCTCAACCCGAACATTATCGGCCTGGTAGAAATCCTGGTCAATACCACCAAGGAAATCCGTAAATCGGTTGAGAACCTGGAGAACCTCTCCAGCAAATACGAAGACGTGGTCGATTCGTGTGCCAAAATCAGCGCTTTCGAGCTTGAAGGCGATGCGATGTACCGTACGGGGGTTGCTTTGCTGCTGGACTCCGGCAGCGCAGCCAACATTATCGACGTCATTAAATGGAAAGAGATTTTCGAGCGTCTCGAAAAGATCCTGGATTATTGTGAGGATGTCGGGGACATCCTTAAAGGGATCGCAGTAAAATATGTATAGTGATATTAGCTTGGCCCTTGTTCTGATCGTCATCATTGCTCTGGCTTTCGACTTTGTAAACGGATTCAACGATACCGCCAATGTCATTGCAACCTCCGTCTCGACCCGGGCACTGACCCCGCAAACTGCGATCATTGTAGCGACGGTCTTTAACTTTATTGGCGCCTTTTCTGGCACGGCCCTGGCCAAAACCATCGGTAAAGGAATCATCCCGCCCGAAAACCTGGCCGGGCCGTTTGCGCATTCCATACTCATTGCCGCGCTGCTGGGCGCGATTACCTGGAACCTGATTACCTGGTATTTCGGGATTCCCAGCAGTTCGTCCCATGCCCTGATCGGCGGCCTTACTGGCGCGTCGATATCCGCTCTGGGCTTTTCGAGCATTCATTGGAACGGATTTCTGAAAATCCTGACCTCATTGATCACGTCCCCAATTCTTGGCCTTATTTTCGGTGCAATGGTCATGATTCTGTTGTTCTGGATCTTCCGGGAATCCGATCCGCATCAGGTCAACAAGGGATTCTTAACCATGCAAGTTCTCACCGCCGCGGGAATGGCCTGGGCACATGGCTCTAATGACGCCCAGAAATCGATGGGAATCATTACCCTGGCAATTATACATAGCCAAGTTGTTGGGGACATCGTAAAGGAGATATATCATGTTTGGTGATATCAGCGTTGTCCTTATTTTGATTGTCGTAATCGCTCTGGCCTTTGATTTTGTCAATGGATTTCACGACACCGCCAATGTCATAGCCACTTCGGTTTCGACCCGGGCCCTGTCTCCGCGAAACGCAATTCTGTTGGCTACTGTTTTCAACTTTGTCGGCGCCCTTACCGGTACCGCAGTCGCTAAAACCATCGGCAAAGGGATTGTTCCGCCCGAAAACCTGGCCGGGGCTCATGCCGGAACCATTCTGATTGCCGCATTACTCGGCGCAATCACCTGGAATCTGATCACCTGGTATTTCGGCATTCCGAGCAGTTCGTCCCATGCCCTGATCGGCGGCCTCACCGGCGCTTCCGTTTCCGCACTGGGCTTTTCCAGCATCGAGTGGGGTGGATTCGTTAAAATACTGATCGCACTGGTTACCTCCCCGATTGCGGGACTCCTGTTTGGCTCACTGGTCATGCTCATTTTGTTCTGGATTTTCCGGGAATCGGATCCACATCAGCTCAACAAGCGGTTTCTCATGATGCAGGTATTGACCGCCATCAGCATGTCCTGGGCACATGGATCGAATGACGCCCAGAAATCGATGGGGATCATTACCCTGGCGATCCTGGTCAGCGGGGGGGCCACGGCCGCTCAACTCGGCGAGTTTGCCATTCCGACCTGGGTCATTATGGCATGCGCCGCAGCGATGGCAGGCGGTACTATGTTGGGCGGGTGGCGAATTATCCGTACCATGGGAGCGAAGATTTTTCGGCTGGAGCCAATCAACGGGTTCGCCGCGGATTTTACTTCGGCATCGGTCATTTTTGCCGCAACCAGTCTCGGGCTGCCGGTCAGCACCACCCATGTGGTCGCTTCCTCAATCATGGGCGTCGGTATGGCGAAACGGTTTCGCGGCGTCCGTTGGGATACCGCCCGGCAGATCGTAATGGCCTGGGCAATCACCATCCCGGCCTCCGCGCTGGTCGGAGCCGTAATGTTCCAGCTGGTGCACTTGGTTATGGGGTAACATATCTTCAACTGCAGCGTTAACCAACAGCAAAAACGCAAGCCTCACGCTTGCGTCTTTTATTTGCCATTCCTGAAAAGAAAACCGATCTTATGACTCCATCTCAAGGATGCGCAGGAAGTGCGACGCTTCCCGGAAAACATGGTCTGCCAGCAGCGGGTCGATCAAAGACCGGATTTCCAGTGAAAGCACGCCGATTTCTCCCTGGCGTTTGAACTCCCGGATTTGACGCGTCGCTCGGATTTCATCCCGCACCAGTTCCCGCAGGCCCCGCCCATTAGCGCCGTTTTGTTCCGCCCGGACCGCCCGCCGTTCCAGTCCGTCAAACAGTTCGCTGAACTCGTCGGCTTTCTTGATCAAGGCCTTTTCGGTCGGGTCCAGCAGATGCTCGATAAATTCCGCGTGGTCCCCCATGATGTGATCCCAAAATACCTTGGACTCTATTAATTCCTTGTCTGGATCATAGGATACCCGGCGCTGCAGCCGCTGCAGATGCTGCACATAATGCCGCGCCTCTGAGCGAATATGCTCAAGGAGATCGGAAAACAAATGGATATACAGTTCCCCGGCAAGCTGCTCATTCAGCACATGGGTTTTAAAATCGATCAGATCACAGGTCGCTTCGATGATTTTCTCGTTCAGGTCATACACTTCGTTCTCAAGGGCCGGATTTCCCTGCCCCGGACGCAAGCGTCGCTCACTCCGGGTCAGCTCGATGTCAATCGGAATCCCCGACAGCTCCATGGATTTTTCCTCGGCCCGAGCCGTCAGATCGGTGACCGCTTCCATGGAATCAATCACCCCGGCGCTGATATTGCCGTTGGCCAACCGCACAGCTTCCTTCAGATAGCCGTCAAACAGGTTTTTATACCCATCGGCCTCTTTCGCCAAATCGGCATTCTTGGGCACAAAATTGGCTTCCATAAAATAAGCGTGCTCTTTCATAATCCGCAGGAAGAACAGGTTCAAATCCAGCGAATGACGCACAAACTCGGACGCAGACAGCAACTGCGGCACCCCGTTTCAGATTGTTTGCCCTATCCTATGCGGAACAGTCTGAATGGGTCACAGCATGCACTGAAATGAATCTGTCGATTACCGTCCAGTTTATTGGCCGGCATTTTCGTCCTGCTTTTCGAAAGTTTCGATAAAATGGCGCGCGGCGCTGGACAGATACCGGTTTTTCATCCAGATCACCGCGGTACTGGTGTTCAGAGCCAGCGCGTTCAGCTCGCGGGTGAAAAGCCCCAGGTTCGGGATCATTTCGAGCCAGGTGCGCGGCAGCACGGCGACTCCCATGCGGCTTTCGGCCCACAGCAGCAGCAAGCGGTCTTCCTCGGTCGAACAGATGATGTTGGGTTCGAACCCGGCCTGGTTGGCCGCTTCCGAGATCATGGCCTCATAGCGCCGCTCGACCAGCAGCGGAACCTCGGCCAATTCAGCCAGTTCCATCGGGCCGGTTTTCCCCGGCCAATAGTCGTCCCCGCCGTAGGCCGCCACCATCGGCTCGTCGGGCATGGCCAACATTTGGACGTCCTCTGAGCGAAACGGCGTACGGACAATCCCGATTTCCGCCTGCCCACTCTTTAACATCTCATAAATCTGCGGAGTTCCAGCTTTCCGGATCTCAAACCGGATACCCGGGTAACGGGTGTGAAAAACGCGGATCCGTTCCTGAAGCATCGCCGCTCCCGCGGTGGCAATGGTCGCAATCGACAGGGTTCCGTGCAGCCCTTCTCGAAAGTCACTCAGTTCCCTGGCCGCGGTATCCAATAAATCCACGATCTGATGGGCTCTGCGGTGCAGCACCCAGCCCGCGTCGGTCACCTGAATCCGCCGGGTGTTCCGCTCAATCAGCCTGACTCCGAGCTCCTCTTCCAGCAGTTTGAGCTGCAGGCTCAGGTGCGGCTGGGCAATATGCAGTTTTTCAGCGGCGCGGGTAATGCTCCCCTCCTCGACAATGCCTAAAAAATACGAAAGCTGCTTGATATCCACGAAGCTGGCCCCCTTGCTTATATACCATTTTCGGTATGTGTGCTATTGGATTTAGATATTTTTATTATAGATTAAAGGGGCGTACAATAAAACAACAGACGATCGTCAACACGTTTTGCGAAAACGGTATTCGGCCGCTTTGCCGCTGTTCCGGATGGGATTGCGGTATTAAAGCCGATTCGGTACCGATACTTCCCGCTGCCGCCGGCGCGGGATATCATGGAGGTGTTGATCGTGGCTATGCTGCTGGGGGCCGGTTTGACCCTGATCGTCCTGATCACCGGTATTCTCACCAAAACCAATCTTGCAATCATTCTGCTGCTCGGATGGGCTATTTTTGCCGCTATCGCGCTGAATCAGGGTCATCGACCCCTGGACATACTGCGTTGGTCTTACCGGGGTTCGCGGCAGTCGTTCGGCGTGATCCGCGTCTTTGCCCTGATCGGTCCTTTGATCGGCATCTGGATGGCGGCGGGTACGATTCCGACCCTTGTCAAATTCAGCCTCAATGCCATTTCACCCGGGGCTTTTTTGCTCTGCGCTTTTTTGATTTGTTCGGTGGTTTCGGCAATGATCGGCACCTCGTTCGGCACTGTGAGTATGATCGGGATTCCATTGATGATGATTGCCCGTTTGGGCGGCATGGACGTACATATGACGGCTGGCGCGATTATTGCCGGGGCTTATGTCGGTGACCGGTGCTCCCCGGTTTCGTCCAGCGCGGCCCTGGTCGCTTCCCTGTCCAGAACGTCTCAGCTTTCGAATCTGCAGCGGATGCTGCGGTCTTCTTTGACCCCGTTTGCCTTATCCGCGGTTATCTATGCGGGCTTGTCGGCGATTTATCCGCTGCATCGGGTGGATGCCGGGATCGCGGCTGAACTGGGCCGCACTTTCGTACTGGGACCGACCGCACTGTTCCCGGCACTTCTGCTATTGGCCCTGTCACTCATCCGGGTTCGTCTGGAAAAAACCCTGGTGATCAGTATCGTGGCCGCGGCCGGTATCGCAATACTCGTTCAGCACGCCGGTGTTCACGAACTACTGCAAGCCCTGATATGGGGCTTTAACGGGGATAATGGCGGAGCGGCCCGGCTGATGATCCATGGCGGCGGCCTGTTTTCGATGACGAATACGGCATTTGCCGTGCTGGTTTCCTGCGCCCTGGCCGGGCTGCTCGAGGGCACCCGGTTTTTCGACCGGTTTAAGAATGCGCTTCAATCGGCATCAGACGGCCGGTCCCGGCAGTTTGGCGTCATGACTCTGGTCAGCCTGCTGGCGGCGGCAATCGGCGGGTCCCAATCCACCGCCACGGTGATGACCCATACCATGATGCAGGACAGTTATCAAAACCCGTCCAATCTGGCCCTGGATCTTGAGAATTCGGGTGTGCTGCTCTCGGCTTTGATTCCCTGGAATATCGCGGCCCTGGCTCCGGCCACCGCGCTCGGGGTCAGCACTTACAGCTTCATTCCTTATGCGTTCTATCTGTATCTGCTGCCATTGCTCTATTTTGCCGGTCTGGCGGCGCGTCAAAAATCCGAAGCCTGGTCCAATGGAGCCAGCGCGCCCTCGAGATCCAGCCTTTTCCGGCATCTGATGCCCGTCTGAGCAGTCGATCAAATTCCGCAGCCGCGCTCACCGAAAGTCCCGGTTTCGCCGGGATTTTCTTGTTTTCAGGCTTTCTTTCAAACGGTTCCTTTCGGCCAAATAGCAGCTTTTCTTGACAGATTTCGGGCGAATGCCGAAAGATTTGCACACTTTGTCGAAGGAATTTCCTTTTCCAGGGTCGAATTAATGGAAAAAAACATCTCTAAAGGAGCTGCGTATGAAGTATTTGCGCTGTCTTATGATTGCCGTCTTCGCGGCCGTTTTATATTTTCTCTCCCTGGCAAGTCCGGCACAAGCGGCCGATATTAATCTTTATCCAGGCGTCGGCTCGATCATCGATGACGCGTTGAGCAGCCGAACGGCGGGAGACTGGGTCTACTTGAAGACGGGTACCTATGAGGGATTTACCCTGAATAATCCGGGGGTCCATGTCTGCCTTGACGGTGACGTCACATTCCAATATTCCGCCCCACGGCCCGCACTGAACCTTCAACAAGGCAGACTATGGGCGGAAGTTTATTTGATCACCACCAGCGGAGCGCTAAATATCACGGTCAATCCGACCACCTGTCAGACGAATTTTGTTAACAGCACGCTCATTTTTGACGGCAGCGCGCATAGCATTAGCGGACCCTTCGTGGGATACCACAATATTACCGTGCAAAACGGCGCTACGGTGACCTGCGCTGATGGAATCGGCATCAAAGGAAACTTGAACATATCTTCCGGCAGTTTTTCCCCAGCCGGTGAGACCTTCGTTGGGAATGTCCAGATTGGCGCTCTCGGAACCTTGAATCCCACGACCGGCGCTCACCTGGCGGTTGGCGGAACGACCTTCAACAATGACAACAATACCGCCGGCCAGGGTTTTGTACACAATAACGGCGTGGTTTCCTTTATGGGGAATCCCCCACTGCAAACGGTCACCAGCGTAAATGCTCTGACTTTTAACGAGCTGGCGTTCAGCGGCGGTCAGGTCGGCTGGTGGCGGTTTGAAAGCAATATTGACGACTTTTCCGGCTTCAACAACACGGCGACCTTTCTTGACGGCACTCCGTTCACCCCGAGCTCAGCCCCCTGTCCAAGGGTTGGCTACAGCACGAAATCGATGCAGTTTGACGGCGCTACCAGCTTGCGGCTCGAGCCCAAGCCCTGGATGGGGACCGAATTCCGGACGGTTTCCGCCTGGGTTTGGCGGGATACCGCAGGCTCGGGTGAAATTTATTCCGATTGGGACCTCGCATCAGGCCGGGGGGCCATGCGATTGTTTATGGATGGCGGAATCATTAAGGGCTCGATCAGGCTTACCGGCGTCGGTTCTCCCATCGACCTTATTGGCCCGACCTTGCCTGAAAATACCTGGACCCATGTCGCGTTAAGCTTCAGCGGAACCGGTTCCGACCTGTTTGTGAACGGAGTCAGCGTCGCCTCAGATGCGACAGCCGGAGAGCTTGAAAGAACGGGGCTGATCAAGGTGATCGGCGCCGTACAGAACGGCGGCGCTCGGACCTACTTCCTTCAGAGCAGGCTGGACGACGTGCGGATTTACATGCGTGGTCTTAACAATACCGAAATCTTAACCATCATGCACGCCCGGCCGGCTGCCTCCGGTGCGATTACCAAAATGAATGCGTCTATTACCGTGAACGGCAACCTGACGATCACCGAGGGTGCAAGCCTAAATACGAGCGATTTCAGTACGAATGTTACCTGCAAAGGCGCTTTCCGAGCCGGCGGGCTTTACACCCCTGGTACTACATCGGCGGTTATCATGGCTCCAACCGCTGCGCCATCAGCAATATACGGCCCGGCCAAATTCGCCGGGCTGACGATTGACGGTCCCAATACGGTGCAGTCGATGGAACCGATTCAGGCGTCGACCCTGACCATCAACAGCGGAACCTTTACGCCCGCAAATGGCAGTGTTTTCGGCACTGTTAACCTGGTCGGCGGTACACTCGGCCAGGCTGCCGACAGTCTCATCACGGTCATGTCTAATTGGGCCAAGGGAGCCGGCAGTTACACACCGGACACCGGGGCCAAAGTGAATTTCCGCTCCGAAAATACGTGGTCTATCACCGCCGGCGGTTCAAACGCCTTCAATAATCTGTGGGTCAACGCCGGGCCGATCGGATATTGGCCGATTTTCGGCGATAATATTGACCAGTCGGGCAATGGTTTGCCTACTTCTCTGCCGGCCGCCCCCACTTTTGACACGACCGATATTGCGCCTGGAAACTACCAATACCCTGACGCAGCGGCGAGAACGGGATGCATGGTTTTGAACGGATCCACTAATGCGATGGTTAACTCCAATGCGCTTTTGGACGAACTGACCGGCATCACAGTCAGTGCCTGGATTAAGCCCAATAATTTAGGCAGCGATCAAGCTATTATCACCAAGCACAATGGCACCGCGGGATGGAGTATGAGTCTAACTGCAGCCGGAGAACTCCGGTTCAACATTAATAATGAGATTAAGGTAACTGCCGGATCAGGAATCAGAAACGACGAGTGGCGGCATGTGTTATTTACCGTAACACCTGTCTCGCCCTATTATTTAAAAATCTATCTTGACGGACAGCTGTTTCAAACCGAGGCACTTAGCACCGGGCTGGCCACGAACGTGAACGCGCTCTATATGGGATACTGCCCTTCCCCTGCCGCTACCGGACTCATGGGAAGACTTGACGATGTCCGTATCTATGACCGGGAACTGTCGGCGGAAGAGGTCAAGTTGGCTATGCTGACCCATCCGCTGAAAGGCGGCGGCGGAATAACCCTGAATGGGGACATAACCGTAAGTGAAGATCTGGCCATTCGTCCGGGCGGGAGTCTGACCGCAGGCACAGGAACGCTTTTCGTCGTAGGAAGCATGTACAACCAGGGCACCTTTGCGCCGGGAAGCGGGACCGTGGAATTCGCTGGCGCGAACCCTCAATACCTTAAGGGGGCATCGTCTACTCCGTTCAACATCCTTAACGTGGACAAGTCAGCCGGAGCCCTGATCCTTGGCTCACCAGTCACTGTCGGCTCCACGCTGAACCTGATGAACGGAACCTTGGATAATAACACGAATACGGTTACCATGGCAGCTAATTCAACGCTCAAACGAACTGGCGGAAGCATTGCATTGGCGCCGTCGGCAACGACTATGAATCTCGAATATGGCAGTTCCCTGACCACCGGCCCCGAACTGATTCCAGGTTTAACCGAACTCCAGAACCTGACCATCAGCAGCGGGACCGTTGTTCTGGCATCGAATGCCACAGTGAACGGTACTCTGAATGTGGGTACTGGCAGCACCCTGAACATCGGCAGCACAGTGCTGACCTGGGCGGGCTCGTCAGCAGCCGTGACCGGAACCATAACCAGCAACGCCGACGGCGAAATGCGATATTCCTCGGCTTCGGCGAGCCAGCCGGTGCTGGCGGGGACTTACGGCAAGCTGACCTTCAACAGCCAAATCAAATCGATTTCCCCGGCTGGTCCGATCGTTATTCAGGGCGCTTTTACGGCGCCCACTGCTGGCCAAACGGTCGCCGCGGGCACCACCTTCCGGTTCACCGGATCTGGCGTGACGATTCCTAATACCGTGTCATACTGTAACCTTGAAATCGCGGGAACCGGCACCAAATCCCTGGCTGGCGGCACCACGTTAGACGGCAATCTAAAAATTGAAAATGGGGCCATTCTGGCTTCGAACAATTGGCCCCTTGTGGTTGCGGGCAACTGGACTAATCTGGCCGGCACCAGCGGCTTTGCTGCCGGTAACGCCGTTGTCACTCTGAATGGCGTCAACCAGACGATTGAAGGCGATACAACCTTTTATAATCTCAGCAAAAACAGTTCCACCGCCGCGGTGCTGACCTTCACCGCCGGCAGTACCCAGACCATTCTTAACGGTCTAACCTTGCAAGGCATCGCCGGCTTTCCGCTGCTGCTGCGCAGCAGTACGGCAGGGGGGGCATGGAATATCAATGCGACCGGAGTAACCGGGCTAACTCTGAATTATCTCGACATCCAGGACTCCAGCAACACCGGGACCGCGTTCAACGTCGTTTTCAACAACTGCGTCGATTCCTGGCGCAACAAGGGCTGGTTCTTCGTCCCGCCCAATATTATGGCGGCCGGCAACGCGCACACCCTGGTCGTCATGCCAGGCGGCCTGATTCGAACCTATGGCGCCACCAACAACGCCCAGATCCCGGCACCGGGCTCGACGTCGGGAACGACCGCCTTCGTCGGTGCTGGCGGGGACACCTCCATGGCGATCACTACCGGAAAAGCGTTGATACAATGGGGTAAGATCATGTAGGCGCTAAAGTCCCAGTCAATCACTCAAAGCAAAAAAGGGCCGCGGGGTTCAAAATGAACTCCGCGGCCCTTCGATGTTGCTGCTATACAAACTCGCCATACCCCTTTTGAAACGCCCGCCGTTTGAGCATCCGGTAAAGCTCTTCCGGCCCCCGGGAGTAAAACACTTCGTCATGTGTGATCGCCAGGCAGATCAGAGCCAGGGTCGGCAGGTTGAACCGCATCTGAAAACCGCTTTTGCTGTAGTTCAGCATCAGATCCTGTTTCCATTCTTCCTTACGCGCGTACAGCCGGCTTGATTTCTTCAGGTATTCCAGGTCCCAGCCGCCGTTGTCCGGAAAGCGCCAGTCTAAATAAGCCATAAACAGTTCCAAATCGGTTGCGGTGGTCTTCTGGTGAAGCTTCCGATACCCCTGGGCCAGGATGTCAAAGTGTCTGGTCCACCCGAAAAAGATGCTCCATAAATAGATCAGGACAAACGCCATGACACTGCCAAAAAGGATTCCCACGCCCATACTCCTCGCTTCCACTCTCTAACGCATGCGCGGCCTTTCACAAGCCCGTCATGTTTATTTTACCAATTCGGCGGATGATTTCCAGCATTTTTAACCGTTTATCATCTTGGCGGCACCAGCCTTGAAAGAAAGAAAGCCGCTTTTGCTGCGGCTTTCGGGTGTTAGCGTCTGTAAACGGGGGTTATTCGGGCTTGCGCTGCCAGGGAGTATCGCGGTCTTCGCGCCACGCAACCCACCCTTCGGGCAAATCGGCCAGTTCCGCAATCGCCGGGTCCAGGGCGATCATCTCCCGCAGGCTTAAGACCACCGCCGTATCCGGATTCACATCAAAACCGGCGTGGAACTGCCAGTCCCCGTCTTCGGCATCGTGCCAGGCCCATAAAACGGGACGTTTTTCAAAGATCACGTCCGATGTTGTAAAAACCGCGGCGTTCGGGGGATCTTCAAACGGCCATTCCTCCCGGTTCATACCAGCCAAGGCCCACTCCTTCTGCTCGCGTTCAATCAATTCCTGGAGCAAAAGGATGCTTTCCTGGACGTATTCGTGCAGCTGGGTGATGGTCCGGCACATGGTTTTGACCACCGGCATGTCCCACTCGAGGTCCTGCACGATATAAATCATAAATCGCTCAATATCGGCATACCAGCCAATATCCAGCACATAGCTGTAAGGGTACGAAACCTGCAGCAGGTCCTGGCTCAAGACCTTGCTATAAACGCCCGGGTCAAGGTCCGCTTTCAGCGCGCCGCTGTTATGCACGATTTCTCCCGGGGCAAAATCAAATTGGTCGAAGATGTTGCCGTGCGCACTGCCGCGGATAACGGCGGCATGCACATAAACCAGCGGCATTAATTCCTGATAAGCCGCCTGGATATCAACGATGAGGGCGTCGAAATCACCGTGCAGTTCCGGGTGGCGCCGCCAGAATTCCTGTTCAATGGTCAACAGGGCCGCCATCAGATCGCCCGGGAAATAATCGCCATGCGCCAGCGGGTTTTCATTGAGAATTTCCAGGGCGATCGGCACGAGGATTTCCAGAGACAGCTGGTGTGCAATCATGGCCCGGAGGTCTTCCACCGTATAGTCGCAAAGCGGCTTGGTCCGGAGCGCAAAGCACTCAGTTCCCGGGTAGCACGCTAATTCCGCTTCGTCCCAGATCTCTCCGTCGATCTCCTCCAAGCATTTGTTCCGGTCAAGGTCGGCCACAAAACCCCTCCTCAATCATGTTCGCAGCGCTCTTTAAGGATTTGTCCGCAATCCCAAATCTCACAGCTCTATTTAGGGATTGGCGTCGGCTTAGACATGTATTCGCCGCCCTGGTACGATTTTCCTCTGTATTTCCGGGACACCCCGCATCTGCAACGCATTGCCTGAAACAACAAAAGCCGGTTCAGTTCTTTTGAGCCGGCTTGTTTCATTCCCCATGCTTCAATCGATTCAGCTCTGGACTTCCTGACAGGCGGGCCCGGCGGGAAGACGCCGCTTATCAGCCTTTCCGGCAAAAAGCTGTTTCGCCAGTGCGAACAAGCCAATGGCCAAAAAGACGCCCCCGGCTATCCGATTGATGACCTGCGGCCCAATGTATTGAGCCAGGGTCACCCCAAAAGTCACTTCGATCGCCACACAAAGCACCAGTGCTGCGGCGGCGGCCCCTAGAACCGTCCAGCGCCGCGCCGGGTTGCTGCCGGTGAACATCAGTACCGCAACCTGGGTTTTATCCCCCAATTCCGCCAGTACGATGAGCAGGTAGGTCGTTACCAACGTAAAGATCTTTAAGCTCAAGCAATGCCCCCTCCTTTCAGGCGGCTTTTACATTGCCGATTACGCCCAGAAGCAGCAGGCTTCCAAGCACAATAAACGCCAGCGCGGACACGATCTGAATCGTGGCTGGTTTCAGGTACCGGGCCAAAACCTCGGATCCGATCAATACCTCGACCAACGAGGTACAGATTAACGCCAGAGCCGAGCCGAGCCCGACCCAAAAGACCTGCGCCGGCTTCGCGCTGGCAAGCAGCATGGTGGTGATTTGGGTTTTATCCCCCATTTCCGAGATAAATACCACGCCGAGTACCGACAGAAACAGGCGCCATTCAATCTTGTTCAGCAGCCCCCGCATCTTCTCCCCTCCCATGGATTCATCGCTCATCTCCTTTGCTGTCCATGTTTGCCGGGGCTAACATTTTTAGTGCTGGCTTATCGTATTCGGTTTATTCCTGTCAGGTTCCCAATTTGCGAGCTTTTCGCGACCAGTTTTGCTTGAAATGAGTCTGTGCCGCTCCGACTAATCCGCAGGAATGCTTCATATATTCTTGTAACGTCACAACGGTGAAGGTTTGTCATGCCTGACGAAAACTTTTTTACTTTTCGGGAATCCATGAAAAAGAACGACGAGTTAACCGCCGCCAAAGAGGATTATCTGGAGATGATCTTCAGGCTTTCCCGCGGCGCCGGTTTCACGCGGATTCATGACCTGGCGAACCGGCTCAACGTCCAACCGCCTTCGGCCACCCGAATGGTGCAGCGGCTTGCGGCGCTTGGCTATGCCAACTACGAAAAATACGGAGTGGTGACGCTGACCGAAAAAGGGAAGGCGGCCGGTCATCAGCTTCTGGAACGGCATCAAACCGTGGAGGATTTTCTGCGGCTGCTGGGAATCTCGGAAGGTCTGTTAGAGGAAACCGAAAAGATCGAACACACCGTCAGCGCGCCAACCCTGAAAGGCTTCGCCGTATTAACGCGCTTTTTCAACGACCGCCCGGAACTGAAACGCGAACTTGCCGAGTTGATCCGTAGGAAATGATAATCGCAGGTTGGATTGAGCGAGCCTGCGGTGGGGCTTGACGCGGATAACCCGCTCCCGCCTGGGATTTGGAGGTTGGTTGGATGCGGGAGACTTCGGCGAGATTGCCTGGTGGTGTCGTGGGAGCTGGCATTGCTTTCGGGAGTCAGGGGCTGCGCCTCCGCTGCCTCCGGGCCTGCTGAGTTAACAAAGCTTGAGCTTTTTCGGAGCCAGTCGGCACTCACTGGGTTAAGCCGCTGCAAGCCACTTCATAACTAACCGGGGCGATTGATTACGTTTTGGGGATCAGGTCGCTGTCCATTAGATTCTTATTGCGATAACTTCCGATACCAGTGTAATGAAATTACCAGGGTAACCGCCAAAGATACTGCAAAACAACCTTCAGTTCCTGGCACCCAATCATTCGCAGATATAACGATAATAGAGATGACTGACCATATAAACGCCGCGAGTCCATACAGTGCTTCAACCATTATTTCGGATTTGCGCTCCGGATTAAATCGTATAATCCATCGCACCAACATCCATTGTGGATAGTCTTCAAAAACAATTGATAGTATTTCCATCACCAAAATCAAACAAAACGTAATTAATACGAATGCTACATTCTCTTCTAGAGACCCTGACGGTGATATTATTGAAAGCAATATTAGGAAACTAAGAATTACAGTATTTAGACTGACCAGCCAGGATTTATTTGTAGTCCACTTAAGTGTGTTTCTAAAAACCGAGTATAGCGGAAATAGTAATAATAGATCGACCATGACTACAAGTATTGCGAGGTTTGAATAATAATCCATCAATAATCCCTCTACCACTATTTTGGGGACCGGCCCCTCGGTTGCTCATCTCTAATCTCAAACCATCAACCACAACGATACCCCAACAATTTTCCATGCAGTGTGCATAAACACCTGTTTTTAAGGTCCGCTTATGATTTCCTTTTTGCGGGTATAATGTGCGGCCAAGTGACTGAATGAGCCGAAGGCTCTTACTTTAGCGGGTTGGGCGGGGTTACTCTCTAAGAGATTGGGGGAAGAAAGGCTCTCTCGTGGGGAAGGCGGTCTCCTTATCAGGCCGTTGCCGACGAGCCTTCATAACATCCGGTGAAGTGTAAGGAATAATTGCCGATAGCGTGCGGCCAGATGGCGGAGCCATCTAGCTTCCACAAATATAGGCGAGGAGGCGTAGGCCTGATAAGGGGACCGCCTTCCCCACGCTTCCACCAGGCAAGCTATAACCAACCGGCCACTCCTCATGAAATCAAAGAAAGCCGGATAATCCGGCTTTCCACAATTCTTACCGCTATTTCGTGACGTTTTGTTTCCCTTTGATCGGCCGGAAAACCCGCTTCTTGGGGGCTGGCTTCTTCTTTGCCTGTGGCTGCGGGGCCGGGGCCGGTTTTACCGTTGTTTCGGGTTTCTTTTCCGGAGCGGTTTGTACCGCGGGAATCCCGCTCGCATTCCGGGTCCCGATGAAATTCATCACCACAGATTCCTTCCGGGCCAGCATGTACCGCGCGGAAAAGGTCCAGTCGGTTTTGAACGGCATTACGGTAACGCTCCCGCTCAGTCCTTCTTTGGCCCACTTGCCTTCCTTGTCGGTTTTGACCGGTGTGAACTTGGCAGGCGCGGCCGCCGGATTCGCCGGAATGGGGGTTTGTCCATCAAAGAAACAAATGGTCACATCCGGAATTGGCTGTCCGGACGCCGTGGTCACGCGGCCGGAAAGCCTGTACTGCACTGGAGTCCCGATAAAGTTCAGGTTGCTCATGTTTCCAACCGAGTCAACCGTCGGCTCGGTACACTCAAACGTCCAGCCCGCTTTCTCGGCGCGGTAATCAATATACCCCCACAAGCCGTCTATCCGGTAATAGCCGTTGGAGTCAGACACAACCGCAAATTTCCCCGCTTCCGGACTCCAGAAATAGACCGTGACCCCAGGGATCGCCTTCCCTTCGGCATCATAGGTAATTCCCGACGCGCCGGATTTAATCCATTCGGCCGATTGTGCTGAAACTTGCGGCGTAAAAGGCAGGAACAAGAATGCGGTCATTGCTGCGATGGTCACCAGCGCCCAAAGTTTAGCCCGCTTTGGTCTCCCCATAACAACACCTCCCTATCTCCATTCTAGTCTGTTCCAAAAGCTCAGGGCAGGTATTGTGAAAAAAAGCACTTCCACCGGTTCGGGTAAGGCCGCGCGAGCTGGCGGAGGGCAAGCTGGTCCATGGGAAGCCGTTGCCGACGAGCCGTCATGCTTCCCGGTGAAGCTGAGGAATAGTTGCGGGTTCCGCCCGGCCTGG
>JBLMZI010000009.1:0-118204 GCA_050258755.1 Solirubrobacterales bacterium | reverse complement strand
CGCCGTTCTTCCCGGGTTATCGTCCGCAGTTCTACTTCCGTACGACGGACGTCACCGGCATCATCACACTGCCGGAAGGTGTGGAAATGGTTATGCCGGGAGACAACATCCAGATGGGGATCGAACTGATCACGCCGATCGCGGCGGAAGAAGGACTGCGTTTCGCGATTCGCGAAGGCGGCCGTACCGTAGGCGCCGGCGTTGTCACCAGCATTACCAACGACTAAGTAATCAAGTGGGTTTGGATCCGGGTTCTGCCGCGAGGCAGAGCCCGGATATACCAGTTTGAGGGAGTCGTGTGCTCTCTTATAATCAGTACGCCCGGACCCGTGTAAATGACAGGGAGTTTTAAGGAGGGTACCATCAGGTGAAGGGTCAACAAAAAGTCCGAATCAAACTGAAGGCGTTTGACCACAAGCTGCTTGATCAGTCAGCTGTAAAGATTGTGGACACCGTCAAGAAAAATGGGTCGAAGGTTTCGGGCCCGGTACCGCTGCCGACTGAACGGAGCGTGTACACGATCCTGCGGTCGCCCCACGTGAACAAAGATTCGCGGGAACAGTTCGAAATGAGAACGCACAAGCGTCTGATCGACATTCTGGATCCGAATCCGAAAACTATCGACGCGCTAATGCATCTGGACCTTCCGTCCGGCGTCGATATCGAAATTAAACTTTAATCCAGAATGCGCTTTGTCAGCGTAATCAAACGAACCCAACCGGACCGCTCATTGATTTGATGTCCGGCAGAACGCAGGGTAGGAGGTAAAAAGAAGTGTCAGCTTCGGTGAAAAAAAGCATTCTCGGGGTCAAAATCGGCATGACCCAAATTTTTACCGATGACGGCAAGGCTACGGCAGTGACTGTCGTAGAAGCCGGGCCGTGTGTCGTGTTACGGAAAAAGACGGTTGAAACCGATGGCTATAATGCCATTCAGATCGGCTTCAGGGGAACCAAAGAAAAAAAGCTGAACAAACCGGACCGCGGCCAGTTTACCAAGGCCAACGTGAAGCCCACCAAGTGGGTTCGCGAAATCCGGGTTGACAGTGTGGATCAGTACGAAGTCGGCCAGGAAATTAAGGTCGATATCTTTACCGAAGGCGAAAGCATCGATGTTGTCGGTGTTTCCAAAGGGAAAGGCTTCGCCGGCGGCATCAAGCGCCACAACTTCCATCGCGGACCGATGGCGCATGGTTCGAAATATCATCGCCGTCCCGGTTCTCTTGGCGCGAAAGGCCCGGCTCGGGTCTTCAAGGGACGGAAAATGCCGGGCCGCCTTGGTGGGGCCCGCACTACGGTACAGAACTTGAAAGTCGTAAAGATTTATCCGGACCGCAACCTGCTTCTCATCAAAGGTGCGATCCCGGGGCCGCAGCGGAGCCTTGTATCCATCAAGGATTCCGTAAAGGCGTAAGGAGGGAAACGTAAGAAATGCCTAAGGTAGCAGTATATAACATGGGCGGAGATCAGGTCGGCGAAATCGAATTGAACGAGAGTGTGTTCGGCATTGAGCCCAACGAGGCAGCCGTTCATCAGGTCGTTCGGGCGCAGCTCGCAGCACGCCGGGCCGGCACTTCCAAGGTGAAAGGCCGCGGCGAAGTCAGCGGCAGCACCAAAAAACCATGGCGTCAGAAGGGCACCGGCCGGGCACGCGCTGGGCAGAAACGCTCCCCGGTATGGCGGGGCGGCGGTATCGCTTTCGGACCGACGCCGCGGGATTATTCATTTACCGTACCCCGCAAACTTCGCCGTCTGGCGCTGAAGTCGGTACTATCCGACAAGGTGCTGACCGCAAATATTATTGTCGTCGATCAGCTGAGTTTCGACGAGCCGAAGACCAAGCAGATGGCTGAAGTCCTTGGCAACCTCAAGGTGGACGGCAAGGCCCTGGTCGTAACCGCGGACGGCAACGCGAACGTCGTGAAATCAGCCCGCAACATTCCGGGCGTTAAGCCGGTCAGAGCTGATTTCATCAATGTTTACGACCTGATGGCACACGACAAACTGGTGATCACCAAGGATGCCGTGGTCAAGGTGGAGGAGGTTTTCAGCTAAGATGGAAAAGGACCCGAGAGACATTATCATCAAACCGGTCGTAACGGAAAAAACAATGAACCTGCTGGCCGACAACAAGTACACCTTCATTGTTGACAAACGGTCCAATAAGGTTGAAATCAAAAAAGCCGTGGAAGAGATTTTCAAAGTCAAGGTTGAAAAGGTCTGGACCATCAACCTCAGAGGCAAGACGAAGCGGATGGGTCGCTTTGAGGGCAGAAAACCGGACCGGAAAAAAGCAGTGGTCGAACTGAAATCCGGTCACAAAATCCCGCTCTTCGAGGGCATGTAACCCACGCACAGGGAGGTAAGCACTTAAAATGGCGATAAAGAAGTTCAAGCCGACCTCGCCGGGCAGACGGCAGATGACCGTTCTGACGTTCGAGGAACTCACGGCGAAGGCACCTGAAAAAAGCCTTTTGGAACCGCTCAAATCGAATGCAGGCCGCAACGCCCAGGGGCGTCTTACGGTTCGGCATCGTGGGGGCGGCCACAAGCGCCAGTATCGTAAAATCGATTTCAAGCGCCGGAAAGACGGGATTCCCGCAAAAGTCGCTTCGATCGAATACGATCCCAACCGTTCCGCCAACATCGCGCTGCTGCACTATGTTGACGGCGAAAAACGCTACATCATCGCACCGAACAAGCTGAAGGTCGGCGACAAGATCATGTCCGGCCCGGAAGCGGATATCAAAGTGGGCAACGCGCTCCCGCTCAAAAACATTCCGGTTGGTACCGTTATCCACAATATCGAACTGAAGCCTGGTAAAGGCGGCCAGATTGTACGCTCCGCCGGCACCTCGGCCCAGTTGATGGCTAAAGAAGGCGACTACGCTCATGTCCGTCTGCCGTCCGGCGAAGTCCGGCTGGTACACGTGACCTGCCGTGCCACAATCGGCGAAGTCGGCAACCTGGATCACGAAAACGTGAGTATCGGTAAAGCCGGCCGCACCCGCTGGATGGGTATTCGCCCGACGGTTCGCGGTTCTGTTATGAACCCGGTCGACCATCCGCATGGCGGTGGTGAAGGCCGTTCCCCGGTGGGCCGGAAATACCCGGTTTCCCCGTGGGGCAAGATCGCAATCGGTGGCAAGACTCGCAAGAAGAAGCCTTCTGACAATATGATTGTCAAGAAGCGCACCAAGTAGGCGAAAGGGAGGTCAAACGATTCATGGGCAGATCCATTAAAAAGGGTCCGTACTGCGACGAAAAGTTGCTGAAACGAGTAGATGCGATGAACGAGGGCGCACCGAAAAAGGTCGTCAAGACCTGGTCCCGCCGTTCAACGATCATGCCGCAGATGATCGGCCACACGCTGGCTGTTCACGACGGCCGCAAACACATTCCGGTCTATGTGACCGAAGACATGGTTGGGCACAAATTGGGCGAGTTTGCACCCACCCGGACCTACCGCGGACATGCCGCGAAAAATGAAAAGTCCAGCCGTTCGCGGTAACGAGGGGAGGGTAACTTACGATGAAATCAAAAGCAATCGCCAAGTATATTCGGGTATCTCCCTTTAAGGCTCGCCAGGTCGTCGATCTGGTTCGCGGCAAGGATATCAAAGAAGCACGGGCTATTCTGCGCTACGCGAACAAGAAGGCCGGCCCGCTGGTCGCCAAAGTGTTGAACTCCGCGATCGCTAACGCGGAACATAATTACGACATGGATTCTGATGCGCTTTACGTTGCAGAAATCTACGTCGACGAAGGTCCCAGCCTCAAGCGGCTGAAACCCCGCGCGCAGGGCCGCGCCGATTTGATGCAGCACCGGACCAGCCACATTACTGTGGTCGTGAAGGAAAGGGAGGTTAAATAGTGGGTCAGAAGGTTCATCCTAAGGGATTCAGAATCGGCGTCACCCGCGAATGGGATTCGAAATGGTACGCGGATCGCGACTATACCGATCTTGTTCACGAGGACCGCAAGATTCGCAAATATATCAAACAGCGCTTCTATCCGGCGGGCATTTCCACGGTAGAAGTCGAGCGCACCGGCAACCGGATCAAGGTTTCGATCCACACGGCCAAGCCGGGTATCATCATCGGCCGTCAGGGCCAGGAAGTTGAAAAACTGAAGGTCGATCTGTCCGAAATGACGGGCAAAGCGGTCAACATCAATATCGTGGAAATCCGCAAGCCCGAGCTGGATGCCCAGATCGTTGCGGAAAACGTAGCCCAGTCGCTTGAAAAGCGCATTGCGTTCAAGCGGGCCATGAAGCAGTCCACCGGCCGCACCATGCGTGCGGGCGCAAAAGGAATGAAGATCATGGTGGCGGGCCGTCTCGGCGGCGCTGAAATCGCCCGGACCGAGTGGCATGCCGAAGGCCGGGTGCCCCTGCACACGCTCCGTGCCGATATCGATTACGGTTTTGCCGAAGCGAGAACCACATACGGCAAGATCGGCGTAAAAGTATGGATTAACCGCGGCGAAGTTCTGCCGGACGCCAAGAAACGGACGCCGGTGAAGGTTCAGCAGCCGCAGGGGGAGGGTGAATAAGAATGCTGCTCCCGAAACGCGTAAAGCACAGAAGACAGTTCCGCCCCAGTCTTGAGGGCAAAGCCAATAAAGGCAATACCGTGACCTATGGTGAGTATGGTCTGCAGGCGTTAGAACCGGCCTGGATCACGAACCGTCAGATCGAAGCGGCTCGTATTGCGATGACTCGCCATATGAAACGCGGCGGTAAAGTTTGGATCAAGATCTTCCCGGACCGTCCGATTACCGCGAAACCGGCTGAAACTCGGATGGGTAAAGGGAAAGGGTCTCCCGAGCACTGGATCGCAGTTGTCAAGCCGGGCCGCGTTATGTTTGAGTGTGCCGGCGTCACAGAAGAAGTGGCCAAGGAAGCTTTGCGGCTTGCGGCCATGAAGCTGCCGATCAAGTGTAAATTAGTGAAACGTGAAGAAATGGGTGGTGAAGCTGGTGAAAGCTAGGAAGATGATAGACCTTACCGATGATGAACTTCTGAAGAAGGTCAAGGATTATAAAGGCGAACTCTTCAACCTACGATTTCAACTAGCGACGGGGCAACTCGACAACCCGATGCGGATCAACGAAGTTAAGAAGAACATCGCCAGGGCGAAAACCGTGATTCGCCAGCGCGAGTTGGAAACGAAGAAGTCCTAGAGGAGGGCCGAAAATGACTGAGTCCAGAGGACAGCGTAAAGAACGAATCGGCCGCGTGGTCAGCGACAAGATGGATAAGACCGTAACGGTCCGGGTTGAAACCACGGTACGGCACGAACTGTATCATAAGATCGTAAAACAGAGCAGCAAATACAAAGCCCACGATGAAGCCAACGAATGCAAAAAGGGCGACCTGGTGAAAATCGTTGAAACCCGCCCCTTGAGCAAGGATAAGCGGTGGCGCGTCGTGGAGATTCTGGAGCGGGCCAAGACCCTGCAGTAGTGGAAGGAGGTTGCCGAAGTGATTCAGCCGCAAACGATGCTGCGAGTCGGCGACAACACGGGTGCGAAGAAGATCATGTGTATAAAAGTACTCGGCGGTTCCCTCCGCCGGTACGCGACCGTCGGCGACATCATTGTCGCGTCGGTTAAGGAAGCCGGTGTAGGCGGCGTGGTCAAGAAGGGCGATGTCGTGAAAGCGGTTGTCGTTCGGACCCGCAAGGAAATCCGGCGCCCGGACGGCTCCTACATCCGTTTTTCGGAGAACGCAGCCGTTATCATCGATGACAACAACAATCCGAAGGGGACCCGAATTTTCGGTCCGGTAGCCAGAGAACTGCGGGACAGAAACTTCATGAAGATCGTTTCCCTGGCCCCCGAAGTCCTTTAGGAGGAGAGGCAGCACAATGAATAACAAAGTTCATGTCAAAAAGGGCGACACCGTGCTGGTTATCACCGGTAAGGACGTCGGTAAAAAAGGTAAAGTTCTTAAGGTGATCCCTGAAAAGATGCGGGTTGTCATCGAAGGGATCAACCGGGTGAAAAAGCACCAGCGTCCGACCCGGGCGCTGCCCCAGGGCGGTATTCTGCGGATCGAAGCGCCGGTCCATGCATCGAATGTGATGCTTGTCTGCAACAAATGCAATCGGCCGACTCGGCTCGGCCACAAGATTCTGTCCAACGGCGACAAAGCCCGCGTTTGCAAAAAATGCGGCGAAATTCTCGAATAGGGGGACAGAGAGAATACGATGGCTAGACTGAAAGACACTTACAAAAGCGAAATCGTTGCCAAGATGATGGAAAAGTTCGGGTACCAAAACACCATGCAGGTACCCAGAATCGAAAAAGTGATCGTGAACATGGGCGTCGGCGAAGCAATTCAGAACCCGAAGGTTCTGGACGGCGCACTGGCTGACATGACCGCGATTGTGGGGCAGAAACCGATTATCACCAAAGCGAAGCGGTCCATTGCGGGCTTCAAGCTCCGCGAAGGGATGTCGATCGGTTGCAAAGTCACGCTCCGCAATGAGCGCATGTTCGAATTCCTGGACAAATTGATCAACATCGCGCTGCCCCGGGTACGCGACTTTCGCGGTGTATCGCCGACGTCGTTTGACGGGCGCGGCAACTACTCGCTGGGTCTGAAAGAGCAGCTGCTCTTCCCGGAAATCGAGTATGACAAGATTGACAAGCTGCGCGGCCTGGAAGTAGTCATCGTGACTACCGCCAAGACCGATGAAGAAGCCCGGGAACTGTTACGGTTCATGGGCATGCCGTTCAGAGAGGCGTAAGGAGGGAAGAGAATGGCCAAGAGAGCTATGATCGTCAAGGCGAACCGCGAGCAGAAATTTGGCGTACGGGGATACAATCGCTGCAAGATCTGCGGGCGGCCCAGAGCCTACATGCGCAAGTTCGGCATGTGCCGGATCTGTTTCCGAGAACTGGCTCACAAGGGTGAACTGCCTGGCATCACGAAGGCCAGCTGGTAGACGAGTAAGGAGGTTTCCAAACATGGGTATGACGGACCCCGTTGCCGATTTCTTAACCCGCGTGCGCAATGCAAACATGGTGAATCATGAGAGCTGCGAGATTCCGGGATCTAAGATGAAATTGGCGATTGCTGAAATATTAAAAGAAGAAGGCTATATCAAGGACTTCGAATTCATCGAAGACGGAAGACAGGGCGTCATCCGGGTTTTCCTGAAATACGGCCCCAATAAGCAGAAGGTCATTACCGGCCTGAAGAGAATTAGCAAGCCCGGACTGCGGGTATACGTCGGCAAAGACGAAGTACCCCGGGTGTTGGGCGGCCTCGGCACCGCTGTTATTTCCACGTCGAGGGGTCTGATGACTGACAAGAAGGCCCGTCAACAAGGCGTGGGCGGCGAAGTCGTGTGTTATATCTGGTAGCCAAGGAGGTAACGTGACGTGTCGAGAATCGGAAGGAAACCGATAGACCTTCCCAAGGACGTCGAAGTAACGGTTGTCGAGAATGCGATAACCGTCAAGGGACCCAAGGGTTCCCTGGAGCGTCCGATTCCCCCGGGAATCACTCTGGTGAAGGAAGAAAGCCAACTCCTGGTCCAGCGGCCGAACGATGAGAAGCAGAACCGCGCTTATCACGGTTTGACCCGGGCTTTGGTGGCCAATATGGTTGATGGTGTGACCAAAGGTTTCGAGAAGAAGCTGGAACTGGTCGGCACCGGTTATCGCGCTTCGATGCAGGGCAGCAAGCTGGTGATCGCCATCGGCTATTCGCACCCGGTCGAAATGGATCCTCCCGAAGGGATTTCCTTCGAGGTTCCCGCGGCAACCAAAATCTCGGTGAAAGGGATCGACAAGGAACTGGTCGGCAATACCGCCGCCAAGGTCCGCGCGGTCCGCGAGCCGGAGCCTTACAAGGGTAAGGGCATCAAGTATGAAAACGAAGTCATCCGGCGCAAGGCCGGCAAGACCGGTAAGAAGTAGAGTGGAAAGGGGTGTACGGAGTTGATTAAGAAGACCAGTCGCAACGAATTGCGGGTTGGCAAAAAGCAGAGAATCCGCCGCAAACTCAGTGGTTGCTCGGAAACGCCGAGACTCTGCGTATTCCGCAGCCTGAACCACATCTACGCGCAGGTGATTGACGACGTGAAAGGCACGACCCTGGTGGCAGCTTCCACGCTGGATCAGGAACTGCGGGATTCGCTCGCCGTGAAGAGCAACACCGACGCAGCCAAAGCAGTGGGTGCGCTGATCGCGAAAAAGGCGCTGGCGAATGGCATTGAAACGGTCGTTTTCGACCGCAGCGGATACAAATACCACGGCAGGGTAGCTGCTCTGGCCGACGCGGCCCGTGAAGCGGGCCTCCGGTTCTAAGTTAGGAGGGACATGATGATCGACCACCGGGACAGAAACAGAGACAGGGATAACCGTAACCGTGACGGCGAGGACACCGCACCGGAGTTTTCCGAGAAGGTTGTCACTATCCGCCGGGTTTCGAAAACGGTTAAAGGCGGTAAACGGTTCCGCTTCAGCGCGCTGGTCGTCGTTGGCGATGGCAAAGGCCGCGTGGGCGCGGGCCTCGGCAAAGCCGGAGAAGTTCCGGAAGCCGTTCGCAAAGGGATAGAAGACGCAAAGAAAAACTTGATTACGGTTCCGACGCACGGCGGTACCATTACTCATCCGATCGTTGGCGAGTTCGGCGCAGGGCGCGTGATGCTGAAACCGGCATCCCCCGGTACCGGCGTTATTGCCGGCGGTCCGGTGCGTGCAGTCCTTGAGGCAGCCGGAATCAAAGACATTCTGACGAAATCTCTCGGTTCTTCCAACGCCAACAACATGGTGCAGGCGACCATCGCCGGCCTGAAGGCGCTGAAAACCCCTGCGGACGTAGCCCGCATGCGGGGAAAAACCGTGAAAGACATCCTGGGTTAGGGGGCGGACGCTTTGGGCAAGATGTTAAAGATTACCTGGAAAAAAAGTACAATTGGTCGTCCGGATTCCCAGTTCGACTGTATTCGGACCCTTGGACTGAAAAAACTCAACCAGTCGGTGGTACGCGAAGACACCCCGGAAACCCGTGGGATCCTGGCGCGGGTCAACCACCTGGTTACCGTGGAAGAGGTGTAGGTAATGAAGCTGAATGACTTGAAAGCCCCGGATGGCGCGTCAAAACGGACCAAGCGGGTCGGCCGCGGTATCGGTTCCGGACACGGTAAAACCTCAACCCGGGGTCATAAAGGCCAGTGGGCCCGTTCGGGCGGCGGTGTCCGTCCCGGGTTTGAAGGCGGCCAGATGCCTTTGCAGCGGCGTTTGCCGAAGCGGGGCTTCACCAACATTTTCAGAAAGCAGTATGCGATCGTGAACGTGCGCGATCTCGAAATCTTCGAGAATGGCACGGTCGTAGATCCGATGCTGTTGATTGAAGCCGGACTGATCAAGAAGATTATGGATGGCGTCAAGATCCTTGGCGACGGCGAGCTGACTAAGAGCCTGACCGTTAAGGCCCATAAGATCAGCAAGCAGGCGGAGGAAAAGATTACCGCCAGCGGCGGTGAGATCGGAGTGATTTAATTGCTGGGTTCGCTGCAGCAGGCATTCAAGGTTGGTGATCTTCGCTCAAAAGTCATTTTCACCCTGCTGATGTTCGGCCTGTTTCGCATCGGCGCCCATATTCCGGTGCCGGGGATCGCTCCCGAAGCGATCAAACAGTTGATGAACAACCAGTTGTTCGGATTCTTTGATGTGATTTCGGGCGGCGCGTTTAAACGGTTCTCGATCTTTGCAATGAGCATTACGCCGTACATCAACGCGTCAATTATCATGCAGCTTCTGACGGTAGTGATTCCGCAGTTGGAACAGCTATCCAAAGAAGGCGACGAGGGCAGGAAGAAGATAACCCAGTATACCCGTTATGGCACCGTCGTGCTCGGGTTCATCCAGGCGATCGGCATCGCGATTGCGCTCGGCCGGTATTCGCTTCCGAACGGAACGACGGCGGTTACGAATCCAGGTTTTGTTTCTTATATGATGATCGCGATCTGTCTGACGGCTGGGACCGCCCTGCTGATGTGGATCGGTGAGTTAATTACCGAAAAAGGAATCGGCAATGGCATTTCGCTGATCATCTTTGCCGGTATCGTAGCCCGGATTCCATCCGGAATCTACGGCCTGTTTGAAATGGTAAAAGCCGGAACCATAGGGATACTCAGCCTGTTGCTGTTTATTGTGATTGCCCTGCTGGTCATTGCCGCGGTGGTCGCGATGAATGAAGGACAGCGGCGGCTCCCGGTTCAGTACGCCAAGCGCGTGGTCGGACGCAAGGTCTACGGCGGACAGAGTACATTTCTGCCGCTTCGCGTGAACAGCGCCGGTGTTATCCCGGTCATTTTCGCGATGTCGATCATGATGTTCCCGGCGACGATTGCGTCCTGGGTCCCCGGTTCGGCCGTACAACAGGCGATCCAACAATATTTCGGCTTCGGCTCGATCGCCTATAATGTGATTTACGCAATATTGATTGTGTTCTTTACCTATTTTTATACGTCCATTACCTTCAACCCGATTGATGTTGCAGACAACATCAAGAAGTACGGTGGTTTCGTACCTGGGATTCGGCCTGGCCGGCCGACGGCGGATTACATCTCCAAGATTCTCGGCCGTCTGACTCTGGTTGGCGGGATCTTCCTGGCGCTGATCTCTCTGCTGCCGAACTTCGTGATTGTCCTGACTGGCATCACCAGTATCTGGTTCGGAGGAACGGCTCTCCTCATCGTGGTTGGTGTGGCTCTGGATACGATGAAGCAAATGGAGGCCCACCTACTGTTGAGAAGTTATGAGGGCTTTGTGAAATAACCGAGGAGATGGGATTTCATGAACGTGATTTTGTTCGGACCCCCTGGTGCAGGAAAAGGTACACAGGCGGAATTTATCGCGGAGAATTTCCAGATCGCTCATATCGCAACCGGAGATATGTTTCGGGAAGCGGTGGCCCAACAGACCGACCTGGGCAAGAAGGCCCAGGAATACATGAACGCCGGCAAGCTGGTCCCTGACGCAGTGACGATCGGGATCGTGAAAGAACGGATCAGCCAGGCGGACTGTGATAACGGTTTTCTGCTGGACGGCTTCCCCCGGACCACGGTGCAGGCTGTGGCTCTGGACGAAATGCTGGCGAGCATGGGCAGAAGAATCGACGTGATTATCCACATTGAGGTACCTAACGAGCTCCTGATTCAGCGATTGAGCGGAAGACAGCTTTGCAAAAAGTGTAATTCAATTTTCCATAAAACCTTTACTCCCCCCAGGGTTGCAGACACCTGTGACAAGTGCGGCACTCCGCTGTACCAGCGGGAGGATGACAAGGAAGAAACTGCGGTGCGGCGTCTGAAAGTGTATGCCGATGAGACCAGGCCGGTGCTCGATTTCTACAAGGCAAAAGGCTTGATTCGGACCATCAACGGCGCCCAGGAGCGGGAAACTGTTACTGAAGATATTAAGAACGCCTTGGAGCCATATAATGTATGATAACGATCAAAGACCCCAGTGAAATTGAATTGATGCGCTATGCGGGTGGGATTGTCGGTGAACTGCTCGAACGAATGGCCGAAAAGGTCAAACCGGGTGTCACCACCGCCAGCCTGGATCAATTCGCGGAGGACTTCCTGGTAACGAGAGGCCTTGTTCCAGCTTTCTTGGGCTATAACGGGTATCCGGCCACCATCTGCGCCTCGGTCAACGAGGAAGTGGTGCATGGGATTCCAGGTTCCCGGAAACTGCTGGATGGCGATATTATTGGCATCGATGTAGCAGGGTTCTGGAAAGGCTATTGCGCGGATGCCGCCGTTACGGTTCCGGTGGGAGACATTACCCCGGAAAACCGACGGCTGCTTGCGGTGGCACGCGAAAGCCTGATGAAAGGGATTGCGGCCGCAAGGCCGGGGGTCCGTCTGGGGAGCGTCTCGCACGCGATTCAGCGGCACGCGGAAGAGAATGGTTTCTCAGTTGTCCGCAAATATGTTGGCCACGGCATCGGCCGCCAGATGCATGAAGACCCGCAAGTTCCGAATGTTGGGCATCCGGACCGCGGTCCCATGCTGGTGGAAGGGATGACGTTGGCGGTTGAACCCATGGTCAACATGGGTGGGTATGACGTTGTGGTGAAGTCGGATCATTGGACGGTAGTAACCCGGGATGGCAAGCTGTCAGCGCACTTTGAACATACCATTGCCATAACCGGTGACGGGGCCCAGATCCTGACCAAGGTTTGAGGAGGTCGCATGTTACCGGACGAACTTATAGGCCGGTTAGTAATCTCTAAATCCGGCAGGGATGAAGGCAAACCGTTTGCGGTACTCAAGGTGCTCAATGACCGTTTTGTAATCGTCGCCGATGGCGACCTGCGAAAGGTTGAGAACCCAAAAATGAAAAATATCCGGCATATCCAGGTAACCAACCGCGGCATACCTGAGATCGTGGAGCTGATGAAAAGCGGCGGGACGATTGAAAACCACAAGTTACGTAAAATCATCCGGGGCATGTGGTCCGATTACCAGGAGGATACAGGGAAGGAGGTGCCTGCCGAGTGAGGAAAGAAAAAGAGGACGTCATCGAGGTTGAAGGCAAAGTGATTGAACCGCTTCCGAACGCCATGTTCCGCGTGGAACTGGAAAACGGGCACAAAGTCCTTGCCCATATCTCCGGTAAGATGCGGATGAATTATATCAGAATCCTTCCAGGGGACCGGGTTACGGTTGAACTCTCCCCTTACGATCTAAGCCGTGGCAGAATCGTCTACAGGTTCAAATAGTGAGGAGGAACCAAGAACATGAAAGTGAGACCGTCGATCAAGCCCATGTGCGAAAAATGTAAAATCATCAAACGCCATGGCAAAGTCATGATCATCTGTGAAAATCCCAAGCATAAGCAGAAACAGGGTTAATGGAGGTGAATCGTTTTGGCACGAATTAGTGGTGTAGATCTGCCAAGGGACAAAAGAGTCGAAGTGGCACTGACCTATATATTTGGGATCGGGCGCCCGTCCGCTCGCTCCATCGTTCAGCAGACCGGGATTAACCCGGATACCCGGGTCAAGGACCTGACCGAAGAGGAAGTCGCCCGGCTGCGCGAAGTGATTAACCGCAGTCTCAAGGTTGAAGGGGACCTCCGCCGCGAGATCAGCATGAACATCAAGCGGCTCATGGATATCGGCTGCTACCGAGGCCTCCGGCACCGCCGCGGCCTGCCGGTACGGGGCCAGCGCACCAAAACCAACGCCCGTACACGGAAGGGACCGAGACGGACCGTTGGCGGCAAGAAGAAGAAGTAAAGGAGGGTATTCTGAATGGCTGCTCGCAGACAGACTACCACGCGGGTAAAAAGAAGAGAGCGTAAGAACGTTGAGTACGGCATTGCGCATATCAAATCGACGTTCAACAATACCGTCATCACGATTACGGACCGGAACGGCAACGCCATTTCATGGGCAAGCGCCGGCACCACCGGTTTTAAGGGCTCCAGAAAGAGCACGCCGTTCGCAGCGCAGCAGGCCGCGGAAAACGCAGCCCGCGCCGCAATGGAACACGGCATGAAGGAAGTCGAATGCTTTGTGAAGGGACCGGGCGCAGGCCGTGAAGCCGCGATTCGTTCGCTGCAGGCTGCCGGACTGGAAGTCAGCGCGATCAAGGATGTTACCCCGATTCCGCACAACGGCTGCAGACCGCCGAAAAGAAGAAGAGTCTAACAAGCGTTTTTCGATACCGCTGCCGGGATGGCTGGCAGAAAGGGTCACAAGTCAATGACGCAATGATTAGGAGGTATCTTACGAGTGGGACGATATACTGGATCGGTTTGCCGCCAGTGTCGGCGTGAAGGCCAAAAGTTGTTCTTGAAGGGCGATCGTTGCTATTCCCCCAAGTGCGCGATCGACCGCAAAGCGTACGGTCCGGGCCAGCATGGCCGCGCCCGTGCGAAGAAGCCGACTGAATACGGCATTCAGCTGCGCGAAAAACAGAAAGCGAAACGCATCTACGGCGTGTTTGAAAAACAGTTCAGAACCTATTTTGAAAAAGCGGACCGCATGCAGGGCATCACAGGTGAAAACCTGCTCATGCTGCTCGAGCGCCGCATGGACAACGTGGTTTTTCGGCTGGGACTGGCCGCTTCCCGCAAGGAAGCCCGGCAGCTTGTTAACCATGGACATTTTACCCTGAACAGCAAGAAGGCAAGTATTCCTTCGATGCTGGTTCGGTCGGGCGATGTGATTCAGGTTCGCGAAAGAAGCAAGGAATCGCCGAAATTCAAAGAACTGCAGCAGCAGGCGGGTTACCGCACTCCTCCGGATTGGCTTGAAGTCGATGTGGCCAACTTGACTGGCCGAGTGGTTGCGCTGCCGAAGCGCGAGCATATCGACGCAAACATTGCGGAACACCTGATCGTCGAGCTCTACTCCCGCTAGTTAATCGGGACAGACTCGTATCAAACCGAAGGAGGGCGAGAAATGCTGGAGATTGAAAAACCGAGGATCGAGTGCGTGGAGAGAAATGCCGATACCCATTTTGCCCGGTTCGTAATTGAGCCGCTGGAGCGCGGGTATGGCATCACACTTGGCAACTCGCTGCGCCGAGTTCTCCTGTCGTCCTTGCCTGGCGCCGCCATCAGTTCGATCAAGATTGACGGCGTGCTGCACGAATTTTCCACGATGCCCGGCATACTGGAAGACTCCACCGAGATCATCCTGAATCTCAAACAGGTTGTTTTAAAGTATGACGGTGAAGGCCCGAAGACCCTGCGCCTTGAGCGCAAAGGCAAGGGCGATATCACCGCCGGCGACATCGAGCAGGACGCTGAAGTGGAAATCCTGAACCCCGAACAGCACATTGCCACCCTGAGCGATGATGGCAAGATGGTAATGGAAATGACGGTTGAGCGGGGCCGGGGATATGTCAGTGCTGAACAGAAGAAAAAGACCGAAGACATTATCGGGCTGATTCCGATCGACTCGATTTACACCCCGGTGAAAAAGATCAATTACTCGGTTGAAAACGCACGCGTAGGCCGCGTGACGGACTACGACCGGTTGATCTTCGAGGTCTGGACCAATGGCAGCATTATGCCGGAAGAGGCAATCAGCCTCTCCAGCCAGATTCTCATCAACTACCTCAAACTCTTTACCGAGATCGACGACAGCTATGCCGCGGTCGAGATTATGGTCGAGAAAGAGGAAGAGAAGAAGGACAAGGTTCTCGAGATGTCCATCGAGGAACTTGAGCTTTCGGTTCGGGCCTCCAATGGTCTGAAGCGCGCCAACATCAACTCGGTCGGGGATCTGATCCAGAAGACCCGTGATGAAATGGGCAAGATCAGAAATCTCGGTCAAAAATCGCTGGACGAGATCGAGCATAAGCTCGCGGAACTTGGCCTGGCGTTTAAGAAACCTGAAGACTAGGGAAAGGGGGACTCAGCGTTGAGCTACAGAAGATTGGGATTCCGCGCCGACCACCGTCGTGCGCTGTTGAGAAATGCCGTTACATCGCTGCTGATCCACGAAAAAATCGCCACCACCGAAATGCGGGCGAAAGAAATTCAGCGGATCGCGGATAAAATGATTACCCTGGCCAAGAAGGGCGATCTCCATGCCCGGCGTCAGGCACTGTCTTTCCTGTTTGACATTAAACGGGAACCAGCGCATCAGACCAAGCAGTTAGACGCGGACCGTTTTGTAAATGACGGGATCGTTGACAAGCTGTTCACTGAGCTGGCACCGCGGTACGGCGACCGTTCCGGCGGCTACACCCGGATCATCAAGACCGGGTTCCGGAAGGGCGACGGTGCTTCCATGTGCGTGATCGAACTTGTGAAGTAAGATGATTTCAATTCAAGGTGTCTTTTTTCAGTATCCGGGGCAATCGGCCTGGACGCTGGAGAATATCGACCTTGTGATCGAACCGGGGGAGTTTGTGGTGGTGCTGGGCCGGAATGGCTCCGGCAAATCCACCCTGGTCCGGTTGATTGACGGCTTTTTGCTTCCGGAGCAAGGCCAGGTGCTGGTGGACGGTCTTGATTTGGCCGATCCGAAGGCGCGGGTTGCGGTCCGGCAGCGGGTTGGGCTTTTGTTTTCCAATCCCGACAATCAGTTGGTGTCCAGTGTAGTCGAGGAGGATGTGGCCTTTGGGCCTGAGAATCTTGGACTGCCGCCCCCGGAGATCGAAAATCGAGTGCAAAGCGCTCTGGCGCAGGTAAGGATGGAGGATTATCGTACATATCCTCCTCACTTATTATCTGGGGGCCAGAAACAGCGGATCGCGATTGCCGGTGTGCTGGCCCTGCAGCCGCGTTACTTAATGCTGGACGAACCGACTTCCATGCTGGACCCGGCTGGCCGGGACGAGGTATTGGAGACAGTAATCCGTTTGAACCGGGAAACCGGGGCCGGGGTCTTGTGGGTGACTCATTTTACCGAAGAGGCCTTAGCGGCGCACCGGGTGATTGTTCTGGATCAGGGGCGCATTGTGATGAATGGGCCGCCAGAAGCGATTTTGGGCCGGGTTGAGGAACTGTACGCCCTGGGCTTGGAACCGCCGGATTCGGTCCTACTGGCCCGGGAGCTGCGGCGCAGGGGGATTCAGGTTTCCGATGGCCTTTCGGCGGACGGGCTGCTCGATGAATTGATCAAATTGGCTGCGGCCGGACATAGAGAAAAAGGATAACCGGCATTACTGCCGGTTTTTTATTTCAGGGTCTTGCGGCGTTGGGCTTGGCGCAGATAACCCGCTCCCGCCTGGGTTTTTCGGGTGGATCGGGAGCAGGATGGCTTCGGCGAGTTTGCCGGGTGGTTTATGATGGCTGGTAGGTGCTTTCGGGAGTCAGGGGCTAAAGCTCCGCTGACTCCGGGGCCAGTAAAATGTCCGCGGCTTTGGCTTTTTCGGGGCGTGCCGGCACTCGCCGGGTTAAGCTGCTTCAAGCCAGGTTGCCTGCCAGGGGAATCGGAATGTGGGTCTCGTGGTTTGCGCGTGCCAGCGTATTGGGAACCGTTTGAGTGACGTATAGAGGCAATAAATAGGGGTTGTTTAGTTTGCCATTCCTTTTCGCTGCCGCAACGGCAGTATTTGGTACATATTTCATAGCAGCAAAAGGGGAAAAACTCAGAACCATAGTGGCCAAAATGTGCGTAATGGTTTTCTTTCCGTTCATTTTACTCATGATTTTGAACGAGGTTATCTTCATCGGTCCTGATAGGTTGATCGACATGTCCTATATTGAGGCTGTCTTTTGGGGTCCCTTACAGATTGGTGCTGTATACTCAGCAGTCATTTTTGTACCGTTAACGTGTTTAATCAAGTCCCGATTGAGTTTGGAAGCTAAGCTTTGGTTTTCTGCAATTTTCGGTGTTTTAGCCATGGGGCTGTCCTTGGCGCTACTCTTGTACGTGCTATGAAGGCGAAAAATCCTATGAAGCAAGAAGAACGTCCGTTTGCGTCCACGTGGGATAACAGCAATCATGGATGTGTGATTGTGAACGATGTGACACAAACGGTTTACGTAGTTGTAGGACATAGTTAAGAGAATGACGAGGGAGCGGTTCTCTTGTCATTCTCCTGTCAAAGGCCTGTATAATTCATCGAAGACTATTGGAGATCTTGATGCCGATCATTTTCGACCAAACTGGATATCAGTACCACCAGGGGATGCCGTGGGAGCGGGAGGCTTTGCGGCGGATTGATGTTACCCTGGAGACCGGAGAGATTGTCGGGGTTGCGGGGGCGACGGGATCGGGGAAGTCGACTTTGCTGCAGCTGATGAATGGAATACTGCTGCCTACGAGCGGGCGGGTGTTGGTGGACGGGGAGGATACCCGGAAGTTAAAGGGGAGCCATCTGACCGAGCTGCGTAAGAAAGTGGGGCTGGTTTTACAGTTTCCGGAGGATCAGCTGTTTGAGCCGACGGTGTTTCGGGATATCGCTTATGGACCGCGTAATCTGGGGATTCGCGGGGACGAGCTGGCTGAGCGGGTGCGCTGGGCGATGGCGATTGTCGGGCTTGATTTTGAGCGGCAGCAGGGGCTTTCGCCGCAGGTGTTAAGCGGCGGGCAGAAGCGCCGGGCGGCCATTGCCGGGGTGCTGGCGATGCGGCCCGATTATCTGGTTTTGGACGAGCCGGCGGCCGGGCTGGATTACGAAGGACGGCAGAATTTACTGGCGATGATTCAACAGCTTCGGAAAGATTACGGAATGGGCATTGTCATGGTTTCCCACCGACTGAGCGACCTGCTGGCGGTTTGCGACCGGGCGGTCGTTTTGCGCGATGGGGACATTGTCTGTGATGGCAGTCCGCGCACCATCCTGACTGATCCGGACGGTCTGGCCAAATCGGGCTTGACCGCGCCGACCGTCAGCCGGATGCTGCACGCACTGCGGTCGTCCATTCCGGCCCTGGCGACCGATGCGGCCGATCCAGCCGAAGCCGCAGCAGGCATTGCGGCTTGGTTGGCTTGATAGGCTAAGAACCGAAATCGACAGGAGACAACCACGGTGAACGGTTTAACCTTTGGACAATACATACCGATGAATTCGCTGGTGCACCGGCTGGATCCGAGGACCAAGCTGCTGAACGTGGTCGTCTTGATGATCGCGATTCTTGCGGCGGTGCATCCGGTGGCGCTTGCCCTGATCACGCTGTATCTCGGGT
Organism: Solirubrobacterales bacterium; assembly: GCA_050258755.1. GTDB lineage: Bacteria > Bacillota > Syntrophomonadia > Syntrophomonadales > DTU052 > JBLMZI01. Next base: position 99,576 of record JBLMZI010000009.1, on the reverse strand, counting down.
TTTTGATCCTGATCGCCCGGGTTCCTTTTCGGGTCTACTGGCAGGGCGTCAAACCGCTGTTTTTTCTGATTGTTTTGTCGGCCGGCTTTCAGTTGTTTTTTGTGCCGGGTCATCCGGTTTGGCAGTGGCGGTTTCTAACCATTACGGCCGAAGGGACCACCTTGGCGGCCTTGATGACCTACCGGCTCATCTATCTCTTTCTGGTGGCCCAGTGGTTGACTTTGACGACCTCACCGCTGGCTTTAACGGACGGGATTGAGAAGCTCCTGAAACCGTTCGAGCGGTTCGGGATGCCGGCCCATGAATTGGCCATGATCATGAGCATTGCGCTCCGGTTCATCCCGGTGCTGTACGAAGAAGGGGAGAAGATCGCGAAAGCCCAGATGTCACGCGGGGCCAATTTTGGGGGCGGCGTGGTGAACGGCCTTCGCAATATGGTGGCGATCCTGGTCCCGCTGTTTTTAAGGGCGTTTCGCCGGGCCGAAGATCTGGCCATGGCGATGGAAGCCCGCTGCTATACCGGTGGAAAAGGACGAACCCGGCTCAAGGAAATTCGCTTTGGCCGGATCGATTATGCCGTTCTGGCGGCGGGAATGGTCATGCTGGGCCTTTCCTTTATGGGGGTGTAAACGATGCGGATTCAAATGGTCATTGAGTATGATGGCAGCGAATTTCATGGGTTTCAGCGGCAGCCGGGTCTCCGGACGGTGGATCAGGTGATCGAAACCGGGCTTGCACAGCTTACCGGGGAGACGAATACAGTGACCGGCGCTGGCCGTACCGATGCCGGGGTGCATGCGCTCGGGCAGGTGGTGGCGTTCGATACCGAATCCACGATTCCCCCCGATCGGTTTGCGCCGGCTTTAAACGGGATTTTACCCGAAGATATCCGGGTGTTAGTGAGTGAGGCAACCGCTGATCAGTTCCACCCGCGGTATGATGCGAAGTCGAAAATGTATCAGTATTTAATCTACCGGGAACGCGTCGGCTTTACGCTTTATCGGCGCCAGGCGTGGCAGCTGACCGATCCCCTGAATCTTGAGGCGATGCAAACAGCGGCCCAGAAGGTGGTCGGCTTTCATGATTTCCGGTCCTTTATGGCCTCCGGCAGCAGTGTTCAGAATACCGAGCGAACTGTGACGCTTCTGGATATTGCCGAGACCCGACCCTGGCTGGCTTTTACCGTCGCGGCCGACGGCTTTTTGTACCATATGGTCCGCAATCTGGTGGGCACGCTGATCCTGGTTGGGCGCGGCATGATGACTCCGGACGCGTTCGCCGCCGTGATTGCGGCCCGGGACCGGACCAAAGCAGGACCGACTGCCCCGGCGCAGGGATTGTATCTGGTGCAGGTGGCGTACTAGGCTTGGCTTCTGAACGCCCGGCCGCGTGAATCGTTCTTGACAAGGGGTCCTGGAATTTCGTACTATTATTAAGTGACCAAAATTCGGCCTGTCCAGCCCCGTTCAGGTCGTGAGGAATAACCAATCAGGAGGGACCGGCGTTGAAATCGTACATGGCCCACGCTGACAAAGTCGAAAGAAGCTGGCTTGTGGTTGACGCCGCCGACAAATCCCTGGGCAGGGTCGCCGCCGAAGTTGCTTCTCTTCTGCGCGGCAAGCATAAACCGACCTATACGCCCAACGTGGATTGCGGCGACTTCGTCATTGTCGTCAATGCGGAAAAGATTGTGTTGACTGGCAACAAGCTTACTCAGAAGAAATACACCTACCACACCGGGTATCCGGGCGGCCTGAAACAGGTCGACTACCAGACCCTGATGGCCAAGCGGCCTGAAAAGGCGATGGAAGTAGCGGTAAAGGGCATGCTGCCCCACACCCGCCTCGGCCGGGCAATGTTCAAAAAGCTCAAGGTTTACAAAGGTCAGGATCACCCACATCAGGCCCAGCAGCCTGTTGTTTGGGAACTCAGAGGCTAAGGAGGTACTATCAGTGGCGAAGGTTCAATACTGGGGAACTGGCAGAAGAAAAACCGCGATCGCCCGGGTGCGTCTGGTGCCTGGGGATGGCCGAATTATCATCAATGACAAGACTTTCGAAGAATACATTCCGAACAGAATGCTGCGTCTTGTGGTGCGGCAGCCGTTGGAACTGACCAGCATGACCGAGCGTTATGATGTTCTGGCTCGGGTACACGGCGGCGGTATGGCCGGTCAGGCTGGCGCGCTTCGTCTCGGCATCGCGCGTTCGCTGATCAAAGCAAATCCGGATCTTCGGAAGAGTCTTAAAGGGGCAGGCTTCTTGACCCGCGACCCGCGTATGGTCGAGCGGAAAAAGTACGGCCTCCACAAAGCCCGCAAGCGTCCGCAATACTCGAAACGCTAATCGGGATTTTCCAAAGACAATCGAAAAAGAGCAGCGAAAGCTGCTCTTTTTAGTTTCTTGATAAAGAATCAGTGCCCGGAGTCTGAGTTTGGCTATTGCTTATGCTGCGCTTGAATCGCCTTTTCCCGGGCAACAGAGTCACCTTTCTCCACCAGTTCCTGCAGGGTGACAAAACGGTAGCCCAGACCGCGGTAACCCTTAATGACCATGGGAAGCGCGGCGACGGTTCGGGACCGGTCCAGAATGCCGTCATGGGCCAGAATGATCATGCCGGGGGACGCTTTGTCGATCACGCGCTGTGCCATCTCTTCAGGGGTCTGGCTGGCATGATGCTCCAGGCCGATGGTCCACAGGACGAGGCGATAACCCCGCGCTTTAGACGTATCGATGATCTGCTGGTTGTACATACGCCTGGGCGGGCGGAAATACACCGGACGGTAATTGCTAAGGGTGGTAATCACGGCTTCGGTATTGGAAATCTCTTCTTCCACCCGCATGGCTGGCTGGGTATCAAGATGTGGGTGGGTGTAAGTGTGATTTTCGATTTCGTGCCCCTCCCGCACAGCGCGCTGAACCAGATCCGGTCGGAGGACAGCGTGTTGGCCGACCACAAAAAAGGTGGCCGGAACCGCGTTTTCCTTCAGGATATCTAGAACCTGTGCCGTGTATAGCGGATCAGGCCCGTCGTCAAAGGTCAGAGCCAACAGTTTTTCGCCATTCGTGTCCACCGAAGTCATCAAATCGGGGCTCAGTAAGGTCTTGGCCAGGAAGTAGTTGCGGCTCAACTGGGAATCTTCGCTGAAGACCTTTTCCGGCACAGTGTATATTACTCCGGCGATCAGCAGGACCAGGCAGAACAGTAAGGTTAAAGTGAACCGAAAAAGGTTCTTATAGCTCATCAATCGAGCTCCTTTCGAAACGGGTGTTCGACAGCTTCGTTCTGTCGGAGCCCACGCATAACCAGGCCTAACCCCACCCGGCAATCTTGCTGAACCGTTATTCAACAAATACCTGAAGGCGCCTATTGGCGCGGGTTATCCAGGCAAACCAGTGTGCAACCTGGCTTGAAACCAGAACCCGGCTGCGCCGAAAACCGGTCACCAATCACAGGGCTCTCCTATAAGTCTATGCGGCTTGGAACAGGAATAAGCTAGACTTTGCGGCGAGAAAAAGGAAAACCAGGCTCGCGGCCGCCAAAGCGGAATGATCCTCTACGGTCCAAGCCCCGTCTTTTCGGGATGGTTTAAAGATTGTACCTATTGTATCAAAGAAGAATCAGGGCGGCAATGGATTGTTTTCGGCTCGATCGGAAGCAGCTTGAAGGGAATAAGGATAACCGGGAGCAAGAATAAAAATGCTATAAAGCCTAAAAAAGCAAACCGGGCTCGTTTTCAGGTTTTTCCCAGCGGCGGGAGCGGCAGGCCCGCAGGAAACGCTCATGGGCGAAGTCGGTATTCAGGCCGTTATCTTTCCGGAAATAAAAATCATTGGAACTGACGCCGCAGCCCAGGCAGCGGGCGAGCCCGAGCCGCCGGTCCCAGGCCCAAATGGTTTCGCCGTCGCAATTGCGGCACCAGGCGATGTTTTTCTTCGGTTGATATCGTTTTGGCGGGATCAAGCCGGTCACTCCTTTGAGGGATTACCCTACCATTATATCGGTTTTCCGGCCTACCGGGTTAAACCTGATCGGAAATAATCATGCTGTTTTCGGCAAGAAAGTCTTTCCTGCGATTTTTCGTCTTGAACCGGATCTCCGCGACATATACAAGAACCAGCGATTAGGCCGCAATTTTGGCGTTACACTTTGAGTGCGCCGGGTTTGGGGAGGAACGGTTGAATGATCCGGGTGTTTACGATTTCCAGGAAGCGCTTGTCGCTGGTGACTTCAATTGTGCTGATGACCGTTTTCAGCGCCGGGATTTGGGCGGCGCATTCGGAGGGAAATGAAGTGATGGTTTTGTCTTACAGCCTGGCGGGCAGATCGGTTGTGATTGACCCCGGGCACGGGGGTATTGACCCCGGAACGATCGGACGGACCACCGGTATGCCGGAAAAAGATCTTACCCTGGCGATCTCGAGACGACTTGGAACCATGCTTGGACAGGGTGGAGCCATGGTGACGCTTACCCGCGAGGATGACCGCGATTTGTCGGACGGTACCAGGGGCAAACTGATTGAGCGCAAACGGCAGGATCTGGCGCGCCGAGTCGAACGGGCTCAAAAGGTTAAAGGCGAGATTTATATTTCCGTTCACGGTAATGCCGATCCGTCGCCGCAATGGCGAGGGGCCCAGACCTTTTATTACGCCAACAGCCCGGCGAGCAAAGCACTGGCGGAATCGATTCAGCAGGAATTAATCACCGTTTTGGGGAAAAATAATCGTAAGGCGAAAGAAGGCGTTTTTTTTGTGATGGAACGAAGCACGATGCCGGCAGTAACGGTCGAAGTCGGTTTTATGTCCAATCCAGAAGAGGAACGACTGCTGGCCGATCCGGCGTATCAGAGCAAGGTGGCTTACGCGATCTATGCCGGAATCGTGAAATACTTTTCGGAAAAGGAGCGATGACCGTGATCAAGTACTGCGCACTGGCTCCGCATCCGCCCTTGATCGTCCCCGGAATCAGCGACCGGGATCTGGGGGCGGTTGGGGCAACCATCGCGGCAATGAAGGAACTGGCCCGGACCGTGGCCGAACAGCGCCCGAAGACGCTCGTTTTTTTCACACCGCACGGCAATGTTTATCAGGACGCGGTCTCGATCTTGAACCGTTCGGAACTGGAAGGCAGCCTGGCCCAATTCGGCCGGGGCGATCTTCATTATCGGCACCCGAACGATAAAACCTTGCTGGCCCGGATTGCACAGCGGGCCCTGGAAGCGGATCTTCCTGTCGTACTGGTGGACGAGAAACCCAACGATCATCGTCTGAATCCCAATCTCGACCACGGGATTCTGGTCCCGCTGCACTACCTGGAAGCGGCCGGTTTAAAGGATATCCCGCTGGTTGCGATCAGCGTCGGATACTTAAGCTTGGAAGAATTGTACCGGTTTGGGATGGCGGTCCGGGATGCCGCGGCCGATGTAGGCCGGGAGATTGCCGTGATTGCTTCAGGCGACATGTCGCATCGGCTGAAGTCGGACGGGCCGTACACGTATCATCCGGACGGGCCGGTGTTTGACAGCACGATTGCAAAACTGATGGCAGCTGGCGACCTTGCCGGCATCTTTAACCTGGATGAAAAAACGAGAGATAATGCGGGGGAGTGCGGATTTCGATCCATCGTTATGATGATGGGCACGCTGAACACCGAGGATTTTGCCCCTCGGGTCTATTCCTACGAGGGTCCTTTCGGGGTCGGTTATCTGGTTGCAGGCTTGGAACCGAACGGGGTGCTGCGGGACGACTATTATCAAATTCTGCAGCAGCAAAAGGCAAAGGATGCAGCGGACCGCCGCGCGGCCGAGTCGGAATTGGTCGCCTGGGCCCGACAGTCACTGGAAGCCTATGTGAAGGATGGCAGCCGGGTGGACCTGCCGAAGCAGCTGTCAGAGCAGCTGGGGAAACGGGCGGCCGCCTTTGTATCGCTTAAAAAGAACGGCCAACTGCGGGGCTGCATTGGCACGCTGGCGCCGGTGCGCCCGAATCTCGCGGCCGAGATTCGGGAGAATGCCATCAGTGCCGGTACCCAGGATCCACGCTTCCTGCCGGTCACCCGGGCGGAACTGGATGAACTTGTGTATTCGGTTGATGTGCTGGGTGAGCCCGAATTGATCACGAGCATGGATGAACTCGATCCGAAACGGTATGGCGTGATTGTCCGAGCCGAGGGCAAAAGCGGCGTGCTGCTGCCCGACCTGGAAGGGATCGACCGGGCTGAGAAGCAGGTGGAAATCGCGCTGGAGAAGGCCGGAATCGGACCGGCCGTGCCGTATCAGATGGAGCGGTTCGAGGTACGGCGGCATAAATAGCGCGGTTGATGGAGGGGTCGGAATGCGGAAAAACGTACCGTTCGCCGAAAAAGACGGCAAGAATGCGCGGTGCTGGATTTGCCCTCATAACTGCAGAATTAAACCGGGCGGGCATGGGGTATGCGGTGTTCGAATCAATGACGGCGGGCAGCTGATTGCGACGAATTACGGGGAAGTTTCCTCAGCTGCAATGGATCCGATCGAGAAGAAGCCGCTGTACCATTTCTTTCCGGGTCGGTCGATCCTGTCAATCGGGACCATTGGCTGTAATTTTTCCTGCGGTTTTTGCCAGAATTGGAACATCTCGCGCGGTGAAGCCGAGACCCAGTATGTGAGCCCGGATCGGCTCCTGGAACTGGCGAACGAATACATGCGCCAGGGCTCGATCGGGGTGGCTTACACTTACTCGGAACCCCTGATGTGGTATGAATACGTGGCTGATTGTGCGCCCAGGCTTGCCGATCAAGGCCTGCGGAACGTCCTGGTGACCAATGGCTACATCAATCCAGAGCCGTTGGCGCGGATTTTGCCGGATATTCATGCGGTGAATATTGATTTAAAGGCTTTCACGGAGGCGTTCTATCACAAACACTGCAGGGCGCGCCTGGACCCAGTCAAACAGGTCATTGAAATGTGTACCGAACATATCCATGTTGAACTGACCACGCTGGTCATTCCCGGTGAAAACGACGAGCCGGAGGAAATCGACGAATTAGCCCGCTGGGTGGCTTCGGTGAATTCGGAAATCCCGCTGCATTTATCGCGTTATCACCCGGCTTATGAGTTTGAGATGCCGCCGACCCCGCTGACTACCCTGCAGCAGGCGCGTGAGGCTGCGCAGGTTCACTTGAAGTATGTGTACGTGGGAAATGCGGGCGGTTTTGATAATAACACCTATTGCAGCGGCTGCGGCGAGGTTCTGGTGGAGCGGCTTGGATATCATACCCGCAAGGTTCATTTTTCGGGCGGGGTGTGTGATGTTTGTGAGCGGCCGGCTGCCATTGTGGAGTGAGCCGGGTAGTGGGCTTGACGCGGATAACCCGCTCCCGCCTGAGTTTTTGGGGGGATCGGGAGCTGGGCGGCTTCGGCGAGGTTGCTTTCGGTCATGTGATCACCGGAGGGTACTTTCGGGAGTCAGGGCCTGCCCCCCGTGACTCCGTGGCTTGCGTAGTGATCCGTGGCTTTGGTTTTTTCGGGGCGTGACGGCACTCGCAGGGTTAAACCGCTTCAAGCCAGTTTGCTTGGTGAATTGGGCTTTGTGGTTGGAGCGGGCTGGCGAAGGGAAGCCGCCTTATGGTAAAGTAAGGAAAACACTGGCAGAAATTTGGGGGGGGCTTACAATGAGTTTGGATTGGTTTAATACGTTTTCCGGGGCGATTTCGGTCTGCGATGCGGACTTTACGACTGTGGCGATGAATGAGAAAGCGGCACAGATCTTTGAAAAGTCGGGTGGCACAGGTCTGATTGGCAAGAACCTGCTGGACTGCCATCCGGAGCCGGCGCAAGAAAAGCTGCGCGCGATTCTGGCGACCGGGAAGCCGAATGTATATACGATCGAAAAAAACGGCATCAAGAAACTGCTCTACCAGGCTCCGCTGATGGAAGCTGGCGTATGCAAGGGGCTGATTGAGCTGATTCTGGAACTGCCGGAAGATATGCCGCATTTCAAGCGTGATTAGAGACGGGAAAAGGGATCCTGAAAAAAACGGACTGAAGCAAAGGAGGACATTGGAATGGCATTCAACAATCTGATCCTGGAAAAAGAAGGAGATCTGGCGATTCTGACCATCAACCGCCCGGCCGCCCTGAACGCGCTGAACAGCGAAACCCTGGCGGAGCTGGAGCAGGTCGTGGACGGACTCGCGGCCGATGCTAGCGTGAAAGTGGTCATTGTGACCGGCGCCGGTGAGAAGGCGTTTGTGGCCGGCGCGGACATCGCGTTCATGCAGCCATTGACCGCGGTTGAAGGCAAAAAGTTCGGTGAACTGGGCCAGCGCGTCTTCCGGAAAATCGAAAAGCTGCCGCAGGCGGTCATTGCCGCGGTGAACGGGTTTGCGCTCGGCGGCGGCTGCGAACTGGCGATGAGCTGCGACATCCGGGTCGCTTCCGAAAAGGCGAAGTTCGGGCAGCCGGAAGTCGGCCTCGGGATTACGCCCGGGTTTGGCGGAACTCAGCGGCTGGCGCGCCTGATCGGCGAAGGTATGGCCAAGGAGCTGATCTTTACCGCTGATGTGATTGATGCGAACGAAGCGCTTCGGGTCGGGTTGGTGAACCATGTGATCCCGCCCGCGGAACTGATGGATTACTGCAAAGCGATGGCCGGCCGGATTCTGGCCAAGGGACCGCTGGCGGTACAGTTCTCCAAACAGGCGATTAATGAGGGCATGCAGGTCGATATCGACCGGGCTATGACGATTGAAGCCGATCTGTTCGGACTGTGCTTTGCCACCGAAGACCAAAAGGAAGGCATGAGCGCCTTTGTCGAGAAGCGGAAACCGGCATTCAAAGAGAAATAGGGATCACCAGATCGGAAACCAAACCGCCCGCGGCCGAACCGCGGGCGGTTTCTTTTATTGGGATGGAGGGGTTACCGGTGGTCAGGTGGGAATCGTGTGCCTCCGGTTTACGGTTCCGGATAGGCCCCGGAAGGGAACAAGGTATCCGCGGCGATTGGCTTGCGGTCAACAACGAACCACGGCCCGTTCCCCGTCCGGGTCAGATTCATGAGAAAGCCCTGTTTCTCACCTTCCTGGTGGTAAATCTGCATTTGGGTGTAGGCGTACTGCTGGCCGCCGTTGACCTCGCCAACCGCGCCTTGATCCGGCCAGGCGTAATACTTGGGATAATCCAGGGCCTCAAATTCGGGGAAGGTCTGAATGGTCTCGGCACACGTTTTCTGGATCGCGTCCTGGTCGGGAGCGGCCAGCTGATAATAGTAATGGGACAGGTCGGCTGGTATGGCTGACGGCTGCAGTATCTGGTGGTCGTTGACGAAAACATCCGGGGACGGATCAAAATACATCCTGCTGAAGCGGGCCTGGAAGAACCCCTCGTCCGAACTGCCGGCATCCCAGGTGACATCCATCGTGATCCAGCGGTCACCGGCGAGTGCCTGGTTCCAGCCGTGGTTTTTCGCCGGGGAATTTCGCAGCAGATCAGCCCAGGTCTGGCTGGGACGCCGTGCCCACCCGGTCACAACCCGGGTCGGAATGCCCAGAGATCGAAGCATAGCGGCGGTCAGATTAGAATAACCCTGGCATACGCCGGTTTTGTCTTGAAGGACCGTGACCGAATCCTGGAGTGCCCGCTGGGTAAGTTCGGTGCCTTCCCAGGTCGTGTCATAGGCGATGTTTTTCGCGATCCAATCATGGATGGCAGCGATTTTATCCCGGTCGTCGGTCAAGCCCGCGGTAATCTGCCGGGCTTTTTGCTGAATGCCCGGATCGCTGCTCTGCACGAACAACGTGCTCCTGATGTCGGCCAGGCTGGCTTGAGCCGGGTTATAGCGTCCTTTCCAGGGCGAATCGATGATGACCTGGCGGGAGGACGGGTTCCAGCGAACCGAAGCGCCCATTGATTCGGCAATAAAGCGGGTCGGAACCATAATCCGCTCCTGGATCAGCCGGGCGCTGACGTCCAGCTGAACCGGCGGCATGGTAAAGTGAATCCGGCTGCCGGTCAAAACCGGGCTTTTCCCGACATAGGCGATTTTATCGTTTACGGTGAGTTTGAGATAGATATCGTCGGTATAGGCGGAAACGGTTTTTTGGGACGCATTCCACTCTAACTGGGCCCCGAAGGCTTCCAGTATGGCCCGGGCCGGGACCAGCACCCGTCCTTCAACCAGGACCGGGGGCGAATCGGCCGCAAGCGGCTGGCCGTCCAGGACCAACTGGATCTCAGGCAAGGCCGGCGGCGCTGCAGCCGCAAGCGAAATCGGCAAGACTGACCAGCTAAAGATAACTGCGAGCAGTATGATGATGAAACGGTTTATTTTCATGATGCCTCCCATCGGAACACGCGACGAAGTTGGTCAGCCGTTTAACGCTCCTATTATATCACGCGGACAGCCCGTTCCGCCGATAATGCAGGAGTCATGCACGATAGAAGCTTTGTTCGGCAGGGGAAACCGTTCGTCGGGTCGAATTGAACGATAGTGGCATCATTCGTTCACAGACGAGTGTGCTTTGTTCGAGAAGTAGACGTCAATAATTCTAGGAGGTGCCTGAATGGAAAAGACTGTGATTCATGAAATTCTGTCGGTTGCAGTGGAGAATGAGATTGAGGCGTTTGAATTCTATCGTTCTGCTGCGGGGGCCATGAAGGATGCGGGCATGAAATCAATGTTTGAGGAGCTCGCCGCGGAGGAGTTAAAGCACCGGGACCAGTTGTCCGGCTATCTGGCGGCGGGAAGCGCGCTGCCCGAGTTTGCCGATGTGAAGGATTATCAGGTCGCCAAAACGCTCGAAAGCCCAAAGCTCAGCATGGCTATGAAGCCGGCCGATGCGCTCGCGCTCGCGATCAAGAACGAAGAGGAAGCGATGAATCTGTATGCCGGACTCGCCGCGGCCGCCAAGGACGATCAGCAGCGGAAGCTGTTTGAGGGATTATCGCGTATGGAGAAGGGTCACAAAGCGAAGTTGGAGGATCTGTACACCAACGCCGCATTCCCTGAAGCATGGTAAAGTAACGCACAGCGTTTGATAATCGCGATGAAAACGAAACGTGAGGGGCCGATAAGGCCGCTCACGTTTTTTATTTCCCGGACGGCCTTGTGGTAAGAGACGGCTGGTCGGAAGGGCTTGACGCGGATAACCCGCTCCCGCCTGGGCTTTTAGGTTGACCGGGGTCTTTCGGCTTCGGCGAGTTTGTCTGGAGGTGTAGCGTGAGCTGGATGGTGCTTTCGGGAGTCAGGGGCTGCGGATTCCCTGACTCCGGGGCCTGCAGCATGACCATTGCTTTGGTTTTTCGGAGTGTGTCGGCACTCGCCGGGTTAAGCCGCTGCAAGCCAGTTTGCTGTTGGATTTTGCTCGGTTGCATAGATTGGGGGGCAAAAAGCTTGCTTGTGGGGAAGGCGGTTTCCTTATCAGGCCGTTGCCGACGAGCCGTATATAACATCCGGTGAAGTGTAAGAAGAATTGCGGGTTCTGACCGGCATGGAGGCCAGGCACCTGGGACCCGGCACGGAAGCCGGGTGTCCCAGGACGGTTCCGCAATTCTTACGCAAGCCGCGATGTTATAGGCGAGGAGGCGTAGGTCTGATAAGGGAACCGCCTTCCCCACCTTCCGCCAGGCAAGCTCAAACCACCCAGACCAAATCCCGGATTATCCGGCTTTCTCAAGTTTCATTTTGCGCATTTTGGAACACTAACACCGTCCCGGTGTCCCCCTATCCCCGTCCCGGGATCACGCTACAGCAGTTCTTCCAGAATCTCAGCCGCGTCGCGGACCAACTTCGGGCAGACCCGGTCCAGGACGCCCGAATCCTTGGCCATCAGGCGCTCCTCTGGATTGGACAGATCGCAGCCCACCAGAATCCGGCATTCGGTACTGCCGTTGCGCTGTTCAAAGCGATTCCACAGGGCACGCACCTTCTCAAAGAGCTGTTCCCGTTTCGGCAGGGAATCCGGTGTATAGTCGGAAGCCAGACCGATGACCATCATGGCGCCGGTAACCGCGCCGCAGGTCCGGCCAAGACGGGCCATCCCGGAGCTGAAACCGCTGGCGATTCGAATCGCTGCGGCTGAATCAAGTCCAAGCTCCGAACCGTAGGTCGCGAACAAAGCTTGCGAGCATGACAATCCTTCCTGAAAAGCCTGCACCGCTTGTTCCACTTTTTCCACTTTTGCCATACAAAACGCCTCCCTCAACGCATCCTGTCTCTATCGGCGACGCTCAGAAAAGGCCCAGTTACAATCGTTTGGCCGCCCTTGTTCAGGATGTTACCATTTTAAGGGATTGTCACCACGGGCGCAATGAGAAACGCCATAGGCTTCCGGGAAAGGCAAGCTTTTCCTGGCTTGTTCCGGCAGCAAGCGGGGAACACTTCCAGCAGTATCCTGCGCGAAGGGCGAATCCGGATTGATATATCTGATTGGTGCGGCCGCGGTCGCCGCGGCCTGGCGGTTTGGTGACTGGAGGCATTGGGAACGGTATTACCCGACCATCCTTTACCTGATCATCGGGGACTTAACGTACAACATGCTGTTTCAGGGTCATCTGCTCTGGAAATACCAGCCGGAATGGATGGGACCCATTCTTGGTTCGCTTTTTGTAATGATAACGGCTTATCCGGCAATGGTCTTAATTTATCTTTCCCGGTTTCCGAATCATGCGCTTCACGCAGTTTTCTATGTGCTGGCCTGGGTTGTTTTAGTGGGCATTATAGAATGGGTTCTGTTTTCGACGGGCCGTATCGTGTATTCAGGGTCCTGGTCCTTGAGCAAGTCACTGCTGGTGAGTTTGGGAATGTTTTTACTGCTGAAGCTCCACTACCACCGGCCTCTGCTGGTCTGGCCCATCTCCTTCGCGCTGGCTTTTCTCTTGATATGGATCCTGCCAAATTCCGCATTGCCGGGGTAACGGGAAGTCCCAACGCGGATTCTTTGAAAGGGGGTCGCATTCATCGAGGCGCACCAACTCGTCCTCAAAGTCATTCGTCTTAACGACATGTTGACAAGCGCTGACCATGCGCTTGTGCCGCTCTGGAAAGCCGAAATGCTGTTCACCTGGCAGTGGTGGGTCCTGGCGGGCCTGATGATCCTGCCCTGGGTTTTCTGGTATTTCCACCGGAAACCGGCCTTGATGGGGGCTTCATTAAGCGCGGGGCTGGCCTTTTCGGCGGGGGGAACTTTCCTGGATCACCTGGGGACCGCTTACGGAGCCTGGGCCTATCCCATCAAACTGATCCCGCTGATTCCGCCGCTGGTCCCCTGGGATTTTTCGCTGATTCCGGTCACGGCGATGGTTTTTTACGAAAACTGGACCGGGATTAAACCGGTGTACAAAGCGGTGATCTTTGCGGTGCTCGGATCGTTTATCGTCCAGCCGGCGGCGACCTGGGCGCTGATGTATGAACCGAAGCAATGGCACCATTGGTATTCGTTTCCGATTTTCTGCCTGATGTATCTTGGCGGTTATGCCCTCTATCAGTGGATACTGCGGGAACAGAAAATGGGCGGGGGAAACGGAACTTCCCAAAGGGATGAAAGGAAACTGGTTTCGTGAGCGAGCAGTTAACGGCGACAAAGCCGCGGCGCCTGCGCGCCTATGTCAGCGTTCTGGGAACCACCCTGCTGCACCAGCGCAATCCCTGGGTGATCGCCTTCTGGTCGGCGATGTTTCCCGGGCTGGGTCATCTGCTGCTTTCCAAGCACCTGCGCGGCCTACTGCTGTTTGGCTGGGAAATCCTGATCAACGTGGAGGCGCATGTAAACACTGCGATTTATTATGGCTTCACCGGGCAATTCGACCTGTCGGCCTCGGTGCTGGAACCACGCTGGGTGCTTTTGTATATTCCGACCTACTTGTTTGCGATTTTTGACAGCTACCGAACCGCGGTTGACATCAACCAGACCTATACACTGGCGGCGCGCGAGGATGCTCGGGTCGAACCATTTCGAATCAACGGCATTGAACTGAATTACCTGGACAAGATTAAGCCATGGGTCGTGCTGAGTTGGTCCTTTCTAACGCCCGGTGCCGGACAGCTTTACATCCACCGGATTGTGACGGCTTTTTTCATCATGGCCTGGTTTATTGTGATCAGTTACTATTCCAACCTGCTGCCAGCCATTTATATGAGCATGCTGGGCAAGTTTGAACTGGCGAAAACGACGCTGAACCTGCAGTGGTTTCTGAATGTTCCGTCCGTCTATTTTTTCGCCATCTTCGACGCGTACTCCAATTCGGTGGAAAACAACAAATTGTTCGAGTGGGAGCAGAGCCGGTTTCTCAAACGGGAGTACGAAAACCCCGGATTTCGGATGCCCATAAGCCGGGAAGGGGGTGAACCGATGTATGTGATTTCGACCTTCGAACACTCGCGGTATCTGGAAATGGCAATCACGGCCCTGCAGATGAAAGGCATCGCCAAAGAAAGCATTCTGGCCGTATCGATGGACAAACGAACCGAGATACCGGGCGTGTTTGACACCGGGTACCATTCGGATGGGCACAGCTTCATCGATCTGGCACTGATCCTGGGTGCTTTTTGTTCGCTGCTGGGTTCCATTTACGGGTTTCTGCTCGATTGGGGTCCGATTATTTGGGGCATAATTGGCATGATCGGCGGGATTGGGCTGGGTTTATTGATCAAACTCTTGATTTACCGAAATGAAATCAAGGAATTCCGAACCCGCGAGACCGATGTCGTGGTGATCGTTTCGTGTGAGGCGGAGCAAGTGGAAATGGTGAAGGACATGCTCTGGGTGAATCATGCTTTCGGCGTGCGGAAGCTCGCGCTTGGCGTATAAAACTCTTAACGAACGGAGCGGGAAAAATGAATGCTGATATATCAGCCTATTTGAATACGTATGTTCCGAAACTCTACGATGTTCGGGATTTTACCGTGAATCACTGGCTGCGGTCAGAACTGTTCAGCTGGGTTTGGTGGCTGAACGTTGTTGTAATGATTGCATTCCTGCTGGTAGCCTGGATATATATTGATCGAAAGCGAATTCTGGAGATCTCCATATTTGGGTTCTTTATGAACGTGTTTTCATCGTTTCTGGATGTTGGCGGGGCGGAAATAGGATTATGGACCTATACCTGCCGGTTGTTTCCGGTATCTCCGCTAATGTTCCCGATTGATTTCGCCGTGCTGCCGATTGTTTACATGTTCGTTTACCAGCGCTTTCAGGCATGGAAGCCTTTTCTTCTGGCGTCGCTCATCGCTGCGGCTTTTTTTGCCTTTGCCGGGGAACCGCTCGCCGTTCGCATCGGCATGTACCGCATGCTTCATTGGGAATACATTTATTCGTTTCCGATTTACACCTTACTGGCCGCCGCCGCCAAAGGCTTGACCCAACTGATGTTATGGCGGCAGTCGCAGGCAGATCCCGAACCCTAAATTGATTGCGCGCGAGGTTCGATGGGGCGGCAGCCAGCGGAACCGAAGCCGGCTCAATTGGATCTCGTCTTTTATTGAATATTAGTAGATAATGATAAGGTAATGGAACCATTGACCGATTGGGGGGCGTTTTTGAATGATTGAATCGCTGACCGGGCTGTTTAAGGCGCTTGGGGAACCGACCCGGCTGAAAATCGTGCGGCTCCTGGCGGAAACCGAATTGTGCGTCTGCGAACTGGAGGCGGTGCTGAATATCAGCCAGCCCAGGGTGTCCCAGCACTTAAAGGTGCTGAAAACGGCTGGCGTGGTCAAGGAGCGCAAGGAGCGCCAGCGGTCGTTTTTCCGGCTCGACCCGGCATTGAAAACGGCTGATTTTGGCGTATTTTCGGCGTTTATGGGAACGGCCGTGGGCGAACTGGCGGAATTGCAGGAGGAAGCCCAACGGCTTGCGGTCCTGCCGCAGAATGAGGAAGTGAATGCGTGCAAACACGCAGTGCCGATCCCGGCCGCGGAAACGCGGGCGGCGCGGTAGGCGGAGACCAGATGGTGATAAAAGTGCTGCGCGCGCTGCGAACAGCTGGAGACAGTAAATCAATGAGAAAGAAAGAGCTGATTCCAGTGTAAGGTGAGTGCGAAACAAAGAATAACAAGCTTTGAATGGCGATGAGACACCCTGTAACAGGGTGTTTTTTTATGACTCCTGGTTGAACCGCTTTCCAGGATCAAAATTCCATAAAACCCGTAACTTAGCACCGCTTGGGCTCATAAGCTAATTCGTATTACATCGCGTCCGGCAGGACGGGGAAAGGGCGGGGGTTGCGTGGCGGCGCTGATTTTGAATAAACCGGTGATAGCGGTGACCGGAAGTTCGGGGAAGAGCACCACCAAGGAGATGATCTCATCCATCCTGGAGACCCGGTGGCGGGTGTTCAAGTCGGTGGAAAACCATAATCTTTACTGGGAAACCCAAAAGTATGCCAAACAGATCAAGCCGGAACACGATGCTGTGGTGCTGGAATACGGCATGATTTACCACGGGCGGATCAAGCGGCATTGTCAGGCGATCCGGCCGAATATCGGGATCATCACCATGATTGGCACCGCGCATGCAGGCAATCTTGGGGGAGTCGCCGGGGTCGTCAAGGCGAAATCCGAGATGATTCAGTATATGGACCCGAACGGCACTTTGCTGCTGAATGCCGATGACAGGCATTCGCAAAAGCTTCCCTTTAAACGTTTTGGCGGACGGTTGATCTGGATTGGCATCGATCAGCCGGCGGATTATCGCGCGAAGGATATCCGATTTACCCGGCGAGGCATGCGTTTTGTCGCTGAATACCGGTCCCAGGCCGAATGGTTTGAAATCCCGGTGCTGGGTCTCCACAATATCTACAATGCGCTGTATGCGATCGCCGTGGCGGATCGCCTGGGCTTTCGTCCGAGTGAGATCCGGGCCGGGTTTCGCCGGTTCAAACAGTTGGACCGGCGGCTGACGGTTCATCGGCTGGGACATGGGATCACCCTGCTGGATGACACTTTTAGTGCGAATCCGAATGCGGTGATGGCTGCGATCGATGTGCTGAAACAGCTGGGGGGCGGGCGCAAGGTGGCGGTGCTGGGGTCCATGCTGGAACTCGGTGAACTTAGTGAGCGGGGCCATAAACGGGTCGGACGGTGGGCCGCAAAGCGGGGAGTGGATCAATTAGTGACATATGGCAAGGCGGCACGGTGGATTGACGAGGGTGCCGTTCAAGCTGGCCTTTCCCCCGACTGCATCAAACATTTCGAAAGCAAAACGGCTTTGAAAGCGTATGTTCGGGGACTGGTAAAGCCGAACACAACGATTTTGTTTAAGGCTTCGCACGATATGAGGCTGGATATGACGGTGCGCTTTGTGCTGAAAGGTGGAAAGAACAGGGCCAAACCGCAAGAAGACGATGATGCGTGACCGGGGCCTTTGCCGGATTGATGCCATCCTGATGCAAGGAGCTGAATGATGGGTTTGAAAAAGAAATGGAATTCCCGAAATGCGGGAACGGGTTCGGTTTCATTTGCAGCCGTTGGCGACATTACCTTCGGACGCGGCGTCGGGCGCATGATGGCCGTATACGGCTTCGATTATCCGTACCGGAGGGTCAAGCCGGTGCTGAAACAGGCTGATCTGGTGTTGGCCAATTTGGAAACGCCGATCACTGACCGGGGGCGGCGGGTGAAAAAAAAGATCAATTTCCGCGGTGATCCGGCCGCGCTGCCGGCCTTGAAGGAGGCCGGGATTTCGCTGGTGACGGTGGCAAATAACCATACCCTGGATTACGATCGCGAAGGGCTTTCTGACACTCTTTCCCACCTGAAACGGATTGGTGTTTTGTACACCGGCGGCGGCGAGGATGCGACCGCAGCCCATGAGCCGCTGGTCGTCACCCGAAACGGGCTGAGAATCGGCTTCCTGAGCTATACAACGTTTCCGGCCTACGGGGTTGCGAAAAATCCGGATACGGCTGGAGTCGCCTACGGAGTCAGCCCTGAGCTGATCCGGGCGGATATTGAAAAAGCCCGAGAGCAGTCCGATTTGGTCATCGTTTCTTTTCACTGGGGGTACGAGTTCGCGCCCGAACCGCATTCGCTGCAGCGCTCTCTGGGCAGGCACGCGATACGCGCGGGCGCGGATCTGGTGCTCGGGCACCATCCCCATGTCCTGCAGCCGGTTGAACGCTATCAAGGAAAGCTTATTGTTTACAGCCTGGGGAATTTCGTTTTTGACCAGACGGCTCCGGCGAAACGGAAAAGCGCGATTTTTGTCTGCCGTCTGACGCCTGATGGCATTCGGGACGCTGCATTTCTGCCGGTGCTGATCGTTCGCTGCCAGCCCCGGTTGATTCAGTCTGCCGGCGTAAAACGGACGGAAAGGATCCCGGGAACATGGGGCAGGGAAGAGGCATCCCGGAACCGGGGCATTGTCATCAAGGAAAAAGAGAGCAACGGCGATCATTTGTCAGAGCAGGATGCGTCCTTTAACATGGTTTTAAAACAGCCGGATAACGAGTGAAGCCGGGTTTACCCGGCTTCACTTTGTTTTACTGGCCTGACCGGCCGCATGTTCAGCGATTTCAGAAAGAAATAGACCGCATGAACCTGCTGATTGATGCGCACCGAGAGAGGCTGCTTGCGGCAGGTTTCAAAGGTGTAGCTGTGCACGCCGAGATAGGTGCCGGTACTCCGGGTCAGCGTGCCCTGGGTCGTGTTGGTCAGCAGGCTGAATCGGTGTTTGGGTTCGGTCAGCCGCTGATTCAGTTGGTGGACAACGATCTGGCCGATCTGCCGGCTGATCGGATTTGAATAATACACCAGGCTTTGGCCCTTGGACTCTGGATTCATCCGGTGAAAATCCCAGCCCTCGTGCAAATCGATGCTCCATTTCACATGATAGGACAGGTAGATTTCCCAGATTGCCCGCGCAAGGTCATTCCTCGGCTGAATTGATGATGGGTTCGGATAGGTCCGGTTAAGATCGCCAATCACATGGTCAGCGCGCTGCCGTTTTTGAATCGCTGGCCAGTTGGCCTGCGGAATGACCAGCAGAGTCCCCCGTTCGATGGTGAACCGGGTTACGATCCAGGCGGCATAGTATCCCGCCCGTTCGTCGCCGTGCGTGCCGCCGACAACGGCTGCCACAGGCCCCGGCCGTTCGCCGCGGATGATGAACAAAGGGGTTTCGTACGCTGTCCCGCCGGCGATGATACGTCTTTCGACTTCCGACATAACGACCACCCCCTGTGCCGTATATCCGATTATATTGATCGAACCGGCCTGGGGTTCCACGATAATGCCCGTGTATTGGGATTTTGGGGGTGAAAAGTTGGACAGCGTTCGCAGGCAAAAGCACTTGGGCGACAAAACGAACAAGGGTATGCCTGTTTCAGTCGCTCGGACATGAAAGTGATTTTTTTATGGGAGGGTGAGGAAAATCCGGTCTTCCGGAAGATACATCCAGATGTGATGACCGGTTTTTGGGATCGATGCGGTTTTTGGGAGGGTTACTTCGATTTGGACCGGGCTGCCGATGACCGAAGCGATCACCGTGAATGAGTGGATTTCTTCGGTAACCCGGGTAACGGTGCCGGCAATCACATTATCGCCGCCTTCAGGCACCAGTTGGACATCCTCCGACCGGATACCGAGCAGCACCGCCTGCCCGGACTCAAAGGAATACCCGTCATTTTCGGCGATCAGGGTTCGGTTCATCGTCTTCACCATACAGCAGACCGGGCGCGTTTCGCTGAGTTCGCCGGGGAAAAAGTTGCGCACACCGGTCAGGATGGCAGTCTGGCGGTGCTTGGGGCGGCCCAGCAATTCGTTCTTTTCTTCGATCTGCCGGATGCCGCCAGTCTCAATCACCGCGATTCGGCTGCTGAGGCGATAGGCTTCGGCCAGATCGCGCGTTGCCAGAATCACCGGACCTTTAAAATGCGGTTTGACCGCAATCAGTTCGTTTTCCAGGCGGACTCTTATCGTCGGGTCCAGTGCGGAAAACGGATCATCCAGAAGCAGAATTTCGGGGTCCGTGGCCAGCGCTCTGGCCAGGGCCACAAGCAGCTGTTCGCCGGCGGATACCTGAAAAGGCCGGCGGTTACCCAGTTCGCTAATATGAAGCTGCGCCATGACCTCGGCGGTTTTTGCGGTCCGCGCTTCACGGTTCGGAAGTGACAGGCCGAAGGCAACATTTTCGGCACAAGTCAGGTGGGGGAACAGCGCGTAGTTATGAAAGACGAAACCGACCCGACGTGCCTGCGGGCGGAGGTTGACTTTGGTGGCGGCATCGAATAATACCCGTTGATCCAGCGCGATCCGGCCGGAATCTGGCTGGATCAACCCGGCAATTGCGTGCAAGGCAGTCGTTTTGCCGCTGCCGGACGGACCGAGCAGGGCGACCGTTTCATTCGCCACGGAAAACTGGATGTCCAGATTGAAATCGGGCAGCGTTTTCTGAATATCAATCGTCAGCATACCGGCCTCCTGTTCCGCACATTCAGTGCCAGCAAGCTGAGCAATGAGAAGGTCAAGGCCACAAAGATCAGAATCACGGTTTTTTCAGGGTGACCGTCCGTCAGCGCGAAATAGACCGCGAGGGGAATGGTCTGGGTTTTCCCCGGGTTGTTGCCAGCCAGCATCAAGGTGGCGCCGAATTCCCCGAACGAGCGGGCGAAGGAAAGCGCAATGCCGGCCGCGATGCCCGGCCAGGCAGCCGGGAAGGTCACGCGCCAGAAAATCTTAATATCGGAAACGCCCAGGGTTCGGGCGGCCATTACAAGCGTCGGATCAATCCGCTCAAAGGCAGTCCGGGCGGCTAGATACATAAAGGGGAACGCGACGGTGACCGCGGCAATAACGGTGGCAGGCCATGAAAACACGACCGATAAGCCGAAAGCATTGAACAGCATCCCGAGCGGCCCATTCTTTCCGAACAGGGCCAGAAGCAGCAGGCCGAGAACGGGAGGGGGCAGCAGCAGCGGCAGCAGAAAAATGCCGTCCAGCAGACTGCGCCGCCAGCCATCCATGCGCATCAGCCAGCGGGCGGCTGCGATTCCGAGCCCAAAGGTGATCAGGGTGGCAGCCAAAGCGGTTTTTATGGAGATTAAAATCGGGGCCCATTCCGGTATATTCATGTGGCTTCGCTCCGGTGGATCGGGTATGAAATCATTATCATTTTCAAAGCTGCTGTCTTAACTGTAACAGACATTGACGCATTCGTCAGGCGGGCAAAAACGACAGCGGATCGGGCTGTTTTGCTCTATCGAAGCAAACGCCCAAATCACGGAAAACTCCCGGTATTTGTCTGTGAATTCGAGGGTAAAGCCGATATAATGATAAAAATAGACAGAATGCTCAGAGGAGTTCGACATGCCAAGCTGCAGCAACCGTCGCAAGACCTCAGATACCCCTGGCACACCTTTCGCGGATCGCCTGACCTGGCAATCCCTGGCCAGGCGAGAAGATTTCGACCCCTGGCGGCTTTCGCTGAAGATCGTCGGGGTCTATGTCTTGTTTGGCTGCCTCTGGATCCTACTGTCAGACGGCATGGTCGCGAAGCTCATCAGCGATAAGGACACCATAACCACGATCAGCATGCTGAAGGGATGGATATATGTCTTCATCACGGGGCTGCTCTGCTTTCAGCTGATCTATACCACCCTGCGCCGGATCCAGACTGAGGCGGTGCGCGGCCGATGCGAAATGGAACAGCTGGCTTTCCACGATCCCCTCACCAGCCTGCCGAACCGAATGGCGCTTTATGCCGACTGTGCCCGGTTGTTCGGAACCGGGCCGGAGCGCTATGCTTTGATTTCCATGGATGCGGACAACTTCAAGTATATTAACGACACCTTGGGCCATGCTGCGGGCGATCAGCTTCTGGTCGAGATCGGGAATCGTCTGGGCAACCTCACGGACGAAGAAAGCTGGCTGTACCGGCTGGGCGGCGACGAGTTCATTCTGCTGGCAAAAACGGCGGCTGGAATCCCCGAAGCCGAAGATCGGGCCCGAGCGATCATTCGGCAGTTCAAACATGGATTCAATTTTGAAGAGAATCATCTGCACATCAACCTCAGCATGGGCATCACGGTTTTCCCGGATCACGGCGGCTCTGTGGAGGAACTGCTGCGCTGTGCTGATATTGCCTTATATCACGCCAAGGAGGCGGGCCGAAATCGGTATATCGTGTACAGCCCGTCAATGGAAATGGCCTTTTCGGACCGGATGATCCTCGAAAAACACCTTCACTCCGCGCTGGAGAACGAGGAGTTCACGCTTCATTACCAGCCGCAGTATGACGTCGTCAACAGCCATATTGTCGGTTTTGAAGCCCTGCTCCGGTGGCACAATGCCGAGCTGGGCACGGTACCGCCGGACCGGTTCATCCGGATTGCGGAGGATACCCAGATGATCCTGCCCATCGGAAACTGGGTGCTGGAGCAGGCCTGTGTCTTTTTGGCGAGGATTCATGCCAGCGGTCATCCGGAACTGACCATGTCGATCAACATTTCGGCCATCCAACTCATGGAGGATTCGTTCGTGGAGCGGGTCATGGGGGTGTTGGACGCACAGGGACTCAAGCCGGAGGACATCGAACTTGAAATCACCGAAACCATGCTGATCGAAGCCTTTGACCTGATCCGGGACAAGCTGGAACGGCTTCATCGGCTGGGTGTGAAGATCGCGCTGGACGATTTCGGACGAGGGTATTCTTCCCTGCACTATCTGCAGAATCTGCCGATCGCCACCCTGAAAATTGACAAAAGCTTTATCGACCGGATTGGGTCGACGGATGAATCAGAATCACTCGTCGGCTTTATCATCATGATCGGGCGCAAGATGAACCTGTGTGTGGTTGCAGAAGGCGTGGAACACCAGAGCCAGCATGAATACCTGATCAAGCACGAGTGTTCGCGGCTGCAGGGCTATCTTTTCAGCCGGCCGGTTTCGGCCGACCAGGTGCACGGGATGCTGGCAGCCATTTGACCGTGCCTGAAAAACGATGATATGCGATTAACGTTGAGCATAAAAGAAACGAAGGATTCCCTCGGGGAATCCTTTTTTATGGGGTCGCCTGCTGGTTTCGGATTGTTTCCACCTGGTGCGGCAGGTAGCTGTAGGTCTCATTGCAGAAATTGCACCGTACTTCCAGGTGGCCGTGTTCGCGGATCGCGTGCTCGATGTCCTCCAACTGCATGGAACGAATGAT
This sequence comes from Solirubrobacterales bacterium, assembly GCA_050258755.1. Taxonomy (GTDB): domain Bacteria; phylum Bacillota; class Syntrophomonadia; order Syntrophomonadales; family DTU052; genus JBLMZI01. The sequence continues at coordinate 76,457 of JBLMZI010000009.1, read as the reverse complement.
CGAGAGCACCTTTTCCTCGCTGCACCGGCACCGGAAAGCCAACGGCCGTTCATCGATGATCCGGTACGGGATCGGTCCCATGATCTTACCGGCGAGTTCTTCCAGTGATTCGGTTTCCTGCAGCATGGTCGTGATCGGTCCGAGCGCGCTGACCCGTTCTTCGAGGCAAACCAGGGCATCATCGTCCGCTCCCGGCAATGCCTGAATGATCAGTCCGCCGGCCGCAGTGATAACCCGGTCGGGTTCCCGGTACACGCCGAGCGCAACCAGGGAAGGAACCTGTTCCGAGAGGGTGAAATAATAGGCTAGATCTTCGGCCAGTTCGCCCGATACAAGAGGGACCGACCCGGTAAAAGGGGCCTTCAAGCCCATATCGCGGACCACCTCAAAAAAACCGTTGGTTCCCACCGCTGCGCCTACATCAAGTTTTCCCCGATATTTCTCCGGCACATCGACATTCGGCTCCGAAACGCTGCCTCGAACCGTACCGTCGCCGGGCGCGACGGCCAGGATGGTACCAAGCGGTCCGCCGCCGTTCACCCGAAGGGTCACCGATTCTTCCTGTTTCATATCCGAAGCCATCATGACTGCTGCGGTCAGAATCCGGCCCAGCGCGGCGGCGGCGGTTGGCGCGGCGTCATGACGGACTCGGGCTTCTTCCACCAAATGGGTTGTTTCCGCCAGCATCATGCGGATCGTTTTTTCTTCGTTAATCACGCGGATGATCCGATCGCCTTTTGACACCAAAGTTTCCTCCTTTATTCACGGCGAGAAATTCACGGCGAGAACGCCGGCAAACTAAACTGTTTCAAGGGGTGATACATCGGCCGTTCCTGCGGAATCATTCCGATTGTTCTTTTTCAGTCTGACATGGCAAGAACGTCATCATATGTCATTTGTTTCGCAGATTTTATTATACCTGCCTTAAGATTTCCCGAAACCAGAAACTTTTTTTCTAATGTCATCGTCAGAATATTACGAATATTATACTATCAGGATGGCCTTCTCACCCGCGAACTTTTGATGACATGGAGGTGTGACGCATGAGCAGGGAGGATATGATTGCCTTATTGAAGCAGAAATACCCCTGTCTGGCAGTGGAGAACGAAAAACTGTTCCCCTACCAGGTGTTGATGACGATGGTCGCAGTCTTGCAAAAGTGAGGGAATCATGACGCAAACACAACGAAGCAGGAAAAGTAATCTTATCGGCAGCGCGACATAAAACCGGTCTGGACAGCAGGCCGGTTTTTTATTTTGGTTTGAAAGGCGGGCTGGCGGAGGGGCTTGGCGCGGATAACCCGCTCCCGCCTGGGTTTTAAGGTGGATCGGGTGCTTTCGGCTTCGGCGAGATTGCCTGGTGGAGAACTGATAGCCGGAAGTGTTTTCGGGAGTCAGGGGGATCGTGCCCCCTGACTCCGGGGCTTGCGGTGTGATCCGGGCTTTGTTTTCTCGGGGCCAGCCGGCACTCGCCGGGTCAAGCCGCTTCAAGCCTGTTTGCAAGCGGTTCGAGCCGTGTGGGCGGAGAAATCCTTCGGTTGGGTTTAATGCGGGTAACATGCCAAATGGACCGTAAATGGATCGGGCGGCTGACGGCAGACACGAAAAAGCGGCGCACCCGGTAACAGGATACGCCGCGATCAGTACACGTTTTTCGGTTGCATTAATACCCGGCGGGGTGGTGCTGGTCCGGATGCCAGTGCCACAGTTTTCGGCGGGACGGGTTCAGCATCAGTTCATGTGAATAAATCGAGAGCAGGTGAATCCGTTTCGCCAGCCAGGTGGGCGGCTGGTCCAGTTTTTCTTTCATGACGGCAAAGATATCGGGCCGCTCAGCCATGTCGATCGGGTCGCCGTGGCCCAGGAGCAGCGTTTTCGGATTGAGTGCGGCCAAACGGTCATAGGACAAGCGCATCCGGTCCGGAAACATGACCGGCAGGGGCAGTTGGAGTTTCCCGTTAACCTCCAGCACACAGTCAGCGGAGTAGAGTGTCTGGGAGCTTTCGTGATAAAGAGCGATGTCGTGCAGGGTATGGCCGGGAACGTGCAAGGCCCGCCAATCGGGGAAGCCCGGCAGTGTGTCGCCGTCGGACAGTTTGTAATCCGGGCGGATGATCCGTTCATACAGGATTTTACGCAGGTGTCGTTTAGAGCGTAAGGCCACGCTTTGCGCCATCAGGCTGTCGAGCTTATGCTGCAGCCAGCCCCCAACCCCGGCGTACCACCGGTCTACTTCGCGGAAAGCGGCCACCGGCAAGCCGTATTTTTTCCGCAGGGCGACCGCGCCCCCGGCGTGATCCGGGTGCATATGGGAAACCATCACCAGCCCGATCTCGGACGGGTGCCGTCCAATGGCCGCGCAAGCGCTTTCGATGCGCGGGATGTCATTGATCGAGCCGCTGTCAAACAACAGCAGCCGATCCGGATATTCGACCAGATAAATGTTGCAGATATACCCATCGATCCGATGAAGAGTGAACGCCCCGGTTTTCATTTGCAACCCCTCACTTGCCTCACATGCGCCTCTTATAAGCGCGTTCTATACGCCGTCAAGTTTATCTTGCCGGACTCTTTATGACACTATGTAATATTAATATGACAACCGAAAGGGGTATTCGTCAAGTAGAATGGTTTCACAAGGTTTTCCAAGTGACTGATCGACGGAAATGATGTGCGGGGATACGTTTCGGGACAAAGAGAAGGATACGTTATGAGCGTCCGGGCGTATCCTTCTCTTCGCAATGCTAGCTGACCTGGAGCCGGCCAATGCGCCGGGAAAGCGTTTGGGCCGACGCGCTGAAAGCGTGCACCTGGCCGCGCAGTTGTTCCATCGCCCGCTGTTGTTCCCCGGTGATTTCAAGCACCTGCTGGGCGGTTTCCGCCGTTTCCCGGCTGGAGTTAACGATCTCGTCGATATCATTGCCGATGTGTTCGGCCGAATTGTAAATCACCCGGCATTGTTCTACGATTTGTTGCGTTTCCTGATTCAAGGGCACGAGCCGGCCGCTGACCTTTTCCAGGTTGTGCTGGCTGCTCTGGACCGCCTCAGATTGAATCGCCATTGCTTCGCGGGCGGCATCGACATCTGCGAACACCTGCCCGGTGCCGCTTTGAATCTGTTCGATCAGGTCGTAGATCCGCTGGGCCGCGGCCAGGGTTTCCTCGGCCAGTTTCTTCACTTCACCCGCAACCACGGCGAAGCCGCGGCCTTCCTCACCGGCGCGGGCGGCTTCGATCGCCGCGTTCAGGGCCAGCAGATTCGTTTCCCCGGCAATGCGGGTGATGACATCGACGACCTGGCCGATGTCATTTCCTTTTTCGTTCAGATCGCCGACCACCGCAAAGACCCGGTTGGCGGCAGCAATCGTCTGCGATACCCGTTCGCTCTGTACCTTGGCATTGTTTACCCCGTTGACGATAATGGTTTCCGTAGCGGACGAGCGCGCCGAAAGGCCAGTCGCCTGATCGACGACTCCCTGCAGGGTTGTGAACATTTGAACCACTTGACCGGAAGCCGCAGTGGCCGCTTCGCTCAGCTGCACCGTACCGCGCGCGACATCGGCAATGGCAGCGGCCACTTTTTCGCCGCGCCCGGTGGTTTCCTGCGCCAGCATCATCGCTTCTTCAGCCTGACTGGTAATGCCGCCGCAGACCAGGGCGATGTTCGTTCCGGCAGTGCCGAGATACCGGATCAGCTGGTTAAACCCGTCGCGCATCATACCCAGATGACCCATCGGCAAATCAGCCGGAATGTCGTAGGCCAGATTGCCTTCGGCAACCGCTTCCGCCTGGTGAATCAGGATGCCCGTCGGGTCAATGAAGCGTTTTTTGTTGATTAAAACTGTAATACTGGTCACGATGACCCCAAATACCGCAATGATGAGCACGGCTTTGATCAGCCGTTCCAGGCTGAAATCACCGGAAACCAGTGTCATCAGCGGAGAAAAGATGACCGTTGCGATGATCGTGGCGAAGCGAATGGATTTGATGACATAACGGCGCCCGAACCGCGCTAACCGCGCATCACTGAAAGTGGATTTTTCGGGCGCCTCTTCCTGTGCGGCATTTTCGGGCAGGATGAACCGGTCGGAAATCGACTTCAGGTCGCCGGCCATTCCCTTGATCGCGCTGGAAACGGCAAACATCCGGGTCATGTAATCGCTTTGCTCGCCGGCCAGATCAGCGGCCCGGCGGGAGAGAGCTGAAGCATCGTGGGTGATACTCCCCAAATCGCGGGTGATGCCTCCAATCTGGGAGACCGATTCTACGATTTGCTTGATCTCACAATTGAGGGCATCCATATCCTCGATCAGCCGGGCCGTGTTATCCATCACACCGAGCATGACGGATTCATTGTCCTGAATGATCTGGGACTGGGAGAGCATCGCGCTGCTGGCGGCGGTGACCTCTGCCGCCACTTGATTGATGGCAGCCCGGATATCCTCAATCAACCGGCTGGTTTCCACCGAGGCGCTTGCCGATTCGTCCGCCAGTTTTCGGACTTCCTGAGACACCACCTGGAAACCCCGTCCGGAATCGCCGGTACGGGCTGCTTCGATCGCGGCATTCAGTGCCAGGAAATTGGTCTGCTGCGCGATATCCGAGATCAACCCCATGATACTGCCGATTTCCACCGAATTTTCAGCGAGTTTGGCCACCCGAAGGTTGATGCGTTCGATGATCGCGCCGGTTTCCTGAACCCGGTCCTTCTGGCGAACCATATCACCGGCGCCCTCCTGAATCAGCGCATCGGCTTCGCGCAGGCTGTCCGCCACGGTTTGTGCGTTGGCTGCGATGCGTTCGGCTACGGTGAGGACCTGTTCGCTTTCCTGCAGCATTTTCGCCAGTGCCGAAGACTGTATCTCCCTGGAATGGGCGATCTTTTCAATGGAATCAGCCACGCTGGCGGCAATGTGGAGGCTGCGCCCGGTGCCGCTGTCCAGCCCGGCGGCTGATTCATTCAGGATGCCGGCGAAACTGACGACCGCCGACAGCATGCGCCGGATGGCGAATCCCATCGAATCAATCGCGGTTTTCATCATATTCAGCGCGCCAAAACGCCGTTTGGTCAGATTGACCGTGAGATCGCCGCCGGCGATGGTGTCCAAGGCTTGGACCATACTGACGATCGGGTTCAGAAAGGTCTGCATGTTGGTCTTGACCATGTAGCCGGCGATGGCGAATCCACCGAGGCCGCCCAGCAGGATGGTGTAAAGCCAGTGGCTGAGATCGGGCACACCGACCCACCAGCAGTACAAAGCGCCGACAAACGCGTCACAGATAGCGGGAAACAGCAGAGTAAAAAGAATGTACGGGCGAAAGATTTTTTTAAAGTCTTGATTGCGGTTCATCACAACGCCCCCTTGTTGATTTGGGTAAACAATGTCGCGCCAGGCCTGGCGCGGGGTATGCCTGTCATATAGATTCCAGAAGCACCGAAGAGAACCCTCTGTAAAATAATAGAAATATTCGGAAATAATCGCGAAAACGACGGTTTCTTTCCCGGTCTTGTGTGCAGCGGGTGTTCTCTCACCCGGTACCCCCAAGATGCATCGGCGTTAGATGGGGACTTGCCAAACCGGCTGACGCCGATTAATCTATTAATAGTTAATATGTTAATAATTAGCCCGAGCGGGTCGGCTGATGCCGGGGAGGAAAAAGCATGGCAGGAGAATGGCGAAAGACCGGGTGCGCGCTTTGCGCGCAGAACTGCGGACTGGAACTGTTGATCGAGGACAACCGGATCGTCAAGGTGCGGGGTGACAAAGACAATCCGCGCTCGGAAGGGTACCTGTGCCGGAAAGGCATGAATATCGCCAACTTTCAGCACCACGCGCAGCGGCTGACGCATCCGTTAAAGCGGGTGGATGGGCAGTTTGTGAAGATTTCATGGGATCAGGCCCTTGACGAAATCGCGGAAAAGCTGCGGCAGATTACCACGGAATACGGGCCGCGCTCGCTTGCCTATATGGGCGGCGGCGGGCTGTCGTGCCATTTTGAGGCAGCCTTCGGGGTACGGGTGCTGCGCGGGCTGGGATCGCGATATCACTATACCGCCTTGGGGCAGGAATTGACGGGGAAGTTCTGGGGATGGGGCCGGGCGGTTGGCAAACAGTACCTGTGCGGCATCCCGGACGAGGATCATACCGACATGCTGGTGGCAATCGGCTGGAATCCCTGGATGAGCCATCAGATGCCGCAGGCTCGGCGGCGGCTGCAGGAACTGAAAAAAGACCCGGACCGGCTTCTGGTGGTCATTGATCCCCGTGAGTCGGAAACCGCGAAGATGGCCGATTTGCACCTGGCGGTGCGCCCCGGAACCGATGCGCTGCTGTTTAAGGCCATGATTGCCCTGATCCTTCAGAAAGGCTGGCAGAACCAGACCTATATCGACGAGCACGTGACCGGGTTTGACGAGATCAAGGCCTGGTTTACCGGGGTTGATGTTCAGGCGGCTTTGGCGGTGTGCGGGCTGGAATATGAGCCGGTCGAAAAACTATGCCGGTGGATGACCACGCGCCGCTGGTGTTCACACTCGGACCTGGGCATACTCATGGGCCGGCATAGTACGGTCAATACTTATCTTGAAATCATTTTGCTCGCGATCTGCGGCCGGATTGGGGTGCCCGGCGGCAGCGTGATCCCGGGATATTTCATGCCGCTGGGGTCCCATTCCGATGAAACCGATTCAAAAACCTGGCGTACGGTTACAACCGGTTTTCCGGCGCTTATGGGCGTTTTCCCCCCAAACGTCATGCCCGAGGAAATTCTTTCCGATCACCCGGAACGGGTGCGCGCGGTGCTGGTGACCCAGTCTAACCCGCTGCGCTCGTATGCGGATACGACCGCCTTTGAAAAGGCGTTTGCCCGGCTGGATTTGCTGGTGACGGCTGAGATCGCCATGACGGAAACAGCTGTCTTGTCGCACTATGTGCTCCCGTCAAGGTCCACCTACGAGTCCTGGGACGGCACGTTCTTTCCGATGACGTATCCAAAGGTCTATTTCCAGATGCGGCGCCCGGTGATCGAACCGGAAGGGGAGCCGCTCGAAATTTCCGAGATTCATGTCCGGCTCGCGGATCGGCTCGGATTGATTCCGCCGATTCCCGACGGATTGGTTGAAGCCGGTACCGGAGACCGGCTGCAGTTTGGCATGGCTTTGATGAATTACCTCAAGGAGAATCCGAAGTCGGTCGCGATGATGCCGTTTATCCTGGCGAAAACCCTTGGCAGGGGACTTGGTTCGACCAATCTGGCAGCGCTGTGGGGCATGCTTCAGGCGACGACAAAAGATTTTAGGGCGAATGCGGCCCGCGCCGGATTTACCCCCGGCCCGCTGATGGGTGAAGAAATCTTCAAAGCACTGATGGACCATCCGGAAGGGATATGGATCGGATGTGCTGATGAAGCCGACAACTTTACCGCTTTGAAAACCGAAGACGGCAGGGTTCATGTTCATATCCCGGAAATGGCGGACTGGATCTACTCGATAACGCCTGAGTCTGAAGCTGCGTCCCTGGTTCCGCCGCCGGAATACCCGCTGGTGCTCATGGCCGGCCGCCATATGGATATGAACGCGAACTCACTGATGCGGAATCCGGAATGGAACAAAGGCCGCCGGGCCTGCACCCTGGCGATGAATCCGGCCGACGCGGAAAGTCTGGGGCTGACTGACGGACAAACGGTGAGGATTACCACCGAAGCCGCCAGTGAGGAGATCGAGCTGGAGGTGTCGCCCGATGCCAGGCCGGGTCAGGTGATCATTCCGCACGGCTTCGGGATCGTGTACGAAGGAAAAGCTTACGGTGTGAATGTCAACCGGTTAACCAAAAACACCAGCCGCGACCCGTTTGCGGCGACGCCAATTCACCGGTATGTACCATGCCGGGTCGAACGGGTTTAGTTCAGATAAGGGTTGTCGGTCTGGTGTGAGGCTTTGGCGGCATCGCTCAATTCCAGCTCTTCCAGCATAGACTGTTGGAGCTGCCGGGCCTCTTCATTGGCCGGATCGATTTTAAGCGCGGTGGTCACCTGTTCCAGCGCCTCTTCATAGCGTTCCAGGAACCAGAGGGCCGCCGCTTTGCCCAGGTAGGCATCCATGCCGGCGAGATCGATCGACAGGGCATGGTCGAATTGAAAGATCGCTTCTTCATAGCGGCCGAGCGCGTTTAAAGCGCTTCCTTTCTCAACCAATGCCGGTACAAACCGGGGGTCGCATTCTAAGGCCAGATCAAAGTGCCTCAGCGACTCCTCGGCCCGCCCTAGAAAAAGCAGCGTTAACGCCTCGCCGTAATGTGCGTCAGGTTGATCTGGCGCGGCCAGAACGGCCTGTTTGCAGCATATCAGGGCGGCATCGAACCGCTCCAGGTTAAACAGGCAGTTGCCTTTGTTGAGATAGGCTGCGGCCAGAGCGGGATCGATCTGGAGGGCTTCATCATAATAGGCCGCCGCCGCTTCGTACTGCCCCGTTTGTTTCAAACAATGCCCTTTATGCAAGTACCCGTCGGCCTTACCGGGATTCAGTTCGATCACCCGCGAAAAGCTCTCCAGGGCCTCATTGAACCGGTTCAGGTTAAACAAGGCCAATCCCAGGCAGAAAAAGACATCAGCCCGCTCGGGGAACGCCTCGGCCGCGGCCCGGTATTGCTCGGCCGCTTCGGCGAAGTGGCCGGACAGGAATAATGTGTTCGCCAGGGCCCAATGGGTTTCGACAACCGGAATCGCGCCCTCCGCAGTTTCAGTTTGCTGAAGCACGGCAGCCCTTTTTATGCAATCCAACGCCTCCGGATACCGGTCCAGCGCGTTCAACGCCGCGCTTTTGCCCAGGAGGGCGTAAACGTAATCCGGATCGCGTGCAAGCGCCTGATCGAATCCGAGAAGGGCTTCTTCGGAGCGTCCAAGGGCCGAAAGGGTTATGGCCCGGCCGTTGATCGCGCTGATGTACTCAGGATCAAGACGAAGCGCCGCTTCATAGCTTTGCAGGGCGTCCTGAAACCGTCCCAGGTCATAGAAGGCGTTGCCGCGGCCGTTGTGGGCGTGCGCCAGTTTTGGTTCCAACGCGATAGCCCGTTCATAGCAGGAAAGCGCCTGATCGGGCGAGGATTCTGCCAGAGCCAGGGCGTTGCCGAGGTTGTTATGGACTGCGCCGGAGCGCGGATTCAGCTTCAGCGCCGCGCGATAAGCAGCGGCCGCTTCCTGTAAACGACCCAGTTCCGTAAGAACAAGACCCTTCTGATTGAGGGCGTCGAATTGGTTCGGAACGATGGCTAGCGCCGCTTCGATCTGCGCCAGTGCTTCGGCCGGTTGTCCGGTGTTGTACAGGCGGACGCCGGCCGCCAACCGCTGCTTCGCCTGGTACCGCCGGGTCAGCATACGCTTGACCGCTGCGGTCAGCAGGACCGCCGCCACGCTTACAGCGCCAAAAAACAGGATCAAATCCGGGGACTCCATACCGCAGGCCTCCCGTGACCTTGAATCTCTATGTAATAGGATACAACAACTTCCCGGAAGCGGCGTGTCGAATCCGGGAAAAACAAAGCCGGCTCTTTGCAGCCGGCTTTGTTACGGGAATCGATTCAATTGCAGCAGTGTCTTTGAACGATTGTTCGGTGAAAAATTTAAAACATTTTCTATATTGCTGACCTGTTTCGACAGAATGCGCAGTTTTCGAGTGTTAGGATATGATACACGGAGGTGGGGATATGGCTATTAGCAGGCGTATCAGAGACATAATCGCCAATACCGGTTTAGTGCATCGTGTCGTATTTGCGATCGCTGCACTCACCTTGATACCCGTGCTGTATTTTAGTATTGCCATTCCAGAAACCTACATCGACCGCGAAACAAACCGCCGCGAAACCTATATGATCACCGTTCTCCAAACCTTGAATCTGATTATCAAGGACCGTGATACCCGGCAGACGCTGGCGGGAGAGGTATCTTCCCACGAGCTGGATCCGGACCTGGTTGAAAAAATTGTTGCCCAAAAAGAGTGGAACTGGCCGGGGCTTCTTCTTGGTGTCTACGACCGGCAAAACCGAAAGATTGCCAAAGTATATTCCACCTGGCGCCCGGAACTGGGCGAAGTTTTAAAGCACCCCGACGCTGCAGGACTGCTGAACAGTGCCAGCATCGAGAAAAAGATCGTCAATGCCTCGGGCGGCGGGCCATACGTGATGGTTGCACAGCCTCTGGATACCCTGTCGAAACAATACCAGCTGTTTTGCATTCTTCCGATGAAAGAGGTTTATGATGATGCGCTCAGCGATGTGGCCGGGGTCTGGGTGACCGGGGTTGCCATTGCGCTTTTTCTCGGTCTGCTTACCTGGGCCTTGTTTATCCTGCTCCGTAAGGAAATGATGCAGTACGCAGCCGAAATGGCCGAGGAACACCCCGGGCAGTATCCCAGGCGGCTGCCTGAACTGGAACCGGTTTTGGAAACCATCCGGCTTCGCGCGACCGAACTGGAGCGCGAGCGTCAGGCCCGGCTGAATGTCCAGGAACAATTGAACCGGTTTTTCTATTTGTCCCCCGATGGATTTATAATCCTCGATTCATCCAAGCGCGTCATCATGATGAATGAAAATCTTACCAACCTGCTCGGCTATCCGCCTGATCATTTTTTAGGCGTTTCGACCTGGGATGCCGTGATGCGCTACGTCCACCCGGGAGATCAGAAAAAGGCCTGGATTGCCGTGAACCGAATCGACAGCAATCCCAAGCTGATCAATTTTGAGTGCCGGGCTCGGCACAGCGACCAGTCATATCGCTGGATTTCCTGGGCGGCACACCGGGCAGAGGACCGGACTTACGTGGTCGCCAGGGATGTCACTGAAGAAAAAATCCTGGCGGAAGAATTGGACGCGACCAGCCGCATCGTGTTGGAGATCCTGGAACGGACTCCGGACGGATTTTGTACGCTTGACCGCGCTTTCCGGTTCTCCTATGTCAACCCGGCGGCTGAGCCGATCCTTCAGAGGAACCGGAGCGGTCTGATCGGTCAATCCTTTTGGGACGTCTTCCCCTACTTACAAAAAACCGGGCTGTACACCCAGCTGCATCAGGTGATGCATGAAGGGAGAGCGGTGGAAACCGAGCTGCTCAGTCCGGCTACTCAACGAATCTACCATTACCAGGCATATCCGTCGTCGAACGGTCTTTCCGCGCATATAAGGGATGTTACTGATCAAAACCGAGCCGCCCGGCAGCTGGAACTGCTGGCTTCGGTGGTGGTGGGCTCGAGCAGCGCGATTTACAGCTATGACCGGTATGGTAAGATCATGACCTGGAACCATGCAGCCGAGGAAATGTATGAATACACGGCAGAGGAAGCGATCGGGATGAATATCCGGGAGCTGTGGCTGCCGGAAGATGTGATGATCGCGGAGCTGATTCATCAAACGATCACGAACGGCCAGGTCTTCCGCGACCTAGAGGGTCGGCAGATGAGAAAGGACGGGACCGCGTTCGACGTCAGCACCTCGGTCTCCCCAATCCGGGATCAAAATCACGTCATTACCGCTGCTTCAGCCGTAACTACCGACATTACCCGCCGCAAGACGGCGGAACGGGCACGGATGGAATCGGAAGCCTTGTTTGGGCGGGCTTTTCAGTTGAGTCCCAGCCCGATAATGCTGCTGCATCTGGACAACAAACAGTTCACGCAGGTGAATGACGCCTTTGTAACGATCACCGGGTATTCGGCCGAAGAAGTCATCGGGATAACACCCAGTGAACTTGGATTCTTTACCCCCGAGCATGAAGAGCGGATGGCAAAAGGCTTCCGGAACCGGGAATTCCGTTTCTTCAATCGGTTTGGAGAAGAGCGGGCCGGCCTGATTTCTTCCGAAGTGTTTGAAATGAACGGCCGGGAACACGTTCTCTGCATTATGACCGACTTGACCGATAAGCGGCGCATGGATGCCGAGATGGCTCGGTTCGACCGGATGTCCCTGGTCGGGCAGTTCGCGGCCAGCATCGGCCACGAGATCCGTAATCCGATGACGACGGTACGCGGATTTCTGCAGATGCTGCTTCGTAAAGCGGCCTATCAAACCGAGCATGAATACTTCGAGCTGATGATCGAGGAACTGGATCGCGCGAACGCGATTATTACGGAATTCCTGTCACTGGCCAGGGACAAAGTCGTTACCCGCACACCGCAGAAGCTGAATCAGATCATCGAGGCGATCGCGCCGCTGATGATGGCCGAAGCGGTGCTGGAAAATAAGCAAATCGAACTGTGCCTGCAGCCACTGCCGGAGGTTGAGGCTGATCCGAAGGAAATCCGGCAGTTGGTCCTGAACCTGGTCCGCAACGGTCTGGACGCCATGGAGCAGGATCGCAGGCTGTGGATTCGGACCAAAATCGAGAACCAGATCGCGATTCTGGAAGTGGCCGACGAGGGCGCTGGCATTCCGGGGGATATTATCGACAAGATTGGAACCCCGTTTTTCACGACCAAAGAGGGCGGAACCGGATTAGGTTTGGCGGTGTGCTACAGTATCGCGGAGCGTCACAATGCCCGGCTCCATTTTCAAACCTCCGCCACCGGAACTGTGTTTTCGGTTTGCTTCCCAAGCGATCCGGCCGCAAAATCGGTTTCCGAGCCCGCTGGAGGCCGTTCAACGAGTGCAGACGAAAAATACGACCAGCCCCCGATGCGGATTACCCGGATTGGGTAGTAGCGGGAACCGTCTGAAATCAAGTAAAATGTAAACATGATCCGTGTTGAACGGATCTTTTTCTTTGAAGACGGGAAAATTTGATTTGGAGGAATAGATGATGGCAGAGGATAAAAACGTTGAAATGATGCGCAAAATGATTGAACAGAAAAAACAAAAGAGCGCCGCGCAGCACAGCGGCGGCGGGGAGCGTCATTTTTACGGCGAAGCGAAAGATCACCGCAAAAAGAAGAAAAAAGGTGAACCGGACGATGCTGATCTGAAAGAGGAGCAGCCTGACGAGGCTTAATCTTTAAAAATTGCCGACTTTCAGGTTTGACCGGCCCTAAATCGGGGGTGCCCAAAACATGTCATCCCAAAACCAATTCACGGAAGAAGAACTGACCCTACAGCGAAAAACGATGGTTCGCGAACAGCTTTTAGCGCGCGGCATCGGGAACAAAGCTGTCCTTTCAGCATGCGAGGCCGTGCCGCGCCATCGGTTCATTCCCGAAGCCTACATTGCGCGGGCGTACGGGGATCACCCGCTGCCGATCGGTTGGGGACAGACCATCTCTCAGCCGTATATCGTGGCCTATATGATTGACAGGCTGTCCCCGGGCCCGAATGACCGGGTGTTGGAAATCGGCACGGGTTCTGGCTACGCCGCGGCGGTCATCAGCCGGATCGCAAGCCGGGTTTTCACCGTAGAGCGCATTGAGGCGCTGGCCGAGCGGGCCAGCGCCGTTTTCATTGATCTCGGCTATGACAACTGCGTCGTCCGAACGGCGGATGGAACCGTAGGATGGCCTGAAGAAGGCCCCTTCGACTGTATTCTGGTTTCGGCCGGAGCACCGGAAATTCCCGATACGCTGCAAAATCAACTGGGGCCGGGCGGCCGAATGATCATTCCGGTCGGCGGCCACACCGTGCAGGAGTTGATCCTGGTCACGAACGAAGATGGCCGGATGCTTCAGCAGCAAACGGTTGCGGTTCGCTTTGTCCCATTGATCGGGAGCCAGGGGTGGCGGGAAGAGTAACGCATCAAACGGCGTACGGTCAGAAAACCTTCTTGTTGTACGTCTAATGTGGGGGAGGGGTTGGCGATGTGGAAACGCAGAATTGTACTCGGGTTATCCCTGCTTTTTATTCTGTTTGCCCTCGGAACGCTTGCCTTGAAGCTGCTCTATCCGGCGCCTGATTCGGGCAACGGTTTGCCTTCCGGACAGCGAATCGCGCTTCCGGCACCGTCGGTGAAGGGCGGCATGAGTCTGACCCAGGCCATCGAAAACCGTCGGTCGGTGCGCACTTACGCTTCGGCGCCCATGACCCTGGCCGAATTGGGACAGGTCTTGTGGGCAGCCCAGGGAATCACGGATTTGAAAGCGGCAAAACGAACCACGCCTTCGGCATTTGGGGTCCATCCGCTTGAGGTTTTCGTGGTGGCAGATCATGTTTCAGGACTGAGCGCGGGTTTGTACCGATATGAACCGGCCGGCCACCGCTTGACCCGGCTCAAATCGGGAAAGTTAACCGTCGAGCTGCTGGCTGCAGTACAGCAGCCGACACCCTGGGGCGCGGCGGCCAATCTGGTGATCGCCGGGCGGATTGACCGAACCCAGCAGTTCAGTGCGTCCCAGGCGGAGCGGTATGTCACGCTGGAAGCCGGGCACGCGGCCCAAAATGCGGTCCTGCAGGCAACCGCGCTGGACCTGGGGAGTGTGACGATCGGCGGCATCAGCGAGGATCAATCCCGCCGGTTCCTGTATTTGGGCAAAAACTGGCGCGTGTTTTATGTTGTGCCGCTGGGACATAAGGAATAGCCATTTACGACAGCATTGACGACCCGGCTGAGCCATCCGAAAAGGATTGCGTTTCTGCCGGGTTTTCTATATCACTAGGCATTTGGGGGGGCGGTTGTTTCAGTGGGATTTCCGGTCTGCTGGATGATCAGAACACCGGCAATAATCAGAGCGCATCCGGCGAGCTGCGGCAAAGACAGCACTTCGTTGAGCAGCACGAACGCGAACAAACCCGCCAGGACTGGTTCCATCATACTGGTTATGCCCGTCACCGCAGGGGTCAGATGATTCAATCCCTTGAAGAACAAACCAAACGGGATGATGGTTGCGAAGACTGCAATATACAGGAAAAACAGCCAATCCCGGGTTGAAAAGGACGGCAGCAGCCACGGCGGGCGGGCGATCGCCCAGGCCAGGGCGCCGAGCCCGAGGCCCCAGACCAGGAGGGTCAATGGGTGATATCTGGAAAGCCCATATTTTCCGTATACAATATAAAACCCGAAGGCGGCTGCGGAGGTCAGACCGCTGGCCAGACCGATGGGGGTCACCGAAAGGGCCCAGCCCCCCGGTCCTTTCAGAATCAGCAGCCCGCCAACCAACGCCAGTACCAGTGCGGCGGCTTTGACCGGACGCAGTTCCTGGCGCCATGCCACGGTTTCATAAAGCACGACGAAGGCTGGCGCAAGGTACTGCAGAAAAACAGCCGTCGACACGTTGGTTTCGCTGATCGTGAACAAATAGGTGAACTGAACCAGGGCCATGCCAAAGATACCGAAGATGAGCAGATAACGCAGGTCGGAGCGCTCAATTTTCAGCAAGGCCGGACGGGTTACAGCCAAAAAGACCGCCAGAATCAAGGCGGACAGGGTTAGTCGGATCTGTACCAGGTGAAATGGGCTGATATGTTGGTTAAACAGGTATTTCGCCATTGAGCCCGACAGTGCCCAGAGCGCGTCGGCGCCAAGGACAAAGCCAACACCCTTCCATTGTTCCGAAATCGTCATGGCTCAAGACGCTCCTTGCACGCTATAACAGGGTCGAATCGATGACTTCGAGGAAGACAGCCACGAGATGGGGGTCAAATTGGGTCCCGGCACAGCGGCGGATTTCCTGGACAATCGTTTCTTTGCCCATGGCTTTCCGGTAAGGGCGGTCATTGCTCATGGCGTCATAGGCGTCCGCGATCGCCAGGATGCGGCATTCGATCGGAATATTCTCTTCCGCCAGGCCGAACGGGTATCCTTTGCCATTGTACCATTCATGGTGTTTCAAAATCAGATCGGCGATCGGAATCAATTCCGGGGATGACAGTGCGATTCGATATCCGATTTCACTGTGTGTTTTCATTTCCTCGAATTCCTCGGGTGTCAAGGCCGCCGGCTTGAACAGGATGCGGTCTGGTATGCCGACCTTTCCGATGTCGTGAAATCTGGCGAACAGGCATAGGTCGTTCAACTGCTGATCGTCAAACCGCAAAGCCCGGGCGATCATGGAGACCAGGTCCTGCAGGCGGTCGGTGTGTCCTTCGGTAATAAAGTCGCGCACCTCCAGGGCTTTCATGACAACTTCGACAATGGCGCTGCGGGCGCTCTGGCTGTGCAGCAGCTTTTCGCGGTACATGTGCTTGCCGGCATCCTTGAAGAGATCAATCAGCGCCGGTTCCGGTCTGGTGCGGGTCGCGTAGCCGATGGCAATGCTCAGCGGCAAATCGGGGTGAATCCGGTTATGCTCGCGAATGCCGTGCCGAATTGCCTCGATTTTTTGATCCAATCCGGTCTGTGAGCGGTTGGGACTCAACACCGCGAACTCATCACCGCCGGTACGACAAAGAATGTCGGCCGCGTCACAGTTTTCCCTGAGAATGCCGGCACAGGCCTGCAGCAGCAGATCGCCAGCCGCCAGGCCCAGGGTGTCATTCACCAGTTTTAAGCCGTCAACATCAAAAACCAGAACCGTCAGCGGAAATGTCGGCTGCTGACTTTGGCGCGCCAATTCCCGCTCAAAATGATGCCGGTTGTATAATCCGGTCAACGGGTCATGGTGGGCCAGGTATTCCAGCCGGTCCTGGGTGCGTTTCATTTCGTCAATATCGCGTGAGGAAAGAATGGCGCCGGTACAGTTCCCGGATTCGTCGAAAACCGGGTTCCCGACAGTTTCCACCCAGATGTAGCTGCCATCCGCTTTTCGGATCCGATAGGCCAGTTTTCCAGAGCTTCCGCGCTCGGTGCCGGCCCGAAAGACTTCAGTGACATGGGGCGTATCGTCCGGATGCTGGTATTGGAAAGTATATGTGCCAACCAGTTGTTCAGGCCGCCATCCGGTCACCACGGTGTGGGACGGGCTGGCATAGATAATCATTCCGGTCAGGTCGATTTCAACCACCAGATCCAACATCAGGCCGGTGATCCGCCGGAAGCGGTTTTCGCTTTCGTTCAGCGCGCGTTCGGTCTGGTTGAGTCGGGTCAGGTCCCGGATCAAAGTCACAACATGCGTCACGGTGCCGCCGCTGTGAATCGGCACCCAATAGAATTCGGCATGATAGGCCCGGTTTTTGACCAGCAGGGAGGTTTCCGCCCTGGCGGTCCGTCCGGTTTGAAAGGCGGTGCGATAGTGTTCCAGGGTTGCCTTGGGAAGAAAAGGAAACAGGTCCGGCAGACGCTCGGACCAAAGCCCGGCAGATTTGCCAAGGCCGCGGGTGACTCGCCGCATGGCCCGGTTGGCATAGACCACATTCAATTCGGCATTCACGACGTGCAGCAGATCAGGAAGCGCTTCCAGCGAAGCGTGCACAATGTGGTCGAGCTTGGTATCATCCATGAAACGATCCCTCCGGTTGTGACGGCGAGCAGCATTGAATAGCGCATCTGGTAGTGTATCTCTTTCGATTTTCGACGTAATTCGACTTTCTCCTTCACAAGGTTGGAAATAAGAGAACAGCGTTCCGCGGGGAAAGCAGAAAGTTCCTTTCCTGGGCCTGGCCCGGCGGTTTACTTCCACCGGGCGCTTCTATTACAATATGGGGAAGAAAGGGGGATGCAAGTAAAGATGCAGAAAAAACTGTCCATCCTGTTCATCGTATTGACGCTGATTGCTGTTTTAGCGGTTGGATGCACCAAGAAAAATACCAACCCCGCTCCGTCCGGAAACCAATACACGCCCGGACCGAGCACTTCGGAACCGGCCCAGCAGAATGAACCGACCGTCAAGGTTGTTAAGGGGCTTGATCCATTTCGCGGGACATACATGCGCTGGACATCCCAGTTGGAATCGTACGCCGACCGTGTGGACGAATCTTATAGCCAATGGGAATCCGGGAAAATTGATGTAAACCGGTTTGTCGAAGACCTTCAAACTATCCAGAATGAGATGGAGCCCTTGAACCGGGAAACCGATTCCTTAACCGAGTTCTCGCTGACAGCCAGTGAGAAAAAGGAAGCGCAATACCAGCAGGTCAGGGGTTTGTATCAACATGCGAGCGCTCGACTGTACAATTTCTGTTATGATTCATCCCATACACCGGACGCTGCACTGAAAGTCAAGTATCAAAAAGAGATCAAAGGCACGTTTCGGAAGGAACTTGCTTCATTGAAGAAACAGCTTGATATGTAGGAATCTTCGGTACTCCAGCAACCTTCAGAGCGGCCCAACAGCCGCTCTTTTGGTTCAACCAAAGCAGGATGCCCGGTGGCGGCATGCGAAGACGAATTGAGTTTCCAGGGAGAAGGTGATTGGATTGAGCCTTTCCAAACGATGGATATCACGGCTGATGGACAGCCTCTATCATAATCAAATCTTTATCACCGGAACCTTCATTGGCGTGGTGATTCTGACTTTACTGTTCACCTGGCCCGGGTTCAGGGCCTTAATGGCCAAGCCGGTCATCGGCGGTGTAGTCAGTTCCTTCGTGCTCTTCTACACACTGGGTATCATGGGCGCGATCTTTCTTTCCTGGCTGTACGGTGGCCGCAAAACCCTGGTTCTGGTCACCATCATGTGGAACTTTGAGATTCTTTTTTTAATTTCCTATCGTGACAACTGGGAGCACGCTGTTGAGTTGCTGAACCTAATCCTGTTTTTCATACTCTATTGGATCGAATCGCCTTCTGACCGTCGGGAACGTTTACTGCGCGAGGAGCTGGCTATGGCCAACATGGTGGCAATGAGCAACAAGGTCCGCCGCTCGGTGGAGCGCAGCGTGGCGGCCAGCCGGAACAACCTGCAGGATTTGGAGTTGAATTGGGAATCCCGCAGCCGAAGCTTCATTCATCGGTTAAAAAACCGTTTTGCCCAGTTCCGCGACAGCGATCTGTCATTGCGGGATGAGGACGACATTCTTCTGATGGTTTATTCTGAGGTTGTGCAGCCGTTTGAACAGATTATTCTGGACGAGTTGTCCAAGCTCGGCGAGGTCACCGGGGCAGTTGACGAGGTCATGCCGATTGCCAGGTTTCATCAGGCGCTGCTGGACGAGCTTCCGCCATCTGTCACCCGGTCGCGGGCGTATGAATTTCTGTATAGCGACCTGCCTGAGGTACTCTCCGGATCGCATTTGTGTCTCGAATTAAACGTCCGCCAGTTTTATAACGAAGTCCTGTACAACATTATTACGAACTCGGCCCGTGCCATCGCGCAGATGCGTGATCTGATGCGCGAACTGGAACAGCCCTATCAAGGAATTATCTCGATGGACTTTGCCGCATCCAGAGACGCCGCGGAACTCATAATTGAGATTTCGGATAACGGCGGGGGGTTTCCCCGTGATATCCTGTACGAGATGTACGTCAACCCGGTCCGGAGTTCAGATCCGAACCGTCCGGGCCGTATAGGGGAAGGCACCATGTGGGTGGCGTTTTATATCCAATTAATGGGGGGGCGGATTCAAGCCGCCAACTATGATACCGAAGACGGGCTCACCGGCGCACGCACCACGATTGTGCTGCCGATCGTAAGGGGGGGATAAGCGTGGGGGAAAAAGTCATCATCGGGGTTGCGGACGACGAACATTATGTTCATGACGGGCTGGACCGCCTTGCGGCCAAAGCTTTTCCCAATGCGAAAATCGAGCATTTTTACGACACCTCAAGTTTAAAGGATTATCTTTATGACGAGCCGTATGGGCTTGACGTCCTCTTGCTGGACGTCCATTTCGAAGGGGGCGAAAGCGGCATTGAAGCCCTTCCGAAGATCAGAGAATATGCGCCGTCGATCCCGGTCTTATTGATGACCGCGGAGAACGATCCGGATCTGATCGGAGAAGCGACGGTCTACCATATCGATTACCTGCCCAAACCGGTCTCGGAAAACAGCCTCATCATCCATATTCGCTCTGCATTGCACAAAAAGGAAGCCTGGACGGGGCTTTTGAGCCAGATCGATGACCTGGCCGAGTATGCCGAAATGGTGGAAACCATGGTTGATGGCAAATTGGACACGGACATCAAAAAGGCGGTTGAACGCGTTTTCTCCGATGTGGAATTCACAACCGGCGCTCTGGCCACACTGATCGACAGCCGGATGGACGAGCGGGTGCTCAAGGTCTTGAAAACTATCGATTGGCGGATGAAACCGACCGAGAGCATGCATGCGAAGATCTACCGGCACATGAAGGATGAAAACGTTTGGGAGTACCGTTTCTCCCACAAAGGACGCGTATTCGTCCAGTACCGCAAGGATGAAAAACCGCTGATCAAATGGATCGATTTCAACCACACCCACAAAGTGTGATCGCATTTATATGATCTCAATAGGCGTAAAGACCGGGTTAAAGCCCGGTCTTTTTCTCATGATCCGGGTAGATAAAGCTATCTGGCTGGGACGGTGGGGCAGGCTGGAGTCCTGAGCGGGCCACGCCCCACCGTCCCGCCAGCATCCTCGAACGGATTAGCCCTAAAGCATTACGGCCGATAACGTTTCACCACAATAAAACTGACCGCCCGGTCTGCCGAAAGCCAAGCTATTATGCCGCGGATATTCCGAAGAAAAAAATTTTTTTTGTGGATTACTTTGCGGAAAAGGCTTATAAATGCCTGAATTGGGGCGAAAACCAGCTTTGTTTTGCCCGAGCTGGCCTGGTTTGGCAAAAAAGGATTTCGGTCTTTCGAAGTCGAAATTTATAGTAGTGGAACTGTTAGAATTCTTTGATAAATAACCGGAAGGATCGAATCAGGTTTTGAAACTTCCGGGTTTGAGTATGTCGAAACGGGGATATCAGCCTAAGGCTTGGAAGGTTAAGCGAAGGACAAGGAGGGTAAACACCAATGCAAGTCAAAGACTTCCCGACGATGTGTGAGGCATTCAATCACACGGCCAACCAGTTTCCGGATCGGATCGCGCAGATGTTCAATCCGGAACTGTACCATGGTGATGGCGGCGGCCAGTTCACCTGGAGTCAGATGCGGGAACGGGTGGAAGCGATCGCCGGCGGACTGCTGTCGCTTGGGATTGAGCCAAAGGAGCGGGTCGCGATTATGTCGCCGAGCAGCCCGTATTGGACGCAGGCCGATTGTGCGACTCTGGACTGCGGTGCTGTGCTGGTTACGATTTATCCCACACTTTCTCTGCACGAGGTCGACTATATTGTGAACGATTCCGAATCCCGTTACCTGTTAATCGGGAACGAGCAGATCCTCGCCCGGATCAAGCCCGGGCTGGATAAAATGCCGACGGTGCAGAAGGTCATCATGCTCGATATTCAATACGAAAGCAAAGATGAGCGGATCATCGGTCTGACCCAACTGATGGAAATGGGCCGGGCTTATATGAAAGACCACGCCGAAGTTTATGAGAAGCGCTGGAAAGCCATCAAGCTGGAGGACTGGGCGACCATACTATACACTTCCGGAACCACCGGACAGGGAAAAGGGGTTGTCCTGAGCCATAAGAATGCCTCTGAGCGAATGCGCGGCGTCTATGACTATTTCAAACCGTTTGGGATGCTGGTGGATGAAAACGACCTAACGCTCTCGTTTCTGCCGCTGTCGCACATCTTTGACCGCGGTTCCTGCCAGTGGATGGCGATTTGGCAGGGTGCCACGATTGCATACGCAGACAACCCGTCCACCATTTTGGCGGATATGCAGAAATACAATCCGACCTGGTTCAACTGCGTGCCGCGGCTGTACGAGAAGATTTACATTACCCTGAACAAGCAGATGGCCGACAACCCGATGAAGAAGAAAATGTTCGACTGGGCGTTAAAGGTCGGGTATGAGGTGTTAAAGTACAAGACCGACAAGCTCGGCCGGGTCAACATGTCGCCCAATTTCGACGTGCGCACGGTCCTGCCGCCGGTCCTGAAATTCAAATACGCGATCGCCGACAAACTGTTCGCCAAAGTTAGGGCTTTGTTCGGGAACCGGTTCCGGTTCGCGTTTTCGGCCTCGGCGGGGATTTCACCTGACTTGCTTCGCTTCTTCTATGTACTGGGCTTCCCGGTACTGGAGGGCTTTGGTTCGACCGAATCGTTTAATGCCTGCAACCTGAACCCGATCACCGCCTGCAAGCCAGGCTATGTGGGGCCGCCGGCCAATGGCAGCGTGGGCCGCATGGCACCGGATGGCGAGTATGAAATCAGCGGCGCGGGAGTGTTCAAGGAATACCTGAATAAACCCGAGGAAACGGCCGAATCTTTTACCGAAGATGGCTGGTTCAAGACCGGCGACATCGTGGAAATGGATGTGGATGGCTATTACCGGATTGTCGACCGGAAGAAGGCGATTATCTGCCTGTATACCGGAAAGAACGTCGCGCCGGCCAAGATCGAGAATCTGTTTGCGACCAGTGCGGTTGTCGAGCAGGTTTTCCCGGTCGGAGACGAGCGCAATTACATGAGCGCCTTGCTGGTGCCGGACTTCAATTATTTCATCGAGCTTTTCGACAAGCAGAATGTTCCGTATGACAAGAGCAAGGTCAAGTATTCATACGCGACGGGTGCGCCGATGTGTGTCGAAGTCGGGGATGATTTTGTTCAGATTCCGCTGCTGCAGGAACTGGTCGCGGCCGACGTGGCCCAGGCCAACAGTCAGCTGGAGGAATTCGAGGTGGTGAAAGCCTACGCGATCATCCCGCGGCGTTTCACCGAAGAAACCGACGAGCTGACACCGACCCAGAAGACCAAGAAACGGGTTATCCAGAAAAACTGGAAGGAAACCATTGAAAGCATGTATGCCGAAGGAGCCCGTCACTAGGCGAAACTGGTTCTATTAACCAATGAGCTACGCCGCGATCGTGAAAGATCGCGGCGTACTGTTTTGTGACGCAGGCAATGATTGCCAGGTATTTCCGCTCGAATTTTCAGGTTTGGAAGAGGATTTGGCGGGATGACGCGAGAAAGTATTAGGCGCAATGATCTCGATGAAAGAGGGGCTTCGTGGATGACGGTCCGGGAAAAGGTCCTCGCGTTTATCGGATTAACCACCCTGGCATTGATCTGTGCGATTGTGCTGGTACTTTACTTCGTCCTGTGGCAGAGCTTTGAAACCCTCGAAGAACAAACCGTCCTGCGCGATGTCAATCGCGTCCTCAGTGAACTTTCCAACCGGCAGGAAAACCTGACCCGTAAAATCGCCGATTATGCCATGTGGAATGATACGGTTGAATTCATTGCCACAGGCGATCCGGCCTATGTTCGTTCCAACCTTGTCGATACCACCTTCGAACAACTTGGAGCCAGCGTTTTTGGCTTTTTCGATCTCAATGGGATACCGGTTTACCTCCAGGGTTTTGACCTCAATAGCAACCGCAAAATAGACGTTCCGGAGTCATTGCGGCATCAATTGGAACCGGGCAGCCGACTCCTCGCGTTTTCCGGCGAAGAAGGCGTCAATCAGGGATTGCTTCAACTGCCGGAAGGATTGATGATCATCTCCAGCCGGCCGATTCTGACCAGTGAGGGAGAGGGACCCATTCGCGGAACCGTGGTCATTGGCCGCTTTATTGATCCAGACTATATCGCTGATATGGAACAAACGACCCAGTTGAAGATCAGGCTGATGCCAAAGCAGGCGTCGGCCTTGCCTAGGGCAGCGGTCTTGTCAAAACTGAGCGGCAGCCAACCTATCTACGTTCAGGTGCTGAACCGCCAGCTCATCAGCGGCCATGTTTTCCTGAATGACGTCTATGGGGGACCGGCGACGGTTTTACGCGTAACCATGCCGCGGGAAGTGACCATTCAGGGGCGCAGGGCCATCATCGTGTTTGTCACCTTGATCTGCTTGAGTGCGCTGGTCCTGGGGATCGGGAATTTGTTCTTCCAGAACCGGGTGGTTTTGTCCCGGTTGGCCGACTTGAACGATACCGTAACCATTGTTGGCCAAACCGGAAACTTAAGCCGCCGCATCCGAGTGGAAGGGCATGACGAACTCGCCAATCTGGCGGATAACATCAATACCATGATGAGCACCCTGGAAAAATACCAGCGCGACATCGTGATCAGTGAAGAGCGCTATCGGAATCTGGTTGAATATTCCCCGGACCTCATCTATGCCGTGGACGAAAAGGGACGGTTGATATCGGTCAATTCAGCGGGTGTCCGCATGCTCGAATATGACAGCGCCGATCAACTGATTGGAACTCCGTTTTTCTGGTACATTCACCCGGACGACCGCGAAATGGTTTTCAACGCCATCAATCAGGCGTTCAGCAGCTCTGACCTTCATATGTCCGGCGTTGTTTTCCGCATGATTAAAAGCAGCGGCCTGCCCATCTGGTCAGAAATCAATTCGAAGCTGGTGGTCGGTGAGGGCCCCGGCGGCAGCATCATGGTTGGCAGTGTGCGGGATTTTACCGAGCGGAAACGGGCTGAAGAGGCCTTGTATGAATCGGAACGGCGGCTTGCCGAAATCATCGATTTTTTCCCGGATGCGATGTTCGTCATCGACCGGGCAGGCCGGGTCATTGCCTGGAACCGTTCCCTGGAGGAAATGACCGGTTATTCGGCCGACCGCATGCTCGGGAAAACCGAGCGGGAATACGCCCTCGCTTTTTATGGCGAACATCGGACCATGCTGATCGACCAGGTGCTTGATCCAAGCCGGGAACTGGAAGAGGTTTTCGAACCGGACGAAGCCCGTGGCAATGTTATCCTGGGACAGGTGTACATTCCCAACCTGCTGGGTGAGGAAGCCTATCTGCTGGTGGCTGCGGTCGGGCTTCGCAACGCGAATGGCGAACTGGTCGGTGCGATCGAATCGCTTCGGGATATCACCCGGATCAAGCGGATGGAGCAGGCGCTCATTGAATCAAACGAGAAATTGACCCAACTGGACAAGCTGAAAACCGATTTTCTGTCCAACGTCTCTCATGAACTGCGTACACCGCTGACCGCTGTGCTGGGTTTTGCCAAGCTGATTAAGAACCGGCTGGAGAATGTGGTCTTCCCGCATATCAATCTGTCAGATCCCCGAGTCCAGCGGGCGATGGATCAGGTGATGGAGAACACGCGGATTATTGTGCTTGAAGGGACTCGTCTGACCGCCTTGATTAACGATGTGCTCGACCTTGCTAAAATGGAAGCCGGCGGAGCCGATTGGCGCATGGAACCGGTCTTGCCGTCCGAACTGGTCGAACGGGCGATAGAAGCCACGATGCCGCTTTTCCTGGAGAAAGGTGTTGAACTGCGGGTGGAAGTGTCCAAGGAACTGCCGCCGATTTATGGGGACCGGGACCGGCTGATCCAGGTCATCATCAATCTGCTTTCCAATGCCGCCAAATTCACCGATCGGGGTTATGTGGATATTACCGCCGGTCGGCTCGGGGACACGATCATGCTGCGGGTGGAAGACACCGGGATCGGGATTGATCCGGCCGATCAGGCGCAGATATTTGATAAATTCAAGCAGGCGGGGGATACTTTGACCGGCAAACCGCGCGGCACCGGGCTGGGGCTTCCGATCAGCAAACTGATCATCGATCACCATGGCGGACAGTTTTCAGTTGAATCAACGGTCGGACAGGGGAGTGTTTTTTTGGTTACGCTGCCCCGATTTAACCCGGACGCGGTCACCGAGAAAACGAATTAGGCTGCCCCTTCCCCAGACCTTGAGCTTTAGGCAAGAATCCCTTTATTCCCGCCAATCACCAGTCAAAGATGCCGAAACGGGCGTGTTATACTGGAGTATCACCAAAGGCGGCCCGGTGATAAGCCGCCTTGTACGAGGGAGACGATATGCAAACCATGGACTGGCCCCGATTCCGCCATTTGGTCCGGGGCTTTTTACTTTCTTCCGGTCATCTGGTCACCGCGCTGTGCGGTGCGCTTCTGTTTCTGCACCTTTTTGGCATGGTATTGCTGCAGACTGACGGCTTGACCCTTGGCGTCCGGATAGAGCCCGCCTTGACCGGCGTTACCACCCTGGAAATACCGCCGCTTGGCACAATTCAGGCCCACACCCACCGGGCTCCGGCCGAGTTGTTGGTCCGGCTTGATCACATCGAAACCGAAACCCTGGCAAAACGTCTGGCCAACCAGGAAGAACGGCGCCAGGCCATGCGAACCTTTGAAGCCGAAATCCAGCCGCGTCTGACCGGGTTTGCCGTCCGCGAGATTGTGCTGGCGGCTCTGGGCGCGTTCGCCGTCTCGCTGCTGATCTGGCGCCGCGGGCTTCGGCCGGCGCTGCTGCTCGGTGCGTGCGGGGCTGTGATGGTGGGCGGCGTTTTTTTCATGATGCTTCGAACGTATAATCCGGCGGCGTTCCGGGAGCCGACTTACACCGGGACGCTGGCGCTGGCACCGGACGTTATCAGCCTGGCGGGCGAATTGTGGGAGCGCGGCGGCGACCTGCCCGCCGCGACCGGAAACGTGGTGAACAGCATACGCTCGCTGTATTCCAGGGTCGAAGATATTCCGGTCCTGGCGAATCCCGACCAGAAGACCGGGACCCGGCGAATATTGCTGGTCAGCGATCTCCACGCCAATCCGGTTGGGATCACACTGATGAATTCGGTGGCCAGGAAATTTCGGGTGGACTTAATCGTCAACGCAGGCGATTTAACCGATTACGGGACCAAATTGGAGACCCCATTTATTCAGAGTCTGGTTGAAACCGGCATCCAGCAGCTGTTTGCGGCGGGAAACCATGACAAGGCGGATACGCTGAATTACTTGAAGCAGCTGTCATCGGTCCGGATGCTAGACGGCAAAACGATTACAACCAAGGGCATCCGGGTTTTTGGCCTGCCAGACCCGGCCATCGCTTTTCCAACCCCAGCTGTGAATTCGAAGGCCTATCTGGACGGGCTTGAGCTTCAGGAACAGAGTGTCCGGGCTTTGTTGGAAGACAACAGCGCAAAGCCGGATTTGATCGTGGTTCACAATCCGCGTTTGGGCAAGCGTCTGGCCGGTCTGGCGCCGGTTGTGGTTTCAGGTCATACGCACCGGCTTGGCATCAGCCGGCTGCATGAATCGGTCCTAATCAACCCAGGTACGACGGGGGCCGCGGGTCTGCGCGGCTTCTCCACCGATAGCGGGGTTGACTACTCTCTGGCAATTCTCACGGTTCAGCCAGGCCAGGGGCCGGTTGCGGTCGACTTTCTATCCTATAACCCGGCGAATGGAGACTTTGCCCTGACCCGTCACCTGCTTGGACCGCATACCGATTCTGGGCAGAAAGAGGACGAGTCCAGTTTGAAATAAACCGCCTGTGTAACCGGTATTTGCAACGGTTTTTGGCCGGGCAGTACTGGGAAGATAGGAAGCCATTCCGGGCCTTTTTGTGATATGATCAAGATACAGAGAGACAGGGAATGGAGGAGATGCCCGTGTTTCTACGTCCAGCGGTATGGCTCGATGTGGATACCGCAAGCGGCATCTGCACGATCCACGGGAATCAAAATTGCTGCATCGCGGGCTCGCGGGAGGAAACCCCGGTAAAAGGGGTTGGCCGGCTGCGCGATGAGGGCGGATGGATGGTCTTCAGAGCCCGCGACGAGGCGACCGAGTACTGCAAGCGCAATTTCCCGGGATACAATGTGACGGTCTGCTGTCGCTGACCTCTGTGACGCTTTACCGGCTGCGTGTATCAGGCAGCCGGTAAGCCAATCATTTTCGCTGGGTACCCCCGACCGATCCCGATGGAACCTTCGTGATCGGTCCTTTTCAGGCAATCCTACCGGAAAGTAACCGGCCGACAATGTCCCGGAAAAGCCCCGGGATGGCCGATCCTGGGATCGGGAGGATCAAACAGCGCAATGAGCTTACGAGACAAAATCATCAGCATATTTTTTGTGGTGGTTCTCCTCTCGGTAACCGTGCTGAAGCTCATCTCCAATCACCTGCTCGACCAGACCTTCACCGAGCTGGAAAAACGGGAGATGGAGCAGAATCTCAGCCGGGCGACCAATGCCATTCATTCAGAATTAATCGGTATGGATTCCCTGTGCGGCGATTATGCCGGCTGGGATGACACCTACACCTATGTCGTCAACCCCGACCCCGCATACATCACAGAGAATTTCATCCCCGAAAGTTTCCGCAAGCTGCGGCTGAATCTGGTCATGATCGTGGACCGCCAGGGCGGTATCGTCATGGCGATGGGTTATGACCGCATCAACGAAAAACCGGTTCCTATCCCAAAATCGTTTTACCGCTACGTCCGGCCGGGCGCAAAACTGCTTCAGCACACTGACCCAAGCAGTACTTTGCAGGGAATGCTGCTCCTGCCGGAAGGACCGCTGATGGTCGTTTCCCGCCCGCTTCTGAACAGCCAGTACCGGGGACCGATTCGCGGTACGCTGATCATGGGCCGTTTTGTCGATTCGTTGGAAATGAAGTACCTGCAAAACACGACCAATCTAAGTTTTTCGATCGGTCCTTACGAACCTGGCCGCTTTGGAACCGGGGCTCAGTCCAAGGAACAGGTGATTGCACCGGTGGTAAGTCATCCTGATCAGCTTGCCGGCTATCAGGCGATCCGCGATATCGAAGGCCGCCCGGCCGCTGTTATCGGGGTCACGATGAAGCGCGACATCTTCCAAAAGAACAAGGAATTCTTCGCCAACTTCATGCTCTTTCTAATGATCTTCATTGCGCTCTGTTCTGTGGCGGCCTACCTGCTGTTCCGCCAGCTCGTGCTGGTGCGCCTGTTTCAAATCTCTTCGGTGGTTTCCACGATCGGCGCTTCCAATGACCCCACGATCCGGGTCCCGATCCGCGGCAGTGATGAGCTGGCCGCTCTCGGCGAGGGGATTAACGATATGCTGCTGACCCTTCAGGCTTCTCAACAGCATCTGACCTTAAGCGAAAACCGTTATCGGGCTGTGGTGGAAGACCAGACCGAATTGATTTTCCGCTTCCGCCGGGACGGAACCATTACCTTTGCGAATCAGGCATTTACCAGGTATGTGGGGCGCCCGCTGAATCTGGTGCTGGAAACCCGGGTGCGGGATCTCGTCAGCGACAAAGATTGGCAGGACATTCTGGCACTCCTTGATCACCTGATCGTCACCCGCGAAGTCGTCTTTTTCGAGCGCATGTTCCGGAACGCGCAGGGCGAGCGCCGCTGGCACAACTGGACCTGCCGTCTGATCAGCGTGGAAGGGGAACCGAATCACGAGTTCCAGGCGGTCGGGCGCAATGTTCACGACCGCAAAATGATAGAGACCCGGCTGATCCTGGACGAAATGCGTCTGGAAGCGCTGCTCAGCATGAACCAGATGGCCGAGTCCAACCCGCGCGAACTGACCGACTACGCGCTCGAGGAAGCGGTACGGCTGACCGGAAGCAAATACGGCTTTGTCGCCTTTGTACAGGATGAGCGGCTCATGGTGATTGACGCCTGGTCCCGCCAAACCGCCCGGGATTGTCTCGCTGACCAGAGCGACACGGTGATCCTGCTTGAAAACAAGAACTTCTGGGGTGAAGCGGTCAGGACCCGGCAGCCGGTGATCATCAATGATTACGAAAGCATCGATCCGAAGCCCCAACTGCCGCACGGTCATGTCCGGCTGCGCCGGGCCTTGATCGTTCCGATTGTCGAACAGGACAAAACGGTATCCCTGATCGGCGTGGCCAACAAGGATATCGAATACGACCAGTCGGATATTCGCCAGGTTACCCTTCTGATGAACGAGTTGATGAAGATTCTGCAGCGCCGGCGGGTCAAACAGGCCCTGGAGGACAGCGAACGCCAGCTGGCCCTGCAGGTGCTGTATCTGAACACCTTGATCGACAGCCTGAACGAACTGTTTGTGACCTATGATGATCAGGCCAGGATCAACTTTGTGAATGCCAAATCGGTCGAGTTCTGGGGATTTCAGCCGGAAGAACTGCTCGGCCGCTATGTCTGGGAGCTGGTGGAACCTGAGCAGCGCTCATCAATCGCGTCAAAAGTGGCTCGCAGGCTGAGCAGGGGGAAAATGGACAGTTTCGATCTACAGCTGGTCAATAAAAAGGGTGAGGCCTTCGATGCCCGGATAAACGCATCCCCGATCATCCAGGACGGCAATATCGTCGGCGGCCTGGTTCTGGCTGAGGATATTTCCGAACGAAAAGCCGTGGAAGAAAAACTTCGGTATCTAGGCATGCACGATCCGCTGACAGGTTTGTACAACCGGGCCTACTTCGAAGAGGAACTGGACCGGATGGAGCGCGGCCGGCACGACCCGGTCGGGCTGATCGTGAGTGACGTCGACGGGTTAAAACTTATGAATGACGGGCGCGGACACGCGGCCGGCGATGCCCTGCTGATTGAAGTCACCAGGGTCTTGCGAACCTGTCTCCGGGATGGGGACGTCATCGCCCGGGTCGGCGGTGACGAATTCGGTGTGATCCTTCCCAACAGTCCGGAAGCCACGGTGCAGGAAGTCTGTGACCGGATCCGGCGCACCACCGTAGAGCACAACGAGAAGCATCCCGATTTCCCGGTCAGCCTGTCGATCGGCTATGCGGTGAGGCAGGATGCTTCGCTGAGTGTCTATGATCTGTACAAAATGGCGGACGATAACATGTACCGGGAAAAGCTGCAGAGCAGCACCAGTGCACGCAGTTCGATGATACACAACCTGCTGAAATCGCTGGAACCCCGTGACTTTTTCGGTGATGGGCATCCGGAGCGGCTGGCGGTTTATCTGGAGAAAATGATGGAAGCGCTCGGCGAGGCGTACGACATCGACCAACTGCAGAAATTGGCGCGGTTCCATGACATTGGCAAGGTCAGCATCGCCGATGCGGTTCTATTCAAGCCCGGGCCGCTGTCACCGGAAGAAATGCAGGATGTCCGCCGTCATTCCGAGACCGGGCATCGCATTGCGCAGGCGGCGCCGGATTTGTCTTCCGTTTCGGATTGGCTTTTGAAGCATCATGAATGGTACAACGGGCAGGGATATCCCCTGGGTTTGAAAGGCCACTCAATTCCGATTGAATGCCGGATTCTGTCCATCGCTGACGCCTATGACGCCATGACCCATGCGCGCCCGCAGCGGGCCGCGATGGATCGGGCCGCTGCCTTGCTCGAACTGACGCGGATGGCGGGAACCCAGTTTGACCCTGATCTGGTTCCGCTGTTTATCAAGATCTCAGGCGATCTGGAGAAAAGCCGTTAACCAGCGGTCTTAAGGAAAAGAGAATCCGTCAAGGAAAAAGCCCGGAATGATTCCGGGCTTTTCGGGTACTGTGGCGTCAATTTTTGGTGATACCGCGCTGTGGATCAGCCTACGCGATCTGGTCGAGTTCGATCCAATTGCGGTGGTTTTTGGCCCGGTACAGGGCGGCATCGGCGGTTTTCAGCAGTTGGTCGGGATCTCCCTGGATACCCGGTTCCAACACGCCGATCCCGATCGAAACGCTCAGCCGTCCTTCCGACAAACCGTCGATCTGGCTGAAGCATTCCTCGACTTCGCCCCGGATCCGTTCGGCGACCATCATCGCCTGATCGTGGGTCGCGCCAGGCAGGAGGATTCCGAATTCGTCACCCCCGTAGCGCGCGGCGATGTCCGAGTTCCGGATCGTGTGGAGAATGATGGCGCCCACCGTTTTTAAAACCGCGTCCCCGTACTGGTGCCCGTACAAATCATTGCACTGCTTAAAATGATCCAGGTCCATCATCAACACGCTGTAAAAGGCGTGATGGTGAGCCGCATTTTCCAAACCTTCCCGAAGATGCTTTTTGAAATACGAATAATTGAACAAACCGGTCAGCCCATCCCGGTAGGCAAGATTTCTGAGCAGCAGGTTTTCATGCTCAAGGTTTTGTTGGGCCGAGAGGAGATTGGTTCGGTGTTTGGCCTGCTGATCGTAGGCGACTTTTACCGCTGAGACAGCGATGAGCGCGGCCAGAGCCAGAATCATGATCTGGATCGTGACCAACGCTGAACGGCTTGCACGCAGAGATAACTCCATAAACAGGCTGGTGCCTATGAGCGTGGCAAATCCTGAAAAGGCCAGTGTTTGCAGTAAAAACCACCGCGGCTGAAAAGCAGAGGAAAGAGCGGATTGCTGGTTTGTTTCTAAAGACTTGGGGGCCATGTCGTTCTCCTCCTTGAAAGCGACGAATTCATCCGTGAATCATCCTGCTATATTTTTCGGTTTTTGCGGTCCGGAACTTGAGGGCCGACTGAAGTGGTTTAGCAACAGCCTTCCTTGATTAAGCTCTCGTTTTTACGCATTAGGTCATGCTCATGGCTTTCCGTAACGGGGTTATACGAAGGATGCAAGATCTTGTCGAAACAGGTAGAATAGAAACAACGGAAGTATTCGGAGCACTGTAAACTGCAACATGATCGAAGGCGGGAATCGTATGTGGATACTTCGCAATATTACGGAAGAAACCGTCAATGAGCAGCTGGAACTGGCGGTCGCCCAGGGAACAGTGGTCTGCGACTGCGAAGACTGCAGAGCGGACATTATGACGTATGTTCTGAACCGGGTTCCGCCATCGTACGTGAACAGTCAGACCGGCGTCGCCCTGAAAAAATCACGAGCAGCCGAACAGCAGCATACCGTAGATGTCCTGCGGTTTTTAACCGAGGCGATTCAGATGGTCGGCGCTAAGCCCGGTCATGGGAGCGCGCCGAGTGTGAGCACCGGGGATGCGCTGGATGGCTATCTCATCGTTTGCAACGCCGATTACACCGTAAAGTTCGCTTCTCGTTCCGCGTCTTACCTGCTTGGCTTCAGCCAGGAGTACGTTGAAGGCCGGAAAATGGGCGATTTTATTGATGAAAAGAGCCGGGGCGACGTCATGGCCAAGCTGCGGGCGGTTGTATCCGACGGGGAAACGCGGCGTGTTACCGTGGAAATCTGCCGGCGCGGCGTTCGCCGCTATCTGGTCCAGATGACCTGTGTTCCGGTGGAGCACCGGGTTGGGACACCGCCGCAGGTGATCCTGGTGATTCGGGGATATCGGGAAATTGTTCCCTACAAAAAAAGACCCGATGAAGCAGTCATACCACCGCAGTATGAAAAGGCGGGGTTACCGGACCAACATCCTCCAGATCAGGCGGTAAACCCGGCTGATTCGGCTGATGCCGCCGTAGAACGAAAGGGCGCGGGATTACCCGCTGACGGACTGAGCGCGGAAGAAATCGCAGCGTTAGAGCCGGCAAAGGATCCGAAACTCAAGGAGATCATCAGCAGCATCGACACCATGGAGTCCAATCGGGCCCGCGGCGGCCGAAACCAGGCGCTCGGCGACAGATTGGTGAACAAAGTCAAGGAGCTCTAATGGCCGACTCCATATCTTGAGCAACAGCAAAAGCCCGGATTATTCAATCCGGGCTTTTTACTGTCTTATTCCAGATTGCCGGGCCGCTCAGGAAAGCTCGTTGGCGATGCGGGACAACCCGGTTAAAAAATCACCTTCCGCAGGCGACAGGCAGCCGCGCAGGCGCTGGTTGAACTGGGCTGCGGACGACATCACCTGCTCACCCAAATTGCGGCCTTTATCCGTTAGGAAGAGCCGAATCATCCGGCGGTCCTGCGGGTCCAAGCGGCGTTCCACCAGTTGTTCCTTTTCAAGTTTATCCACCATCGTGGTCAGGGACGAGTTTTCGATTTGCGCCCGAAGACCGATTTCGGACAGTGTCAAACCGTCCTTTTCCAGCAGGCTCCACAGGATCAGCGCCTGCGCGAAATTAATCCCGAAAACCTCGAGTTCCTGCGTCAAGTATTTCTCGACCTTCTTCATGGTCACTTTCATGTTGTAACAAACAAAAGTTGAGAAGTTTTCCATATCTGTTCCCCCTTCCGCGTATTCAGTTATCAGGCTCTTTCAAACAATGAAGAGAGCATCTTCTCTAGACCATGATATATAAAATGGCACAAATACTCCAGTCCTAAAATGTTAGCCATCATACTATCCGAGCATGGACAAAAGGGAAACGAAAGGTCATGCCTCGAACGATCAACGGTAACAGCCTGAGGCCAATATTCGGACGAGCGGAGTGGGGAACGGGGCCAACCCAAATAAAAAAGCGGCCTCGAATCGAGGCCGCTTTCAAGATCAAACCAAACTTATTTAGGCTGCATGCGGATCGCGCCGTCCAGACGGATCGATTCGCCGTTCAGGTAGCCGTTTTCTGCAATCGCGCAGACCAGAGCTGCGAACTCGTCCGGATCGCCAAGTCTCTGCGGGAACGGAACCTGCTGTGCCAGGGATGCACGAGCCGCTTCGGGGAGCTGCTTCATCATCGGGGTGTCGAAGATGCCGGGGGCGATGGTTACAACGCGGATGCCGTCCCGGGACAGGTCACGGGCGACCGGCAGGGTCATGCCGACGACGCCAGCTTTGGATGCGCTGTAAGCGGCCTGGCCGATCTGGCCGTCAAACGCAGCAACGGAAGCAACGTTGATGATAACGCCCTTCTCGTCTCCATCGTTCTTTTTCATTTCCCATGCAGCATTGGACAGCATGTCAAATGCGCCAACCAGGTTGATGTTGATGACCATTTTGAACCAGTCGATGTTCCAAGGGCCATCTTTGCCGAGGGTCCGGCCAGCGGAGCCGATGCCAGCATTGTTGACGAGGATGTGGACAGCGCCAAATTTGTCGATGGCGGTTTTGCAAACGTTCTTGACATCCTCGGTGGAAGTCATGTTAGCTTTTACAAATACAGCTTTCGCGCCGATTGCACCGGCAACTTTTGCGCCGAGCTCTTCGTTCAGGTCAGCGATAACAACATTAGCGCCTTTGGCTGCCAGCATTCTTGCTGCATGCTCGCCAAGTCCGGATGCGCCACCGGTTACGATTGCGGTTTTGCCTGCAATATTCATTCTTAAATTACCTCCCGATCTTGTTTGTCTTTTTGTTGATTTTGAGAAACTTGGTTTTACCTGGAGAATCCAAAAAAAGCCATCAGCGATGGCCGCCGAGCATACCCCCTTCTTAAGTGCTTTTACTATATCAATCGGACCTCTTTCCGGACCAATTGGATACGTCTGATTTCCGTTTTGAAAATCAAAGTAACTCATAAAGATGGGATTGTAAGAAAGATATTCTAGATGGATTTGTGAAATCCTTCTTTTATAAAATTTCAAAAATTAAACACGGTTCGCGAAAATCACTCACGCGAACCGTGTGGTTTGAGTGCTATTTAACCCAGCGATACCGGCGAAATAATCAGATTGATCGTACCGGAACCCAGGTAAAACGGGATTACAAAACCCTGATCTGTCGTCAGCTGGCAGTTACGGGTAATTTCCGGGGGTGTCAGGTCACAGTCCACCCCGTTGTTACTCAGGTTGACGATAAAAAGACCGTTGTTCAGGTTCAAAAATTCAGTGATCGATGCATCAGCCAGTTCGGAACCGGCATCCATTTTGAGTCCACTGTATTTTCGGGCCATGGTCAAAAAGGTTTCCTCGTCCATCGCCAGGGCGGTATGAAGGGAAACGCCTCCGTGGATTTCCTGGGTAACCATCACAGGCGCTTCGAACCCTTTGGTAGACAGTTGTTCCTCGATCATGGCCAGTTCGCCGAGAAAACGAATGATATTCCGCATCATCAAGGAAGCGAACTCGTAATATTGGTCCCCGGCTTTCAGATCCGAGAAGTCGAGGAAGACCCTGACGATGGTGTCGGTATCGCCTGCCTGAATCGCCGAAATCTGCTGATTGGTTAATCCGGATTCGTTTTTATATCCCTGGAGTGCAGTTTCCAACTGCTTCAGACTGAGAAAATCAAGATCGGCAATCGCTTGACTTAACGCCAAATGGCCTTTTTCCTGTGTTTTCAGCAGTGAGTCCACCTGCGAATCCGTCAAATAGCCTTTCAAAACGGCGATCTCGCCGAAGCGTTTGTCCATGGTGCGCTGCAGCATCTGGACTTCGGTGATCTGATCGGCCGTCAGAAAACCAGCGTTCATAGCCAGAATACCGAGTTTGATCTGGGTCGAATTGGCGAGTTCGATTGCTTCTTTGAGCTGATCAGGATTCAGAAGCCCTTTGTTAAGGAGGTAGCTGCCGAAATACTGAATGAACATAACTTAGGCACCTCCCGTAAATCTTTCAATGATCGATGAAATCAATTTTTCACCCCACGGTTTTTGTACGAAGTCTGATGCACCTGCCTCCAGAGCTTCTTTTAAGACATGCTTGGCGCCGACTGAAGAGAGCATGACCACCGGGGTTGCGGCATTCGCTTCTTTCATGAGCCGAAGACATTCCAGACCGCCGCGTCCGGGCATAACGACGTCCAAAAAGACAAGATCCGGGGTGTTGGCGGTAAACATTTCTACGGCCGCGTTACCATCCGCGGCCTCAATAACTTCGTATCCGCCTTCCAGTTTGTTAATGAAATCGCGCAGCTGCGTGCGGATCATGAGAGAGTCGTCACAGATCAATATCTTTTTGCCCATTCCGAATCACTCTTTCCTCCTTAAATGTGTAAAACAAACGGTTTTCCCTCCGCTGGAAGCGGTGAGACAACCGCGTTCCCACTTAACTTCGACGGTTCTTCGACAAAATCCTTCAGCCCATTCCCATAATTATTGACTGAAAACGGCCGGGATATCCGGGAAGGCAAGCCGGGTGCCGCGCGATCTTGATCAATATAATGGCCAATATACCGAATGATTAAGCATTAAATGCGGCAAAAAGTCCTGAATAATGGTTAAAACGAGGAACCACACGTTCAAAATGCCCATATAATGGACTGTGGAAGGAGATGGAGAGGAGGGAAACCGTTGGGCATCAGAAAATATATGGTTGGGGCTGCGAATCGGGACAATGGCGAGCAGATGCATGTTCACGAAGTGCAGGGAACCACTGAGATCGCGTCGGATCACACCCATCGCTTCGTGGGCGTGACCGGGGAAATGGTCTCCTTGGATGCCCGGTCGCACGAGCACGAGTTTCGGGGTATGACCGATTACGTCCGCGGGCATTACCATAAGGTCTATGTGAAAACCGGAGCGCAGAAACTCGTCTCCGATGATGAGCACGTTCATTACGCCGAAGGGGAAACGTCATTCAACCATAACCATAAACACAGCTTTGAAATGACCACGATGATGGCGATGGACGCAGAGTAACCAAAAATGTCGAAACGGCGGGATTCTGAAGGGAATCCCGCCGTTTGATTTTTGCGCATTATTTTTATCCGCGTGTGAAGGAAGGCACAACAGACGTGTCGAAGTATTCATAGCATACACTGATCTGCATATTTTCTGAATAGTCTGCCTCTTCAGGAAGAGAGAAAAACCCAGAGCTGGACGACATCAGGAAGCGGTATGTCATTTGGGACCTAAATAGAATAATTATGCACATTTGTGCCCGATTACTATGTGCGGAACCCTAGACAGGCATGTCATGTGAATGCGGAGGTGAATAATCTTTTTCGGAAAAGCATTGCTGAAATCTATTGGTGAGGGGGAAATTGGAAAAAATGAAGTCGTATCTGGATGAGTACAAACGGAAACTGGTCTCTGCGGACGAGGCCGCAAAACTGGTCAAGTCGAACGCGATCGTGGAATACGGTCAATTTGCCACCAAACCGGTTGACTTCGACCGGGCACTCGGGGCCCGCGCCGGGCAGCCCGACCTGAAGAACGTTACGGTCCGTGCCACCGGAAGCGTGCTGCCGGTACCGGAAGTCGTGAAAAACGACCCGCAGCAGGCATCGTTCCGTTACGGCAGTTGGTATTGCACCGCGCTCGACCGGAAGATGTCGGATTACGGCCTATGCGTGCACTACCCGTTCAATTATCACGAAGCAAACGGAATTGGCTACAACGAGGACTACTCGGCCCGCTGGCCGGAGGTCTGGTGTGCTCAGGTTACGCCGATGGACAAACACGGCTTCTTCAATTTCGGGATCGGCGCCTCCCACAACCGGGCCATGGCACTGTCCTGCAAGGTCGCGATCGTCGAAGTGAACACCTGCATGCCGCGCTGCCTGGGCGGCTACGAAGAAGGCGTTCATATCAGTGAAATTGATTATATTATTGAAGGAACCAACACCCCGGTCTTTTCCACGCCGGCGGCGCCAGATCCAACGCCGGAGGAAAGAAAGATCGCTGAATTAATCGTGGATGAAATCCATAACGGTTCCTGCATTCAGCTCGGCATTGGCGCTCTGCCCAATACGATTGGCTTGATGCTGGCGGAATCCGACCTGCATGACCTCGGCGTTCAGAGCGAGATGTTCTGCGATGCGTTTGTCGCCCTGTATGAGGCCGGTAAAATCACCAACGCCGCTAAAGGGGTGGACCGTTTCAAAACAACCTATGCATTCTGCCTGGGGACCCAGGATACTTATGATTTTCTGGATGACAACCCCTTAACCGCAGCCTGCCCGGTGGTGTACACCAACGACCCGGCGCGGGTGCGTCTGAATGACAACTTCATGTCGATCAACAACATCCTGGAGATCGACCTTTTGAGTCAGATCTGTTCGGAGAGCAAGGGCCTGCGCCAGATCTCCGGTACCGGCGGCCAGCTGGACTTCGTCATCGGGGCGTTCGAGTCCAAGGGCGGCAAGAGCTTCCTGGCCTTTTCCTCGACCTTCAAGGATAAAGACGGGCAGATGCATTCACGCATCCGTCCCCTGCTGACGCCGGGCGCCGCTGTGACTGTGCCTCGTACGATGGTCAACTGGGTTGTGACTGAGTACGGCAAGGTCAATATGAAATCCCTGTCGATCTGGGAGCGCGCCGACGCGCTGATCAATATCGCCCATCCGGACTTCCGGGACGAGTTGATTAAGGAAGGCGAAAAGATGAAGATCTGGCGGCCGACCAACAAGATCGAATAGTCAAGAAATCATCATCTGAAATCGAAAAGCCCCCCGTTTACAAAACGGGGGGCTTTTTTCGGCTTATTCGATGGTGCTCGAGCTCGCACCCCAGAACCGTCCGATGTGCGTGGAGGGCCTTGATTGTTTACACGGCCCGGAAAAGATTTTCCTCGTTCCGTTCCGCTCGGCCTTGCTGCTCCAGCCGCGCCAGATGTTTTTTCAGCATGTATTTCTCCCAATAAAGGACAAACGAACTTGGATGCATCCGGTAGATCAGGTGCTGGTCAGCGAGTTCGTGAATGTTGACCGCTTTGGTTTTGAGCGATTGGTAGATTCGTTCTTCCCGTTTCAGGATCCGGTCGCGGTACTCGGTCAGCACTTCCGGGATGTTTTCCGTGATGATCTGTCCAACGTGTCCGGTAACCACCCGGTCCGGTTTAAGGGCGATCATCCGGTTGATGGACTGAATAAAAGCGTCGATGTCAGCATCGGCTTCACCATACCATGGTCCCACCTTGGTCAAACAAATATCCCCCAGAAAGGCGGTCCCGCTATCGGGGAAAAAGAAGGCGCAGTGGCCTGCACAGTGCCCTGGCGTATGCAGGACCGTGAGTTTGGTATGGCCGCAGTCATACTGATCACCGTCCTGAAAAGTGCCGTCAACCCGGTAGGGTTTGATGACGTCATTGGGCGCGATTTTCTTCACGGACGGCTGACCTTCCAGGGGATTGATGGTCATGAGTTCTTCCCATTCGTCAATGGCGGAAAGCCGCTTTGGGTTCTGAAGATATGCCGCGTCAAGCGCATGCAGGTAGACTTTCGCATTGCCGCACAAGTCGTTGCCGCGGATATGATCGATGTGATAATGAGAATTCAGCACGATATCAATGGTTTCAGGCTGAATGGAAGGTATAATATCGGTTGCCCCGGTGTCTATCAGCAATCGTACATCGTCTTCAATCAGCAGGGAGTTGCCATGTGAAAAACCACTTTCGGTAAAAGCCATGACCAAATGAGGATCTAATTTCTGAAGCACGGGCCTTCCCCTTTCTTTTTATACCGCATTCCAATTTTTCAACTTCGGATAGTAGAGCGAAGTAAATTTTGTATTCTTCGTGGTTCACCGAATTCCTTTCCAAATCGTATTGAACCGGAAGATTTTTATAGGAAGAAGTCGAATTGTGCCGGGGTTTCCTGCGAAAAGACCGGAGCAAGACGGGACTTGAACAGGTACGGGGGCGGCGGGTCGATGCTGCGTTTTTTCTTTTCTCTCTTCCTTAATATAATACGCGTGTAAGCTTGGACCGGCTTCCGGAGGTCTGACCGTTTCGTTTCCCCTTTGACTTTGAAAAAGCCATTTGATATTCTGTGTGATGGATTGGAAGAATTTCTTGGAATCGAGGGAAATATCATGAGCAAAGGGTTCACCAGCTATAGTGGGTCGCAAAAATACATTGTCTCGGAAGATCTCCGCAATGCCGTCAATATTGCCATCGCGCTGCAGAAACCGCTCTTGATCAAGGGCGAACCGGGCACCGGCAAAACCATGCTGGCCCAAAGTATTACGGACAACCTTCAAAAACAGCTGCTGGTCTGGAATATCAAATCCACCACCAAAGCCCAGGAAGGCCTGTATGTCTACGATACGGTTCAGCGCCTGTACGACAGCCAGTTCGGCGATCATGACGTTGCCAACATCGGGCAGTACATCAAGCTGGGCAAACTCGGGGAAGCCTTCGATTCGCCGGAGCAGGTGGTTCTGCTGATTGACGAGATCGACAAGGCGGACATGGAGTTCCCGAACGACCTGCTCTGGGAGCTCGATCAGATGAGTTTTTATATTCCGGAAACCAAAGCAACGGTTCAGGCCAAACACCGGCCGATCGTGATTATCACCAGTAATGCCGAAAAAGAGCTGCCGGACGCGTTTTTGCGCCGCTGCATCTTCCACTATATCGCTTTCCCGGACCCGACCGGCATGCAGGATATCGTGAAAGTGCACTACCCGAATGTCGAACGGCGTTTGCTGGAACAGTGCATGGAAGCGTTTTACTGGATCCGGACTCTGCCGGAAATCCAGAAAAAACCGAGCACCAGTGAATTGCTGGACTGGCTCCAGGCCCTGGTGGTCGGCGGCATCAATCCGAAACGGATCGGCGACGAACTGCCGTTTTTAGGCGTTCTGCTCAAGAAGAACCAGGACCTGGACGCGCTCCTGTGGCATGTGCACAATCGGCCGCAGTCCCGGCAGGCGCACCGCCAGACGTTCCAGACCGGCCGATAGTGTGATTGCCGATGTTTACTGAGTTTTACTATACCCTCAAAGCCAAAGGCGTACCCGTTTCGATGAACGAGTGGTACACCATGCTGGATGCGCTGGAACAAGGCCTGCACGGCTCCAGCCTGTCTGGCTTTTATCACCTGTGCCGGGCCGTGCTGGTGAAAAGCGAAGCGCACTACGACCGTTTTGACCAGGCGTTTCACGCCTTCTTTTTCGGCATTGAGACGCCGGAAGCAATCCCGGAAAACATCTGGGACTGGCTTGACAAAAACCTGCCCGAAGATGCGATTCCCAAGGAATTGCGCGACGCGATCCAGCAGCATGATTTGGACGAATTAAAAAAGATGCTGGAAGAGCGGCTGAAACAGCAAAACGAAGAGCATCACGGGGGCAACTTCTGGGTTGGGACCGGGGGGACCTCGCCGTTCGGGCATTCCGGCTTTCATCCCGGGGGAATCCGCATCGGCGGTCAGTCACGCAACAAGTCCGCGGTCAAAGTGGCCGGCGAACGCAAATACCGTGATTTTCGGACCGATACCGCCCTGGATGCGCGCCAATTTCAATTGGCTTTGCGCAAACTGCGGCAGTTTACCACGCGGCTGGAAGGGGTTCGCACCGAGTTGGATCTGGACGGCACGGTCGAGGCGACCGGCAAGAACGCGGGCCGGCTGGAACTGGTCTGGGAACGTCCGCGGGAAAATGCCATCAAGGTGCTGCTGCTGATGGACTCGGGCGGCTCCATGATCAGCTATACCCGCTTGTGCGCTCAGCTGTTCAACGCGGTCAACCGGTCATCGCACTTTAAGGACTTAAAAGTCTATTATTTTCATAACTGCATCTACGACTACCTGTACCACGACCCGTACTGCCGCATGAGCAACGCGACTGAAACGAGTCATATCATGCGGATGCTGGACAGCGAATACCGGGTGTTCATGGTCGGAGACGCGAGCATGGCGCCGTCCGAGCTGACCCATAAAGGCGGCATTTCGGATTGGGACCTGTATAACGAGGAGCCGGGTATTGACTGGCTGAAAAAGCTGCAGCGTCAATACGGTCATTCGGTCTGGCTGAATCCGATTCCGGCCCGCTACTGGCCTTATGAAAGCGGGGCCCAGACCATTCGAATGATTCAGGGTGTTTTCCCGATGTTCGAGCTGACGGTGGAAGGCCTTGATTCCGCGATCAAACAGCTTCGCGCCAACAAATAGGTCCGGTGAAAAGATGAAAACCAAACCACAAAGTCCTTCGTCAAAAGAAGGACTTTTCTTTTTGCAGGGAAAAGTAAGAGGGTGACCAGAATGGCCTTTCATGAAAGGACGAACGATGCGATCGATTGCGGTTTTGCTGGTTTTGAATCTCCTGTTCGCCGGAGTGATCCTTTCGGAGAACGGGTATACTTGGGATAACTTCCGGCAGCGGGTGATCGGGCAGGGCATGGCCGCCATGGCCAAGGGCTGGATTGGACCCGGTGACGGTTGGTATGGCAACACGGTCGACCTTTCCGGCATAGAAGCCGGCGATATCCTGCTGGGCGGCAATGATGAGGCAACCTACGGCCGGTACACCCATGCCGGGCTGTGCGATGGCAAAGGATATTACTGGGAAGTCAGCCTGGAAGCCGGTGTGCGGCGCAAGCCGGTATCGTATTTTACGAACTACACCCGCGCCTGTCTGCTGCGGGTGAACGCGAGCCCGGAAAAGCGGCGCGCGGCGGTCCGCTATATGGCGGCGCATGAAGGCGAAATCTATTATGCGATCGCGTTCAAACCCGGTGAGAAGGTCTGGAATTGCACGAAAACCCTTTGGTTGGCGTACAAGCGGGCCGGGATCGAGATCGACGGGGGGCAAGACCTTTGGGTCATCCCGGACAACATCCGGGCCAGCGGTTCGGTGCGCATGATCTCGGAATCGGAGGGTGGGCTGCCATGATGTCAGAAATGCTGATCCTGCTGTGCTGTCATGTCCTGTTTGGCATCCTGGTCGGGCTGACCGGCTTTTTCCCGGGGCTGGATTTTGTTGCGGCCATTGGGTATCTGGTGTTCCTCGGGGTTTATTCGATTCGGCTGCGCGAACGGTTCAAGGTCCGTCTCCGGGTTTTCTGGATTGTCACGGTCGCGCAGCTGCCGGGCCTGATCGGCACGGCCGGATCGTTGTACGCCTGGAAAAAATGGGGCC
This sequence comes from Solirubrobacterales bacterium, assembly GCA_050258755.1. GTDB lineage: Bacteria > Bacillota > Syntrophomonadia > Syntrophomonadales > DTU052 > JBLMZI01. The sequence goes on along the minus strand of JBLMZI010000009.1, from coordinate 33,371 downwards.
AGGCCTCCACGTTTTACGACTTTTTTCTGCATTTCTGGCATTCGGCGTCGGTTCCGTTTTTGGCCGCGCTTCCGGTCGTTATGCTGGGCCAGACCTACCTGACCTACATCCTGTATCTGATTTTATCCCCGTTGTATGTCCTGTTTGCCGTGTTTTTGCCGGATTTGTTCGGATGGATTCCAGTGATTCGGCGATTTGTCCGGGGTTCATTGGACAAATCGGAATGAAGTTTGAAACGAAAAAAGAGGAGTCAAGCGAAAATGCCGAGAATTAGTGTAAATCTGTCTGATATGGTCTTCAGCCGGCTCCAGTCCGAAGTTGAGTATTTGGGGGAACCGGCTGACCTGATTATCGATCGGGCGCTCAATGATTGGTTTGCCCAGGGAACATCCGGGGGAGAGGATACCCTGGGTTAGTGAAGGAATAAGGAGAGAACGGTTGACTGGGGAAGGAAGACAGAAGCCGCTGCTGGTTATTCTGGTCCTATTGATGCTGATTGTGGGCGGAATGATCATGAGCTGGCGGCTTGCACAACAAGCACCAATGGCAGGCACCAGCCAGCCGCTGCCGAAGCAGGAGTCGACGAATACAGTGACTTTGCTTGCGGTCGGGGATATCATGCTGGCCAGAAGCTTAAATACGCTGACCCTGCGGTACGGAGACGATTACCCGTTTGTCGAAATCCAGGCGCTGCTCCGGGATGCCGATTTGACGTTTGGAAATCTGGAGTCGCCAATATCCGGGCGCGGGCGCGCGATGCCCGGAAAGCAGATCGCGTTCCGGGGCCGGCCGGTCATGGCCCAAATCCTGGCCCAGACCGGCTTTGACGTCCTGAGTGTTGCGAATAATCACGCGGTGGACTACGATTCCGAGGCCCTGGAGGATACCCTGAACCTGCTCTGGGAAAAGGGCGTGGCGGCGGTTGGGGCCGGGGAAAACATCGATGAGGCCCGACAGCCGGTCATTATTGAGAAAGATGGGGTCCGTGTCGGGTTTCTGGCGTACACCATCTTTGCCGATACCTGGTTCCACGCCGGGTATAAGCGGCCTTTCCGGGCAACCGAGGAACGAAGCGGCGTGGCGCCGCTGGAAGAGGAAATGATCCTTGAGGATCTTGCCGCGTTGAAGCCGCGGGTGGATATCGTGGTGATTTCACTGCACTGGGGTGTTGAATACCAGCATACCCCCCAGCCCGACCAGGTGAAACTGGCCCACCGCCTGATTGATCAAGGGGCCACCCTGATTATCGGCCACCATCCCCATGTCATTCAGGGAGTGGAACGGTATAATAATGGCCTGATCGCCTACAGCCTCGGCAATTTCGTCTTTGATCAGAACAATCATGTCAATACCCGGCAGGGATTGATCCTTCAAACCCGGCTTGCCAAACGGGGTGTGAAGAGTGTCTCCGTTTTACCTGTTTTTATCGATAAAAGCCAACCTTATCAGATGACCGGCCCGGATGCATTACAGTTGTTATCTCAGGTCAATGAAATGACCAGACGCCTGGGAACCAGGTGTCTGGTCGAAAACGATTGCCTGACGATTCCATTCGATTCCGAACGGGAAACGGCTTCCCCCTAGTCGACGGTATCTCCGCCGGCATGGTCTTTCAGCCGGCCGAACAGCCACTGGTGGATGGCGTATTCCGCAATGGTTAACAAAATGGTGGTGAAGGCTGCGCCGAGGAACGTAATTCTGGCGCCCGGCAGGATGCCTGAGGATGCCCAAACGACGACCATAGCGATAATGAAATCGCCGGCCAGCGGCCACCATTGGCGGTCCCCGGTGAAATTGTTGTGTACAATCAAGTATTCGTCCGCAAAGTAGGACAGCACCGCAATCGCCCAGCCAACCCCGAGAATTTGCGCAAAACTGGCGTAATGCACCTGAGTAAAGATGACGGTCGACAGCCATACGATCGCCGGAAAGAGCACGAGTTTCACCAACAGGTTTTGCATGAAGACATGGCCCTCCTTCTTTTGATTTATCCATAGCGTGCTTGAATTGACTGAAAAATATTCATAGACTGCACTCGGCGCCGGCAATTTGGCGAGGAGTCCGACCATGAAAGCAAAGAGCAAACCGAAGAAAGTCTTCGGTTTGCTCTGTTTGTCAAAATGGGTTTATAACGCCGTTCTCTACAGAATGAGCAGGATCAAGGTACCGGCCAGAGCGTGGCCGACAAAAAGCAGGCAGCTCATCCGTTCCATCTGCCAGTCCAGCAGTTCGCCAATCTCAAGGGTACCGCGCTGGTACCGCCGGAAGAGCCAGACATACCGAACCAAATGAAACAATTCAAAAAGCGCGAAGCCAAGTGAAATCCCCAGGAAGATCGTGCTGTCGAATACGGCGACGGTCAGCCCGAAATACCCGGCTTCCATTAAGGTCGTCGGGAGCAGCAGAATCAGGAAGAAGCGCCATAAGTGATCACGGCTGCGTTCGGCCGTGTAAGAGACCATTTCGGTCAGAAGCATCTTTTCAAACCGTTCAGGCCGTCCGGCCAGAATAGCCAGGAAGTAGGGTGAATATAGAATGATTATCAGGGCAGCCGCGCTGATGAAAACGTAATTCATGGTTAAGCATTAAGCTCCAGTGCGATTCAAATTTCTTTATCATCATACCACCGGTTCCCGGAATCGGGAAAGGAGAATGGATTGTACTTGCGGCATTGGAGTGCGACAAGGAGGCGGCGGAATGCAGGAAAACCTGGAAAGACGGTTGATTGCGGCACATAACGAGCTTCAGGTTCAGGCGCGTCATGAGACGATTTCAGGGCTGGTCTTTTGGGTGGCCACAGCATTGCTGGTGGCAGGGTTGGTTTGGATGCCTTCCGTGCTGTTTGGCAGCGGTCAGGCCGGGATCTGGGCGATGGGCTTCTGGTTGGGAGCTTCGGCAGCCTATGTGTATGTTTCCCGGCGCCAGCGCGCGGCGGCCGACCGGTTCGGCCAGTTGAAAAAAACGGCCGCCAGCCGGTCCGCGACGGAATTCTGTGAACATGATGCCCGCTGTGGCTGCCGGAAAGCATTTATTGACCGGATGGCCGCCCAGGGTGTTGATCTCTACGACTAACCCCCGGTCAGGCCGGTTTTGGCTTTCAGATGTTTTTCAAGTTGATCGAGATCCGCGAGCGCAATCCCGGTCTTCAGGGTTGTAATGGCCTCATTCTGCTCCCGGATGCTGTTTTCCACGTCGGTAATGGCGTGATTCATCTGCTGCAGGGCTGTCGAAGGCGAATCCTTGAGCTGCGGGGACAGGCTGCGCCAGGCCGTTACGCCGTCAGCCGCCTGGGTCGAGGCCTGGGCCCAGTCGCCCAATTGAGCCAGCCGGCGGCTTTCCCGCAGGTGGAAACGAAGCCGGCCGATTTCAGCGGGATTGGTGCCGGGGAACCGGGCGGACAGTTCGGTTACTTCGCCATACAGCAAATTGGCCTGATGTTCGGCCTGGGTAAGATCCCGGGATAAAACCGCCGTTGTCAGCTGGTTCAGGCTGGCTTCCAGCCTTTCACTGTCAGCCGGTGAAAACCCGTGTGACGAAGCATCCGGCTCAAGCCGGTTCCAATCCTTGTTCAGTTTTTCAACCAGCTTTTCTTCGGGCTGCCAGGGGTTTTTCGGTTTCTGAGTTTGCCCGGGCTTGGCCGCAGGTTGTCCCGGGCTCTGGCCGCCGGTCTTGGTTGAGCCGCCCCCGCTGCCGCCGGTCCGGCCCATTCCGCTTATTGAGTTCTGATTGGTTGAACCGGAAACGGATTTCTTGGTGCTGCTGCCCTGTGAAGCGCCCGCTGATGATGTTTTGGACGTTCCGGGTGCGGTGCTTTTCGGGGATTTAGCGGCCGTCCCCGCCGACCCGGTTTGCGGGGTCATGCCGATATCTCCGGCTGGTTTGCGCGCTTTCTGAACTTTTTGGTCAATCATGCCGAGCAGTCCGGTCAGATCCCGATTCATGGCTTCCAGGGATGCAGGCGGTTTCGGTGCGGGCTTTGAGGCTGGCGACTTACCGCCGCCTCCACCACACCCGGCAGCCAGCAGGGCGGCAAAGAGACCAATGCTCAGCAGAGCAATCCATCGACGAAAAGACTGATTACGGCTCACGGTTCCACTCTCTTCAAACGTTTTGTATAGCTTGCCCGTTAGCCGGTCATTACAGTCAGCGGATCGGTGACTCAGCACGGCAAAAGTGCGAACGGGAAAGAGGATTCTGAACGCACCTGTGGAATTAGTAAGCGGATCAAATCTTATAGCCCGGGATATTTCGAACACGTTAGGTTATCGGCCGGGCCACAAAAGACAGCAAAAATAATACGGGGGCGATCATTCAATGTATGAAAATGTAAAGTACGAAGTCACCGAATCGGGTGTGGCCTTGATCACGCTGAACCGGCCGGAAGCCATGAACGCGTTCAATTTAGGACTGGTCCAGGACATGGTGGCAGTCGCAAATCAGGCCAATCAGGATGAAAACGTCAAGGTCGTGGTCGTAACCGGAGCGGGAAAAGGATTTTCCTCCGGCGGCGACATCGCACTGTTGTTTGGCATGGACAGCCCGGCAAAGGCGAAACTGACTTATGATGCCTCGACCTCGGCGGTTCAGGCATTCTACGAAATTGAAAAACCGGTGATTGCGGCTCTGAATGGGCCGGTGGCCGGCGCCTCGACCTCATTGATGATGGGCTGCGACCTGGTCATTGCATCGGAAAAAGCCAAACTCGGCTTTACCTTTGCCCAGATTGCGTTCTGCCCGGACAGCGGATGTTCGCATTTTCTGGTGAAAAAGGTAGGGTATCAAAAGGCTGCGGAAATTTTGTATTTCGGCAAACTGCTGACCGCGCAGGAGGGATTCGACCTGGGCCTGATCAACAAAATCGTTCCGCCCGAGCAGTTGCTGGACGAAGCGATGAAATGGGCCGAGCAGCTCGCCGCTGGTCCGCTGCTGGCGATCAAGCTTGACAAGAAACTGCTGCGCGAAGCGTACCACAACGATTTTTACAAACAAGCTGAGCTGGAAGCCATGTATCAGGTTTTGACCTGGTCTTCGGACGACTTTAAAGAAGGCTGCCAGGCGTTTATCCAGAAACGCAAACCGAACTTTACTGGTAAATAGACCCCAAAGCCTGAATCAAATAAAGCGGCTTCCAGTTGCCTGGAAGCCGCTTTTTGTTGATGTCGTTTACACGGCTTGACCGCGGTAGTCGGTCGAAAAGATGCGGTAACTGAGATGGGGGAAGATGTTGTTGTTTTCTTCCAGGCTCCAAAGCCACTCAGGGTCGACCCGGTCTTCCTGGATAGCGTAATAAAGGCGATGGAAATGGTTCAGATGTTCTTTGGTGCGGCGCACCGCGTAATCGACCATGGTTCCCGATTTCATAATAAAGGCCCAGTCGGAGGACTGTGCCAGCAGCAGTTCCCGAGCTGCCTGATTGAGAGCCCGGGCCCGCAGGCCGTCGGCCCAGGGATGCTGGTTGGCCAATTGAATCATGCGTTCGCCGGCCTTGTGCAGGTGCCGGTAAATCCATTCGTTGGATTGTTCCAGCCAGACCTCGTTGTATCCTTTATGCCCCCAGCTGGAGGAATTCGGCACCGCGACCTGATTGACCGGATAGAGTGACAGGTATTCGCTCGGGGTGACCAGCCGGTAGACGGACTGGTCGTAGGCCGATTTGCGCATGAAATGGCTCAGGAAGTCAGGGCCTTCCCACCACCAGTGGCCGAACAGTTCGGCGTCATAGGGCGCAACGATCAAAGGCTGCCGATCCATCAAATCGGCCAGGTATTCAAGCTGTTTTTCCCGATTGAACATAAAGTTGCCGGCGTGCAGAGCGGTTTTTTCAAAGGCCCAATCCGGTTCATACGGTTCCTTATGTTCGGTTTTGCCGGTAATCCGGTAGTACTTGAAGCCGGTATCGACGCGGATGCCGGACGGGAGGTAGCCGCGGATCAGGTCATAATCCAGATCGTAGCCGATGTCCCGGTAAAACTCGCGGTAGTCCGCGTCACCCGGGTAGCCTTCCTGGGAGCTCCAAACCTGTTTTGACGATTCCGTATCGCGGCCGAAGGCGGCGATGCCGGACGGGCAGTAAATCGGCGCGTAAATCCCATACTTCGGTCGGCGGGATGCGTAAAGCACCCCATGGGTTTCGGCCAGGAAATACCGAAGCCCAAATTCGCGCAGAATCGCGTCCTGACCAGGACGGTAGCCGCATTCCGGGAGCCAGATGCCGCGCGGATTGTGCCCGAATACGTTGCGGAACAGACCAACACCGGCCGCAACCTGAGCCCGGACGATCTCGTCCGAAGTGCCGATCAGCGGGAGAAAACCGTGAGTGGCGCAGGACGTGATCAACTCGACCTTGCCGGAACGGTCCAATTCACGGAAGGCATTCAGCAAATTACCGCCGTGGTAGGTAAAGACCTCGTCATAGACTTCCCGAAAACGCCGGGCGTACATCTGCGAGGTGTAGCGAAACTTCGGATGGTCTTCGTTTCGTTTCAGTTCAGCCTCGGCCAATTGGAGTATACCGTCCATGTGATGACGGTATTTGCGCATGACCAGTTCGTCCTGCATCATGCTGATCAGCGGCGGGCTGAGCGATATGGTGACGCGAAAGTCGATCCCGTCGCGAAGCAGTCCCTGGAGGATGCGGACCAGCGGAACATAGGTTTCGGTCATTGCCTCATAAAACCAGCGCTCCTCCAGCAGTTCCTGGTTTTCGGCATGCCGGACATAAGGCAGGTGTGCGTGGAGCACCAGGGCGATCAGTCCTTTGGTCAAACTGAACCATCCTTTCTGAACATAAATGGCGAGGTCAGGTCAATCGGCAGTTCGCCGATCTGTTTCAGCAATCGCTGTTCATGATCATTGACCAGCATCCATTCGTCATCGTATTGATTGGAAAAGCCGCTGCGTGGGGTAATCACGGCATTGGAACTGCACACCGGGACGAAGCGGTCTCCGTGCCGGACTCCGAGAATGCCGTAATAGGCGGTGTCAGGCCGGCCCACCCGGATGTGCCATTCGCCGCGCAGCCCGCCCACGTTCAGTTCGAAGGATGCCATGTCCCCCGCCATTTCAGCGATACGAAGCACGATGTGCTCTAGCCGGAAGAGTTGATCGCCATGCTGACCGCGCAGCCGGTCCCAATCATCAGGGCTGATTTCCCAATAGGCAAAAAGCCATTCCGGATCGCGCACCAGCAAGGTCAGCCGGGTTTCCTCGTAGGAAAGCGGCAGTTCGGCCACCGGCACGGCAGTTGGCCAGGGGATAGGAGCCACTTCCAGGGCGTATTCCTCGGAAAGAATCTCTTCCGGCGCAAACCGGGGCTCCGGACCCACAGCCGGTTTGCGCTCACCCAGCCGGCGCCCGGCCGGCAGAATGAAATAAAAGGATGCCAATGCCAACAGGAAGAGCACCGCGAAAATTGCCAGCACCAGATTCATAAGCCATTCCTCCTTTCGTTTTTCTGCCTACAGCTTCATCAAATAAAACCGCTTGATTTGAGACATAATGAGTCCGCGGATATTTTTCCCCAAACCGATTTTGATTCATGCGAGGGATCTTCATGCGTGACGTGGTTCTGGGAAATGGATCGATGATGCTCAATTTCGACCGGGAGCTGAATCTCAGGGATTTTTACTGGCCTTACGGCGGATTTGAAAATCATGGCGATCGGAACCGGACCAGTTTTGGGGTCTTTGTGGATGGCCGGATGGTCTGGGTGTTCGAGCCGGAGTGGATTCGCAGCTTTGGGGTTGTCGGCAATACGCCGATTACCCGGATTAGCGCGGAACACCCGGAACTAAAAATTCGGCTGGAAATTCAGGATGCGCTGCACCCAGCTGAAGATGTCTATGTGAAGCGCATCAGGGTGTGGAACCTGAAACCGGAAGCACGTGAAATTCGGGTGCTGTTCTACCAGGACTTTTCGATCCGGGGTATCGAGGCCGGGGATTCAGCGGTGTTCGATCCGCAGACCGGCGGAATCTATCAATATAAGAAGGGAATTTATATCCTGGCCAATTGCCGGCCCGCGGGCGGCGGGACCATCGAATACTCAGCCGGGGTCAAGCGCTATCACGGCAAAGAAGGCACGTTCCGGGATGCGGAAGACGGCCGTTTATCCTTGAATCCAATCGCGGACGGCCCGGTCGACAGCGCACTGTCGGCCTTACTTCAGCTTCCCGGGAACGCGTCCGAGGTGATCGATTACTGGCTGATCAGCGGTTATTCGCTTTCTGACGTCCGGACCCTTCAGCGCAATTTACTGGAACGGCCCATCGAAGAATGGCTTCACAATGTCGGTCTTCATTACCGGAGCTGGATCAAACGGGCGGAGCGGAATTTTCAGGATCTGTCGCCGGCGGTCGCTTCACTGTATGAAATCAGTCTGTTTACCATCAGAAGCCAGATCGAACGGAAAGGTGCGGTGGTTGCCAGCCCGGACGGGGATACCTTTCAGTTTGCCCGAGACCATTACATGTATCTCTGGCCGCGCGATGCGGCCTTGATCGCGCGCAGCCTTGACCAGGCGGGATACCCAGAGGAAGCGCGGCGGATCTACAAATTCTGTGCCACCGTCATTGAGCCGGAGGGCTTTTTTCTGCAGCGTTACAACCCGGACGGTTCAGTCGGCGCGACCTGGCATCCACGGCTACTCCATGGGATGGAAGTGCCGCCGATCCAGGAGGACGAAACCGCGCTGGTGATCTGGGCACTGGGTGAGCATATCCGCCAGTACGGGGATTACGACGTCCTGGCTGAACTTTATGAACCGCTGGTCAAGCCCGCCTTGTTGTTTCTGGCGGGCTACATCGATCCGCTGACCGGGCTTCCGGGTTTGAGCTGGGATCTGTGGGAGGAACGGCGGGGTATTTTTTCATTTACCGCCGCTTCGGTTTATGGGGCCTTGGCGGTCGGGAACCACATGGCGGAAAGCATGAATGACGGCCATCTGGCCGGGATCTGCGAAAACGCCGCCCGCCGGGTAAAGCAGGCCATTGCCGAACAATTGTATCACACCGGGGTTGGCCGGTTTGTGCGGGGCCTGTATGTGGAATCGGATGGGACCTACCACCCTGATTTTACGCTGGATGCCAGCCAGTATGGACTGGTCGGGTTCGGGGTTTTTGAGCCATCCGACGAGCGGATTGAAGCCACCATGGAAGCGATCGCGGCACATCTCTGGGTCAAGACGCCGATTGGCGGGGTTGCCCGGTACACCGGCGATTACTATCATCGCCGGAGCGAGGATCTTGAGAATGTACCCGGCAATCCCTGGATTATTACGACTCTGTGGGTCGCGGAATGGCTGATTCAACGCGACAAAACCGGCGATTTGGAGCGGGCCCGGCGTTTGATCGAATGGGCGTCGGCGCAGGCCGGGCCGGCGGGTTTGCTCCCCGAACAAATGCATCCATATACCGGCGCCCCATTATCCGTCTGCCCGCTGACCTGGTCCCATGCGGGCCTGGTGACGGCGGTTTCCATGTATCTTGACCGCAAAGCCCCCGTCGAAACAGGAGCCGAGTAATGCTTTTCCCGAACGGGCAGTGTGATATCATAAGCGCAGAGGGCGTTTGAATACAGATGGAAAGAGGCTTAATTAGGCCGTAAGCCCGTAAGGAGATAGTGATGGAGCACAGGGAGGATTTGAATCGGCCGCCGGTTGAACCGGCTGACAGCATTTCGGCGGGTGCGGTCCGGCCGGGATGGAAATGGGGCCACCTGATCGGTTTTTTTCTGTTTATCATCCTGTTTAACTGGATTTTTTCTTATGAGGAACCGGCCTTATACTCAAGGCTCGTGTACGAATACGGAATGCCGATTTCGCCGGTGGCCGAATTCACGCTGGTCAGCCTGGTTCAGTTTCTGGTGATGATGGCGGGCCTGCTGCTGCTGGCCTGGATAGGTGGGGTCGGCTTGAACGAAATGGGCTTTCGCCGCCTATCATTTAAAAAGTGGGCGATCTGGGGAGGCCTTGGCGGGCTGACCGCGTTCGCCGCCATGATTGGAATAAGCATGATCGTGCAGTATTTCCAGCCCCACCTTGAACCGCAGCCTTTCCAGACCGTGCTGTCCGAATCCGCGGGGTTGGGTGAAAAGGTTCTGCTGTTGCTGCTTGGCGCTGTGATCATGCCGTTGTGGGAGGAAACCTATTTCCGGGGCATGGTCTATCCGGTTTTGCGCCGCTATGTCGGGGTGGCCGGCGGTCTAGTGCTGGCGGGACTATTTTTTGGGGCGGTTCATGCTGATTGGGTTCGGTTGGTGCCGCTGTCGCTGGGAGGCGTAATCCTGGCCTATCTTTACGAAAAAACGGATTCGCTGTACCCAGCCTGGCTCGCGCATGGTCTGTGGAATGGCTTCATGGCGTTTACGGTTTTGCTGTGAACGGTTTGAGAATGATTGACAGACTTATTACGGCGCTGGTACGTTAGTAGTACATAATTCCTTGAAAAAAGAACGCGGCGACGCGTGGAGAACCGGGGAGAGCGGGGGAATTCACATTAGCAGACGCAAGATGACACACATACTTTCTTCGATCACCGTATCCGAGGTGATGACCAGCCGGGTCGTGACGCTGGGGGTTGATACGACGCTGGAGGAAGCGATGGAGATTGTCATTCAGTATGGGAATTACCTGTATCCGGTCATGGAAGAACAGCACATGGCCGGTACGGTGACGTATGAAGACCTGCTTGAAGCCGCTAAGACTTTGCCGGGCGAAACGCCGGTGCGGGAAATGACGACTGATGAAGTGCCCAGCATTGCGATGGACCGAACCCTGCGCGACGCGGCGCGGCTGATGGCCCACGAGGAAATCGGGCGGCTGCTGGTGGTGGATCAGGATGATTCCGATCACTTGATTGGCATCTTGAGCCGCAGTGACGTTCTGCAGGCTTATGCGAAAGAAATCGCCGGGAGGGATGACGCGTGAAACTCGTGATGGCGGTGGTCCCTGAAGGACAGGCTTCGGAGATTGCCGAGCGCCTGAACGACCGGGGGTTTATCGTGACGCGCCTGTCCGGATCGGCTGGCTTTTTCCGGCGCGGCGGCACGACATTGTTCACCAGTGTCGAGGATGAGGAAGCCGTGCTTGCGACCAAAATTATTAAGGATTTTGTTGAATACGAAAAAATCCGGGCTCTGGCCGAAGAGGAAGAAGAGGAATACCAGCGGGCCAACGCGGTGATCTATATTCTTCCCATCGAAGAGCATTTCAGGGTCTGACTCCCGGCCCTTGACAGACGGGATCAACCTGGCGTTATATAATGAATGGGACTTCGTTTTTTTGAGGTGAACTTATGCCAACCTATGATTACAACTGCCCGCAATGCGGAAATTTCGAAGAATTTCAGAAAATAACGGCTGATCCGCTGACGGCCTGCCCGGAATGCGGCAGCCCGGTACAGCGTCTTATCAGCAAGAATGTGGCTGTGATTTTTAAAGGTTCCGGCTTTTATGCCACCGACTCCAAACAGAAGAAAGAGATGGCCCGCAAGCTGAACAAGGAGCGGCAGTCCGAGTCGCAGGCCCTGGCAGATGGGGATCTGAATTCTTATGTCGCGCAGTCGGACAAGACGAACACCAAGGCAGCCGAGGGGTTTTAGACCGGTTGAAGGGTTTGGATGAACAAGGGTTGTGTGCCCGAAGCAATTTCGGTGTGCGCGGCCCTTTTTTCGTAACATAACAGCCCCTGGTTAGTCTTTTTTAGCGTCGTCCCTGGGTGTGTGCACTAGCGGCAAGCGTGAAGGATTTCCCCCGCGCTGAGGAGAACGTATCATGAATAGGGGGGTTAACCGGGTGTACGAGGTCATAACCTTTGATTTTTGGAACACGCTATTTCATGAACTGAATCCCCGGCTGACGATGATGATCCGCATTGAAGAGATGAGGATGACGCTGGAGCGGTTCGGGTTGATTCGCAGCGCGGCGGAAATTGAAAACGGCTTCGTTAATGCCTGGCATGACGCCCGGTATCAGCAGTTAGCGATGGGTATCGAGGTTGGGCCAGCCGGGCATGTGGCCCGCTTACAGCACTGGCTTGATTTGCCGGACCACCAACCCCTAATCGATGCGGTTTACAATACCTATGTCGATGTCGTTAAACTTGATCCTCCGGCACTGCTCGACGGCGCCGCGGAGGTGCTGCCGAAACTGGCTGAAAAATACCGGTTGGCGGTCATTTGCAACACGGGCGCGGCCCCTGGGTCCATCCTGCGTGAGGTCATGGACCTGGCCGGAATCTTTCAATACTTCACAGTGACCGTGTTTTCGGACGAGGTCGGGCTGGCGAAACCGAATCCGGAGATTTTCCGGCATACGCTGCGACAGCTTGGCACCCAACCTGAGCGGGCCGTTCACATGGGTGATGACCCGCTGACCGATGTCATTGGTTCCCGGCGAGCCGGCATGAAGGCAGTCTGGCTCGCACCGCAGTCGTCCTGGACCGTACCGGAATGTACGTGGCATATTCGAAACTGGCGTCAACTCCTGGAGATTTTCTGAAAGAGGGGACTGTAGCCGTGGAATTCAAGATTGAAGTGAAAAATGTAATGGAAGATCTGGTGTGGGAGAACCTGGACCGCGTGATGAGCAGTGCGAATCCGGCCTGCGACTGCGCCCTATGCCGGGCGGACATCGTCGCATTCGCCCTCAACCACTTAAAACCCAGATATGCGGCGACCTCAAGAGGGGAAACCATTTCCAAGGCGGCGGTGCTGTCCAATCAGTTCCGGATGGACGTTATCGCGGCCTTGACTTCGGCGATATCAACCGTCGGGAAAAAACCGCGTCATCCGATGCCTGCGCCTGATGAGAAGAATGGATAAGATGATTACGATCTATACCGATGGCGCCTGTTCCGGAAATCCCGGGCCGGGCGGATGGGCCGCCGTACTCCAGCATGGTTCAAATATTAAAGAAGTCAGCGGTTATGAAGCGATGACCACCAACCAGCGCATGGAATTGATGGCGGTCATCGAGGCCTTGAAGACGTTGAAGGTCACGGATTGGGAGGTCAAGGTTCATACCGACAGCGCCTATGTCGTGAACGCGTTCGAAAAAGGCTGGATTGAGAACTGGCAGCGCAACGGATGGGTGAATTCCAAAAAAGAGCCGGTGGCTAACCAGGATCTGTGGGTTCAGCTGATTCGAAAAACGCGGGAAAACAAGGTTCAGATCATCAAGGTCGCCGGCCACAAGGGCGTTCCCATGAATGAACGCTGTGACCAGCTGGCGCGCCAGGCGATCAAGGACAACCAGAAGGCCGCGGAATAATCGCGAAAGAAATAATTGAGGTGTGTGAGCATTTTGACATTTGCCGATTTATCCGATAAGGTGACCACCTTGCTGGTGAAACGCCACCTGAAGAGCTGCGGGACCAACCTTCGGGCCCGGAACAACGGATTCATTTTTCAGGGCAAAGGGGCCGAGATTCATGTTGGGAATGGCGTGATGCTGGAACGGGCGGTCCGGCTTTCGCTGGGAGACAATGCCCGTGTCATCATCGGGGACAACACCTATCTTGGGGACGGCACCTGTGTGCTGGCGGTCGATGAGATCAAAATCGGCGCCGGGTGCGCGATTTCCTGGCATGTCGTGATTATGGACACCTCCTCTCATCCGGTTGGTCAAATCGGCGAGAAACTCGAAACCAAAATCGCGCCGGTCGTCATCGGCGATCATGTCTGGATTGGGTCCCGGGCCGTTATCCTGAAAGGGGTCCAGGTTGGCGAAGGCGCGATCATCGCCAACAATTCGGTCGTCACCAGGAACGTGCCGCCGCGCACAATGGTGGCTGGGAATCCAGCCAAAGTGATTAAGGAAAATGTTGCATGGGAATAGTGCCGAAGGTCAGGGTATATATTGCTGCCGAAGATGGCAAATTAGGTCTGGGGGTAGAGGTGGCTGACAAAGCGGCCTCACTCGGTGATCTGCTCGAAGCCTGGGAACCGCTGGCGAGCGATTCCCGTCTCGAGAAAATGTATGCCGGTGAGGACGGTGCCTGCAAGGGTTGTGTCAACAATTGTTGCAATGCAGCCTTTGTGATTCCGGACCTGATCTCATTCAAAGCCTTGTGCCAGGCGACAGCCGGATCGCCGCGGGAGTTCCTGGCGAATCACTTTGAACCCGTCTGGCTGGCCAATGGGCTGGCCCGATTGAAGACTGGTCCCTGCACCTTTCTGAATGACCGCGTGTGTACGGTTTATCCTGTGCGCTCATTGATCTGCCGCTTCTACCTCTGTTCTCATATTTTGGGGGACACGGAAGAACTGGTGTACGCGATCGTGACCAGCGGCGTGACAGCGACAATCCGGTATTTGGAACAAGAAGGCCTTCTGACCGGCCGGCGCGGATTGACCGGTTACGACCGGGCTTTGATCGAGTTGATCGAATCAGCCGGCGATTGGCCAGGGACCGAGGCTTTCTTAAACGCCGAAACGTATTACGATATACCATTGAAACACTTCCTGAAAGAAACGTCCCCTTCCTAAAGGGGGCTTTTTTTTGTCATCAATCAACACCTTTCTCATCACCGCTCTGCTGCTGCCGATCGGGGTTGCGCTGATTAATTACGTCTGGCCGGCGCAGCCAATCCGCCGCTTTTTACTGATTGTCCTGGCTGCCGTTCTGGCCGGAAGCGCGGTCTGGCTGCACCTGACGATCGGGCTGGAACCGATTCGCCTTGATTTAGCGGGTTATGACCGGTTGGTTTTCGCGGCTGATCTGATTTTGCTCGCGTATTTCCTGTCGGTTTCGATCCGGCGCGGTCACCAGCCCCTGATGTTGATCAATCTGCTGCAGTTAGCGGTTTTGATTTACCTGGAACTGGTGGTCCATCCGAAAACCGCCGGTCTTTATACCCTTACCATCGACCGGCTTTCGGTTGTGATGTATCTCATTGCCGCCGGGGTGGGTTCAATCATCCTGCTGTTTACGCTCTGTTATATGGACGAACGGGCCGATCACACCAAGCCAATGGACAGCCGCCCGTTTTTTTTCTGGTTCACCGTCTTTTTTGCTGCGATGAACGGCATTATTTTCTCCGATAACCTGTTCTGGCTGTATTTTTTCTGGGAAGCAACCACCCTTTGTTCCTTCCAGCTGATCGGCTTTGAAGACACCGAAGAAGCACGGCGCAGCGCGATGCGGGCCTTGTTTTTTAACAGCATCGGCGGGCTGGCGTTTGCCGGTGCTCTGATTTTGCTGCTGACCCAAGTTGGAACCGGCGCGGTCTCGCTGTATAACCTGGTCAACAGCGACCTGGAAACGATTTCGACCCCGTTCTTAACCGCCGTTGCGCTCCTGGCGCTGGCCGGCTTCACCAAGGCCGCCCTGTTTCCATTCCAAAACTGGCTGCTGGGGGCCATGGTCGCACCCACTCCGGTATCGGCTTTACTGCATTCCAGTACCATGGTGAAGGCCGGCGTCTATCTGGTGATCCGCCTTGCGCCCGCTTACACGGCGGTCCTGCTCAGTTCCGCCATCGCTCTGGCTGGTGCGGTAACCTTTTTCGCGGCCTCACTGCTGGCGTTTCGGGAAGAAAACGCAAAACGGGTGCTCGCGTATTCCACGGTCGCTAACCTCGGTCTCATCGTTGTCTGCGCCGGAACCAACACCCCGCTCGCCTTAAATGCGGCGATCCTGCTGATGCTGTTTCATGCGCTCACCAAAGCCCTCCTGTTTCTGACCACGGGCGCAATCGAGCAGCGGATCGGGTCCCGCAGTATCGAAAACATGGCGGGACTTGTGGGACGGGTTCCCGGCCTGGCCTATTTCCTAATCTTCGGTGCGCTGGCCATGTTTCTGCCCCCGTTTGGGATGCTGATCGGCAAATGGGCCTTCTTTGAGACAGCGATTCGCGAGCCTTTGCTGCTGCCCTTTTTCGTCGCCGGCAGCACACTGACCGTGCTGTTTTGGACCAAATGGATCGGGCGGCTGCTTTCGGCCCCGCCCGGTGCTGCGGAAGAGTCCGGAAATCAGATATCCCGGTGGTATCAATTGCCGCTGGCCGCATTAGGGATGCTGATCATCGCAGGAAGCCTGGGCTGCGAGGCGGTGACCCAAAGACTCTCGGTACCGGCGTTGATCATGTGGTATCCAAGTCCGCTGGTCGATTTGCCAGGATTGAATCTAGGGGCCTTCGCCTGGGTGCCGTTCTTCAATCCCGCACTGCATGTCGGGCAGTCCCCTTATTATGAAGGTATTTTCCCGATCGGGCTCTTGATTGCGGCGGTGGCCGCGACCCTGTTTTTACCCTGGATTGCCGGAAGGGTTCAGCCGGACCGGCGGACCGATTCGGTTTACCTGGGCGGCGCGAATGCCGAAAACGAGCCAGCGGGTGTCTACCTGAGCGCAGGGGAGCAGCCTTCCCAGGTGCGGCTTGGCGGTTACTATTTCCCGGCGCGGTTAAACCGGCGGCTGGACTTCTGGCTCAGTTTGGCCGGACTTGGTGCTATCGCGGTCATGATGGGGGTGGTGAACGTATGATGTGGGGTGCTCTGCTGCTGGTGCTGGCCGCTCCACTTGCCGGGGGCCTGATTGTGGGGGCGGACCGGGTGCTGACCGCGCGGCTGCAGGGGCGCTTCGGCCCGCCGTTGCTGCAGCCCTTTTATGACGTGATCAAGCTGTGGAACAAAGATACCGTAGTGACAAGCGGCCGGCAGTCTTTTTTCGTCTATGCCCATCTGGTCTGGATGCTGACCGCGCTGATTCTGCTGGCCACCGGCCAGGATTTTCTGGTTTTTGTCTTTGCGCTGGCCGCCGCTGAAGTGTTCCTGACCTTCGCGGGTTTTTCCACCCATTCCCCGTACAGTCATATTGGCAGCAGCCGCGAACTGTTTCAGATGCTCTCCGCCGAACCGGTTCTGTTATTTGTCGCTTTTGCGCTCTATGTAAAAAACGGCACCTTTCTGTCCGGCGCCGTTTTTCGAGAATCACCGCTGCTCTTCAGCTATCCTTTGGTTTTCCTGGCTGTGCTCTACATCCTCACCATCAAAATGCGCAAATCACCGTTCGACATTTCATCCGGCGCGCATGCCCATCAGGAACTGGTACGCGGCGTTACTACCGACATTTCCGGACGCTACCTGGCTCTGACCGAAATTGCGCACTGGCTGGAACTTGTGATCGTACTGTATATTGTCTACCTGTTCTGGGCGGCACCGTGGTATGCCGGCGTGCTGTTGGCCGCCGCCGCCTTTGGCCTGGAAATCATCATCGACAACCTGTATGCCCGAATGCGGCTGGACTGGATGGTTGCCGCCAGCTGGACGGTCGGCTTTACCCTGTGCCTGGTCAATCTGTTTTTTAATATCGCCACCAGAAAGTTATAAATGACACGATTAACGCCAGTTCGAATACTTTAGAAGACAAAATAGATATCAATGTCGACAAGGGACATTCTTCTGCTCCTTGCTCGCGTTGTGAAGCGAAGCGGAACATGAAGCATCGAAGCGTGTCCCTTATCCTTAATTAGGAGGAATCATCATGAAAGAAAATAACGTGCCTACCATTCTTACCGTTCAGGAAAACGGGTGGGTTCAGCTGGACCGTAAAACCCGGGTCGCTCTGGAAATCGAGGAGGGGACAAAGCTGGCCGTCGCATCGGCATCCAATGGCATTCTTACCCTCAAACCTATCCCGAAAACGATGCAATGGAAGACCTGGGACGAATACTGGAAAGCGGTCGACGATTCCTGGCGGGACGTTTTGCGCGGTAATCACATGCGGGAAAAGGAACCGCCGGATGATCCTTCTGCCAATCACCTCTAATATTTGCCAGACAGGAGCTTGTGCGCCGTGAATTTCTTTCAGTCCGCTCAGACCCGGTCCCCATGGGTGCTTCATTACGACGCGTCCAGCTGCAACGGCTGCGACATCGAAGTGCTGGCTTGCCTGACGCCGCGGTATGACATCGAGCGCTTCGGCGCGGTCAATGTCGGCAATCCCAGACATGCCGACATTCTGCTCGTGACCGGAACGGTCAATTACAAGTCGGCTAAGGTGCTGCGCAATCTGTATGACCAGATGCCCGAACCGAAAGTGGTCGTCGCGGTCGGAATCTGTGCCACCTCGGTCGGCGTTTTTCATCAGTCGTACAACGTCATCGGGGGCGCTTCCAAGGCGGTTCCGGTGGATGTCTGGATTCCCGGCTGCCCGCCCCGGCCGGAAGCGGTGATTGACGCGCTGCTGCTCGGCGTCGAGAAACTGGGCGAAAAAATCGTGAAAGGGGGTCAGCCGGATGAACGGCGAAATCACCCGCGGCAGCTTACCGGAAGCCCTTCATAAAATGAAGGAACAGCAAACCCGGTTTGTGACCATGACCTGCGTTGACCTGATCGACCAGTTCGAGCTGATCTACAGTTTTGACCGGGAGATGGAACTGGAGCATCTGCGCGTCAAGGCGGACAAAGACCGGCCGTTTCCCAGCATCACCGGGACTTTCCCATGCGCCTTTCTGATTGAAAACGAAATCCAGGATCAATTCGGCCTTCGGTTTGAAGGCCTGAAACCGGATTTTGAAGGCCTTTTGATGCTGGCCCAGGACGGGCCGAAAACGCCGATGCTTCGGTCCACGGCTCCGCACGAAGTCAACAAGGACGCGGTATAGGCGAACAGGAAGGAGACTCTTTCATGGCGCGAACCCTGGTTCCTTTCGGACCCCAGCATCCGGTGCTGCCGGAGCCGATCCACCTGAATCTGGTGGTTGAGGACGAGGTTGTCGTCGACGCGGTGCCCTCGCTCGGGTATGTCCACCGCGGCCTGGAAAAAGGGGCCGAATACAATGATTACGTGAAAAACATCTACCTGGCCGAGCGGGTCTGCGGGATCTGCAATTTCATCCACGCCTACCTGTACTGCGAGTGCGTGGAACGGATGATGAAGATTCAGGTGCCGCCCAGAGCCACCATGCTGCGCCTGGTCTTTTCCGAAATGTCGCGGGTTCACAGCCATCTCTTGTGGCTGGGTTTGTTTGCGGATTCCTTCGGCCTGGAGAGCCTGTTTATGCAGTGCTGGCGGGTTCGGGAGCGTATTCTCGACCTTCAGGAAGCCGGCGGCGGGGGACGGGTCATCATGTCCACCTGCACCATTGGCGGGATGCGAAAAAACCTGGACGAGCACATGGTCGGCACCTTTTTGCGGGAAATCGAAAAGGTGCGCGAGGAATACGAAGCATTGCTTCCGGTGCTGTACCGGGACTACACGGTGCAAAGCCGAACCTGCGGGGTCGGGGTTCTCAGCGCGGACGACGCCAAGGCATTGGGGGCGGTTGGTCCGATGCTGCGGGCCTGCGGGATTTCCGGAGACACTCGGCTGCTGAACTATGGCGCTTACAGCGAACTTGAATGGGAGCCGGTCACCGAAACGGAAGGGGACGCATTTGCCCGAGCCGTGGTCCGCGCGCGCGAGGTGTTGGTTTCGCTGGACCTGATCCGGCAGGGACTGGAGCGTCTCCCCGAAGGTGAAATCAAATATAATTTCCGAGGAATGCTGGACGGCGAAGTCTTTGTCCGCATGGAACAGCCGCGCGGTGAAGCGTTTTATTATATGAAGGCCAGCCGCAACCGGACGCTGGACCGGCTGCGCATCCGCACCCCGACTTTTGCCAACATTCCGGCCCTGCTGCATATGCTGCCCGGCTGCGCCCTGGCCGATGTTCCCGTAATCGTGCTGTCCATCGACCCGTGCATCAGCTGCAGCGAGCGTTAGCACGAGAAGCGACAAAGGAGACCGATTTGCCATGCGCATGCGTGCTACCCTGTTCAAGAATCTTGAAAAACCGGCCACGATGAATTATCCGGCCGTGGTCCGCGAACCGGCCATTAGCGCCCGGGGCCGGCTGGTCCTGGACATGCGCGAGTGCATCATGTGCACCGCGTGCGAGAAGCGCTGCCCGGCGGGTGCGATCGAAATCAAGCGGAAGGATTGGATGTATAAATACGATCCGTACAGCTGCATCGTCTGCGGCGCCTGTGTTGAGGCCTGTCCGGAAAAGTGTCTGGAAATCGACTCAGACTGGATGGACCCGGTCACCGAAATGCGGACCATGTCCTGGCGCATCGAGCCAAAGCGCAAGAACGCGAAAGACGCCTGACTTTCAAAGCATGTTTGCCTCCCGTTAATTCCGGTAATGCTTCAGGAAAGGAAAAGGTGTTTTGAAGGAGAGGAACCCATGAACGGAATCCGTTTATCCACCCTGCTGACCCTCCAGAATCATGGCTGGCTGCAGCTCAATGAAAACATTCTGGATCAACTCAATGTGGGCGAAGGCACCCGCTTCGAAGCCAGCGTGGAGCCCGACGGCACTTTGATTCTGAAGCCGCTGGTCATGACCCCGCAGTTACAGACCTTCGAAGACTACCGCGAGCACTTGAACGCCGCCTGGCGCCAGTCGCTCTTCCGGCAGGACCCATGCAGCGAAAACGAAGAAATGTGGGGGCTGCATTAAACCCAAGTTTCCGATGGATTCGATCAGGAAAACGATTGAAAAGCGATTGAAAAGCGATGGGCATGGACGAAGGTCCATGTCAGCTTTGTTTCTTGCACGGCTATTTCGACTTTGCACGCCGAATTCCGATACATTCCGGCAGGGATTTTCCCTTCAAGGTGGAATCTTTTAACTTGAGATTTTTCGGGCCTGAACGGAATAGGGTCCAGGAACAACAGGAGGGAAAGTGCGGATGAAGAAAACGACCAAGATGTTGGCCATCGCGCTCTGTCTGGTTCTCGCGCTGGGCAGTTTGGCAGGATGTGCCAAGAAACAGGAAGAGACAGTGAAAATCGGCTTTTTAGGCGCACTGACCGGCGACGTCGCCAACTATGGCCAGCCCGGACTGAAGGGCTTGCAGCTCGCCGCTGAGGAACTGAACGCGAAGGGCGGGATCCTCGGAAAACCGATCGAGATTCTCGGCGAAGACAACCGTGGCGACAAGACCGAAGCCGCCAACCTGACCACCCGGTACATCACCCAGGAGAAGGTAGCCGCGCTGGTCGGTGACCCATGCACCGGCATTACCAAGGTGGCCGGCAAGATTGCCCAGGACAACCAGATGGTCATCATCTCGGCAGGCGCGACCGGAACCGGCGTCTGCGAGATCGGTGATTACGTCTTCCGCGATACGCTGCTCGACAGCGTTGCGGCTCCGGCTACGGTCGAGTATCTGCTTGGGCAGAATTTCAAGAAAATCGCCCTGGTCACGGCGACCAACGACGACTACAGTGTCGGACTTTCAGGCATCTTCCGTAAGGCCGTGAAGGACAAAGGCGCGGCGGTCGTGATCGAGGAAAGCATCCAGAAGGGCGACACCAACTTCGCCGCTCAAGTGACCAATATCAAGGCGGCCAATTCCGACCTGATCATCTTTACCGGCTACTATACCGAAGCGGGCCTCTTTATGAAGGAAGTCCGCAAACAGGGGATGAAGCAGCTGTTCGTCGGCGGCGATGGCTGTCTGGGCCCGGATCTGGTTAAACTCGGCGGCAAAGCGGTGGAAGGCAGCATGGTTTACTGCGGGTTCTCCCCCGAGCAGCCGACCCCGGAAACCAAGAAGTTCCTGGATGCCTATGCCAAGAAGTACAATGGCGCGGAAGCCGACATGTTTGCGGCCCAGTACTATGACGCGCTCATGATCCTGGCCAAGGTCATGGAAGAAACGAAAAGCACCGATCCGAAGGTTTATGTAAAAGCGCTGGCCAAGACCGCGAACTTCCCCGGCGCGTCCGGCGTGATCACCTTCCAGGCCGACCGTGAGCCGATCAAGAGCCCGGTTTATCTGCTGACGGTCCAGGATGGCAAGTTCAAGCTGAAGCAGAAGATCGACGTCAAGGTGCAATAACTTGACCGGGTAGGTTACAATTAGATTTGGCAGTTTGTCTGCCGCAGTGACGAAATGAAAAGAGGTGGGCCAAGGCGTACGCTCCTGATTGGGGACGCTGGCCCACCTCTCCCACGTCATTTCGGGGATTTCACTTCGGAAACGGAGCAGAACCATATGTTATGGGAACAGCTGGTGAACGGTCTCACCATGGGCAGCGCCTATGCACTGATCGCCCTTGGCTACACGATGGTATACGGCATTGTGCAGCTGATTAACTTCGCCCACGGCGAGGTCTACATGATCGGTGCGTTCGTCGGGCTGTTCCTGGTTACCGTGCTTGGCCTGAACGTCTTTGCCGGGATTCTTGGGGCGATGCTGTTCTGCGCCCTGCTCGGCATGCTGATCGAGCGGTTGGCGTACCGGCCTTTGCGCAGAGCTTCCCGCCTATCAGCGTTAATCAGCGCAATCGGGGTTTCCATGATTCTGTCCACGGTGATGGTTTTAATCCGGGGTCCGGGATTTGAAAACTATCCAGAGAGCGCATTCCCGATGGTGTCGTTCACAGTCGCCTCGGTCAGTATTTCCAGCCTGCAGATTCTCATCCTGGTGACAGCGGCCCTGCTGATGATTGGCCTGCAGATTTTGGTCCATAAAACCAAAATTGGTCTTGCGATGCGGGCTTGCGCGCAGGATGTGGATGCCGCGACTCTCATGGGGGTCAATGTCGACCGGGTGATTGCGATCACCTTCGGCATCGGTTCGGCGCTCGCGGCCGCGGGCGGTGTACTGGTCGGACTCAACTGGGGCGCGGTTCAGCCATACATGGGCATGCAGTGGGGTCTTAAGGCATTTGCGGCCGCGATTCTCGGCGGGATCGGCTCCATTCCCGGGGCCATGATCGGCGGCATGCTGCTTGGCATTCTGGAAACCTTTGGCATCGCATTTCTAGCCTCATCGTATAAGGATGCGTTTGCGTTCGGTATTCTCATTCTCGTGCTGATCGTGCGGCCCCAGGGGCTGCTCGGGAAGCCGGTCATCAAGAAGGTATAGCGATGAGTACGTTTGACGCTTTGATTGCCCAGACCTTTGACGCCGTTTTTATCCAGCTCATGATTCTGATCGGCATCAACATCATTCTCGCTCTGGGGCTGAACCTGATCACCGGTGTGACCGGTCAGCTATCCATGGGCCATGCCGGCTTTGTAAGCATTGGCGCCTATACCTCGGCGATTCTCGTCATGCACTACCACCTGCCTTTCGCCGTCAGCATCCTGGGGGCTGGGGCCATGGCATTTGTGGTCGGGATCGTGATCGGCACGCCGACCCTTCGTCTGGAAGGGGATTATCTGGCCATGGTCACGATCGGGTTCGGGGAAATCATCCGGGTAGTCTTCTTAAATCTGAAAACCACCGGCGGCGGCCTGGGACTGTCTGGAATTCCGAAATTTACGGGATTTACAGTGGTCTGGGTCATCGCAGTATTGATGATACTCTTCAACTGGCTGCTGCTGCGCTCGCGCACCGGACGGGCCATGTACGCGATCCGCGAGGATGAAATCGCGGCGGCAGCTTCGGGGGTCAACACCACCCTGTATAAGGTCATGGCCTTTGCCATGGGCGCGTTTATGGCCGGTGTCGGCGGTGCCCTCTATGCCCACTACATGTATTACATCCATCCGGAGGACTTCCGCTTTATCAAATCGGTAGAGATTTTGAACATGGTGGTGCTCGGCGGTATGGGCAGCATTCCCGGAACGATCCTGGGGGCCACCTTATTGACCGTTTTGCCGGAACAGCTTCGCTTCGTGAAGGAATACCGGCTGTTGTTTAACGGCGCTCTGCTGATACTGCTGATGACCTACCGCCCGAACGGGATTCTGGGCGATATTCGCTGGTATGACGTCAAACGCTGGTGGCGTGAGCGCCAGGGTAAAGACAAGGATCCATCGGCCGGGGAAGGGCTTCAGACCTGATCGGGGAGGAACGCTTCGTGCACATTCTGGAATTGAAAAACGTCAGCCAGGATTTCGGCGGGCTGCGCGCCCTGGATTCGGTCTCGCTGGCGGTGGAAAAGAACGAAATCTTCGGTTTGATCGGCCCCAACGGCGCCGGGAAGACCACGCTGTTCAACCTGGTGACCGGGATTTACAAGCCGACCGCCGGGGCGCTTTTCTTTGCCGGCAAACCGATTACCGGCCAGCCGCCGTACCGGCTCGCACGGAAAGGGATTGCACGCACCTTTCAGAATATCAGGCTTTTTAAAAAGCTTTCCGTGATCGATAATGTTCGGGTCGGCATGCACGGCGTAACCCCGTCGACCCCGCTGGCGGCTTTACTGGCCGCGAAGCAGCGGAACCACGAGGAACGGCGTCAGCGCGAGCGGGCCCGTGAACTTCTGGATCTGGTCGGGCTGGCCGACCGGGCCATGGAACTGGCTGACAGCCTGCCATACGGTGAACAGCGCCGCCTTGAAATTGCCCGGGCGCTGGCCTTGAATCCGTCCCTGCTGCTGCTGGACGAACCGGCCGCCGGGATGAATGCCCGCGAAAAAGAAGAGCTGTTAAATTACATCCGCCAGATCCGTGATTTAGGCGTTACCATCCTGCTGGTGGAGCATGACATGAATGTGGTCATGAACATCTGTGAGCGGATCAGCGTGCTCGATTACGGCCGAAAAATTGCCGAGGGAACCCCGGATGTGGTGCGCTCCGACGAACGGGTCATCCAATCCTACCTTGGGAAATCCCGATGAATCCCCGCCTGTGATGGCAGCTGTTGCAGCCCCCTGTACAACCGGCTATTCATGCGTGAAGGCTCCAATCGTCGCCGTTATCATTCCGGGCGAATCGGTCGGAGCCTTCGTTTTGGGTTTGGCCTCGCCCCGCGAAGCTAGCGGTAAACCTGAACCAGGTGCGTATTCGGGTAATACTGATTGAGAATCTGGGTCGCCTTCTGTCCGCGATTGGCATAATCAACCGCGCCCCACTGCGCCATGCCGCAGCCATGTCCCCAGCCCTGCCCGGTGAATACGATCTGATCCCCGGTGTTTTTCACGGTGAACATGGTGGATTTCAGCTTGGTTCCGCCAAGCTTGGTGCGCAGGTCATAGGATTTGATGGTTTTGCCGCCGGCGGTTACATCCAGGGCTCGGCCGCTCGGACCGGTTCGGGTGACCTTGATATCGCCGACATCCTGCTGGGTGCCAAATGCGGCCGCAACAGCGGCTTTCGGGAAAGATACCGTCCAGTTCCGCTGTTCGGCAGGCGCGTACTTTTCACCCGGCGACGGGACTGAGCGAATGTAGGAGCCGGCCAAGCCCTGCTGCTGCGGGAAAGCTTCGGTGATTGCCGCGGTCCGGTGCGGGGAATAGGCGTGAAACAGCGCATACGCCGCCCGGCCGTCGGTATCGGCCAGAATCATCATTCCGCGTGTTTCCTGGACCGCCTGACGAATGCTCGGCGTAATCAGATTGGGATTATAGGCCTGAAAATGTTCCGGTAGATCGCAGGCATCAGTGCCGTGCAGCTTCTGAACGTCCTTGATATACTTGATTTTCGCCATCGACATGCTGCGGGCGGCGATTGCCTGAGATTTTAAGGCTTCCATCGGCATTTTGCCGCCGACCTCGGCCGCCAGAACCCCTTCCAGGTATTTTTCAAACTTGATTTGCTCCTTGGCACCGGTTGCATGCCGGTAAAGCGAGATGGTTGGCTCGGTTTTCATCTGCGCCATTTCCGGCGCGATTCTGGACTGATTGCCGGGGAGCACCGGCTGCCGGGCCGGACCCGGACCGCGCAGCATGGACGGCAGAAAGACGGCGGCGAGCAGAACCACAGCTGCCGCACCGGTCATCCACCAGGCACGTTTCGAATTCATCGTGACCATTCCTCCGTTTCTTTTTTTATACGGTTTCCCGTGGGAGGAATGGCTATGCGAAAAAGAGTGTCCCGCGATAATCGGGCGGTAAGAAGTGCCTGACAGCGGGAAGCTTGCTATAATGGGAAAAGTGAAACAAAGGGTGGCAAACCAAATACCGGGAGGTTGAACCGGCCATGCATATCGTCCTGATCGAACCAGAAATTCCCCAGAACACCGGCAACATATCGCGTACCTGCGCCTTGACGAAAAGTACGCTGCATCTGGTCGGGCAGCTTGGTTTTTCGCTGGAAGACCGGTTTCTCAAGCGGGCCGGGCTGGATTATTGGGAACATGTCAAACTGGTTCGTTGGGACAGCTTTGACGACCTGTTGGCCGCCTATCCGGACGGCTGCTTTCGGCTGGCGACCACGAAAGCCACGCAAAGCTATGACCAGATTGAATACGGGCCCGACGATTTCCTGGTCTTCGGGTGTGAGACGAAGGGACTGCCGCAATCAATCCTGGATCGGTTTCCGGGGAAGGGCCTTCGAATTCCAATGCTGCCGATCGGCCGCTCCCTGAACCTGTCGAATTCAGTCGCCGTCATTCTTTTCGAAGCCCTTCGGCAGCAGGGTTTTCCGGACATCCAGTGAGTGATTAAGCGCAAGAAATGTCAAAACCCCGCTGCAACGGCGGGGTTTTGTGAATCAATAAATTCTTTTTGGCGAACTATTCGCCGGCTTTGGTGGCTTCCGTCGGGCATACATCCACGCAAGCGCCGCAGTCAGTGCACTTCTCGGCGTCGATCTCATATTTGTCCGCGCCTTCCGAGATGGCTTCCACCGGGCACTCATCTGCGCAAAGGCCGCAGCTAATGCACTCGTCGGTAATGAAGTGTGCCATGAACAATTCCCTCCCCGTTTGGTCTATAATCTAGATGAGTCTATGCAATTATATAATGGTCAGAAAATGTTTGTCTATAAATGATCCAGGGCATCATCAAAAATTAACAAAACCGCTGCCAAACCGCTGCCAATCGTAAGAAAAACTGACAAGATTCGACCGGCAGGAGGATGAAATGGACATCCTGGTCATGGTAAATGGGGAATACGGGGATTGGAACTGGTACCGGGGCCGGGAAGCCGGCTTTGGCCTGATTCTGTGCGCCGACGGCGGCGCCAATGCGGCAGCGCATATTGGGATCAAGCCGGATCAGATTCTCGGCGACATGGATTCGATCGATCCGAAGGTCGCGGACCATTATCAGGCCGAAGGGGTAACCTTTGCCGGTTATCCTCGGGCGAAAAACGAGACTGATACCCAGCTTGCCTATGCGATGGCCTTAGAGGCCGGGGCCGAATCAGTGACGGTCTGGGGCGGATGGGGGGGGCGGCTGGATCACACCCTGTCCACCCTGATGAGCGCTCTGCAGCTGCTGCGCGCAGACGTAGCGGTTTGTTTTGAAGGACCTGGGCTGACGATTCACCTGATGCGGGAAGGCATCCTTGAATTAACCGGCGTTCCGGGAGAAACCATGTCCTTGATCATCTTGTCCGAAGAAGCCCGGATCACACTGGCTGGCTTTGCCTATCCGCTGGCCGACACCCCGATGAAGTCATCCTTTCAATGGGCGGTTTGCAATGAATTCGCCGAGAGCCAGGCTCGGATCGAACTGACTTCTGGGGAAATCGCCGTTTTTCACTACCATACCGGGTAGAAACCGCATAAACCAGGAAGCGGCGGCGCACCCTAACCAGAAACGGGAGGCGGCGCCATGAGCGGCGAATACCGGCAGATCATGTCCAAGAGCGAATTTCTGAGCCACGGTGGCTATGACAAGGAACAGTACGAAGGGCTGCTGGTGAGTTCCATGCCTGACGGCAGCGGTTATCAAATCGGCATTCAGTTGAGTGAAGATAAGGTCATGAAAGTGGATGAAGTGAGCGAGGAGAACGTTCGCGACAAGGTCTACGAATGGGCTCCGCAGGTTCCGGTCATCCAGTACCAGCACAAAGCCGAAAAGCCGGACATCCAGAACTATGACGGCTTACAGTAAACCGAAAAATGAAGCTTCAGCCTCAGCCGCCCCAACGGGCGGCTTTCATTTTGCCAGTTACCAACCCGAATTGTGATGGTTTGTCGAGGGGGCATGGGACAGGCTGATGGGCGGCGGGAGCCCACGCCAGCATGCCAGGATCATCCCGAAGTAGGTTGGGAAAGACCTACTCGCCCCGTTGAACCCGGGATTAACAAACGTCACTCCAGATAACTCGTTAATACAGGTGGATTGGTCTATGTCGGGGTGGTATCTAGAAGCTGAGCGGCTGGAGCACTCTAAAGCGGGGACACCGGTTGGCTGGCTGGCCGTTGCCGACGAGCCGTAATAGCATCCGGTGAAGTGTAAGGAATAATTGCGGGTTCTGCCCGGCAAGGATGCCGGGCACCTGGGACCAGGCATGGAAGCCTGGTGTCCCGGGTTGGTTCCGCAATCCTTACGCGAACCGCGATGTTATAGGCGAGGAGGCGTAGGCCCGCCAGCCAACCGGTGTTCCCGCTTTCTCCGCTATGCTAGCTGTTTGCACTCACCAGAAACGGTCCGCACATAAGCCCGGGCGATCCTTCCAATACTAGGTCTATAACGCGGTTTCTGATGAAGGAAACCGAAATGATCGGAGTGGAATGGCTTATGGCTGCCAGAGCAGCGGAAATGAAAAACGTTTCGGGATCGTATTGGATTTTGTCCACGGACGAGACCAATTACCCGGCGCTTCAGGACAATATCACGACCGATGTCGCCATCGTTGGGGGCGGGTTAATCGGTCTTACCGCGGCATACCTACTGTCTAAGGAAGGTGTCAATGTTGCCGTCCTCGAAGCTGACCGGATTGTACAGGGAACCACCGGCCACAGCACCGCCAAGATTACGTCCCAGCATGACCTTTTCTATGCCAAATTGATCAATCAGGTCGGGCGCGAGCAAGCCAAACAATACGCGGACGCCAATGAACACGCGATCCGGTTCATCGCTTCACTGGTGAAAGAACACGACATTGACTGCGACTTTGCCTGGTCGCCGGCCTATGTTTACACCCAGCAGGAAAAGTATGTCCGGCAGATTGAGGAGGAAGCCAGAGCGGCCGGCGAACTCGGTATCCAGGCCACGATTGAAGACCGGCTGGATCTGCCGTTTCCCGTCAAAGCGGCCCTGAAATTTGAAGGGCAGGCGCGGTTTCACCCGTTGAAGTACCTGAAATCCCTGGTGAAAACATTCCCCGATACCTGCCGGATTTACGAGCATACCCGGGCTGTAAACATTGAAGACGACGATGCCGGCCACTGTTTGGTGATTGCGGAAAACGGGCGCACGGTCAAGGCGGGGAAGGTCATTGTGGCTTCGCATTTTCCGTTTTTCGACGGCGGAGGCCTGTACTTTGCCCGGATGTACGCCAACCGGTCCTATTCGCTGGGCATCACCATCGACGGAGACTTCCCGGACGGAATGTACATTACGGCCGAACTCCCGTCCCGTTCGCTGCGGCTGCAGCCGTTCGGGAACAAGCAGCTGGTTATCGTGGCCGGGGAAGGCCACAAAACCGGCCAAACAGCGGACACGAACCAGCATTACCAGAACCTGATCGACTATGCCCACGCCAATTTCAAAGTGAGGGACATTCTTTACCGCTGGTCGACCCAGGACTATGAAACCCTGGACGGCGTTCCGTATATTGGGCGTTTGACCGGTGATCACCCAAACATCCATGTGGCAACCGGGTTTAAAAAATGGGGCATCGCCAACGGTACCGCCGCCGCCCGGATTCTCACCGACCAGATCCTGACCGGGCACAGCCCATGGGGCCAAGTTTTCGATCCGGGCCGCTTTACACCCGTGGCATCGGCGTTCAATTTCGTCACCCAGAATGCGAACGTGGCAAAACAGCTGATCAGCGGCAAACTCAGGCCGGCGCTCGACCGCGCCGATGTGCCAATCGGGGAAGCTCGGATCATCCGGGTAGAAGGGGACAAATGCGGCGCCTTCCGGGACGAAAAGGGCAAGCTGCATGTCGTGGACGTGACCTGTGCCCACATGGGCTGCGAACTGGAGTGGAACGATTCGGAACGAAGCTGGGACTGCCCGTGTCACGGCTCGCGCTTCACCTACGAAGGGGATATCGTGGAAGGCCCTGCCTTGAGCCCGCTGCACCATCCCGGCCAGGGTCCGAACCAGGTCGAACCCAATGTCCTGCAATGAACGCTCATCCAACAAAGTCTTCACCGCGCGGGGCGTTCCGTCCGTAGGGCGCCCCGCGCACCAACATGACAAGGGTGTGCGTTTTCACCACCCGGCTCCGCGGCAGTGTTATAATGAAACATCATACGCTGTTTACTTTAGCCGCATTTGGGGGGGAGATTTATGTTTAAAACGCTTCGCGGGCGAATTGTTTTCCTCACCGGGTTTTACCTGTTTCTCATGCAGGCGATTCTTTTTATTGTCTTTATCAAATTTGCCAAACTTGGGGTTTCCGCAGACGGGAGTCTTGGCATGGGTCTTGTAAAAGCGGCCGGACTTTCGGTTCTTTGCTGGCTTGTTGGAGTGGCCGCGGTTGCATGGAACATTTCCAGAGGGTTAAAGCCGCTGGAAGAGGTCAGTGCCGCGATTGAGCGGATCAAACGGGAAGGGTTCAAAGAGCGGATCAAACCGGCGCGCATGAAAGAAATCGGACAGGCGGAACAGGCCTTGGACGGTCTCGTCGGCGTGCTGGACAAAAGTATCGATTCGATGCAGGAGCGGTCGATGGAAACCGCAAAATCGATCAATCAGCTGTCCACCGATCTCTTGACCGCCGAACAGGCCCTGGAGGAGTTGGTCCGGGCCAACGGTGAATTCGCGCAGCGATTTGAGCGGGTGATTGAAAACACACGGCAGGCGACCACGGCAATCAACGAAATCGCCAAAGGGGCCGAGGATATTGCGCGATCGGCATCAGACGCCGCCGGCAACAGCAGCGCGACCAACGAGCGGGCGCTGGAAGCCAACCAGAAAATTAAGACGATCGACCAGAACATTCACGAGATGACCCAGGCCGCCAGTGAGGCGGTAGGGACCGTGGATGCCATGAAACACTCCTCAGACAAGATCGGGGAAATCCTGAATTTGATCGTGTCCATCGCCGACGAAACCAATCTGTTGGCCTTGAACGCCGCGATCGAGGCAGCCCGGGCGGGTGAGCACGGCCGCGGATTCGCCGTTGTTGCTGACGAAATCCGGCATCTGGCGGAAAACACCAAAGACTCGACCCGCAGTATCAGTGGGCTGGTCAGGGAGATTACCGATAGTACGGATACGGTCGTGAGCGCGATCAACAACATTGATCAGGCGATCACGCGCAGCGGGGCGCTGATTGAGGAAATGCTCACCGGCATTCAGGAAATCACGCGGTCGATGACCTCAATCAACTCGGAGATTCAAACCGTTGCCGCCGGTACCCAGGAACAGACCGCGGCCAGCCAGCAGATTTCGGCCTCTATGCTGGAAATCGAGCATACTGGGTTTTCTACCCTGGAAGCGCTGGGTGAAGTCCGGCAGCGGATCGACGATCTGACCGTCTTTGTCCAGAAAACCAAAACCGCAATGGCGGAGACCAACCAGGCCGCCCAGCACTGGAGTTACTATGAACTGCGGGCGAACATGGCCCAGCGGCGCGCCGAGCATGAAAAGTGGGTGGCCAATCTTAGAAACCGCAATCAGGTGCAGGTTGACCCGACCCGATGCAATTTCGGACAATTCTATTATGCCTATGAACCGAATGATCCGCTCGTCCTCAAGGTTTACCGCGAATTTGAGGAGCCGCACCGCCGGCTGCATCAGGGTGGGCACCGGGTGCTTGAATTACACCAGCAGGGAAAGGTCGCCGAGTCGGAAGCGGCCATGGCGGATGTCGAACGGGCTTACCAGGAAATGAGCCGGTTGTTTGAAGCATTCTATGACGTCATGGAAAAACGTTTCGCGAGCGGTATAATCATGTTTTAAAATCAGCTCGGGTCCGATTGTTTTATCCAAAGGATGCGAAGGGAAGCCGAAAATTTGGCTTCCCTATTTACTTTTTAGTGTTATAATGAGGCAAAAGTTAAATATGCTCAAAATAAGCAGGGGGAGGAAACGCCTTGTTTAAGACCTTTCGCCGCCGGATCATCCTGCGCACGGGTTTTATGCTGTTTTTCTTGCAAGCAGTTCTCTTCGTCCTTCTGATCAAGTACACCCGCCTTGGGCTCGGGGCCGATGGTGCCATCGGTGCGAGTCTCTGGAAAGCCGCCGCCTTGTTCGCCCTTTTCTGGTTGACAGGGATCACTGTCACCTATTTCATTCTTTTCCGGGGATTGAAACCGCTTGAGCGGCTCAGTTTGTCCGCGGAGCAGATTCGATTGGCCGGTTTTGAGGAACGCATCAACGTCATGGAAACCCGGCCCACCGAACTTCCCGAGCGCGCCTTCGCCGGCGTGTCCGCGCTGCTGGATAAAAGCATTGAAGTCATGGAAGCCCGGTATTTGGAGACAGCCTTATCGATCCGTAACCTATCCGCAAGCTTTCTCAACGAAGAAATCCAAAGCCAGGCCCACATCACCGCGAACCGCGACCTGGAGAACCGGTTCGAAGAGGCGATCCGGCAGGCGATCACCGCGATCGGCGCGATCGGGAGCGATGCCGCGAAGCTGACCGAACCGCCCCAGGACCCTGAAATCGCGAAAGCCAACCTGCGTGTCAACGCAGCCATTGAACGCATTCGGATTATTGACCGGACCCTGCAGGAAATGAGCCGCATTGCCCGGGAAGCGGTTACCGGCGTGGAAGAAGTGAAGGACTCCTCCGACCGGATAAACGAGGTTCTCGCATTGATCAAATCAATCGCAGACGAAGCCAACCATCTTTCGGTCCGGGCTGCCATGGAAGCCGCCCAGGCCGGGGAATATGGCCGGCAGTTCGCCGAGGTGGCTGATGAAATCCGTAATTTGGGCGACAGCGTACAGCGGTCGACCCGCAGCATCACCGGCATTCTGGACCGGCTCTGCAACAGCACTGACGCCGTGGCCGCCTCGATTCAGCAGGTGGACCAGGCGGCGGCCCGAGGCAGTGAACTGATCCAGGATCTGGTGGATCAGACCGGGGAAACGGTGAGCGTTGTTGAGGAGGCCAGCCCTGGGGTCGATGAAACCATTACCCGGCCCGAGGAGCCGCCGGCGGTCACGCACCGCCTGCCCGCCGGAAAATCGCCCCTGATCAACTGAGCAGAAAAATGCCAAATTGAACCCGTCCAAGCCTGGCCCGGCGCCAGGAAATTCGGAAGTTTGGCCCCACCGGAATTGGAAGATGACTCATTTTTCCTTGATCTTTTGCTTGCTTCCCCGGGCGCACGGTGTTAAAATGTATTTTGCGTCGGGATGTAGCGCAGCTTGGTAGCGCGTCTGCTTCGGGAGCAGAAGGCCGCAGGTTCGAATCCTGTCATCCCGACCATTTTATTTCTTGGCCGCTTGAGACTTTCCATTGACCGGGGAGTCTCTTTCTCATTTCTTGGCGAGTTTGATTGTTTGTGACCTGATCCCCAAAAACTACACAGCCTCCTGAGTTAGTTTTGAAGTAAAATCAACTTGCAGGAGGGCTTGGGCATGAAGAACACTCGATTCTCCGAAGAACAGATCATCGCGATCCTG
>JBLMZI010000008.1:0-56717 GCA_050258755.1 Solirubrobacterales bacterium | reverse complement strand
CTGCGTTTAGTGGGAGAGTAGGACGCCGCCTGGATTAAAATTTAGGACCCGGTCAAATCGACCGGGTCTTAGCCTTTCTTGAGTAGTTTGGGCGTGCTGGAGGACTGTCGGCATCGCCGATCTCGCCGGTTCCACTGACTTTTCTGAGCCGACTGACCGGATCCCATAGGATCGTCAATGTTGGAAACGAGAAATCAATTACGGGCATGCTAAAACAGGCTGCAGGGTTGAGACGCTCTGCTACTCACTGGCAAGCGCCTGGAATACCTGATAAACTTAAAAGAAAACAAAAATGATCCAACTAAGAAAGAATAACGAAACGCAGGGAGGAAGTCTTTGTGGACACAGCAAAAATGGTGTTAGATGCAATGATCAAAGCGGGTGAGCCTTTGAACGCCACCAAAATCGCCGAAATGACAGGTTTGGACAAAAAAGACGTCGATAAGGCGATGAACCAGTTGAAGAAAGAAGAAAAGATTATGTCGCCACAACGCTGCCTATGGGCTCCCAAATAGGACTACTCAATGCAGCGCCCGCAAGCGGCATGGTCTAAACGAACAAAATCATTGATCGAAGCGATAAGACCAATTCGTGATATGATGGATAGAGAAAAAATATGTCGAAAACGGCCGATCAAAAGTGCCCTAGAATAGATAGAGTGGCGATGTGGTACCGGTTATTGGGGGAGTTGTAGATGCAGCGTATCCTCGCGGAAGAACTGCGTCCGGGCATGATTGTTGCCCGAGCCATTGTCGATAATGACGGAAAACCGCTCATGGCGCAGAATAGCATGCTGACAGACCAGGCGATCGGGAAACTGCGTCAAATCGGGGTTGGCTCAATATACACAAAAAATGGTATCGGCGATATTGACGTTCCGGAGAACATCTCAGTCAGAGTGGTCGATTCCATTTCAGAAAGCATGAAAACCCTGCTTAAAACCTTCCGCACCGGTAAGAGTTTTGATATGAGTTCCCTGGTCAAGGGGGTAGACCTGCTGATTGCCGATATTATGGCAAATCGTCATCTGCTGCTCCAGTTGGACGATATTCGCAACCACGGAACCTATCTGCTTTACCATTCGATCAATGTTGCCGCATTTTCAGTGATGGTTGGGCTGGCCCTGGGATATAACGAGCGGAACCTGATGGAATTAGGGCTCGGAGCGCTCCTGCATGATGTCGGCATGACCACAGTGAACCCCGACATTCTGAACAAGCCCGAAGCCCTTGATTCAGCGGAAATCAGGATCGTGCAGCGGCATCCGGAAATTGGATATAACATTCTGCAGACACACCGTGAGGTATCGCCGACAGTTTCCCATATCGTTTACCAGCATCACGAACGGGTTGATGGTTCGGGCTATCCCCGGCGTCTGAAAAGCGAGCAAATTCTGGAATATGCCAAGATCGTGGCGGTTGCTGACACCTATGATGCGGTCGTATCCGACCGTCCCTATCGCAAAGGATACTCAGTGACAGATGGCGTCATCCTGCTTCAAAAGCTGACCGACACCTATTTTGACCGGGAGATTGTTGAAGCATTGGCCAGCAACGTGGCTATGTATCCGGCGGGTTCATTCGTTGGATTGAATACGGGTCACATTGCACTGGTCACAGCGGTGAACAAAGTGAATTCAACCCGGCCTATGGTACAGGTCATCTGCGGTCGGGACGGTAATTTGGTGTCTAATTATGAGGTGGATTTAAGCGAACAGCCGGAAATGTTTATCGCACGGCGCCTGGGAAATATTGAAACCAACATGGTCAGACTAAAGCTAAAAATCCAGCAGCGCAACCTTCAGCCTGGCGACGTGGTTTGTGCCGAGGATTTCGTCTAAACAATGTGGAGATGGGAAGTGTAAAAACCCTGCTTGCAGCGAGAAGCAGGGCTTTTTGTTGTTTTAGCGGATTGGGCTTTGTGGTCGTTTCCGAAGGAAAACATGTTCAAATGAGGAATACTACATGATAAGGTGATCAAGCTGTACGGTTAAAGGTGTTAAGGTTTTTCGGTATGTTTTCTCGTATGAGGGAGGGTGACACATGAAAAAAAAGGTGATTTCGGGGATTGTTATGCTGGTCCTATTTATGGGCATCTCGGCAGGATGCGCCAGTCGTCCGGCCCCCACTTCCGCCGGGAAAGAACCGACGCCCCGGCCTGATCGGTCCCAAATGACGCCGACGGCCGAACCGGAAGCCAATTCGATCGATTCCTATATCCAATACATAGGGATGACCAGGGAACAGCTGACCAAAGTACTGGGTGAAACGCCGACAGCGGTCGATGAGGGTGGACTGGAGTACAAAAAAGCCGGGTTCCGGGTTTGGTTTGACGGTCAAGATCCGACCAAAGTGAATCAGATCTGGTTCTTTACCCCTGTGGTCGATTTTCACGGACTAAAGACCGGTGATTCCATTGATTCGTTTCGGACCGTTTTTGGCAAACCCATTCAGGAAGATTCACGGTCAGCCTATGCAAATTTTTCGTATCAGGGGTTGATCCTCAATGTGGGTTATGATCCGGAAAGCAGGAAAACCCAGGGGGTCTATCTGATCAAAGAATGGCACTAAAAAACGCGAAGATGGAGTGGTACAATGCGCTATGTCCGTTTTGAAACCAAGGACGGCCCGAGCTGGGGTGTGATTGACGCGGACCGGATTCGGGAACTTGACGGTCCGGGTTACGCCGGGGGCCGGGAAACCGGCCGGGAATTCGCGATGGCTTCGGTATCGCTTTTAGCCCCGGTCGTTCCCGGAAAAATCATCTGTGTGGGTCTGAATTATAAGGATCATATCGAAGAATTTGGACGGACTGTCATTCCGTCTGAGCCGGTGCTGTTCATGAAACCGCCTTCGGCTGTGATTGGAACCGGGGACAGAATCGTCTATCCGGCGGTCAGTCAGCAGGTCGATTATGAAGCGGAACTGGTGGCTGTCATCGGCTGCACGCTGCGGCATGCAAGTCCGAAAGAAGCCCTGGCCGGCGTTTTCGGATATGCCTGCGGGAATGACGTAACAGCCCGAGATTTGCAGCGTAAAGACGTTCAATGGACCCGGGGCAAATCCTTTGATACGTTTAGCCCGGTGGGTCCCTGGATTGAAACCGAAGCAGATCCGACCGACTTGGGTATATCTTCCTTTGTTAACGGTGAAAAACGGCAGGCGTCCAGTACGGCTAAAATGATCTTTCCGGTTGGCGAACTGCTTGCTTTCATGTCCGGCGTTATGACCCTGGAACCGGGCGATGTGATTTTTACCGGGACTCCGTCGGGAGTAGGCCCGGTCCAGCCGGGGGACGAAGTTGTGATAGAGATTGATTCTGTGGGAAGATTGGTCAATTTGGTTGTACGAGAATGACCAGCCGAAGGGCAGAGAATTAAAAAGTGATGCATTAGCGATTGCAAATACCCCGTTTTGTCATAGGATGAAACGGGGTATTTATTTTGTGGAAATTCGAAAACCCTGAAAGGACTTATCCGATATCATGTCGAAAAAGAAGAAGGGTTTAGGCGCCATACGTTAAAATAAGGAAATGCTTACAGATAAAGGCGCAAAGCCAAGAGGCGGTAACAATTGTTGGAGGGAAAGCAAAATGGGTAAGGGCTTCATCCTGGCGATCGACCAGGGAACAACCGGAACAACCGTACAAATTATTGATCAAAACGGGGATGTCGTTTCCAGAGGGTACCATGAATTCACCCAGATTTACCCGAAGCCGGGGTGGGTGGAACATGATCCGATGGAAATCTGGGGGGTAACGCTCGGAACCGTCAAACAGGCGATGCTCCAGGCCGACATTAAAGGCGAAGAAATTAAGGGGATTGGGATTGCCAACCAGCGCGAGACGACAGTAGTTTGGGAACGTGCAACCGGAAAACCGGTTACCAATGCGATTGTCTGGCAGTGCCGGCGTACCGCTCCAATCTGTGAGGAATTAAAGCGCAGCGGCATGGAAAATCAGGTCCACAGCAAAACCGGTCTGCTGATCGATGCCTATTTTTCAGGGACCAAGCTGGCCTGGATTCTTGAAAACATTCCAAACTGCCGGGCCCGTGCTGAGAATGGCGAATTGCTGTTTGGCACGATTGATTCCTGGCTGATCTGGAAATTAACCGGCGGTAAGGTTCATGTCACCGACTATTCGAACGCTTCCAGGACCATGTTGTATAATATTCACGAGCTGGCCTGGGATAACGA
Source organism: Solirubrobacterales bacterium (assembly GCA_050258755.1). GTDB lineage: Bacteria > Bacillota > Syntrophomonadia > Syntrophomonadales > DTU052 > JBLMZI01. Next base: position 52,521 of record JBLMZI010000008.1, on the reverse strand, counting down.
TATGCTGCGCACGCTGAATATACCGGCTGTAATGCTGCCCAAGGTCGTGAGTTCCAGTCAGGTCTATGGCTATACCGATGCATCGGAACTGGGTGTTAGTGTTCCGGTGGCGGGCGTGGCTGGCGACCAGCAGGCGGCGCTGTTCGGACAAACCTGTTTTCAGCCAGGTACGGCAAAAAACACCTACGGAACAGGATGCTTTTTACTGCTGAACACCGGAAAGAAGCCGATCGATTCTAAGCAGGGCCTGCTGACCACGATTGCCTGGGGGATCGGTGATGAGGTGCTCTATGCGTTGGAAGGAAGCGTTTTCGTAGCCGGGGCTTCGGTGCAGTGGCTCCGGGACGAAATGCGGCTGGTTGATCGGGCCGCTGACAGTGAACTTCTGGCAACAGCAGTTACAGATAATGGCGGTGTTTATTTGGTTCCGGCCTTCACAGGATTGGGGGCTCCTTATTGGGATATGTATGCCCGCGGGACGCTGGTGGGAATGACCCGGGGAACCAGCCGCGAGCATGTGGCCCGCGCAACTTTAGAATCGATCGCTTATCAGACCTATGACGTTCTGAACGCGATGAGTAAGGATTCGGGTGTCAAACTGGCCTCGCTCAAGGTTGACGGCGGCGCGGTTCAGAATAATTTCCTGATGCAGTTTCAGGCCGACATTTTAGGCGTTCCGGTCGAGCGTCCGGTCGCGAGTGAATCGACGGTCTTGGGCGCCGCGTTTCTGGCCGGACTTGCAGTTGATTACTGGAAAGATATGAATCAACTTCAGGAGATCAGAAAGATTCAGCGGGTCTTCGAACCGGTGATGCCGGCCGGGGAGCGCCGCGCCAATCTGCTTGAATGGAAACGGGCCGTGGCCTGTGCACTGAGCTATAGCCGCAGCCGTGAATTAAACTTTGAAATCGATTAGCGGCTGATTCTGGTTCGTATATCGCAGCGGATGCAGTGGCCCGGTATGGTTATGCAGCAGGGTAAATCCTTCTGCTTTTCAAACCGGGCCAGCTTCGTATATGATCATTAGTAGCCGTTTGATACGGTAATGAGAATAAACGGTGCTCCGGCCGAATCTCAAGGTATCCCCCGGTTTTCCAGACAAGGGGGCTACAGCGTTTTACAGGGCAATCCGGCGAAACAATCTTTAGATCGGTTCGGAATTGAAAGGATTATTCATGTCCGACATGGTGCATGGACTGTTCGAAGCTCAGGAGGTTGCGCTCCGCCAGGCTTTGCAGCCCTGGAAACGAGAAATCGAGCCCCATTTGAATCAGATGCAGACCGACCCGCATTGGCGGATTCTGCCGGCCTTTACCGCAGCCGTCAACCGAAGTCTCAGCAACGTGCCAGCCTGCACGGAAGGCCTTCCGTGCATCTTTTCCATGCTGTATCTTGCTGATCATATTCATAACCGGGTCCGTGATGACGAGGAAGGGCAGCGATATGACAGCGCGCTGCAGTTGGGCATTTTGACTGGCGATTTGATTCTTGGGCGGGCAGTGGAAATGCTGTGTGAAATTGGCGGCTTTGCGCTGTTGGACGATTTTGCGGCATTGGTTGCGCGAATTAACGAAGGTCACGCGCTTCGCAAACTCGGCACGTCCGGGGGGGATTTCGAAACGATCGCGATAGAAAAAGGAACGTTTTATCGATATGCCTGTATTGCCGCAGCGGATGCCGCGACCTTAAGCCAGTCGGCCCGCGACCGTTTTGGGGAATTTGGGCAGCGACTAGGCGATACGTTGGCAGCGCGTTTTTCGGGGATCGATCCGATTCGACCGATAAATCGCGAAAAGGCCCGGGAATTGGTTTGTGGGGACGAACGGCTTATCCCGCTGATGCATACCCCTTTCTGGGGATTGATTGAGACACTGCTGGATGAAAACCGGACCGGGCAATTGTTTATGCCCGAAGAAACGGCATAGGGAGGTTCATATGGCATTTGAAGATCTGCGTTCATTTATCAGCCTGTTGGAAAAGAAAGGGGAACTGAAACGGATTACCGTCGAAGTGGACCCGGAACTTGAAATCACTGAAATTACCGACCGGATCAGCAAGGCCTATGGGCCTGCTTTGCTTTTTGAGAATGTCAAAGGATCGAAATTTCCGCTGCTGATCAATGCGTTTGGCAGCCCGGGCCGGATGGCCATGGCGTTGGAAGCTGAATCGCTTGATGATGTGGCGGCCGAAGTCAATGAACTGCTGGATCTTGCCGATATGCCATCATCGCTTTGGGCGAAGCTGAAAGTGGTTCCCAAACTGGCGCAGATCGCGTCGTTCAACCCGAAATCGGTGCGGACCGGTGTGTGTCAGGAAGTTGTGATTGATAAGAATCCATCGCTGGACTTGCTGCCTATTATTAAGTGCTGGCCGGAGGATGGCGGAAAATATATCACCCTGCCGCTGGTATTCACAAAAGACCCGGAGAACGGTAAGCGCAATGTGGGGATGTACCGGCTCCAGGTCTATGACCAGACCACGACCGGCATGCATTGGCATATGCATCACGATGGCGCTGTAAATTACCGGAAATACTGTGAGCGGGGCGAGAAGACACCGGTCGCGGTCGCTTTGGGCTGTGATCCGGCTGTGATCTACAGCGCGACGGCGCCGCTGCCAAAAGATATTGACGAATTAATGCTGGCCGGATTTCTGCGGAAAAAGCCGGTTGAGTTGGTCAAGTGCAAAACCGTGGACCTTGAAGTCCCGGCCAATGCTGAAATCGTTCTCGAAGGCTATGTGGACCCCCAGGAACGCCGGATCGAAGGACCATTTGGTGACCACACCGGTTATTACTCGCTGGCGGATGCGTTCCCGGTCTTTCATCTGACCTGTATTACCCACCGGAAAAACCCGATTTATCCGACCACGATTGTTGGCAAACCGCCCATGGAAGACTGCTATCTCGCCAAAGTCACTGAGCGGGTTTTTCTGCCGGCCCTGAAATTCATCCTGCCGGAGATTGTTGATATCAATCTTCCATTGGAAGGCGTTTTCCATAACTGTGTTCTGGTCTCGATCAAAAAGGCATTTCCCGGCCACGCGCAAAAAGTGATGAATTCACTGTGGGGCATGGGTCAGATGATGTTTGCCAAATTCATCGTTATCGTGGATGAAACGGTGGATGTACAGAATGTGTCTGAGGTCATGTGGAAGGTCTTTAACAATGTGGATCCGAAGCGCGATCTGCTGGTCGTTGAAGGGCCGCTGGACGTGCTGGATCACTCGGCGCCGCTGCCGTTGATCGGTGCCAAGCTGGGGATCGATGCCACGATCAAATGGGTATCCGAAGGGCATAACCGGGAATGGCCGAAGGATATCAAAATGAGTGATGAGATTGTCCAATTGGTCACCCGGAAATGGCAGGAATACGGACTTGAGTAAGATTTGGCACTTTCTCGATATGATCGATTTCCAGCACACTGTGTTCGGTCTGCCATTTGCTTATCTGGGGACATTCATGGCCGGACCAGGTTTTCCGGGGTGGATGGTGCTCGGCTGGGTTACGCTTGCGATGGTCGCGGCGCGGACTGCGGCGATGTGCCTGAATCGTGCGGTCGATATGGAAATTGACCGGCGGAATCCCCGTACAGTCGAATGGGCCATGCCCAGGGGAGAATTCCCGATCGGACTGGTTCTTGCCGTGACGGTGATATCCATCGTCATTTTAGTCGGCGCAGCGTGGCAGTTGAATCCGCTTTGCCTGATACTCAGCCCGTTGGCGGTCGTTTTGCTTTGGGGCTACTCGTACACGAAACGATTTACCTGGTTGTGTCATCTGGTCCTCGGCGCCGTGATCGGGATCGGGCCGGTTGGCGGGTGGCTTGCGGTAACCGGCGCGTGGTCCTGGACCCCCGTGCTGCTCATGGCTGCGGTTGCCTTCTGGATTGGCGGCTTCGACACGATGTACGCTTGCCAGGACATCGCATTTGACCGAAAAGAAGGCCTGCACTCGATTCCAGCCAGGTTCGGTGCCCGAGGCGCCTTACGGTTTGCGCGGGCATTTCATACCTTGACCATTCTGTTTTTCATTGCCTTCGGGATAGCCATGAAGCTTGGCATACTGTATTATGCCGGGGTGGTTGCCGCAGCCGGGGTTCTGGTGTACGAACATCTGCTGGTCAAGGCGGATGATCTTTCGCTGGTCAACCGGGCCGCATTTCACTTGAATCGTTATGTCAGCCTGGTCATGTTTGCCATGGCCTTGCTTGATTTGTTTCATCCGCTGTAGCTGTACGTCAGGGAGGATATTGATGCCGGGGTTTCTTGGTTATCCCGCCCGCCGGCCGGACTGGATCAGGATTCTGATCATCGGCGGGATCCTGAATGCGATTCCTATCGCAAACATAATTGCCCTAGGTTACTATATGGAAACCATGAAGGGGGCGGTCAGGGGCGAAACTGCGCCACCCGGCTGGGCAAATCCGGGCCGCAAATTCGTGCTTGGGGCCGCATTGCTTGGGCAGTGCATCGTTTACCTGGTTATCCCAGCCGCGGCGGCCTTGATCATGACGCTCAAGCTGGCGCCCTTTACCACCTGGTATCTTGCTCCTCGCTTGATGAAGGGGATTGGGCTTTCCTTCACGCCGGCCGATATAGGCATGTATCAGCCGCCCGAGCCAAGCTTGCTGCTGGACCCGCTTCTGCTGTGCGCCACAGCGGTTTTTCTGGTTACTGGTCTTGGCGTTACTTACCTGCTGCCGATGGCGGCAGTGAATCTGGCAGCACAGCGAACGCCGGAAGGCGCTTTTCACCTTCCGGCTATCTGGGGACGGGTTCGGCGGGCTGGACGCCCGTATCGGAATGCGGTCAGCGGGTACTTTCTTTGGTTTTTCCTGATATGCCTGGTGATGGCATTCGGTTTTGCAGCCTATCTGATCGGATCGGTGGTCTTATTCTATCTGAGCACCGGGTATTTCTATCATTTTGGCGAATTGTACGCCCAATCGGGCGAATCGGCAATAAGGAACGGGGGATAACAACGTGGGACGGTATGTAATCGGGATAACCGGCGCCAGCGGCGTGATATACGGCAACCGGCTGACCGGCTGGCTGTTGGACCATGGTCATCAGGTGCATCTGGTGGTCAGCGATCCGGGCCGGTTGGTTATGCGGGATGAATTGGGCATTCCAGCTGATATTCCGCTTAGGGAACTTTTCACCGGCGGCAGCCTGATCACGCATGAGAACCGGGATATCGGCGCGGTGATTGCCAGTGGATCATTTCGGCACGATGGCATGATCGTCATTCCATGCACCATGTCGACCCTTGCCGGTATTGCACAGGGGACTTCGAAAAACCTGATTGAGCGGGCGGCGGACGTGAGTTTAAAAGAAAACCGGCCGCTGCTGCTGGTTCCCAGGGAAACCCCGCTGAATTTGATTCACTTGCGGAACCTGACCGCAGCCGCGGAAGCGGGTGCCAAAATCATACCAGCGATGCCAGCCTTCTACCATCGGCCGGAGACAATGATGGACCTGATCGATTTTCTGGTCGGCAAAGTACTTGACCAGTTAGGGCTTGAGCACCACCTGTTTCACAGGTATTTGGACAAATCGTAAGCCGGATAAAGAAATCCAGCCAAGAGCCAAAGTGCACATCGGTTTTCATCAACGCCCGGCTGTCCGGCGAATTCGGCTGGTTGCCGGGGTATCGACGAAACTATATAATGAGACAAGCAAATAGGGAACGAGGGTTATCATGAGTTCGCAGGACTTCTTCGCCCCGATCAGCGATGAACTCAAACAGGTCGAAGAACGATTGTATCAGGCCATAGAAACAGAAATTCCGGAACTGAAAACGGCCTCCGAACACCTGTTGAAGGCGGGCGGAAAGCGTTTGCGTCCGGCGTTTGCGCTTTTATCCGGTGCGGTGTTTTCAAACGATTTATCCCCGTTTATTTCGTTGGCAGCGGCACTGGAACTGGTTCATATGGCGACCCTGGTTCATGATGATGTGATTGATAATTCGCCGACCCGCCGGGGAACTCAGACCGTGAAAAACGTATGGGGAAACCGTATGTCCATCTATTCCGGTGACTATCTGTTTTCTCGGGCTTTATCCCTGATAGCGGCATATGGTCGTTCGGATGTGGTTTCGGTTTTGGCCGCGGCAAGTGTTCAGATGGTTGAAGGCGAACTGAGGCAGCTGCGCAGTTGCTTCGATGTTCATCAGCCGGTGACCGAATACCTGCGTCGGATCGAACGAAAAACCGCATTGCTGATTTCTCTGAGCTGTCAGACTGGGGCCATGATCGCCGGCGCTTCCGGGGTGGAGGTTGACGCGCTGAGGCGTTTCGGGTATTACCTGGGAATGGCGTTCCAAATTACGGATGATGTGCTTGACTTCATTGCTGATGAGGCACTGCTGGGGAAACCCACCGGCAGTGACATCCGTCAAGGTGTAATCACCCTACCGGCGCTGTATGCGCTTCGAAACAGTTCGGAGCGGGAGACATTAGCCCGGATCCTGGGCAGCGCCGAGGCCGTTTCACAGGGGGCGGAACAGGCCCTGGAGCTTATTCGGGATAGCGGCGGCATTGAGTATGCGCTTGAAGTGTCGGATAAGTATTTGCTGAAGGCACAAACCCAACTGTTGAGCCTTCCAGAAGGATGGGCCAGGGATACCATGACCGAAATCGCCGATTTTATCAGTCAGCGCGAGGCCTAAATCGGGCTACGCGAAACGAAGCGGAGGAATGGACTTTGTTCAATTTTTCGGAGATGACGCCGGAAGATAAGCAGACCCTGATTGAACACCTGGAGGACTTTCGCAAAGCCCTCTTAGTGTCGGTTGTGGCCATTATCGTATGCGCTTTTCCGGCCTTTTACTACAGTGATGTTCTGATTACCTTTATCCAACTGCCGCTTGTAAAGACCCATACCCACCTCAGTTTCACAACTTTGTTTGCGCCGTTTTATGCCAGGCTTTCACTCTCGCTGATTGCCGGACTCATTGTGAGTTTTCCCGTTGTCGTCTGGCAGGTCTGGAAGTTCGTGGCTCCGGCCCTGTATCCGGGAGAGAAAAAGACGATCCTTTGGGTGTTTCCAATTGTTCTGATCCTGTTTGTCGGCGGCGTGGCGTTTGGCTACATGGTGATTCTTCCGGCTGCGCTGTACTTTCTGGTCGTAACCATGGGACAGGGACTCTCTGCCGTGCTGACCATCGATGATTATGTTTCAAAACTGATTGCGTTCACCCTGCCGTTCGGTTTTTTATTCGAGCTTCCAGTGGTGGTGTACCTGCTGACCAAACTCGGTATGGTTACGCCGGCCTGGCTTTCAGAACGAAGAAAGTACGCCCTGCTGATAATCTTTATCATCGCCGCGTTTCTGACACCGGGGCCGGACCCGGTATCCCAGTGTTTGCTGGGGGTTCCGATTTACCTGCTGTATGAGATCAGCATTCTGGTGAGCAAAATGGTTAAGCCCAGCAAAAAACCGGAAACCGAGCGCGTTGCGGCGGAAGAATCGGAGTCGGCGGCTTCGGCCGAGGAGGCCTAATTAAATCCCCATTCGAAAGGTATCGGCAGGAGGAGGTTTTCCTCCTGTTTTTCTTTGTGCAGCCAAGCGTCCGCCGCGGGGTTCGGGAAGGAAATTGCTTTGAAATTATCGAAATCAATTCAAGGATCTCAGCGATTTGCCGGGCGGGTGCATTTCAAGATGGGGTCTGACGGGTTAGGCTATTCCTTCAGGGTGTTTGCCCCTAAGATTCTGATCGGAATTAATCAGGCAGGGGGCCATAGGTCGTGATATGATTGATTTACAGCCTTAAAGTTGCCGATAGAATCCATAGCGGCAATGCCTATCGTGCAGTGGAATAAGACCACAATATCCCGATTTGACGGAGAATACAGTTATGCTCTACTTGATCGCCTTCTGCATTTTCGTTCTGGCGGCGTACCTGTGGTGGGTAACCCTGCAGACGCCGAAAAATGCCAAAACGGATGCCAATCGAGGAAACAAGCCGGGTCCGGGTGCAGCGAATAGTGTGCCGGCGGATGCGAAGGGTTATGTGCTGCCTCGACCGGAACATCCTGAACATAACGCTCCGGATTACACGATCGATCCGTCGAACACGGTTCTGATCGTTCCGGAAGAAGAACATGACGCGTGTTTTCAAGAGTCGGTTGAGATGGAGGCCAGTGAAATTCTGGGACTCGCCAACCGGAATCTGCGACTGGCCGAGGTTGTCACTCTGAAAGGCCATGATCAATGGGTAAACTGTGTCAGCTTTTCCAGTGATGGTATGTGGGTCGTCTCCGGCGCTTCGGACCAGTTGGTTAAACTGTGGAACCTGCAGGACAATAGCGAGGAAAGAACCTTTTTCGGACACACCGCGAAAGTTCTTTGTGTGGCGTTCGCGCCGGATGGAAACATGATTGCATCCGGAAGCGCGGACGAAACGGTAATTCTCTGGTCAGTTGAAAATGGGGAGATAATCCGTGTTTTTGATGACTTTCAGGCACCGATCAATTCGGTGAGCTTTTCACGGGACAGCAGATATCTTGGGATTCAGAGCGGCATGGGCGTTCATATCCAGGATTTACAGGAGGACCGACGGATCCGCACCCGCTCGCGCCATGAATTCGAATGCCAGTCGGTTGCGTTTCCGCCCAGACCAAACACGGTTGTTCTGGGGTGCGTCGATGCCGTGGTTGAACTGTGGGATCTTGAAACCGTTGAAGAAATCGATAGTTTTGTGGGCGCAATGCGGGTTGGAACGATCTGTGCGCTTGCTATTACGGCTGACGGCGCATTGGTTGCCGGGGGCAGCCCGCAGCGGAACGTGAACGTATGGAGCCTTGCCAACGGAAGGAAACTTTATTCATTTCGGGGGCACGGCGCCGGGGAGTATCAGGTCGCCTTCTCGATCGACCACATTCTGGCCGGGTGGGGGCGGAGCAAATCCGTCGACTTCTGGGATATGGCGACCGGAAGACAACTGAATTCCCTGGAATCGAAAGAATGGATCAATACGTTCGCGTTTTCGCCGAACGGCAAATTTGCGGTGACCGGGGGCGCGGACAAAAGCGTGATCGTTTATGAACTGGTGTGGATGTAAAAACACATGGGCCGGAAATCACTTCCAGCCCCGAATATGCTTGCTTTACAATGATTCGCCTTTCTGTGATAATAACAGAGAGTATTCAGCCGGCAGCCGGTGATATTGCCGGCAGCACTGGCAATCACAGGGACAAGGGGACGGATTGTTACAGTCCCGTCACAGCGTTGGGTTGATACTAAGGGAGGTTTTTCATCGTGTTCGGAATTATTGGCAATGTAGGCCCGTGGGAATTGGTTTTGATTCTCGCGATTGTTCTGATTATTTTTGGCGCTGGCAAACTGCCCGGGGTGGGCAAATCGATCGGACAGGCCATTGGTGAATTCCGGCAGGCCCGGGTCGATGAACCAACCGATGCCAAATCCTTACCGAAAGATAACAAAGCGGAATAAGAAACCAACTTTATCTAAAAGATCGAGCGTTATCCGAGTGAAACGGCCGATATAGAACCAGTGTTGGTAACAGACCGGCAAAGGGCGCGGCCGGAACGATAGGATGCAGGATTGAGCTCGGCGCAAGCCGAGTTTTCTCTTTGGCTGAATCATGGCTGTAATAGGGTTTTCATGGAAACCCGGAATGAGGCGCATCACGTATGCCGGTTTTTCCAATCTCATTAGAATTGACCGGAAGAAAGTGTCTGGTCGTCGGGGCGGGGTCGGTTGGTCTTCGGAAAGTCCAGAATTTGCTGGCTTGCCTGGCTACGGTGACGGTAGTGGCGCCGGCGGCTTGCGCGGAGATTCTTGCCCTCGACCGGCGCGGCGAGATTACGTATCTGGCCCGGGAATACGAGCCAGGAGATATTCAGGGGTGCGCGCTGGTTTTTGCCGCAACCAGCCTGCGTTCGTGCAACGAAGCGGTGTATTGGGACTGCAAGACGGCCGGTGTGCCGATTAATGTTGTAGACGATCCGGAACACTGCACCTTTACCGTACCGGCGGTGGTTCGCCGGGGCAGTTTAACGCTGGCGATTGCCACCGATGGCAAAAGCCCCATCCTGGCCCGGCGGCTGCGAGAGCGGCTGGAGCAAGAAATTGGCCCGGAGTACGGAACATATCTTGAATTACTAGGGACCGCCCGGGAAACGGTGCGGAACCGATTTGAGCAAGAATCCCAGCGCAAAGCGGTGCTTGAAGCCGTGACCGCGCTGGAAGTGATGGATCTGATCCGTCAAGGACAAATTGAAACCGCAAGGGAGCGAATGCTCGAATGTATATTCTCCTGGCTGGATTAAGTCATCGAACCGCACCGGTTGAAATCAGAGAGCGGATGGCGATTACCGGGACAGGCCTTCAGGCAGCGTATGCCGCGCTGGGCAAGTATCCGGCGCTGCATGGCACGGTGATCCTTTCCACCTGCAACCGGACCGAAATCTATGCCACCGTACGGGATGTGGACGAAGGCGCCAAGGCATTGCGGGCCTTCGTCGCGGACCGGTTGAACATGGCGGAGGAAGATCTTGTTTCTGTTCTGTATCAGCCGAATTGTTATGATGCAATTCTTCATCTGTTCCGCGTGACCTCCGGGCTTGATTCAATGGTGCTCGGCGAAACCGAAATTCTCGGGCAGGTCAAGGATGCGTATGCCTGTTCCATCGAACACCGGGGGGCGGACCGAATTCTGCACTCGCTGTTTCAAAAAGCGATTTATGTTGGGAAAAGGGCTCGGACCGAAACCAATATGGATCAGCATGCCGTTTCGATCAGCACGGTTGCTGTTGAAATGGCGCGCCAGGTGTTTGGCGAGCTCGAGGGGCGGACCGTCATTGTGATCGGGGCCGGGCAGATGAGTGAACTGGCTTTGAAATATCTCGTGGCGAACGGCGTTTCCGGCGTCGTGGTTTCCAATCGATCCTACGAACGCGCCGCCGGGCTGGCGGCGCAGTTTAACGGGCAGGCCATTCAGTTGGATCGATTGTCCGATCATATTGCGAAAGCAGACATCATTATCAGTTGTACGGCGGCAACGCATTATGTGCTGCGCCGGGACGATCTGCAGCCTTTATTGGAGAACCGGGAACGGCCGTTATTGCTGATCGATATTGCGGTCCCGCGCGATATTGATCCGGCGGTCGCGGAAATCCCGGGGGTTTTTCTCCACGATATCGATGATCTGAAAAATGTCGTCGACGCCAATTTAGAAGCCCGTAAAACGGCGGCCCGCCAAGCCGAAAGCATTATTACGGAAGAGCTGGACGAATTTAATGATTGGCTGGCAACGCAGTACGTGATTCCGGTTGTTAAAGCGTTGAAAGGGCGGGCAGAAGCGATTAAGGAAGTCGAAATCGCGCGGACATTAAACAAGCTCGGCAAGGTTTCGGCAAAGGAAGAACAGATGATTCGATCCATGGCATCGTCAATTGTGAACCAGCTGCTGCACTTCCCGGTGGTGAACCTGAAAGAGGTCGCGGCGACCAATCAGGGCCATCTCTATGCCGAAGTGGTCAAGAAGCTGTTCCAGTTGGAGATTGCTGGCGAGGAGAACGGTGAATATGTTGAAGATACGGGCCGGGTCCAGGGGCAGTAAGCTTGCGCTTTGGCAGACGGATCTGGTGATTGAAAAACTCAGTCAGCTTCATCCGGGTGTTTGCTTCGAAACCGTGATGATTAAAACCAAAGGCGACAAACTGCTTGATGTGGCTCTTTCCCGAATCGGTGACAAGGGCCTTTTTACCAAGGAAATTGAATCGGAACTGCTGGCGGGCCACATTGATCTGGCGGTGCACAGCATGAAGGATTTGCCCACCGAAGTACCGGATGGGCTGGAAATCGGCGCGATATTAACCCGGGAACAGCCGCAGGATGTACTGATTGCTGCCAATGGCGCTTCCCTGGCCGAGCTTCCCCACGGGGCCAGAATCGGCACCTCGAGTCTGCGCCGCCGGGCCCAATTAGCTGCGGTGCGCCCGGACCTCAGGATTGTGGACCTTCGGGGGAACATCGATACCCGGATCCGGCGCCTGACCGAAGAGGGATTGGACGCCATTATCCTGGCTTTTGCCGGTGTGGCGAGATTGGGGTATGAAGATAGGGTAACCGAAATGCTTCCGTTTTTGCCTGCGGTCGGGCAGGGGGCGATCGGCATCGAGATTCGAAAAGACGATCCGACGGTCAAGCCGCTGGTTCAAACCATAAATCATGACGAAACCCGGACCGCCATTGCGGCTGAACGCTCTTTTATGGCAGTTCTTGAAGGCGGCTGTCAGATTCCGATTGGCGCTCTTGGAACGGTCAAAGGGGATCAGCTGGAAGTCGAAGGACTGGTGGCCGATTTGGACGGCAAGCGGATTCTTCGCGACCGAATGACTGGCCCAGCCGCGGATCCGGTTGGGCTGGGCCGCAAGTTGGCGGAACGCCTGCTTGATCAGGGCGCCGGTGATATTTTACGTGAAATTCGAAGTCAGGAGAGCAACCGATGAGCCTTATGGGGAAGGTTTATTTGATCGGCGCGGGACCGGGCGACCCGGGATTAATCACGGTGAAAGGGATGAACTGCGTGCGCCGGGCGGACGTTGTCGTCTATGACCGTCTGGTAAGCCGGGAGATTCTTCGCCACGCCCGTCCGGATGCCGAACTGATCTATGTTGGTAAGGAATCAAGCCGCCATACCATGGCCCAGGAAGAAATCAACCAGGTGCTGGTGGACCATGCCAGAGCCGGAAAGATCGTGGCCCGGTTAAAAGGCGGGGACCCTTTTGTGTTTGGCCGGGGCGGAGAAGAAGCCCAGTTCGCGCGCGAAAACGGGGTCCCGTTCGAAATCGTGCCTGGCGTGACATCGGCGATTGCGGCACCAGCTTACGCGGGTATTCCTGTGACCCACCGAGACTGCACCTCCACCTTTGCAATCGTAACCGGCCATGAAAAACCAGGCAAGGACGAAAGCTCGATCGATTGGGAAAAGATCGCGACCGGCATTGGCACGCTGGTTTTTCTGATGGGTGTTGAAAACCTGCCGAATATCGTGCAAAACCTGGTTGCCCGGGGGCGTGATCCGAAAACGCCGGTCGCATTGATCCGGTGGGGCACGCTTCCAGAGCAGGAAGTGCTGACAGGTACCCTGGAAACCATTGTGGAAAAAGTGCGTCAGGCTGGATTCAAACCGCCGGCCGTCACCATTGTCGGGGACGTTGTGAGCCTCAGGGAGGAACTGAGGTGGTTTGACAACCGGCCGCTGTTTGGCTCTCGCATTGTGGTCACCCGTTCCCGGGCGCAGGCCAGCAATTTGGTTTCGGCCTTGTCCGAACTTGGTGCGGCGGTGATTGAATTCCCCACGATTCGGATTCAGCCGCTGGCGATTCCGGATCTTCCCGGGCTGCTAAAGAAAATGGAGACTTATACCTGGATGATATTTACCAGTGTCAACGGTGTGGATGAGTTTCTGCGTCAGATTCGCGACGCCGGGGGAGACATCCGCGATTTGAAAGGGCCGAAAATCTGCGCGATTGGACCGGCCACTCAGGCCAGACTCCAATCGACGGGTCTTTCAGTCACTGCGGTACCGGAGGTTTTCAGGGCGGAAGCCGTAGCCGATGTTCTGCGCGATCAAATTCACGCCGGGGAACGGGTGCTTGTTCCCAGAGCGCGCGGCGCTCGTGAGATCCTCCCTGAAACGCTTCGCTCCTGGGGGGTTCATGTGGACGAGGTTCATGTTTATGAAGCTGTACCGGAGGAGACATTTGCGGCCGGTGAACGCGAACAGGTGGTGTCCGGGGCCGTTGATTGGATCACGTTTACCAGCAGCTCCACGGTCACCAATTTTGTAAAATTAATCGGTGAGGATGCCGTAGAAGCAATCCAGGACCGGGTGAAAACCGCATGTATCGGGCCGATAACAGCCGATACAGCCAGGCAGTACGGCTTTCGGGTGACGGTAATGCCGAACGAATACACCATTGACGGACTGGTTAACGCCCTGGCGGAAGCCGGGTCTTCGGGATAGAATCTGGATTCGTCCGGGCTGACAAAAGAACTATCCCTTGTCAGCGCCATTGTTAGAGTGGGTGAGGTGCCGTAGCCGGATAGGCGCGGCAAGTAAAGTGAGGAATGTCCACCGGGTTCGATCCCGGGGGCTATACCAGGGAGGATGCAAACAATGATTGGGTGTACGAAATTACTCTGTGGAACCGCAACGGTATCCGACGTCATCAAACATCAGAGCGCAGGCCAGGTACCGGCCCGGCTGCTGCAGTTCTCGGACAGCAACCGCCCGCTGGTGGTCTGGAATATGACCAACCGCTGCAACCTGCGGTGCGAGCATTGCTACATTCATGCCGAAGACCGGCAGTACAAGGGTGAGCTCAGTACCGATGAAGCGAAAGCCTTTATCGACGATCTTGCGAAGATGCAGGCACCAGTGCTGTTGTTTTCCGGCGGCGAACCGCTGCTCCGTGAGGATATTTTTGAACTCGGGGAATTGGCGGCGGCGAAAGGGCTGCGCCCGGTCATTTCATCCAACGGAACCTTAATCGATGATGCGACCGCCAAGAAAATCAAAGCGGCGGGATTCCAGTATGTCGGAATCAGTATTGACGGGCTGTCCGAGACCCATGACAAGTTCCGCCGAAAAGTCGGTGCTTTCGAACAGGCAATCCAGGGAATCCGGGCCTGTTTGGCCAATGATGTCAAAACCGGGGTCCGGTTTACCGTCAACCAGTCCAATCAGCAGGACCTGCCGGGCTTGATCGATTTAATTGAAAAGGAAGGCATCCCGCGCTTCTGCATGTACCATCTGGTGTATGCCGGCCGGGGCCGCGAAATAATGAAGCTGGATACCAGCCGGGAGGAAAAACGGGCGGTATTAGACCTTGTTGCCGAAAAAACCATCGATTTGAACCGTCGCGGTGTGGAGGTTGAGATCCTCACCACTGATAATCACGCTGACGGTATTTATTTACTGAACCGGATTCAGCGGCTGGATGCCGGCAGGGCCGAAGAGGTTGTAAAGCTGCTTGAGATGCATGGCGGCTGTTCCGCCGGGACCAAATTCGCCAATGTGGATCCACAGGGGAATGTTCACCCCTGCCAGTTCTGGCAGGACTATTCGCTGGGCAATATTCGGGAAAAACCGTTCAGCGAAATCTGGACCGGAAACGATCCGCTTATGGTTCAGCTGCGCGAAAAGTCCAAACATGTGAAAGGCCGCTGCGGCAGCTGTGGGTTCAAGGAATTATGCGGCGGATGCCGGATTCGGGCCAGAGAAGCCTATGGCGATCTCTGGGCGGAAGACCCGGCCTGTTATTTGACTGATGCCGAAATCGAAAGGAGATGACACCGGTGAGCTTTCCCAGACATCGCATGCGCCGTCTTCGCACAAACGAGGGTATCCGGCGGTTGGTCCGGGAAACCCTGGTTGTTCCTTCCAATCTGATTTACCCAATTTTCGTCGTACCAGGGACTGGTGTTCGGGAACCGGTAAGTTCCATGCCCGGAGTCGAACGGTACTCAGCCGATCTGCTGCCCGGGATTGCCCGGGAAGCTCGCAATAAGGGAATTGGAGGCGTTCTGCTTTTTGGGATTCCTGAACACAAAGATGCGGTTGGCGCTTCTTCCTTTGAAGCTGACGGCGTGGTGCAGCATGCGGTGAAAACCATTAAGGACACGGTTCCGGACCTTACTGTGGTGACTGATGTCTGCCTGTGTGAATACACGGATCATGGTCACTGCGGGGTTTTAACCGCGGACGGCATGGTCGATAACGATATGACGCTTCCGCTGCTGGCCAAACAAGCCTGCTCGCATGCCAGGGCCGGCGCTGACATCATCGCCCCGTCTGATATGATGGACGGCCGGATCGGGTATATTCGGACCGCGCTGGATGAGTGCGGCTTTGAAAGCACGCTGATTTTGTCCTACGCGGTAAAATACGCTTCCGCCTTTTATGGCCCGTTTCGCGACGCGGCCGAATCGGCCCCGAAACACGGGGATCGAAAAACCTATCAGATGGACCCGCCCAATGCGCGGGAAGCCATTCGGGAAGCGGCGCTTGATATCGAAGAGGGGGCAGACATGATTATGGTCAAGCCTGCTCTTGCCTATCTGGATATCATCCGGGAAGTCAAAGAACGGTTCCATCATCCGGTTGTGGCTTACAATGTCAGCGGTGAGTACGCGATGGTCAAAGCGGCTGGCAGGGCAGGCTGGATTGATGAAACCCGGGTGACGCAGGAGATTCTGACCGCGATCAAGCGGGCCGGCGCCGACATCATCATTACCTACCACGCGCTCGAAATGGCTGAAATGCTGTAAAAACGGGAGGAACATCCCATGATTGTTTCCTGGAATACCACCAACCAGTGCAACATGCTTTGCGATCATTGCTACCGTGAGGCTGGGGCCAGGCTGGACGACGAACTCAATACCGAACAAGGAAAAAAGCTGATCCGGGAAATCAAGGAATCGGGCTTTAAAATTATGATTATGAGCGGCGGAGAGCCGCTGATGCGACCTGACATCATCGAATTGTGCAGCTACTCGACCGAGTGCGGCTTGCGGACCGTAATGGGGACCAATGGCACGCTGATTACGCTCCAGATGGCACGAGATCTGAAAAAAGCGGGCGTCATGGCCTGCGGTGTGAGCCTGGACTCGATCGATGCCGGGCAGAACGACGCGTTCCGCCGGCTTTCGGGGGCCTATGAAAAAGCCCTGGAAGGCATGAAAAACCTCAAAGATGCAGGCATCCCTTTTCAGGCACATACCACCGTTATGAACTGGAACGTCGAGCAGTTGGACCGGTTGACCGATCTGGCGGTCGAGATTGGCGCGATGGCTCACCACGTTTTCTTTCTGGTGCCGACCGGGCGAGGTGCTGATATCGAGGAGGAAGCGCTGCGGGTCCGGGAGTACGAGCGGACTATCGGGCGTTTGATGGAAAAACAGAAAAACGTCAGCATTGAAATCAAACCGACCTGTGCGCCGCAGTTTATTCGAATCGCAGAAACCAAGGGCGTTTCGACTCGGTTCTCAAGGGGTTGTTTGGCAGGAATTTCATATTGTATTATTAGTCCCAAGGGTGATGTACAGCCGTGTGCCTACCTGAACATTCCGCTGGGCAACGTGAAACAGCAATCCTTCGCGGAGATATGGAAGAACAATGAGGTTCTGCAAACGCTTCGTACAGCTGAATATGGGGGCAAATGCGGGATCTGTGAGTACAAGGACCGGTGCGGCGGCTGCCGGGCCCGGGCTTATTACTACAATAACGGGGATTACATGGCGGAAGACACCTGGTGTCTGTACCGACCAAAGGAGTAGCTGGCAATGGAACTACTGGATGCCCGCATCCTGAATCTTATACAGACAGGATTTCCTTTGGAGGCACGCCCGTTTGCCGCGATAGGCGCTGCAGTAGGCATTAGCGAGGCGGAATGCCTTACGCGGGTCGCCCGGCTGAAGGAGCGGGGAGTGATCCGGCGGATTGGCGCGGTGTTTAACTCACCGGCGATGGGTATGACATCCACATTATGTGCCGCACGGGTGGAAACGGCAAGAATCGAAGAAACCGCCGCGGTCATCAGTGGTTATGATCAGGTCACGCACAACTACCAACGTGATCATGCCCTGAATCTCTGGTTCACTGTGACCGGAAGATCGGTGGAGGACCGCGATGCGGTGATCCGCGAAATCGAGGGCCGGACTGGGCTTGCGATCTACAGTTTGCCGGTTCGAAAAGCGTTTAAGATCAGGGCGGTATTTCAGATTGATGAAGAATAACCTGCGTGAGCAAATCATTGAACTGCTGCAAGGCGACCTTCCGGTGCTTGAACAACCATTTGCCGCAGCTGCAGAACAAATTGGCGTTTCGGAAAAGGAACTGCTCGATGAAATCCGGAAAATGCGGGACGAAGGACTGATCCGCCGGGTGGGGGCGGTGGTCCGGCACCAGCAAGCCGGGTTTCGGGCCAATGCCATGGTCGCCTTTCAGCTTCCGGAAACCGAAGCGGAGCGGGTTGGACAGCTTCTGGCCCAAAGTTCCGCGGTCACCCATTGCTACTGGCGGGAGAGCCGGGAAGAATGGCCCTATAATCTGTACTGCATGGTGCATGCCGTCGATCATCCGAGGCTTGATCGGGCAGTCCGTCAGCTTGTTGGAATTGCCGGATGTTCAGATTATCAGGTGCTTGGGAGCATACGCGAGTTCAAGAAAAGCAGTGTCCGTTTTCGATAGCTGGTCAAGCCGTAAATATTGCAAAAGGCATCACTTGGATAAAGGAGTGATCCAATGAGAACTGATCAATCGGAACGATTGTTTGAGAGAGCCCGAGCCGTCATTCCGGGCGGTGTCAACAGTCCGGTACGGGCTTTCCGCTCGGTCGGGTCCAATCCGCGGTTTATTGAACGCGCGCAGGGGGCCCGGCTTTATGATGTCGATGGCAATGAATATATTGATTATGTCGGTTCCTGGGGACCGCTGATTCTGGGACATGCGCACCCTGAGATTGTGGAAGCCATCAGGGAAGCCGCCGTCCGCGGCACCTCTTACGGCGCAACCCATCCTGGCGAAGTTGAATTGGCCGAGATGATTTGCGCGGCTTTTCCAGGGATGGAACGGGTGCGGTTGGTCAATTCCGGAACGGAAGCCGCCATGAGCGCGATTCGCCTCGCCCGGGCCTTTACAGGCCGCAATAAGGTCATCAAATTCGCCGGCTGCTATCATGGGCATGCCGACGCGTTTCTCATTCAAGCCGGATCCGGGCTTATGACGCAGGGGGTCCCAAGCAGTCCGGGCGTCACGCCCGGATGTGCTGCCGATACGATCATTTGTCAGTATAATGATCTGTACTCGGTCAGGGATGCATTCGATCAGGCTGGAGAAGAGATTGCGGCGATTATCGTTGAGCCAGTTGCCGGCAATATGGGCCTGGTTCTGCCGGAGAAGGAATTCCTGGTCGGGCTGCGCGAGATGACCCGGGAATTTGGCGCACTGCTGATTTTTGATGAAGTGATCACCGGCTTTCGGGTTACATATGGCGGTATGCAGACAATCACCGGGATCGTACCCGATCTGACCTGCCTTGGGAAAATCATCGGCGGCGGTCTGCCGGTCGGGGCCTATGGCGGGGAAAAAAGGATTATGGAAATGATGGCACCGGAAGGCCCTGTATACCAGGCCGGAACCTTGTCCGGCAACCCGTTGGCGGTTGCAGCCGGAATGGCGACCCTCAAACTTTTGAGGGATGGTCAGATTTACGAAGGACTTGAAGTCAAAGCCTATGTGCTCCATAACCGGATCCGCACGGTCATCGAAAACGAATACCTTCCAGCGGTGCTAAACCGACTGGGGTCTATGCTCTGTTTATTCTTTTCCGAGGACGAAGTCACCGATTACACCAGCGCGATGAAGGCCGACACCGGCTTGTATACGAGATTCTTCCACGGGATGCTGGAACGCGGGATTTATCTGCCGCCTTCACAGTTTGAAGTCTGGTTCGTATCCAACGCCCATACCATCGAAGATATCGAAAAGACGGCTGAAACAGCCGCGGAAGTTCTTTGTGCGTTAAAGGAGGAATAATCGGTGGCTGAAAACAATGGCTGGGAGTGGTTCCAAACCAAAGTCCAACAGAAAAACGGGATTGATCTGACGTCGTACAAGCGGCCTCAAATGGAACGGCGGATCAACAGCTTCATGCGTTCGGTCGGCGCGGTCGACTATCAGGCTTTTATTCGGATGCTGGATGAAAACGCGGAACTGAACCGGAAATTCATTGATCATTTAACCATTAACGTGTCCGAGTTTTTTCGGAACAATAACCACTGGGACGTTATGCGGCAAACCATTGTTCCAGAACTGTTGAAGGAACGCGGTCAGCTGAAAATATGGAGCGCCGGATGTTCCACCGGCGAAGAGCCCTATTCGCTGGCGATGATGATGAAGGAATATTTTCCGGGCAAATTTGACAAAATCTGGGCGACGGACCTTGACATCGAAGTGCTGAACAAGGCACAGACAGGTCGGTATACGGCTAAATCGACTGCCGGCATGGAGCCGCACATGGTCAAAAAGTATTTCTCCGAACAGCCGGATGGGATGCTTCTGGTGAAGGACGAAATCAAAAACTTGGTCCGGTTTCAGCGGCAGGACTTACTGAAAGATACCTTCCCAGGCGATTTTGATCTCATTTTGTGCCGGAATGTCGTGATTTATTTTACGGAAGATGCCAAAGAAAAGCTGTACCGGAAGTTTGTCGGGGCCCTGCACAAAAATGGCGTTCTCTTTATCGGCAGCACAGAGCAGATTTTTCAGGCGCGCGAGCTCGGATTGCGTTCGATGGCCACGTTTTTCTATCAGCGGATTGTCTGACCGGCGCGGGGTTGAAAATTAACGCAAAAGTCTTAATTTTAAGGTAAAAACCGCAATAATGACCGAGAAAGAAAAAAAAGATTTCGGTTTAATACAAAAGAGGAAAATGAGTCTCCATCTCGAAAGAAAAGAGTTGGGTGTTTGCTGATTTTTCCCCGGTTAATGCTCGGAATTGTTCAAATATTTAGGTCCGAATAACCCGATGGTGAGCCAGCGGGTTTTGGGTACAGTTTACAGGCGGACTCGGCTTGTAACTAAATATGCTGAATTAATTGGGTGGGGGTGATTCGTTCTTTACCGGTAGAGAAATTGGATCGTAAATTCGGCGTTTTTTAGGACCAAATAGTTGCAAAAACCTTGAAAAGGAGGAAAGGAATTTGAAAATCGCTGTATGTGTAAAGCAGACATTTGACACGGAAGCCAAGGTTGTCCTGAAAGATGGGAAGATTTCCGACGAGGGGATTAATCTCATCATCAATCCTTATGATGAAGTGGCTGTAGAAGAGGCCATTCGGATTAAAGAAAAGGGCGGCGCGGAAGTGGTAGTCGTTTCCGCGGGCGCAGACAAAGTCAGCGAAGCGATTCGTCAGGCTCTGGCCATGGGTGCGGACCGGGGTGTTCAGGTGGACCAGGCGACCGACGCCGACGAGTATGCTCGTGCAGTAAGCCTTGCCGAAGTTCTTAAAGGTGTAGGCGCTGACCTGATCATTTGCGGTCACGTGGCTGCAGACGATGGCTCCTCCCAGGTTCCGACCCGGGTAGCCGAAATCCTTGGCATTCCTCATGCCAACGTTGTAACCAAGCTCGAACTGAATGGCAGCACGGCAACGTGCACCCGTGAAGTTGACGGCGGAACTGAAGTTGTTGAAGTTGCACTGCCGGCTCTCGTAAGCTGCCAGGTCAGCCTCAATGAACCGCGTTATCCTTCGATGAAGGGCATCATGGCTGCGAAGAAAAAGCCCATCGACAAAGCTGCTGGCGCTTCTGTCGCATCCAAAGTGAAGGTTGTCGAGACCGCTCTGCCGCAGGCTAAAGCTGGCGGTAAGAAGATCGAAGGCGAAGCCGATGACACTGGCAAGCAGCTCGCTGCTTGGATGCTGAACGACGTCAAGATTGAAATCAAGAAGTAGTAAGCGGTTAGTCGATTACGATTAAGGAGGGTAAATGATGGCAAAGGGTATTTGGGTCGTTGTTGACCAGAGAGATGGCAAAGTCCGCAAGGTTACGTTTGAACTTCTCAGCGCTGCTGCAAAGACAGGCGAAGAAGTAACCGCAGTTCTGATGGGTAAAGGCGTTTCAGGCCTCGCCGCTGAACTGGGTAAATTCGGCGCCGACAAGGTTCTTGTCGCTGAGGGCGATGTATTCGCCAACTACAACACCGGTGCCTATGTTGTTCAGGCAGCAGCCATGGTAAAGGAATATGACCCGGCAGTGATTCTTTTTGGACACACTTCCCTGGGCAAAGACATGGCAGCCCGCCTCGCACAGAAACTGGAAGTCGGTATGGCAACCGACGTTATTGCAATGGAACTCTCCGGTGACAAGGGCGTCTTCACCCGTCCGGTCTATGCCGGCAAAGCTTTCCAGAAGATCGAAGTTTCCGGCGCTCCGGTTATGGCAACCATCCGCGCTGGCGTGAACGAAGTTGTCGAATCCAACAAAGCTGGCGCTGTTGTCAACGCGGCTGTCGCTGCAACCGATGCAGATGTCTACCAGAAGATTGTTTCCTTTGAAGCGACCGTTTCGTCCCGTCCGGAACTCACTGAAGCTGAAGTCGTCGTATCTGGCGGCCGCGGCTGCAAAGGGCCGGAAGGCTTTAAGTTTATTGAAGAGCTCGCTGACCTGCTGGGCGCTGGCGTTGGCGGATCCCGTGCAGCAATCGACTCCGGCTGGCTTGGCCATGAGTATCAGGTCGGACAGACCGGTAAGGTCGTCAACCCGAATCTGTATGTGGCAGCTGGGATTTCCGGTGCGATTCAGCACTTGGCCGGGATGTCCTCCTCCAAGTTCATCGCAGCAATCAACACCGACCCCGAAGCTCCGATTTTCAACGTAGCCGACATGGGCGTTGTTGGGGACCTCTTCAAAGTTATTCCCGTAGCAGTTGCAGAACTCAAGAAGTAGCACGCTTAAGTCAGGATCCCGGGTCACCACCCGGGATCCTGTACCTAATTTAAGGAGGGAATACTTTTAATGGAGAAGTTCTTTAGCTTTAAACCCTTTGAAGTGTTTGAACAACCGATGCGTGAAGTCGGGGCGAACGTACCGTACGATTGGCTGATCTACGTGTTCATGTTCATCCCGATCATTGTTTTTCTCGTTGGTTTTGTTCAAAAGGTCATGGTATGGCTGCTAGCTAAAGGCGAAATGAACCGTATTGACCAGGTTGGAGAACGGATCTGGTCCTGGTTCAAGTTTTCGTTTATTCACAACCGTGTGGTGAGAAAGATTGGCCCAGGCTTCGCTCACTTCTTCCTGTTCTGGGGTTTTGTCTTCCTCTTTATGGCCGCCGGCGTTGACGCCATGCATCACTTCATTAAATGGCCCCCCATTTATGGAAACCTCTACATTGGAATGTCTGTAATCGTTGACACCATGGGTGTTCTAGCCATTTTGGGCGTAATGGTTCTGGCCTATGTCCGTTACATCCAGAAACCGGATCGCCTTGCAATCGACAATAAATCCAGCGACGGCTGGCTGCTCCTGCTGATCTTCGTCATCCTGATTACCGGGTATCTGATTGAAGGTCTGCGCGTTGCCGCTCTGCTGAAACTCGCACCTGAGCAGGAAGCGTTGTGGTTTGAAAAGATCGCATCGTTCTTTGGCTACTGGCTGGTTGGAAAATGGATGGTCGGGTTCAGCCTGGACGGCATCGAAATGTGGCACCGGATTCTCTGGTGGTTCCACATGGCGTTGGCGTTCCTGTTCATCGCACTGGTTCCGTTTACCAAGCTGTGGCACATCTTCGCCAGCATGGTTGCTTACTTCGTGCGTGACCTGGCACCCAAGGGCGGCTACATCCGTCACGTACCGAACATTGAAGAAGCGGAAACCTTTGGTGTTGAAAACATCGAAGAGTTCACCTGGAAAGACTTCCTGGACTTCGACGTCTGCAGCCGCTGCGGCCGTTGCCAGGAAAACTGCCCGGCTTACCTGACCGGTAAGCACCTGAACCCGAAGATGACCCTGATCCAGGCGCTGAAGAAGCACATGGATGAGAAAGCCCCATTCCTGGCCGATCTGAAGAAGAATCCGGCCGCGGAAACCGAAGCTGCCATGACGCATGACGTTGAGGCAGAAACGGAAGTCAAACCGGTTATGGAACAGAGCCTGCTTTATGATGTCGTTACGACCGACGTCATCTGGGACTGCACCAACTGCCGGGCCTGCATGGAACACTGCCCGTTCTTCATCGAGCACATTCCGAAGATCATCGAAATGCGCCGGAACCTTGTTATGTGGCAGGGCGATATGCCGGGCGAAGCGCAGGCTGCCTTCACCAACATCGAGCGCAACTACAACCCGTGGGGCGTTGGCTGGGCGAACCGCGCCGAGTGGCTCAAAGAGCGCGGCGTACAGGATCTGGTCAAGATGGCCTCCGAAGATACCAACTTTGACTTCCTGCTGTTCGGCGGATGCGCCATGGCGTTCGACGATCGCTACAAGAAAGTCGGCGAATCGGTTGTCAAGCTGTTCGACAAGGTTGGCGTCACGCTTGGCTACCTGGGCACCGAAGAGCGCCACTGCGGCGACTCGGCCCGTCGTCTCGGTCAGGAATACCTGTACCAGACGGTTGCCCGGGAAAACATCGATGCATTCAACAACTACGGCGTGAAGAAGATCGTGACCACGTGTCCGCACTGCTACAACACGCTGAAAAACGACTATGCCCAATTCGAAGACGGCAAGTTCGAAGTGTACCACTACACGGAAATCATTGCCCAGTGGATCGCGGAAGGCAAACTGAAGCCGAATAAAATGCTCGGCACCAAGATTACCTATCACGATTCCTGTATGCTCGGTCGCCATAACGACGTATACGATGAGCCGCGCGCGATTCTGTCCGCTGCTGGCACCAATCTCGTCGAAATGGAACGGAGCCGTGAATTCGGATTCTGCTGCGGCGCTGGCGGTGGCCGGATGTGGCTCGAAGAGCATGCTTCGGAAGGCTACAAGCGGATCAATGACACCCGGACCGATCAGGCCTTGGCCACCGATCCGGAAGTCATCATCACCAACTGCCCGTTCTGTCTGACCATGTTGGATGACGGCTGTAAGGGTGCCGAAGCCTCGGCGAAGGTTCTCGATATTGCTGAAATCCTTGCAATGTCGCTGGAATAGGCATACGAGAGAACTATTGCGGATAATAATAACAGGGACCACATGGTCCCTGTTATTTATACCGCTACAAAACGGAAAAAATAGGCGACAATACTTGCTGAACGCGCTCTGGTAAGAAGCTGTCCAATTCGTTTACGGTAGTTTTAGATGTAAAGACGGATTGATCGGGCCTTCCCGACCCCATCGATAGAAAAAATAGGGACAAAATCCAGAAATAAGGAATGAGAAGCACGCGGATCGGGGAACCTTCATCCGAGAAAACTGCATGGCGAGAAGCATTATACGTTTGTTTGTGACGTGAAGAACAAGAAAGAGGTGTTTTAAAATGAGGGAAGTCGTTATTGTCAGCGCATGCCGCACCCCGGTTGCCAGTTTCGGGGGATCATTGAAAGATGTTACAGCGCGTGAACTGGGCGCAACCGTCATTAAAGAAGCGATCAAACGCGCCGGCATCAAACCGGAACAGGTTGACGAAGTCATTTTCGGCTGCGTTCTTCAGGGCGGGCTGGGACAGAACATCTCCCGCCAGTGTTCACTGGACGCTGGTGTTCCGGCTGAAGTTCCGACGATTACGATTAATAAAGTTTGTGGATCTGGCCTTCGCTCGGTTTCTTTGGCAGCACAGCTGATCAAGGCCGGCGATGCCGACATCGTGATTGCTGGTGGCACGGAAAGCATGTCCAATGCGCCGTTTCTGCTCGACAAAGCCCGCTGGGGTTATCGGATGGGCGACAACAAAGTCGTCGATATGATGATTAAAGACGGCCTCTGGGATGTCTACAACAACTACCACATGGGCGTCACGGCGGAAAACGTCAATGAGAAGTGGAGCAACACCCGGGAAATGCAGGACGAGTTTGCCGAGGCCAGCCAGCGCAAAGCAACGGCAGCGGTGGAAAGCGGCCGGTTTAAGGATGAAATCGTTCCGATTACGGTGAAAACCAGAAAGGGCGATGTTGTTTTTGACTTTGACGAATATGTCAAGGCAGACACCACCAAAGAAAGCCTGGCCAAACTGAAGCCAGCCTTCAAAAAAGAGGGATCGGTTACTGCGGGGAACGCTTCCGGGATCAATGACGGTGCAGCCGCGCTCGTCGTGATGTCGAAAGAAAAAGCGGATGAACTGGGCCTGAAGCCGATGGTCAAGATCGTAAGCTACGCATCCGGTGGTGTTGATCCGGCAATCATGGGCGTTGGGCCGATTCCGGCCAGCACGAAAGCGTTGAAAAAAGCTAATCTGACCATGGATGACATGGATCTGATTGAAGCCAACGAAGCCTTCGCGGCTCAATCGCTGGCGGTTGGGAAAGATCTGAAGATTGATCCGGCCAAACTGAATGTCAATGGTGGCGCGATAGCCATCGGTCATCCGATTGGCGCATCCGGTGCCAGGATCTTGGTCACACTGCTGCATGAAATGCAGAAACGGGATGTCAAACGTGGTCTGGCAACCCTTTGCATCGGCGGCGGGATGGGAACTGCTTTGATTGTCGAGCGGTAAACGGTTTAAGCTTCTAAAACACAATAAAAGGGGAGGCTTGCGGGCCTCCTCTTTATTTTTTATTGCGGAAACCTTATAACAAGCAGGGTTTTTGCTTGTTTCAGTAGAATCAATCACCCAACAATATGTATTGGCCATTTTTGAGCGTCAATAAGATGGCCGGGAGGTTGCAACCAGTGAAAACAGCCGTATATCCAGGAAGTTTTGATCCTGTTACCAATGGGCATGTGGACGTGTTCAAACGGGCCGCCAAGATGTTTGATCGACTTATTGTTTCTGTCGTTTACAATGTTTACAAGCAAGCGTTTTTCAGCGTGGATGAGCGGATCGCATTGCTTCAGGAAGTGACGCGGGATATTCCCAATATTGAAATCGAATCATTCAGCGGGCTGTTGACGGATTACGTCCGGGACCGGGACGTAACGACGATCGTTCGGGGACTTCGGACGATCTCCGATTTTGAATACGAGATGCATATGGCGATGATGAACAATCACCTCGCCGAAGAAGTGGATACGGTGTTTATTATGTGCAATCCGCGGTACTTCTTTGTGAGTTCGAGCGGTGTGAAGGAAGCCGCCCTGTTGGGCGGCTCGGTAAGCGGGCTGGTACCGGAAGTGGTTGAAAATGAATTGAAGAAGCGAATGGAAGCAATTCAACAATCAGGTGAGACTTATCGGTCGAACAAATCGCTATAAGATGTAAACGTTTACATTCTGAATGCCGTAATTCCAGGCTGACTGATGAAATGGATACAATAAATCGAGGCGAGTGCCCTTGATCGCACCGCCGACATCACCTGCAATTGCCGGTCCATACCCCTCGATCCATAATTGCGATCCGAGGGGTATTACTTTGGGATCGACTGCGACAACCCCGACCATCAAGGGAAGACCTATGTAGCTGGGCTGTCCGGTATAGGGGTAATTACACAGGTCATCGTCGTCATACGCGGAGGCTCTCATCTGAAGAACCTGCTTGTATACGGTTGGAGGCGGTTCATTGATCGGTTCATTCAAAGCCAGGGATAGAACTCTGCTGGTTTTGGGACCTGCGATGCCGTCAGGCTTCAGTTTCGTAGCGGATTGAAAACGGATCACAGCGCCCTGGGTAATCGGCCCGAAAAATCCATCAACCTTACCGGCTGAATAACCGATTGTATTCAAGGCGGTCTGAAGGGCGGCAACATCTTCGCCCTGGCTCCCTATAGCGAGGTTTCGCGGCTGCTCATAAGCCTGCGCGTTTCCGGCAAACCCGAGCAAGAGTACGAGTACTGCGCCACAAAGCACAAATACCCGCAACAAAGGAATGGACATAAAAGAAACTCCTTTCTGCGATGATTGGCTTGAAAAGCGGATACTTCGTGAACAGTGTATGGGAAAGAGGGCAAGAAGGCCAAACCGCGGAAAGCGTGTACAGACGCCGGCAGGGACGCTGAAACGGAACGAGCGGACCGGCGCAGTCGGGATCATAGCGGCTGATTGCGAAGGCATAGCAAGGGGTTATTTGGGGTTGGTGGAAAAGAAGCGATGCGGGAACGAAAAAGTGTCCGATGCAACATCGGACACTGCGCAGTGCGGAACAGGTTACGGTGATCGGATTAAACTTTTAAAACTTCACGGGTCTTTTCTACAATAAAGTCAGGGTCGAAGGGCTTGGTCACGTAAATGTTGGCACCAACTTCCAGGCCTTTTTTCTTGTCAAATTCCTGGCCTTTTGCCGTCAGTAATACGATAAAAATGTCGTCAAGTTTCATATCGAACTTCACCGTCCGGCAAACCTCATACCCATTCATTTCCGGCATCATGACATCAAGGTAAACCAGATCAGGTTTTTCCCTTTGGATTAAATCCAAGGCTTGGCGGCCGTTTTCCGCTTTTAGAATATCGATGCCCTGATCTTCAAATTCCTCAAGGGTCTGCTCCAACAGCAAGCGGATATGGGGTTCATCATCAACGATCAAAATTTTCGGCATGGAATCCCTCCTGCATTTGTATCACAGAGCTCAGTGTCCATTTGGCGGTAAAAACCATTCGTAATCATGATTCAGGCGGTATGCAAAACAAAACCCGATCAAAAGTGTCACTGGCTTTGATTTGATCCAAAATATACTGCCGCTCAGGCGAAAGCGCGTTGATCAGTATCCTGCCTGGCTTTAAGAGTTCGGCAGGCGGGTGGTCCTGAACCGAATCGGCGTCAATCCTGACTACAGAAAAGCCGGATTGATCCAGGGCTTGAATCAACCATTTTTCCTGTTGTTCGATGGAGTCAATCACCACAATGGGATCGATACCAAATGGATCGAGAAGCTTATGAATTTCTTTCATCAGCATCTCGCAATCGACTGTTTTCGTAAAGCACTTATCGACATGTATCGTATAGCCAGTGTTTGCGTCCGCGGACTGCGATACGATAATAACCGGAATATGGGCTGTGTTCGGGTCGTTTTTCAGGATCGACGCGATATCATAGCCACTGGCGTCAGGCATCATAAGATCGAGGAGCACCAGTGAGGGAACTGACCGTTTAATGGTAGATATGGCCTCCTGACCATCCCGGGCTCTGGTGACAGCATAACCCGCCTGGAGCAGTTCTTCGCGCAAAGCATGAAAGATTCCTGCATGATCATCCGCAATCAGAACAGCTTTTGTTCCGGTTTCGGCCAGATCAGGCTCGGCGGAAAGACGGGATCGAAGTTCGGTAATGATTGAATTCAGATGAATGGGTTGTTCACCGCTGATCGGAAGCGTGAAACTAAACGTGCTGCCAACCGAAAGTTCACTTTGTACCCAGATGGAGCCGCCGTGATGTTCAATGATTTGCTTACTGATCGGCAGGCCGAGACCGGAGCCCATCGGGCGGGTATTGAGGGTATCGTCAACCAGTTTAAATTTGTCGAAGACGGTTTCCAAATCCTTGGTGCCAATGCCGGTGCCGGTGTCTCGAACGCTGACCCGAACAACGTCTCCCTCCCGACGGGCCTGGACGCCTACGGTACCCGCGTTGGTAAACTTGAACGCATTCGAAAGCAGATTTTGAACCACCTGTTCCATGCGGGCCCGGTCAGCCCGGACCGGCGGAAGCGATTCCGAAAGATCAAGGGAAAGGGTAACATCAGGTCTTTCGTCAAAATACGGATGCATCTGTTCAACCGTGGCCAGAATCAGGTCGCGAATCGATAAGGCCTCAAAATGCCACTCCAGTTCGCCCGCCTCCATTTTCGCGATATCCAGTATGTCATTGATCAGGTTGGAAAGCCGCTGGCTTTCGAAAATGATAATCATCACATTCTCTCGAACCTGCGTGAGAACCTTTCGTTGACGTTCTTCCACCGGGTCAATCAGCGGAAGCAGTTTGTCATCCAGATTTCTTGCGATAATTTTGGAAAAACCGATGATTGAGGTCAGCGGGGTTCTGAGCTCATGGGAGACGGTGGTCAAAAACTCGGTTTTCACGCGGTCCAACTCCTTCATTTGTTCATTGGACCGAATCAAAGCCGCTTGCGCCAGCTGCCGTTCCATAATTTCCTTTTGCAGTTTGGTCGCCAAGCGAAGATCGTGTGCGATGACAACATAGCCGCCGATTTCGTGAAAGGCATCGTTGATGGGGGATATGTGCATTCGTACCGGAACAGCCGTGTTGTCACAGCCAGTAATGAGGAGATTGCGGGTAACCTTCTGACGGGGAGCCGAAGCTTGCTTGATGGTCTCCAGTAAGAGCGCCGCATCCGGGACAACGGTGATCAATTTTTTGCCAATGAGATCGTGCAATTTACAGCCTAAAATTTGCAGTGAGAAGGCGTTCACCGTCAGTATCGTTTCGTTTTGGTCCAAGAGGAAAAGCGCATCCATAGACTTTTCGGCAATCGCAGCGACCGCCTGGGCTGGACTCATCACCATCAAACGATATCTTCCAACCGCATAGGCGATGGCGAAAACCCACGTCAGCGAAGCGATTTGAGCCAGTGCAGGAATGGAATGAATGCCTAAAGCGGGCAGAACCGAATTGGTCAGTGAACCAATGAAAATGGCAGGCAGAGCGCCCAGGGTCATTACACGGCTTTGACGCCGCGTTCGATTCAGAGCTGATTTTTTGCCCCATCTATAAATCGCATATGTTCCGAAAAGCAAGACTGCTGAATAATAGCCGACAAAGCAAAGATTCCAGACTGAACCGCTGACTTGAAGTTCGACTGCGCCCAGCGGGGTCTGAACAAAATCATAGGCCACCAGGATGCCGGTTTGGGATTTGTATAGCAACAAGAGAACCGGGATATAGAGTGCGGGCAGAAACCAACGGCGTTTGAGCAGCGGCGAACGGACCATCGCCAGGTCGAAATGAAAGACCAGGGCCGGGAAAGTGGTCCATCCCAACGCGGATATCCGGTACCACATCCACCGCGTGGCGGGATCGGTTTCCGGATAAATGAACGTGTAGGCAAACGCCCAGATGGCGAAGCTGAAGCAGAGCATAAGAAACACCCGGTTTGCCAGGCTGCGGGAATCCGAACGGATCACGTAAAACCCGACATACAGGTAAAACAGAAGCGCAAAAAATGACATTAACGAAAATAGATTCATAGAAGCCTCCTGCAGCTAGAGGACACTCTTTGATATCGCATCTATGTGAAGCTTATATCAGCTTTTCAACCCCGGACGAGGATCGGAGCAGGATTTCGGTCGATGCAATCAGTTGATCCGCTTCCTCGTGGAGGGGGAAAAGCAGCGTGTTTTCGAGACTGGGTTCGGCCAGAATCCGATCAGCCAGATTTTCCCGATCGGCCAGTGCCGCTTCAACAATAATCATCTCGGGAACGATGGTTAATGCCTGCCGAAGCACACCGGCGGCTTCGGCGCAATGAAACGAGGTAAAGCCCCGGCGGACCAGCATTGCGCCTAATTGGTCCGGATCGTTCAACCCTTCGTCCACAATCAGCGCCCGCCGAATTCCGCCGTCGTCAAGAATTCGACGGATTTCGCCCAACAGGGTTTCAATGTCCACTGGTTTGGTCAGATAACGGTCAACCCCGAGTCGATACCCGCGATCAAGATCTTCCACGATGGAGAGCAGAATAATGGGCAGGTTCGAGGTTTCAGCCTCGCTTTTAAGAACACTCGCGACATCAAAACCGCTGACATCCGGCATCATAACATCCAGAATCACGAGATCCGGCCGCTGCTGATGAATAATGGTTAAGGCTTCCAGCCCGTTACTGGCTTCGGTTACCCGATATCCGGCGGCATCGAGTTCCTGCTTCAGCAGCAGCCGGATGCTGCGGTCGTCATCAGCGACCAGAATTGTTTTTGGTTCTCCGGTTTCCGAAAATCGGGGACGGATAGGAAGTGTGGGAAGCTGGCGCATAATCTTGGCAAGATCAAGATGCAGTTTGTGAGAGTCAGATGAAAGCGGCAGGGTGAAGGTAAAAGTGCTTCCGGTGTTGGGTGCGCTTTCAAGCCAGATTCGGCCACTGTGGTGCTCCACAATCTGCTTGCAGATGGGCAGACCGAGACCGGTGCCTTTCGGTTTGTTGGTCAAAGGATCCCCGACCTGCTTAAATTTATCGAAAACCCGCGCCTGATCGGCCGGATCGATCCCGATCCCCGTATCCGACACGCTGATCGCCACGTGGTCGTCCAAACGGCGCATGCGGCAGGTAACACTGCCATACTCAGTGAATTTGCAGGCATTGGAGATAAGATTGATAACGACTTGAAGCAGCCGATCAAAATCACCGTAAATTTCTGGGAGATCCGGTTCAGTCTCCTTGATCAGAACGACTTCGTCACCGGCAAACAAACCGGCCGTTGCCTCAACGGCGCGATCAAGCAGGTCGTATAATGAAAACCGGTGATTTTTCCATTCCACTTTCCCGGATTCCATTTTCGCGATATCGAGCACATCACTGATCAGGCTGGTCAACCGTTCGCTTTCTGATACGATAATGCGCGAATTGTCAACGATCTGCCGGACCGCCGCAGCGGCTTTCTTATTCTCTGGATCGATCATTGGCTGAACCCGAAGGGCGGTCTGGCGCGAAATAATTTTGCTAAAACCGAGGATAGAGGTTAGCGGGGTTCGAAGTTCGTGGGAAACCGTGGCCAGAAAATCGGTTTTAATCCGATCGAGTTCTTTTAATTTTTCGTTGGCAAGCTGCAGAGCCTGCTGGGCGGTTTCGCGAACCTGGATTTCATGTTCGAGCTGCCGGGTTTCCCGAATGTCCTGTGCGATCAAGACGCGGCCGATATAATCGCCGGTGGAATCCAAAACGGGCGAAATGCTGGCCTGAACCGGTATCGTGTGTCCATTCGCTCCGACATAGGTTAGTTCCCGCGAGACTTCGTCCTGAACACTTTGGGGATGCAGTAAATTCTGCACCCAATCGGTTTCAACGATCACGTCACCAACCGGCCGGCCAACCAGATCGGTCTCGGACCATTCCAGCACTTCGGTCACTCTTGGGTTGATTGCGGTCACATTTCCGGTTGGATCGGTCAGGATGATCAGGTCGCGGATGTGACTGATGATAGCGGTCGAGGCCAATCCGGTATTCACGACCATCAAGCGATAGCGCGTTATCGCAGTCCAGATCCCGAATGCCCAGACCAGACCGAAAAAAGCTGGAATTTGCGGGACCAAGTATCCCATCGAAGGCAGCACGGTTTCGTTAACCAGGCTCAGGAATATGGTGATGCCCGCGCCGTAAACAATCGTTTCAACCTGTTTTCGCCGACGCGGACTGGTGTTTTTTGCGCGCCAGCGCCACAGAACCACCCCGGAAGCCAGAACGCACACCGGATAATAAATAATGAAACCAATATACCAAGGCGAGGCGAGGTTGGGTGTGCCGTACCAGCCAAAAGAAGTCAAGGTGTAGTGTGATTCGGCCCATCCGCTACCGAACAGTGATTGATAGGCAAAAAGTGCGCTGGGGATAAAAAGCAGAAACCAGAAGCGCCTGACATAAGGGGTCCCGGTAAGCAGCAGGCAAAAGAGCAGAAAAAGGGAAGGAACGGTAGCGAAGCCAAGTGTGGCAAGGCTTTGCCAGAATTTGGCGGCTGCTTCGCTCGGGGCTGGATAATAAAAAGTGACACAGAATGCCCACCAGGCAAAAGCCAGGCAGCAGGCGCTGAATACCTGGTTCACCCGGGATCGCCGGTCCAGATACAGCACGTAGTATCCAAAATAGAGATATAACACACAGGCCAGGAAGGTCAGCAGAGAGTACAGGTTCAACCAATCACTCCCGTTCCGATCATCGAGGGTGGCTAAAAACGATCGAATATTATGAATGCGCTGATTAAATTATCCACTGGAATGAGTTGGATGACAAGCTTTGGATCGGCGAAAAAACAAACACCCCGGCGAGTTGCCGGGGTGTATTGCGGGTCTTTACGGGCTTTTGGTCAACAAACGTACAAAAGGGGTTAGATTGCCCGGGTAACTTTCCCGGAACGCAGGCAGCGGGTACATACGTTCATCTTAATCGATCTTCCATTCACCATAACGCGTACGCTCTGGGTATTGGGTTTCCACTGGCGGTTTGTTCTTATATGGGAATGGCTATACTTCTTACCGAAAGTAATGCCTTTTTCGCAAACATCGCACTTTGCCACTGACTCCATGCCCCCTTTCGTTGATTTCGCACGCTATTCAGTATAGCAAAAGGTCGTGAAGAGGGCAATAAGAAGGAATACAAATTTCCGCTGTTGAATTATACTAGATTGAACAGGAGGGATGAGGCTCGTGTATACGCTTGAAACGACCGATTTGGGCAATATTACGATATCGAAAGAAGCGGTGGAAACCCTGGCGGGGCTTGCCACGGTAGATTGCTACGGGCTGGCTGGCATGGTTTCCCGCAAGGTATCCGACGATCTGACCAGCATTCTGGGCCTTGATTCGATCCGCAAAGGGGTAGAAGTGCAGGAGACGCCTGACGGCTTGAACGTTGAGGTGTTTATCGTGGTAACTTATGGAACCAAAATCTCTGTGGTTGCCTCCAACGTGATGCAAAAGATAAGATACACCATGGAGAAAGTAGCTGGCATTCATGTGAACCGGGTAAACGTGTTCGTCAAGGGTGTCAAGGTACTGAACGATTAACGGAGGAGGACTTCGGGTGGGTTTGCATCAGATTGACGGTGCGGTGCTGGTCCGCATGCTGACCGCCGGGTGCGCTTACCTGGCCAGACAAAAGGACCGTGTCGACGCTTTAAACGTTTTTCCGGTACCGGATGGCGACACCGGAACCAACATGTATTTGACCCTGCTGTCTGCGGTTAAGGAAGCTGAAAAGGCCGATGTTCGATCCGGGAAACTGGGGAAATCGATCTCGATGGGGGCCTTAATGGGTGCCCGAGGAAATTCGGGCGTGATTCTTTCCCAGATTTTTCGCGGGTTTGCGCGGGAACTGGACGGGAAGAAAGCCATCGACGCTAAACAGTTCGCGGCTGCGCTTCAGGCAGGTTCGGATACCGCTTACAAAGCGGTTATGAAGCCGGTTGAAGGCACGATTTTGACCGTAATCCGCGAAATTGCGCGTGGGGCTGCGGCATCTGCCGCGCATAGCGATGAAATTGAAGTGGTTTTCGGCGAAGCACTGGAAGCCGGACGCCGCATCCTGGAAAAGACCCCCAGCATGCTTCCGATCTTGAAGGAAGCGGGCGTGGTCGACGCTGGCGGCCAGGGGCTGATTTATTTTCTAGAAGGCATGTATTCGGTTCTGACCGGAGTGGAGCCCGAGGAAATCCCAATGGAGCCGCCGAAACCGACTGCGGAAATCACACCGACCGAACAAGAGGCATTTGACCCTAAGTACCCGTATTGCACGGAAGTGTTGATCAGTGGGTCGAAGCTTGATCAAGATCAAGTGCGGCGGGATCTGCTGCCTATGGGCGATTGCCTGCTGGTAGTCGGGGAAAGCAATCTGCTAAAAATCCACATCCATTCCGCGTCACCTGGACGGGTCCTGGAGATCTGTCTGCGGCGCGGAATTCTGCATGATATCAAGATCAATAATATGGCGGACGAGATTGAGGAGCGCACCCGAAATCTCGCCGCAGGGTCCGCCCCCCAAAAAGCATCGGCGATGCCGCAGCCCATGAAAAAAGTTGGCGTTGTCGCGGTGAGCCAGGGTGATGGCTGGCAGCAGATTCTGTCGAGCCTTGGCGTGGACAAGGTGATCGAAGGCGGACAAACCATGAATCCCAGCACGCAGGACTTTCTGGACGCGATCAATGCGATTCCGGCGGAAACGATCATTCTGCTGCCAAACAACAAGAATGTTATTCTTGCGGCACAGCAGGCAGCCGATGTTTCTGAAAAACCGGTTGAGGTCGTGCCGACGACCAGCACCATGCAGGCGATTGCCGCGCTGGTCGTCTATGAGCCGGACGGCCATCCCGCTGAAAATGCCGAAGCGATGCGGGACGACATCAAGCGGGTAAGAACCGGAGAAGTCACGGTCGCCGTACGGGACGCCGGGGTGAATGGACTTCAGATCAAAAACGGCGACTATATCGGATTGATCGAAGACAAGGTGATCTTGATCGGCACATCCGAGGAAGAGACGGTCATGCAGCTTCTGGAGAAGCTGGCCGCTGAGGGCGATCTAATCACAATTTACTATGGAAAAGAGATCACAGCTCAAGAGGCGGAGGCTTTGCGCGAAAAGGTCGAAACCGCATATGATGCGTTTGAGGTGGAACTGCATTACGGCGGGCAGCCGTATTATCACTATCAACTCTCAGTGGAGTAATCTATTAGCCGAAAAAGGCGCCAAACAATGGCGCCTTTTTTAATTTCTTTCAAAGTGACGTGAAAAGATGAACCTGTTTGATCCGGTGACAGTTTTACAGGGTGTCGGGCCCAAACGGGAATCTCAGTTGGCCAGGCTGGGGGTTGTGACTCTACTGGACTTGCTCTGGCTCCTGCCGCGCGTCTATACCGACCTGACCCAGATCCGGCCTATTGATCAGATTAACCCAAATGATACGGTTCAGATTCGGGGAAAGGTAGTGAGTGCGCGCATCAATTATGTCCGGCGCGGTCTTAAGATCGTAAAAGCGGTTCTGGAAGATGAGACCGGCCGTATGGTGGCCAACTGGTTTAATCAGCCATTTATGCTTGGCGTGCTGAAACCCGGCGTTTCAGTACTGGTGACCGGGCGCACCCGGTTATCGTCCGGCGGCATAGAATTGGCGGTCAGCGCGTATCAAAAACTGAGCGATGAAGAAAACGAGAGCGATGAACCTGGAATTGTTCCAATTTATCCGCTGACTGCCGGGCTGAGTCAAAAAGTCCTGCGCCTGCTTATCCAGCAGGCTTTGCAATTGTCTCCTTCCTATCCATCAACGGTTCCGGCGTCCATTTTGAAACAGACTGGTTTACTGCCGGCCGCTACAGCTTTTAAACAGATTCATTGGCCCGATCGGCTGGATGATGCAGAACCGGCCAGACGGTCCCTGGCATTGGAGGAACTTTTCTTATTACAATGCAAGGTGCAGGAAGAAAGACTGGCGCTTCATGCCACAGGAGCCAAGGGAATACGGCACATTCAGAATCTCGGCATGGTCGAGCGGGTTAAGGTGCAATTCGGCAGGGAGTTAACCCGGGCTCAGTCGCGGGTATTGGAAGAAATTCTGTCTGATATGGCGGCGCCTCATCCGATGAACCGTTTGATTCAGGGCGACGTCGGCGCCGGCAAAACTGTTGTCGCGGCGCTGGCGCTGGCGCGGGCGGCTGAAAACGGCTTTCAGGCCTGTATGATGGTTCCGACGGAGGTACTTGCCGGGCAGCATTATCGCAGTCTGGCTTATCTTTTTGAGGGGATTGCACCGATTGCCCTGCTCACCGGAAACACGCCAGCGTCCGAGCGGAAATGCATAATGGAAAAATGTGCCAAAGGGCAGGTTTCCGTACTGATCGGAACCCATGCGGTGCTGACCGAAACGGTCCAATTTCATCGGCTTGGCCTGATCGTGGTTGATGAACAACACCGGTTCGGTGTTCGGCAGCGGGCCAGACTCGGGAAAAAAGGTGTGCTTCCGGATGTGCTGGTCATGAGTGCGACACCGATTCCCAGAACGCTGGCACTTACACTTTATGGGGATCTTGACATATCGGTCATTGACGAGCTTCCGGCCGGCCGACTGCCCATTAAAACCAAATACCTTACCAGCCAGGAACGGTCCCGGGCGTACCGGTTCGTGCTCAAGGAGATCCAGCAGGGAAGACAGGCTTACGTCATCTGTCCCATGGTTGAGGAATCGGAAAATCAGGACACAGCGGACGTGGGCCGGATCTATAAGGAATTGAGCCAAACGGTTTTCGCCGGAATGCGGGTTGCCGCTGTACATGGCCGAATGAACCCGGCCGATAAGGATTCGGTCATGGATTCCTTCCGCAGCGGGGATACCAAGGTCTTAATCAGCACGACGGTTGTGGAAGTGGGTGTCGATGTGCCCAATGCCACGGTCATGGTCATCGAAGGCGCCGAGCGCTTTGGCCTTTCCCAGCTGCACCAGCTGCGGGGCCGGGTTGGCCGCGGCGAGCATCAATCCTATTGTATGCTGATTGGCGCACCCACCACGCCAGAAGCGGTTCAGCGGCTGAAAACCTTGGAATTAACGACGGACGGTTTTGAAATCGCACAGCAGGATTTGCGGCTGCGCGGCCCAGGTGATCTTTGGGGCCTGCGCCAGCGCGGTCTACCGGTTCTGATGGCGGCTAACCTCGTAACGGATATCGACTTAATTGAAATCACGCAACGGGGCGCACAGGCCTATATGAAAAACAAAAAACAGCTTTCGGACACGGTTAAGAGGCTGTTGGAGGCAAGAATCCGGACCGCAGACGTCGCTCCCAATTAAAAATGGGAAAATAATCCTTGGGCGGACTGGCGAAAAGGGAAAAGACTGTTAGGTATACACCGACTTTGACCGGACAAAATAAGCCTACCAAACGGCAAAGGAGGTGAACAACAGATGGGTACTGGACAAAAACGGAATCGCGTTCTCGTTCCGGAAGCGCAGAAGGCTATGTTTGATTTCAAACACGAAGTTGCCAGGGAACTCGGCATTACTCAGGAGGCGACTCAGGGTGGTTACTGGGGCAACGTGGCTTCCAGAGACTGTGGAGCGGTCGGCGGTAACATGGTTCGCAAAATGATCGCTTTCGCTGAAAACCAACTGCAGAGCAATGCCAGCGCTGTGACCAGCCAGCCTATGATCGGCAATTCCAACAGCAAGAATCCGCAGGGCAATCAAACCGGCAATTTGCTGTAATGAAATTATTTTAATAAAATCCTTGAAAAGCGGGCTTTATGCCCGCTTTTCTCATTAAACAAACTATGCCGAAGCATACAATTCAAGCTGCTCCCGTGATACCTCAGGAAAGAGTGAGTAGGCGACGCCGAAAGCGATTACGCCCGAGATATTACGGACCAGATCGTCGATTTCTTTCGGGGTGACTGTCATGGTGCCCCCAAAGGTAGACAATACGGGTCGGATCGCTTCCGTGATCTGGTCCTCTCGAAAGACAACGCCAGTTTTTTCTGAATAGGATTTAATGGCCTGGGCGGCAATCGCAACCGCGCTTACCACCATGGGACAACCAATGGCTATTACCGGCACACCGAGCGTTTCCTGATTCAGGGCTTCACGTTTGATGATGCCTGAAGCCGAACCCGGCTGAATGCCGGTGTCCGAAATCTGGATCGTGGTTCCCAGCCGATCAGCGCTCTGGGAGGAAAGCGAGTCAACAACAATGATCAAAGCAGGCTTGAGGTGGTCTACCACGCCGCGCACGATATCCAGGGTTTCGATCCCGGTCGTTCCAAGCACGCCGGGCGCAATTCCGGCGACAGGGCGCATCCCGGGGACCAGGGCTTGCGGTGCGTACTGGTAATAATGACGGGTAATCGGGCTGGCATCGATCGTGCTTGGACCCAACGCATCCGGGGTCGCTCGCCAGTTTCCGAGACCGACCAGCAATACCGCATCACTCGGCTGGAGTTTTTCCATTGCGGGTTTTAACCGCTCCGCAATGACCCTGGAGACTTCTTCCTGCACTTCCGGGTCACGAATCAGCAATTTTTGGGATTCAATGGTTATATAGGTCCCCTTGGGTTTGCCCATGGTTTTCTCTGCGGCCGCGTCTTCAATACGGATGATCGTAATTTTAGCATTATCGGTGTTTTCGATTTGCTCGACCACCCCGGGAATTTCCAGACCGGTCGCACCCCGAACCAGATCCCTGGCCTCCATGGCCAGGTCGACCTGCAGTGAAAAAGCATCTAAAATCGGTTTCACATGCCGCACCTCCGTTTTTACGACTATATTTTGGCTCGCTATCCGGGAATTATTCGCAGCGGAAAACAACTTGAATTCTGCCTGTTTCTTTAAATAAAAAAAATGGCGGCTTTGCCGAGGCAAAACCGCCGAGTTTGGGGAGAGGAGAATTTTGTAAAGTTGTTGGGGAGGGTTTGTTCCCGGGTTTCCCCGGTTGACTATATCATCCCCGCGCCTGGACTGGTTCATACATGCTTAGCGAGAAAAAATTGTGTGGTATAATTCCGGTATTAATCACGGCTTTCAATCACCGGAAAGCGCGGTTTGCGGAGGATGTTTCATGCGTGTGGTAACCGGATCAGCCAAGGGAAGAAAGTTAAAAGTCCCAATCGGGCAGGACATCCGGCCGATGACTGATATGATCAAACAGGCGATTTTTAATGTGTTGGGGCCGTTGGACGAGACGGACCGAATCCTGGATCTTTTTGCCGGAAGCGGATCGATGGGGATCGAAGCGCTGAGCCGGGGGGCCGGATCGGCAGATTTTGTGGAAATGGAAGCGCACGCGGTCGCGATTATCCGGGAAAACCTGACGGCCTGCCGTTTTACGGAGAGTTCCAGAGTGTATCGCGACGAAGCCCAGCATGCGCTGGGAAGATTTGCGCGTGACGGTGAAAGATTTACCGTGATATTTGTGGATCCGCCGTTTCGGGTTGCCGATGAGCAGGAACGGCTGCTAAAAGGTCTGCCCGACGTTCTTGGGGAAAACGGGACCATCGTGCTTCGGCTTCCAACCCGGGTGGCGGCGCCTTCGATCAAACGGCTCGAATTGACAAAAACCGGCCGCTACGGGGATTCGCTGGTCTTATACTATCAATTTGCTGAAAATGAATAGACTGCCGGCCGTCCTGGCACCCGTGAACCGGATAAAAGATCGTCAGAAAATTGTTGAAAAAGACAAATGCTAGCAGGATGGGGTCTGGTTTGTGTCGAAATGGTAGCTGTTGGGTTCCGCCTAGGAGCGGCCATTTTACCGACAGAGGTGATTGACGTGGCGAACATCCTAATCTGTGACGATGCTGCATTTATGCGAAACTCTTTGAGAATAATGCTTGAAAAGGGTGGCCATACCGTGATCGGAGAGGCCGCTAACGGTCTAGAAGCGGTTGAGCAGTTTAAGAACATGAAACCTGATCTGGTTACGATGGACATCACGATGCCGGAAGTCGACGGGTTGACCGCCTTGAAAATGATCCGCCAGCTGGATCCGAATGCGAAAGTGATTATGGTTTCCGCGATGGGACAGGAATCCATGGTCAAGGAAGCCGTATTGTCGGGAGCCAAGACTTTTATCGTGAAGCCCTTCAAAGAAGCTTATATTCTGGAAGTTATCGCGAAGACCGTCTAACCATGGAGAAACACGAACAGATTACTGACGCCGAATTTGAGCAGCTCACTGGCTATATGAAGCAAAACTACGGGATTTACATTAAACCCGAGAAAAAGTATCTTGTCGTGGGCCGCCTTCAATCATACCTGCTCCAGCACGGATTTGACGATTTCAGCGCGTTTTACAAGTATCTGATGACGGATAAAACGGGGGAAGCATCCATTGAAATCGTTAACCGACTTACGACCAACCACACCTTTTTCATGCGGGAAGTTGATCATTTCGAATACTTCAAGTCGATTGTGCTGCCTTATTTGACAACCCGATACGGGGATTCCAAAGATCTCAGGGTATGGAGCGCCGGCTGTTCGTCGGGTGAGGAACCGTATACCCTGGCGATGCTGATTGCGGATCATTTGGGCCATCAGCGGCCGCAATGGGATGCAAAAAT
The DNA here is from genome assembly GCA_050258755.1 of Solirubrobacterales bacterium. Classification (GTDB taxonomy): domain Bacteria; phylum Bacillota; class Syntrophomonadia; order Syntrophomonadales; family DTU052; genus JBLMZI01. The sequence continues at coordinate 11,187 of JBLMZI010000008.1, read as the reverse complement.
TCTGGCGACCGACATTTCCACACGGGTGATCAAAACCGCAACCCGCGGGATATATTCGAATGAACAAACGGTTAATCTGCCGCCGCAATGGCTGAAAAGTTACTTTAAATCGGTCGGATCAAGCAGCGGCGAGATCGTTGAATCAGTTCGAAACGAGGTGCTCTTCAGACCATTTAACCTGATGACACCGACTTTCCCTTTTAAGAAGCGATTTCATGTCATCTTTTGCCGTAATGTCATGATTTATTTTGATAATCCAACGAAATATGCGCTGGTGCAGCGTTTTTATGATGTCCTGGAGCCGGGCGGGTATTTTTTCATTGGTCATTCGGAGACGCTGAACCGGGAAGATACCCCGTTCCAGTACATCAAGCCAGCAATATACAGGAAGGTTTAAGCACGATGAACAAGAACCGGCGGATTCGTCTCCTGGTCGTTGATGATTCGATGGTATTTCGGGAATCCTTGCGAACTGGACTGAGTGCTGATCCAAGTCTTGAAGTGGTAGCGACCGCGGTTGACGCGTACCATGCACGGGATCAAATCATCGAATTCGAACCCGATGTTATGGTTCTGGACGTTGAGCTGCCGAAAATGAACGGCATTGAATTTCTGCGCCGGCTGATGCCGCAGTATCCGATTCCGGTGGTGGTCATGAGCGGTTTGGGCGATTACGTCTTCGAAGCGCTGACTTACGGCGCGGTCGATTTTGTGGCTAAACCGGGATTGGGAAACAAGCGGTCTCTGGATTCTTTTATGAACGAACTGATTGTCAAAATCAAAATCGCGTCAACGGCAAAGGTCGGGCATTGGAAGCATAGGCCCTCGGCGGCCAGAGCGCTTCCTGACCGGACGTCCTATGACAAAGCCGACCGGCTTATCGCAATCGGCGCGTCCACTGGCGGGACCGAGGCCCTGGCGACCATCTTGAAAGCCGTGCCAAACCATACGCCGCCCATTCTGCTTGTACAGCATATGCCGGCCGGGTTTACCCGAATGTTTGCTGAGCGATTGAACCATGAATGCCTGATTGAGATCAAAGAGGCTGAGGATGGTGACCGGGTAATCCCCGGGCGTGCGCTGCTCGCCCCCGGAGAATATCATATGCGTCTTAAGAAAAGCGGCTCAGGACTCGTTGTCAGCTGTCTTCCCGGGGAAAAGGTGAGCGGGCATTGCCCGTCGGTCGACGTGCTGTTCCAATCGGTTGCCCAACTGGCCGGCCGCACGGCCATTGGAGTCCTGCTGACCGGGATGGGACGAGATGGCGCGCAGGGCCTGCTGGATATGAGGCGCAGTGGAGCCAGAACCCTGGGACAGGACGAGGAAAGCAGCCTGATATATGGCATGCCGAAAGTCGCATGGGATCTTGGCGCGGTTGAACGGCAGACCTCGATTGAAAACATGGCACAGGCCATTTTTTCACTGGTGGAAACAAAGTCAGCAGGCTGAGCGATTGGTTGATCTTTATCCGATAGGAGGCGCAGCTTTTGGAAAGTATCATTCACATTCTGGCTGTCGATGATTCGGAAGAGGATGTCCGGCTGATTGTCCGCGAATTCCAGAAAGCAGGCATTCAAGCCGAATATATACGGGTTGAAACCGCCGAACAAATGGTGGATGCACTGAAAGTGATGCAATGGGATGTTGTGATCAGCGATCATGCGATGCCCCAATTCAGCTCAGGAGAGGCGCTTGCCATCCTTCGGCGGCATGATGCTGAGCTGCCCTTTATCATCGTTTCCGGATATCTTGGGGAAGAAGCTGCCGTCGAGGCCATGAAATCCGGCTGCCAGGACTATGTTCTGAAAAACAATCTCCAGCGCCTGGTCCCCGCGGTGCAGCGCGAAATGAAGGAGACCAGCCACCGAAAATCCAAACAGCTCATGGAGCGGGAGATGTCCCGGGACAAGGAGCTGTTAGCCGTCACGCTTCGCAGCATCGGTGACGGGATCATCGTGACCGATCATTGGGGCCGAGTCGTGTTTCTTAACCGGATTGCCGAGGAATTAACCGGATGGGTCGAGCAAGAGGCTTGCGGGCTTGAACTGCCGGACGTCTTTAAAATCATTGACAAAGAAAGCCGCGAGGAACTGGAAAGCCCGGTCGATATCGTGACCAAAGAGAGTTCACCCAGCGGCCTGCGGCAAAATGCGGTGCTCGTTTCCCGGAACGGCGAAGAACTTTATATTTCGGCCAGCAGTGCCCCGATTCTGGCCCCGGATGGGAAATCGATCGGGGTCGTCCTTGTATTCCGCGACATCACCAGAGTCAAAATAGCGGAAGAACAGCTCGCAGCCGAACGGAAGAACCTGAGAACCATTCTGGATGAGGCACCGGTCGGCATTCTGATTACCACGCCGGAAGGCAGGCTGATCGAAACCAATAAACGGGTTGAAACGATCCTGGCGCGGTCTTTCCAGGAGAGTGAACCGGAAACCCTGCGCATGGCGTTCGGCTGCGAAATGACGTTGACACAAGGGCTAGCCTGTGAAGTCGCGCAAAACTGCGCGGAATGCGAACTGCATCGGGGTTTGCTGGGTGTTTGGGAATCTGGTATGGCCGTGCATGGGACCGAAAACCACCTCAATCTTCCGGCTGGCGATGGATCGGTGAAAAAGTGGATCCGGACCAGTTCGGTTCCGGTCAGAATGGATCAGGAAAAACGGGTCGTTATTGTTATTGACGACATTACCGAACAAAAGGAAACCGAGGAAGCCCTTCGGCACCAGTGGTCCTTGCTTTTCGGCGTCGCACGCGCCAGCAGCTGTCTTTTGACTACTACCGACCATGATGCCGCGGTTCAGGACTCCCTTGGCATCCTTGGCGAAGCCGTAAAAGTCGACCGTGTAAGAATCTTTGAAATCCGTATTCTGCCTGAACTGAAAAAACGGGTACTGACCTACCGGTATGAGTGGTGTTCCGAGGGAACCCCACACCAGCTGAATGATCCCGAGCTGGCGGAAATTCCCTTTGGGAAAAACATCGGTTTTGACCGTTGGATCAAACCGCTCTCGGGGGGCAGCAGCGTACGGGGAACGGTTCGCGAACTGTCCGGACCGGACAAGGATTTTCTTGAAAGCAAAGGCGTGCTTTCTTTTCTGATGTTTCCGCTGATCGTGGATGGAAAAACATGGGGACTGATCACCTTTGAAGATAGTGTGTCCGAACGCATCTGGACCGATAACGAAACCGCAGTATTGGTGGCGGCCGGTATCAACATCGCGGGATCGATTCAGCGCCGTATGGCCGAAAATGAACTGCGCAAGGCCATCGAGGACTCCGAGGAAGCCAATCGCATCAAGAGTCAGTTCCTGGCCAATGTCAGCCACGAACTTCGAACGCCTTTAAACGGGATCAAGGGAATGACCACGCTGTCTCTGTCTACCGAACTGACCCTCGAACAGCAGCAATATATGCATATGATCATGTCGTGCGCCGACACCCTGCTGAACATTATCAATGATATCCTTGACTTTTCCCGGATCGAGGCCAAAGCGGTGCGCATTGAGCAGGTACAGTTCGAGTTGGCTGAATGGCTGAATCAGATTCTTCGGCCGATGTCGGTTCGGGCCCGCGAAAAGGGATTGAAAATCTTCTCGCACATCGATCACGGACTGCCCCCAGAATTGATCGGGGACCCGATTCGGTTGAAACAGGTTTTGAACAACCTGATCGACAATGCCATGAAGTTTACCGAAGAGGGATCGGTTCGGCTCGAACTGATCCGGGAATATACCCTGGACAATATTATACGGATACGGTTTTCGGTGACCGATACCGGGATAGGGATCGCCGAGGATGAAATGGCCTTGCTTTTTAAGAGTTTCAGCCAGGTCGACGGATCGTACACGCGCAAATACGGCGGTACCGGTCTGGGGTTGACCATTTCCAAAGAACTGGTTGAGATGATGGGTGGAACGATCGAGGTCACCAGTACCAAAGGGAAAGGCAGCACCTTCAGTTTTACCCTGGAGTTGGGGATTGGCGTGGGACATACCGAACGGGCCAACTACAAACCCACAGTGATCACCAAATCGTTGACCAGACTTCGGGTGCTCTTAGCCGAGGACGAACGGATCAACCGGATTATGGCGGCCAATACCCTTTCAAAACGGGGGCATCAGGTCGAGGTCGCGCAAAATGGGCGCGAGGCATTGGAACTATACCGCCGATCCGACTATGACGTGATCCTGATGGATATTCAAATGCCGGAGATGGACGGGATCGAGGCGACCCGGCTGATCCGGGAGCTGGAAGCCGAAGCGGGGAAACATACCCCAATCATCGCACTGACCGCACACGCTTTTGACGAGGACCGGGAGCGGGTCCTGATGGCTGGCATGGACGGCTATATCACAAAACCCTTTCATGCCACGGAACTGTTCGAGCTCATTGAACAAAATGCATTTCACCCGGCCATTATCGAACAAAAAGCAAATCAGCTGGCCGAACAGGCGCCGAAGAAAGCGAATGGAATTTCGACCCAAGAAAATGAAGGTTTTTTGCGGGATATTATCGAATTATATCTCTACGACGTACCGAGACAGATCGAAAGAATGCGCGAGGCTTTTTATGTCGGTGATCTGATGATGGTTGAACGGCTTGCGCACACGATCAAGGGGTCGTCTTCGTACGTGAATGCCGAAGCGATAAAGAATCTTGCCTTTAAGCTTGAACTGGCCTCCCGCAAGGGGGATCGGGACACGCTGGAGGCGATGATTCCGAAGATGGACGAATTGTATGATGAATTCAGAGCAAAGCACCGTGGAGAGAGACTGGGGGAGGAACGAAAATGAGGGTATTGATTGTTGAGGACGACCTTGTCAGCCGGAAATTTTTGTATAAGTTTTTGTCTGAGTACGGTGACTGCGATATTACGGTCGATGGTATGGAAGCCATCGAAGCGGTTTTACTGGCGTGGGATGAAGGGAAACCGTACGAGCTTATCTGTCTTGACATCATGATGCCCAGAGTTGACGGGCTGAAGACCCTGAAAATGATCCGTGATCTGGAAAGCGAGCGCGGAGTGACAGAGGACAAGCGGGTCAAAGTGATTATGACCACGGTTCTGAACGACACCCAGAACGTGTTTGACGCATTTCAGAGCGGCTGCGAAGCATATGCCGCCAAGCCGATCGATACGGAAAAACTGGCAGATGTATTGCACAAATTGGGTCTAATCTCCGGCTAAGTCACAAAAGCTTTTGTTTCACTGGAAATAGTGGTAAGATATTTCTGAAGTTTTTATTTTTATTCGACAAAATCCAAAAATGTTCGCGCTTTGGGGAGGACAAGAATGATCGAAGTTCTGGAAATCCTGGACCGTCTTGAGGTTGTTATCCGGCAGGCGCCGAAAATTCCTCTGACCCACAAGATCATCATCGAACCCGATTATCTGCTCGACAAGATGGACCGCATCCGGGCGATTCTGCCTGAAGAAATCGAACACGCCCGCAATATGCTGACCGAGCAGGACAGAATTTACGATGAAGCCAAGCGCGAGGCGAAGAATATTCTGGATGAGACCAATGTACAAGCAGCGCGGATGGTTGATACCAACGAAATCACCCGTCATGCCAAGGATGTAGCCGAGGAAATCATTAACCGGGCGGAATCGCTGGCCGGTGAAGTCAAGACAGGTGCCAACGAGTACGCCGACGACATTTTGTCCTATGTCGAAAAAGTAACCCGTGATATTTATGTTTCGATTCAGCAAAACCGTGAAGAGCTCCGGGAACGGATCCGGAATCAGAACACGCCTGGAACTTAATGGTCAGCCGAATCCGATACAGTGGAACGAAAAGCTGTCATATGACGGCTTTTTTATTTTGCGTGAATTACCGAATCCGATGGCTCCGGCCAAGCAGGATGGTCAGTGAAGAGCGGGTCCCGAGCCAGTTAGCCGCTGCCCAAACGGCCGCCAGAACGGCGATGAGAACGAGGGCAGGCAGGAACAAAACTTCTATCGTTTCGACTGCGCGGGAAAAATCCGGTGCAGGATGGGGTGCAAACCAGCAGAAAACCACAGTAAACAGCATTGACAGCCCCATTTGGATCAGACGGCTTTGAGCGTACCGGCTCCAACGCACCTGAAATCCCGCCATTATACCCAGCACCTGGCTTTGGATCGACAGGCCGCTCCAGGCCAGAACCCCCGACAAAAGAACGAGCTTCACTGGCGCCGGGATGGCCGCTTCAGCGACGCCGCGGGCCCCAAGCGTCATTTCGAACAATCCGCTGCCGATACCCTGACCGGCGATCGGATCAAGCCCGATGGCCTGGGCCAGCCAGCCGCACAGACCGATAAAGCCAAAAGTGCCCGCCATTTTTGTGATAACGGCAAAAAGAAGTATATAGCCACCGACCGCAAGGATGGCCGTGATACTGCGGGAAATGGCATCCCGAATCGCTTTGCCGATGTGAAAAGGGGGAGCAGAATCGGGATTTGGCCGAATACTCGAAAAAACGATAGCGGATTCAGCGGTTTTTAGCCGCCCCAGCCAAAGCCCGACCAGCACGTTTGAAAGATAATGGGCGGCGGCCAGCAGGTAACCATAAAACGGGTTATGCATGAGACCGGTGCCAACCGCGCCGATAATAAACAGCGGGCTGGCGTTATTGGTGAAACACACCAGGTGTTCACCATCCTGATGGGTCAGCAGCCCCCGCTCCACCAACTGCCGGGTCATAACGGCGCCGACCGGAAAACCCGAAGTGAAGCCGAGGGCGACCACCAGCCCGGCAGCGCCGGGAAGGTGGAAAATAGGACGCATTAACGGCTCCAGCAGTTTTCCGAAGGTTTGAACCACCCCGAGTCCGGTCAGCAGTTCGGCGACGACAAAAAAGGGGAAAAGGGCAGGCAGGACCGTAAAAGCCCAGAGCGATAACGCATCGCGCACCGCCTGCATACTTTCCCGCGGGCAGCCCAGCAGAAAAACGATCAGGCCCGCAAGCAGGACGTACCAAAGCGGTTTCCCAAGTGATGGCATAAGCTTACCCCCTCCGGTATTTTACCGGGTACGGCGGCAATCAGATTGAGCGTGAATTGACGATTATTGGCCGGCGCGGTCCGTCACTATCGGAGATTGCATGTAGTGATAGGCTTGTGCGGGAATCCCGCTAGGCACAGTGTATGGAGCGGGCTGTAAGATTAGACGTATCCTTCAATCGGGTTCGAATCGGGGGACAAAAATCGGAGACAGCAGGTGATCGATGCCGGTTGGTTCACCCTGAAGAAGCGCATACAAATCGGTCGCCAGAACGTCGAGTTCGAGCATTCTTCGGACGCCGTCATCAGGGTAGCGCGAACGGCGAAGTTTTCCCAATTTTGATACTATTGGAACAGTGGTTTTTGTCTTCATCTTATGAAGGATTTTTTGCCCACGTGGCGAAAATGCTAAAAGGCGCAGGTAGACTGGTCCCGTATCGTCGAAAAATTGAGCCATCTCTTGGGTAAACCGAACCATTTGGTACAGCAGCACTCGGTTCAGACGGGTACGGCTATATCGCCGGGTTTTCAGCATTTGAAGGAGTTCATCCATGGAAGCGGCCGTTTGAGCGGCTTTCAGGACCCGGTTCTCCAGGCCTTCCGCTACATCGTAGATTGTACTGAGGGTTTCGGCATCGGTCATCCGGAGGCTGTAGCGCAGCAAATCAAACATGGACGCCTGGGTCGTGAATGGAACACCGCGTGAGCGTTCGCGGCACAGGATTTCGAGACTCCGGTCCGGCAGACCGGTCAGATCTTCAGCCGCTGTCCCCTGGGCCAGCGAGTTCCGAATATGCGTCGCACTTGGAAAGTGCTGATCACCGGATTCATGATATCCGGCCCCGATACGGCGCACGGTGTGAGGCGTAATCGGCAGTTCTTCGGCAATCAAAGTCCTGAGGTACTCGATTCCGAGAATGTTGTTCGGCGCGGACAGGGTTTGCGCCAGTTCCGGCGAGGATTGCCCGACGGTATTCAAATACGCTTCAAGCGCCCGAGCGCGGGCCTCGGCGAAGCTTAATCCGTTATCAAGGAAGTCCCGCAACAGAACCTGGAATTCCGTGGGCTCCTTGGCCAGCAGGGAAGCGATCGCCGCCAGCGGTTCAACCGATCCCTGTTCTGAACCGAAACTGAGATGGGTCACGACACCAGTGCGGGCCAACAGCTGTACCGCCCCCCGGGCAAAATGAGACGCACTGCGGGCGGCAAAGGCGAAGGGCAGTTCGAATACAAGGTCGGCGCCGGCCCAGATGGCCATTTCAGCCCGGGTATATTTGTTGACCAACGCAGGCTCCCCCCGCTGGGTATAGCAGCCGCTCATCACGCAGATCACGCCCTCGGCCCCGGTTTGGACTCGGGCCTGGCCGATATGATAAGCATGACCGTTGTGCAGGGGATTGTATTCGGCAACGATTCCAACCACCGGCATGGCATTTCCTCCTATAATCGAAAGCAGGTTCATTCTAGCACAAAATATCACCACACGAAATTTGGCTATGTGATAAAATGAGCATGTTATTCAACGGACGTTAGCCGGCGAACCGGCTGAAAATAACAAAGGAAAAAGGAGGCGTTCAGTACCGATGACCCTTTTGGAACAGATCAAGGCAAAAGCTCAGGAAAAGTTCAAGACGATCGTACTTCCCGAAGGCACTGAAGAAAGAACGTTGAAGGCGGTCGAAATCCTTATTCGGGAGAAAATCGCCAACCCCATCCTGCTCGCCGATCCGGCGGCTGCGAAGGCCGAAGCCCAGAAAGTTGGAGCGGACATTACCGGCGCGCAGATCATCGATCCGGCAGCGGCCCCGTTCTTTGAGGAGTTTGTCCAGAAGTTCTATGAAATGCGCAAGGACAAAGGAATGACCGAGGAAAAAGCGAGGAAACTGTTGGTTGATCCGCTGTACTTCGGCGCGATGATGGTCAAAGAAGGCAAAGCGGATGGCGAAGTGGCCGGCGCGATCAACACCACCGGCGACGTCCTGCGGCCGGCGCTGCAGATCATTCGCACGGCTCCTGGTATTACAGCTGTATCCGGCGCATTCATCATGATCGTTCCCAACTGCGAGTTTGGCGATGAGGGTCTGTTCGTATTTGCAGACTGTGCCGTTACCCCGAATCCCACCGCAGAACAGATGGCTGAGTTCGCTTTCAGTTCCGCCCAGACCGCTAAAGATCTTTGCGGCATCAAGGAACCGAAAGTCGGCATGCTTTCCTTCTCGACCAAAGGCAGCGCGAGCCACGAACTGGTCGACAAGGTTGTCAAAGCCACCGAAATTGCAAAATCCCGCTGGCCGGAACTTCCGGTTGACGGTGAATTCCAGGCTGATGCGGCGCTCGTGCAGAAAGTCGGCGCCTCGAAGGCTCCCGGCAGTGCAATCGCTGGCAAATGCAATGTGCTCGTGTTCCCCGACCTTCAGGCCGGAAACATCGGCTACAAGTTGGTACAGCGTCTGGCGAAGGCCGAAGCAATCGGTCCGATTCTCCAGGGGATGGCCAAGCCGGTTAATGACCTGTCCCGCGGCTGCAGTGTAGAGGACGTGGTCAACGTGGTCGCCATGACGGCGGTCCGCGCTTAGTATTACTTTTTGTTTTGGCGAGAGGGCGCCCCGGATTCGCATTCGTAATCGGAAGCGCCTCTTGATAGAGTCAGGAGAATGTTGAGGAGGTTTCAATTCGGAATGAAAGTACTGGTTGTCAACTGTGGTAGCTCTTCCATCAAGTATCAGGTTTTTGACATGTCCGACGAGTCGGTTCTGGCCAAAGGTTTGGTCGACCGCGTCGGGATCCCCGGCACTGTGCTGAAGCACGAGCCGGCTGGTAAAGACGAAGTTGTGATTAAACAGGACCTGCCCGACCATACCGCCGGGATGAAATTGGTTCTGGAAGTCCTCGTCAATCCAGAATACGGTGTAATTGAAAAGATGTCCGATATCGGTGCAGTCGGCCATCGCGTGGTGCATGGCGGCGAGCAGTTCGCATCCTCCACTCTGATCAACGATATCGTGAAGCAGGTTATTAAAGACTGCTTCGATATCGCTCCGCTCCACAATCCGCCGAACCTCATGGGGATTGAAGCCTGCCAGGAACTGATGCCGAACGTCCCGCACGTGGCCGTATTCGACACCGCGTTCCATCAGAGCATGAAGCCGGAGAACTACATGTATGCGCTTCCGTACGATGTGTACGAGCGTTTCAAAGTCAGAAGATACGGTTTCCACGGCACTTCCCACTACTATGTGGCGCATGAAGCGGCTAAAATGCTCGGCAAACCGTACGAAGAGTGCAAAATCATCACCTGTCACATGGGCAATGGCGCATCGATGGCAGCCATCGGCGAAGGCCGTGTGGTTGACACTTCCATGGGGTTCACCCCGCTGGAAGGCCTGGTCATGGGGACTCGCTGCGGCGACATCGACCCGGCGATTGTTTTCTACCTGATGGATCATCTGAAGATGTCCGCGGACGATGCCAACTCCTACTTCAATAAGAAGTCCGGTATGCTTGGCCTCTCCACCGTGTCCAACGACCTTCGTGACGTCATTGAAGCGGCTGCAGCCGGCAATGCCAAAGCTCAGCTTTCGCTCGATGTTTATCACAATCGGGTCAAGCAGTACATTGGTGCCTACATGGCTGAACTGAACGGTTGCGACTGCATCGTGTTCACCGCCGGCGTTGGCGAAAACGGCATCGGCACCCGCGAAGCGATCTGCGCAAACATGGACTTCCTCGGGATCAAGATGGATAACGAGAAGAACAAGGTTCGCGGCAAGAGAGTCGACGTATCTGCTCCGGATTCGAAGGTCAAAGTGTTCATCATTCCGACCAACGAAGAGCTTGTGATTGCGGTCGACACTTATCAGCTCGCAAAACACGGATAATTTTGCATCATTCACAGCAGACCCTGAAAAGCTGGGGCGGGGATTTTACCCGCCCCGGCGTTTTTCCTTTTTTCAAGGGAGCGCCTTTTCTTATTGGTGAAATAGCGCACTTTTCTTGCACTTGCTTGATATTTACTGGCTGCCAAATATATGGCAGCGGCTTCGGAAGCAAGTACTGCAAAGTGCGCGCTGATGGAACTGAAATAGCGCACTTTTCTTGCACTTGCTTGATATTTACTGGCTGCCAAATATATGGCAGCGGCTTCGGAAGCAAGTACTGCAAAGTGCGCGCTGATGGAACTGATATAGCGCACTTTTCTT
>JBLMZI010000007.1:0-258395 GCA_050258755.1 Solirubrobacterales bacterium | reverse complement strand
CCGGCGCGAAAGCGTCGTCTTCAACGACGTCGACCACTTCGACCAAACCAGCTCCTCCCAGCCCTTCGGGCGATTATGTAACCCCGGAGGAAGTGAGCCACTATGGCGCCTTCCCCGATTCTACTCAAAAACCGGCAAAACCGGCCGGCCCGGCGGCGCCCGCGAAGAAATGGACGCAAACCACGCCGAACCTCTCCCTGCCCATGATGTCAGCTTTCCAGGGTGAAACCACCCGAAAAGGTATTTGGGGCAATATGGGTGAAAAACCGACTTATTATCAACCCGAGGGCCAGGAAAACCCGTACCAGGTCTCGGTTGAAAACGGCAAGCTGAAGCAAGGCGGTTCCGATCTGGACACCCACGGAATTCTGCCGCAGTTCAGCAAGGACAAGTCCCACCGGCACATGTTTACCATGACCGGCTCGGGAGCGTTCCATTCCGGGGAAGTCAAAAAGGGGTTCAAGGAACATGGCCGGGTCCACCATACCACGATGACCGCCGGCAGCGAAGTCGCCGCAGCCGGCGAAATGCAAGTCAGCGGCGGCAAACTCGAAGCGATCAGCGATGCCAGCGGACATTATCGTCCCGGTGCCGCAATGACTTATCAGGCGTTAAAGCAGTTGGGCAGTCAAGGTGTGGATACCGAAGCAACCAGTGTGGAATTGGCCGGTAAGAAGAAAAAGGAAAAAGCCCTTAATCTGTCCGCGACCGAGCTGATGGCGTATCAGCCGGAAATGGAGAAGGCGCTCCATCAGGCCGCCTCATTCCGGAGCAAATTCGGGGTCGATGACAAACAAAAGGAGAAAAAGGTGCGCCGGATCTTGAGCGCGCCGGAGAAAAAAATCCGGGCTGCTCACCATAAAAAGGATACCGTGCTGCAGGATCTGCTAAGAACAACCGCCGAGCGAAGAAAAATCGCCGATGCGAGCGGTCCGCAAGCTGCCACCGGGAAGCATGAGATGACCAAATTCGAATACAAAGAGGCCATGGCTGGCTTCACTCAGGCTTCCAGTGATCAGTCCCGCCGCATGACCCCGGCGCAGGCGAAAATCGAACGAAAACAGCTGAAAACGCAGTGGGAAGAACAGCAGGCCCGCCATGAAAAAGCGGAATCGGGCGGTTCTTCTGAACCTGAGATCCATCCACCGGGCGGTTATGCCAATGCTGAAATCGGAACTGCTGCACCGGATGCCGCTAAGCCGGATGCGGGTAAATATGCCGACGCGGCTACTGTCGAGGAACAGGAGCCGACCAAGCCGGATGATTATGCCGATGCAGCTACCGTTGAGGAACAGGAATCGGCCAAGCCGGATGCGGGTAAGTATGCTGATGCGGCTACCGCTGATGAGGAGCAGGAAGATAAAAAGTCCCTTTATGTTGACGCGGCAGGGAATGAAATTGATGACGAACAGAAAGAGGACAAAAAGAAAAGCAGGAAAAGATGATTACATCCAAATAAAAACACAAATAAAACAGGAACGGGGGGCTTTATGCCCCCCGTTCCATCATTTCGATAAAAACCTTCAGGATATCGGCATCAGTTATTATACCTACCAGCTTCCCCTGAGCAAGCACCGGAAGGCTGCTTAGTTTCTGATCTTTCAATATCCGTGCCGCTTCGATCACGTTTTCGTCCGGGCTAATCGTTTTCAAATGTCTTGCCATTACCCATTCCACCGGGGTTTCTTCAATCACACCCGGACGGCGCAGGGCTTTTTCGATGTCATTCTGAACAATCATCCCGACCAGGTCGTCGCCTTCAAGAACCGGCATGCGACGGATATTATGATCTTTCATAAGGTGCAGGGCGTCCTGGAGGGAATCGCGGGCAGAAACCGTGATTACCTTCGAACTCATTGCATCTCTTATTAACATGTATCTCCTCCCCTTTCGTCGAACCGCCTGCCTCTAATTGGATTTTACCATGAAAAAGCACTTCCTGGTAAGAAAATCGCATTCTGGGCCGTTTTTGTCCCACTCCGGGGTGGGATCTGATCTGGATTTTAAGCAAAATTAGACCGCCCGGCTCAGTTTTTTGCGTTTATGAATCGCCTTCTCATACAATTCAAGGTATTTGACCGCCGAACGGTTCCAGGAAAAGTCCATGCTCATGGCAACATGCATCAGGCGGTTCCAGGCATTCTGATCGTGCTGATAGAGTTCGACCGCCCTTCTAACCGCATCCAGCAGCTTTTCCGGCTGGTATTCCTCAAAGGTGAAACCATTCCCGTAATCGGTATCCGGGTCGTAGTTTTTGATCGTGTCCCACAAGCCTCCGGTTTTTCTGACCACCGGTATAGTCCCATACCGAAGCGAAATCAGCTGTCCCAGTCCGCACGGTTCAAAGCGGGACGGCATTAAAAAGATGTCGGATCCGGCATAGATCTTCTGGGCCAGGATGGGATCAAAGCCCAAATTAACCGAGGTTTGCTGCGGGAAACGCATTTTTACTTCGGCCAGCAGCTTTTCATAATAATCTTCACCGGCTCCGAGGAAGATCATTTGGACGCCAAGACGCATAATGTCGTCGATTTTGGCCGCAATCAGATCCAATCCTTTTTGCGAGACCAGCCGGGTAATAATCCCGATCGCTGGTACATCACCCATGCGAAGCCCGAGTTCCTTCTGGAGTTGGAACTTGTTTTCCCGTTTTTTCTCGAGCGAATGAATATCATATTTCAGATAGATTTTCTCGTCGGTTGCCGGATTGATCTCGTCATAATCCAAACCGTTCAGGATGCCGTACAGATCAAGCGCGCGTTTGCGCAGCAGCCCGTCCAACCCTTCCCCGAGTTCCGGCGTCTGAATTTCCTGCGCGTACTTTTGGCTGACTGTATTGATCACATCCGCATAATTCAGCCCGGCCTTCATGAAGTTCACTTCACCGAAATATTCGAGCTGTTCGGGCGTGAAGTATTCGTCTCCAAGCCCCAGTGTGCGCAGGGTGTCATAGGCAAACCGGCCCTGGTACTGAAGATTGTGCACGGTGAAGAGTGTGGCCATGTTCTGGAAAAACGGCTCGTTTTCGAGCTTTTCTTTTAAGAACAAGGGAATCAGCGCGGTATGCCAGTCATTGCAGTGAATGATATCCGGATGAAAGCCAAGGTATGGCAGCATCGCCAGCGAAGCCTTGGTGAAAAAGTTGAATCGGGCGGCCTCGTCGGCGTAGCCGTACATCCGATCCCGGTAGAAATACTGGTGATTGTCGACCAAATACACCGGCACATCGCCATGCGCGGAAGGGATATCCGCATAACGAACAATCGCGGTTTCAAGATGCCCGTCTACGGGGACCGGTAAATCGGCGAGATAGCGGCCGGCATTGATCTGTTTGTAGCAGGGCATAACGACCCGGACATCGTGCCCCAATGCCTTCAAGGCCTTGGGAAGCGAGCCGGCAACGTCGGCCAATCCCCCGGTCTTGGCAAATGGTGCGACCTCGGCTGCAGCAAGCAGTATTTTCATTTAATGACTCCTTTCCGCCCAACCCGTTCGATGCGCATCGGCCAGCCGGGCCCGGAGCGATTCCGCTGCGACTTCCGGCGGGGTCGGATTGATATAATAATCGGTTCCAAGTTCGAAACCGGCCGCTTTGGTCAGCCGCGGCAAAATTTCAATGTGCCAGTGATAACTCACACCGATATCTACGTTCACCGGTGTGGAATGGAGCAGCAGGTTATACGGCACACTGCCCATTGTGTCCGCCAGGAGATTGAAATACTGGTGCAGTATCCAGCCGAGCTCGCAGACACTGTCCTCGGCGATCAGCCCAAAATCCGGTTCGTGTTTTCTGGGAATAATCCAGGTCTCAAACGGAAAACGCGCGGCATACGGGCAAAAGACCAGGAAACGTTCGGATTCCAGTACGACCCGCTCCCGGTCGGCCGTCTCCTGTTCAATCATGTCACAGAATACGCAATGCCCGGTTTTTTCCAGGTGCGGCCGGATACCCTGGTCGATTTCCTCCTGCACCGCTTTCGGCAGAATCGGGACCGCGATCAGCTGGCTGTGGCTGTGTTCAAGCGATGCGCCGGCTTCAGCCCCTTCGTTTTTAAATACCAGCACGTATTTCAAACGCCGGTCATTTCGAAGATCCAAATGGCGATCCCGCCACATCCGGATGATCTCGGCCATCTGATCGACCGAATGATGGAAAAATTCAAGTTGGTGAGCGGGTGACTCAATAATCACCTCATGTGCGCCGAATCCGTCTATCGCCCGGTGCAGCCCATGACCGCTTTCGCGGGCCGAGCCTTCAATGCCCAGGGCCGGGAATTTGTTTGGAACCGTACGAATCCACCAACCTGGCGTGTCAGGTTTGGATTCATGACTTCGATATGCGAAAATTTCAGGGGGCGTTTTTTGTTCATTGCCCAGACAGAATGGGCAGTCAACCGGATGGGCTTCCGGGGGCCGAAGCTTGAAATCCTGCGGCCGCTTCGCCCGTTCAGCCGAAATGACCACCCAGCGGTGAGTCAGCGGATCCTGTCGCAGTTCAGGCATGAAAGGGGCACCTCCAGTCGTTGTTCATTCATCGTTAGGTTGATTCATCGCATCGAATCTATGCTTTCCGGCCGGGTTCTATTCCTGGCACAGCTGGCGAATTTTCGCCTCAATTAGGTCGTTAATGGATTCTGCGGTTTCCAGGTTGAAGGACTCGGCATACAGCCGGCAGGTCGGGTTGTCCTCGTCGGGCAGCACCAGCGCAAAGCCATCTTCAGCGTTCATCCGGACGCCTTCCAGCGCGGCGCCCGGCGTCCGGACCCCATATTCGGCAGCCAGCCGCCGGATCACGTTTCCTTTCATTTCCCATGGCACCGCCACATCCCTCGAAGAAACACATACTTTAGGACAAGTTCCGGCCAAATCCTCGAAACGCCATGCATTCCGCCCCATCAGCTCCAGTAATTTGACAGCCGCAAACAAGCCATCGGTCAGCAAAGCCATTTGTTCGAACTCGCCGGCCTGGATGAGATCCAACATGTACTCACCCTCCGCCGACCGCGATCGCTGCACCGATAAGCCGCGCGCCGAAAAGTACTGCTCCAGCCCAACCGGAAGATGTACCTTGAGAAAGGCTTGGCGGAACCGTTCCGCGAAGAGGTTCAGCAGCAGCATCGTCATGTCATCTTTTTCGATCGTCTGCCCATTTGGCCCGATCAGGCTGATCTGCCCGGACCCGGCTTCGGCAATGATTCCCAGCGTCACGTTTTCCCGGTCGACCGCGCGCCGTACCGCGGCAAAGACCGTTTCGCGGTCAAATATCTCGGGAAGCGGCAATCGCTGCACGCTGTCGGTGCGCAGAAACGATACCCCGATTTTATCGAGCAGCATGGCCATGAAGTTGGATTCGTGTACCGTCCGGGCGCCGATGACCACTTTGAATTCACCGCCCCGGACAATTCGAAGATCAATCTGCCGGGTCAGCCACTGCAGATAGGCGGTAATCATGTCCGGCACCAGGACCGGTTCGCGCAGCTGTTCCGGAGCGACCAGCCGGAATTCCTCCCGGTGAAACAGGTTTTCGATTTTACGTTCTTCATTCTTGGTCAAATCTCTTCCCGTCGTGTCCAGAATCCGGAGACTGATCGATTTGCCGTCTTCGCCCATTCCCAAAAAACAGCCGCGGGGCGTCTCAAGCTCCCGAACCGCAAAGCGAAATGCCGGAAGCGTCAGTCGCCCGGTCTGAACCACTTCAGCGCCCGCGGCGGACAATCCCGCAACCAGCGCATGCTGACCGGCAGCTGCCGAACCGGAACCGTCCCGGCCAACCGCGATCCGGGTACCGGGCGGCAGTTCGCTGGCCGCGGTCCGGCCGATCCGCGCCAACCGTTCAGGGGTCAAGTCCTGCCACAAAGTTCCACGAATGCCGTCTTTCGTGAAGAGCCGGCGGGCGGTTCGCTCGCTCCAAACCACGCTTTCTCCAATAATACTTCCGGTTTCGATCCGTTTTTCCGGCCAGATTTTGACTTCCGGCCGAATCGTTACCTGGGATGACAGCACACTTTGGTCTCCAATCACCGCGCCTTCGTAGACTGAAGAAACACGCCCGACGACGGCACCGCGGCCGATAACCGCTCCACGGATTTCCGCCATCCCGCCGACATAGACCCCGGGCCATAAAATCGACCGTTTGAGGGATGCCGCCGGCTCTACTACCGCTCCCCGGCCAATTACGGAATAGGGCAGAACATGGGCCCCAGCCCCAACAGAGCACTCCGGGCCAAGGTAAACCGGCCCTTCGATTCGAGCTCGCGAGGAAATCCGGCAGTCTTTGCCCATGAGAATCTTTCCATTCCATTCCGCATCAATATCAAGCTGGACCTTGCCGTCCAGGATGTCGTAATGGACCTGACGGTACTGCTCCAGGGTGCCTACATCGCACCAGTAGTAGCCATCATAGACATAGCCGTAGAGCGGCGCTTTCTGCGCAAGCAGTTTCGGGAAAAGATCACGGGAAAAATCAAAAGGTGTATCGTTGGGGACCAGATCCAGGACTTGCGGTTCAAGAATGTAGATACCCGTATTGACCGTATCGCTGAATACCTGGCCCCAGGATGGTTTCTCCAGAAAGCGTTCAATTCGGCCGTCCGCACCGGTCAGGACCAGCCCGTACTCCAGCGGTGCGGCCACTCTGGTCAGGACGAGTGTGGCCACAGCGCCTTTGGCACGGTGAAAGGCGATGGCATCTTCCAGGGGAAAATCTGAAAGCGCGTCCCCGCTGATAACCAGGAAGGTTTCGTCAAGCACCGGCGCCGCATGTTTGACACTGCCCGCTGTACCCAGCGGTGTCTGTTCGATAAAGTAATGAAGGTTCAGCCCGTAATCGGCTCCGTCGCCGAAATACCCTGTAATCGCCTCGGGCAGATACTGCAGCGTTACAGCTGCATCTTTAATGTTCAGCTGACTCAGCGCTTTCAGGCCATATTCCATGACCGGTTTATCCAGAATTGGTACCATTGGTTTGGGAAGCTTGCAAGTCAGCGGGCGCAAGCGCGTTCCTTCCCCGCCAGCCATCACAACCGCTTTCAAAGGATCACTCCTTTACCGGAAATCCCGGTTACGTCGCATTTAGTACGCTTGGTATTTCTAGAATGATCTTTGCGCGGTTAATTTATGATGTACCGGGCGTAGTGGCAGGAAATGGCGGGAACTGTCCGGGGGAAATTCACCTGCTTTGGATGCAGGCAATCGTCTTTGAACTATAAAAGGATTACCAGCAGGAAGATGATGAAACTGAGCACCGCAATGATTTCTTTTTTGGATATTCTTACGGTTACAGGATTACGATCGGCATGAGGAAGTTGAATCTGGTCTTGAATCTGATCGGTTTGCTGCAGCGAACCCGCAAGGAACGCAACCAAAAGGTGGGATAATTCTTCGAGTTTCGCCTTCATGCCAATGGATTTCTCTTTGAAAAGATTCCGGGCCGGTTCGAAGACCTCCGTTTGAAACTGGCCGAGGGACCGGGTCAGTTCATTGACCGCAATCGAAGCCATGGTGAGGTATTTGGCAACCGGAACGCCCAGCGCATTCAGCGGAGACAGCACCTGGTTCAGCATGTTCGCAAGCAATTGAAACGGCGTGGTAAAGAAGTACAGGCTGCCGATGTACCAGATGAAGAAGATCTTTACCATCCGCGAAAAGGCTATTTCAAAATCGCCGGCATACATTGGCGCCGAAAAAAGGGCGTTCATTAGAAGTGATAAAAGGATTCCGCACAGGTAGGGAAACACAAAGACGATGCCATAGGAAAGTAAGTTTTTCGCAACAAACTTGAGATCGCTTCCCAGCCAAACGGTAATCACCGCAAGATAGACCGAAAAACTCAAAAAATCGATCCAGCCGCTGCAAAAAGCCGTGGCAACCCCAAGCAGGATGGCCAGGATCGTTTTGATCCCGATGTCCATTTCCATTGATTCACGATTCAGCACGGCAGCACCGGTATGCAATCCTTTCACTTCCGATACGTTAGTGAATATCTTTGAAAATACCCCGTTTTTCGATCTCACGAACGGTTAACTCACTGATGCTCCCGGTGATAAAGCCGGTAATCACCGCGGAAACCAGCAGCACCGGGATGTAATAGAAAAGAACGCTTTCACCCAAGATGAGGGAAGCCACCATAAGCTGGGCCGTATTATGGATGATCGCACCGACGACACTGATTCCCTTAATGCTGAAGAAACGCAGCGCCTTTTTGTACAGCAGCCACATCGCAATGCCGCTCAAAATGCCCCCAGTTAAGCTGAAAGGCAGTGCGGTTATCCCTTTGCTGAGGATCGCAACGACAATGCATCTCAGAAAAACGATGGTCAGAACATCCTTGAAGTCCAAAAACGCGATCGCGATCAATGTGATGATGTTCCCCAGTCCGAGCTTGATTCCGGGTATGGGAACCGGAATTGGAATCATCAATTCCAGTAAGGAAATGAGGATCGCGTTGCAGATTAGAATGATAATTACGGCTTCCCTTTTTTTCTGACTCATGCCTTCTTCCGATCAGTAAGCAAGCACATCAACTTGCTTGTTTTCACCAACGATTTTGATGACAACTCGGGCGGGAATACAAACCGCCTGGTCGCCCGGCTTGATCAGCCAGCCTGTTTTCACACAGGTTTGCTGCGGGCAGTCGGATTCTAAGAATCTGATTTTGCCCTTTTCGGCTCGGATCACCTGATGAACGCCTTCCTCGTGGAGTGTGATCGATTGGGTACCCTTTAGCGCGCTCAGATCCAAGCTCTTGATCACCTGGCTGTTGTGCAGAATGACGGCGGTTCGCTGCCCCCCCGGACGTGCCCCAAACGCGTTCCAGGCCATAAAAAGAGCTGCAACGATAAACACGCTTACAATCAGTATTATGTCACCTGATTTGAATGTACTGATACCCATTCGCGCCGTCCTCCAGGTGAAATTTCCCTTTCAGCCCGGGTGTTACATAGATCTTCTTATCATTGGCAATAAAGATCGCCTCGGCCTTGCCATACCGTTTAACCAGTTCCAGACCCTGCTTCAGCCCGATAACGTACGCCTTTGCCAATCCGTCCGCATCCGTGGAAGATGCGGCGACGATGGTTACGCTCATTAAGCCGCTGTCGGCGGGAGTTCCGGTATGCGGGTCGAGAATATGGCAGTACCGTTTGCCGTCTCGGATAAAGTAACGCTGGTAGTCGCCGGATGTGACAACCGCTTGGTCGACGGCATCCACGAAGCCAACGATTTCACCGTTTTGACCTCGGGGATCCTGGATTCCAACTTTCCATGGGGTCCCATCCGGCCTGCGGCCCAAAACAACCACATTGCCGCCTAAATTCACGAAAGCGGAAGTGATCCCGTTCTTCTTATAGATCCGCATCGCCAGATCGCCGATATATCCCTTGGCGATTCCGCCAAGATCCGCCATTTGGCCGGGTTTACGCAAAGAAGCGGTATTGCTTGCTTCATCCACCTGGACATCCCGATAATTAACCAGCGGAAGAAGCGCTTTGATTTCTTCGTCTGACGGGACTCTGGCGTGCTCAGTTCCAATGCCCCAGGCTTTGACCAGCGGAGCGACTGTGATATCAAAGGCCGCCCCCCGACTTAAGTCTGAAATCCGGCCAGCCTTGATCAAGAGGTCGATGGTTTCGGGCTTTAATTGAACAGCTTCCTGCCCCGCATGGCGGTTCAGGTTGTTGATATCTCCGCCCGGTTGATTGATCGTCCACAAGCCATCCCGCTCTTTGATCATTACCGATACTTCTTTGGCAGCCTTATGCGCATTTTTGCCATACACGAGCTGATTCACGATGGTGCCCAATGCGAATTCCTGCGTCTGAACCGGCTTCGGCTGGCGGTCGCAGCCGGGAGAAAAGACGAATAGGCTCAAGATTAAGATCGCGAAAAACGCTCGTTTCATAGCCGTTCCCGTACCCATTTTGGATTCGCCTCTTCCCCCAAATTGATCGGATCAGTCGGCCTGCATGATCTTAAGCGGGCGGAATTTTATAAATCTTGATTGCATTCGTCGGACATTTGTCCAGGCAGACGATTTCTGTGCATTTTTCTATGCAGATACTCGAATCAACCACCGCGAGATTGTTCTGGATCTTGATGGCGCCATGCGGACACTGCTTCCCGCAAATCCCGCAGCCGATACAGGCGATTTTGCAGTTTTTCCGTACAGCCGCACCTTTATCATGCGAGTTACAGTATACGGCAACATGGGCATCCTCGGGGATCATCTCGATCACGTTTTTCGGGCATCCCGTCGCGCATTTCCCGCAGCCTGTACACTTGGTCTTATCAACCACCGGCAGTCCCTGGTCGTTCAATTCAATCGCGCCGAATACACATTCGCGTACGCAGTTGCCCAGACCGACACAGCCCCATTCGCATACTTTCGGCCCGTTCATCAGCAAAGAAGCCGCGAGGCAGTCATTTACGCCGATATATTCGTATTTCTTGTTCGCTACCGCAATCGGCTCCGCACATTTCACAAACGCAAAGCGGGGCTCGACTTCCGCGGCGGCTTTCCCGGTCAGTCTGGCAACTTCGTCGGCAACCGCCTTTTTGCCGGGAATACAGAGGTTCGGTTCAACATCCTTGTCCAGAACGACCGCCTCAGCGTACGCCATACAGCCGGCATAACCGCAGGCACCGCATTGGCCCTTGGGCAGCGCGTCTTCGACTACGTGTATCAGCGGATTCATTTCCACCGCAAATTTTCTATTCGCAATGGCCAGAATAAAACCAAAGAACAGTCCTACCCCGGCCATAACCGCAACGATCGCAACGATACTGTTCATGCTGTTTCCCGCGCCTCTCTTTCTATTTGATCATTCCGGAAAAGCCCAAAAACGACAAGGCAAGGCAGCCGGCAACGATAAAGGCGACGCCCAATCCATCCAGCGATTTCGGAACATCTGCCAATCTCAGCTTCTCCCGGCAGCTCGCCATCAGAATAATGGCCAGGGCAAAGCCAACCCCGGAGCCAAATGCGTTGACAACACTCATTCCCAGGGAATAATCCGACTCGACATTGATCAGCGGAACGCCCAGAACAACGCAGTTGGTCGCAATTAAGAGCAAGTAAATGCCCCACATTTTGTGCAGGGTCGGGGTGTACTTCTTGACCACCATTTCCAGCAACTGCACGAAGCTGGCAATCAGGAGGACAAATACGATCGTGGTTAAAAAGGTAACATTTAAAGGCACCAGGATGAAATGGTGCACCAGCCACGCAAAGATCGAACTGACCGTGATGACCCCGGTAACCGCCATACCCATTCCGGTCGAAGCATCCAGGCTTTTAGAGACGCCGAAGAAAATACACAATCCCAGGAAGCGGGTCAAAACAAAGTTGTTGACCACAACCGCTCCCATAAAGAGGAGTAAATAGTCCATCATAATGACCCACCTCTTTCCGCGTTCGCTTTTTCCATCCGTTCAATCAGTATCCTGAAGGCTGCTACCAAATACCCGATCAGAATAAACGCACCCGGCGCCATGATAAAAATCAAGGCTGGTGGATACCAACTGCCCAGCACGGTATAGCCAAGAATGGTGCCGTTGCCGAACAATTCCCGAATAACCCCAATAATGAGCATTGCCCCGGTAAATCCGCCGCCCATTCCGAAACCGTCAAGGAAAGAAGCAATCGGGCCGTTTTTGGAGGCAAATACTTCGGCTCTGGCCAAAATAATCGCGAAGACCACAACCAGTGATAGATAGATGCCCAACTCCTTATACAGCAGCGGCGCAAAGGCCTTAAGCAGGAGTTCGGCAACGGTAACGATGGTTGCGATGGATGTGATATAAATGGGAACCCGCACTTTTGGATTCACCCAATTGCGGACCAGGGATACGATCAGATTGTTCATCGAAATAACAAAGGTAACGGTAAGTCCCATAGTCAGCGCATTGATCACGGACGTTGTCACGGCAAGGGCCGGGCAAAGACTCAATGCCAGTACGAAGATCGGATTTTCCAGGACCAAGCCTTTGGAAAAGATGTCCCAATATCGTTTCATCGCTATTCTCCTCCCTTCGTCATGCTGCTGACTTCATCAACCGCTTTTTTGACCGCGAGCGTTACGGCGCGTGAAGTGATCGTCGCCCCACTGATTGCCTGGATGTTCTCTTTATTGGTCGCATCCTTGGTCACTTCCAGCTGAGCGGAGGTTTTGCCGGCAAACTGGTCCATGAAAGGCGGCTTGGCGGCTTTATCGCCCAAACCCGGGGTTTCTTTTGATTCGAGGATCGTATAGCGCAAAACTTTCAGATCCGGCCCGACTGCGACCAGCAGTTTAATCGAACCGCCGTACCCTTTGCTTTCCGAGGGAACGATATAGGCGATCAGTTCATTGTCCCGGGTCGCTTTATAGCAGCCGGGTTTGCCTTGGACCGGCGTATATTGGTCCGCTCCCTCTACGATGCTTTGGAGCGCCAGCTTTTTCAGTTCGGCTTGTTTTTGTTTGGCAATATCGGCTGTCAGGAAATAGACTACAGCGATGATCGCCCCGGAAATAATGCATGCCAGGGTTAGATTCAGCGCGATCTTAAAAATACTCCCATTGTTGTCGGTATGCTCCGCTGTCATTATCCTATTTCCCTCCTTCCATACTGCGTGGGCTGAATATAACGATCGATCAGCGGCGTCAGACAGTTCATCAGCAGAATTGAATAGCACACGCCTTCGGGATACCCACCGACCAATCTGATTAATACAATGATAGCGCCGGCGCCGGCTGCGAAAATCAACTTTCCTTTTCTGGTGATCGGCGTCGTAACCATATCCGTGGCCATAAAGAAGGCGCCGATAATCAGACCGCCCGCCATGATATGTAACAGCGGATCGCCGGACATCAAACCATGCGTACCGCCAAACATCCAGGTTAGGATTCCTACGGTCGCAATCATGGTTACCGGTACGACCCAATCAATGATGCCTTTGTAAACCAGGTACAAGCCGCCCAGCGTCAAAAGGATCACGGACGTCTCACCGAGCGATCCGTTGCGCAGGCCGAAAAACAAAGCTTTATACAGTTCGGTTTGGCTGCCGAAGGTCTGGACCAGGGCGTCATAACCCTGCAGTTTCAGGATGTTTAGCGGCGTGGCACTGGTCACCGTGTCGATGGCCGTTGTCATCGGGGTCCAGGTGGTCATCAGCACCGGCCAGGAAACCATCAAGGCCGCTCGGCCGATATGGGCTGGGTTAAAGATGTTGTAGCCCAGACCGCCCATGGAGTGCTTCGCGACTACAATGGCAAGAAACGACCCAACGATGGGAACAAACACCGGGACGGCCGGGGGAAGGCACATCGCGAGCAGCAAGCCGCATAAAAACGCGCTGCCATCGCTCACCGTGATCTTTTTGTTTAACACCTTCTGGGTCATTGCTTCAAAAGCAACTGCCGACAGGCTTCCGGCCAGCAGGGTGATCAAAGCCGGGACGCCGAAATGATAAATCGAAAAAACAACCGCCGGGAGCAAAGCCAGGTTGACCGTCCACATGATTTTTTGAATCGAGGTATCGGCAAACATATGCGGTGATGACGAAACAATCATTGGGTTCATTTGCTCATCCTGAACAACTTCAGTGCTCAATCTACTTCCCTCCCTTTTGGGCTGACACTTTTTTGGAATAGCGGATATAATGAATGATCCTGCGTTTGGCAGGGCAGACAAACGTACAGCAGCCGCACTCCATGCAATCCATTAGATGGTATTCATTGACCGCTTCGTCCACAAAAGACCGCTCACCAAGAATGCTGAGCATGCTTGGATTCAGGCCAATCGGGCAGGCATCCAGGCAGGCGCCGCAGCGAATGCACGGGGATTCCGGCCCATCATTGACTTCTTCTTTGGTAAACGCCAGGATTCCGCTGGCGCCTTTAATCACGGGAACATCGGCTGTATATTGCGCAACGCCCATCAAAGGGCCGCCCATAATCAGTTTCTTAGGAGAGCTCTGATAACCGCCGCATTGTTCAATCGCGTCCGCGAAGGTTGTTCCGATTCGAAGCGCAAGGTTTTTGGGTTCCTTTATCGCTTTTCCGCTTACGGTTACCACTCTCTCGATAAGCGGGATGCCGTTTCTGACCGCATCGCAGATCGCAACCGCGGTTCCAACATTCTGAACCACCACCCCGATACTCATCGGCAGTTTTCCGGCCGGCACCTCTTTTTTCACCAGGGTTTTAATTAGCATTTTTTCCGCGCCATGCGGGTATCTGGTGGGAACCACGGCCACTTTGATGTCTTTCCCGGCAACCGCCTGGGTCATCACTTTCGCCGCATCCATTTTGTTATCTTCAATCCCGATGATGACGTTTTTGACCCCGAGGACCTTTTTCAGGATGAGAATCCCTGTGACCAGCCGCTCGGTATATTCAAGCATAATCCTGTGGTCCGCCGTCAGATAAGGCTCGCATTCGGCCGCGTTGATAATCAGCGTATCGATCGGCTGATTCTTTGGGGGAGCGAGTTTGATATGGGTCGGAAAGGTTGCGCCGCCCAAGCCTACAATACCGGCATTTTGGATCAGCTCAAGGATTTGGGCATTTTCGAGTTTCTGCCAGTCGCGCTCGGTCAGGACCCCTTCCGCCCATTCATCCAGGCCGTCGCTTTCAATGGTAACGGCCAGACATTTGCCGAGCACCGGATGCGGCTGTTCGGAAACGTCGACCACTTTGCCCGAGACAGTCGCATGAACATTGCTGGAAACCGGCGCATTTCCCGCAGCAACGATTTGCCCTTTCTTCACCAGGTCCCCTTTTTTCACCAGCGCTTCGCAAGGCGCGCCAATGTGCTGCTGGACCGGCAGAATCACTTTGCCCGGCAATGCGCCGATTTCAATTGCTTTGCCGTCCGTTGAGGATTTGTGGGTATCCGGATGAATGCCCCACTTGATTTTCCCAAGCATCTCAACCCCTCCTCCGTCGTTATTTAATGCTTCGAATCACCGGTTTGTCCGATTGCAGTGATTGATCAAGGCCTTTCACTGCGGCAATAGATCCCACGCCGAGGATCAGCCCGCCCAGGGTCATGGATAACGCCTGCGGCACCATCCATTGAGCCGATACCCAATAACCAAACAATATCCCGCATCCAACCGACAACAGCGGAAAGATGTAAATCATAAAAGCGGCCAGGAGCATATTGCTTTGCTTGCTTTCAATCAAAACGCTGTCTCCCGGTTTCACCCCAACCGGGTCAATCGCGTCAATGATCATAGCGTTGCTGCCCGGACAAACGCCGCAATTTTCGCAATCGCTGTGAACACTGGTCCTGACTTTCGCGGTTTCTCCATCGATTTCGACGATAACCCCTTCGATCAAATTTGACATACGGTCCTCCCCCTTCCCCGGAAAAGATCACAGATCCGGCACAACCTCAAAGCAAGACATGTCAAATCCAACTGGTTGGGCCTTTGATAATCCCATAATATTGAAAAAAGCGGTTTGCCAACCGGTTTTCGCCATGAAAATTAGTTACGTATTAATAAAGGATTTTAGCACAAAAGTGCATCCTATTAATGTTAAAAGCATGTTAATATGCTGCATGTTTTGATTTTTCCGAACAAAACCGCCCTGCGGGCGGTTCAATGACTGGAATAGGCTTTGGTCGATTTTCCCATCATTTCTCTTGCGCCAGGCCGATAAAACAGAAAACCCTGATTCGCTGTAAATCCAGCAAATCAGGGTCTCATTCGTGCGCGTTCGAAAACAGCTACTGGTTTGCGGCTCCGTTCTGCGGCGCCGGCTGTGCCGCATTTGGTGCAGGCTGTGTCGCATTTGGTGCAAATCGGTTTCCATTGTTTCTCGGTCCAAACCCGGCTCGGCCGTCCGGTTCAAACCGGCCGCAGCCGTTCCACGGCCCGCGCATCATGTCCCGCCCCGGGCCAAAACCGCGGTGATATCTTCCATCGTCGGTGCGAATCAGGTAGATCTTGCCACTCAAATTTTTTATCGCGTGAATCCTATCCCCAACCTTGATCGGCGTGCCGCTGACCACCGCCTGATCCAATTGCAGCGTGCTGTTGCCCCAGAAATTGGTCACCGTAACCTGCTTTGCTTTGACTTTGGTGACAACGCCCTCAACCGTGTAGAGCGCCTCGAAACCGGCATGAAGCAGTCCAAGCACGACCAGCGCGCCGATGATTCCATACACCCATTTCCGGTTTTCACTGAGGAAGCTTTTCATTTTCCCCGTCCATTCAGCCATCGATATCATTCCTTTCGAAAATATGTTTGATGGTTTCAGCTTACGGCGTGAACACTACAGAATCATTAAGCAAAGATTAGAATTCGATTACAAACGCGGAACCCCCCTTTTACGCAGCAGGATTCCGTGGTTTCATTAATGTAGAGAGATTGTTCGAGGTGTTTCGCATGGCGGCTCCGGAAAGTACGAACATCCTGATTGTCGAAGACGAATGGAAAATCGCCCGCTTCATCCAGATGGAGCTGGAACACGAGGGATACCGAACCTGCCTGGAAGCGAACGGCAAAAACGCTCTCAGCCGAATCGTCCAGGAAAGTTTCGACCTAGTGCTGCTCGACATTATGCTGCCGGGCATGGATGGGATTGAGGTCTGCCGCCGGGTACGGGAGGTTTCAAACATTCCGATCATCATGCTGACCGCCCGGGATTCGGTCGATGATAAAGTCAGCGGCCTGGATCACGGCGCTGACGATTACTTAACGAAGCCATTTGCGATTGAAGAACTGCTGGCCCGCATCCGGGCTGCTCTGCGCAAGCAAGCTGATCGGTTGGCTCCATCCGTGGAACACACGCTTCGGGTTAAAAATCTGGTACTCTATCCGGATCGTTTTGAGGCACGCGTCAATGATGCGGTGGTGGAACTGACCAAGCGGGAATACGAACTGTTGGAATTCCTGGTTCAGAATAAACAGCTGGTGCTGCGGCGGGAGCAAATCCTGCAGCAGGTATGGGGATACAGTTATCTCGGCGATACCAACGTGGTTGATGTTTATATCCGCTATCTTCGTTCCAAACTCGACGAGCCTTTTGGCGAAAAGTACATTCACACCGTGCGGGGGATTGGGTATGTGGTCAAGGATTAAAAACAGCTTTCAGGCATTGTCCATTCCGATTACGGTCAAGCTCACGATCCTGTACACAGTGATTTTGACCTTTATCCTGGCGCTGATCAGCGGGATGACCATCATCGGAATGTCTTACGTCCTGCATACCGAGGCTGTGCGCGACGTGGACAACAGTACCCTGCGGGTCCTGGACTACCTGAAACAAGGAAACCCGGTGGATAAGTCCTTGTTCAGCAAGAACCTGCTGGAAACGGGCGTTATCCTGCGCGTTTTCGATGAGTCGTCCACGCAGAAGTATTCGAACGCCCCGCAGTATGAAGCGCCGCCTATAAGCCATTTCCGGGAACGGGACTATTTTGAGAGCCCGGAGGGGCCTCGCGGATTGAAAGATCATTTCCGCCGGAGAATGGAAAATCCTGTTCCGGGACGCTTTTCCGATAAACCGCCTGCGTACGCGGAAGACGGATACTCACGCCAGGTTCTTTGGCACGACCGGGGCACCTCGTATGTTCTGGATTTCAGCCGCAGCCTGAGTGAGCAAACCGGTTTTCTTCATACCTTAATCGGCGGGCTGATCCTGGCGAACGGACTTGGCCTGCTGTTTGCCATCTGGTCCGGCTCGTTTTTAAGCCGCCGAATTCTTGAGCCAATCCGCGGGATGACTCAGGCGGCCCGGGAAATAGAAGTAAACAATCTGGACCGCCGGCTTCCGGTCAATCATACCAAGGATGAGCTGGAAACCCTGGCCCGAACGTTTAATACCATGCTGGACCGGATCCAGACCGGCTTTGACCAGCAGCGGCAGTTTATTTCCGATGCCTCCCACGAACTGCGAACACCGGTCACTGTGCTGACCGGCTATGCCGAAATGCTGGACCGCTGGGGCAAGGAAGATCCCAGCGCGCTTCAGGAAGGTGTGGATGCGATTCGCTCCGAGGCGGCCAACATGCATGCGTTGATCGAAAACCTTCTTTTCCTTGCCCGTACCGACAAAGGCAAGCAGGAAGTCGCCTTCCGGCGTGTAGAACTGGCTCCGCTGATTGAGGAAGTCTATCGGGATACGCTGGTTATTGCGCCGGAGCATCAGGTTCGCCTGGGCCGAAATGATCCGGTGCTCCTGGAGGCCGATCCGGTGCTGATCAAACAAATGCTGCGGGTTTTCGTGGAAAACAGCGTGAAATATACGCCCGCTGGCGGAGAAATTGCGCTTGAGTCCCGTCAAACTGAAGGATTTTCGGAAATCAGCATCCGGGACAGCGGCGTCGGCATTCCGGCAGCTGAACAGACA
The DNA here is from genome assembly GCA_050258755.1 of Solirubrobacterales bacterium. Lineage (GTDB taxonomy): Bacteria > Bacillota > Syntrophomonadia > Syntrophomonadales > DTU052 > JBLMZI01. The sequence continues at coordinate 240,056 of JBLMZI010000007.1, read as the reverse complement.
AAGGTTTTTGACCGGTTTTATCGGGTTGATAAATCACGGACCAAGGCAACCGGCGGAACCGGGCTGGGTCTGTCGATTGCCCGCTGGATCGCTGAGCAGCACCATGGGATTATCGCGGTGCAAAGTATGCCAAACGCCGGAACGACGTTCACGGTACAGCTTCCGCTGCGGCGGGCTTAAAACAGAAGCGAGGGAATCCCCCGACCGCTTGCTGGTATGGGGGATTCCCTCGCTTCTTGGGCTGCAGCCGTGCGGCTACAGCGTATTTCGTTCGACCGGGAAGCAAATACGGAAAGTGGTTCCTTGCCCCGGTTTGCTCTCACATTCGACCTTTCCGCCGAAATGTCCGGTAACCAGATTATACAGGACAAATAAGCCGAGCCCGGTGCCGCCTGAACCACGGTTGGTCGTGAAAAACGGATCAAAAACGCGGGCCAGGGTCGCTTCATCCATCCCCTTCCCATCATCGGAAAAGGTTAAGTAAAGATTCCCGTCGCTGTGCCGGACATCGATCCCAACATGGCCTTCGTCACTTGGCCCGTAAGCATGGATCAGCGCATTCATGACCAGATTGGTGATAATTTGCGCGAAGGATCCCGGATCACAGTCGATTGCCAATTCATTATCGCAATGAATCTGAATTGTATGCCGGGTTTTTTTGATGCGGGGATGCAGGCTAAGCATGATTTCGTCCAGATATTCCCGAACTTTAAACGACCGCGGCATCTCCGCCGACTGGTCGATGGAAACCTGTTTGAAGCTTCGAATCAGGTGTGCGGCCCGCTCCAGGTTGGGTGTAATGATCGACATGGCGGTTTCGGCTTCCCTCAAGTATCTTTCCATTTCGCCGCGCTTCAGACTTCCGTTTCGGTATTGCTCGGCCAAGCCGCTGGTCAGCTGATTCAAATGGGTCGTCGCCGTCATGCCCATCCCCAGCGGCGTATTGATCTCATGCGCGACACCCGCAACAAGCTGCCCCAACGAAGCCATTTTTTCAGACTGTACCAGGTGCGTCTGGGCGATCAGATAGCGGTTGAGGGCATCCTGGAGTTCTCGGTTCGTGGATTCGAGAATCGCCTCAACTTTCATCCGCTCCTGATTTTCTTCCGCCAACCGGTTATTGGACTCGTGCAGCTCATCATTAATCGCCTGCAGTTCCTCATTCAAGGCGGTTAAATCGAGCGTCCGCTCCTCGACCTTTCTTTCCAGATCCGTATTAAGCGCCCGGACCTCCTCGTCCGCCTGTTTCCGCCGGGTGATATCCGAAAGCTCAGTAACCAGGTGGCGTTTGCCCAACTGGTAAGCCGATACCGAAAACCACCGTTTTAAAGGTTGAAAGTAGGCTTCAAACCGGGCCGGACGGCCAGTGGCGACGACCTCGAGCAAGGCGCCGAGCCAATCGAAATCCGCTTGATTGCTCTGGGGATATACCTGGGTCAGCAGCCGATTCCGGAACGCGTGGCCGGAAACCCCCATCATTTTTTCGATGGAATGATTGACTTCGATAATGCGGAAATCGCTGGGATTGCCTTCATGATCGAGCACAATCTCAAACTGGATCAAGCCGTTCAGCAGGTTAAAGAACAAATTTCCGTACCGGCGTTCCCCGCTCCGCAGTTCGACCACCATAATCCCCGTCGCCGCCAGAAGCAGGATTAGCACACAGGCGACCATCACCCAAAGCGTTTTGTCCGTCGCCGAGTTGGCTTGCACCAGCGAAGCCTGCTGCTCCGCCAGCAGCGCGGTGCGCAGATTTTCCAGCAGCACATCCGTGTTTGCCCGAATTCTGGCCGCTTTAATAAGATCAAGATCCACCTGATCTTTCTGGTTGGTGTTCACCTTTCGTATGACACTGCCCAAAAACAGCCGGTCGATCTCGTCTGAGTTAGTGCACAGCGTATCCAGCATGGCGCCAAGTTCCTTCGATCGAAGGACTGGCTTTACTTTGAGCTCAAGCTGATTGAATTCCTGACTCATCGCCATATACTCATCAATGGCCTGCTGAGTCGGCATATTGGCGTAATCGGCAATCCTGGCAAACTTCATGCCCAGCAGCGACCCCATCTGCGTAATCATGATCGCCTGGTCGCCCCGGGTCTTGATTTGATCCATGTTGGTTTTCACGTCATTGAGCAGCTGATACATGACGCCAATCGACACAAAGAAGGAAAAAACCAGGAAGGTAAAGATGACAAGATAACGCTGGTATAATCGAGCGCTGGTGGACGGCGAAACCGGAGACATCTCGGCCAGACGCAAAGATGTCTTTGGTTCGGGATCGTTCATCTGTATGTTTAGATCCATGATCTTCGTCTCCTTTTATAACGAAACGCTCGACAATGGATGAACCGCGGGACAAGTACCGCGCGTTGACTAACGATTTAAGCGTAGTGGTCTTTTCTATGATTTGTCAAGATTTCGGGGAAACCCGGCCATTATTGTCATTGCTTGTCAAGGCGGCACTGCCGGGCGTATTGTTAAAGTAGATATGTATACACCCATCATGGGTTCTCTTGTGAAGAAAGAACGGAATCGGGAGGTGTATTCTTTGAATCCTTTCAATCGTTTTCCGGTTGTAAAACACGCTGTCCTGACACTGGTCACAGCTCTCTTGTTCAGCGCAGTCCCCGGTTGCAGTGATTCCCGGCAAAATACCGACAATTCTGTCGAAAAACAAAGCACGAAACCGGTCATCGTTTTTGCCGGCGCCAGTTGGGACAGCATTACCCTTCACAACAGCATCGCCAAATATATTGTTGAAAACGGCTATGGCTACCCAACCGCGGTAACAACCTCAAAATCGGAAGCTTTGCATGAAGCGCTCCGCACCGGTGATGTCGATGTCCACATGGAATACTGGATCTATGATTCCGCCGCATACGCACAGCAGATCAAAAAGGGCGAAATTGTCGAGCTTGGAACCATTTTTGACGACAACCGGGAGGGGTTTTTCGTTCCCGCCTATGTTGTCAAAGGAGATGCCGCCCGCGGAATTCGTCCGATGGCTCCCGGACTTCGGTCTGTTACGGACCTTCCGAAATATGCATCGGTGTTTCAGGACCCGGCCAATCCTGGAAAAGGGATTTTTTCCGGGGGGGTTACGTCATGGACCGTGGAGCCTGTTATCGAAAAGAAGTTCGCCGCGTATGGCCTGAATCAATCCTATGTGCTGAAGCAGCATGATTCGGACAAGGCATTGGAAAACTCGATCCTTGAAGCGGTGAAAACTGGGAAGCCCTGGGTCGGCTATTACTGGCAGCCGACCAACCTGATGGGTACCTATTCGTTCATCCAGTTGAAGGAACCCAAGCATGACGCCAAGGTATGGCAAACCAGCGGGCGCTGCGAATTCCCCGTCACCAGGGTGGCCATCGCAATCACCCCGAATCTCAGGGAGCGTGCACCGGAAGTTGTGTCTTTTTTAAGTCGTTTCCATATGACCAGCGCGCTGACCAGCGAGGCACTGGCCGACCTGAAAGAGAATAACGTCAACCCGGATCAGGAAGCTCAGCTGTTTTTGAAACGCCATCCGGAAGTCTGGAAAAAATGGGTTTCGCCTGATGCGGTTTCCCGGGTGGAAAAGGCCTTGCGAGGCGGCAAGTAGCCTTTTCCCTATCCATTCTTTTTGCCGAGAACCAGTTCAACGATACGGCCCGCGATGTCCGGCAGATCGACGGTTTCGTCTGAAAGACCGGCATCGCAGACACTTCGGGGCATTCCGTACACCACGCAGGGGGTCCGGCTCTGGGTCATACAGCTGCAGTCACAGCGCTGTTTCAGCTGCCGCAATCCATTCACCCCATCACTGCCCATGCCGGTAAGCACCACGGTGATAACCTTTGCGCCAGGCCAGGTTTGCGCGACAGACTCAAAAAGTACGTCAGCGGCTGGCCGCACACCGTTGACCGCCGGGCCGTCATCCATAACAACACAATAGCGGGGCAGCGCGGAAGAGGCGCCCGGTTTTTCTTTTACCCGCATGTGCCGCCCTCCCGGGGCGATGAGCATGACCCCGGGCTGAAGCGGTTGGCCATCCACCGCTTCCATCACTTGAATCCGGCTTTTTCCGTTCAATGAATCAGCCAGCGTTCGGGTGTACAGCGGCGGCATGTGCTGCACCGAAAGAATCGGCACTTGAATATGTTCCGGGAGTTTTGTAATAATGGTCTCCAATGCCTTCGGCCCACCGGTTGAGGAAGCGATTAACAGCAGGTCAAATGGCTGGGCATGAATTCGCCTGGCCACGCCCGAATCCCGCGCGGCTGCCGCGGCGAATTCCGCGGCGGCCGCTCCTTCCCGAAGCGACAGCATACGGCTGCGATGAAGGGCTTGAACCTGCGTGAACAGCAGCCGAAGGTGCGTGCTCAGGGCTTCAAATTCGCGGGCCCGATCCGCCGTAGCCGGTTTTACGATGAAATCAAACAACCCGTATTGCAATGCCGCAACAATTTGATCACTGGAATCCCCGCCGGCCTCACCGGCCATAATCACCGGCATATCGGCCAGATTGGCCTTGATCCGCTTCAGGCATTCCACCCCGGTCAGTTCCGGCATCCTGACATCCAGCAACACACAGTCAAACCGCTTTTTTCTCAGCTGTTCCAATGCCAGCAAACCGGTGGAAGCCGTCCCCTCACAGACCGCAACCCCGGTCGCGTTGACAAGTTCAATCAAATACCGTTTGTCGGCCGGTGCGTCGTCGACGACCAGCACTGACAGCTTATCCATGATTGATCGCTCCTCAAGTTGGCTTACAATCGTTGTCGGCGCTTGTGTGTTGTACTCATTATAACGTCATTTGGATGAAGCCGGGGATCTTTGGCGTTCTAACCCCTGCCAAAAACAAAATCGGCCTGCGATCTGTTTTCCGATTCAGATCCCAGGCCGTACAGAAGTGCCCCTCTTCTTAATTACTTAGAATTCCCCTCGGCTGAGCGTCGTTTCAGTTCACCGATATCGATGCCGCCGATTCCGATATTCTGATTATTCAGTTCATGGATGACCACCGTAAAGGCTTGTTCTGGAATACAGGTGATTTTCGAGGCGGAAGCCGTCAGTTCGCGAATGAGCTGTTTTTTCTGTTCCGGCGTCAATTCACCGATTTCAAGAGATATTACCGGCACCTTTCTCCCCCCCATCTGAATGCCCAGATAATACCATATGTGGTTGGCTGATTCAAGCTATACTGGCAATTCAGTTAAAGGTCTCATTCCGCCGGCGCCGCTCGCCAAAGAGTTTGTTCAGCGGGTTCCACCGCGCCTTTTCCGGTTCGCCCCAGCCTTGCTGTTTGCTCTCCATCAAAACCGCTTCATAGACCTCGGCTGTCTGCCGGGCAATGACCCGCCAGTCATAACAGGCTTCGACCTTTTCCCTGGCCCGTAATGCAATTTGGCCGGCAAACCCTGGCGTGTGCAGCAGCCGAAGAACCTGATTGGCCAGTGACGGAGCGGATCCGGTCGCGGTATACAAACCGTCCTCATTATTCCGAACTATTTCCGCAAGACCCCCGCTATCGGAGACGATAACCGGGGTCCCGGCGGCCATCGCTTCGAGAGCGACAATGCCGAACGGTTCATAAAGACTTGGGAACACGGCGATTTCCGCGAGTTTATAAAGCGCATCCCGGTCCTCATCGTTGAGATACCCGGTAAAATGGACCTTTTCTCCAAGTCCGAGGTCCCGCGCTTTACTCTTCAGGTAGTGCTCATAAGGCCCGGTTCCGGCGATCACGAATTTGGCGTCAGGGCATCCGGCCAGGATGGTCCCGGCGGCGTCAATCAGAACCTGAACACCCTTCTCCTGAACCAAGCGCCCCACGTAGTAGATGATGCGTTCATGCGGCAGCGCAAACCGGCTTTTGAAATGATCCGGTATCACCAGCTGTTTGAAACGCTCAGGATAAACCCCGTTGGGAATCAGGGCAATTTTATCCTCAGGCAGATTAAAAACCCGCTGCAGTTCACCCTTCATATAGCCGGAACAACAGATAACTCGCCACGATTCATAAGTCAGCCACCACTCGATATTGCTGATATCACGCTGAACCTCGTTGTGAATACCATTGTTCCGGCCATATTCGGTCGCATGCATGGTCACCACCAGCGGCAGCCGGTACGCGTGCTTTAAGGCCCGGGCCGCAAAGGCCACCAGCCAATCGTGCGCATGGATCACATCAAATTCCGTTTCCTGGCTGAAAAGCTGAACCGCCTTCTCCAGCATAGCCACATTCAGCTGCGTCGCCCATCTGACAATATCCCGGGATGGAAGGTCATAAGGCTGAACCCGGTAAACCTGAACCCCGTCCATCGCTTCGTATACCGGAACACCCGGGCTCCCGCAGGTAATAACGCACACCTCATGACCATTGTTCGAAAGGGTCACTGAAAGATCGTATGCGTGCATTGCCAGTCCACCCACCACCCGCGGTGGATATTCCCAGGCCAGCATTAAAACTCTCAAAATAAAAAGCCTCCTGCAAAAAATCGAGCTGTCACAAAAAAGCCCATTCGTAGAATGAGCCTTTTCTGGTAGTTTTATGAAAGCCGAACCAATCAAGGCTGGTTTTTCCTTGGCCTCAATTCGCTAATACCGCTGACCGTTATGAATTTCATAGCTCCAGTTGCGGCCGTTATTGTTATCCCAATTGGCTGCGCTGTCTTTAAAGCAGAAGTTAAACCGCTGATCACCGTGTACATTGCACAAGACTTCCCAACCCCATTTGGTGCGTTCCATCACCTGATCCTCTACCATGTTCCATTGATCTGCCATCCCATAGCCGACGTGCATAAACACCTGGTCGGCACCGGAATCCGATAACAATCCATTATACATGATATGCACTGATCCGCCGGCCGTAATCGGCACCGGGGTGGCAATCACGCCGCCTTCGATTTCGGCTTTTGCCATTTTCGGTCACCTCCTTTCACTAGTGAGAAAATCGATTCGGGCTGACCGAAATATCCCAGTTCCGCCCGCTGTTGTTGTCCCAATTGGCTGCCCGGTCCCGAAAGCAGAAGTTCAGTTGGCCTGAACGATGAATCGGCACATAGGCCTCCCAACCTGATTCCGTATGCCGCATCTCGTAATCCCGAATATCAAACCAATGGCCGCTCTGCCCGTAACCGACCCGAAGATAAATCTTATCCGCCCCACGGCGGCTGAGGAGGCCGTCATAAGTGATATGCAGCTGCTCATTCACCCCGACTTCTTCAGGGGTGGCAAGGACGCCGCCCGGCAATGAAAACTCCTTCAAGCGCACAACCTCCGTATCAAGCTTTTCGCATAGCTTGCGCAGCTTTATCCAATGCCATAACCATAGAATCCATGCTAAGAACCCGGTTGATTCTGCCAAAAAAAAATAACAGCCGGCCGATTCAGGTTTCGAATCGCCGGCTGTTTCGATTTTTTCGGGAGCATTTACCGCAAGCCCGTTTTTTCCTTGACTACAGGTTTTTGATCAATTCATTTGCGAATTCGGAACATTTCACTTCGGTGGCGCCTTCCATCAGTCTGGCGAAGTCATAGGTGACTACCTTGCTTGCGATCGTTTTTTCCATCGAAGTCATGATCAGATCGGCCGCTTCGTTCCATCCAAGATGACGCAGCATCATTTCGCCCGAAAGCAGAACGGAAGACGGATTCACCTTATCCAGATCGGCGTATTTGGGTGCGGTGCCGTGCGTGGCTTCGAAAATCGCATGTCCGGTCACATAATTGATGTTCGCCCCGGGCGCGATCCCAATCCCGCCGATTTGGGCTGCGAGCGCGTCGGAAATATAGTCCCCGTTCAGGTTCAGGGTCGCAATCACATCGAATTCCTTCGGCCGGGTCAGGATCTGCTGCAGGAAGATGTCAGCGATGGCATCCTTAATGATGAGCTTGCCTTCCGCTTCCGCCTTGGACTGCGCTGCATTGGCCGCCTTTTCGCCATCACGGTCCTTGATGGCGTCATACTGGTTCCAGGTAAACACCCGGTCCCCGAACTCGCGCTCGGCGAGTTCGTAGCCCCAGTTTTTAAAAGCGCCTTCGGTGAACTTCATGATATTGCCCTTGTGTACTAAAGTGACGTTTTTGCTGCCCTTCGCCAGCGCGTATTTAATCGCTGCCCGCACCAGTCTTTCGGTGCCTTCCTGTGAGACCGGCTTAATGCCGATGCCGGAGGTTTCGGGAAAGCGGATCTTGGTTACGCCCAGCTCGTTCTGAAGGAAATCAATCAGCTTTTTCGCCTGATCCGAATCCATTGGATATTCGATGCCGGCATAGATGTCCTCGGTGTTTTCCCGGAAAATGATCATATCAGTGTCCTGCGGCCGTTTCACCGGCGAAGGAACCCCGGTAAAGTATTTCACCGGACGCACACAGGCGTAAAGGTCCAATTCCTGGCGCAGAGCCACGTTCAGTGAACGGATTCCGCCACCGATTGGGGTGGTCAAAGGCCCTTTGATCGCAATCAAGTATTCGCGGATCTTGTCCAGCGTCTCCTTGGGGAGCCATTCGCCGGTTTCGTTGAATGCCTTTTCGCCAGCCAGCACTTCCATCCATACGATTGACTTTTTGCCGCCATATGCCTTTTCGACTGCGGCATCCATCACCCGCGAAGCCGCTTTCCAAATATCCGGACCGGTTCCGTCCCCAATAATAAAAGGAATAACCGGATGATCTGGCACGTTCAGCACACCATTGGTTACGGTAATTTTTGCACCTGTCAACTTCAACAACTCCCCGCCTCGCCAAAAATAAAAGGTTTCGTTACATTTCAGAAGCGTTTTACTTGGCTTCTTTCCCCTTATCCCGCATAAACTGCTCATGAATGAAGACCAGTTCCTTGTCGAACAGGGAACGCTTCAGGTCCACGGCCGCTGCGCGCACCCGCGCCAGTAATTCCTGGGCTTCGTCTTCACTCAGATCATAGCCGTATTCCGCGAATTTGGATTTGATCGCACTGGTTCCCGAATGCTTGCCAATCACGATCTGGCGCTCCAATCCCACTTCATGCGGTGAAAAGACCTCGTAGTTCAACGGGTTTTTCAACACGCCGTCTCCGTGAATGCCCGATTCATGCGCAAAGATGTTCGAGCCGACAATACACTGCGCCGGAGAAACCAGCCGTCCCGAAGCCTGGGCAACATATTCCGCGACTTCCCGGAATTTCTCGGTTTTAAAGTTCAAATCCACACCCATCAGGTGTTTCAGGCTCATGACAACTTCCTGCAAAGAAGCGTTACCGGCCCGCTCACCCAATCCGTTCACGGTAACGCCGACATACTTGGCGCCGGCATAAACGCCGGCCACCGCGTTGGCGGTCGCCATCCCGAAATCATTATGGGTATGCATCTCCACATCCAGTCCGGTCGCTTCGGTCAAAATCTTGATGGTTCGGTAGGTCGAGAGCGGGTCCATGGTGCCCACCGTATCACAGAAACGGAGCCGGTTGGCCCCGCAATGTTTCGCGATCAATGCGAATTCCACCAGAAAATCGGTATCGGACCGGGAAGCATCTTCCGCATTGACGGAAACATACAGCTTGTGGTCCTTGGCAAATTTCACCGCATCCGCCATCCGCCGCAGCACATCACTGCGGGTCGTCTGCAGTTTATGTTCGATGTGAATGTCGGAAGTCGAAATCGATATCGCGACCGAATCCACATTGCAGTCGATGGATTCTTTAATGTCGCTGATCACCGCCCGGTTCCAGGCCATGATGCTGGCTTTCAGACCCATATCGACGATCTCGCGGATGGACCGTTTCTCATCACCGCCCATGACCGGAATGCCGACTTCGATTTGATGGACGCCCAGTTCATCAAGATATTTGGCAATGCGAATCTTTTCCTGATTGGAAAACACCACACCAGCCGTCTGTTCTCCGTCGCGCAAAGTGGTATCCACGATCTGCACCGTAGCGCCTTTCTCGTGGAACCAGTCTTTGTCAAACGCAAATACCTCCCGCATGTTCTCCCCTCCATTTTTCGGTCTTCCTTGAAAACGGCTCGGCCGCAAGGCCGGCTTCCAGATTCAGTGGTTTAAGCACTTGGGCAAAAACCATCAATCATTCCCATTGTTACGCTTGTTTCGCCCGCCAGAGCCGATGGCGCTTTACGGGTCCGATCTTTTCATTATATTATCCGGCAGCGGTTTTAGCCACCGGCCAATTCCTGTTTCAGCAGCCGGTTTGCCATCTCCGGATTGGCCTTGCCTTTGCTGGCTTTCATGACCTGCCCGACCAAAAAGCCCATCGCTTTTTCTTTGCCAGCCCGAAAGTCCTCGACCACTTTGGGGTTTTGCGCGATAACATCGCGGACAATAGCAAGAACCGCTGATTCATCGGAAATTTGGACCAGGCCTTTTTCCTTGACGATCACCTCCGGATCATCTCCGGATGCAAACATTTCCTCAAAAACGGTTTTGGCGATTTTTCCGCTGATCGTCCCACGCTCAATCAGTTTCAGCAGTTGGGCCAGCCGTTCCGGCGTGATCTTGCTGTCCTTAAGTTCCAGCCCGTTCTGGTTCAGCAGCCTCGAATAGTCCCCCATCATCCAATTCGATACCGTTTTCGGGTTCGGATACAATGCATTGCATGCATCAAAAAAATCCAGAGTATCCTTGGTCAAGGTCAGAATCTCGGCGTCATAGGCCGGCAGGCCAGCTTTGACCAGACGTTCCCGGGCCGCTTCAGGCAGTTCCGGCAGTGCGGCGAAAACCCGGTCAATCCATGCCTGGTCAATTTTGAGCGGCGGCAAATCCGGGCAGGGAAAATACCGGTAATCGTGCGCCTCTTCCTTGGACCGCATGGACAGGGTCTCCTGCCGCTCTTCGTCCCAGGTCCGGGTCTCCTGAATAATCCTGCCGCCATCGTCCAGGATATCCGCCTGACGCTCAATTTCGAATTCGATCGCCCGCTCCAGGGCGCGGAACGAGTTCATGTTTTTGATTTCAGTCTTGGTGCCGAGTTCGGTCTCCCCGATCGGCCGAAGTGAAATGTTCGCATCGCAGCGCAGCGAACCTTCCTGCATTTTGCAGTCCGAAACCCCAAGGAACAGCAGAATCGCCCGCATTTTTTCCATATACAGCCGGGCTTCCTTGGCAGAGCGCATATCCGGCTCGGAGACAATCTCCAGCAGCGGTACGCCGGACCGGTTCAGGTCCACCAAGGAAGTGAGCGTGGTCGAAATCGTTCCCTGGTGAATCAGCTTCCCGGCATCCTCTTCCATGTGCACCCGCGTAATACCGATCGTTTTTGGTCCATCGTCCAATTCAACGATTAAATGGCCGGCCAGGCCGATCGGCAGGTCATACTGCGAAGTCTGGTAGTTTTTCGGCAGGTCCGGGTAGTAATAATTTTTGCGGTCGAACTTGCAGAACTCAGCAACCCGGCAGTTCAATGCCAGCGAGGTCCGAATCGCGTATTCGACCTGGGTCCGGTTGATCACCGGCAGTACCCCGGGCATCCCGAGGCAGACCGGACAGACATGCGTGTTCGGCTCGCCGCCGAACTCGGCCTTGCAGCCGCAGAACGCCTTGGAGGCGGTTTTCAGCTCAGTATGCACTTCCAGGCCAATCACAACTTCATAATCTTCGCGCGGCATTATTCCACCTCCAGCTTCGGTCTGGCCCGATGATAATCGGTCGATTGCTCATAGGCAAAGGCGGCCTGAAGCACAGTTCCTTCGGAAAGCGGCTTGCCCATCAGATGCAGCCCAACCGGCAGCCCGTCCACCAGGCCGCAGGGCATCGATAAAGCCGGAAGGCCGGCAAGGTTGACCGGAATGGTCAGAATGTCCGACATATACATAGCCAGCGGGTCATCCGCCTTTTCGCCGATTTTGAACGCGACCGTCGGACTGGTCGGGGAGACCAGCAGATCGTATTTTTCAAAAGCCCGGTCAAAGTCCTGCCGAACCAGCCGCCGGACCTTGAGCGCCTTCAGGTAATAGGCATCGTAATAACCCGAACTGAGCGCATAGGTTCCCAGCATGATCCGCCGCTTGACTTCCGCGCCAAAGCCGCGGGCCCTACTTTCGCTGTACATCTCGATTATATCGCCGGCTGCTGGGTCCCGGTACCCATACCGGACCCCGTCAAAGCGGGCCAGGTTCGAACTGGCCTCAGCCGGTGCGATAATGTAGTAGGCCGGCAGCGCATGATCGGTATGCGGCAGTGAAGTTTCCTCCACCACTGCCCCCAGTTCCTCGTACTTTTTCAGAGCCCGCATGACCGCATCCCGAACCGCCGGATCCACTCCGGTCTGGAAGTACTCTTTCGGATAGCCGATCCGCATGCCCTTGATTTCCGGGATCAGAAAATCAGTATATTTGGGTTTGGCGACGTCCAGGCTGGTCGAATCCAGCGGGTCGTGTCCGGTAATCACATCCAGCACCATCGCGCAATCGGCTACCGTACGCGTAAACGGGCCGATCTGGTCGAGCGATGACGCATAGGCCACCAGCCCGTACCGCGAAACCATGCCGTAGGTCGGCTTCATCCCGACTACGCCGCAGAGCGCCGCCGGCTGCCGGATCGAACCGCCGGTGTCTGAACCCAGCGCGAAAAACACCTCGCCGGAGGCAACGGCCGCCGCTGCGCCCCCTGAGGAACCGCCCGGCACGCAATCGGTATTCCATGGATTGCGCGTGGTGTGAAAACCTGAATTCTCGGTTGAAGAACCCATGGCAAACTCATCCATGTTCAGTTTTCCGACCAGCACCGATCCTTCAGCGTTCAGTTTTTCAATCGCTGTCGCATCATAAGGGGGAATGAAATTGCTTAAAATCTTGGAAGCACAGGTCGTCCTGATGCCGCGTGTGCACATATTGTCCTTCACCGCCATCGGAATCCCGGCCAATCCGGTAAATCCACCGGCGCTGTCAGCCCGGTCAGCCGCGGTCAGGCCCGGTTCTTCAGTCAGGGTGAGAAACGCGTTGATCTTCGGTTCCACACTGCGAATCCGGCCCAGCGAGGCTTCCATGAGTTCCCGGGCGGATACTTCTTTTGCGGCCAGCTTCTGTGCCGCCTCGGCCGCGCTGAGTTCATACAATTGCATGTCAGTATCCTCCAGGCGTTAGATAATCTTCGGGACTTTGAAACAGCCGTCCTCGGCTTTAGGGGCATTGCTCAAGGCCTCGTCTCTTGGCAGAGACGGCCGGGCGGCATCCTCCCGCATGACATTGAAGACCGGCAGAACATGGGCCAATGGTTCCACGTTATCGGTGGCCAGGGCGTTAAGCCGCTCGGCATACTGCAGAATGTCGCTTAATTGCTTCGCATACTGGATTTTTTCGGCTTCTGTCAGGTTCAGCCGCGCCAGCAGAGCGACATGCTCGACTTCCGGAATGGTCAGCGACAATGGTTACACCTCCAATTAAAAAAACAGGCCTCTTGCGTCATTTCAGGAAGAGGTCTGTCCAATCGATTTCATTCATAAAAGGAACCGTTCTCCGGCAGTTTTTGCGCCGCTTTGAGCCAAATCCGATCCAGGCAGAAAACCGTTCACTCCAGACTGCATCTTCCTTAATAAAACAATAATAAGATTTTAGCCTTTCAGCCCGGTCAGCGCAAGCATTTCGGCATGTATACACAGTCAGGCGGCCCGTACGGCGAAAAGAACTTGGCCTGAAAAAGACCGGCTGCACAAAGCATGCCGGTCTATGCCAGACGAAGTCCCTTTAAAATGAGCGGTTTCGCCGAAGACCTTTTCAGTCAACAACCTACTTCGTTCCCGGCGGTTTCATCTGGGTCATCATCTTGGAAAAATCAGTGATCCAGCCGTAGAACGGGAGCGCGCTGGATCCGTACGTGGTCAGGAGTTTGATGTACTCATCGGGCGTGTAGTCAAAGGTCATGGTGATCTCGGAAATCTTGACCTCCACGCCGCCGACGTTATAATCAACGCCATTCAGGGTTACCGTATGCTTCATCCCCCATTCACCTCAAATCCCAAAAGATTTGGTCTCATTCAGCCTGGGCTGGATACATTTACCTTACCCTGGCTGCCGCCTGTTTATTCATTTCGCCAAATCCAGGCTTTTCCCCTGCACGTCTGCAGGGAAACCACGACGTTATCACGAATGTATTTGTCAGAAGATTTCTTATTCGCATTTACCATGGTTTTTCCTGTCATTTAGCAGGAATCAAATAGTTTGGTGTCGAAATGTTACGGACTCAAAGTAAGGGAGCGTTTTAAGGGGGGGATAATCGTGGGAGAGCATCATCTGATCATCGAAAATCAGGTGAAAAGCCATTTCCGGATTCACGTCGCAATGGCGATCGTCTCCGGGCTGGCTGTAATGACCACACTAGGCGTCCTGTTATCAGGAAGTGACAAGCATTTAACGATCGGGGCCGTTATCATGGCCGTCAGCGGAGCCGTTCTGCCGCTCTTTCTGTCCTGGCTGTTCGTTGCGAAAAACGGAACCAAATGGTGGTCGAAATATGTGTCGATTACGACGGCTGTCGTCGTACTCATCTTTTATCAATTGGCCTTGCGGTTTAATCCAGAGCTTTTCATGATTTTCTTCATTCCGATCGTTTTGAGCGTCATGTACATTGAGTCCGGCCCTGTATTATATGCTTCGATTCTCGCAATAATCAGTGAAGCCCTATTTTTGGTTTTTATACCGGAACTCAGGCCGGTCGGGGATGCGGCGGTGCGCTCGCTCGGGCTGCGTTTCACAATGTATCTGCAGATCGGCGCGATCGCCTGGTTCTGCGCCCGGGTCGCGCGCGACGTGCTGCTCCGCAGTATCGACACCGAGCAGCAGGCGACCAGTCTCAGCGACAACCTTGGCAAAATCGTAAACGTGATTAAAGGAGAGGCTGCCAAGCTTGCCACGCTGGCTGAAACCATGCTGTCCTCCTCGCACGAAAGCCAGGATGGCGAACAGCGGGTCAGCGCGGCGATCGGACAGATCGCGTCTGCAGCCCGTTCCCAGGCAAAGGAATCCCACGAAACCACCTCGGTTATTGCCGAAATGTCGCGTGCTTTGGGCAGCGTCGGCCATAACGTAGAGTCTGTCAGCACCATGACCGCTGGATTCCAGTCGATCGTAGACCAGGGATTCGGTGCGGTGAAAAAGCAGGGGCAGCTGGCTACCGAGAACCTTTCGATGGCCGAGGAAGCAACCCGCACCGTCAATGAACTCAACCGCAAATCCCAGGCGATCGTTGAGATCGTTGAACTGATCACCGGGATTGCCGGACAGACCAACCTGCTGGCGCTGAATGCCGCAATTGAAGCAGCCCGGGCGGGCGAACAAGGCCGTGGTTTTGCCGTGGTTTCGGATGAGGTCAGAAAGTTGGCTGAAGAATCCGGACAAGCCGCCAACAAGATCGCCGTTCTGATCGGCGAGATTCAGCAGCAAACCAAGGCGACGGTCGATGCCATGGACAAAATGAGCACAATCGCCCAGGAACAGCAGAAAGCCGTTGACCTGGCTGAAAAATTGTTCGGTGACATCGATACTGGCAGTAAAAAGATCGACGATTCGGTCCAGGAGGTTTCCGCTGCGGTTGAAGAAATGCTGGCATCCACCGACGAGGTGGTCCGGGCTGTGGAAAGTATTTCGGCAGCCAGTCAGGAAACCGCCGCTTCCACCGAGGAAATCTCGCATTCGGCGGAAAAACAGCTCATGGCGGTTCAGCGGATCGCAGACGAAGCCGAGGACGTTCGCCGGATGGCGGCCGAATTGGAAGGGGTCGCAACCCTTTAACGATCCCTAAGCTGTTAAGGAATAACGAAGGGGCCGATGTATCGGCCCCTTTTTTCATCGTCATTTTTACATCCGGTCAGGCTGGACTGCGCTCCAACATCGCCTTTAAATCGTCCTCGCTGAGAATGGGCACCCCCAACGACTCCGCCTTGGCAAGCTTGGAGCCCGCCTCTTCCCCGGCCAGCACAAACGAGGTTTTCTTACTGACGCTCCCGGACACGGTTCCGCCATGGCTTTCGATCAACGCGGTGGCTTCCTGGCGGGTCAACCCTGGCAGGGTTCCGGTCAAAACAAACGTTTTCCCGGTAAAAATCCCGTCCACGACCTGATCTTCAGCTTCGGTCACGTTCACCCCGGCTGTGATCAACTGCTCGATCAATTCCCGATTTTCATGCGCCGCGAAAAAGGCAGTCACGCTGGCCGCGATCTTGTCGCCGACTTCCGGGATTCCGGTCAGTTCCTCAACGCCAGCCAGGCCAAGCGCTTCGATGGATTGATAGCGGGCTGCCAGAATTTTGGCCGTCTTGCCTCCCACAAACCGAATACCCAGCGCATGCAGCAGCCGGGATAACGACCGGTCTTTGCTGGCTTCGATGGCCGAAAGCAGATTGGCCGCTTTTTTCTCGCCCATCCGTTCCAAGCCAATCAGCTGCGCAGTCTCCAGCCGGTACAGGTCGGCGACCGATCGAACCAGCCCTTCATCCACGAGTTGGTCCACCAGCGAAGGTCCAAGCCCTTCAATATCCATGGCGTCCCGAGAAGCATAAAACGTTACACTCTCTTTCAGCCGCGCCGGGCAGTTCAGATTACCGCACCGGTAGGCGACCTCCCCTTCATAGCGAACCGCATCGGCACCGCAAACCGGGCAGTGTTCCGGTATGCCGACTTCCACCTCGCGCCCAGTCCGCTTTTCGGCCAGCGGCCGGATGATTTCCGGAATCACGTCCCCCGCCTTGTGCAAGAGGACCGTATCGCCGATGCGAACATCGCGTTCCCGGACCAGATCAAAGTTGTGCAGGCTGGCCCGGCTGACCGTGCTTCCAGCCACAAATACCGGTTTCATGACGGCGGTCGGCGTGATAATGCCGGTCCGCCCCACAGTCAACTCGACCTCCAGCAGTTCGGTTTCCACTTCCTCGGCTGGAAACTTAAACGCCGTGGCCCAGCGCGGGCTTTTCGCGGTATTGCCGAGCGCCGCCCGCGGTGCAAGCGGATTCAGTTTCACCACAATGCCGTCGATTTCGTAGGGAAGCGCGTGTCGTTTCTCCTGCCACTCACTACAGTAAGCGTGGACCCCTTCAATATTATCAACCCGCCGTGCTTCCTGATTAACCGGGAAGCCCTGCTCGGCCAAATAAGCCAGAACAGACGCCTGGTCTTCCAACTCGACGCCTTCGGCATAGAGCAGGTCATACACAAAGATTTTTAACGGGCGCTGGGCCGCAATTTTGGGATCGAGCTGCCGCAAGCTGCCGGCAGCTGAGTTTCTCGGATTGGCAAAGGTTTTTTCGCCCTTTTCCTCGCGCTCCTCGTTCAGTTTGGCAAAATCAGCTTTGGCGATATACACCTCGCCGCGTACCGCCAGCAGCGGAACAGTCTGGCGCAAGCGAAGCGGAACGCCCCGAATCGTGCGGACATTCGCGGTTACGTCTTCGCCGACGCTCCCGTCACCGCGGGTAGCGGCCCGTACCAGTTCACCATTCTCATACATCAAGGCTACGGACAGGCCGTCAATCTTCAATTCGCAGTTGTATGCCACCGGCCGGGACTCCATCTTCTCCCGCACCCGCCGGTCGAAATCACGCAGGTCCGCATCGGAAAACGCATTATCGAGACTGAGCAGCGGCACCCGGTGGGTTACCGATTCAAAACCGGTTAGCGGCGTACCGCCAATTCGCTGGGTCGGGCTGTCGGGGGTCACCCACTCCGGGTGCTCCGCCTCCAGTCGCCGCAATTCACGCATCAATTCGTCATACTCCCGGTCGGTCACCCGTGGATTGTCCAGGACGTGATACTGATAATCGTGTTTTCGGATTTCCTTGCGAAGCGCTTCGATCCGTTCCTGGACCGCGTCCATGCTCATGCCTCCTCAAGTTTGACCATTGGCGCAACCCCTGCCATCAGGGTCTTACGGCCAACCATCTGAAAATCAACCACGACAATCTCCGGCTCTGGCAGTGAAATAACGGTTCCCCGGCCGAATTTCCGGTGTTCAACCTGATCCCCCAGCGTGTAGCAGCTGGTAACCACCCCCTGCGCCGGCCCCAGCGATTCGGCCGGCTTTGGCCGGCCTGCGGCCGGGACGCTATTCTGCGGGCCGACCTGTAAGAACGGCGTGAACAGCGATTCCGGAATTTCTTTCATGAAACGGGACGGGAGATTGAATCGCTCCGCCCCATAGAGAATCCGTGTCGTCGCCCGGGTCAGGAAAAGCCTTTCCCTGGCGCGGGTGATGCCCACATAGCAAAGCCGCCGTTCTTCCTCAACACCGTCCTCGCTTTCAGCGCGATATGACGGGAAAACCCCTTCCTCCATCCCGCTCATGAAAACGACCGGAAATTCAAGGCCTTTGGCGGCATGGTAGGTCATCATCACAACCGTATCCGGCGCGTCGCTTTCATCGGTTTCCTGAAGCAGAGCGACTTCCGCTAAAAAATCAACCAATTCCTTTTTCCCCGCGGTTTCAAACTCAAGCACCAGGGACTGGAACTCCTTCAGGTTGTCAATTCGCTCCTCGGCGTCCAGGGGGTTCTGTTTGCGCAGATCCTCCGCATATCCCGAAAGTTCGATGGTTTCACCAATCAACTCGGCCAGCGAAAGGTTTGGCGCCAGGGTCACAAGGTATTTGATCATGCCGTAAAACGCCCGCAGCGCTTCTTTTACCTTTTTCCCGAGTCCTTTAATCTCATCCAACCGGGTTAGGGTCTCCAGGATCGGCACCCCGGACTGCTGGCTGATTTCCTCCAGTTTTTTCAGGGTGGCTTCGCCGGCCCCACGGCGCGGCGCGTTGACAATCCGCCGGAAGCTCATCCGGTCGGACGGATTGGCGATCAGCCTCAGGTAACCCAGAATATCCTTGATTTCTTTGCGCTGGTAGAACTTCAAAGCGCCGATAATCCGATACGGAACCAGATTGCGGCTGAAGGCTTCCTCAAAAACGCGGGACTGGGCGTGAGTCCGATAGAAAATCGCAAAACTGCTGTACCGGTACCCTTCCGAGGCCATCAGCTGCCGGATCACCTGACAGATGAATTCCCCTTCCATCTGGTGATTGGCTGCGCAGAACTGGACCAGTTTCCCGCCCTCGGGATTGTCGGTGATCAGGTTCTTGTGGATTCGGCCGGAATTGTTCTGGATGACATGGTTGGCCGCATCCAGAATATACCGGGTCGACCGGTAATTCTTCTCAAGCTTTACGACCTTTGCACTCGGGTAAACCTCAAGAAAACGGTGAATATTGTATGGTTCGGCACCACGCCAGCTGTAAATCGACTGGTCCGGGTCGCCAACCACAAACAAGTTTCCCCGCCCGCCGGCCATCAGATTCGCCCAGGCGAATTGGGCGTGGTTGGTATCCTGATACTCGTCGATCATGATATACCGGAAACGCTCACGGTACTGTGCCAGCACATCGGGGTGCGTTCTGAACAGTTCGATGGTAAGCCCGATTAAATCCTCGAAATCAAGGGCATTCAGTTCGCGCAGCCGAGATAGGTACAGCCTGAAAATCCGGGCGTACTGCTCACGGGTGCGGGGCGATCCTTTCAAGGTGTCAAAGTAGTCGTCAGGATCTTTTAGGCTGTTTTTCGCCTGTTTGATGTAAAAAGACATGACTTCCGGCTTCAGTTCGGTGTTGTTCACCTCGGCTAGCGCTTCCTTGACCAGGGCCCGCTGCTCGCTGTCATCCAAAATGGTAAAGTCAGCCCGGTAACCCAGGTGATGAATTTCCGTCCGAAGAATCTGATACGAGGCCGAGTGAAAGGTGCGGATCCAGTTGCCATTAAAACCGGGCATCAGCCGGCTGACCCGCTCCCGCATCTCCTGGGCCGCCTTGTTGGTGAATGTAATGGCCATGATCTCATGCGGACTGACCCCGCGGGATAATAAATAGGCCACCCGCCCGGTTAGAACGCGGGTCTTCCCGCTTCCGGCGCCGGCCAGAACCAGACACGGGCCATCCTCGTGCGTAACCGCCTGCTGTTGGGCTTCGTTCATCTGCTCAATAAAGTCCATCTCTCGCTCCTTGCCGCCCAATGCCGCAATGGCCGGGCTTTGGGTGCCGTACCCATTCAAAATGACATTCGGTTCCATCCTGCCGGGTTATCGACCTATTTATCTTATCAAAAACGGCGCCCGGCTGAAATGGCGCTTTTCGATCTTTCCATCGGCGCATGCCGCCTGGTTAAACTGGGTATACTCAGCCAGTGACAGGAAAATCGTGCCCGGGAAGGTAAGGCTTAGAACCAGCGGGATAAGCGAACCATCCATGGCTTTCAGCCGATGAGGATGCCCGATTCACACATTGTTGGTTCGCTCTCTAAGATGCTATTCTGATTGTGGCGAGATAGATTTTCATCGGAAGACTTCGTCTGTCCCGCAAACGCAAACCACTCATTTTTCCGGCTCTTGAACGGGGGATACTTGGATGCTATCTGATTACTATGCAGTACTGAACATATCACCCCAAGCCGGGCCCACTGAAATCAAAGCGGCCTACCGCGGCCTGGCGCGAAACTGTCACCCGGATGTCTGCTTTGAGCCGAACGCCGAGGAACGCTTTAAGCGAATCAACGAAGCATACGCGGTTCTGCGCGATCCAGCCACCCGCGCCAAATACGATCAAAGATTCGCGCTTCGTTATCCTGCCGCACCCCGAAACACCAGTTTTGAATACAATCTATACCGCTACCGGACGGTGAACCGGATCTTCCGAAACTATATCAACGCACACCGGGTCGACGATGTGCTGGCCAATATCTTCGATTTTGGCGTCTCCGTGGCCTGGATGGAATACAACCTTTTCTCACAGGTCAATCCATTCAAATATTTCTTTCGCCTGTAACCCCACATCATCAAAGCCGATAGACACAGCAAGAGGAGGGTTTCCCCTCCTCTTTTTTTGCCAATTTCATTTCACTTCTGCTTCTAGACCCCGACTTTTTGTTTTTCCGCCATTTTTAGAATATCGGTCAATGTATCCCGGCTCAGTTCCTTGGACAGGGCATTCTGGGCCCGGTTCATGATTTGATGAACCACGCAGGTATCCAGATTCCCACAGATGTGGCCGGGCATCAGACAGACATTCAAGGCCAGCGGCCCTTCCACAGCGATAACAATATCCGCAATCGTAATTGTGTCCCCGGATCGTGCCAGTCTAACCCCGCCCTGGGTCCCCCGCTGGGTTGTTACCAGTCCGGCCCGGGCAAGAATTTGAACCGTTTTTTTAAGGAACAGTTCCGGAACATCCTGCCGCTCGGAGATAACCTTGGTCGATAGGATTTGCCCCGGCGATGCGGCAAGTTCAAGCATTGTACGAATCGCGTATTCCGTTTGACGAGTGATCTGCATGATGGCCCCCCCAGTCGATATTGTACCTTCTTTATCTACTTTGTATTTTACCAGGATTCCGATTCGGATTCAACATCACCCGGTCCTGAGCCCCTGAAGTCCCTTTGATGCCAATCCCAAACCGCGTAACCCGCCCTTCCAGTGAGAAGCTTGTGCTCTTACTACACAAACAGGATCATATTCAGCGATTATGGCTAATTATTATCGTATTCCATTCAACTACTGCGTTTTCCTTCATTTCATTGTCCATCATATCATAGATTTCCTAATTCTTTTCCATTCGGAAACAAATTGGTCCCAAAACAATTTTCGAAAAAATTGTTCAGAGGATAAAAGTACGTATATGAAGAATAAAAGGGTAAGGGTTGGGCGCATTCGGAATACGGATGCGGAACGATGAACTATAAAAAATGGGAGGGTAAATCATGTCTTCAACCAATTTTCTATTTGACACGCGGGATGTCAAGTTCGTCATGAAGGAATGGCTGGACCTGGACCATCTCCTTTCAATGCCCGCATACCGTGACTACTATTCGAAGGATGATGTCGATTCATTCGTCGACGTCGCTTTCAAAATCGCGCGCGATGTGATCGGTCCGGCAAACGAGGCCTCGGACAAAATCGGTGCACAGTTCATTGATGGCAAGGTCGTCACGCCCGAGCCGATCAAAGTCGCATACCGGACCGTTATGGAAGCCGGTCTCGGCCCGCAGGTGGCCGACCGCGAAGTAGAAGGCCGGATGCCGATCTGTATGAACGCACCGCTCGGCGAAATGTTCATTTCGGCATCGTCGGCGATTCCCACCTACTGGGGTTTGACCGCCGGCGCCGCAGGCGTGATTCAAAAGCATGCCGATCAAAAATACAAAGACCTGTACCTGGAGAAAATGTTCTCCGGCGAGTGGGGCGGAACGATGAACCTGACCGAACCCGGCGCAGGTTCGGATGTCGGCGCCTGTGTCACCAAGGCTTTCACCACGGATACCCCCGGCTTGTACAAGCTTAAAGGGACCAAGATGTTCATCACCTCCGGTGACCATGATATTGCCAGCAACTTCATTCACCTGGTCCTGGGCCGCCTGGAAGGGGCTCGTCCCGGCACCGCCGGTCTGTCCCTGTTTATGGTTCCGAAGTACTGGGTCAGCGACGATGGTTCCATGGGTGAATGGAACGATGTGACCACAGTCGGCATCGAGCACAAGATGGGCCTGAAGGGATCTGCAACCTGTACCCTGGCCTTCGGCGAAAACGACAAGTGTTACGGCTACATCATCGGCAACCCGCCCGGAGAAGACGGCAAGGGTGAAGGAATGGCCCAGATGTTTGACATGATGAACGAAGAGCGGCTGGGCACGGGTCTGCTCGCACTCGGCACCACATCTCAGGCTTACTACAATGCGCTGGCTTATTCCAAGGAGCGGATTCAGGGCACCAAGCTAACCGATCCCAAAGGCCCGAAGGTCCGTATTATCGAACACGAGGACGTCCGGCGCATGCTGCTTGGGCAGAAATCGTGCATCGAGGCGATTCGCGCCATGATCTACAAAACCTATTACTATATCGACTTGCTGCATGACAGCGACAACGAAGAAGAGCGCGAATTTGCCGATGCGATGTTCCAATTCCAGAATCCGCTGTGCAAAGCCTACGCCTCCGACATGGCCTGGCCGCTGATTGGGGACGCCATTCAGACCTACGGCGGTTACGGTTTTATCGAAGAATACGCCCCGGCGCAGCTCGCCCGCGATGTGAAGATCTTCTCGATCTGGGAAGGCACCAACTTTATTCAGTCGCTGGACCTGGTCGGCCGCAAATTCACTTCCAAAAAGGGCAAATACCTGATGACCTGGCTGGGCGAAGTCCACAAGTTCATCGCTGCCAACAAACTGACCCCAGGCTTTGAAAAACAGTTCGAAGTGCTCGAAAGCGCATTCCAGGCGTATCAAGGAATGCTTGGAACCCTCCAGGGCTATCTCAAGGAAGGCAAAATTCCGATGATGCCGCTGTACTCGACCCGTATTCTCCATGCCACCGCAATGATCAACTGCGGCATGCTGATACTGGATCAGGCGCTGCTGGCCAGCAATAAGCTTGACGAGCTCGGCGAGGATCATTTTGACGCCAACTTCTACAAAGGCAAAATCGCCTCCGGTAAGTTCTATGTGATGAACATTGTGCCGCAGGTCCACTACCTCAAGACCGTTTTCGAACTCGGGGACACCTCCGCAATCGACTGCCCGGAAGAAGGACTTGGCTAGAATCAAACCCCCCATCCGATGAAACATGGCGGGCGGCTTTGACAGCCGCCCGCTCTCTTTTTGCGCAAAAGAAACAGCCACCCGAATCGGGTGGCTTTCCTATGGAGGGATATCTGGTTATTGCAAAGACACAACCCGGTTTGCTCAGACCATTGCCCGCTTCCATCCGCTATTTCAGGAACCGTGCGGATCGGCGCGGTAAGCTTCGGTTGAGTTTGGGGGTAAACCGGGTCGGCCTCCACTTTCCAATATTAATTTAGCTGACTTTATTCGACTGGCGCCAGATTTTCGCCGCTTCGGCCGCTTTGATCAGATCGTCGCGGAAATCCGGGTGCGCGATAGAGATCAGTTTTTCAGCCTTCAGCCAGGTCGGCGCCCCTTTCATGGAAACCCAGCCAAACTCGGTGGCCACGATGTTCACCATCTGCCGCGATACCGTGGTGATGGTGCCCGGCGAGAAGGTCGGAACGATTCGGGAAACCCTGCGGCCGTCCTTGAATGTATGGGTGGAGGGCAGGCATAGGATGCTGCGGCCGCCCTTGGCCCAGTAAGCGCCGTTTACGAAATCGGAAAGCCCGCCGTTTCCTGAAATTTGCCGGCCGCTCTCGCTTTCTGCATTGACTTGACCGTACAGGTCGATCTGCATAATCTGGTTGATGGAAATGAGATTCTCCATCTGCGCCATGCGCGGCGGGTGCAGGATGTAACTCGCATTGTAGGATGCCAGGCCCTGGTTATTGTGAATCCAATCGTACAGGTCCTGCGAGCCCAGCGCGAAGGTGTAAGCAATCTTGTTCCGGTCGAAGCTCTTGTATTTGCCGGTGATTTTGCCGGCCTCATGCAGGTGCATGAACGCATCGACCAGCATTTCGGTATGGACTCCGAGATCTTTCAAATCGGTATGCGCAATCAGTTTGCCGAGCGCGTTGGGCATCGAACCAATCCCGAGCTGGATGCAGCAGCCATCGCGCAGGTGATCAAAGACATGTTCGGCAATTTTACGGTCGACCTCTGATGATTCGGTTTCCGGCAGGGCGAACAGGTCCGGGTTTTCCCCTTCGACAATATAATCGACCTGGGAGATGTGAATGCGCTCATTGCAGCCGCCAAGGCCGTTCGGCGCCTTCTGGTTGACTTCGACAATCACCTTTTCCGCCCGCATAGCCTGTTCGTAGCCGGCCGCGTTCCAGGAGCCCCAGTTAAAGAAGCCGTCACGGTCCATCGGCGTCACCTGGCTGACAAAGGCTTTCCGGTTCGGTGCGCCAACGTTGACCGAATCCATGCGGCCGTCGGCGAAGTACTTTTCCGCTTCGCCAAAGCAGAGCGGATTGTAGAATACGTTCTTGCAGTGCTGGGCCATCATTCGGGTCACCAGACTGAAATGAAGGTCATTCATCGTGAATGTTTCACCCATCGGGTCTTTGGTCACGATTTCCGGCACCGGCGGGACCGTGACACCTGTGGTTACGAAGATATCGCTCAGCTCGTCCTTGCGGGCCGCCAGCGCCTTGTCAAAGGCAATCGGCTTGCCATTAAACATCCCGTAGTCCAGCCAATCCCCTGACTCGATGACCCGGGCTGCGGTTTCGGCCTTGACCAATTTTTCCTGGTACATTTTTTGATACGTCGACATTCCCTTATTCCTCCCCAACAATGATCCGTTCAAGATTTTTCAGTAAGGGTATCCCCCGAAACGATCAAAGCATTCCACACATGGCGCCTGGCCACTCCCAGCGCCTTTCGGCCATTTCCCTGTATTTTGTGGGTTTGCTGTGCAAAAAGAGCACTTCGTTCTTTCGCGCCTGGCCGGAGCATGATACGATTACTGTACCGACCGGTCGGTTTGTAATGCTATTACGATAGCAATTTTTTCTGGGCGAAACAAGACCAATTTTCGCGAATGCGCTAAGATATTTTCAGAATACCCTGTCGCAGAATCAGAACACGGAGGTTGCAGGATTAATGAGCGGAGCCAAAGAAGCCATCATCGAAGCCGCCAAAAAGGTGATCGCCCAACAAGGGGTGAATAATGCCAGCATTCAGGCCATTGTCGATGAGGCTGGCATCAGTAAAGGGGCCCTGTACTATCACTTCAAGAGCAAAGAAATGCTGCTGCTGGACGTGATCGACCAGACGATTCAGGAGTATGCTGCCCCGGCACAGGCTTCCCGCTCGGTCGACAAGGAACGGTTTCGCCAGGCATTGCTTCAGGGAATCGGCAAACGGCTGCAGAACGAAACCTACAACAAGCTTCAGTTTTACCTGGCCCATGAGGCAGTTCGGGGCAATGAAGAACTGGAGAATCGGTTTGCCGCCCAGTATGACCGGTGGATTGAATCCAGCCAGCACTTTATCGACGATCTGTATGGTCTGCCCGAGACCCGCCTCAGCCGCGCTCTGGCAGCCGCGCTCGTAGCCATGAACGACGGCCAGGCCGTCCAGCTGCTGGTCAAAGCGCAGCCGGTTCCCATGCAGGAAATGATGGAACTATGGGATTTCATGCTGATGGAAGGCATTCCCCTCCTGCTTGCGCGGTTAATTGAACGAGAGCGCACATTATAGTGGCATAGGTAATAATTAGAGGAATATCGATTCTCCCCGGCGAATTGTACACTTAGTCACTACAGTTCGTCATGCTTTTATCTTTAAATCGTTCCCGCATCAAATGCTGCAAAAGAGCATCTTTTCGAAACAATTGTGTCGTTTTCCCCCGTGTGTCCATTTGCTCTCAATCCGTAGAGGCCGATGTTGAAACCGGCGACCGGGAGGATCACATGCAAAAGACGCTTCGCATTCTCATCGTTGACGACGATCCGGCCGATGCCGAACTGATCCTTTATGAACTTCGCCGCAGCGGCTTTTCACCGGTTTATGAGCGGGTGGACGGCCCGGATGCACTGCGGCGCGCGCTCACGGAACAAACATGGGATATTGTCACCTGCGATCATTACATGCCTTTTTTCAACGCTCCGGATATCCTGCTTCAGGCGCAGTCCCTGTGCCCGAACCTTCCCGTCATTATCCTGTCCGGTGAAATCAACATTGATCTGGCGGTCACGCTTATGAAGCAGGGCGCCGCCGACTTTGTGCGTAAAAACGACCTCAAGCGCCTTCCCTTTTCGATCGAACGCGAGCTGGAAAACGCCCTGCTGAAACGGAATCAAACCGAGGCACTGGAGGCTCTGAAAAAGAGTGAAGCCCACCTCAGAGCCTTGATCGATAATCTTCCGTTCGATTTTTTCGCGATGGATACGGACCTGCGCTATACCATGCAGAATGCCAGCTGCATTAAAAAATACGGCAGTTTCGTTGGCCGTCGTATGACCGCATTGGATGTCCCGGAAACACTCCGCCCCAAATGGAAAACCAGTCTCAAGCGCTGTCTGAAGGGCACAATCATCCGCACCGAGTTCAAAGCAGAACACGACCGGAAAGCTGAGGTGCGGGAACTGACCGTCGCGCCGGTCATCGCTGACGGTCAAGTGATCGGGCTGGTCGGAGTCGATGCCGATATCACCCATCACAAGCAGATTGAAGAGGAACTGCTGTCGATCAAGAGCCACCTGGAGGAACTGGTGGCGACCCGGACCGCCGAATACAACCGGATCAATGAGACGCTTCAGTTGGAAATCGCCGAAAAGCGGATGGCCGAAAAGGCTTTGATTGAATCAGAGATGAAATACCGGGCGCTGTTTGAACACAGCGGCATCGCCATGGTCATGGTCGACGAGGATATGACGGTTCTAATGGCAAACGAGGTGGTTGAAGACATGACCGGGTTTACCCGGGAACAGATGGAAGGAAAGATGAAGTGGACCGAGTTTGTAGCCAATTCAGAAGATCTGGAGCGCATGGTGGCCTATCACCGGCAGCGCAGGGCTGACGCCGACTCGGCACCGAACATGTATACTTTCCGAATGGTTGATCGCTTCAGGGAAAGCCGGGAAGCGGTCGTCAATGTCGCTTTACTTCCGGGCTCCATGCAAAGCCTGGTTTCCCTGCTTGATATAACGCCCCAGAAAAGGGCCGAGGAAGAGCTTCGTCAGATGAAAGACGAACTGGAACTCAAGGTCGCGATTCGAACCCGTGAGCTGCAGGCGGCCAACGAGGAATTGCGCCGTCTTTCCTTCGTGGACGGGCTGACCGGCATTGCCAACCGCCGGTATTATGATGAGTTCCTGCAGCGGGAATGGCATCGCGCGAAACGGGTTCTGGCTCCGCTGGGCTTGATCATGATGGATATTGATTATTTCAAGGACTATAACGATTCGTACGGCCATCTGGCCGGCGACAGCTGTTTGAAAGCCATTGCGGCCACGCTGCGGCGCACGGTTAAACGGTCAACGGACCTGGTCGCCCGTTACGGCGGGGACGAATTGGCCGTGATCCTTCCGAATACCGAACTCTCCGGCGCAAATTCCATTGCGGAGGAACTCCGTCAGAACGTGGCACAGCTTGCGATCGAGCATGAGTATTCTTCGGTTGCTTCGGTGGTGACCATCAGTCTTGGGGTGGTCAGCATCATTCCGGATCGGGACGACGAAATCAGCCGGATTCTGCGAGCCGCTGACCAGGCTTTGTACGAAGCGAAACAGCGCGGCCGAAATCAGGTCTTCGCCAAGAAAGATTAGCCGGGATCAACCGCAATAGAAAAACGGCCTGTTTGTCGGAGGCACTGGCAAACAGGCCGTTTTTTTCGTTTCTTTTCCGTCTGAATGATTATCCCAGAGCCCGGCGCCCTGCCGCAATATTGTTCATCAGCATGATCAATTGGTTGCGGTTTTCCATGTTCAGGGCCGCTTCAAGGCCTGCACAGTCCAAGTTTTGATTGATCGCTTCTTTGGTCAGCCGGATCGCAGCCGGCTGTTTTTCCTTAATCAAGCGGGCCAGTTCAAGCGCGTGATTCATGAGCTCCTCACGCGGCACACAGCGGGACGCAAACCCGAGACTCATGGCCTCTTCGGCGTTCATAAACCGGCCGGTCAATAGAAATTCATACGCGCGGCCGGTACCGATCAACCGCGGCAGAAAATAGCTGGAACCCATATCGGCGCCACCCAGCCCGACATTGATATAAAACGCCGAAAAACGGGCATCCGGCGCGATGACCCGGATATCCGACGCCATGGAAAAGCTGAAACCGGCTCCGGCCGCCGCGCCATGCACCACGGCGATAATCGGCTGCGGAATCAAGCGCATTTGAAGCTGCAGATTGCCCAGCCGGGTCTGCCACTCGTACAGCCCGTCAGTGGTCATCATCCCTTCGGGAACCTCGTCCTTGACATCGACACCGCCGCAAAAGCCTTTCTCACCGGCTCCTCTCAGAATCACGACCCGGGTATCGGTCAGATCGTGCCGCAGCCGGCTCCAAACCTCATCCAGCTCATCCAGCATGCGGTGGCTCACGGCGTTCAACCGATTCGGCCGATTCAGCGTCAGTCCCAGAATCCCTTCCTCGATCCACTCTAATTGTAAGGTCTGGTATTCCCCGAATTGCATGTGTTTGCTCTCCTCTCCCCGTTTCAGGCGGCGGCGAAACGCTACTGCCGCTGCCGGGCCAGGGCCGGTCTTTCGGCCCAACGGCTGGAAACTTCGTCTGCCAGTGCGGCAAAGGCCTGATATCCGGCGCAGGATTGGTCGAAAGTATCGATCGGCATCCCGTTAATCTGGGCTTCCACAATTTTGACATTGCTCGGAATGAAGGTGTCCAGCAGCAGCTCGCCATAACTGTGGCGCAGCGAGTCATCCAGCATCTTAAAAGCATTGGTCCGCATCTGCGGTTCGTTATAAAAAACGCCGAGAACCTTCAGTCCCGGATTGATCCGGTTGGTGCGCAGCACCGTCACCAGGTCGATAATCTGTTTTAAGCCGGTAATCGAAAAGGCGCCCGGTTTGATCGGAATCAAAAGACGGTCCGCCGCGGTAAGGCCGGTAATCGTCAACCGCCCCAGTGAAGGCGGGCAATCGATCACAATGTAATCATAATTCGGCTTAATCGGTTTTAACGCTTCCGCCAGCCGTTCAAAGCCTAACTCTTCGCCTTCTAGGCCTGCAAGACCGACTCCTGCGGGCAGCAAATCCAAATTCCCATGTCCGGTCGGCATAATCGCCTGATGAATCGGCGTTTCTCCGATCAGCACTTCTGCCACGGAGCGCGTGATGTTTTCAGTCTGGCCTACCCCCCAGGTCGCATTTCTCTGGGGATCCAGGTCAATCAGGAGCACTCGCCGGGCGACACTCCAGAAAGCCGCCAGGTTCACTGCGGTCGTGGTCTTTCCCACGCCGCCCTTATGGTTGGCAATCGCAAGCACTTTGCCCATTCGATCTACCTCCGAAGTTCGCCGCGTCTACAGCAATTTAAGTTAGGTTCGCTTCCTACCCGATGGAATCCTTTATCAAATAACGGATTTTTTCACGCCTTTATGGCCGAATCACAGCCCCGGGCTTATCATTTCCAATTCTTTCTTTTCAATACAGCCAAAAGGATACGGTACCATTGGCAGCCGTTGTTTTCCATTTTTTGTAACTCTATTTTGCTTTTCCGGGTTAAATGGTACATAATCGAAGAAACGTCTATCTTCGGAGAGCCACATTCATGCCGCAGAAACCTGTGCCACAATTTCATACCAATCATTTCGAACTGATAACCACCGAAGCGGGTGTAGCCGGATTGGCCCAGCGTATTCAGGATCAGCCACTGGTGGCATTCGACCTGGAGGCGGATTCCCTGCACCATTACCAGCCCAAAGTCTGCCTGCTTCAAATCGGCGCCCCCGGAATTACCGCGGTTATTGATCCGCTGGCGGTGCCTGATCTGAGTCCCCTGGCGCCGATTTTTGGGAATCCGGCGATCCGCAAGATTTCTCACGGCGCTGATTATGACGTGCGGATGCTGAAACTCGATTTCGGGATTGAGATCCGCAATCTTTTCGATACCATGATTGCCTGCCAGTTTCTCGGCGAACCCGAGGTCGGTCTGGCCAGCATGCTGTTTTCCCGCTACGGCACCGAATTGGATAAAAGATATCAGAAGGCGGATTGGTCAAAACGTCCGCTTCCTCCGGAAATGCTTCATTACGCTGCCCAGGACTGCCGCTTTTTAATCCCGCTGTACCAGGCGCTTTCCGCTGAATTGGCCGCACTGGGGCGGCTCGACTGGGTCGAGGAAGAAAGTGACTGGGTCGCACAAGCCGAACCCGACCAGCGCGATGAAGGCCCGCTCTTTGTCCGTTTTAAGGGCTATGGGAAAATGGATCGCCGCAGCCTGGCGATCCTGGAAGCTTTGCTTGTTTTTCGGGACAACGCGGCCCGGCAGCGCGACTGCCCGGCCTTTAAAATCATTTCCAATGCAGCGATTTCCGAACTGGTGGAGAAACGCCCCACCACGGACGCCGAATTCGGGCCGTTGGCATCGCTGCCGCCGTCACTGGCACAGCGTTATGGGCGCCAGATTCTGCAATCCATTCACCGCGCCCTGGAATTACCTGAAAACCGGCTTCCGGAACGGCCGCGCGGCAAACCGTATGAACGCTCGCCGCTCAAAGCGGTTCTGATGCCTGACCTCAGGGCCTGGCGGGAAGAGCGGTCTGCGGCGTTGGACATTCATCCCGGGCGGCTGATCAACAATTCGATCCTTGAAACAATCGCCGAACAAGGCATTACCGATGTCGAAGCCCTGGCCTCAGTTCCCTTGATGCGTCCCTGGCAGCGGCGGGTGCTTGGCCCAGAAATTACGGCCTTAATTCAGGACCGGCTGCGTGCTTTGGAGCCAAATCACAGCAACGAAGCAGCCACAAAAGGAAAAGCCCCGGCAAGGTAGCCGGGGTTTCCTGTTTTTACGGTGTTGAAACGGTTGGCGCTGTGCCCGAACGCGGATTTACAGTGCAGCCGCGAATTCACGGCCGAAATCCACACAGGTGCCGCGCTGAGCTTCATCCGGACTCCACGGAATACGAAGACCGTCATTGACGAGCTCGAAACCGTTTTCCTGCAGCCGGGCCGAGATCAGCTTGACCGACTCGCCGCTCCAGCCAAAAGCGCCGAATGCGGCCGCCTTTTTGTTTTTAAAGCGAAGACCGCCGCTTTCCTCCAGGAAAGCCGCTACTGCGGACAAAATGCCGCGATTAATCGTCGGAGACCCGACCAGAATCGCTTTGGATTTGAAGACCTCGGTCATGACGTCATTCTTGTCGGAGCGGCTGATGTTGTACAACTTCACCGTCAGAGCCGGATTACCCAGCCGGATGCCGTCGGCAATGGCTTCCGCCATCTTCCGGGTTCCGTCCCACATGGTATCGTAGACAATGGTGACCTGCGCTTCCTGGTACGCATCCGCCCAGGCGGCGTACTGCTCAACAATCTGTGCCGGGTTATCCCGCCAGATTACGCCATGGCTCGGAAGGATCATGTTCAGCGGCAGATTCAATGCCAGGATTTCCTTAATTTTTTTATCCACCAAGGCCGAAAACGGCGTCAGGATGTTGGCATAATACTTGATCGCTTCCTGGAACAACTCATCGCGGTTGACCCGGTCGGCGAACAGCGACTCGGAGGCCAGGTGTTGGCCGAAGGCGTCATTGGAGAAAAGTACGCCATCCCCGGTCAGGTAGCTCATCATCGAGTCCGGCCAGTGCAGCATATTGGCTTCGATGAAGATAAACTCCTTCTTCCCGATATTGAGGCGATCACCGGTTTTTACGGTGACAAAATTCCAGTCCTGATGATACTGGCCTTTCAGCGATTTCACCGCATTGCTGGTGCAGTAGATCGGAGTGTCCGGAATTTGCTCCATTAGGAGCGGCAGGGCGCCGCTGTGGTCCCGCTCACCGTGGTTCGCGATGATATAATCGATTTTCGTCAAATCAATTTCCTTCTTGAGCTGCGCCAGCCATTCTTCGGCATGAGGCGTCCACACCGTATCGATCAAAACCGTCTTTTCATCCCTTACCAGATAAGAATTGTAGCTGCTGCCCCGGTGGGTGGACAGCTCTTCCCCGTGGAATGTCCGTAATTCCCAGTCAATCTTGCCTGCCCAGGTGATGGTCTCGTTGATCGGAACCGCCATCGAATACCCCTCCTCATCGAATGTCGTTCGGTATACCGGATGAACTATCCGGAGAATCCCTATAAATTCGGACTTCGGACGACCAGCAGGTTCAAAGGCTCACCGGGGAGCACCCTGACAGAACGGGTTACATCCGGCGGGCAGATAATACACATGCCAGGTTCGACCGTGATCTCATCCCCCGCGGCGGTGAGAATTCCTTTCCCCGCTAAAACCATGAACAGTACTTCGACCGGCGCCGTATGATTCCCTACCTCGGTCCCAGGGTCAACCGTGAGATTCACAACTCGAACCTCCGGGCGGTCCAAGAGTATGCGTGCCATACCCCCGAGCGGGGTCGGCGCCGCGTCCATCTCGTTCAATCGAATCACTTTTGCCATTCCGGATCCCCCCTGCTTGGGAAATTATCGCCCTCTTTAATGATGCGTTCCTTCAATCACTTTCATGCCCCGGGCTTCGACCGCCCGCTTGATCTGGTGCAGGTGCGGGCATTTGGGGTAATCCTCATCCAGCATCATGCAGGACGAAAGATGAACCGCGTCCAGGCCATGATCGGCCAGTTTCTCGACCAGCCGAACCACCCTGCGGCCGGGACACCCGCCGCAGGTAAACACACCGATGATTTCGGTATCCGGTCCGTACGATTCGAAATGGGCGTGCCGGCGGTTAAAGCTCTGCATGCAGGCGACACCCGGGCAAACCTCAGAAACAATGTCACAGCGCACAATCGCGATTTTGGTCTTTTTCGGGGCATCCGGGGCATCTTCAATAAATTTGATGTGCCGGTCGCGTCCCCGGCGAACGTCATCCACTGTTACCAGATCACGGCCGTCCGACTTGACCTGCTTCTCAACCGCCCGCTTCGCCATATTCCGGACAAACGCCGGCGCTTTCTGCAGTTC
This sequence comes from Solirubrobacterales bacterium, assembly GCA_050258755.1. Taxonomy (GTDB): domain Bacteria; phylum Bacillota; class Syntrophomonadia; order Syntrophomonadales; family DTU052; genus JBLMZI01. The sequence goes on along the minus strand of JBLMZI010000007.1, from coordinate 206,560 downwards.
CGCCAGGGCTTCATCCTGCCATTTCATCCGGGTCGCCTCCATACGATACCTTTAAGGTCTCATTTATATCATTATAATATCGTTTCCCCGCTCCCATTTCAAGGCCCTGGAAAATTTTCAGAATTCGACATGTGGGCATAAACAGTGCTGATCCAGGTCAAGGCGCCATTGGCAAACCCTTTCTTCGCCTGCTTAAGCTTACCATCCAGTAAAGACCGGTTGGGCCGAAAAATTAAGCCGAACGTCCTATTGGTTTCAGGAGTCCCGGACCTGACCAACATACCGGCATTCCCTGTACACTGAAACCAGGTCGGAAACGTCACGGATATTGGGTTTGTTTCCGAATTGCAGGGAATGGAACCAAAACCACCAAGGCGGTCGCGGTCGCCCCCTGTACAGGTTCAAGCCGGCAGCCGGTTCCTTCGATAAACCGGTCAGCACCCTTATTAGCCGCCGGATTTTGCTTACCCGGACGGTTCTATCACATAGGAGGTGTCTTAAAAGCAGCACGGATGGATCGGTCAATCAGAGCAGCATGAAACGTCAAGGAGGATGTAACATGATTCGCAGCAAACTCACAGCAATTCTCGCATTATTTCTGATCCTTGGCCTGGTTCTCGCCATGGACTCACCGGTCCTGGCCAAACGGAAATGGACTTCCACCTCGGGCACCACCACCACGACGACAACGACCACTTCCGGTTCGACGAGCACGTCCGGAACCACGACGACCTCTGGCACCACCACTTCCGGGACGACTACGACATCGGGGAGCACCGTGACTTCCGGTACCACTACGACTTCCGGAACGACGACCGCTTCTGATCCGACAACCACGACCTACGGTACGACGAGCGGCACCACGACCCCTACGACCACCGCCCCCGTGAAAAAGGTGCTGGGCTTCACCACCTACTATTACACCGGTGACACCGGCTCGTACAATTCGATGGCGGCCAATTCAACCGCCCTTGACATGATCGCTACCGCCACCCATACTACGGACGGGCTCGGCAATATTACCGGAACGGTACCGACCAATCAGCTTTCTCTGGCCAAACAAAACGGTCAAACGCCGCTTGTTCTGGTCGGCAACGATTTCAGCGCTACCGTCGCCCAAACCCTGCTCGGAAACGCAGTAAACCGCCAAACCTTCATTACGAACCTGCTGTCATTAATCAGAAACAACGGCTATACGGGCGTCAACCTGGATCTGGAAGGTATCCCGGTCGCCGACCGCGCCAATTACACGTCTTTTGTGCAGCAAGTAGCCTCCGCCCTCCACCCCTCCGGGTATCTGGTCACGGTCTCAGTCCCTGCGAAAACTTCGGACAGCCCCTACAACACCTGGGCTTATCCGTACGATTACGCCGGCATTGCGGCCGCCGCGGACCAGATTCTGATCATGTCCTATGACGAGCATTATCCCGGCGGTTCGCCAGGCCCGATCGCCTCGATCGGCTGGGTGGACCAGGTGGCCGCTTATGCCGTGTCGGTCATCCCCAGGGAAAAGATCCTGCTCGGTGTCGCGGCTTACGGCTATGACTGGTACGGCAGCAACACCAAAGCCTACTCGATCACTGGCTGTGTCAGTCTTGCCGCGACCAACAACGCCACGGTCCTGTGGGATGCAACAGCCCAAAGTCCTTACTTTAGCTTCAACGACAGTACAGGCGTCAAGCACACGGTTCATTTCGAAAACGCCCAGAGTCTGGGCTACAAACTGGATCTGGCAAACCGGTACAACCTGGCCGGCATCGGAATATGGCGGCTCGGCCTGGAAAACACCGACTACTGGTCCATGATCCGGACTAAATTCAACCGATAACCAACCTCCCAACGGTTAATCTCTCGTCAGGCCGGAAGCGGTTCGCTTCCGGCCTTTTCTGTCGGATCTCGTGCTTTTTAGACGAAAGCTTCATTTTATCGAACGTTTATTCCCGATTTCGCCCGCCCGGAACGATCTGGTCCGACCAATTTCGACTGGGCATATTGACAGAATTTACTGAGTAGTGTTATATAAAAATTAGTTATTTATAACGAACGTTTTATTTAGTTCGGGCTTGCGGTGCCCGAAGAAAGGAGGCGCAATCATTCCGAAGATCGTTGATCATGACGAATACCGCGAAGAACTGCTCAATCGATATTTTGAGCTGTTCGCCCGGCGGGGGTATCTGGATGTGACAATGCGCGAGATTGCGAAGGAGCTCGGCGTTTCCACCGGTACCCTGTATCACTATTTCCCGACCAAGCGCGCAATCCTGGAGCAGCTGTTCCGACTTGCGAGCCGCCGGGACACCTCGGAAGTCCTGTCAACACTGCAGCCTGAGACTTCGATTGAAGATCGCCTGCAGGCCTTTATTGACATTGTGCGGAACAAAGAGACCTACTGGCAGGATATCGTACTGCTGACGATCGATTTCTACCGATACCAGGACGCCGAAAACTTCGAGGAATACTTCCAAATCATACGGGAAGCCGACGCCTTTTACATGAATTCGTTTACCGAAGGGCTTCAGTTGGGCGAAGAAATGGGCTACATCGCCAATGTTTTTCTGAACGGACTGATCTACAACCGCCTGGTCTTCCCCAACAACGTTTCCTTCGACCGGCTTGCCGACCGCTTCAAAGAAATGTTTCTTTTCTATGTCGAGCATAAGCTTGGCAAGTCCCCGAACGAATGTCCCGTTATTCCAAATACTGATCAATGAATAGGAGTGTAATTATGGCTCACGATAACACCGCATATCAGAAAGAGTTTGAACAGTACCTTGCCCGCGAAAAGCATCTGGCTTTGATGATCCGCAGCCGGGTCGCAAAGTATGGCGACAAGAAGATCGCCGTCCGGCACAAGCCCTATGGCGAATGGATCGCCTATACCTGGGCCCAGTTCGGCGAAATGATCGACGCCGCCGCAAAAGGCCTTCTGGCTTTCGGCGCGGCCGAAGGCGAATTCATCGGCATGTTCAGCAATAACCGGGTGGAATGGGCGGTGATGGACTATGCTTCCTTTACCATCCGCGGAGCATCCGTACCTATTTACGCCACCAACTCGGCGGCCGAACTCAAATACATCGTCAATCACGCCGAAATCAAATACCTGTTTGTCGGCAACCAGGAACAGTATAACAAGGCGATGGCCATTCGGGCCGAAGCGCCGTCCTTGAAAAAGATTGTCGCCTTCGATAAGACCATCAAGATCGCCAAATCAGACGACGTCATGTCCTTCGACGATTTTCTGGAGATGGGCCGCAAAGCCGGCCAGGAAGCCGCCCTCAAGGGCCGGATCGCCAAACTCGACTCCGATGATCTTTCGACCCTCATTTACACCTCCGGAACGACCGGCGAACCGAAAGGCGTCATGTTAACCCACAAGAACTGGTTTGCCATGCTGTTTGGCACCGGTTATCACATCCCCATCGTGGAAACCGACGTCAACCTTGCTTTCCTGCCGCTGTCCCACGTGTTCGAGCGGGCCTGGAGCTACTTCATCCTGTGCGGCAACGGCCAGGTGGACTACTGCCATGACACCGGCGCCATTCAGCAATTCTTGGCCGAGTCGCGCCCGCATTACATGTGCAGCGTGCCGCGGGTCTGGGAAAAGATCCACGGCCAGGTCAAGGAAGGGATCAGCAGTTCCTCTCCGACCAAGCAAAAGCTGTTCGCCTGGGCTCTGGAAGTCGGCAAAGAGGTCGGCTACCTCAACAAGGAGCATCAACCGATCCCCTTCGGCCTTGGCCTCAAACATAAACTCGCCAGCAAGCTGGTGCTCAGCAAAATTAGCAACATTTTCGGCGGCCGCACCAAGGTTTACAACTGCGGCGGTTCGGCCTTCTCCGGCGAGATTGCCGAGTTCTTTTTCAGCGCCGGGGTTCTGCTGCTGCAGGGCTATGGCATGACCGAATGCTTCGTCATCAGCGTCTCCAATCCGGAGCGGAATAAGTTCGGCACCTGCGGTCCGGTGGTTCCGCTGATGGAAATCCGGATTTCCCCGGAAGGCGAAATCCAGGCGAAAGGCCCGAGCATGACCCAGGGCTACTACAAGAATCCGGAATTGACGGCACAGCTCTTTACTGAAGACGGCTGGATCAGGACCGGTGATATCGGACATATTGACGCACAGGGCTACATCAACATTACCGACCGGCTGAAAGACATGTTCAAGACTTCCGGCGGCAAATACATCGCGCCGCAGCAGATCGAAACCATGCTGAAAGACGACTTTTACATTGAATCGGTCGCAGCGATCGGCGACGGCCGGAAGTTCGTGAGCGCCCTGCTGGTGCCGAGCTTTGTGGCTCTGGAAGCCTGGGCGGTCAAGAACGGCATCAGCTACAAATCCCATGAGGACCTGTGCCAGAATCCGGCGGTCATCAAATTCTATCGCGACCGGATTGACGAGCAAACCGCGGACCTGGGCCAGGTCGAAAAGATCAAGAAATTCACGCTGCTGCCGAACGAGTTCACTCAGGAAACCGGCGAATTGACCCCAACCCAGAAAATCAAGCGGCGGGTTATCAATGAGAAGTACCAGGCCGTGATTGAAGCCATGTACAAGGAATAAGCGTTACACCCCAAAAGGCACATAAAGAAGCCCCCGTGTGAACGGGGGCTTCTTGGTTTCGTTTTCAATATGTACCGGCATCGAAACCAGCGTAAAATTCCGACTGCCGCCTTCGACAGCCCTACGGTCAGGCCTGAATTATGCGTTCTCTTCCTGACCGGCTCTCGCTTTACGGAATTCGGCGATGCTTTCGCCCAGAGCCTTGCCGGCCTGGGGCAGCTTGCCCGCGCCAAAGACGAACAGGCAGATCGTCAGGACCAGGATCAACTCCCACGGGCCAACGTTGCCGATGATACCGAACATCTTCCCAACCTCCTATCTATGATTTTTTAAAAATCGCTCCGCATTGATTGCCTCACGAAGGTTCCCAAGCCAGGTCAGCGCAGTGATTGCAATCACTGCCCCGACGGCAATCGATCCCCAGAGCCAGAACGGCAGCGGCTGGGTCCCGAAAATCCGGTTGAACCAGGGAACATAAGTCACCGCGCAGGCCGTCACCAGGGCCGCGGCTGCCCAGAGATTCATGATCCGGTTCGAGAACAGCCCCAAACCGATTTTTGCATATTTCCAGATCCGGAAGCGGTAAGCCAGCGCGGCATGCCCCAGCATCCAGGCCGTGAAAGCCCCGGCCACTTCGGCCCCATGCTTTGCAAGTCCAAACCAGTGCGGAACCGCTGCCCCCGCGACGACCGTCACCGCGAGTGCAATCCCACCTGTAACCACTCCGCTCACCATTGCCGGATCCATCATGGTCAGTTCGGCCTCGAGCGGCTGATCCATCAATCCGGCTTCCGGCCTTTCCGCCACAAAAGCGGTCGACGCCGCAAGGTCCATAAACAGTTCCAACAAAATGACCAACACCGCCGTCAGCGGCGATGCCATATGGAAAATGACGGCCCCGAGCATGGCGCCGATCAGCCCAAGTTTGACCGCCAAATAGTAGCGAATTCCCTTCCGGAGATTCAAATACAGAACCCGTCCAGCCCGAAGCCCTTTAATCAGGGTCGCAAACCGATCGTCCGTTAGTACCATGCTGCTAGCCTCCCGGGCAGCGTCGGTTCCGCCAAGTCCCATGGCGATGCCGACATCGGCGGCCCTAAGCGCCGGTGCGTCGTTGCTGCCGTCGCCGATCATAGCCACGACTTCTCCACGCGCCCGAAGGGAGAGCACCACCCTGAGCTTGTCCTCAGGCTGGATTCGGGCAAATACCGCCGATTCCACCAGTTGTTCCATCAACTGGTCATCCGTCATCGCCAGCAGTTCGCTTCCGGTGATGACCCGATCCGGATCCAATCCGACCTCCCTGGCCACCGCACGGGCATATGCCTCGTGATCCCCGGTCGCCAAGTATACTTTTACACCCGCGCGCAGCACTTCGGCAACTGCCTGAGCCGCTTCCGTGCGCAGCGGGTCCTGAACCGCAATAAAGCCCAGATATATAGGCATATCCCCCAGGCGCCCATTTTGCCAGGCAGCATAACCGACGCCAATCATTCTGAAGCCTTCCCCTGCTATTTTCCGGACCTTTTCCCATTCCGTCTGCCGGAATTCATCATCCATCTCCAGGAATTCACCATCCTCGGTCAAGCAGGCGGTGCACAGCGTGAGCAAAGCTTCCGGAATGCCTTTGAAATAGATCGAGGCCTCGCCGGTTTCGGGATCTTCCCAGACGGCCCCAGACCAACCACGCTCGCGATCAAACGGGATTCTCTGCAAGGCCGGCTGTTCCGGCGCATCAACCCCCGAAAAGCCATTCCAAACCGCGGTTTCCAATGGATCGACCAATACCGGTTGGTCTTCATGTCTGAAGCCCAAGCTTAGAAAGGCGCCCATCGCTGCCATCCCGGGTTCCAGGTCTCCGGCGCGGTATGCTTTCAGCCCGCGGCTGCCAGGCGACGATTCGCCGGTCAGGGTTAAGCTGTTTTCAGTCAAAGTTCCAGTCTTATCGGTGACTACCGCGGTCACATGACCCAAGGTTTCGGCGGCGCGCAGGTCCCGAATCAACGCGTTTTCGGAAGCAAGCTTCACCGCGCCGATCCCCAGTACCACGGTAATCAAAATCGGGAGTTCCTCGGGTATCGTGGCAAAGGCAAGGCTTAGGCCTGACAGTATCGCGTTCTGCCAATCCATTAAGCCCAGCGCATAATACAGCAGTGGAATCAATCCGGAAAAGATCAGGGCTGCGATGACAAGAATGCGCGCTAAACCGCGCATCGCGTGCTGAAGCGGGGTTCTCGGCGGCCGGACCGCGCCAGCCATTGCCACGATAGACCCCAGCCGGGTCTCGGACCCGGTCGCGGTGACCATAGCATAGGCTTCGCCCCCGGTAATCAGAGTGCCTGAAAATAACTGCGGGATATCCATTGATTTAACGGCGAGAACGGATTCGCCGGTCAGCATCGACTCGTCAGCCATCAGTTCAGTGCCTTCGAGCCACTGGGCATCAGCCGGAACCCGTGAACCGGTCCGGAGAAAGATCACATCGCCCGGAACCAATTGCTCGACGGGGATCGCAGCCAGCTCGCCATCCCGAAAGCACAGAATTTCGGGTTCGTTCATCCGGGCCAACTCGGCCAGCGACCGTTTGGCGCGAAACTCGGTCCACACCTCGACCGATAAAATCCCAAGAATAATAGCGATCACTGCGAAGGCTTCGGCCGGTTCCCCCAGCAGAAAATAGGCGGCACCGACGGCGATGAGCAAAAGAATCATCGGTTCGGTTAATTCTTCCCAGATAATCGACAATAAACCGGGCCTGAACGGCGGATGAATTCGATTCGGTCCGAACGTTTCAAACTTGATTTCAGCCTCATTGGTTGAGAGTCCTGCTTTTCGGGCTGTCATGATTCCCCTCCCAACGAACCGGGTACGTATCGGCACGTTACCATTAATTATAGGAAGGATTCGCAATGCTGTCACGTGCTGCGCGGGAATTTCCTTCATACCGGAAACGTTTTCGCATTATCCAAGAAGAGCCGAATGGGGGCATCAATTTGAAGTCATAGTGACTGGCTCACGATCCGAAATCCGCAGGGCGGCAACCAGATTCACCAGTGCGATTCCGGCCGCTGCCAGGAATAGAACCGGGTAACCGGCCTTGGCCCAGATCAGTCCGCCCAGAATCGGAACGAGCATGGAAACCGCGTGATCCAGCGTCATCCCCATGGACAGGGTCGGCGCCAGATCGCCTGGCACATGGACGGTCCGATGGATGTATGTGACCCGCGCCATAGTGGCCGCCATTAAGAGCTGGTCGATAATGTAACAGGCCATAATAACAAGCATGGCAAGCCGGGAAGGGAACCAGGACTGCGCAAAGCCGTAAAGAACGCAAATTCCAACCAGCAGCACGGATTCGATCGCGATAATCCGGCGCTCCCCAATGATATCGATCGCTTTGCCCAGAAGCGGCCGGAAGCCGAGACTCAAGCCGGTTCCAATCAGTCCTAAAATCGCAAACACCGAGACATCGGCGTGAAAGATCTTGATCAGCACCCAGGGGGCAAAAGTTAAGAAAACCTGCTTACGAGCGCCGAAAAGAATGTTCAGCCAGTAGTAAAGCCCATATTCCCGCTTAAAAACCATCCTGGACGCAGTGGTGTCAACCGGGCGTGGCTTTATTCTGAAAAGCAGCAGAGCGGCGGCCAGGGCAAAAAAAGCGGCCGCGCCAAATATCAGGCCGAAAGAAGCATGAAAATAACGGGTACCCAGGAACAACAGCGCCATTCCCGGCAGCGTCCCGAGCGATTCGAGCAAACCCAGCTTGCCGAGCAAGGTTCCCTCCTGGCCTTCCCGGGCCAGCCGCAGTCCGATCGCGGGCGCGATTACCATGTACAGGTGCGCGCCGGCGCTCCAAAGGAACATCCAGACAACAGCAACACCCAGGTTTGGCGCCAAAAAACCCTGCCCGAAAAGAGCCAAGGCCACAACCCCGGCGGAAACCAGCGCGATCCGGGTATCTGCCACCCGAGCGAGCAGCGCCAGCAAGAAGACGACCAGAAATCCCGGCATCTCTCTGGGGAGTTCCATCCAGCCGCGGGCGACTTCACCGACGTGAAAAACTTGAGCCAGGTAATTATTGAAGGACGGCGAGTAAAACCCACCATATAAGCCCATGAACATGCTGGCCGCCGCAAAAAGGGCCAGGGCTCCGCCAATCTGCCGTTTCTGCTCATTCATGTTCGAACCGCCTTTCGTCGCTCCCATCTGCGTACAAACTGCATCCGGCGCCGAAGTAACCGTTTCTTTTCGACTTTAACCTTTTCACTGTAGCCCATTTGCGGGCAGATGTGAAGGGACGCCGAGTGGATATGTTTTCATGATCGGCAGATGCCGCAAGCCGGCTAAGACGACTCGCCCCCCTGCCCTTCTTCCATTTAAGGGCAATTTTCCCTGGAATGCCCACGCTAACCTGGCAGCTCAATTTCTCGTGTGCCATGTTGACGTTTTTCATTTTCTGCAATGATTCCTTCCCGGCCGCCGGATGGCACAATCTCGCTTGGCCGACGGTTTTTGGGCCGTTTTGCCCGTTTTAGTTTACGACCTAAACATCTGCTTGCCATCCATATTTTGATCCTCGATTCCCTTTTGATCTGCGAAACCCCGGGTTGGCAAAATGAAAACCGCAAAGGGTTTTCCAGAAAAACGAACGGCCTGGGAACATTTTTTCCCAGGCCGTTCAAGGTCTTTTTGTTGTTATGGGCTAATCCAGGTTGACCCGATCCACTTCTTTCAGATCGGAAATCTGATTCCACTTAATCATGTGATCGGAAACCGTCAGCAGAACATCCTCAATATACAGACCGCGCTGGATCTGCTGCCGGCTCCAGTCAATATACTCGTCAGCCGGTTTGACCTGTGTCTCGGTCTCGTGCTGAATCTTTCCTTTCAGCTTAATGCCGTCTTTCGGTGATACGTTGAAAACAAATGCGCCATACCATGGGCCTTTTACAACGGTCCCGCTCTTGTCGTTCCCTTCGGTCATTATCCGGTACGGTTCATAAATGTCCACCGGCAGCACCATAAGGTTCTTTTCCCGGCTATATAAGAATGCCCGGTGATCATGGAGGGCCGACGAATCAGAGTAACCATCCACCACATACTTTGAGATCTCCCGCGGGTGGTTCGGGTCGGATACGTCAAAGAGCGCAATTTTGAGTCCTTGCGGACGGGCCAGCGGCGGCATGATCATGCGCGCCGAAACCTTTGCCGAGACATCGACTGGCATTGGTTCAGGCTGGATCTCGGCTACTTCTTTGCCAATCCCGATCAGATACTTGTCATCGATCGGATGCAGATAATCCGAATAGCCCGGAATCTTGAGTTTTCCAAGCACAGCCGGTTTTTTAGGATTGGTCAGGTCGATCACGAAAAGCGGGTCCACCTGACGGAAAGTAACCAGATAAACCCGGTTGCCCATGAACCGTGCGGAGTAAATCCGTTCGTTCGGGGCCAGACCCTGCAGACGCCCCGTCATTTTCAAGCTGCTGTCGAGAACATAGACGTTGTTCCGCGTGCCGCCGGCGCCAAACAAGCCCATCGTCTGGCTGGTGGTGGCAATCCGGAAATACCCGTTATGCTCATCCATCGAAAACTGATTCAGGACCGACCCCGGCACTTCCCCGGTGGCTCCGAACTGGATATCCCGGCCGTTAACCGCCAGCCTGGTAATCGTGGTTTTCTCCCGCTCCCGCTGCATGTCAGCCTGCCAGCGCTGCTGCAAATCGCGCACCTTTTCCTCGAGTTTGGCGGCCGCATCATAGTCCAGCGAATCAATATATTCGGAAATCAACTGGTCAATATCGGACAGTTTCTGATCGAAGCTGTCTTTCCCGGCTCTGATCGCGGCAATTTCTTTGGCCTTCGCCGGGATCATACGGGTGTACTCATCCAGCAGCCGGTTGGTGAACGCCTGATAATCCGGCACTTTCTGGTTGGTCATATAGATGTTTTTGGTCGACGCGAAGACATTCTGCGAAGTCCCGGTCAAAAACACCTTCTCAGACGGTAGTTCCGCGGTGTTTTTCAGATTGATCGCCATAACCCGGGTATACTGGTACGAGTAGTCCGGGATCCCAAAGGCATAAATCTGATTGGGAGCGATCTTGCGCTCCACGCCGTTAATGGTCACTTTCGGAAGCTCATACACGTCCCCGTTCTGCTCCATTGGGGAACTGATTAACAAATAGGCGGTATCACCGATCATCCGGCTCCGCACATAATCCCCATTGAGTTGAATCGTTTTCAATACCTCGGGATGAGCCCGGTCTGTGATATCGAAAAGCTTAATATCCAGGTCCATCCACTCCTGGCCGCGCCCCATGACTATCATCCGGTTACCATTGATAAACAGATCCGAGGGACTCCCTTTCAGGGTGATTCTGGAGACAATCTGGCCTTTTCCAGCCGGGTAAGCCTTGACAATAAACAGCGTTGTGCCAGAAGCCACATAAAGGTATTTGCCGTCCGACTTGACGAAGTCGGCTTCGTCCACACCTTCAACCTGCACATTGGTCTTGGAGTAATCAATGCTGGTCTCCCCGCTGCCGGTATTCGCCGGGCTCGCCTGGTCGGCCGCGCCAACCGCTGAAGGCGCCGCTGCCAGAGGCATCGCCTCTTTCATCATAATGACATCACTGCGCCGCATCGAGACGGTACCGCCATAGTATCCAAAACGTCCGGACAGCTGAATATTGTTCTTTATGTAGTCTGATAATTCTTTCTGGCTGGCAAAAGTACGCATCGGCCTTTTGGCCGCCGCTGCCGCTGGTTTCTTGACCGTTTTAAGGTCTGTTTTGGCTTTTCCCGCCGAGACCGCCGGGGTCAGGCAGAGTCCCAGGATGGTCAGTCCGGCGATTACGGATGTAAAGCGAAACCGCTTCAATCGCTGAAACATCTCATTCGCTCCCTTTCTTCTTAAATTAAATGAATTCAATTTTGGGTCAGGCAAATTAGGTCTTGAAAACGTTTTCTGCCTTCTAGTACGCTGCCATACCAAATCCCTTACACAGCGCGAGACATTCTTTAAGAAGGATTTGCCGGAAACATTATCGAAATATTGGCACATATCGCTGGCCCACGGCCCGCACCAAATTTTAGACCTGCAAAGGAGTGAATCCCATGTTGAACATCGGCCTGCCGCCTCAAAGAAGCCCCTTCCGGGTGAACTCGCACTGGCTGACCGTCCTCCTGGCACTCTTCGTTTTCGCTGTCCTTCCCGGTGCCCCGGCCGCCTATGCATCAACCGGATTCTCCAAACTCTCAATACCTAGTACCGCCTTTGAAATCCAGTCTATTTACCCATCACCCAAGGCAGCTGCGAACGGTGTCGTGGTTGCGCTCGCTAAAAACTCCGATACAGGCGGTTACTCGATCTTGTACAGCGCTGACTCCGGACAGAATTGGCGAAAGGCGCAACTGCAAAAAGATAAAACCTGGGTCCAGGAAGCTCCTTTGTTGGAAAACCTGAAATGCACCTCCAGCGGCGGATTTATGATAACCGCAAAGTTCGGCGCCAAGACGACAACCCTGGTCAGCGCCGACGGTTATGCATGGTATGTTGGTAAAGGGGCGGCGCTAGCAGCCTCCAGCGGTTATTGGACGTTCACCCAGACCAATAGTGTCTTTCCGCGGCGAACCAGAATTCAAACAGCCGGAAAACTATCGCTTTATCTTCAGGGGTCCAACCTAAAACTGTCCAAGGATAAAGGAAAGACCTGGACAAATCAGGTCGCCATGGATGTTATGGACTATCTGATCCTGGACAGCAATACGGTGCTTGCTCTGATCACCGACGGCAACCTGCGAATCATCAAGCTTGATACCTCTGCCCAGAAAAACATCCCGGAAGTTAAACTTTTTGAAATCTACAAACAGGACAAGACCGATCCAAACAGCAAGTGGATAGCGCCGAGACTGCAGCTTGCTACAGAAAGTAACGGCCGGCCGGTCATTCTTGCCTATGACGCGACCAAACCGGGCAACCTAATCCTTTCGTTCGATTCAGGCATAACCTGGCGCCAGATTAACCCCGATAAGTTCGCACTCAGTCCAACTGAGGCGCCCTGCCGGATTGCGGCCGTTTCCTACCTGACCGGCGGCTGGATTGCAGCGGCCACCGTTGACGGCAATCTCCTGCTCTCGAGGGATTATGGCCAAACCTGGACCGGTACCGATATCGGCATTCTTTGCACCGATCTTTTTCAGATCCGCTTAAAGGATTCATTTCTGTTCGTCGCGAAAGGATTGGTCCCCGGACAAGGGAACGCGGCCGCAGATAAGATAAGAATCGTTCGTTTTTCACTGCGTTCGTAGGCGGGAATCAACCTGCGGATCGGTTTCTAATACTCAAACCAACACCAGCCGGCACCAAGTGCCGGCTCTTTCTATCGTACACGCATCCATGCGGTCGCCGCATAGATCGCAAACGTGACCAGCACTATGGTAGCGCCGGTCGCCGTTCCCCATGCATAAGAAAGGATGAGTCCCGTTATCCCTGATAACAGACTGATCAGAACCCCGGCTGCGTTATATGCTTTCATACTGCGCGTGATGTTGCGGGCAGCCGCGGCTGGCAGAATTAGCAGCGAATTGATGATCAACAGGCCGACCCATTGGATCGACACGGTCACAACCAGCGCGATCATCACCGCAAAAACGATCTCGACCTGAACCACCCGAATCCCGCGGCTGGCCGCGACCGATGGGTTGAAACTGGTGAGAAACAGGCGGTTGTAGAAGAACACCCAGAAAAGCAGGACAATGATGCAGACACCAAGCAGCATGGCGATATCGGTTGGTGTTACGCTTAATAAATCACCAATCAGATAGCGCGAATACTTGTTGAAGCCCCCGCCGCGCGACAGGATCACGATCCCAAGCGCCACCGCGGTGGCAAAAAAGACGCCTATGGTGGTATCCGGGGAAGCTTCGGTGCGAAGCCGGGCCATCACCATCAGGACAGCAAGAATAACCGCAAAAATGATCATCGCCCAGAGCGGATCGGCCAGGTTCAGGAGCACTCCAAGGGCGATGCCGGTCAGCGCGGCATGGCCGATGGCATCCGAGAAAAAAGCCATCCGGTTATTGACCACCATGGTCCCGGTCAGTCCGAAGATGGGTGCCACCAGTATGACTGCAAGAAGCGCGTTCTTCATAAAATCGTATTGAACCCACCCAAACGGGAGCAGGTGTTCCACCAGACGGTACCAGATCTCCATTATTCCCCTGGCCCCCTCTCATGGTGGGTAATGCGGACGCTGTGCCGCCCCAGGGGAGCCGCGGCCGCGCCAAATAACCGGGCAAAATGCTCGTTGGCGTTCAATTCGGCCGGGGTGCCGTGGGCCAGTACGGTTTTGTTAAGCAGTATTACCCGGTCGGCATGCTCGGCGACCATGTCCAGATCGTGAGTAACCAGAATAATCGACAGGTCGTATTCCGAACGAAACGCGGAAACCATGTCGTAGAAGACGTTCATTCCGTGGGCGTCTACCCCGGATACGGGTTCATCCAGCAATAGAAGGTTTGGGACCGGATCCAGGGCGCAGGCCAGCAGTATCCGCTGCAGTTCTCCGCCCGAGAGATCAGCGATTCTACGGTTTATCAGATGCTCCGCCTCGACCCGGGCCAGATTCCGGGTCACCCGTGACCGGGTGGCTTTGGTGCGGGACAGCCAGACCGGCATTTTGCTGATGCACGCCGCACAGTAATCCAGCACACTGGCCGGTGAACTGCGGTCAAAGTCAAATCGCTGCGGTACATAGCCGATTCGGGGACGCCCGGCGTTACTCCCCAGCGCGTCCAGATAGGAAAGCGTCCCGGTATGCGGTATCTCGCCCAGGATAGCCCGTAACAGAGTCGTTTTGCCAGCTCCGTTCGGCCCGGTTAAGGCCGTCAGTTCACCGCAGTGCAGATGCAGATTGATATCCTCCAGCAGCACCTGGTTTCCAGCTTGAACTCCGAATTGATGCAGCTGGGTGCAGCAGAAGTTACAGCTGTTCGCGGTTTTTAAAATCGCCATTATGGTTTCAAGGCCTCCGTCAGGGTTTCGGTATTACGCTTCATGATATCGATATAAGCATCAAGGGACGCCGGTCCGGTGACGACCGGATCAAGCTGATACACCCGAATGCCTGATTCGCGGGCAATGGTTTCCGCTGCCCTGGCGGAATACTGAGGTTCCGCGAAAATCGCCTTTATGCCCGAGCTTTTGATCAGCTCGACGGTTCGCGCCAATTCCCCCGCGCTCGGCTCGGCACCGGGCTCGCGTTCGACGACCGCGGCAACGGTCAGGCCATACTCATCCGCGAAGTACGGAAAAGCCTCGTGGAAGGTGACAATCCGCGCTCCAGCTGCCGGTTTGAGCGCACTGCGCATCCTCTCATCCAACGACGCCAGTTTTTCGAGGTAGCGCTTCATGTTCGCCCGGTACGCGGCCGCGTGCGCCGGATCGGCGGCAGCCAGCTGTTCCCCGATATTGGTCACCTGCCGCATCGCGTTGGGTACGCTGAGCCACACGTGCGGGTTCGGCTCACCGGAAATCGTTTTCTTCAGGGGAATCTGCTTCGAGGCCTCGATCACAGTCAGCCCTTTCCGCTGGCTGACCCGATCAAGGAAGCTTTCCATGCCGGCCCCGTTAATCACCAAAAAGCGGGCGGTTTCAAGCCGTTTCAAATCATCCGGGGTCAATTGATAATCGTGCAGGCATCCGGCCGCAGCCGGGGTTAGATTCACCACCCGGACACCGGGAATGCCGGCCGCGATGTTCATGGTCATGATATAAACCGGATAAAACGATGTCACAATCACGATTTCATTCGGGCTTTCCACCGTTTTAGGCTTATTGGAGCATCCCAGCGGGGCCAGCAGCAGCACGGCCAGCGCAAGCGCGGTCAAGACCGCAGTCCAACGCCATTTCCGGAATTCTGTTTGTCTGTAGTCGCTCATCGTACCACCTTATCCGTCTTGTTTGACTAAATGAAGAAAATGATGCAGAATGCGCGCGGTCAACCCCCAGATCACCCAGTCCTGGTATTGGTAGAAATATTGCGGGTAGTACCCTTCGCGCCACGGGTAATCCTTGCCGTTCGGGATCAGCTCGTACGGATAATCGGGCGGCAGGGCCATTTTCATCGAAACCATCTTTTTTATCGGCCGCACCTGCATGAGATAGCTCAGCGGCACCGTAAACGCGGTTTCCACCTCGGCCGGATTAGGCTTAATATCGGCTGTTTCTTGAATCTGGCACACAAAGGGGTAAATAATCAGTCCGAACGGCGTCAGCAGAACGTCCAACGGGCCGACCATCTCAAGATCTTCCCGAACAAGACCAAGTTCCTCGCAGGTCTCGCGGAGCGCCGCTGCCTGAGGGGTTTCAAAGGGCTCGATTTTACCGCCCGGGAAGCTGATCTCCCCCGGCTGTGCGCTCAAAGTTGCGGCCCGTTTTTCAAAAAGAACTTTAAGGGCTCCGTCTTCCATGATCAACGGGACAGCCACCGCTGATTTAAAGGCGCCTTCGTGTCCCATAATATTCGCTTGCCGGCCCTGAATCGCTTTCAATGCGCTTTCAATCATTGCAAAAACACTCCAAGCCGTGATTGTTGCCAACTTCTATCGAATTTATTGTATCAGATACGGTAAAAAGCCGGTAGCTCGACTACCGAAAGCATGATCGGATTGAAGAGGAGAACAAAACAGCTTTGTCGAAAAATATAGAGAATAATCATCTCCAATTTCTTAATGCAGGGCAAAGGAGTGACTATCATGAACTGCTGGCACTGCGAAAGACCTGCCCATGGAACCTGTATTTTTTGCGGCCGGGCGATTTGCAAACAACACGCCCGCACGATGCCCAGCATCATCTCGCTGTATGTCAATCAAGAACAGATCACCAAAGCCCTGGTTACCGCTGACGCCTTATACTGCGGCGTATGCAAACCCAAAGAAGAGCCAATCGAAATGAAGGAACTGAAATAGTCATCACCAGGCACCGCAAAGGGGGCTTTGTCGATGCAGGAAAACTTACCGCTGCCATCGCCATTATGGTCGTCGCTGGCTGATGCCGCCGAGTCCGTTCCAGCATACCTTCCGCCTGCCGATGACGAGTGGGCTGAAAACGATAGCGGAGCCAACCCATCCTTGTGGCGGACTTTGCGTGATCGTCTGGATTTCGCCCAGTACCGGCCGGCCCGGGCGGAAGACACCGATATTGCCCATCTGACTACCGCTTCCGGCGAAGAATACTATGTGCTGAAGAATCCAACCGCCGGCACCTACATGAAGCTGACCCCGAATGACTATTTTGTCTGGCATCAAATCGATGGCGAAAAAACGGTAAAAGATCTGGTTGTTGAATACTTCCGGGCTTTTGGCGCGTTTGCGTTTGCCCGCATCGGGAGTCTGATCGCGCAGCTGAAGGACAATCATTTTCTGTCCGATGCGCCGATGCAGACCTACGGCCCGTTGACCCGCCAGTTGGAATCCAGGTCGCTTCGCCATCGGCTGAATGCGCTCTGGTCGGGCTTTATGCAGTTTGAAATCGCGCTAAACGGGATCGACGGCTTCATCTCAGCAACCTATCGAAGCTTTTTCTTTCTGTTTGCGACCTGGCCCGCCCGGCTCCTGTATCTGATTGCCACATTCTACGGCATGTTCTGCTTTTATCAGATTCTATCGCTGGGACAGTACAACTTTATTCAGCAGAATAACTCATACAAGCTGGGGGTTGTGACATTAATCCTGATCAATGCGGTCGTGCTTTCCATTCACGAGGCATCCCACGCCTATTCGTGCAAGTCTTACGGCCGGGAGGTACGGCGGGGCGGATTTCTGATGTATTTTGGCCTGCCAGCCTTTTTCGTCGATACGATGGATATCTGGATGGAACCACGCCGGGCCCGGATGAACGTTTCCTGGGCCGGACCATATTCCGGTCTCATTCTGGCCGGACTATGCGCTATTCTTATCGCACACTTTCCAGGCAGTCCGTTCAATTCAATTCTGTTTAAAATGGCATTCCTGGCCTATTTATCGGTTTTTATGAACCTAAATCCCCTGATGGAGTTGGATGGCTACTTTATGCTGATGGATTGGCTGGAAATGCCGATGATGCGCGCCAGATCACTCCATTTCATTAAGACTGATCTGGCCAAAAAGCTCGCCCAGCGCCAACCATGGAGCCGGGAAGAAGTGATCATGACCGTCTACGGGCTTCTGGCCGCCGTATGGTCCGGACTGGCCATTCTGATGGCACTTTATTTCTGGAAAACCAGACTGGCCCAAATGGCGGCGGATCTATGGCACAAAGGCGGGGTCGTATCCTATATTCTGCTGGGTGTGCTGATCGTCGGCATGGGACTCCCGATCGCAATGGCGGTCATAAACCAACTGCTTGAAGCGGTGCGAAAAATGTTGGGCTGGTTAAACCGCACCGGTGTTTTCAGGCCTGCGATCAACGTTTTTGCCGCGCTCCTTTTACTTACTATCCTGATTGTTGGCGGTTTACTTGCACTTAAGCTTCCCGACAAACAGTCGGCAGCTTTGTTTGCCTGTATCGCGGTCGCCGGTCTATGCATCGGAATCTATTTGGTTAGATCAATTCTGAGGTATTACCGTAAATCCCAACTTGAATCCTTGTTCAGCCTTTTCCAGCTTGCGCTTGCTTTTTTGGTCTTTCCTTTTGCTTTTCGTTTCCTAAACGCTTTTGGCTATACCCCGGCACGGTTCGACTCATTCACCATCGAACTTACAATGCTGGCGCTTTTCGGACTATTTCTCTTTGCCGGCGTTTCGGTGGTCTTTTCCAATAATGATCTGAAGTCCTATTCGAATACGGAAAAGGCAGTTTTGTTTTCCGGCATCGCGCTGGCTTTCATACCGCTGATTCCGGTTCTTGCCTGGAATCCGGGCGTCACCGATCTGGTATCACTCTGGAACGTGATAATTGTCTGTGTTGCGGTCTACCTTCATTTCGTCGCACTGGTTCTGATGATTTCCAACATCATGACCTACCTTGGCACTGATTTCGAATATGCCTGGATTTTAATCGCCGCTGGCCTGGCAGTCCACCTGATTGGTGTTTTGCAGCATGTCTACACAGTATGGCACGTGATACCCGGCGGTCTGGTCCGGTTGGAGACACTGTATCTGCTTTCGGTTCTGCTGACAGTCAGCGGGCTGTTCCTTTATAACGTGATACTAAGCCGGCTAACGGGATGGGACCGACAGGATACCATCCAATATGCCACAACTGAACGGGATCTCTTATACAGCGTGTTTAAACAATTCTACCAGGCTCTATACCGCCGTTTCTGCTCCATGGGCGGAAAACGGCACGCAAAGCTGCTGGAAGATCAATTGAATCTGTTCGCTATCTCCGCCGGATATCAAATAACCTTTGCCGATGAAACCGTGTATGACCACCAGCCCCAGATACCAATCGTCGAGACAGCGGAGGTATGCCGGGTGCTTTTGGCCCGGGTGATTACCGAGATCACCTCGCTGGTCGGCATAACCATAATCGAACGAACCATAATGGCGTCCTACGACCGTTTATACTGGCAGAGCCGCGAGATTGCCGATCAATACCTGCTTCAAGCCCTGCCCTGGGCGAGCAATCTGAACCGCGAAGACGCTCAACGGAACGCTGACGACCTCCTGCTGAGTAAAATCCCTTTGTTTGCTGAGCTCTCTGCCAACCAACTCGGCGGTATCAAATCCATGCTGAAAGTCCAAACCTTCTATCCCGGTCAAAACGTGATCACCCGTGGGGAGATCGGCGAAACGTTTTACATCATGAGAGTCGGCAAGGTGGAAGTGATCGCTCCGATTAACGGCCAGGACAAAATCGTTACCGAATTGTCGGCTGGCGATTCGTTTGGAGAAATCGCTCTCTTGAAGGATATACCACGTACGGCGTCGGTACGGGCAAAAACCCTGTCCGAAATGTTTGTTCTCGACAAAAGGGATTTCAAGGCACTTGCATCCCGTTTCGACGATCTTGAGGCCCGCTTCCAGCAAGCGATTGAAACCAGCAATATAATACGCCGGATGCCGTTGTTTGAGGAATTGTCCGCAGATCAGACCGCTTCGTTAATGTCTAAATTCTCTGTCCAGCTGGCGGCAAAGGGGGAAACAATCATCCGGCAGGGTGAGGTCGGGGACCGCTTCTACATTCTTAAACAAGGTAAAGTCGATGTACTGGTCTGGGACGGATCCCAGTATAAACCGGTGGCTTATCTGGGCCCGGGTGAATACTTTGGTGAAATTGCACTGCTCTTGAATATTCCTAGAACATCTACCATCCGTGCACTGGAAGACTGTGAACTTATGACTTTGACTCGAAAGGATTTTAATGAGGTTTTTGGCGCAAATCTGCTTATGAGCCGCAGTCTGGAACAGGTCTCCTCCCGGCGTCTCCTTGATACGCAGCAAAAAACCGGCATCCCCAACACCACCAGCAGCTAATCCGTTTTTTGTTGTTTGAATATTCCTTCAATTGGCCGGGGATAAATGGTAAAATAGGACAATAAGCGTATGTTTTAACGTACATTTCTGATTCCCCAAACGAATTCGAAACCAGATGATTTCTTTGGATGTTTTGGCGATCCATGACTTTCCTGGCCATCAGTCCGCCTTCCTGGCTTGGTTTTTTGCACAGGAAGAGCACGGGCCGCGTCTTTAAACCGTTTTAGGAAAGGCAGGTGAATTCGAATGGAGGCTGTTCCGCGTTGATCACGCGGACAATCATTTCGAAGGGAGGAGCTGGGGAATGACAAGAGAGATAGACATATTGCAGGAGATTATTGGAAAAGCAGTCAGTGACGAGAAATTCCGTCAGACGTTGTTGAAGGACCCCGCGAGCGCTACCAAGTCATACAATCTTAGTCCGGAAGACATGTCCAAGTTAAAATCGCTTACCGAAGAGGTTCTTGGACAATTTTCAACCAGCCTTGACGCCCGTATTTCGAAAAGTACCGTTACCGGTGCAATTACCGGTGATATGAGCGGTGCGGCAATGGACATGCCCGTACCGGGTGGAGAAATGCCTGTTGATGGAATGAATCCGCCGCCAACCGATCCGTTTGCAATGCCGCCTGGCGGAGAACAGCCGATGCAGCCAATGCCAACCGGAACCTTTGATGCTGCACCTCCGCCCGGATATGACCCTAACCTGCCGCCTCCTCCGCCACCGGTGGGATTTGATCAAACCACAATGCCGCCTCCTGGCGGTGAGTTTAATCCTGAATTCAAACCAACCTATGATCCTGGCATAATGCCGCCGCCACCTGGTGGTGAGTTCGCGCCGGGTACTATGCCGCCACCTCCGCCTGGCTGGGATCCTTCCATGGGTCCGCCTCCGGGTTATCAGCCCGGTATGATGCCTCCGCCTCCGCCCGGCTGGGATCCTTCTATGGGACCGCCTCCTGGCGGTGAATTTAATCCGGAGTTTAAACCGCCCTATGATCCTTCAATGGGGCCACTGCCGGAATTTGATCCAAACATGCCTCCCCCCGGCGGCGATCCAGGACTGCAGCCTGGGCTTCCCGCAGATCAGGGTGGGGCGCCGCCTCCGCCGGCGGATCCCGTGCCTTCAGATGGCGGGGATTCATCCGGGAGCGGCGGTGTCTAAAACGGAAACGTCTTGTACGGTGGAGGGGTTCCCCCTCCACCGTTTCCTTGCTTTCAGCACATACCGCGGGGGTAGTTATTTATGAAAAGATCGTGGTTACTTGTCATTTTCGGTTTAATAATCGCCGGAATCCTTGCAATGTCCTGGAAGCCGCCGGTTTCAAAATCGTCTTTGAAAACCCACGGCGTAACATTTTCGAACCGGTGCGTTACCGAGCACTTCGTGGTATACAGCGATTACTCCGGCGAGCAAACGGCCTTCCTCGCACGTTTCGCCGAAGACTTTCGGACCATGATTGATCGAGATTACTTTGTATTAAAACCGGCTGCCCCGATGGAAATCCTGATTTTTCGTGACCAGAAAAAGTACCTGGGCTTCGCTCGTCCGGTCGGACGTGAAGATTCACTGGGTTTTTCCGCCAATGGATATATCGCCTATCTGGCTTATGACGATCCAAACTCCAATATCTTTGCCAGCGGAAAAATCGGGACCCTATCCCATGAGCTGATGCACCAGTTCATGATGCCAAGGTTGGATTACAGCCGTTATCCCTGGTCATCGGAAGCTATACCAACGTTCTTCGAAAAAATGTTGGGATACTATGATGATAACGGCAAACCGCATTTTACAGTCGGCTACATTCATCCGGACCGGCTGGCCATCACCCGGGATCTGTTGGCAAAATCACCTAATTTGAGTGTGTTTTATACGACCGAAGCGGGATTCACCAATTGCTCCGCCCGGAACACCTTCCTGACTTATTTACACCAACGCCGAGGCGGCATCGGCAAGTATGTACGGCTGCGCATGGAAAACGGAGATACCGAGCAGAAAATCCTTGAAAAGGCTTATGGGAAACCCCTGAAAGTCCTTGAGGCTGAATGGCGGGCCTGGGTCAAATCAAACGGCAGTGTTCCCGGACCGGTGAACGACGCCAATCTTGTAACCATGTCCCTTTTTACCGAAAACCAGAGTGATTTTGAACAATGGCTGATTCAAAGGGGATCGCCTTCCTACGATCCGGTTCGAAAAGTCTACACCTTCACCTCAGCGAGAAAGACAGCGAACCAGTAAGCGCCGAAAAAATTGAATCGACGGCCGCCAACTGATAATAGGTTTTCTTCCATCGTTTTCTTTTTGTTTTTCTGCCCGCGCCGGTGAACGCTAAGAGCAAAGCATGCCGACAAAGGAGGGGATAACTTGGGCAAAGCCTATATTCACGGCGGCATTTCCATGGACCCGATCCCGCCGTCAACCGGAAGCCATGTTGAGATTCAGTACGACGGACTGCTGGCCAAACGCGGCGCGGACCGCGTCTGGATTCGAGTTGGTTATGGTTTCCAGGACCGCTGGTACGATGTTCAGGAAATCGAAATGCAGCGCAAGGGCGGCGCTTTTTCGACCCATGTCCCGGTGCTGCACACCGACCCCATGCATTTTTGCTTCAAAGACTCGGCCAACCACTGGGATAACAACAACGGACAAAACTGGAACACCGATGTGAACACGGACAACATGTCCTACGCTTAGCGTCCTTTCGCGGGAAAAGTACTTCATAACGCCCTCGTGCCACTGATGAGCCGGGGGCGTTTCCGTTTGTCCCGGTTGAAAACCGACGCTTTTTCGGCCGGTCGAGCAGGAACCGGTCAGACAGCAGGCGAATTGATGCTAGAAGCCTATTCTGTGACCAAAAACGAACCCGAAGTTAGCGTCCGCCTCGAATGGGACTCGCGCCGGTGATCAATGGGCAAAGCGCCTGTTTTTACACGGTGAATCGAAACAAAAAGAGCGTTACACTGGATTTGCGCTCGAAAATACCCGGCAAGCTTTTCGTTTCGCTTCCCGGGCATCGGCGAGCCCAATGATGAGGTGTTTTCCGCGCTGGGGCTTTCCCTTTTTCGAACGGGAACGGTTTACCTTCGGGGTGTTTTATGGCCGAATCTGGAACAGCCGGGTCGGCGGCACCTCGGCAGCCATTCGGTTCAGTTCCCGAAGCAGAAAATCCATATCCACGTTTTTCCCTTGAGCAGCCTGCTCAAGTGTCATAAATGCGGTACTTCAGCCCAAACAGCGCACGCCCAGGTTCATCAGTATCCGCTGTGAGCCGGGAATCTGCTGCAGTATATCCTTAATCAAGGTACTGCGCTCAATCATGATGTTCACCCCGCTTACGGTTACGAATCTCTATCACTATCGTATCGCGGGGTCGCATGTTATGCCACATTTATGGCTGCGAAAACACGTGTAAAGGTGGTCGAAGTTCGTGGGTATCGTTTTAGTGCACGGCGGGGTGGAAACCCCGACCAGCGCAAAGTATATGGATGGCGTACGGGGCGCGGCCCTTTGCGGTTATAATGCCCTGTCGAAAGGCGTGCTGGATGCGGCCGAGCAGGCTGTGAACAGCCTGGAAGACAACCCGGTTTTCTCGGCCGGAACCGGTTCCGTACTCAACGCGACCGGCGAGGCCGAAATGGACGCCGCCATCATGGACGGCGAATCCGGGCGCTGTGCCGCGGTGGCCGCCATCCGCATGGTGCGCAACCCGGTTTCGGTGGCCCGCCGGGTGATGGAAAAAACCGGTTACGTCCTGCTGGCTGGCGATGGCGCGGTAGAGTTTGCTCGGGACGAGTGGTTCCCGCCCTACAATCCGGTCACGGAGGAACAATACAAGGCGTGGGTCAAAGGCCGCAAAGCTCAAGCGGCCGGAAATACCAGCGGTTTTCACACCTATCTGGGACTGCCGATGGATACGGTGGGCGGCCTGGTTTGCCACCGGGGACGGATGGCCGCGGCGTCCAGTACCGGCGGGATGTTTCTGAAACACCCAGGCCGGGTCGGCGATACCCCGGTGATCGGTGCCGGGCTGTACGCTTCCAAAGCAGGCGCGGCGGCGTGTACCGGCCATGGCGAACGCTTTATTGAGTGCACCGGGGCAGCACGGGCAATCTGGCTGCTGGAACAGGGCGCATCGGTAGAGGAAGCCGCAAAGGCAGTGCTGGAACGAATCAGTGCCGCAGGTTCGGTTGGCGGAATCCTGGTCATAGATGCCAAAGGCCGTTATACGGCCATGCACAATGGCCGCAGCATGCCGGTGGCGGTCGTCGTGAACGGAAAACCGGTTGACGAATTCCAGGCAGAAAAGGTAACTTTTCATAAGAAAAAGGGCAAGAAATAATCGCAGAAAAGAGAAATGTGAGCATGGAAATCATCCGCATGAGCTGGACCGCCATCCGGGCCATTGATTTTGAACGCAGTGTCCTGTTCATCCCCATGGCACCCCTCGAAGAACACGGACCGCACCTTCCCATCGGAACCGACGGCTTCCTTGCGGAAACAGCCGCACGCCTGGCCGCCGAACGGCTCAGCGGTCATTTTGGTCTGACACCCTATTTATACCCGCTGGTCTGGCTCGGCTCGGCGGTGGAGACCCACGACTTCCCGGGAACCGTATCGACAACCCCGCTGGTGATGACCCATGTCGCGGTACAAATCCTGAAAGCTGCCTCATCCTGGGGATTCCGGTATGCGGTGTTTGTATCTCCGCATAACTCGCCGCTGCATCTTGCAACCCTGCATGCGGCCATTCAGATCGTCCAGGGCCGTTACCCCATCAAGGTTGCCGAGCCGCTCGCCTGGTGGATGTGGGATTTATTGCGGGAACCGTCCGATTCCGAAGCGGAGGGAATCCCGCTCGACCTGCACGCCGGCGCTTCGGAAACCGGGATGATGATGGCTCTGGCGCCGGAATTGGTCAATCTTGATCTTGCGCAAAGCCTTCCGCCAGTCTCGATCGACTTGACCGCGCCCGGAACCTGGCAAGACAAAGGCGCAGTTGACGGATATGTTGGCGATCCGGCATCGGCCAGCCTGTTGGCTGGCCGCGAAGCTCTGGAATCCTTTTCCCGCTATGCGGATGCGGCGGCCGATCTTTTGAACGGCATGCGCCGCTTCCCGCCCCGATTCATTGCCGCTATGGTGGAGCGGCTGGCCGAGGATCACAACCGCTGGTTCAGCGACAGTTTGTAGCCTGTACATAAGGCCAAAGACAACGAAAAAACGAAGGCCCGGCGGGCCTTCGTTTTCATTCGTTGTCCACTGCCGAAATCGTCATATCCTTGCTTATATCAGATTCGCTTTCTGCAGCAGATTTCTCATCATTACCGCGGTTTCTGCCCGGGATATGTTGCGTTCCGGATTGATCTTTCCCTGATATCCCGAAACCAGTCCTTTCTGAATACAGCCCGCGACAGCTTTCTTGGCCCAGGAACTGATTTGCGTCCGGTCTGAAAAACTGGCCAACTGTTTCTCGATATCGGTTTCCGCGATGGATCCACCCGGCTTTGCGAGCGCCATTGCTTTCCCCAAAATGATCATCGCTTCCTGACGGTTGATCTTCTGATCGGGCTTGAAAGTCCCGTCGGCATATCCGCTGATGAGTCCATATTGCCCTGCCATTCTGACCGCATCGTAATACCATGCACTGCGGTTGACATCAGTATATGGAACACTTTTGCCCGGGCTGTTCAGTCCCAGAACCTGGACGGTAATCACCGCGAACTCCGCACGGGTGATATCCCGGTCCGGTTTGAACCGGTTTCCTTCATAACCGCCGATCACCAGCCGCGACGCCATGTCGTTCACCGCCGTTTGCGCCCAGTGGCCGGTACAGTCGGAAAACGCTCTGGGACTTCCGATTACCGCATACGTGCTGTTGCTGAGGCTGTTGATCCGGGCATAATATTTCCCCTCAATCTGAACCACCTTGGTCGGCACCGGCCGCATGGTTCCATCCGGCTCCACAATCACCCCGGTTGTCACTCTGGATGGATCAACGCCGTCCGGAATCGCAATGGTCCGTTCCACATACCCGCTAAACTGGCTCACCGTAACGGATTTGTCCTTGGTGCTGCAGGTAACCGTGAAATCGACCGGAGGGGCAATAATGGTCAAATCCCCCTTCACCGCGCTGTTTTCAACCACCTTGACCATCGTCTGGTCGGTTTTCGCGATCGTGACCTGAACTGTAATGTTCTCAATGCCTGCCGGCTGGCCTAACAGGTTGGATATGGATTTCATGTCGATTTGTCCGGCCGGCAGCGTGTAGGCAGCGGCTTGCGTCTGAATCGAAATCGACGCCTGCCGGTTTTCCATGCTTTGGATCATTTGCCCGTTCAGGGACGCGACGACCACATCGGATTTCGAATGAACCGGGATGGAAAGCACGGGATTATCGCCGGTTCTAGTGATCGCCTGTTCCCATTTCGAACTGTCAAGCACCACGGTCGTCGTGCTCTGGTCTCCTTTTGTCGTCGTGGTCGAGTTACCAATGGTCACTGTATTCCCGTCCACGGTTACTGAAAGCCCGTTCGCGCCAGTTGAAACCTGGCTCGGAGTGACAACACCGAACGAAGACCCTCCGGAACCGCCGCTGCCCCCCGTTGATACCGGCGCCGACTCGAACGTTATCGTCAGGGTAAACGCCGTGGCGGCCATGGTCCCACCCGCGCCATCGGACACGGTAAATCTGAAACTATCACTGGTCGCGGTCTCAGTACTGGTATGTGTATACGAAAGCAGATTCCCGTCAACATCCGCCTGCGTGAAAGTATCTCCAACCTTTAAAGTTGTATCGCTTTTCTTCAAGCTGCCGCGTCCCGGTATCACAGTCACGGTATAGGTCAGATCAGCGGCCGCGTGCTCCGCGTCCGCCGCCAGCATCGCCGTGCCCCCAATGACAACGCTTGCCCCTTTCGCGAGCGTTTTCCCGGTATTCACAGTCATAACCGGCGGATCGTTTACAGCCGCGGTTTCCACCTTGACCTGCACCGCGCCGGCCGAAAGATCGGTTCCGTCATAGGCTTTTACGGTAAACGCGTTCAGGGTTCCGCTCGCATTGGCCGCCGGGGTCCACACCAACTGCTCCCCGCTGGCCAGGACGGTAACCCCCGGTATCACCGCATTCCCCCCTTTGGTCAGGCTTCCCGTGTTCACCGTTTCAACTCTGAAGCTGATCGTGTCGCCATCCGCATCGGCTTCATCGGCGGCCGCGTCTTTCAGCGCCGTATATGTAATGGGATATGCCGTATCTTCGGTCGCGCCGGTGAGCGTATTGATGCTGGTTAACACCGGGGCGTCGTTGACGGCGGTCACAGCCACCTGTACCTGAACCGCATTCGCCGATGCGGCGGTTCCGTCGTAGGCTTTTACCGTAAACGCATTCACCGTGCCATTGGCGTTGGAGGCCGGAGTCCAGACCAGTTTCTCAGTGTCGGACAGGGTCGTAGTCCCCAGCGTCACCGCACTGCCTCCCTTGGTCAGGCTTCCCGTGCTCACCGCTTCCACTCTGAAGCTGATCGCATCGCCATCCCCATCTTCTGCGTCGCTTGCACCGAACAAGTTGGCGTAGGAAATCTCATACTGCGTATCTTCGGTCCCGCCCGCAAGCGTACTAATCGCCCCGAGCGCAGGCGCTTCATTGACGGCCTGGACCGTAATTTTGACCTGTATCGCGAACTCTGACAGATTTGAACCGTCGTAGGCCGAGATCGTGAACGCATTCAGGGTACCGTTGGCCTTGGCCGCCGGGGTCCACAACAGCGACTCGCCGCTTCCCAGGGTCGTATCCCCGGACGTCACCGCACTGCCTCCCTTGGTCAAGCTTCCCGTGCTTACCGCTTCCACCCTGAAGCGAATCACATCACCATCCGCATCCGCTTCGTCAGCCGCAGCCGCCAGGGCGGCATAGGTAATTGTTACCGGCGCGTCCTCGAGGCCTCCGGTCAATGGGTTTACTGTCGTCAGCGTTGGCGCGTCCCGGAAGGGCTCGGTTTCGACCAGTACCTGCACCGCGCCGGCCGACAGATTCGCTCCGTCATAAGCCATTACGAAGAACGCATTCAGGGTTCCGTTAGCATTGGCCGCCGGGGTCCAAATCAATTGCTCCTCGCTGGCCAGGATCGTAACCCCGGGCGTCACCGCCGTTCCACCCTTGGTCAGGCTTCCCGTGCTCACCGCTGCGACCCGGAAGCTTATCACATCGCCGTCCGCATCGGCTTCGTCAGCGGCCGCGGCTTTCAGCGCCGCATACGTTATGGGATATGCCGTATCTTCGGTCGCGCCGGTGAGCGTATTGATACTGGTTAACACCGGGGCGTCGTTGACGGCGGTCACTGCCACCTGTACCTGAACCGCATTCGCCGATGCGGCGGTTCCGTCGTAGGCTTTTACCGTAAACGCATTCAGGGTACCATTGGCGTTGGGGGCCGGAGTCCAGACCAGTTTCTCATTGTCGGACAGGGTCGTAGTCCCCGGCGTCACCGCGCTGCCTCCTTTAGTGAGGCCGCCTGTGCTCACCGCTTCCACTCTGAAGCTGATCGCATCGCCATCCCCATCGGCTGCGTCGCTTGCGCCGAACAAAGCGGCGTAGGGAATCTCATACTGCGTATCCTCGGTTCCCCCCGCAAGCGTACTAATCGCCCCGAGCGTGGGCACTTCGTTGACGGACTGAACCGTCACTTTGACCTGCACCTCAGATGCGGACAGGTTCAAACCGTCGTAAGCCTTGACCGTGAAGGCATCCAGGGTTCCATTGGCTTTCGCCGCCGGGGTCCACAACAGCGACTCGCCGCTGCTCAGGGTCGTGACCCCAGCCATTACCTCTGTTCCGCCTTTGGTCAGGGTTCCGGTGCTCACCGCTTCGACCCGGAAGCTGATACTGCCGCCGTCAACATCGGCTTCATTGGCGGCTGCCGCAAGAGCAGTATATGTAATCGTTACCGGGGCGTTCTCCAGTCCCCCGGTCAATGGGTTTACCGTCGTCAGGGTCGGCGCGTCAGGCACGGGCGTAACATTGAAGTTGACCGGCACAGAAGAAAAGGATTCGAGTGCTCCATCAAACGCCCGCACGGTAAATGCCGCAATATTGCCATTCGCATTGGCCGCCGGGGTCCAAATCATTGACTCGCCGCTGCTCAGGGTCATCCCCGGCGTCACCGTAATAACTCCCTTGGTCAGGCTTCCATTATCAACCGACTTGATTAGGAAGCTTATCTGATCCCCATCTGGATCGGATTGGTTTGACATTCCCAACATAGTATTGAAATTGATGGTATACGGCGTATCCTCCACCGAGTTGAATGGAATAAAGCTGCTCAAAGTCGGCATTTCATTAACGTTGGTTATATTGATGGTAAACGTTTTAACCTCCTGGACACCAAACCGGTCGGTCACCTTAACCTGCACTGAATAACTATTTTTGACTTCATAATTAAAAGACGCAGTTGTTTTGAGGGTATTACCATCCAGGGTAAATCCCGAATCGGAGTTAGCGCCGACAATGGCGTACGATAATACGTCACCGCAGCTCGAGATATCCACATCTTGCGCTGACAAGGTTCCCACCACCGTTCCGCTCGCCATGTTTTCCGCAACGGTGTTCGCCGACAGAGCCAGGCCCGAAGGCGCCGAATTCGGTGTGTATGTAATGTCCAATCGAGGTTTATTGGCGTTACTTATCCCGTATTCCTCGGCATAAAAACTGAAGTCGTTCGGCGGCTCACTGTTTTCGTTTCCGGCCATGACAACTGTGGCCTCATTCGAAACGAACTGCCGCGACTTGAGAAAGTTGGTAATAATAAACTCATTTTGGCCGTTTATGACTTGGCCATTAGCATGTAGTAACTCCCATCCATGCGTTCCATCTAATAATGCATTCAGATCATAAGTTTGGCCAAATGATGGGAAATATCCTGGAGTCCCTTCCGCCCAACTGTTATCGGTGGTTGAATAAATGGTGACTTGAGGCGGTGTCCCGTTTGACTGCCCCACGGTCAACACAAGGCGGGCCTCGTTGATAAAGCCCGGCACCCCTCCCAGTGGGAACTTCAATGCAACCCGCTGTCTAAAAACCTCCCCGATTTGGGGCCATATTCCAACACCGTTCATCCACTTGCCGCTGCCTGGCTCAGCCTCCGGCTCATACGGAGACCAAACAACCACTTCCGAGTTGCTTTCGAGTACCGCCCACCCCGAGTCGTCTGTAACGATTATGCTGCGCGTTTCCGCGCAGGCTGCCGCGGCACCTGCCATTATCGAAACGAAAACCAGCAACACAATGGCGGAAACCTTCAGCAAACCTCTTCCTCTTGAATGCACCTGCCGTACCTCCTTGCTACACCCCTATGAATTCAGCCGCGCTTTCCTTGCTATGCAAAATAATGTCGTTTTTAATCAATATATGCGAATAGATCTTACCATTATTAAGGATACATGTATTTAGCATAATTACAATAAATAGCTTATCGATCAAATATCATCAATATCAACATGGTGCACTTCAGGGTTGACTCATAAATGGGGTGTTCATATAGAAGCCGTAATGTGATTTGATTCCGGTGAGTCCGATATTCTGCGGTTTTAGCCAGTTCATTGGCTTGGCGTCACGTTGTCCGAATGGATTCAAAAGATCGGCACCCAGGCAGGCAAAGACAAAACGATGCGCTAAAAAAGCACATCGTTTTCGGGATACAGACTATCATATTCGAAAAACCCAATGCCGCTTCGGAACGGCCAGGTGTCAGTCCGTTATGGGTTCGGCTGAATACCCGGTGTCACTTCCTGCCCCGGGCCGCGTCTGAACCGGCGGCGCAGATCGTCCAGCAGGGTGTAGGCGACCGGAATCACCACAAGGGTAAGGAGGGTCGACAGCAGCAGCCCGCCGATCAGCGCGATGGCCATTCCTTTCCGTATTTCGGACCCGGGCGAGGTCGCCAGGGCGGTGGGCAGCATGCCGGCGATCATGGTCACTGTCGTCATCATAATCGGCCGCAGCCGGGTCGTCCCGGCTTTAACAAGGGCCCGGCGCAAAGAGAGTCCTTCCCGCGCCATGATGGTATGGGTGTAGTCAATCAGCAGCGTACTATTCTTCGCCACCAAACCGTCCAGCATGATCAAGCCGATAAAAGATGGCAGGCTCAAGGTCGCCCCCGTAATGACCAAGGCCAGCAGCGCGCCGACCATGCCCAGCGGAAGGGCCAGCATCCGAATGACCGGGATTAGATAGGATTCATACAGCATAACCAGAATCGCATAAACCAGTACGATCGAAATAATCAAAGCGCGAACCAATTCGGAAAAGCTTTCGTTCATATCCTTGGTTTCGCCCTCGTAGATCACTGAATAACCCGGGGCCATTTTTAACTGTCCGACCCGGGTCTCGATGTTTTCCATAACCTGCCCGAGCGTGGCACCCGGCGCCAGATTGGCTTTAACCGTTATCAGCTGCTGGCGGTTCAAATGCCGGATTGTGGCGATGCCATCCCGCTGCTGGACCGTGGCAATCTGATTCAAGGCAACCAATTGCCCCTGCGCATTCATGACGCGCAGCGTGCCGACCTCGCTCGGATCCATATTCCGGCCGTTTTCAAGCGAAACCCGGATATCCGTTTCCTGCCCGCCATGCCGATAGACCGATACGTCCTCTCCAGAAATCGCCGCCCTTAGCGTCGCCGAAACCGCCGCCACGTTCAAACCCCAGGCGTCCGCAGCCTGGCGGTTCATCATCGCCTGAATCTCAGGCTGGCCGCTCCGGTTCGTGGTATCTACATCGGCCGCACCCGGCGTTTCGGCCACGATCTCGCGAATCTGTTCGGCATACCGTAGCAGCTGGGCCCGGTCCTTCCCGGTCACCTCGACCTGAATCGGCGCCATTAACGGCTGGTTGACCCCGCTCGGTTCCAAGACCGAAACCCTTGCGCCGGGAAGATCCTGCACCCAGGTCCGCATAATTCCCGCAAGTTCGGCCTGGGTACGAGCGCGTTCCTTTTTCGGAACCAGCACCACGCGAATGCTGCCAGTCTGAGCGTTATTGCTGCCGCCGACATCTTCAGCGCCGCGCCCAACCATCGAGAAATACAGTTTTATCTCAGGGATCTTTTCGAGCCTTTGTTCCAGTTTGGCAAGGGTTCGGTCGGTTTCGGCCAGGGACGTTCCCGGCGGCATTTCCAGCTGCAACATCAGCCGCCCTTCGTCGGAACGCGGCAGGAACTCGGATTTCACCATACCAAGCGGCAGCAGTGTAAAGACAAGCATCGGCGCCGCAAGGCAGACCGCCACAATGATTTTACGATGACTCAAGGACCATTCCAGCAAAGCATGATAGCGTTCGTACACCCTGTGCTGGAACCGGAACCAGGCTCCGTCTTTCGGTTTCGCCTCCAAGGGTTCCGTTCCGCTTTCACTTTCGGCTTCGATTTCGGCGTCCGGCGCTCCCTTCCGGTCCCGAAACAGGATTGAAGCCAGCATCGGGGTCAAGGTAAAGGAAACAAACAGCGAGAACAAAGTAGCGACTACAACCGTCAAGCCGAATTGTTTAAAGAACTGGCCGACCATTCCGGTCATGAAGGCAATCGGTCCGAACACCACCACGTCAGACAGGGTGATCGCGATGGCTGCCATGCCGATCTCGGTCCGGCCGTCTAAAGCGGCAACCGCGGCGTCTTTGCCCATCATCCGGTGGCGGTGAATGTTTTCGAGAACCACGATGGAGTCATCCACCAAAATGCCGATACACATGGTCAACCCGAGCAGGGTGAGCACATTAAAGGAAAAGCCGGCATAATACATCACGGTCAGGGTGGCGATCAGCGAGGTCGGAATCGCCAGCCCGACAATCAGCGTGGAGCGCCATTCGCGCAGGAAGAAGAACAGCACCAGGGCGGTGGTGAAAATCCCTTCAATCAGGTTGATCCAGGTTCCGTTCAAGGTGTTGTGAACAAAATCGGCGTTGTTCTGAACAACTTCGATCCTGGTCCCCGCAGGCAGAGTCCGCTGGATCTCCGGGATGGCCTTTATTACCGCATCGGCCGTAGCCACCATGCTGGCATCGCTCTGTTTAAAGACGGAGATACCGACCCCGTCGCGCCCGTTCAGGCGGGCATAAGACCGGATATCCTTGTATCCGTTTTCGATCGCGGCCACTTCCGTCAACATGACCTGTGATCCCCCGGGCGTCGCAAGGGTAATCCGGCGCAGTTCGTCCAACGAACCGACCTCACCCATGACCCGGACCAGGAACTCGTTCTCCCGGCGGTCAATTCGGCCAGCCGGCACGTTCAGGTTTTGGGCGCCGATCGTTTGAATGACCTGATTGATAGTCAACCCGTAGGCTTCCAGCCGGTAGCGGTCCACTGCCACCTGGATTTCCTTCTCCTTGCCGCCCATCGGGGTGACCTCGGCCACGCCCTTGATGTGCTGCAGCCGGTCTTTGACATCGTCCTTCACCAGCCGGTATGTATCTTCAAGAGGCTGGTCCCCTGAAACCGCCAGAATCAGAATTGGATCAGCGTTTACATCAATCCGTTTGATAATCGGGTCCTCGGCGTCTTCCGGGAGCGAATAGCGGATGGAGTCCAGTTTTTTCTGGACATCCATCATCGCCGTATCCTGGTCGACGCTCATGTCGAACTCGATGGAAATTCCGGCCTTGCCTTCTTCGGCCTGCCCAAAAACGTTCTTTACGCCGCTGACTGAACTGATCGCCTCTTCCACCGGTTTCAGGACCTGGTTTTCGATCTCTTCAGGTCCCGCGCCCGGGTATGGCACCAGCACGCTGACATAAGGAATATTGACCGGCGGGTATAAGTCCACACCGATTTCCGGGGCGCTGATCATGCCCAAAAAAACAAACAGGATAAAAACCATGCTCATCATTACGGGACGTTTAATTGCCAGTTCAGTGAGCCGCAAACGCTTCTCCTCCTACAAGCCCGTGTCAACCACCAGGCCTCAAAGATCGTTGTTATTCTTCTTCATCGCCTTGAAGCCATGAATTCATAATTTTCGCTATTTTTTAAAGATGAATCCCCCGAACCGAGAAACCAGGATCTTCCGTATTCCAGAAGAATGGCTGTTCAGCCTTCTTCGCTGTTTGACTTTAAATGGCTGACCGGGCTCTGTTGCTTAACTGGCACTGCCGGTCGCAGTAAGACGTGGAATCACCGAATCATTCCCGCCCTGAATCATTAGACCTATGCTTGGGCCGGGTTCTTTCACAGTGACGCTGTTTTGGTACCGCTGGAACGGGCTGCAGTGTGGAGATGCCGCAGCGCCTAGTCTGCTGACGGCTTGGCTGCTGTTCCGTTTGTTTCGGGGAGGTTCGCTGCGGCCTGCTTCTTGGGCCGCGGCCGGCGCTGGGTTCCGGATTCCGCCGGGATGGGTTTGGTTCGCGGTTGGTCGGATTTTGATAGGGTCTCTGAAACGGGTTTGGGACCGGGAGCCGCCAAATCCGGCATGGGCTCCATGAGACTGTATATGCGGGCGAACGGGATGAGATGCGGGGCTAATCCCGCTTCCGAAAGTTCCTTGCGGTTCACCCACCGAAAGGCGTCATGCTCGCTGCTCAGACGAACCTGTCCCGCACGTTTGCGCGCTTCCATGATGACATACACAAACTTGGCGGCATTCGATTGGGACTGTGCCGTTCCAACCACGCCTTTGACCGTAATGCTGAGACCGGTTTCTTCGCGCACCTCCCGGAATAAGGTTTCGTCGAAGTATTCCCCGAACTCCACCTTTCCCCCGGGGAAATCCCATTTGCCGGGATTACCCTTTGATTCCATGGACCGGCGCAAGATCAAGCACTCGTCATCCTTATTGGTGATGACGACCTTCACCGACAGTCGAAGCGGTTTCGCCACCCGGTTTCACGCCTTTCATTAATTCATTCAACCCGCATTCCCTCTTTACTTGAGGATCGAAAGGACTAAAGTCCTCTATTCACCAGGAATCCAATGCCCAGTATGACCAAAAAGGCGCCGCAGGCAATCATGACGCCCCGATAAACGGTGTCGTTAATAAAGCGGCGGCCGCCGGTAATCACCGCGGCAATCAAACAATACCAGGCGAAATCGGCCAGAATGTGCCCGGTATAAAAGGCGCTGACGCCAACCTTTCCGAAGCGCATGGCCCCGGTCATCAATCCCAGTCCGACCGTTGCCCACCAGATCACCCAGTACGGATTGCTCAGACTGGTCAGCAGGCCGGCTGCCACAGGGTAAATGGCTGAATCGGTCCATTTGCCGCCCGACGGCCCGGTTTCCCTATTGCCTACTGCGAGGGAATCCGAAAGAGAAAGCTTTTTCGTGACCGAGTCCTTGATCAGGCCATAGCCGAGGTAGATCAGGAAGAGCCCGCCGACCACAGCAATCACCATTTTTGCTGTCGGTTGGGTTAAAACGTTACCGATGCCGAACAGCAACCCGATCACCAGCAGCAGTTCCAGTACCGCGTGGCCTGCCATAATAAGCGGACCGGCGATGAACCCCCGCCGCGCGCTTTCGCTGACGGTCAGGGTCAGAACCGGGCCTGGCGCCATGGCCCCAGTTAAAGCGACCCCAAAAGCGGTCGAAAAGATCTTAAGCAGACTCTCCGCGGCATCCATTATTAGCGCCCGGCCTCAGGCCCCAGAATCTCACGCAGCGCTTCGAGCAATTCTGTGATTTCTTCGTGCGTTCCGACCGTAATCCTGAGAAAGTTGCTGATGCGCCGTTCATCAAAATACCGGACAAAGATTCGGCGTTCAGCCAGGGCCTGATAAATCCCGGATCCAGTCATCCGCCGATGCCGGGCAAACAGGAAGTTGGTCTGAGAAGGCAGGACGTCGAAACCCAGCGCGGCCAGTTCATCCCGAAGCCAGGAGCGATCCCGCAGAATGGTTTCGACATTGGCCGCCATGTGGTCTAAATCGCTCAGGGCCGCAATCGCAGCGGCCTGGCTCATCGCGTTCAGGTTGTACGAATCTTTGACCTTGTTCAACTCCCGGATCAGGTTGGGATTCGCAAACGCATATCCGACCCGAATGCCGCACAGCGAAAATGACTTGGATAGGGTCCGAAGCACAATCAGATTTTCATACCGCTCAATCAGCCGGTATATGCTCGCGCCGGTGCCGGCAAAGTCGATATAGGTTTCGTCGACAACCAGCAGCCCCCGGTATCGCTCAAGAAACCGCTCAATCTTGGCAGCGTCAAGCATCATGCTGGTCGGTGCGTTCGGGTTGCACAAGATGGTCATTTTAGACGGAAACTGAAGGTAGTCATTCATCTGAATGCGGAATTGGTCATCGGTGTCGATCATCTTGTAGATGATATCGTGGATTTCGGCCTGAGTCCGGTAATACGAATAGGTCGGGTAAGCAAGCAGCACCGCTTCGTTTGCCTCAACAAAGGTTCGGAACAGAATGCCGATGATCTCGTCACACCCGTTTCCACAAAAGATCTGATTGGTCGACAGACCGTAGACTTCGGCCAGTTTCTCCCGAAGAGCGTCGCTGTCAGGCTTAGGATAAAGCCGCAGTTGGTCATAATCCAAGGCCGAAAGCGCTTCTTTGACTTTCGGGGAGGGCGGATAGGGGTTTTCATTGGTGTTCAGTTTAATGACTTTTTCGGTTCGGTCCGGCTGGTAACCGGGTATGTACGGATCTAACAGCGCAATATTCAACTTGCTGTACGTCATGAACCATGCTCCTTTTCAATAAGGGACCCGTATAGGCTTTTCGCTTTAGACTAAGGCAATGACTGATTAGGCTGCCAGCGCGAGTCCTCGTTCTGCTTTCTATGCCGATACGACCTAGGCCGGCTTGATACCAAGTTCTTTCGCCAGCGCTTCGAACACCGGCAAGCTGTTTTCGATGGCTTTTCGGTCCACACAATATGCGATGCGGAAATAGCCGGCACGGCCGAAGGCAATGCCCGGAACCACAAGCAGGTTCATAGCCTGCGCTCGGGTCACGAATGCCATATCGTCCGGAATCGGACTTTTCGGAAACAGGTAAAACGCACCCTGCGGCTTCACCATCTGATATCCCATCGCGGTCAGATGATCATAAAACAAATCCCGTTTGGCCTGGTATTCGGCGATATCCACCGATTCCTGCTGAAGGCCGGCCACCAGGCGCTGAATCAATGCCGGCGCGTTGACAAAGCCAAGAATCCGGTTGGTAAAAATCATGGCATCCATGAGCATTCCGACGTTCTCAATCGCCGGATTGGCCGCAGCGTATCCGATTCGTTCCCCCGGCAGCGCCAGGTCCTTGCTGTGGGAGGTTACAATCACGCTGTTGGTGACATGATTGAACATATGCGGGATTGCGATTCCGTCGTAGGCAATTCTCGCATACGGTTCATCCGCGATCACATAGATTGGGCGGCCATGCTGGCGGCCATGCTTTTTCAAAAGCGCGTCCAGGGCTTCGAGCGATTCCGCGCTGTACACCACGCCGCTCGGATTGTTCGGCGAGTTAATGATTACCGCGTGGGTTTTGGCGTTAATTGCGCCGGCAACCTGGTCCAAATCGATCGTAAAATCCTCGCGGGTTTCCACAATGCGCGGAACCCCGCCGTGATTGCCGATATAGAACTTATACTCAACGAAGAATGGGGCCAGAATAATGACCTCATCCCCCGGGTCCAGAATCGCTTTCAACAGCACGTTCATGGCGCCGCTGGCGCCGACCGTCATCACAATATGTTCAGCCTTTACCGCCGCGCCGCTCACTGCCGCGATCACGTCCGCCACCGCCTGGCGGGTTTCTTCATATCCGGCATTGCTCATATATCGATGCATCCCGGGCACGGGATGGTCGGCCAACTCTTTCATGCGGCGCTGAAACGCTTCCGGCGGCTCAATATTCGGATTTCCGATGGAAAAATCAAAGACCTTGTCTTCGCCGTGGAGACGCTTGAGGCGTTCGCCTTCCTCGAACATTTTGCGGATCAGGGATGAGCCGGTGATCTGGGTTTTAATATAACTGGCTACAGTAATGATCTTCTCCCCCTCTTCAAAGCGCGCTCCAACGCGTTTCCTTTTCAACCATTATAACGGAATGCCGGATGGGTTCAACCCGTCCGGCCGTACTAAATCGATGTTATTTTTTTCACCGGTCTTCCTTAGAAAAGGGTTTCGATGACCGCCATCAGGTCAAACGGATTGAAGGGTTTCTGCAGGACATGGTCAGCGCCAAGCGCTTTGGATACCTTTAAGAGATCGCGGTCTTTCATGCGCCCGCCGCCAGAAATCGCAATAATCCGGACATCGGGATGCTCGGCTTTGACTTCCTGAATGAATTCGAGCCCATCCTTCCCTGGCATGAAGAGATCGGTAATGACAAGGTCGAACTGGTTCGACTGATGCTGCGCGTGCCCGTCCTGTCCGTTGGCCGCCATGGATACCTCGTAGCCCTCTTCGGTCAGAAAACGATACAGCAGCATCCGAATGGACTCATCGTCGTCAATCACCAGGATCTTCCTCATTCGAACCCCTCCTCCATTTCTCTATATTTATGATGAAAACGAAGGGAACTCAGTTGGTCACACGCGGCTTTGACGGTTCATGTTCGGATTCTTCGCCCAATGATCTATCAACCAGCGCTATAAACATCTCGACCAATCCGGGATCGAACTGCGTCCCGGCACACCGTGCCAATTCCTGAACCGCGCTCTCTTTTGAGAGCGGCCGCCGGTAAGGCCGTTCGCTGGTCATCGCGTCATAGGCGTCGACAATGGACATAATCCTGCATTCAAGCGGAATATCTTCTTTGGCAATCCCGAGCGGATATCCCTGCCCGTCCCACCACTCGTGATGCTTCAGAATCCAGTCCGCGATCGGCTGCAGTTTTGCCGCCGATTGTGCGATTCGATGGCCGATTTCGCTGTGACGGCGGATTTCTTCATACTCCTTTGGGGTCAGGCGGCCCGGTTTAAAAAGAATGCGTTCGGGTACGCCGACTTTGCCGATATCGTGGAACTGGGCGAAAAGTTTCAGGTCATCGATCCGGCGTGCTGGAATGCCCACTTTCTGTGCCAGCTTGCCGCTTAACAGTTCCAGTCGGTCGCCGTGGCCTTCGGTAATATGGTCACGAGCCTCCAGGGCCTTCATCAGGGTATGGACGATTTCGCTGCGGGCAATCCGGCTGCTGTGCAGTTTCTCCCGGTACATCAGATTATCGGCTTCCCGGTACAGCTCATCCATCGGAACGTCCGCGCCATTCCGGTTGGCCGATCCAACCGAGATGCATATCGGGACCCAGTTTCCAGCCTGGTTGTATTCTTCGGCCGCGGTGCGGATTGCTTCGCAGGCCGCTTCAATGGCATCGAATGTGGTGGAGGGCAGCAGGATCGCAAATTCGTCGCCGCCAACCCGGGCAACCATCTCGCCATTGGGAAAACAGCCGGCAATGATGGCCGCAGCTTCGGTCAACAGCCGGTCACCGGCTTCGTGTCCGAGGGTGTCATTCACCAGTTTCAGACCGTCAACGTCGCACATGATAATGCCCGCCTCCAGGAAACTGCTGTTGTTCAACCGGTGCATTTCCCGTTCAAAATAGGCCCGATTATGTAAGCCGGTCAGGGTGTCATGCAGGCTTAAATAGCGAAGCTGGTTCTCCATCTCGATCCGTTCAGTGATATCGGTGATAATCCCGTTAAGCCCAACCGGCGCCCCGGCTTCCAGGATGACGCGGCTGGAGACCCTTACGTACCGGATATCCCCGTCTTTCACCGCAATCCGGCATTCGAACGAGTCGCGCCGCCCGCTGGTGGTATGTTCAAAGTCACGGTAGATCGCGATCATATCATCCGGGTGCACAAAATCGCTGACCGACCGGCCGATGATTTCGTCGACTGAATAGCCCGCCATCCGTTCGATAGCCGGGCTGATATAGCTTATTATGCCCTGCAGACTCGCATTGAACAGGGCTTCGTTGGCGTTTTCAACCAGGTTCTGATACAACTGTTTGGATTTGATCAATTCGCGTTCGGTCCGCTTGCTGTTCGAAATATCAACAACAGACGCGATGCTGCGCTGGGTGCCGGGAATCATGGCGACCGTAACTGAGCAATCCCGAATGTTCCCGTAAGCGTCCACGAAGCGGAACTCATAGCTGTCCGGAACGGAATCCGGCGCTTTCCGGCGCGTGCGGTGGTACTCAACCATCTTATCGCGATCCTCGGGAATGACGAAGCTGGTCCACCTTCGTGACCCCAGAATGTCATCGAACTCATATCCCGATTTGCGTTTCATCTCGGTATTGGCAAGGGTAATCGTGCCATCCGGCTCAAGAATCAACATCGCGGTACCGGTGCTTTCGAAAATCGTCCGGTACAAAGCCTGGGAATCCGTCAACGCCTGTTGATTATCCACAATGCCCGACAGTTCGTTGACGACCCCGAGGGTCATGATGCCATGACTGGTCATGATCGGCAGCCCATATTCCTGAACCCACTTGTAGCGTCCGTCCGCCACCTGAAGCTGACTTCGGCGGTGCCAGTCCCGCCAGACCGGCTGCCCGGACTGGACCAGCTCCTGTATGGTTCGTTCCACAGTCAGAAACGCATCCTCAGTCCGGCGTGCTTCAGGAATCAAAAGGTATCGGATTTCCGACGCCGCTCTTCCCAGCACCTCGTCCCGAGCAAGCCCTGTAATCTCGGTCATGGTCCGGTTCCATTCAATAATCCGGCCGGACCCGTCCATCCAAAACAGCCCGA
Organism: Solirubrobacterales bacterium; assembly: GCA_050258755.1. Classification (GTDB taxonomy): domain Bacteria; phylum Bacillota; class Syntrophomonadia; order Syntrophomonadales; family DTU052; genus JBLMZI01. Next base: position 165,831 of record JBLMZI010000007.1, on the reverse strand, counting down.
CCGTCGGAATCTGGAAGATATACTGAAAATATGCTTCGTTATCGACATCCTGCGATTCGGTTCCCGTGTGTTTCAGCCCTAAACGGCCCAGCAAACCGGTACGCCCGTGTTTCGGATCAATCATCGGAAAAAGGGTTACGTGCAGGTGTTCGTACCCAGGAAGCGTAAGCTGCAAGCGTCGAGGTGCGATTTCATCGAAAGCGTTTTGCAGGGAACAGGTGGCACAGTCCTTTAATCCGCCGCAGAAGAGATCGCGGCAGCACATGCCGGTGGTGGGGCCCACGGCGTTGTAAAACCGATCAAACACGCGATTCGTCCCGCAGATCCTCATGGAGGAATCCAGGACAAAGACGGCTTCAGGGAAGCGGTCAAACAGCTCGGCGAGCGCCCCGACACCGCCCCGCTCCGGATTGGCGCCGAAAATCACGACAGGCCCTTTTTTGACGTCGTCCAGCCGTACCGGTTGATCCACTCTGTTTTTGGGTCTCGTTTTGATCGTCACTTCTACCAGCCTCGATACCCCACAGCGCCGCAACCGAATCCGCTCTTCGGGGCTTAATGATTGGACCCGCTTTTATACCGCCGAACGAATTCCCGGACAGGGGCCGTACAATGCCAACAAACAGATCCTTTATTTATGCAAATATGCAAACCTGTTTCTAAAAGTTTACCACGACTCTTGCAACTTTTGGAATTCATATTGTCGATAATTGGTTACTGTTGTCGCTAAGCAGACAGAAACGTTTCTAAACCGACGATTCGGTGCACCGAATTACGCCGCCCCCACGCACTTCCTCGCCGTGGTAAAAAACCACCGACTGACCTGGCGTAATCGCCCGCTGCGGTTCCCGAAACGCCACCCGGAGGGTTCCGTCGGGCAGCGAAACCGCCTGCCCGGCTGCCGGTTGGGCCGCATACCGGATCTTTACCAGCACATCCGTTGGTTCGGCGAAAGGGGTCCCTCCGGCATAAACCACATCATCGGCGAGCAAAACGGATGCGAATAAATCCTTGTGATCCCCGATCCAGACCTCATTCCGTTCCGCATCTATCCGCGTTACAAAGACCGGGTGACCCATCGCCAGTCCCAATCCTTTCCGCTGTCCGATGGTGTACCGGTGAATGCCCCGGTGACGGCCAGCCACTTCACCGACGGCGGTCCTATATTCCCCCGGTTTCGGCTTGATCCCGGTGAACGTTTCAACAAACTCGGCATATTTGCCGTCCGGTACAAAACAGATTTCCTGGCTGTCTCCCTTGTCCGCGACCGGAATCGACGCCTCAGCCGCCAATTGCCGGACCACAGGCTTCGAAAGACTTCCCAGCGGAAAAAGCGTGCGAGCCAGCTGCTGCTGGTTCAGCCGATAGAGCACATAGCTTTGATCCTTGCCCGGATCGCGCCCCTTCAGCAGATGATACGGTCCTTCGGGATCATCGGCCGAGATCCGAACATAGTGACCAGTTGCCAGATAATCCGCGCCCATTTTCAAGGCTTCATCGAGCAGCAATCCAAACTTGATGCGCTGGTTGCACACCACACACGGATTTGGCGTTCGCCCGGCCAGATACTCCGCGCAAAACACACCGATGACTTGATCGGCAAACGCCTGCCGAAAATCAGCGACCGCGTGCGGAATCCCCAGCATCGCCGCGACGCGCCTGGCATCCCGGACCGCGGAATCCGCTCCGGTTTCGTCAGGGTCCTGTGTGCGCATCGTGAGTCCAAAAACCTCAAAACCATCCCGTTTCAACAGCCAGGCTGCCACCGAACTGTCCACGCCGCCGCTCATCGCGACGGCAACCCGCCGTTTTGCCGGCAGCGTTCTGAAACGCCCGCCCAGCAGCGGATCATACTGTATGCTCATTCGCTCGCTCCCTTTTTCAGCTTCGCCGCACCGTGAAACGTACATTCCGGTCCGCAGCGAACCGTGAATTCACTCCATTCCCCCGAACGGCCGTCAAACTGTAACGCCCTGCCAACCAACAAATCACCAATGCCCGTAATATATTTCATCGCCTCAAGGGCCTGAAGCGTCCCAATCACACCGGCTACCGGACCAATAATTCCGCCGCCGGCCGGCAGATTCGAGCCATCCACCTTGTCGGAAAGCAGGCAGCGCAGGCAGGGTCCTTCCCCGGGCAGTACGGTCATCAACTGCCCCCCGAATCCAGCCGCCCCGGCATGAACAAACGGCAGCCCGGCCGTAAGGCACAGGTCGTTCAAACACAGCTTGGACTCCAGCCGGTCGGTACAGTCCAGCGCCAAATCATATTCCCGAAGCAAACCCGGATGCGTATTCGGCCCAAACGGTTCGGTGATCAGCCGGCAGTCGAGCGTGGGATTGATCCGGCTCAGAACCTTCGCGGCCGCTTCGGTCTTCGGCCGGCCCAGATCGGAAACCCCGAACAGGATCTGCCGGTTCAGGTTCGAAGCCGCCACGGTATCATCATCCATCAAACCCAATCTCCCAACACCGGCGGCAGCAAGATACATCGCCGCGGGGCTCCCAAGCCCGCCAAGACCTACGATCAGAACCCGGCTTTTACTTAAGCGTTCTTGAGCACGCTCACCAAAACCCGGTATCTGCATTTGACGAACAAATCGTTCCATGACAGTCCCTCCCGTCCCGGTGCTTGTGTTGAACCGTTATTCCTATTTTCACCGAAACAAGGGCGAATGGCTATCCCCTAGCTTCAGCGGTTCACTTCAGCGGCCGCTATCTTACAAATCGCCGCCGATTGACGCATTCCAGCCGTCTTTGCTAAGATAAACCAGATGTTAAAACGCAAATCCGCGAACAATTTGCGGGCTTCGAATCCGTAACGAACAAGCGGGGGTATTATAATGGTAAAACGAATCGTTGCCGCCTTGCTGACGCTGTTTCTGCTCTGGCCCGGACCCGTTCTGGCGGCGGAGCGTTCCCCGCGCGTCTTCTGCCTCATTATCGATCAACTCACGATTTACGACATCACACCGCAGACAACACCTAACTTGAACCGGCTGGCTCAAAACGGATCGGTCGGTCTCGTCAGCAACCGCACCCTGGGTTCGGCCAATGTAGACGATATCAGCCTGACCATCGGCGCCGGCAACCTGGCCAAGAGCATCAAACATCCGCTCACGGCCTATAACGCTGATGAAATTGTGCCCGAAGCCGGAAAAACCGCCGGTCTGTACCAGCCCCTGCTTACCGGCATTCCGAACGAGGGATGCCAGGTTCTGGTGCCGCCACTGCCTGAAGTAAAGGCAGCCATGGCGGAAGAAAACGTGAGCACCCGCGTGGGTACACTGGGCGATATTCTGCGAAAAAACCATAAAACGGCGGCTCTGCTCGGGAACGCTGATACTCGGGGACTGATCAGCCGCCCGTCCGCGGTCATCGCGATGGACATTTACGGTCGAATCCCCGAAGGCGATATTGGGCCGGCGACTTATCGTCCCTCCCCGGGACTTATCGATGTGGAAACCAACTACGATTACCTTTTGCGGGAAGCCCGCAAACTCTCAAATACGTCGGATGTCATCTTTATTGAACTGGCCGACCTGGCCCGCCTGGCCCAGGCCGATCCCGCTGAACCGGCTCAGATCGAGGCGGACCGGGCCCGCATTCTTCGCAACATCGATCAATTTGCGGGATCACTGATGAAATTGGCGGATCGCCCTGATCTGCTGCTCGTCGTTTCACCCGCTCCCCCCCAGATGCTGATTGATCTGCGGAACACGTTTACGCCAGTGCTGGCTATTGGACCAAACTATCAAAACGGCCGGTTAACTTCGGCAGCCACCCGCCGCGGCGGTGTTGTGGCCAATACCGATATCGCCCCGACGATTCTGTCCTTTTTCAACATCAATGCGGCCAATCCCAGCCTGGTCGGGCAGCCAATGATCGCAGAACCGGTACCGGACCAGGGCATCCTATCCGCCCAGGTTCAGCTCGCGGACCGTTCCGCCACCACTAACCGGCTGCGCCTGCCATTGATTCAGGGCTATGCCGTACTTGAAATCGTTTTGCTGCTGGCGGCACTGCTGGTCATTTTAAGGTTCAGACAGTACCGGAACACCATGATGCCGATCCTGTACAGCGTGCTGGTCTGCCCAATTGTTCTGCTCCCGCTTAATCTACTGGCCCTGCCCGCGGATTGGCACTATATTGCTGTATCAATCCTAGCGGTGATCGGCCTGACCTGGCTTCTCATCGTTTTCTCCCGGCGCGAGTACTACCTGGCCACAATGCTTGCGGCCGGTATCATGCTGGCACTGCTGAACATCGACCTATTCACCGGCGCAAATATGATCAAGAGCTCTGTGCTGGGCTATGATCCGATGGCCGGTGCCCGATATTACGGCATCGGCAATGAATACCTGGGCATGATGATCGGCAGTGCGCTGCTGTTTGGATCAGCGCTTTACGCCCGTTTCCCGGGCCGAGCCACAATGGGGCTCCTGATCGTCTTTTTCCTGGGCGAGGCCGCCGTGATCGCCCTGCCGAACCTGGGCGCGCAAACGGATGGTGTCATCACCGCTCCAATCGCATTCTTGACTTCGTTGGCTTTGCTCTCGGGTTTTCGGCTGAAGCCGAAAACCCTTCTTGTGATTGGCGGCATTATGGTTACGGCGGTTCTAAGCCTCACCATTTTTGATATGAACCGGCCCCCGGAACTGCAGACCCATATCGGCCGGGCCGCCAATCAGATTGCGACCGGCGGCTGGCAGGAGGCCCTGACCATTATTCAGCGCAAGGCCGCCATGAACCTGAAGCTGATCAAGTACACGGTTTGGACCCGCGTTTTCCTCGTATTTCTAGCCGGGCTGATGGTGTTGATTTTCCGCCCGTTGGGGGTTATGGCAGCGCTTCGCGACCGGTACCCGGTCCTGTTCAAAGGCTTTGCCGGGATCGTAACCGGCGCTGCCGTCGGTTTGATGATCAACGATTCCGGCATCGTTACCGCCGCAACCACCGCGATTTATATCGTTATCCCCATTGTGCTGCTCATCCTGCAGAACGAACTCTGGGACCTTACCGGATCATAACCCCAAGCGCTTAGCCCAAAAACGAAAGCAGCCGGTTTGTAACAGCCGGCTGCTTTTTTTGCGCCGCTCAAGCCGTATAGGAAGCTTCCGATTGGCACAGGTTAATGAAAACCAACCGAGAAAGAGGTGTTCCCGATTACCGTTTCCGCGCAAGTGAAAGAAACCCTGTCCAATCTGAAGAAGGCGCAGGCCAGCTTTGAATCGTTCGCCCTGGCTACGAACAACCAGGACGCCAAGACTCTATTTAGTGACGCCGCACAGCAGTCGCAGTCTCTGGTTGACATGATCGAGCCCCGCATTCAGGAACTTGAAAAACAGGAACCGCAATACAAAGGCTTTTAATGCGAATAGCGATTGCCTCAATGCCTGCCGAAGGAGGAAGCCCGCATGACAATCAGCGCCGAGGTCAAGCAAACCCTGGCGAGCCTGCACGGCGCCGTTTCATCCCTGGATGCGATGGGAGCCGCCACCGTGGATGAAACGACCCGGGAGCTGCTCCTTCGCAGCGCGAAGCGGCTGCACCGGGCCGAGTCTTTGTTGGAAGCCCGGGTTCGCCAGCTTGAGTTTGAAGAACCGGAATACAAAGGATTGTAGCAAAAAGGAGTCTGTCTCATGCCCGTATGGCTCACCGTGCTGCTTCGTGGCCTCGCCGTCTTTCTGATCCTTTTCGCGGCAACCCGGCTTGACCGCGCGCGGGGCGCACAGTTAACCCGGCTGGAACTGCTCATGGCCACCGCAACCGGGGCAATTGCAGGCGGGGTCGCACTTGGCGCGATTCCGCTCGGCCCGGGAAGCCTGATTCTGGCGGCATGGCTTCTGGTTGGTATGCTGATCCGCTTCGCTTCCCTGAAAGCGAAAGGATTGCGCGAATTCTTTTACGGGCCGGAAACCGTACTGATCAACCGCGGCAAGGTTCTGGAGGATAACCTGATGCAGACGCACCTCACACCCGAGGATTTGGCATACCTGCTGCGCAGAAAAAACATCTTCAACTTTGCCGATGTTGAATTTGCCGTGCTCGAAACCGACGGCAGTCTCAGTGCGCTGGTTAAAAATGACCGCCAGCCGGTTACACCGGCCGTTCTGAATCTTAAGCTGCCGAATCAAGCGGTTCCGCAAACCATCGTACTGGACGGAAACATTATGAACGAACCGCTGACCGCGCTTGGTTTGAACCGGGACTGGATCCTGACCGAACTCAACAAAGCCGGAGCTGCCCTGGAAAACGTGTTCATCGCCCAGGTGGACGGTTCCGGCCAGCTGTATCTGGATCTTTTTGACGATCTTATTGAGCTGCCGCAGCCAAAAACCCGGCAGCTGCTCTGGTCAACCCTGCGAAAATGCCAGGCCGACAGCGAACTGTATGCCCTTGGCACGAAAAATCTTCAAGCTAAACAGGACTACGCAGAAACCGCCCGCATCCTGCAGGGGGTTTTGGACGAACTGGAGCCGGTACTTACCCGGTAGGAGGATTTTGATGTCGGATCTGAAAAAGAAGACCCTCACCCCGGTTCAACAAGAATATGACCGGCTGGCACAGGCCCGTGATCCCGGGCGCCCGGTGGTCCTCAACTGCCTGCGCGCTTTCGGGGTAGGCGGCTTGATCTGCGTGGCCGGCCAAGCCATTCAGGATTTTTTCATCTGGAACTTCCACTTTACCGAAAAAACCGCCGGAAACCCGACGGTTGCAGTGCTCATTATGATCTCCGTCCTCCTGACCTCACTGGGTATTTATGACCATATCGCACAGTGGGCCGGCGCCGGGACCTCGGTGCCCGTCACCGGCTTTGCCAATTCGGTGGCTTCCGCGGCGATTGAACATCGGAGTGAAGGGTATGTGCTTGGCGTTGGCGGCAACATGTTCAAGCTTGCTGGCTCGGTCATTGTTTTCGGCGTCTTTTCGGCGTTTGTGGTCGCCCTGGTCAAGACCGCATTTCAGATCATGGGGGGATAAAGGTGCTGGTTGGACATCAAAGCTGGCAGTTTCAAAACGCGCCTGTGATCATCGGCGCCGCGGCTGTAGTGGGTCCTTTTGAAGGCGCTGGCCCGCTTGCACGTGACTTCGATCTGATCCATGACGATTTGTGGCTGGGGCAGGATAGTTTCGAAAAAGCGGAAAAAAAGCTCCTGGAAGAAGCCTGTGAACGCGCCCTGGACCGTGCGGGAGTCCGCAAAGAGGATGTCAGCTTTTTTCTCGCTGGCGATCTCATGAACCAGGTCATTTCAAGCAGTTTCTGTGCCCGCACTTTAGCAATCCCCTACCTTGGCATGTACGGCGCCTGTTCGACCGCGATGGAAGCGCTCGCGCTCGGCGCTTTCCTGGTGAATGCGGGCGGCGCTGAGCGAATCCTGTGCGCCACCTCCAGCCATAACGCCGCAGCTGAAAAACAATATCGTTACCCCACAGAATATGGTGCTCAGAAACCGCCCACGGCACAGTGGACCGTCACCGGCGCCGGAGCTGCCGTCGTGGCGCCCACCGGCAGCGGTCCAGTGATTGAGGCCGCTACCATCGGCCGAGTCGTGGACATGGGCATCTCTGACCCATTCAATATGGGGGCGGCCATGGCGCCGGCGGCAGTCGACACCATTACCGCTCATTTCCGGGATTTTGACCGCAGCTTTGCGGATTATGACCTGGTCGTAACCGGCGATCTGGGCCGCATCGGCCACCAGATCGCCGCCGATCTTCTGGACAAGCACGGGCTGAAACCGGAAAACAGCCGTTTTGCGGACTGCGGTGTCCTGATTTTCGGGGAAGATCAGCCCGTTTTAGCCGGCGGCAGCGGCTGCGGCTGTTCCGCGGCGGTCACTTATGGCCACTTGCTCAAACGCATTCAATCCGGCGAACTGAAGCGCGTCCTCGTCGTCGCGACCGGGGCTCTTCACTCCCCGATTTCTTACCAGCAGAACGAAACCATCCCCGGCATCGCGCACGCCGTTTCAATTGCCAGCCCATAACGTAATCACTTTCCGTGACCGCGTTGATTACCAACCGTTGAGGAGTGTCTCTGTTATGGAAACCTATTTCTGGGCTTTCATGGTCGGCGGTTTGATCTGCGTCGTCGGCCAGCTGCTGATGGACGTCGGACGCCTGACCCCGGCCCATGTGATGTGTATTCTCGTGGTGACCGGCGCCGTACTGGGCGGCTTGGGATGGTATGATCCCCTGATCGATTTTGCCGGCGCCGGCGCTACGGTTCCGATCACCAGCTTCGGCAATTCCCTGGTCCATGGCGCTTTAGGTGAAGCCAAAGTGCACGGGCTAATCGGTATCCTGACCGGCATCTTCGAAGTCACCAGCGCCGGGATTTCGGCTTCCATCATTTTCGGATTTCTCGCCGCACTGCTGGTGCGCGCCAAAGGATAGGTGAACCGATTTTGCATCGAACCAGAACGTTATGCTGCCTGCTCGTGCTTAGCCTGATGCTGTGCGGATGCGGTAAAGCTGGGGAAGCCCTGAAAAAGCCGACCCCGCATCCTCAGCTCCCGAAATCCGATCAACCCATTCAAGTGGATCGGGATCGCTCTGAAAAAGCGGAACAGGCGGCGCTTGCGGTGCCGGGCGTCAACGACGCCCGGGCCGTCGCTATCGACCGTGATTTGACCGTCGGCATTCAAATCCGAGGGTTTAACCGGTTACACATGCAATCCATCAAGCAAGCCGTCGCCCGCCGGGTCCACAAGACAGCCCCCGGGCAAGAAGTCCGCGTCACATCTGACAAGAAACTGTTTTCCCACCTCAACACACTGCGGCAGGACCTTCAAAAACCCCGGCCTGACCTCAATCAGGCCAAGCGGGAATTGATGCGGATCAATGAAGACATGTAGCCCGAATGCACCATTCGTTGCTTTTCTCCATACTGTAAACAGGAATTGGCGAATACTTATTGAAGTATGTATAAAGATTCGCTAAATTCAGCGATCAACATGGGGCAAAGGAGCGATCAATTTGGAGAAATTCACAGTTGGTGAAGCCGTTGGGTTCGGTTGGGAGAAGGCAAAAGCCCATATTGGTTTCTTTATCGGCGCCGGGCTGGCTGTAGCCATTATTTCAGCGATTATCGGCGGCATCTTCGGAGGCATTTTCGGTGACAAAAGCATTATCACCAATATCGTGAGTCTACTTGTCGGTCTGTTTTTCCAGATTTCCATCACAATCATCGCGTTGAAAATCATGGCCGGTGAGGCGCCGGTGTTCAGTGACATTTTTCAGGGCTACAAAAGTTTTCTGAATGTTTTAATCGATTATTTTATCGTTTTCATCGTGGTCGTCATCGGTCTTATCTTCTTGATTATTCCTGGCATCTACTTAGCCCTGCGGCTGCAGTTCTACATGTATTTTATCCTGGACAAAGGAATGGCCCCGATTGACGCGCTGAAAGCATCCTGGGCGGCCACCCAGGATCAGACCATGAACTTGTTTATATTGGGCCTGGCGCTCATCGGAATCAACCTTCTCGGCCTGATCTGCCTGGTCGTCGGCTTACTGGTCACGATTCCGCTGTCCGTTCTAGCCTCGGCCCTGGTCTACACCAAGCTTTCCAGCCTTCCTCCGGCACAAACGGCTATCGTCGAATAAACTTGAATACAAAGGCAGGTTTTCCGGCCGCCACTCTGGCGGCCTTTTTCTTTTTCAGGTATAAAGGGAACTGATGGCTTTTGTGGAATATTTATATTTTATAGTCAATTCTGACGATTAAGCGTCGACACAGAGGAGGAGTTGGGTTGGAAAAATTCACGATTGGCGAAGCGCTGGGCTTCGCATGGCAAAGAGTTAAATACCGGCTCGGGTTTTTTATGGGGATCATACTGTTCGTGTTCGCGCTTCCATGCGCCCTGATGTTCATCACACCCGCGTTAGGCCGCGGTATGGCAATCTGGTGGATGGTACTGATGATGTTGGCCACTTACTATTTGATGCTCGGACTCATCAACATCTCGATTCAAACTGTCCGGGGAAAGAAACCCACCTTCAACGATTTGTTCATTCACCCAAAAGCGCTTCTGTCTTTTATCATCGCTTACATTCTCATGTACATTCCGGTTATGATCGGTATGATGTTCTTGATCATTCCGGGTTTTTACCTGTTTATGCGCTGGTATTTCTTTATGTTCTATATCGTTGAACGTGACATGGGGCCGATTGAAGCACTGACCGCCAGCTGGCACGCCACCAAAGGCAGCGCGTTCCATCTGTTCTGTTTTACGTTTGTCGCGGGTCTGATCGGAATGCTTGGCGTGCTTGCTCTCGGTGTCGGCGTACTGGTTTCCATGCCAGTCGTCATGGTTGCCACAGCCCGGGTGTATTGTCTCCTGGAAGACGACGAGGAAGCCGAAGAAGCCGCCGAGGATGCGGACGAGAGCACAGCTGTATTCCCGGCCGAATAATCACCTTTTGTTCTCACTGGTATGCAGGCCGCCTTGTAAAGGGCGGCCTTTTGCTTTGCCTATCCTTCAGGCGTTCTGATACCATGGAGCCAGTATAAGTGCACCTTACGCCTGCTTATCGGCACGCGTGCACGCCATGACGGAGGGATACGGCACAAAGATGGTGGATCATTGGAACGCCCTGAAAAACTACATTTCCAAATGGCAGCGGGCAGTTGTTGCTTTCTCGGGCGGCGTGGACAGCAGCCTGGTCCTGAAGGCAGCCATTGACGCCCTTGGACGGAATTCCGTGCTTGCGGTGACCGTGACCTCGCCCCTGCATACCGCCGAAGAACTCGCTTGCGCCATTGAGCTTGCGGCGCAGCTCGGTGTATCCCATCGGATGGTTCCAATCGATGAGCTTGCCATCGAGGCGATAGCCGCAAATCCCCCGGATCGCTGTTATCACTGCAAGCGGCACCGTTTCGAAAGGCTCGTACGGCTGGCCGAAGATATGGGATTTGACACCGTGCTCGAAGGCAGCAACGCTTCCGATGCGGACGATTACCGCCCCGGTCTCAAGGCGGTGCGGTCCTTTGCCCAGGTACACAGTCCATTGCTTGAACTCGGCATCGACAAGGCTTCGGTGCGTGCCCTGGCCCGGCAGCAAGGCTTGTCAAACTGGAATCTCGCGGCCCGGGCCTGTCTCGCTTCCAGGATTCCTTACGGAGATCGGCTGATCCTGACCGAATTGCAGGCTGTAGGTGCAGCGGAACGTTTGCTGGGCGAGCTTGGTTTTGTGAATCCTCGGGTACGCCGCCACGGCGATATCGCCCGGCTTGAGTTAGCGCCGAACGATCTCGGGCGCCTTTTGGACCCCGGTTTTCGCGCCGCCCTGTCCGCGCAAATCAAAGCCTGCGGTTTTCGCTATGTCGCCGCCGACCTGGACGGATACCGCACCGGCAGCCTGAACGAAACCCTGCCCCTGTAAATCGGCACCGGAACCCTTTTTCTCCTTTTCTCATAATCTAGATTGCGATCCATTTTAGGCTGCGTGCGCTCCACTTTGAAGCCGCCTGAATCGATCGCCACACCGGTGAAAAGCTGCCCGGGAAGCTTGTTAAGCGGGTTTCCCGGCTTTTAGGAGGAGGAGAGTCATTTGCCGAACCTCAGAATCCCCCCGATGCCCAAAGGTCCGGCCCGTCCGACCGTTAAAAAAAGACCCGTCGCAATATCGAATAAGCGCGGCAAAACCACAATCAGCCCATCAAAAATGAGGGCAGATACGCTGGCTATCCTTGGCGGCGCGGCGGATTTGCCTTCCGATCTTTTGATTGATATCAACGCACAGATTGACAACCTATTAAGCCTGCTCAATTACATTTTGGTCGGCTTGACCGATCTAAAGTCCGAGACCGCAGAAGCCGGGCATATTCCAAGCGATATTCCGCAGGACCTTACCGATTCACCGTCTGAAACATCTGAAATTCGGCACCGAACCGATCGCTTCGCTATCGGCTCATCACCTCTGAAAGCGGTGATCACCGAAGTTCAGCAGCGCCTCAACAGCTATGCCGCTGATTTGTCCGATCTGAAAGTGAACGTGTCCGCGCTCGTGGAAGCGCTTACTGCGTCGCCGACCGGTTTGTCCCCTCTTTTTGCAGTCCTGGAGGACGTCCGGAACAAATTAAACCAGCAAACCGGATGGCTGACGAACCTTCAGAACGAAACAACCGGCATTCAAGCAATGATCAGCCAGGAGCTTGACCGTACCGGGAATCTCATGACCGAAACCGACGGGGTCATCCAGGCCTTGACCGGCCAGGATCGTTCCCTGGCCGATCTGAATAGTGGTATTTCTTCTATTTCAAGCACCGTCAACGGCGCTTCGTTCGCTTTGGCAGCGCTGAAGGCAGACCTGGCCAACCTTCAAACCCTGGCCGGCAGCAGCCTGGCGGACACCGGGGCGTTAAAGATCGCGGCGGCCGATATCGTTCAGCGGCTAACCACCGCGAATAACGGGATGACGAGCGTGATCGCGGGGGTATCCGCCGTTTTGGGAGCGGTCAACAGTTCATCCGCCGGCTTGACTGAGATCAAGACCGAACTGACAAACCTTTACATGATGGCCGGTCAATCCACGCTCGATATCAACGCGTTAAAAACCGGCATTGACCAAATCCTGCATCTGGTCGACAGCCCGACCCTGGGCCTTGCCGAAATTAAAGTCGCCCTTCAGTCGGCGCTTGGACTCCTGATCAATCCTTACTTCGGTCTTTCCCAGATTGAAACCGGCGTAACCAGCACCCTGAACCTGCTGACCGCCACCACCGCCGGTATGACCGAAAACCATGCGCGTTTGGCCGAAATGAACGCTCAGCTGCACGCGCCTTTGGTTCGCATCGAATCTGCGCTGAACGCCATAGCCGGTGCACTTGGGCTTCCGTCCACCGGGAGGATGACCACCGGCCCCGCAGTGGCCGAAGTTTCTGCCAACAGCCTGGTTGTCAAGGTGAATAACACTTCGTCCAAACCAGGTCCCTTCCCGGTAACTATCAATGTCTTCAATCTGGAGCCCGGTCCGCGGGTTCTGGAGCAAACCTGTACATTGACCGTCACTGCGCCGTACAGCACCAGTGAATTTATTTTCCCCAGACCGCCAGTCAATTTTGAAATCGAATTCACCGGGATGGCGCCCGGTCTGATGGCCTGGGCATCGACCCGCATCAATGCCGAAAAATCGCCGTTAAGCGCGAGCATTTTTCTCCCGGCTAACACCTTCAGGCACCGTGACCTGATACCGGCTTTGAATCTGTAAATGAACCGGCTCATCCACGCGTCAGAAACACCCGATCCGTGAAATAGCAGTCCGCCTGACCTGGCTGACTGCTTTCACGGCTGGATAATCCAGCCACACAATACAGTTCATGCCCCTGACAGGTGCCCTGCAAATGTCCGATGACCGCCATCTGATCTTCGATTGACGGCTGCCGGTCACTCCCGGCAAAGCGCAGCTGGGATCCGATCTCACGCAGAAACCGGATCGGCTCCTCGCGGGAAAACAGGCTGATCACCTTGAGCGAGGCCTTTTGGGCCAGCCTCCTTACGTTCGAGGCGGTATAATGGTACAAATGACCCGGATTGCTGAACAGCGGGGACTTCGTCCCCAGCACTGAGTTCACAAAAGCGGATCGGTTCGGGAGGCTGAAAATCAGCAGCCCGTCCGGATTCAGAACCGATGCCGCTTCCCGCAGAAAGCCCAGCGGATCGGCAAGGTGTTCAAGAACCTGCCAGAAAACCACCGCGTCAAAAAACCGACCTTCAACCAACCTCCGGTTCCACTGTCCGGGAATCAGCTTTAAACCGTACTTTTGCCGCGCATCCGCACATGCGGCAGCCGACGGTTCAATGCCGCAAACTTCCCACCCGGCCGAATGGGACAGGTGCAAAAACTCCCCGGTGCCCGGACCGATTTCCAAAAGCGTTCGGCCATCGGGACGCACGGCGCTGACCAGGGTCAACTGAAACAAGCTGTGTTCTACAAACGTTTGTGCCAGGTCATTCGGCGCCGCTGCCCGGAGAGACTCATTCTCTGCATCGCTTCGTACGCCCTCGGGCTCTTCACCGAACAGCAGGCTGTTCATGATGAAATCACAGTCGAGGCAGCGATAAAGCGTAAACGCAGGGTATTCGTGAAAAACCTCCACCCGCCCGGATTGGCAGAGCGGGCAGACCAAAACCAGTTCGGCCAGAAAACCTTCCCCTCTCCATTTGTTTTCCGTTTCAATATATGCCCTGGATATGTTCAATTAGCTGTATAAAAAGCGCAGAATGCCAAAATGTATTTACCAGTTTTTGTCATATTTTTTATTCCCCCGCATACACTGTTTACAAGGCCGTTTTTTCAAGACTGACCGGCTAGCTATGAAAAGGACTTAAAATCCGATGAAGCAACGAATTCTGATTGCCAGCGCGGTTCGCCAACCACCGGCGATACTTACCGCATTTTTGGACAGCCTGGAGCATTTGGACCGGTCCGGATATGAAACCGATTTTCTATTTCTTGACCAAAGCGCGGATCCGGTGTGCGCGCGGCTGCTTCATAGCCTCGCGGTTCCCGGGTGTGATCTTCAAGTCATCCGGATGATCAATAACGGCCGAAGCGGTGATCACCGCGACTTCTTTCTGCGCGCGGCCCTGGAGAAAGGCTATTCACACCTCCTGCTGCTCGATTCGGACCTGAATTTACATCCGCAGACCCTGCGGCAGCTGCTTGCCGCCGGGCGGGATATTGTTTCAGAGATCGCCTGGCTTGCGCCCGGACAGCGGATCGCGCCGGGTGTTCTGGAAATGGGGCGTTTGACCGGCTGTTCCCTGATTTCCGCGAAGGCAATCCGGCAAGGCGCCGGTTTCGGTCCCATTCAAAACGCAGAAGCGCTTTCGGCCGGACAGCGTTTCTGCCTGCGTGCTGAGATTTTAGGTGTAAAGCTGTATGTCGATACCAGCGTTCCGGCTTGCCGTTTAGCCCAACCGCCCAATGGCATGGAAGACCGGGATATCAAACCGTTATACCGGAAATCGTTCGGCAACCGACTGACCCTTTCCATGGCCGTGCACCCGGCGGACGCCAAGGGGCTCCGTGCGGCATTGACGCATGCCCGCCAGTACATCGATCATGCGGTGATCGTCAATTATGCCTCAATACGCCAAACCGAGACGGACTGCCACGCCGCTTTGTCCGGCATAACGTGGACTTTATCCGATCATACAGGCATTCTTCAGACCCCATTCATCCGGCGCCGGCTTCAATGGGCCGAAACCATTCAAACCGAACCAGACTGGATTCTGGGCTTGGACGCCGGTGAACTGCTGGATGATGAGGCCGTGCATGGCATTCGGGGATGCATTGACCAAAACCGCTACGACGTGATTTACTTGCCATCTGGCAGTCCGGTGAGTCACTTGGGAGCCGGTGCCAGTTTCCACGACAGCCAACGGCAGCGCTATCGGCCGTATTTCGTCCGTTATCTTCCCGGCTTCCCCTACAGTTGGCGCGAAAACACTGCTCAATGCAGCCGCTTGCCGGAAAACATCGTTCAACTGCCAGGCAGTTTATCCCCCTTTGGGGTTAAGCGCATTCCATGACACTCGGTCAAACATATGGCATCGATTCGGTCAGTTCAACAAAAAGCGGGGCGGCAATCCTGCCAGCCCCGCTATTTGTTGATGGTGATACATGTTATATTTCAGATCACAGGCATTTTCGGCAACCCGCCGCTCACGGATTGGTTCCCCCGACTGCTTTCGAACCTGTTTCGTGTGGGATGGTATCTCGCACCGAAAAGACCAGGCGCAGTTTTTCCTGGGAGCGCTGAAGGCTCCAGATAAGCAGCAGGCCGGCCGCAACAACCGCATAGCTGACCTCAAACAAGAGCACGGCCATCCATTGTCTCATGAAATGCAACCTCCTCGAACCAGCCCCAGTGCTACTGTACGGTCATTTTGCGCAGCCGTTCCACCCGGTCTGGAATTGGCGGGTGAGTGCTGAACAGCCGCATCATCAAATCAGCCGAAAGCGGATTTACGATAAACATGTGCGAAGCCGCAGGATTTACTGCCATCGGAACCCGTCCGGAAGCGGCTTCCAGCTTGAGCAGTGCGTCGGACAAACCGTTCGGGTTACCGGCCAGGCGAGCCCCGGTTTCATCAGCCAGGTATTCGCGAGACCGGCTGATCGCCATTTGAATGATCATTGCCGCGATCGGCGCCACAAAAGCCATCACCAGCGTTCCGATCAGGCTGCCGCCGTCATCCTCATCATTCCCGCCAAAGCCACCAAAGATCGCGCCCCACTGAGCAATACTGGCCAGCATCGAGATTGCCCCGGCCATCGCCGCCGCAACCGCACCGATGAGAATGTCCCGGTTCTTAATGTGCCCGATTTCGTGCGCGATCACGCCTTCCACTTCGTCCCGATCCAGGATCTGAAGCAGCCCGGATGTGACGGCAACAACTCCGTGCTCGGGATTCCGCCCGGTCGCAAACGCGTTGGGCTGTGATTCGTTCATCAGATACAGCTTTGGCATCGGAATGCCAGCCCGCTGGGTCAGCCGGCCCACCATCGCATGCAGTTCGGGAGCCTGCCCTTCAGTCAACGGCTGGGCACCGGTCATACGGATGACAATACGATCACTGTAGAAGTAGCTGACAAAATTCATGCCCAATGAGATCAGAAAGAAAATCATGGCGCCGCCCCGGCCGCCGAAGAAGTAGCCTAACCCGACCAGTAGACCGGTTAAGCCAGCCATCAGGATCCATGCCCGCATGGTATTCCACATTCGAATTCCCTCCTTGTTTCATCCCTTGTTTAGATTCCTTCGATGCTTCCGGATTTATGACAGGTACGCAGACTGGTAGAATTTAAAATGCCAAAGTATACCCCTCTTTTCAAGCGTATTCCCGCCGTAAAAACCGTATTCTGGGCTTCTGGACGTCCTTATAATGCAAAAAGACCTTTGCCTCTAAATCAATCAGAGGCAAAGGTCTCACCAAACCGTTGATCGGCCGACAGTACCAGGCCTAAAGAAGGCCGGGGTTGTTGACACTGTCTCGCGCAGTTACTCCCCTTTGCTTACCATGTATTGTAACAGGACGCCTGTGCATGTCAAGCGATTTCATGGTAATCAGCTGGCAAACAATGATCGTTTGTTACCGTTCTTCCCCGGGCTCCAGATTCCACTTGTAGGTATGCAGAAGCCCGACGGGTTCCGGGGCTTCATCATCTAACCCAACGCCAGATGAATCGTACTCCGCAAGTTCATAGACCACCTGCCGCACGATCGGGCGCTGGCTGAGACAATCAAACTTGAAAATACCCTCAACCTCATGGCCGCCCTCACCCAGATACCGATAATAGAAATCCAGCGCATCGTGATTCCTTTTCGCCGGGATCAGCCGTCCCCGGTCCTCGATCAGGTCATCCCAAAACCGAAATTCCTCCCCGCAGTAAGGACACTCGGCATGTTCGTTAACCAGTTTCATCGCCCAACCAATTAAAGAATCTACACGGCTGTCCAATTGTTCCTGGCATTGCTGACAGCGCCGCGCAGACGACCGGATCGGCCGGTCGCAAATCGGACAATTCATCGTTCGGCTCCTGAATAGTCGTAATTTTGCCCCTAAAAGGGTTAATTCGATACAGCGGATAAAATCCCTTTTTCGGCTATTAATATGTATCAATGCCGACATTTGGAAACCCAAAAGCGATTTGAAAAAAAGAACACCCTGGTGCCATGCAACACGGATTCTCCGCTTGATAAAGGCCTTCTATCCTGTAACCGTATCCGCTGAAAGTCCCAGGGAAAACAGGCGGTTCTTCCGAAGGGACCGGCCTTTCTGCGGTCGAATTCTTGGGTCATGAAAACAGTCGGTAAAGGGAGATGAATACCAAACAACATGTTGACTGGTTTGTGATCATCCAGTGATTGAGGCACCGAAAAGCAAACCGTTAAAGCGTTCCATCCACACAGCAATCGTCGCAGCTATTGAAAGGAGCACTTATCATGACAAAGAAACGCGTAGCATTGGCATTCTGTCTGGCTCTGATCTTCACTCTCAGCGTTTTTGCGCTCCCCACGTTTGGGATTACCGACACGGTTCCCGGTGATGGCGAAGAGGTATACAGCGGGACTTTTTCGCCAACCGACTACGCACCCGGCGAAGACACTGCCGTAACGGGATTCCGAAGCATGTATGACGGCAGTCTGGCCCATAAAATCGTAGCCCGGAGCATTTGGTACATGCTCTATGGCTTCACCGTCTACGGTCACACCGCATATTCGACCACTGGTTACATCGACTGTTCCCAGTACACCTCCCGGGTCTATAAGGACTTCGGCTACAGCATCACCGGGGTTTCCCGTTATTACAATACGGTCGGCGTCCCCGTCTCCGGCGTTTACTCGCAGCTTCAGCCCGGCAGCACCACCAAGTGGATGCTGGTCGGCTGGGAAAACCTGAAACCGGGCGATATTCTCACCTGGTGGAAGGAAGACGCGACCTATGGCCATCACATTGGACATGTCGGCATCTACATGGGCGCCGTTAACGGCAAGCCCTCGGTCTTGATGACCATCTCAGGCCGTCCAACCAGTTTGGGTGTGCTGACCAGCTTTACCTACTGGTATGGCGAACACTTTGAGGGCGCGCGGCGCATCCTTCCCTCGACGGCCTATACCCCGGGAAGCACTAAAATCGGATATGGACCTGTAATCCCGGCTGTTTATCAGATGCCGCTGGCTTACCAGGTCGTTCTGCCCAAAGATCTGCCGCAAGGTTTCTAACCCATCCGCAGCCACCGCAAAAAGCGCCGGGGAACTCTCCTCGGCGCTTTTTTATCACTGCCTATTCTTCTTCATGCAGCCCGGCGGCACTTTCTTCAACCGAACCGTACCCGCATCGAACCAGCAATTCCTTCAAGTACGGCCCGTCATGGCCGCGATGTCCCAGAAGGCGCAAGGTAGCCATCGTATCAGCTTCAGCCCGGTGCGCCCGGCCTGCCGTCAGCTTGTGCTGCCCCAAAAGATGCTGAAGTCCGCGCGAGGCAAACCCCTTGCCGTACCAGTCGATCTTGGACATTGAGCAGTACCACAGTTTGCGCCCGGCCTCGGGAAAGAGCCGGGTTACAAACGGTTTGTCGAAGCGGGCATTGTGTGCGATCAGAAACTCCGCCCGGTCCAGAATCGCTAAAACGCGTTCCCGATCCAACGCTTTGCCGATTACATCCCGGATGCCAATGCCGTGAACGGCGTAAGCCCCGCTGCCAATCGGCACCGAGGGTTCGCGCAGGCCGGTGTACACATCCAGAACATCAAACACTTGCCCGGTTTCGGGGTCAAATGAAAACAGTACCATGGAAAGCTCGATCACCTCTTCGGTGACCGGACTGAGCCCGGTGGTTTCCACGTCCAGAACGGCCGCGGTCCCGCGCCGCCGAATTTCGCTCACGAGCACTTCCTCCAACCCATTCTTCGAATCATTTTCCTGGTGAACGTTTTCTGCGGCCGCCGGAAAATCCCTGCCGGAAAAGAACTGCCCCAAAAAGAAAAACCGCCGGGAATCATCCGGCAGTATGAAGCAATCCTAAAACCACTATTCGATACGCATTGTGAATTTTTCAGGATTCCGGGGTGTTATGGTCTGATAGAATGCCAATACGGGCTGCATATCCTTGACATAATCACCGGTCGGATAAATCGTCGGTCCAATCCCGGCGATCTTTCGCCGGTAATCCAGAAAAGCCAGCACGATCGGAACCTTGGCTTGCATCGCCACCTGATAAAATCCGGTCTTCCATCTGCCGTCCCCCCTGCGGGTGCCTTCCGGCGAGATCATCAATGCCAGATCGCCGTTCTTTTCGAGTATCTCCACCATCACGGCCACGTTGTTTTTGCCGCCGCTCCGGTCTATGGCGATGGCTCCAATCCCTTCGAAGAAGGTCTTAAAGGGAAACCGCAGCCATTCCTTTTTCAACGCAAAGCGCGCTGGAACATTGAGGATAAACAGGCCGCACCGCGAATAAAGCGTATCCCAATTGCTCGTGTGCGGCGCAGCCACCAGCACGCATTTTGTCACTCCACCCGGCAGTTCCCCTTCGGTTTTCCACCCCGAAATCCAGAACACCGCTTTCGAAAACAACCTCCCAAAGCCCACGATTCTCTCTCCCTCTTTCCGCTTCAGCGTCGATTTGTGTGGCAAACAGCATGTAAACGGGCATTTACTGATATGTTTATGTTCGTTTATCGTATCCCATCCCGCATAATTATACAAATCTTTCCATTTCAAACAATTGTCCGTCGAAATGTTGGGGAATCCGTATCATTCCGATTCCCCGGCTTTCGAATGGTTTTGTTGGGTGTGCTTGTACAAATACGCATCACCCCATTGACACATTGCCTGCAGAATCGGGCTGAAGCTTTGCCCCAGTTCAGAAAGCGAATACTCGACTTTCGGCGGCACCTGGGTGTACACCGTTCGGACAATCAGACCATCCCGCTCGAGATCCCGCAGCTGCTGGGTCAGCATTTTTTGGGTCACCCGGGGGAGCAGCCGGCGTAGTTCGTTAAACCGCATCGTTTGTTGCGCCAGGTGCCAGAGTATGACCGGTTTCCACTTCCCGCCGATCAATTCCAGAGTCACTTCGACCGGGCAGTTATACCCGCTTTCACATTGATTCACTGCAACCACTCCTTTTCGGCTGGTATCGGGGTCAAGTAATGGTTTCTTTTTGGGTACTACGTTCCTTAAAAGTGCGTACTTGTTCGAAAGGATGCATCTGGCTATGATTGTAGCATACCGGCCTGCTGCAAATATCCTCATATTTGCTTTTTATTGGTACTTCCGCCGGGAGGCATTTACAGGGGCAATGTCGGGAAAATGAACGGAAAGGATGCGTTGGGAATGACACTGTTGGAAACTGCAAAAAAACGGTATACGGTGCGAAATTATCAATCGAAGCCCGTTGAAAAGGAGAAACTGCTGACAATACTGGAGGCCGGGAGAGTCGCCCCGACGGCCGCGAACAATCAGCCGTACCGGCTGATCGTGGTCCAACAAAAGGACGGCCTTGAGAAGCTTGGGAAAGCCGCGAACATTTACGGCGCACCACTGGCGATTCTGGTTTGCGGCGACCATGACCGGGCCTGGAAACGACCTTATGACGGAAAAACCAGCGTCGACGTCGATGCCAGTATCGTGGCTTCCCATATGATGCTCCAGGCCACTGAACTGGATCTGGGCAGTGTCTGGATCATGTTTTTCAAACCGGATGTCGTTCGAAACGAATTCAAGCTGCCGGAGAACCTCGAACCGATTGCCATCCTGGCTTTGGGATATCCCAACGGGGCGCCTGCATCGCCGGAAAGGCACCGGGAACAACGTTTCCCGCTTAGCGCAATCGTCGCTTACGAACAACTGTAAACCTCAAAGAAAACAAAAAGGGCTGACACCGTCAGCCCTTTTTTTATGTACTTCATTCGAAAAAGCTAGGCGTTTTGCGCCACGAAGGTGGCCAGTTCGGCCAGCATTTGTTTGCGTGCGTCATCCGAAACATACGGCACGCCGTAGCAATTGAAATGCTTGGCATCTGAAATCCCGCACATCCTGCAGTATCCATTGATTATCTGTGCTTTGATCACTTGCATCATCTTTTCGCCACCGTATTCTTCCGGTGCTCCGCAGGTCGTAAACACCAGCGCCCGCTTTGTTTTCAGCAGCCCCTCCATCCCAAAGTGCGTGTACCTGAAGGCGAAGTTCTGGGTAAAGATCCGGTCGATATAGCCTTTGAGCATCGCCGTCACCGAAAGCCACCACACCGGACTGATGAAGACCAGAAGGTCCGCCCAGGCAATTTCGGCCTGCTCTCTGGCAATATCCTCAGGGATTTTCCCGGAATTCAGCGTTTCGAAATCGTTCGCACTGAGCACCGGGTTGAACGATATGGCATACAGGTCTCTAATCCGGACTTCCGCCCCTTTTTGCTCAAGCTGTTCTTTCACGACTTCCTTAATTGCCGCGTTAAAACTCTTTGGATTTGGATGGGAATAAATGATCAAGGCTTTCATTTTTAGCGCTCCCTCCCAACAGTTAATGATGACCAACAACACATTTTCGACCACATCAATCAACAAAAAAGATTGATTTAATCTATCATCATTATAATTGCACGGAGAAAACTAATGTCAACATATTTTTCCATTTCAGGGAATTGGTTTGCCGGGCCAATCGAAGGGGTGTCGAAGCGGTCCTCATAGATTATGGCTCAGGGGATCCCTCGGGGGCCTTTTTGCTGGCACCGATACAGTTGGAGACTTTGGTGCCTTCCTGGGCGGCAAAGATATCCCGGGCACGGTCCATGTCAATGGCATTTACCCATCTGCCGCCGGCTTTTTTGCCGACAAAATATACCCAAAATCTCATGGTCTATCCGTCTTCCTTTTTCTGTTGAATTCTCAAGCGAACACACAACAAAACCACCCGTTTAGTATATCGACAATCGGTAACGGTTATCCTGGAATCTTGTGCCGCCTCGGGATTTCGACCAGATGATGGTCGTTATATTCCGCCTTTCCCGGTGCATTCTAAAGAAGGTGCCCAATCATTTTTATTATGGAGGTGGATTTATGCATCGAGAAAACACTCCCTGCGGCGACGCCAAAATGCTGGTCAAACGTGAAGTGCTTGACGTTGGAAAAAATCGGGTTCAGACCGGTGAAGTCACCCTGACGAAAAATGTCGTGGAAGAAAACCAGACGGTCATCGTCCCGGTCGCGCGCGAAGAAGTCGTGATTGAACGCCGTGCGCTTCATAACCAGCCAAGTGATACACCCATCGAGGACTGCGTCGAAACGATTCGGATTCCGGTCAGCGAAGAGGTCCTGGAAGTCGGCAAACACACCGTTGTAACCGGGGAGGTCTCCGCTTATAAACGGGAAGTGGAAGAAGTGCACCAGATTAGTGATGAAATGAAGCGTGAAGAAGTCCAAATCGACCGCGAGGGCCACACCCACGTGACCGAACAGGACTATCTGTCCTAACCGGCTGACTTTTTTCGCGGTACGCAACCCAGACCACGGCTTCGAAGCAAGCCATCGGCTCGAGTCATTTCGACCGATGGCTTCCTTTATTTTGCTGCCGATATTCCCTCGCCTGTCTCATAATCCTGTTTCCGCTCGCGCAAGCTAGCTCAAAAACCCGAAATGGAGACAGCCTTGGCATATCAATTTCTGGTCACTCTTCAAAAGGCGATTGCCGGTTTTCTGTCTGATGCAAAAACCCAGTTGAGCGATCGCGGCAATCCCAAACTGCTGCTGAAGCAGGAACAGCTGCAAATCGCAAAGAAGCGGATTCAAACCGGGGATGTCACGATCCGTAAAGAAGTCAGCGTCGAAGACAAGACCGTTACCGTTCCACTTCAGCGGGAAGATCTGGTGATTGAAAAGAGAATCATGCGTCCAGAGAATCCCGGTCAAATTGAGACTGAGACGATTCGCATTCCGATCCGCGAAGAACGGGCCGCGGTGCTGAAACACCCGGTCCAGCTCGAGAATGTATCTGTGTATCGACAGCGTCATCAGGCCATGAAACAGGTGGATGCGGTTGTCCGAAAAGAAACGGTTCGGGTTCGGATCAACGGGCCAAAACCGAAAGATCGGAATCATTAATCTGCCACTGGGAATCCCCACTTCTTGAAAATCCGCGGATTGATTTCGCCCGATACCGGCGAAGTCTTACACCGGTTTGGAATCCCAAAACCCCCAGAATCCTTGCTTCGGCCTCAACAATTCCGAATAGTTAAACATTGCACCTTCCACAACCTGGTTCACCCTTTACGATGTCCCAATTATCCGCTAAAACTGACCTGCGCCAACACAAAACCCCAAATTCAATTTATAAAAAATTTAGATTCAATTTAGCGTAATTTTAGCTTGCCTTGTTACAATGATTTCCAACTTGTACCAAAGCAGGTTGTAAGTCATCGCACAGAAACGGTGGCGCACAGAGAAAAGAGAAAGGATGCGTGTTGGATGAGAGGAAAAAAGTTGGTATCGGTAGTGGTTATCCTGTCCTTCGTGTTGACCCTGGGGATTTTCGTTAACCTTCCCCAGCCGCCGGCTCAGGCGGCAGCGCCGCGTTTGAACAGCTATCCCATTATCCTGACCGGGGGTTTTGGGGTCTGGGGACGCGAGGAAATGCATGGTTTCTACTATTGGGGCGGTTTGACCGACCTGCAGCAGAAACTTCGTGAGGCCGGGTATCCGTGTTACACCTCGGCCGTTGCGCCGACGTCCAGTTACTGGGACCGGGCCTGTGAACTGTATGCCCAGATCAAAGGGACCCGGGTTGATTACGGCGCTGCGCACGCCGCGGACAAAGGCCATTCCCGCTGGGGCCGCGACTATTCCAAGGATTCAACGGAATATCTGCCTGACAATGGGTACATTCGCGGGGGCCTGTACCCACAGTGGGGTGATGTGGATCCGGCGACCGGCAGGATCAATAAAGTCCACCTTATAGGCCACAGCATGGGCGGCCCAACCCAACGCGGCCTGATCGCTCTTTTGGAAGACGGCAACATCGAAGAAATCCAGTATCACCTGGATCATCCGGGCGAGCCGCCGATGTCCCCACTATTCGAGGGCGGCAAATCGTGGGTGTCGAGCTGTGTCACCATCTCCAGCCCGCACGACGGGACCAGCCTGAACAACGGGCTGAACGGCGTTCCCTGGATCCAGCAGGTCATTGGCGGGTTTGTAGCCCTGCACGGCGGCAAACTGGGTCTGATCAATTACGATTTCAAACTCGACCAATGGGATCTGACCAAAGGCCCGACCGAGTCGAATGATTCTTACGTCAAGCGCGTCTGGGCCAGCAAGTGCTGGTACACCGACGACCTGTCCAATACTTCCGGTACGCCTGAAGGGGCGAGAGATTTCAACACGTGGGCTGTTGCGCAGCCGGATGTGTTCTACTTCTCCTGGGCAACCGAAGCGACTTTCAAGGAAATCTTCACCGGCCGCCAGGTCCCTGAAGTCAGCATGGCGCCGATTTGGACCTTGTTTGGTTTCCATATGGGCTCCTATACGACCAATGCGCCCGGCAAAGTTCCCATCGATAAGAGCTGGTGGCAGAACGACGGCGTCGTCAATACCAACTCCCAGGACGGCCCAACCCTGACCAACGGCGTCCGGGATACGATTGTGAATTACAACGGCACACCGCAAGTCGGCAAATGGAACTACATGGGCGTCAAGTCCAGCTGGGACCATTCGGATATCATCGGCTGCACCACACTGTGGTCGGTCGTCGGATTCTACAAGGACATCGCCGCACTGACCGGTGCGCTGCCCAACTAAATCCCACAAAGCCAAAGTTTACGGCGAGATCCGGGGGACCACTCCCCCGGATTTTTTCATTGAAAATGGCAACCGTCCTCAAGCGCAAGTTGTCGCAATTCTACATTCTTCGAGTGATATAATAAAAATTGTTGATGAGCAGACACCAAATCATAACCATCCCGGTGATGGCACAGTCGAATTTCGAGAGCCCGGCCGAAGGCCGGAACGCATTCTCTCGATAAGGCTGAAACACAATCAGGCTGCGGTGTTTGCAGCGAGGAGGGGGGCGGAAAAGTGATTGACACTGCTTCCGGTAATCTGGTTTTCGATAATGGAAAGATCATTCGGCGGGCGTTTGCCCGGGCAAAATTTGTCGAATCTGATTGGTTAAAAGAGGTCTTTGATACCCAGGAGTATTCCTGGACCAATTACTATTTGCAGCCGCAAAAAAGCGGGAACCGCTTTTTTATTGTGATTCTCTGTTTTAACCCGCAGGACACCCTTGAATTTGTTCAGATCGGTCTGACCCAGAAAGGTAAAATCCCCTCACGGGAACACCTCACTGAACAGCAGGAACTGCGGCGGAAAGAAGATCATGATAAATGGCTCAAACAGAAGCTCGGCCCGCCACCCTACAAGTACAAATGGGGCGCCGTCGCATCCAATCTCGATCCCAAATCCGGCGCAAGCATCATTACTATTCGATACAATGTGGACACTGATTCGTAAAGGATGCCGCGCATAAATGATTGTTGTATCGAAAGCAGCGGGACCAATCATCTGATCAATCCCGCTGTTTCGGATGAATTACCCTACCGGCCGAAAAACGGAGGCCTGCAGTAATAACCGGGGCCGAACGGTGGATGACCGCAGCCCCGTGGGCCTTTATGGTGGTGGCCGCAGTGGCTGGCCGCTTTACTCCGGCAAGCGTCTTTTAAGCTTTCTTCCGACCTCTCCAGATTCGCGGAAATTTTGTCCAGAAACGCCGCCAGTTGGTCTTTTTCTTCGTCGGTCAGGCAATCGAAAATCGCACCCGCCGTTTGACTCCGAAATCCTGGCGATTCGTCCACAATCTTTTTGCCCGCATCGGTCAAATAGACCCGGAGGACGCGCTGATCGTTCTCATCCTGCACCCGGCGGATCCATCCCGACTGCTCCAACCGCCCCAACATTTCGGTCATGGAAGACGGCCGAACGTCCATTTCTTCAGCCAAGTCCCGCTGGGTCGGCCCATCCAGGCTGGCGATCATACTCAAGAGATTCGCCTGCGCATGATGCATGCCCCGTCCCAAAATCACGTTCTTATGGGCAAACCGGATCATTTGCCGGTTCAGCCGCATCACCGCGACAAACAGATCCATCGATTTCGCTCCTGCCATCGTAACCCCTCCAATGATTTCGCATTCAATTTCAATTAGGTACCTAACTAATTCTAGATTATTCCCCGCTGTCATTTCTGTCAAGAATAATATTTAGGTACCTAATTATCGGGCCGCGTTCCCGGTGAAATCACTTTCATCGTTCACGCGGTTTTCTATGGTAACGATTTTCCCTTCCCAGGTCTTTAAGACAACCTTGTCCTTTCTGACCTGCAGAATATGGTTGGGCATCAGCGGGATTTTCCCTAATCCGCCGGGTGCATTGACAATGTATGTCGGAACCGCCAAACCGGAGGTATGCCCACGGAGACCCCGGATAATGTCCATTCCGTCTTGAATGCCGGTTTGAAAATGGCGGGTCCCTTTGACATCTTTGGCATGAAAAATATAGTAGGGACGCACCCGAATCCTGAGTAAATCCTGGTTCAGCTTTTTCATCACAAACGGCCGGTCGTTGACTCCCCGAAGCAGCACAGCCTGGTTCCCCAGGACCGCGCCAGCCTTGACCAGCCGGTCGCAGGCTTCCTTCGCTTCCGGGGTGATTTCCTGGGGATGGTTGAACTGCAGGTTCACATAGACCGGCGGGTAATGCGCAATGATTTGACAGAGTTCCGGCGTAACACGCTGCGGAAGCGTAACCGGCGTTCTGGTTCCAATCCTTTTTATCTCGACATGCCGGATCTGGTGCAGTTCGCCAAGAATCCAGTCGAGCATCGTGTCGCTCAGCATGAAAGCGTCGCCGCCGGTGATCAAAACATCCCTGATTTCTGGATTGTTTGCGACATACCGGAGCGCTTGGGCAACATCCTCCCGGCCGGAATGGCAGTCAACTTCGCCGATATTCCGGCGCCGCTGACAATGCCGGCAGTACATGGCGCACTGATTGGTGACGTTAATGATCAATCGATCCGGATACCTTCGGGTTACACAGGGAGCCGGCGACGTTCCGGCCTCATTCATCGGATCCAGGCTGCCGCCCGGTGCAAGTTCAAGTATCGTGGGAACCGACTGGCGGTAGATAGGACTATCCTGCAATTCGGGTCCAATCAAGCTCAAGTAATACGGCGAAATGGCCCACCGGTACGTTTCGCCCACTCTATCAATCCGCTGCCGTTCCAAATCGCTCAAACCCAGGATATGAGCGAGTCTTTCGCTGTCCCGAACCCGGTTCTTCAACTGCCATCTCCAGTCATGCCAGTCTTCCTGGTCGCCGCCGAGGATTTCCAGGATTGTCTGCTTCCGGGCATTGGCCTGTTCTCGGATCCGGGATTCGGAAGGCAGGCTATCAAGGTATTCCGTGTAATCGCTCTTACGCTCGCTTACCCCGGTACTTTCCGTCAGACTAAGATACTTGTCCGGCAAATTACCGGTTTCGTTCATGCTGCTCCCTCCTTGCCGGATAGAAATCACCGGGTTTTCGGCGGCTCAATGGCCGGCGCGCCATTGAGCCGGCTCTGTCCTAATGGTAAACGTCAATTGTGGCAGAATTCAGGGAATGAGCAGGAAAAAACCCCAAAACCGGAAGATTATTTTCCCGGAAATAGCGCGGCAATTCGGCAGGTTTTTGCGCTATCCGAGCGATACTGCGGGTGACGGGATATGTAAGAAGAAACCGAACGCGGCATCGTCGATATCGAAACCCTCAAAAAGGTCAACGCCGATCTGATCAGCACGATTGAGGAAACGATTAAGATTCACAAGGAAGGCCGAAACAAACGCCAGGCGGCCGAAGTGGAGATCAAAAAAATCGAGAATGTTACCGTTCAGTAATTCAGCAAAAAGCATGCCCGGTTGAGAGATGATGAACCTCGCCCAAATGGGGGATATGCCACTTACACTGCGGCATTTCCCCCACTCTGCCGTATCGCTGTCGTCCCACAATACCAGGGTTTATCGCTCAGATGCTTTGTTACGTCACTTGGCACGCTTTATGCAACACAGATAAATGAGCCATTGTGATTCCGAAAACCTCGCGCCGGTTTTTATACCGGTCATCCCTGAATATGAACGATATCGGCAGAAAGAAGGTCGTTGATGATGATGCTGACATTTCTGGTGGTGGTGGGTGTGGTCATTTTCCTGATCTCCGAGCCGTCCGATAAAAACGCTTTGAGCATCGTTTTTACCTCGCTCGGGATCGCAGTTTTACTGGTTGGGGCGTATAACATGGTCCTCATGCAAGGACTGCTGCCATTCTCTCCGGCATTTACCGGCCGGTGCCTGTTCGGCGGAACGCTCTGGCCGAACATTATGATTATCGCGTTTGGAATGCTGTTAACCCTGATGGGCACCGCACATTGGCAGAAAGATACAAAGAAAAAGGGGCCGGATCCAGGCACAAACCAGGAATAACCGGTCAAAACGATCATGGATAAACTGAGGAGGCTAACATGCGTAAACAACAGTCGTCAAAGGAAATCATCTATGTCAATGGCATGACCTGTTCGGGATGTGAAAACACGATTTCCCGGGCCTTAACGCGCTTGCCCGGGGTTTACCGGGTTCGCGCCAATGCGCATCGCGGCACCGTGGAAGTGGATTTTGACGACATTTCCATTCGCAAATCTGAAATTGTACAGGCCATCGAAAAAGCAGGGTACCAAGTCGGTTCGGAAACTGCCGCGCCCAACCGATGGCGCACTATGGATATTCTCGGGTTTGTCGTCATCGTGGCTGTGTTGTACCTGCTGCTGAACAACCTGACCGGGTTGTATAACATCCCGCAAATCGAGAAATCGATGACGTTTGGCGTGCTATTTGTGGTCGGCCTTCTCACCTCAGTGCACTGTGTGGCAATGTGCGGGGGAATTGTTGTGTCGCAAACCGTGCGAATTACTGAAGAAGACGCTCCCGGCTGGAAAAGCCGGATTTGGCCCAGCTTGTCGTATAACGCCGGGCGGGTGGCATCATATACGATTATCGGCGGATTGGCCGGAATGCTGGGCTCAGCCGTAACCTTTTCGAATGCCGCCCGGGGCGTTGTGACAGTGGCCGCCAGCGTTCTCATGCTCATGCTGGCCTTAAACATGCTGGGTCTGTTCGACTGGACACGCAAGTTCACCCTCCGGCTGCCGGGAAGACTACAGGACCGGGTAGAACGGCTTCGGAGCGGACACCAGCCATTTTACGTCGGACTGGCTAACGGCTTATTGCCCTGCGGACCGCTGCAGGCTATGCAGCTGTACGCACTGGGTACTGGAAGTCTGATCGCCGGGGCGACATCCATGCTGGTCTTCGCAGCCGGAACCGTTCCGCTGCTGCTTGGCTTCGGGGTACTGAACACGCTTCTCAGTCACAAATACAGCCGCGGCATGCTGAAAATCAGTGCTGTAATGGTAACGGTAATGGCCTTGCTGATGTTTTCGCGCGGAATGGCCCTGTCCGGTGTTTCGGTGAACCCGCTGGCTTTTGTCCAGCCCTCCGAGGCTGCCACTCAGGTCCAGGTGGAAGATGGCGTTCAAATCGTTCGCACCGTGGTCGACGAATACGGATACAGTCCGGCGGTCACCAATATACAAAAAGGTATCCCGGTTAAATGGATCATCAATGCAAAATCCCTGAACGGATGCAATAATCCGATTACCGTCCCGGAACTCGGCATACAAAAACAGCTGGTTCCCGGCGAAAACATCGTAGAATTCACCCCGAAGAAAACCGGCAGTCTCGCTTTTTCTTGCTGGATGGGAATGATCACCGGGCAGTTTAACATCGTTGATGACCTCGGGAGCGCACCGCCTCCTCCGAAGAACGCCCAGCCCACGGCATCAACCGGCATCGGCGGCGGCTGCTGCGGGGCGGCTTCACCCCGGTTTGATTGATGATAGAAACCCCGCAAAATTGGAAGTCACTCCAACTTGCGGGGTTTTTTAACCACCTTATGATCTGCGGTTTTAATCGTTATACTACTTCGCGTAGTAATTAATCAGACTGCCTTTCAGGATGATCTCCCTTTCATCGGCCGTCATCTTCTTCAGATAGAGATTGACCGGTCGTACGCCGTTGGCACCGATGATCCTCGCCGGAATTACTTCTTCGCCTTGCTCCAGTTTCTCCCGGATGTCGCCGATGAAAATCAGATCGCCAACGGCGAAGGGGATGTCAGCCGTCTCTTCCATGGTGAAAGGAAGCAGACCCCAGTTCACCAGGTTGCCGCGGTACCGTTTGGTCGCGTAGCTGACCGCGATATTCGCCCAACCGCCCAGCACCTTCTGGCAGGAAGCGGCCTGCTCGCGGGCTGACCCGTCCCCCGGTTTAACCGCGTACACCACACTCCCGATGCCGGTGGTCTCCAGGATCTCCCGGGGGCCGGCAAACCCGCCGATCTTCTCCGTCAACTGCGCGCAGACTTCTTTCAGTGCGTCGGACATTTGGGCATCTCCGCCTGCCGGTTCGACCAGCTGGCGGCGTTCCCGCTCCAGCCGGTCGGTGTCTTTCGCCCGCTCAACGTAGCCGGGATCCTTGCGCGACAGCGTAAACTCGGCCAACCGCAGCGGATTGGAACGATAGGACGAGGTTTCCCCTGATGGGATCAATTCATCGGTGGTCGTAACCGGATCGGTGATCACGGTAGCCACCTTCAGCACCAGGTGTTTGGGCATCGCGATCATCTGCGGCCAATCCGCGATGTTCGGACCAAACTTCAGTTCCTCCCCGGGGGATGGCTTGGTATAGCCTTGATAAACCCGGTTCGCATAGATCTCAGCATTGAAGGAATAGCGCGGCGACCCTGCCGCTGTTTTCATTTCGGTAGCTGGTGTCAGATAGCTCCCGTTGAGTGCGGTAGCGGCAATCGACCTGGCGTCCATCAAGGCCACCGACGAGATCTGGCCGTCTCCCGGTTTCGAACCTTCCCGATTCGGGAAATTGCGCGTCGTATGACGGATGCTGAGCGCGCCATTGGCCGGTACGTCTCCGGCGCCGAAGCAGGGCCCGCAAAATGCCGTTTTAATGGTGACACCTGCCGCCATCAGCTTCGCGGCCGCCCCGTTGCGGATCAGTTCCATGAAGATGGGCTGACTGGCCGGATAGGCGCTGAAGGCCAGGCTTCCGCTGCCGATGGAACCGTGTTCGACCATGGCGGCGATATCGATCATATTCTCGAAGGTTCCTCCCGCGCAGCCTGCGACGATCGCCTGGTCCACCCGGATTCTGCCGTTCACCAGCTTGTCGGTCAATGTAAACCGCATCTTCGGATTCTCAAGCTTCTGTTGGCCCTCTTGCTCAACGGCCTTCAGGATGTCATACGCATTGCGGTTCAGCTCCGTAATCGTGTACACATTGCTCGGGTGGAAGGGCAGGGCGATCATCGGTTCGATCTTATCGAGATCGAGCACGATGGCGCCATCGTAATAGGCGATCGGGCCCGGGGTCAGTTCCCGGTATCCATCAGGCCGGCCATGGGTACGGTAATATTCCCCGACCTTATCATCCGTCGCCCAGATCGAGCTTAGACAGGTGGTTTCGGTCGTCATAACATCGATTCCGTTGCGGTAGTCGATCGACAGGTTGTGGATGCCCGGGCCCACAAATTCAAGGACCTTGTTATTCACGAAACCGTTCGCGAATACCGCGCCGATGATGGAAAGTGCCACATCCTGCGGTCCCACACCTGGCTGCGGCGTTCCAGTGAGATAAACCGCGACAATCTCCGGGTAGGCCAGGTCATAGGTCTTCTCCAACAATTGTTTGACCAGTTCCGGACCGCCCTCTCCGATCCCCATGGTGCCCAGTGCGCCGTAGCGGGTATGACTGTCCGACCCCAGAATCATGTTTCCGCAGGCGGTCATCATCTCTCTCATGTATTGATGGATCACCGCCAGGTGGGCCGGCACATAGATGCCGCCGTATTTTTGCGCGGCAGAAAGACCGAAGACATGGTCGTCCTCGTTGATCGTACCGCCAACCGCGCACAGGCTGTTATGGCAATTGGTCAGCACATAGGGCATCGGGAACTGTTTCAGTCCGCTGGCGCGGGCGGTTTGGACGATCCCAACATATGTTATGTCGTGGGAGGCCAGGGCGTCGAACCGGATTTCCAGCCTTTTCGGATCGCTGCTTCGGTTATGACTGGACAGGATCTGATATGCGATCGTCTGCTTTTTTGCGGTCTCGCGATCGAGTTCATGTGCCGCAACCGGCAGAGATCCGGCCTTTTCCGGGCCGCACACGGTTTGTGCAGACCCGTCTGCGCCGACCGTGATGAGGGTTTGCTGATCGATGAAATACACGCCGTTGTTAACTAGTTTCGGCAATTTGGCACCTCCACGATATGAAATCAATGCAATCCATCCGGACAATACAAAAAAGTCCGGGAGTTTAGCATCATGTTAACAGTGTAAAAAGCCCGGGTCAATAAGCCCGGGCTTCTTACGAACAGAATCGCTGTTCAGGCGTTTACTGACTGTATGGTCTCCGGCGCGTCCAGTTTCCGTCTGAAAATCAAGCTTTCAGCCGGTCATTGCCGCTGGTCCGCAGCTGATGATGCAGATTTTTCCCCATCCCCGTTCGTATTTCGGCTCTCCATAAAAATATTTTGTTAACATGTTACTTATTAAAGTGTTAATTGTTATAATGTGACTAAGAAAGTGAACGCCGATCCTTGCGGCAAAAACCGGAGGCGAGAATCATCCTGGAATCATTGAAGGGAGTGCGGACGATGGAGACCATCCGGGTTGAAGAGGCTGTCGGAACCGTATTGTGCCACGATATCACCAGGATTGTGCCTGGCGAATTCAAAGGCCCGGCCTTTGAAAAGGGCCATGTCGTTTCCCCGGAAGATATTCCGGAACTGCTTAAATTGGGGAAAGAGCGCCTCTATGTCTGGAAACTGGCCCCCGGCATGGTCCACGAAAACGACGCCGCCATCCGAATCGCCCGTGCGCTGGCCGGATCGTTTCTGATCCCGAGTTCTCCCAAAGAAGGCAAGGTCAATCTGATCGCCGCAGCGGACGGCCTCTGCGCCATTGATGAGGGCCGGCTGCTCGAAGTGAATCTCCTTGAAGATATTGTTGCGGCAACCCGGAACCACCGGCGTCCGGTCAAAGCCGGCGATATTGTCGCCGGTGTCCGGGTCGTTCCGCTTGTGATTGAAGAACAGCAAATTGCCCAGGTTGAGAAGGTATGCGCGGGAAACCCGATTGTAGAAGTAAAACCGTTTAAGCCCGCCAAAATCGGCATCGTCATTGTCGGAAACGAAGTGTATTTCGGCCGCATCCAGGACGGGTTCGGGCCAGTCATCGGGGGGAAAGCCGAGGAGTTTGGCTGTCAGGTCATCCGGCAGCTGATTGTTCCGGATGATGTCGGCCGAATCGGCCAGGCGATTCTGGATCTCATTGCGGACGGTGCTGAGATCGTCCTCACCACCGGGGGTATGTCCGTCGATCCGGACGATGTCACGCCCCGCGCCATCAGAGAAACCGGCGCTGAAATCGTCACCTACGGTGCGCCGGTACTGCCCGGTTCCATGCTGATGGTGGCCTATCTCGGGAAGACCCCGATCCTGGGTTTACCAGGCTGTGTCATGTATCACCGGACCACGGTCTTTGACCTCGTGTTCCCTACGGTATTAACCGGAGAGACAGTAACCCGCACCATGATCGCACGACTTGGCATGGGCGGTCTCTGCCTGAATTGCCCGGATTGCCGGTACCCGGCCTGTTCGTTCGGAACGGGTGCGTAAGGGAAAGATTATTCGGCAAAAAAACAACACCCCCTAAAGTGATGATGCACGGTTTTTATCTCGTGCCACTTTAGGGGGTTCAGTTCAAGTCACTGCTAATTGTCTTCTATAGCACTCAAACTGTACAACAGTTTAAATCCTCCACTCCTGGCTACTCCACCGTCACCGACTTGGCCAGGTTCCTTGGCTTGTCGACGTCGCAGCCGCGGGCGACGGCCATGTAGTAGGCGAAAAGCTGGAGCGGAACCACCGACAGGATCGGTGCGAAAACCGGGTCGGTGTTTGGAATATACAGGACCTCGTCGTATTCGTCCGCGTGCTCCTTGAGCGCGGGCTTGGTGATCCCGATAACGATACCGCCGCGGGCTTTGACCTCTTTAATGTTGGAGATCATCTTGTCGACCAGACCGTCCTGGGTGACCAGCGAAATAACCGGCACACCATCCACGATCAGGGCCAGGGTGCCGTGCTTCAATTCGCCGGCCGCATAGGCTTCCGCATGAATATACGAGATTTCCTTCAGTTTCAAGGCGCCTTCCAGGCCGACCGCGTAATCCAGGCCGCGGCCCAGGAAGAAGGCGTCGTTTTCGTTCTTGTAACGCACTGCGAGCATTTCGATCTGCTCGTCGAGCTTCAGCACTTCGGCAACCAGATCCGGCAAAACAGCTAACTGCCCGGAAAGCCGGGCCACTTCGCCGGCCGGCAGGGTGCCGCGCGCGCCAGCCATGTGCAGCGCGATCAGATACATCCCTAAAAGCTGGGTGACATACGCTTTGGTCGAGGCCACGGCAATTTCCGGGCCGGCCCAGGTGAAGAGCACGGCATCGGCTTCCCGGGCGACCGAACTGCCCACTACATTGGTCACGGCAATGACTTTGATACCGTTCTTCTTTGCTTCGCGCATGGCGGCCAGGGTATCGGCGGTTTCGCCGGATTGGCTGACCACGATCATGGCCGAGTTCGGCGGCCAGATCACGTCGCGATAGCGGAATTCCGAGGCAATGTCCACTTCCACCGGAATCCGGACCAGCCGCTCGATCACGTATTTGCCGACCATTCCGGCGTGATACGCGGTGCCGCAGGCGACGATAAAAAGCTTCTGGACGCCTTCCAGAATCTCCTCAATCCCGGTATCCTCCAGATCGATCAGTCCGTCGGCTACACGCCCACGAAGGGTATCGCGCAAGGCCTTCGGCTGCTCGTGAATCTCTTTGATCATGAAATGCGGGTAGCCGGCTTTTTCCGCCGCTACCGGATCCCAGGTCACCACATAGACTTCCTTCTTGATCTCATTTCCGTCCAGGTCACACAGCTTGACGCCTTCCGGGTCCAAAATCGCCATTTCGCCGTCTTCCATGATATAGACCTTGTCAGTACGGCCCAGAATGGCCGGAATGTCGGATGCAAGAAAGGATTCATTCTCCCCGATGCCAACGATCAGCGGGCTGTCCTTGCGAACCGCCACGATCTTGTCCGGTTCGAATTCACTGACCACAGCCAAGGCATAGGATCCTTCCAGAAAGCGGACCGTTTCCTGAACCGCTTTGACCAGGTCGCCCTGGTAGCAGGATTCGACCAGATGAGCCAGCACTTCGGTGTCGGTCTGGGATTTAAAGATGTGCCCGTCATGCGTCAGCTGCTGGCGCAGCCGGGCGTAGTTCTCGATGATGCCGTTATGAATGACCGCAAATTGGCCTTTGCAGTCCATATGGGGGTGCGAGTTCTCATCGCTCGGCACGCCATGGGTCGCCCAGCGGGTGTGCCCGATGCCGATGTTGGCTTTCGGATGACCTTCCAGGTTTTCCTCCAGCCGCGCCAGCCGCCCGACCTTCTTTTCCAGCCAGATCTGGCCGTCAGGGATGATGGCGACGCCAGCCGAGTCATAGCCCCGGTATTCCAGTTTCCGAAGCCCGTCAATAATCACGGGGATTGCGTCCCCGTTACCGATATAACCAATAATTCCACACAAAATAAGCCCTCCTAACCCCAAGCCACATGCCAAGGCCCTTTGTGTCGGCATTTCTGCCGGGTTTTGTGGCCAAAGCTTTCGATGGTGGCACACCGAGGGGCAATCCGCCGAGTCTTTCGATAAGCCCCTTCCTCGTCAACCTCTTTCAACAAGAGGTCCTGGCGCTATGTCTGCCTTTTGGGTTTCAAATTTGATTTCTTTTCCCCTGAACTCCCCTTTTTGCGCCTTTTCGGCGCGGGCGCGGCGTTAACAGCACCGCAAAATGGCTTCTTTGATGTCATTGATCACCTCTTTCAGCACGTATTCGTCCGGACCCTGGGCCATGATACGGACTTTGGGCTCGGTTCCCGAGGGGCGGACCAGGACTTTCCCGGTTTCCCCCAGCCGCCGTTTGGCATTCTCAATGGCCTCCTGGACAGCTCCACTATTAAGAATAGTATCCTTCTCCTTGATGTCAAGGTTGATCAGGATCTGTGGGAATTTCTCCATCTCGCGGGCCAGTTCGGACAGCGGCAGGCCCGTCTCTTTCAGTACCTCCGCCAATTTCAGGGAAGACAAGACGCCATCGCCGGTAGTGGCATAATCGAGAAAAATAATGTGTCCGGATTGCTCACCGCCCAGCCGGGCTCCGCTTTCCTGCATGCGCTCCAGCACATACCGGTCACCGACGCCGCACTCCAATACCTCGACGTTTTCCCGGCGCAAGGCCACGGTCAGGCCGATGTTGCTCATCACGGTCGCCACCAGTTTGGATGGGTTCAGCCGCCCGGCGCGCTTCAGGTGCAGTCCGCAGATCATCAGGAATTCGTCACCGTCAATCAAATTGCCGCGCTCGTCAACCGCCAGCACCCGGTCTGCATCGCCATCGTAAGCCAGGCCCAGATCGGCCTTGTACTCGATTACGGCTTTACGCAAGGAATCCGGATGGGTGGAGCCGCAGCGGTCGTTAATATTGATCCCGTTCGGCTGGTGGTGAATCGAAATCACCTTGGCGCCGAGTTCGCGCCAGACCCGGGGGGCTACGCTGTAAGCCGCACCGTTGGCACAGTCAAGCACGACCGTCATCCCGGCCAGGCTGGCTCCCTGATACGATTTCACCAGGAATTCCACATAACGATCCTCAGCCCCCTGCACTTCGTACAGTTTGCCAATATCTCCGCCGGTGGGAAATGGAACACCCAGGCATTCGTTCAAAACCAGGGCCTCGATTTCATCTTCGATGGCGTCCGGCAGTTTATATCCGCCGCCGCCAAAAAACTTGATGCCGTTGTACTCCATGGGATTATGGGAGGCCGAGATCACGATCCCGCAGGTCGCCTGATAATGGCCGGTCAAGAATGCTATCGCCGGGGTCGGAATCTCCCCGACCGTGAGCGCATCCGCCCCCACCGAACAGATCCCCGATACCAGGGCCGCTTCAAGCATATCACCGGAAACACGGGTATCCTTGCCAACCAGAATCCGCGGCCGCGCGACTTCGCGCGCCAGTACACTGCTGCCCGCCCGGCCCAGTTTATAGGCAAGATCTACCGTTAATTCCTCGTTTGCGATGCCGCGAACGCCGTCAGTGCCAAACAATGTACCCATGTGTTCCTCCCATTCCAAGCCGCCGGCTTGCTTGCCAGTTGGATTCACCCTATTTTGTGCATAACCTAAAGGAATGTCAATCAGTCGGATAAGCGGCGCGCGTTCACCATTCCCTGCATATCAAAATCGGCTTTGTGCAGCGGACGGGCATACTGGCTGATCACTTTTTCCGCCACCCGGATGCCGTCCACCGCGGCGCTGACAATGCCACCGGCATAACCAGCGCCTTCCCCGCACGGGAATAATCCCTGGGCGCTCACCGAAACGCAGTCGCTGTTGCGCTCGATCCGCAGCGGCGCCGAGGTTCGGGTCTCGACCCCGGTCATCACCGCATCCGCCTGTGCGAAGCCCGGCATGTTCTGATCGAATTTCGCCAGTCCCCGGGCGATCACGGTGCAGATGTCCATCGGCAGGATCTCCCAGAAATTCGCTGGCGTAACACCAGGCCGATAGGTTGCGTTTTCAATCTTCCGGGAAGCCTTGCGGTGCAGAAAGTCCCCAACCGTCTGGGCCGGCGCTTTATAATTGCTGCCACCCGCCACAAACGCCCGCCGTTCCAGTTCTTCCTGGAAGTCAATCGCCATCATCGGGTCCTCTTCGTCCAGGGCCTGCGCCGGAACCGTCACCACCAGCGCGCTGTTCGCCACCCCGGAATCCCGGGCATACAGGCTCATACCGTTGGTGACCAGCTGCCCTTCTTCCGAGGCTGCTGCGATCACGAATCCGCCAGGGCACATGCAAAAGGTATACAAAGCCCGGTCCAGCTCGGTATCCTGATACGTCATATGGTAGTCGGCCGATCCAAGCCGTGGGTCCCCCGCCGCCTCGCCATACTGTATCTTATCGATTAATGCCTGCGGGTGTTCAATCCGAACACCGACGGCAAATCCCTTCGGAATCATGGAAATCCCGCGCCGGGCCAGCAACCGGTAGACCTCACGCGCGCTGTTGCCAATTGCCAGCACCACTGCCGATGTTTTAATGGGCACGCCATCATTTACCACGATGCCGGTGACCTTGTCATCGGTCAGTTCAATGTCGGTCAGCCGGGTTTCAAAAAGAATCTCGCCGCCCAAATGCAGGATTTCCCGCCGCATGGCTTTGACAATATCGCGCAGCCGGTCGGTACCGACATGCGGTTTTTTCAAGTACGCGATTTCCGGAGGCGCGCCAAAGCCAATCAAGGTTTCCAGCACCTGATCGACCC
The DNA here is from genome assembly GCA_050258755.1 of Solirubrobacterales bacterium. Lineage (GTDB taxonomy): Bacteria > Bacillota > Syntrophomonadia > Syntrophomonadales > DTU052 > JBLMZI01. The sequence continues at coordinate 126,715 of JBLMZI010000007.1, read as the reverse complement.
GGTCGTCGCCGATTCGGGTGGTCAGTTTGCCATCCGAAAATGTGCCGGCTCCGCCTTCCCCGTACTGCACGTTGGAATCCGGGTCGAGCTTCCCGGTCGCCCAGAAACCCTCGACATCCCGCACCCGACGGTCCAGATCCCGGCCGCGTTCGATCAAAACCGGTTTGTAGCCGTGCCGGGCCAGCGTCAGGGCACAAAAGAGCCCGGCCGGGCCGGCTCCCACGATCACCGGCGAAGACTCCAGCCGCTGATCTCCGGGCTCCAATTGGGCCTGGGTCCGCGTCTGGACCAGGGTAATCGTCGGCGAATTCAAGGTTTCTTTGGGCACTTTCGCTTTTACGTCCACATCGACGGTATAGACAAAAAACACCTGTGACCGCCTGGCATCGATTGATTTCCGGACGATTTCAAGATCCTCAAGGTGCTCGGCGTTCACACCGATTTCTTTCGCGAGCTGGCCCAACAGCTGGTTTTCATCCTGTTCAAGCCGAAGTCTGATGTTTCGAACCCTCAGTCTCATGGAGTTGTATCCCCCTGTCCGCTGATACTTCCGATTTCAACCAGCACCCGGACCCGTTCCGGGAAGACGGAAACTCCGGCCGGCACTTTGGGCCGGACCTCGGTTTCAAACGAGGCATTCTTATCTGAGATATCAATGTTCTCGGTGTTGACTGAACTGATGCCAGCCAATTCTTTTTCACTGCCGATCAGGGTCACTGTTTCGGGTTCTACCCTGGCCTTGCGCATTTGAAACCCGGACTGGGGCGCGCCGGACATCGCCGGTTCAATCTTCACCCGAACGAAATGTGCGCTTTTTTGCAGGACAACATACACGGACACTTTCTCCGGCATTATCTCCAAATTGCCGGTGACCGGCTGCCCATTTTCGTCCACCGGCACCACGGGAATTTTTAGCGCGGTGGCGCGGGAAACTCCATCCAATTTCAGGTTTACCTGCAATCCCTTCACCTGGGATACCTCGCTTCGCTCACCGCGGACCACGCACTCGGCCGGATTCATCGAAACACCTGCCAATTCCAGGCCATCGGCCAGCGGGGTGTCGATCTTATACGCAACCTGTGCCACACTCTCCTGAATTTCGGCGATCCGCACGGACACTTGACTGGGCGAAACGCTGGAGACACTGGTGCCCGGAATCGGTCTGATCTCCACCGGAAGGGTATGTGTTCCAGCCGGTTTTCCGGCCAGATCGACCGAGGCGTAAATCTCCCGTGCGCTGCGTGGAAGTCCGAGTATCCGTACTTTCACAGTCATTGGGGCTTTGGTGACGGTTAACCCGGACTGCAGGTTTTCGTAATTGATCTTGACCCCGGTCACCGCCCGTTTATTGAAGATAATCGTTTCGTCGTTGATAAAGACCCACAGCATCAGAGCCATCAGCACCGACAGCAGTTTCAGGCGCAGGGTGCTGCGGCCGCGATATTCATTGTCCGGCATCGTTTTCCCCCCGCTTTCCTTTTGGTTTGCGGCTGATTTTCGGCGCCATTTCCTCCAGCAGGAGGCTCTTCAGGTGATACTCGCTCAGATTCCGGATCAGGCGGCCATTGCGGGCAATACTGATGCTGCCGGTTTCCTCTGAAACCACCACCGCCAGGGCGTCGCTCACCTCGGTAATGCCGGCCGCGGCACGGTGGCGCGTTCCCAGGTGTTTGCCCAGATTCAGACTGTCGGATAACGGAAGGCAAACCCCGGCTTTTTCGATCCGGCCTTGCTTGATAATCACCGCGCCATCATGCAGCGGGCTTTTCGGCGTGAAGATGTTCAGCAGAAGATCCTGGGTTACCACGGCATCCAGCGGCACACCGATTTCCTGAAAATCCTTCAGGCCGGTTTCCCGTTCCCAGACGATCAATGCGCCGGTTTTGGACACCGACAAATCGGCCACCGCACGAACCACGTCGTTGATCACCGCTTCATCGGCACGATTTTTGTCGTTGTAACCGGGGAAAAAACCGCCACGCCCAAGCTGTTCCAGTGCTTTACGGAGCTCAGGCTGGAAGACTACCGGGATTGCAATAAAGATACCGGTCCAGGACTTTTCGAGCAGCCAGTTGACGGCCTTAAGGTCGGCCCAGCGGGCAAAAACGGAAAAGAGAAGAAAAAAGAACAGACCCCGCAGCAGTTGTTCCGCCCGGGTTCCGCGCACGATCAGCAGCAGCCGGTAGATCACGTAGGATACAATCAGAATGTCGGCCGCATTGACGAGCAATCGCACCGGATTTTGAGCCAGTGCGGTAAATAATTCGAGGTTCACGTTTATCCTCCGAAACGGGATGTTCTTATTATACCGTACACAGGTTCTCAGGTCCAAACGGCGGGAACTCGAGTCCAGCTTTCCGAAACAAAGAACTGCTTTCTATAGCTTTGACGTCATCCCAGGTGGAAATGTTTCTCATCGAAAGGATTCGTGAAGTGAATGAAGCCGCCCCGGAGGGAACCCCCTGGGGCGGCTTGCTGCCATTGGGCTTATGCCTTGTGGATTTTGACACTCGCGAAGGTTCGGCGGATGGCGCTGTGATATTTCAGTTCCGGATAGCCGAAAATAATCGCGACGCCGGGATGATTGCCGGTGGTAATGCCGTATTTTTCCGTGACCTTGCTTTTGTACTTCAGCATCGGGCCGACTGTGCCGATCATGCAGCTTCCCAGACCGAGTGATTCCCCGGCCAGCATGGCATATGTAGCCGGGATCAGGGCGTCCGCGGGGTCGGAAGTGGGTGAACTGGAGAAATACATCGCCAGCGGCGCCCCGTAAAACAGGACGTCTTCGCCTTCCCTGCGCCGGTCGGCAAATAGGTCAGCCAGGGGGGCGATAAACGACTTCATCAAGCCATACATTTCTTTCCCGTAAATCCGCCACAGCCAGAGTACCGGGGGTTTGAACAGCCATTTTTGTTTTTGGAACAGCGCGATCAGATCGTCAGCCCACTCTGAAACCTTGTCAAACCCGGCGAACACAGTCACCTCCACCTCGGAAGGCGGAAGTCCCATCGGCGCCGTCACAGCCGCATCGAGGATCTTTTGAATCACCTCGGGTTCAACTTCTTTTTTCTTATAGCTGCGGATGCTGCGTCGGCGAAGCATCAAGTTATTCAACTGTTCATAGGTGGCGGCCGCTTCCCTGGGCGGCAGCGGAATCCGGTCCGCCGGCGTCATTTCCCGGCCGGTAACGAAGATGCACTCCTTCGGGCAGACAGCCATACACTGGCCGCAGGCGATACAGCCCCACATCCTGGATTGGTCGACTTTTACCCGGTCATTTTCAAGATGAAGAGTTTCTCCGGAACAGACCTTCACACACAGCCCGCATCCATTGCAGACTGCGTCATCAATCCTTACCTTTCCCTGTTCCTTGGATCTGCGCGTCATCAACGTTTCCATGCAGCCATCCTCCAATCGTTTTAATCAAACAAACAGCACCGGCACCAATCACTCCCCCGAGATACCCGTCCAAAAGAGATCCCATACCCGTTCAGTCATTGGCTTCACATCCTCTGGCTGGTAAAAAATCAGCCAGGAACAATAGCCTTCTTTCGCGATCGTATATGCGGCCAGATGATCCTCAACCGGAGCTTTCTTCAACTCGCCGCTCTGAATCCCATGTTCCAGATGTTCGGTGATCTGGCCGAGTATTTTTTCCTCGACCGCAAAGGTATCGGCTATGACACGGTCCCGCAAGGCCGGGGGCGGAAACATCAGAAGCCGCGCCCAGAGCTGATAAAGCACCGGCCGCTCCTGAAAATAATTGCCGTAAGCCTGCATCATACCGTTTAAAAACGCCTTCAAAGGCAACTCCCGGATTTCTTCCAGGATCTGTTCCATCTTTTCCACATAGTCATCCACCAGATCACTCCAGATCTCGACCAGTAGATCCTCTTTGCTGGCATAATGGGCATAAATCGACGGCGTTTTGATACCCACCAACTTCGCGATTTCGGAAAGCGGTGTCCCCTCATAACCCTGTTCGGCAAAGCGAGCTACAGCCGCTTCTTTGATTCTGGCGCGGGTCATGTTTTACCGCTCCCTTCTGATCCGGAATTTGGTTCCCTAACTAACGTTAGTTTGATTGTAATCCCGGTTCGCCGTCTCGTCAAGAAAAACCGTGCCTTAGCCCAAATTCACCCAATATCGGAACCATAGCCCATACAGACAAGCCATACTCCTCCCGCATCGCCTTGACACCCCGCAGTCGTCCTGGCGGATAATGAAAACATGGATAAGCAATTGGATCAAAAACCGTCGGTGCCGAACAAGCTCGTCATTGGGATACTGATAGCGCCTTTGACGGTCTTCCTCCTTGTCTTGTTGGTCATGTACGCAACCGGCCGGCTGTTCTTTTTTCAGCCCAATCCGTTCGGGAAGGCCGTCAAGGTTCCGACCCGGCTGGAACAGGCTGACCGAAATAGAAACGGCGTTCCCGACCCATTGGATCTGGTGCGGGAAGGCCGCAGAGAAATCCTCCGCGGCACGATTTACGACGGCCGCTACTATGCTTCGGGTTCTCCTCCGGAAGGGCGCGGCGCATGTTCTGATGTGATCTGGCGAGCATACCGCGGAATGGGATTTAACCTGAAAGCGGCGTTGGACGCGGATATACAGCAAAGACCGGCGCTCTATGGGGCCACTGGCCGGCATCCGGACCCCGCTATTGACTACCGCCGGGTACGCAACCAGAAAGTGTACTTCGCACAGCACGGGAAATCGCTGACCGTGGAAGTGGTCCCGGGGGATGCCAAAAACTTGGTTCAATGGCAGGCGGGTGATCTGGTGGTCTTTGACAAACCCAAGGAACACATCGCGATTATTTCTGATAAGCGCCGACGGGACGGGGTTCCACTGCTCATCCACAACTGCGGGCCGGTCGCCTCGGAATCGGACTACCTGCTCCAATGGCCGACGGATATCGTCGGGCACTACCGTTTTCTGCCTGAGTAATGGACCACGCCGCGGGTTACCCGCGGCTTTAGGAAAGGAGTTACCTATTGATGAATCGACTACACCACTTTGTTGACCGGATCGCGAACGGAAAGACCATGGCGGGGCTTCTTGCTGTCGCCTTCTCGCTTGTCGCCTATGTCAATCTCGCCGGCGGCCCGCTGACACAACACTGGTTTCTGCGGCTTTCGAATGGCATTCCCTGGCTGGATGGCAACCTCTTTTATTCCGCCGCGAAGGCGTCTGCGGCGGTAGACGCCATGGGGCACGCCGGACGGCAAGCCTACCTCTTGTTCTACACGACCTTCGATCTCGTATTTCCGCTCGCTTACTCGTTCGCCCTGGCCGTCACCCTGGCTGTGATCTTCCGGTCGGCGTTTGCCGCCGACAGCTGGATACAGCGGCTCAGTTTGCTTCCGTTTTTGGCGGGCATGTTCGATTACCTTGAGAATATCACGATCGCGTCCATGCTGATCCGATACCCATCCCCGACACCTGTCGCGGCGGCTCTGGCAGGTTGGTTTACGCTGATTAAATGGCTGTTCGTGCCGTTGGGTTTGCTTCTAATCGGTATCGGCCTGCTGCGTCTGCTCTGGAATCGTGTTGCCCGGAGCAATGCTACCCTTTCATAAATGCCGGCGCGCTCCTGAAGACACAGGATATGACGCCAATTTAAAGGACGGTTCGAATGATCCAGGGAATCAGCCACATCACATTGGTGGTCAGCGATTTGGAACGCATGACGGTCTTTCTAACCGCGATCTTCGAGGCCGAAGAGATCTATGCCAGTGAGGAAGAAACCTTCTCAATCAGCCGGGAAAAGTTCTTTCTCGTCAACGGTCTTTGGCTCTGCATCATGGAAGGTGAACCGCTGGCCGAGCGGACCTACAACCATATCGCTTTCCAAATTGAGGACGCCGACTTTGAGCGGTACGACGCCCGGGTTAAGGCGCTTGGCGTTGACCTGAAACCATCCCGCCCGCGCCTTGAAGCTGAGGCCCGCTCGCTGTACTTTTACGACTATGACAACCATCTTTTCGAACTGCACACCGGAAACCTGGAAACCCGGCTGGAACGATATCGAAGAGGATTTGCCAACACCTGATCCCACCGTATCCGCCCTGATTGAGTCATTCTGCCGGCATGAATTGCTTGGACAGGAAAATAGATCCATATGTCGAAATCCTCGATTATAGGATTGAATACGGCCCGATGAAGGGGGAATCAACAATGGCGAAACGGCGGACCTACGCGGTATGGCTCTTGACCCTGTTTTTTACGGTCAGCGTCCTGCTCGCCGGCTGCGGCGGCCAAACAGGGCCTTCGAGTGTAAAAGACACGTTGATTTACGCCCGGGGCGGAGACTGCCGCAGCCTCGACCCGGCAATGGTGGACGATGGTGAATCAAACAAGGTCTTGAATCAGCTTTATGAAGGTTTGCTTGCCTATAAACCGGGTTCCGCTGAACTTCAGCCCGCGCTGGCCACATCCTGGTCCAGCAATGCCGACGAAACCGAATGGATTTTTCATCTGCGGCGCAACGTCAAGTTTCATGACGGCACCGATTTCAATGCTCAGGCCGTAAAATTCAGCATTGAACGCCAGATGCCTCCAAATGACCTCAGCGAAATGCCCTATGCCGAATTTGTTTTCGGGAACGTGAAAAGTGTGCGCGTCCTCGATCCTTATACCGTAGCAATCACCCTTAAATCCCCCAACGCCGCTTTTCTAGCCAATCTCGCCATGGGTATCTCGGCGCCGATTGTCAGCCCGACCGCGGTTCGAAAATACGGCACCATCTTCACCGAACACCCGGTTGGCACCGGCCCGTTTCAGTTTGTTCGGTGGGAACGCGGCCAGGCGGTTTATCTCAAGCGCAACGCACTATACTGGGGCGTAAAGCCGCAGTTTTCCAAAGTCGTTTTTCAAGTGGTCAAGGAGAACAAGGTGCGGGCTGACCGGCTTATCACCGGCGAAGCCGATATCATCGACGGGGTCAATCCTGATGAGGTGGCATCGATCAAGGATCAAGGTATGATGGTGCTGATGGAACCCGGGGTAAACATTAATTTTCTGGCTTTCTACACCGACAAACCGCCTTTTAATGATCCCGAGCTGCGCAAAGCGATCAGTATGGCCATTAACCGGGATTACCTGGTGAAAAACCTGTACCAGGGTTATGCGGTCAAGGCCAACGGGCCGCTGCCCAAGAACGTGGTCGGATACGACAAAAACCTGAAGCCCTACGAATATAACCCCGACCAGGCGAAGGCCATTTTAAAAAAGCTGGGCAAGGCCGATTTTTCCTTCACCGCAATAACCTACTCCATCCCCCGGCCGTACAATGCGATCAACGGCGAAAAGCTGGCCCAGGCAGTTCAGCAGGACCTGAAAAAAATTGGTGTCACGATGATCATCAAAGTTTATACCTGGACTGACTACCGGAAAGCCATCACCCAGGGCGAAGGAGACGCGGGTTTTTACGGCTGGGTCGGCGATAACGGCGATCCGGACAACTTCCTGTATTCTTTATTGGAAAGTCACCAGCCCAGGGGGTTGAATGTCTCCCGATACAGTAACCCGGCTTTCGACGTCCTGGTGCAGCAAGCCCGCGAGACCTCGGATGCGAAGGAGCGGACCCGGCTTTACAGCCAGGCCCAGCTGCTTTTATTAAAGGATGCCCCATGGGTCTTCCTGAGCCATGGGGTCGATATGTATGCGACAAGTCCGAAGGTGAAAGGCTTCAATATCCATCCGACCGGTTTTCTTGATCTACGGCCGGTCACAAAAGAATAGCCAAAAGAAAAGAGGGACTGCCGGGCAGTCCCTCTTTCGTGGTTCAATCGTTTTACGGAGTGGTATCCGGCTCCTCAAGATCCTTCACCATATAATCCACTTCAAATGGCAGTACCGATACGGTTCCCCGTTCCCGAACCCGATAACCAAGCCCTTCATAATAATTGCGGAGGCGGTCGAAGGCGGCGACGATAGAGATGTCCGCCTGCTTCACTCCCTCGGACCGCAAATAAGCTTCGGCCGCAGCCATCAGGCGGTCTCCATACTGCTGCCCCCGGAATTCGGGCAGTACCGCCAACCGGGTGATATACCCGGCCGTCGGTTGGTCCAACTCGATCCTGGCGCTGACCGTTCCCACCGGTTCGCCGTCCTCGTAAGCAATCAGCACATAATCCCCGCCTTCGAAGCGCCGCCGAACCCGCTCTACGGTTTCAAACGCCACGTAGACCGGATACTCCGCTTCGTGAATCGCGAGGACTTCAGCCTGCCGCTGGAATGAGACCCGGATCAAATCACAAAGCAGTTCCGCCGTTTCCGGGCCTGCCTCCCGAATAGTAAACATCAGAATCCCCCGATTTCTTTGATCTCTTTCAATTGTAGCACTGGTTTCAATGATTATTGCGGGTTGCGCCAGGTGATCGCCAGCGCATTGTCACGGTAATCAACCGTGATCACAGCCCCATCCTGAATCTGCCCGCCGATCAGCGCTCGGCCTACCAGGGTTTCCAGCTTGCGCTGCAGGAACCGCCGCAGCGGCCGCGCACCATAGGCTGGATCGTACCCTTCCCGTGCGATAAATTCCCGAGCCACCCCGGTTAATTCCAGCCCGATATGACGATCCTGAAGCCGTTTGCGCAATTCACCCGTCAACAGGTCCACAATCTGTTCAATCTCGGACAGCGAGAGTGGTTTGAACAGGACGGTTTCATCCACCCGGTTCAAAAATTCAGGCCTGAACTGGCGACGCAGTTCGGCCATCACTGCATCACGGGCTTCGTTTTCAATCTCCCCGTCCTCCGTGATCCCGTCGAGCAGGTACTGTGACCCAATATTGGACGTCATTATGATCACCGTATTTTTAAAATCGACGGTCCGGCCTTGGGAGTCAGTTACCCTGCCGTCATCCAGGATTTGCAGCAGCACATTGAACACATCGTGATGCGCTTTTTCGATTTCATCGAAGAGCAGAACCGCATAAGGCTTCCGGCGCACCGCTTCGGTCAGCTGCCCACCTTCCTCGTAGCCGACATACCCGGGCGGCGCTCCAATCAGCCGAGAAACCGTGTGTTTCTCCATGTATTCACTCATATCGATCCGGATCATATTGCTTTCTGCATCAAACAACGCCTGGGCCAGCGTTTTCGCCAGTTCAGTTTTCCCGACTCCGGTCGGCCCGAGAAAGATGAACGATCCGATTGGCCGGCGGGGATCCTTAATACCGGCCCGGGCCCGAATAATACTGTCCGCCACCAGCTGTACCGCTTCTTCTTGACCCACCACACGCTCGTGCAGAATCTGGTCCAGTTTCAGGAGTTTCTCCCGCTCTCCTTCAACCAAACGGGTCAGCGGGATGCCGGTCCACCGGGAGATAATCCGGGCGATCTCATCCTCTGTGACTTCCTCGCGCAAAAGCCTCGTCTCTCCCTGGGCGCCGGTAATCTGTTCCTCTTCCTCCGCCAGTTTGCGCTCAATCTCAGGCAGCCGCCCGTACTTTAACTCGGCCGCCTTGTTTAAATCGTAACTGCGCTCGGCCAGATCGATCTCCTGCCGGACCCGCTCCAACTCCTCGCGCATCGCGCGGACCTTGTGGATCGCCGTTTTTTCGGTGTCCCACCGTGCCCGCATGGCGGCATGGCGTTCCTTGATATCGGACAGTTCCTTCTGCAAGGCCTGCAGCCGGTCCTGACTCGCTTTATCGCTTTCTTTTTTCAGCGCGGCTTCCTCAATCTCCAACTGCATGATCCGGCGAGCAATTTCATCCAGTTCCGCTGGCATCGAATCGATTTCGGTCCGGACCATCGCGCAGGCCTGATCTACCAGGTCGATCGCTTTGTCGGGCAGAAACCGCTCCGAGAGATACCGATTCGAGAGTACGGCAGCTCCGACCAGCGCATTGTCGTGGATTCGAACGCCGTGAAAAACCTCAAAGCGTTCTTTTAAACCGCGCAGGATTGAGATCGTATCCTCAACCGTGGGTTCATCCACCAGCACCGGCTGAAACCGGCGCTCCAAAGCGGCATCCTTCTCAATATGTTTGCGGTATTCGTCCAGCGTGGTGGCCCCGATGCAGTGCAGTTCTCCGCGTGCCAGCATCGGTTTGAGCATATTGCCGGCATCCATCGCGCCTTCGGCTTTTCCGGCGCCGACGATATTGTGCAGTTCGTCGATGAACAGGACGATCCGGCCGTCACTTTGTTTGACCTCCTGCAGCACGGCTTTCAAACGCTCTTCGAACTCGCCCCGGTATTTGGCGCCGGCGACCAGCGCGCCCATATCCAGTTCCACAATCGTCTTGTTTTTCAGGCTTTCCGGGACGTCCCCGCGCACGATGCGATGGGCCAGGCCTTCAACAATCGCGGTTTTCCCGACCCCGGGTTCGCCGATTAAGACCGGATTATTCTTGCTCTTCCGCGACAGGATCAGGATCACGTCACGAATCTCTGCGTCTCGCCCAATCACCGGGTCGAGCTTCCCTGACTTTGCCAGATCAACGATATTGCGGCCATAGCGTTCAAGAGCCTCATAGGTGGCTTCCGGGGTCGGGCTGGTCACCCGCTGCCGGCCGCGCACTTCGGTCACGGCCTTGAGAAACCGTTCCCGGGTGATACCGAGATTCTTCATAATGCGGGCCGAAGCGCTTGAGCCCCCTTCGTCAAACATGGCCAGCACCAGATGTTCCACCGAGACATATTCATCCTTGATCCGAGTGGCCTCATGATCAGCCCGGGCAAAAAGCTGGTTCAGCCGCTGTGTGATATAGATTTTCCCGGACTCCGTGGCCGATCCGACGACCCGGGCACGCCGGTTCAGATTGTCCTGCAGTTCGGCAGCCACTCGGGCGGGGATTATTTCTATCTTCTCCAGGATGCGCGGCACAAGGCCGTCCGGCTGTTCTACCAGGGCCAGGAAAAGATGTTCGACATCCACCTCCTGGTGCCCGTTCCGGGCCGCCAGCATTTCGGCATCATGGACCGCTTCCCTTGATTTTTCCGTCAGTTTATTGGGATCCATCGGTCAATCCCTCCTTGAAAAAAACATGCTAAAAACCAGATTGTTTTAACCTTCTATTTTCTAGTTCGAGTCTTTCGATCCGATCGAGAAGATCAAGTACCAGCGCAATGCCGGCCCAGTTTACGCCGAGCTGGTTGCGCAGCCGAAATGCCGCCGATGCACGGCGCAGCGCATCCTGGTTATATAACGGTTCCGGCTCTGATTCCACCGGCTCGATAATCCCGAGTTCGGTTAGGGTTTCCACCATATCAGGATGCATGCCGGTTTCAGCAGCGAGATCGTTCGCAGCAAAGAGACCGGGAAGCTTCAGACTGCGCCGAAGCACCAGATCGTATTTGCGATACTCCACTGTCAGACCCCCCTTTCCACAGCCCGCGGCTGGAAGGCCGAGACCCGGGCAAGCTGCTCAAAAAGGTCGCGTTCATGGTCGGTCAGCTGCCTGGGAACCACAATCTGAATCACGGCGTACAAATCCCCGTGCGTGTGATCCTTTCCCGGCAGTCCTTTTCCACGCAGACGCAGTTTATGACCTGACTGCACGCCAGGCGGTATGGTCAGCCGAACCGTTTCGGCCAGCGTCGGCATCTCCACACGGGCGCCCAGCGCGGCTTCCCAGGGGGAAACCTTCAATGGGGCGGACAGGTCGTATCCGTCTACTGAAAACCGACTGTTCGGCGCGATGCGAACCTTAAAATACAAGTCTCCGGCCGGCCCGCCGCCAACTCCAGGGCTCCCCTGACCGGCAATCCGGATCCGGCTTCCGTCCAAAACCCCGGCCGGGATCTTCACATTGATCTCTCGGTCCTCATTCACCGGACGGCCGTTGGCATCCTGGGAAATCCGCTGCAGCCGCAAGGTTTTGGTGCCGTGGTGATATACCTCTTCCAGCGTCAGCTCCAATTCATACTCCTGATCCTGCCCTTTCATGGCCCATCCCGGACCGCTGGCGCCCCGCCCCCGCGGCCCGCCGCGGCCGAACAGGGACTGAAAAAAGTCGCTGAACTGGGAGTCCGCACCAAAAAATTCGAAACCGCCGCCAGCGTCTCCGAAGTCGAAACGAACATTCTGCCAACCACCGTTATCCCCGCCGGACGGCGCATAGCTCTGGCCGTCCCGCCAGTTGCTCCCGAGCGCATCGTACTGCTGCCGCTTCTTAGGGTCTTTCAGCACCTCATAAGCTTCGTTGACGGCCTTAAATTTGGCTTCCGCATCCGCCGCCTTGTTCACATCCGGGTGCATCTTGCGGGCCAGTTTCCGGTAAGCCGCCTGAATCTCCTTTTGGGTGGCCGTCCGGGGAACGCCAAGAATCTTGTAATAGTCCCTGTACTCCATGATTCCTCTCACCATCCTTTTGCCTGGCAGGCCGATTGATGGATTCCTCCCTGAATTGCCCGCTTAGGACTTGAATCAGTGGCCCGCCGTATGAAAACTCCCGACCGGCCGAATATACGCTTTGGATTTCCATCCATCTCTATTATACCCAATTTTATATCAGATAAATAAGATATTACTTATCTCTTTTTGCTGGCTTTGTCTCCGCATGCGTCATTTCACCTTGTTACGGAGCGCTTACTTTTGTTTTTCCTAATCTTATGAAATCATGGCAGGAAGTTGCGGTAAATAAAAGGATTCTACGCCGTGTCAGGCGAATTTAGCAAAAGAAAATCGCTTTTGGGCGGATGAAAAGCATGGACAGCCTATTAACGCTTCTCTTTGTACTTAAAATCCTCATAACCCTCGGCCTGTCTTGCATCTATCTATCCTTATACAGACACGACCGTTCAAGGTATCTTGCCCTTTGGTCGGCCAGTTGGTCGCTGTATGCGCTTCGGTTAATCCTGGACATCGGCCGTTTTACGCTGCCCGACTCCCCTGTCACGCTGATCCTGAACGGATTGAATGTTATCGTAACAACGCTCTGCGCACTGCTGCTGGTGCAGGGCATGCTGCTTTTCATCGAGCGAAAGATGTCCCGGTATTGGACGCTGGCCGCCTTTTTGGCCGCGGCGGTCACAGCCGGTTTTCTGGCTTCAACGCCTAGTTTACAGCTGGCGGCAGCTCCGGTCGCTCTGTATTTCGGCGCCAGTAACATCTGGTGCGGTCTGCTGATGCTCAACTATCGGGTTCTTCCCGCTATCGGCCGAATACCCGTCGGTTTGGCGCTGCTGGTGATTGGCCTCGTGAACGCCCTGTACCCGTTCTTCTTGGCTGAATTGTCATCGCGGTCCACGCTCGGTATGCTGTCAGCCTCTTTATTCGATTTCATCATTATGCTGGGAACCCTGATGCTGTATTTTACCCGGGTCAGGCTTGAACTGGGCCGCAGCGAGGAGCGCTACCGGCTTTTGGTGGACAATGCCCAGGACGTCATTTTTCGCTACCGCACCGCGCACCCGGCTGGACTGGATTACATCAGCCCCGCGATTACCGCGTTGACCGGTTACACCCCCGAAGAATTCTATCAGGATAACGATTTGATTCCCCGGCTCACCTCCGTTCCGGATCAACGCAACCAATTATGGCCGATTCGAGATCTGCTGAGCCAGACCCTGGTGCAGGTTACTGATCGGAACGGCATGATTCACTGGGTGGAAAACAACAGCCGGCCGGTCTACGACACAGAAGGACAGCTTGCTGCAATTGAAGGAATTCTGCGCGATATCACCGAACGCAGAAAGATCGAATACAATCTGCGCGACAGCGAAGACCGGCTCCGCCGGATTGTCGAAATGATTGCCGACGATGTCTGGGAAATCAACGCGCAAAGTCAGGTTACCTATATCAGTCCCCGGCAGTCACGGAATATGATGGATCGCCAGGAGTATTACAACAGTTCTCCCATGGGCCATGTGGCGCCGGAAGATGCGAGCTGGGTTGAGGCCTTGACCAAAGAAATGTTTGAGAATCCAAAACCGCTTGCGAATCTGGTCTTTCGGATGATCTCGCCCAGCGGCCGGACGGTTGTGGTGGAAACCAACTGCGTTCCCCGTTACGACCAATATGGCCGTTTTTCCGGATTCATCGGGGTCAGCCGCGATATCACCAATCAGAAAGCAATCGAGGAACGGGCCGCCCATCGCAACCGGCAGGTTCTTTTGCTGAACGAAGTTGCTGCCGATACCGATACCAGCGTGGACCTTTCGACGCTGGCCGACTCCATTCGGCAATCCCTTCAGACCCGGTTGGACATAAAGACGGGGTCCCTGCTCATGTATGACGGATCCACCGGGCGTTTTTCCGCGGTCACCCAGTGGCATGGCACCGCCGCGCACGGCATTCAGGTTGACCGTCTGCTGGACTGGATCTATGCAAAGTATTTCGTTCCGGGGCAACCGCCGGAATTGGATGGCACACTCTCCTTCAGCGCCGAAACGGCGGCAATGAAAACGAGAGCGAATCTGTTTGAGCCGTTTGTACTTGACCTTTACGGCCAGGCTTTTGTCCTCCTGCCGCTCCAGGCGGAGAACGAACTGCAGGGCATTCTGTGCCTGCATGAACCCGAACTCCGGTATTCCCTGCCCGCCGATCTGGATTTCTTTAGTGGTCTGGGGCGTAATCTCGGGGTGGCGGTTCGGAAGGCCCGCCTGTTCCAGGAACTCACCGCCGCACAGGAACGGCTGACCGTGCTTTCGCACAACCTGCTGGTCGCCCAGGAAACTGAGCGCCGGGCCATCGCACGCGAACTGCACGACGAAATCGGCCAGAGCCTGACCGCAATAAAACTGAGCCTGCAGAGTCTGGCCCCGTCTGAGCGGCAGACGGCAGCGCAACTCGATAATGTTATCATCATTGTGGACCGGCTTCTCACCATGATCCGCAATCTGTCTTTGCTGCTCCGCCCTTCCATCCTTGACGACCTGGGGCTGGAAGCGGCTCTTCGGTGGCATCTGGACCAGCAGCGGCTGAATAGCGGGCTGGAATGCACCTTCGAAAGCGATCTGCGGGGGGCCCGGCTGACGCCGGATCTCGAAACCACCTGTTTTCGGGTCGTACAGGAGGCGGTCAACAATACCCTGCGCCATGCCAATGCACGAACCGTCCGCGTTTCGGTCAGTCTGCAGTCCGATCGCTTAAAACTGGTGATCGCGGATGATGGGCAAGGTTTCGATTTTCAGAATGCCTGGCTGATGGCGAGTATGGGGAAATCATTCGGGCTTCTGGGAATGAAAGAAAGGGTTTTAATGGCTGGCGGGAGGTTGGATATCGAGTCCAGCCCATTGCGGGGCGGAACGACAATCCGGGCCTTTTTCCCGCTATCACCAATACCGAATAATGCGATTGGGGGGACCTCGTTATGAGTGCAATTCGCGTCCTGTTGGTTGACGACCACCACCTGGTCCGGGCTGGCATCCGATCTCTGATCGACCGTTTTCAGGACATTGCGGTCGTGGGGGAAGCCAGTGACGGGCTTTCCGCGCTTGAACTCGTCAAGGAACTCAAGCCGGATGTAGCGGTTCTGGACATCGCGATGAAAAACATGAACGGGCTCCAGACCGCGAACGAAATCTCCTCCAATTACCCGGAAACCCGTTCCCTGCTCCTGTCCATGTACGCGAATGAGGAATATGTTATCCAGGCACTCAAAAGCGGCGCTCTCGGCTATCTACTGAAGGA
This sequence comes from Solirubrobacterales bacterium, assembly GCA_050258755.1. Lineage (GTDB taxonomy): Bacteria > Bacillota > Syntrophomonadia > Syntrophomonadales > DTU052 > JBLMZI01. Next base: position 111,118 of record JBLMZI010000007.1, on the reverse strand, counting down.
AGCCGCCCCGCTGGAACTGGAGATGGCGATTCGAAAGGTATACCAGGGCGAAATGTATTTAAGCCCGCCGGTCTCAAACGTCGTGGCCGAGTACATGCGCCGGGTCAATGACCGGGTTGATCCAATCGAGCGGTTGACCCCCCGGCAGAAGGAAATCTGGCGGCTCATCGCCGAAGGCGCGACCACCAAGGAAATCGCCGCCATTCTGGGCATCAGCACTAAGACCGTGGAAACCCACCGGGCTCAGTTGATGGACCGGCTGCAAACCCGCGATGTGGCCGGCCTGATCCGGCTGGCACTGAAAGTCGGCCTGATCGCACTCGAATAAGCCTAATCCCGGTTGATTTCCCGCATGGCCTTCGGCAGGTCGGTCACCGGCGCCTGGCAGGCGTTCCCTTTGCAGATGTACACCGCCGCTTTGCCTTCCACCGGCGTCATGGATGCGGTAAACGGAGCAAGATTCACGATCGCGCCGGCATCGTCCATCCCTTTCAGCAGTACCGTGGTGAACGGATCAAAACGCCGGTTCAAATCCGCCAGCAGTGCCTGCACCACCCCATCGTCCGGCTGCCCCACAACGACCACTTCCCGGCCCGGCTGCCGGGCCGTAATCAGCGCACAGAGCCAAAAAGCGTGTGCAGTCGGTTGATTCATGACTGGGTTCGCAAAAGCCCGGAATGACCTTTCCGCACGCATCTCATGATCCGGATCGCCGGTCAGCCGGCTCAGCCGGATCCAGTTTAACGCTGCCACGGCATTATCGGAGGGTATCGCACCATCGTCGGTTTCCTTGGGGCGGGTCAGCAGCGCTTCCGCGTCAGAACCGGTATAGTACAGGCCGCCCTTCGTTTCATCCCAGAACAGCTTGATCAAATCTCGGTTCAGGCCAAGCGCGGCTTCCAGAAACCCGGGCTCAAAACCGGCCTCATAAAGCTCCAGCAAACCCGAGATAAAGTACGCATAGTCGGGCGAATACGCCGGATACCGGGCTTCACCGTCCCGGTAGCGGGCCAGCAGCCGTCCATCTTCACGCACCAGTTTCTCAAGTATAAAGCGGGCCGCCCGGGCCGCTGCGTCATAGTAATCCCGGTTCTCCAGCACCCTCGCCGCCCGAGCCAGGCCGGCAATCATTAAGCCGTTCCATCCGGTCAAAACCTTGTCGTCCAAGGCCGGACGCACCCGTTTCGACCGGGCTTCAAACAGTTTCCCGCGCTCATTCTCAAATGAAGGCCGTACATCCTTGAATCCTTCGTAGCCGATCAGGTTGGGAATGTTCCGCCCCTCAAAATTCCCGTTTTTGGAGATATCGTATACACCGCAGTATTCCGGGGCCCGCTCATCCAGCAGCGCTTCAATTTCACTTTTTGTCCAGGTGTAAAACAGCCCTTCCTCGCCTTGGGAATCCGCATCCTCCGCGGAATAGAAGGCGCCCTCCGGACCAGTCATGTCACGCTGAACATATTCGATGATCTCGCCCGCAATCCGGGCATAAAACGGTTCCCCGGTAGCCTGGTAGGCTTCCAGATAAATCTGCAGCAGCAGCGCATTATCGTACAGCATCTTCTCAAAATGCGGCACCAGCCACTCCCGGTCGGTTGAATACCGCGAGAAGCCAAAACCGATCTGGTCATAGATCCCCCCGCTCGCCATGGCATCCAGCGTCTTTCCAACCATTGTCAAGGCCCGGGCTTCGCCAAAGGCATGATGATACCGAAGCAGAAACATCAGATGATGCGGCGTCGGGAATTTCGGCGCCCGGCCAAACCCGCCGTAACTCTCATCAAACACGTTGGCAAACGCGTCAAACGCCTCGTCAAACACGTCATTCGAGATCGTCCCCGGCTCCGAATCATGTTCCGTCTGCAGCCATTCCGCAATCTGCCGCCCCGATTCAATCAGGTCCTCCCGGCTTTCCTTCCATAAGGACGCAACGCGTTGCAGCAGTTCCACCAGCCCCATCATCCCGCCCCGTCGGTGCCGCGGCAGATACGTCCCGGCAAAGAACGGCTCCCCTTCCGAGGTCAGAATACAGGTCAGCGGCCATCCCCCGCTCCCCGTCATCGCCTGGCAAACGGTCATGTACACCTGATCCACATCCGGCCGCTCCTCGCGGTCCACCTTAATGCTGACGAAATGCCGGTTCAAAATATCCGCCACTTCCTGCTGCTCAAATGACTCCCGTTCCATAACATGGCACCAATGACAGGTCGAATAGCCAATACTCAGGAAAATCGGCTTATCCTCCAGCTTCGCCTTCGCAAACGCCGCATCCCCCCACGGTACCCAGTCCACCGGGTTGTGCGCGTGCTGCAGTAAATACGGGGACTTTTCATGGATCAGACGATTGGTATATTTATGGCCGTTCATCGGGCTTCAACTCCCGTTTTTCTTTTCATGATAGCTTAGTTTGGAGATTTCAAGAGGTATTATGCGGATGTGACCAACTCCTGAAACGCCAAGCACACGGGAACCGTCCCCGTGTGGGTACCCCCGTGCCTGTCATCCTGATCGGAATTCTATCAGACATTGAAGAAGCAGTGATCGTTGAAAGAAACCAGTGAAAGCGCAGCAATTAAGCCTTCGCTAATACTTCTCCCAACTGCTCAATCGAAAAGGGCTTGCATAGGGCCGCATTGAATCCATACTCCCGGTAATTGGCTAGTACCGCCCCATCAGCGTACCCGCTGAAAACAATTGTTCGGACGGTCGGATCCATTTTTAGTATCTCTTGAACCGCCTCTTTGCCGCCGATTCCGCCCGGCACTGTCAAATCCATGAGCACGTGCGTGAAAGGGTTACCATTTTCGGTGCTCTCGCGAAATAACCGCATGGCCTCGGCGCCGTTCCCGCACAGGACGCATTCATAGCCCAGGTGATCCAACATGACGCTAACCATCTTTCTCACACCTTTCTGATCGTCCATAACCAAAACCCGGCCTGAACCTTCAGCCAGGTAAGGTGTGTACTCGCCAGCCCCGGATTGCACGTCCGTACAAGCGGGAATGAGAATCTGGAAGCTTGTCCCCTCTCCGGCCTTCGATTCTACCGTTAATTGTCCGCCATGCCTCTTAATAATTGAATAAGCCGTAGCAAGTCCTAACCCATTGCCTTCCGGCTTGGTCGTGAAATATGGATCGAAGATGTGCTCAAGTACGTCTTCTGGAATCCCCACACCCTGGTCCCGTATTAACACTTTTACATAATCACCGGCCGTATCCGCAAGTGTCGTCGTTTCATTCGTGCACGTAATCAAGATCTTCCCCCCGGAAGACATAGACTGATGGGCGTTGATCACCAGATTATTGATGACCTGACTGATCTGACTTGAATCAGCATTTACCAGGTAAAGATCTGGCACAACTTTAATTTCGCAGGATGTGTTTGATCCCCTCATGGCGAATGTAGCGGCCTCGTTTACAATTTTTTCGATAGAGATTGTCTTTTTAATTGGCTCTCCGCCCTTGGAAAAGACCAATAATTGGCTAGCTAGATTGCGCGCCTGGTGACAGGCCTCTTCCGTCTCCGCGAGAATGCGAAACTGACTGCTGCCGGGACTGGCCTGCAATCTAGCCAAAGAAATGCCGCCTTGTATGACCGTTAGAATATTGTTGAAATCATGCGCTATCCCTCCGGCAAGAACGCTGAGCGACTCCAACTTGTTGTTTCGCATACGCTCATCCTCAAGCAGCCGCCGTTCTGTCATGTTGACTGCTGCTATCAGGAATTGCCGGTCCGAACCACAAGGCCGATTGACCGAAACGCTTGCCAAAAGGGTATCAACGGGCATCCCATCTTCCCTTTTCAGCATGATTTCACAGTCCTGCGGGCGGTCTTGGGTTACAACGGAATTCAGGTACTCTAGAAAACGGGTTTGATGCTGGGGCAGCACCAGATGAACAAAAGGACGGTTGGCGATCCGCTCACGATCCGTTTGGAGGAGCATCGTAGCAGCCAGATTGGGCTCGGTCACTACTCCGGCCGAATCTAGCGTGAAGTAGGCAATGGGCGCCAATTCATAGAGCTGCTGATACTGCCTTAACGCGATCTGAAGCTGACGCTCAGTCGTCTGCAGCTGTTGGTTCTGAACCTCCAGTTCCAGCTGATGGTTTTCCAGTTCCAACACCAAAGCTTTCAGCACTGCATCGGGAGATTTCTGATCGCAGTTTTGGGGGGAAATATAGTCTTGCTCAGCAATTCCTTTTCGCTCTGCCAGGCCGGGCCAGCAGCGATTCTCCCCGTTCCCCATTTTGTTGCCCCTCTTTCCGCGATAACCAACAGGTCACGCGTCGACTTCATCCAAAAGCATTAGAATAACGGCATTTCGAGCGTCAGAAGGAGAAATCCTATGGGCATTCACTCGAAAGCGCTTTCTCCCCTGGTTGTCAAGGTCGTAATCCAAAGTCATATCCTGAAAGTCGTTGACGCCGAGCAACGCTTCCCGCAAGGAATCCAACAGCGCCATTTGGTTCCACTGCTGGTGAGCGAATTCTCCAATTTCCGCGCCCTTTACGTCAGCCAGGTTAACCCTGAACATTCTGCAGAATTCAAGGTTGGCATTCAAGATGCGCAGCTTCGCATCCAGCAGAAGCATCGGCTTGGCAACTGCTTGAAAGATCGCATCAGATGAAAAACGGTTATCGTGAGCATCCTTGACCGAACTCAGCGCGGACTTCAGTTCGTGAATATCCACGAAAGTGACCACAACGCCTCCAGTGCGATCGTCCACCGTCTTATAGGGAGAGATTTTCATCAAATACCAGTGGCCATCCTCGGTTTGAACCTCCTCTTCGATCGAAGAGAGCGTTTCCAAAACCGTTTTCGCATGGTTCAAAAGCAGTCCGCGCGGAACACTGAACACGAAATGATTCAAAGGTCGGCCGATATCGGTAGAAATCAGGTTCACAATCTTGTTGGTCAAAGGAGTAAAGCGCTTTATCCGCAGTTCACTGTCCAAAAAGATCGTAGCGACATTGGTACTATCCAGAAGATTCAGGATGTCATCGTTTGCCTCAGTCAACTGGCTAAGCCTGGTCGTGAGTTCCATGTTTACGGACACCAGTTCCTCATAGAGAGACTGCATTTCCTCTTTGGATGTCTCCAGTTCTTCGTTGCTGCTCTGCAGTTCCTCATTCGTACTCTGAAGTTCCTCGTTGGTAGAGGCCACTTCGGCGTAGGAAAGCTCAATCTCTTCAACGGTACTGTGCAGCAGCGCCTGCATTCTTGTGATCTCCTGCTCTAACTCCTTAATCCGCTGCTCGGCTGAGGCTGGCTCCGGATTGTGTTCTCCCAACCCATCGTCGGCAACTTCCAGTTCATCTGAATGCTCTTGGAAGGTGATTAAAAAGAGTCCATGAAGCTCTTTGGGCTCCCGAACCGGCTCAACGGTGACGGTTGCATAGATCGTGCCGCTGTCTGTCTTGATTCGCACGATTGGAGCCTTTACCTGGACATTATCGGTTGAAGCCTTCTGAAGCGCAGAACGAAGTTCAAAACGCAAACCCTCGCGCGACATCGCCAGCACATTCAGCGTACTCTGCCCGGAAGCGGGTTCCAAGAACTTGCCGGTTCGCCCGTGAACATATACAATATCGCCTTTCTCGTTAACAAAAACCGCTGGTGGAACGTTTGTGTCCAATAGAACCTGTTCCACCATCTGCTGCACGCTAGACTCCTCATTTCGCGCAATCTTACGCAAGGAGTTGGATCGCCAGGATTGAGGTTGAAACGGCATCAAGCACATGCGATACGCTGAATGGGGCTTGGCCACCATTTCTTTCCTCTGGTAGATTTTATGCTTGGCATGGACCGTCTGAAACAGATCTGTACTGATCCCCACTGTCTCGGATGTCCCCAGGACCAGAAGGCCATTCGGATTAAGCGCGTAATGAAACATCGGCAGAAGGATCCGCTGTATCGAGGGTTCAAGGTAAATCAAAAGGTTGCGGCAGAAAATCAGATCGAGCTTGGCAAAGGGCGGATCACTAATTACGTCCTGGTGAGCGAATATTACGGTTTTTCTTATCTCCCGCTTCACCAGATAGTGGTCGTCCTGCAAACTGTAGTAACGCTGGAGATACTCCGGAGTTACCGAACTTTCAATGCTGGTTGGATACTTCCCGATCCGGGCATACTCAAGCGCCACATCATCAACATCAGTGGCAAAAACCTGTACCGAGATGTCACGTTTCATTTCTTCAATGCAGGATCGCAGAATCATGGCCAGAGAGTAGGCTTCTTCACCGGTCGAACATCCCGCCGACCATACCCTGACTTCGTAGCCGTCAGGTTTGTCACTTAATAGCTCAGGCAGCGCGACTTTTCTTAAATAATCATAAATCTCGGTATCGCGAAAGAAACTGGTCACATTGATCAGAAAATCGCCCAGCAACGCATCCATTTCGGTTGCGTTGCCCCGCACAAATTCCAGATAATTATCGGCAAGCGGAATCCTGGCAAGGTTCATGCGGCGTTCAAGCCGACGACTGATTACACCGGATTTGTAAGACGAAAAATCGTGTCCCGAATGCGCTCGAAGAAGAAAGATAATGCTTTTTAGAAATGACGGTGTGAAGGTTTCCGCCGTATCGAGTTCATGCCGGCTAAACAGGTTCGCGGCGTATTCCACAAGCTGCCCCGGAATTCGGTCAACCGGGAGCACATAGTCAGCCATGCTCGTTTTGAGGAATTCGTTTCGGACCTCTCTGCCCAAGAACCCCGTATCTTCTGCGATAACAACGCCAAGTTCTGATTTGATCTCTTTTATACCCAGGTAGCCGTCGGCACCGGTAGCTGCAAGTAACACTGCTGCAGCTTTCACGCCCTGATCATGTGCCAGCGATCGCATGAAAAAATCGATTGGCCGTCTGGCGCGAAGTGTTTTAGCGGGCTCAGTCAGGAAGAGGTTTCGCTCCATAATCCCCACATCTTTGTTTGAAGGACAAACATAGATGTTATTGGGTTGGACCTCTGTGGGATCTTCTATGAATTGCATCGGCAGAGCAATCTCCCCCTGCCAAGAAACGAGGTCGTCGGTGGAAAAGTCCGGTTCGTCGGAGCTTACCAGGATAAATGCAATCCCAGCGTCCGGAGACAAATTCTGCAGTAAAGTCCTTAAGGCAGTTTGTCGGGACAGACTGGCACCAATTCCCACAATGAGAAAGGCGGGCGCCGTTTCCGGGGATTCTTTCAGTTCACATATGCAATCTACATGTTCCGAGTCTGCTTTGGTCTCTTTTATTCGATCCATATGCATCTCCTTCTCGGCAATGGCTGCCCGCAGCATTGAGCGGGATACAATCCTGCAAATGCCCAAAATCATTCTACACGATTGCTTTCCAATTTATCTACAGTTTTCCATACTTAACTAATGGTCGGCGAACCGCTCGGCGGGTCCCATGAGCGACAGAGCTGAATAATTCCCCGCTTCAGCCCCAAGTTTTCGCAGACGGGTGTTTCGGCTTTAAAACCCTAACGTGACGCCTTCAACGTTGTTGGTTGAACCGCCACGTCATCTTTTGGGGTCATTTATTGACATGGCACCAATGACAGGTGCTATGGCCGATACTCAGGAAAATCGGCTTATCCTACAGCTTCGCCTTCGCAAACACCGCATCTTCCCGGGGAACCCAGTCCACCGGGTTATGCGCATGCTGCAGTAAATACGGAGATTTCTCGTGAATCAGGCGGTTGGCATGATTATGATTTGGCATAGCCTAAGCTCCTGTTTTTCTGTTCATAATAGCTTAGTTTGGGGATTTGAGGGGGGGATGCGGATTGATTCGCCCTTGCGTTATGTTTCAGAATAGCACGATCGAATCGCGCCCCGTATCCAATGATTATTTGGGCGCTTCCTGTATATCGAGCACCCACATCGTATTCGGTAAATAGGTAATCGTATAGGTTTTGTTCTCGGAGATGGGACACCTGTTTTGATTGACATTCCAAAACCAAACACCCGAAATTTCGAATGATATCCCGCGATCTTCTCCTCCAACTTGAACATCGATATTCGGTTTGCCAGTTACTTGACTGTAGTTAGAGCTCAGAACGCGGGGCAAATCTCTATAGTAGGCGAACGCCTTTGTGTGAAAATGGTCATTGGAAAAGATTAATAACAAGAATGCCAGACTAATACCCCATTGTAGAGTTATTGCCCAGTCTTTTGTGGTGTCGATCCACAATTTGCCATTAAGGGCTACCGCAGGTATTAACGTGTAGAAAGCAATCCATAGATAGAAATCTATCATCCAATTGCTATTGAAACACAAAGCCAAAACAACCATAACCCAGACAAAGGACAAGATAGTACAGACGGAATGGATTGTTTTTGTGACTTCAATATATCTGCTCATCCAGTCATACCTCGCAAATATTCATTATGTGCCGCGAAGAGCACATTGGGAGGATGCATTCATGTTTCTTCACCAACTGGCTTACATGATAACCGTCGTTGGGTTTCGAGAACATGATACAATTTTAATCGTAATAACATCTTCGGATGCTTTAGGTAATGACGATGCTCGAATTTACAACCGCTTTCAATCTTGAAACAATATCTTTTCGAGGTGCACTTGTGCTTGGATTACCGGCTTTAGTCGCACTTTTATACTTGCCGGACACAAGGCTCAGTCTGGCACTGCTTAATCGCGGGATTCGCATCCAGGGCCTTTTCATTTCACTTGAATACAAGTATTCAGCGGCAACAATGCCCGCTTACACCCGTGTATCAACATATCCGCATTACCGATACGAATCAGGCAAGAGCAGCGGCGCCTTCGGACAATGCGGCTCGAAAACAATACGAATACGAATCGGCCTCCCAATATATCTGTTTCCGATATCGAGGATGCCTCAACTTTGATTGATATCTTGTTTAGCATTGGTCGTGTCTTTTTCTAATTGGAATAAAGCCGTTGTCTAGTTCCTCTTATAGGCCCGGCGCGCCTGCGTTTTTCCCTTCTTCCGCTCCCGAAAGCACGGGAACCGTACTCATTTATCATGGTTCATTAATTCAGTTCCATAAGAGTTATCAATTGCACATAACCATTGGCCGCGAGTATCTTTCCGGAATACATAGGTCGCCCTTCGCTCCATAGAATATTCGGAATCAGTTTTTTTATCAGCCGCAATAAAAGTCTGAGAAAGAACCAATGCAGTATCACCGGTCTCTAAAATGACCATTTCTCCTTGCGTGGGAACTACACTGTTATTGAAATATTTTGCAATAGCAATAAACGCCTTTTTGATTTCTTCTTTCCCTTGCGCCTGCATTCCAGGTTTAATCACTAGGATTGCGTCATCGCAATAATATTGCATCAGTGTGTCAAAGTCTTCTTGTTTAATTGCAGTATCACATTTATTTATAAGTTCTTTCAGTTCATGTTCCACTACTTTCTTCCCCTTTTCCGAAAAACATAGTATTGCCAGTTAGTTTAACACAATCCTAATTTCATGGATAACGGAAGGTAATAACTCTATTAATCCGGGCAAACGCAATATATCCAAGTTAGTGTCTTTAATTGACATGTCACCAATGACAGGTCGAGTAGCCAATGCTCAGGAATACCGGCTTATCCTCCAACTTCGCCTTCGCTTTCCGCCGCATCCCCCAGGGAACCCAGTCTACCGGGTTATGGGCATGCTGCAGTAAGTATGGCGATTTCTAGAGGATCAATCGGTTGGTATGCTTATGCTCAGCCATCAGGCTTCAGTTCCCGGTTCTATTTTATGATATGGGGGAATTATGCGGGTGGATTCATGACCGCTCAAGTCGCGTGACGCATACTGCAGCAAGTTTCCATTCGTGGACCTCCGGACTGGCCCGCGGCAGCCAGTCCGGGCTCGAACTACCAGTACTCGCTGACTTCGATTTGTTCCAAATTGGACCAGCAGGGGGAAAGCTGACCCTTCTCAATTTGCTTGATGATCTGCACCACCTGAGAATTAACCGGCGCTGAGAAGTTGTGGCGCGCGGCCCAATCAACGATCACGCCGTTGATGTTGTCAATCTCGCACGCTTTCCCCTTTTCAAGATCCTGAAGCATACTGGCCCGCAAAGGCCGATGCGGACCAATGACGGCCTGGTAAATCGGGATCAGGTTTTTATATTCTTCCTGCGTGTTGAAGTTCAGAAAGCGGAGATCCGCGCCCTGAAACGGCTCCATGTTCACACCGGCTGCGGCTGCTAAATCAATCGCCTCTTTGCCGATGCAGGCAGCGCAGTAGAGGGCTTTGGGGTGATCCAGGACATCGCCGTAGGTGCCGCCAATTACGGTCGACATGGCGCTGAAGGTTGAATTCCCCACCAGCTTGGACCAGCGATTACCGATGATGTTGTTCGATTGATGTGCATATCCGGCATGATTCAGGATTTCCTGCAGTTGGTTCAGTCGCGGCGTATCGCTGCCATTCAGTTCACCGATGTCATAGGTCATTTTCTCCGGATCCGAGGTTAACTCGGAAATGCCGGGAGCTAAAAGGGTCGCGCCCCATCCGATCGGACAGCCGATCACCCGTTCTTTTCCCAAAAACGCGCTCACCTTTTCTTCCGGCAGTCCATTCTGCATAACGGCCACAAACCCCGCTGGCGCCAGATGCTGCTTGACTTTCGGCAAAGCCGCGTGATCAGCGGTCGATTTCACCAGGTAGAAAACGATGTCATACACCCCTTGCATTTGATCCGGGGTGATGGCACGAACAGGAACATTGAGGTCCAGTTTTCCGGTAATGGTTGCTCCGTCTTGATTCAGCGCCTGCACGTGGTCTTCCCAAACGTCGATCAGATCCACGTCGTATCCGTTTTTCGTCAGCAAGGCTCCAAGAATGGTCCCCAGGGACCCGGCGCCCATAATCGCCTGTCTCATGGATTCAACCTCCTCTCAATTTGGCAAATTACCCGCCGGAGCAGCTGATACCTATGCGATCGACTCTCTGCGTTGATCCGGAACCCGTAAATCGGCTTCAGTGGTGGCCAGGATGTCTTCCAAGCTGCTGCCCGGCTGAATCTCATCCAGCACCAAGCCATCCGGCGTAACGCTGATGACCGCCTTTTCAGTGACAATCATGCCGACCTTTCCTTTTGCGGTGAGCGGAAGGGTGCATTGCTTCAGGATTTTCGGCTTGCCGTCCTTCGAACAATGCTCCATCGCGATAATGACTTTTTTCGCTCCGGAAACCAAGTCCATAGCGCCGCCCATCCCCGCAATTCTGCCGGGCATTTTCCAATTCGCCAGGTTGCCTTCCTGGTCCACCTCAAAAGCGCCTAATACCGTTACGTCCACATGCCCGCCCCGGATCAGGCCAAACGAAGTTGCGCTGTCGATGAACATGCCGCCAGGATTAACGGTGGTCGGTTTGCCGCCCGCATTTATGATCTTCGGATTCGCCGCCCATTCTTCTGGTGCCGGCCCCATATCGATGATGCCGTTTTCCGACTGCACGACGACTTTAACCGATGCCGGGATATATTTCAGGACTTCGGTCGGCATACCGATTCCTAAATTCACGACATCCCCGTCTTTCAATTCGGCTGCAATCCGGGAAACAATCAACTCCCGAGCATTCACTGCCCATCCCTCCTGACGATATAATCGACCAGAATTCCCGGCGTGTGAATCTGGTCCGGATCGAAAAATCCGTCGATCACGGAATTGACCTCGGCAACTACAACTTTCCCCGCGGCAGCCATAATGGGGTTGAAGTTGCGCGTGGTGCCGACATATTGAAGATTCCCTGCCACATCGGCACACTCGGCATGAATCAGGGCAAAATCAGCGTTCATCGGCAATTCAAGCAGATATTCACGGCCGTCAACAATCAGGCTCGTCTTCCCCCGCGCAACGTCAGTGCCGACGCCGGTTGGGGTCAGAATCCCGCCAAGACCGGCACCGCCAGCTCTGATCCGCTCGGCCAGGGTTCCTTGCGGAACCAGTTCCAGTTCCATGCGGCCTGCTTCAACGCTTGCAGTCGTTTCTGGATTGGTTCCCACGTGAGAAGCGATCATTTTCTTCAGCAGCCCGGCGCGGACCAGTTTTCCGATCCCAACACCCGGAAATGCAGTATCGTTCCCAATTCCCGTCAAGCTTCCAATCCCCTTGACCACGATCGCATCAACGACGGTTTCGGGAGTGCCAACCGCCAGAAACCCGCCAATCATGAGCGTCGCACCCGATTCAATCATTTCCGCGATTTCCGCTGCCGTCTTTTCTATGGGCATGTCGCTCACCTCGCATTTGCTCAATCATGAATTCACAAATCCCGGGTTCGAACCCCGTCCTTACCGCAAACCAAGAATTTCGCGGGTTTCGTCGGGCGTCGCCGGTTCCAGGTCGTATTGATTCATGATGCCGGCCATCTTTGAGACCAATTCGGCATTGTTCTGCGCAAGACGGCCTTTCGAAAGATAAAGGTTGTCTTCCATGCCGACCCGGACATGGCTCCCCAGCAGAAGCCCCATCGTGCACATCGGAAATTCATTTTTGCCGGCTGCCATGACCGACCAGTGGTAGTTGCCCGCGCCGAAAATGCGGTCAGCAGTCTGGTGCAGCATCATCAAATCATAAGGCGTTGCCATGATGCCACCGAGAATCCCGGTCACAAACTGAAGGTAGATTGGCATTTTTACGTATCCCTTGGAAACCAGATACCCGCAGTTGTACAGATGCCCGATATCATAAACTTCAAATTCCGGCCGGGTTCCAGTTTCATTCATCACGCTCGTCATCTTGAACAGATCCGCGAAGGTGTTCTGAAAAACGAAGCCCTTCACCGCTTCAGCCTGCCATTTTTCCCAGTCGTGAATCAGCTTGTCGCCGTACTTTTCAAGCATGGGAAATACGCCCCAGTTGATCGATCCGAGGTTGCAGGATGCCAGCTCGGGTTTGAACGCCGGAACTACTGCAACCCTTTCATCAACGGTCATCCCTAACCCACCGCCAGTCGTCAGGCACAAAATTAGATCTTTGTTCTTGTCCCGAATCCGGTCGATAATCGCTTCAAAAACCTTCAGCTCCGGCGTCGGACAGCCGTTTTCCGGATTACGGGCGTGAAGATGCACGACCGAAGCGCCTGCCTTCGCGGCGTCCAGAGCGTTCTGTGCGATTTGATCCGGGGTGATCGGCAGATATGGCGACATGGTCGGGGTGTGGATGGAACCGGTTATGGCACATGTTACGATTCGTTTATTTTTGTTCAGCATTTCGATATTCTCCTCTCGATTCTTACGATTGACCTGCGATTCTGGTTGAAAACCATTGCCCCCTCTTCAGCACTGATAGCCATCTGTTTGCAAGTTCGGTGCCAACTTACTCAAGCCCCCATATCCCGGCGTTTCCAATGCAGTGTTATTGAAACTGCACGGGTGGGTGTAGAAATTTTCTGCACACGAGCGATTGTAATGAATATTTTTTCGACACAGAGGAGTTCGCTTGATTTCAAACGAATCAATTGAATGAATGATTGAAGAAGGTGAGGAATGCGCCTATGCAGACGCGGACCCTGGTACAGCTGCTTGAAGAAACCCTGTCCTCTTTCAAAGGGTATATCATTGTGGACCGCGACAGCAGAATCGTTTCCATCACACGGAACTACGTCGAGTTTCTTGGTTACTCGGATCCCAACGAATGCGTCGGGCGGCTCGTTACCGAAATCATTCCAAGCTCAAAACTTCCCGCCACCATTGCAACTGGGACCGCAGACATTGCAGATATCTGGACGCTTGGCGGCGAGTCACTGGTTGTAAATCGGCTGCCGCTTCGGTTGAACCGTGAAATCGTCGGTGCAATCTCATATGATGTTTTCCCGGATATGAAAGAGGTGTCTGCTTTTGCGCGCCGCTATCTGGTGAAAGAGCAGACCGATGCCCTGACCCAAAGCGCTCGGGAGAGCTGGAAAGCGAAATATACGATCAAGGATATGATTGGGATCAGCGCCGCGCTCTTACATATAAAACGTCAGATCGAACTGGTTGCCGACGCCGACATTCCGGTCCTGATCAACGGAGAGAGCGGGACCGGGAAGGAACTGATCGCACATGCGCTGCATAACGAAAGCGGGCGCCAAGATGCAGCTTTCGTCCGTATCAACTGTGCCAGCATTCCGGAAAGTCTTTGGGAAAGCGAGCTGTTCGGTTATGAGGACGGGGCGTTTACCGGGGCCAAACGCGGCGGGAAGCTCGGAAAGTTCGAAATCGCTGATCGCGGTACCATCTTTTTGGATGAAATCTCCGAAATGCCACTCGCGCCGCAGGCAAAATTGCTTCGGGTCCTGCAGGAAATGGAGATTGAACGGGTTGGCAGCGAAAAACTGCGGCGGGTTGATGTCCGGCTGGTTGCCGCGACGAATCAGAACCTGGAAGAAATGGTCAGACAGAAAAAATTCAGAGAGGATCTGTATTATCGGTTGGCCGTGTTCGAAATCAATATGCCTCCGCTGCGCGAACGCAAGGAGGATATCCCTTTCCTGGCCAAGCACATGACACAGAAAATCTCTTACAATCAGGGTTCATCGGTGTCCGGTCTGGGAACCCAATCGCTGCGTTTGCTGCAGCAGTACGAATGGCCAGGCAATGTTCGGGAATTGAGCAATACGCTGGAACGCGCCTGTCTGGTTCAGCGCAGCGGCGACATTACAGTCCAAACGCTGGTCTCGGTCAAACCCGCACTGCGGCCTCTCAGTTCGGACCTTACCGATTCAACGAATGCCCGTCCTGCGCAGAAAGGAACTTTACGTCAGGCCGAATATACGGCGATTCTCGACGCGCTGGTCAGCGCGGGCGGCAATCGAAAACTCGCCGCCGAAATTCTCGGCATTCATCGAACATCGCTGTATAACAAGATGAAAGATCTTGGCATCGTCATTCAGGATATTGAACAATATTTTTCGTGAGTTGGCACCGAACCTGGAACAACAGACGATGCGGCCGCGCGCATCAATCGTTCTGCTCATCTTATGCCATCCGTTCTTTCGATCCAATCTCCCGCTTAAAGCATCTCAATAAACGCCTGGATTCTCACCCGAAGCTGTTCCCGGTCGTGGTCCCCGAAGTCGAAACCGCCATAGCTCCGGCCGCAACCGCCAGTTCCCGCGGGCTGTAAGCGCAGTAGAAGCCCACTAGCTTTCGCCCGGCTTCCTTGGCCGCCTTCACCTGCAGAACCTTATTCTTCTGATACTCCTCCATTTTTCTTAGCACAGAAATCATTTTGCAAATCACAACTCCCGTTGGATTTCCGTTTCCCCTAACGAATGTTTCGGCGCGTTATTGTGTTCGGCTCGCCTGGTAATAAATGCCGAATTCGTTGACTGGAAGCGAATACCACACTATAATAACATTGTTTATTGTTATGATAACTATAATTTTTAATTATAATTGGCCAATTTACGGACCAGGAGGCAGGTGATAAAACGTTAACCGCCACTCGTTTGGTTTTGTCTATGGCTCTTGAACGGAAATCCATCGAAGTCTATAAAACAGGAGGGTATCCATTTGAAGAACAAATTGATTTCCATGCTGCTGATCGCCGTATTGGCACTTGCTCTTACCGGATGCGGATCGAATGCGACAAAACCGGCAGCGACCACGGATGCTGCAAAGAGCTACATAATCGGCGTCGTAACACCAACCCTGTCGGCCAGTGAGGATGAATACCGGGGTGCGGAACGGGCCGCGAAAAAGTACCCCGGTATGATCAAACATATCACGCTGCCCGACAATTTCGCCGCGGAACAGGAAACCGCAATCTCGCAGATTACCAGTCTGGCTGATAATGAACAGGTCAAAGGAATTGTAATCTGTGCTGGATATTCGGGGATTCTCCCGGCTATTCAGAAGACCAAGGAAAAGCGCCCAGACATGGTTGTAATCACCGCACCGATTTGGGACGACCCGGATATGATGTCCAAATATATTGATCTTTGCCTGGATACGGATTGGGTGGAACGCGGCCGAACCATTCCCACCAAAGCGCATAAGATGGGCGCCAAGACCTTCATTCATTATTCCTTCCCAACCCATATGGCCAAAGAAGTGATCGTGAAACGCCACGATATGATGAAGCAGACCTGTGAAGCGCTCGGCATGAAATTCGTCGATGTAACGACGCCCGACCCCCAGACCGGCAACGGCCCGGCGGCCATGCTCCAGTTTCTGAATGAGGATATCCCCCGCCAGATCGCGAAATACGGGAAAGACACGGCCATCTTCGGTACCAACTGCCCGATGCAGGATGTGATTATTGCCAAGGCGCTTGAACTGAAGTTCATTTTCGCCGAACAGTGCTGCCCGACCCCGACACAGGGCTATCCGGCCGCGATGAACCTGAAAGTCAAGCCGGAAGATGCTGGCAACTTTGATAAAATCAATGCGATGATCAAGGATGAGGCCGCAAAACAGGAAATGACCGGGCGGCTTTCTACCTGGCCGGTTCCGTGCGGTGTTTTCCTCCCCGAATTCTCGGTAGAAATCGCAAAGGGAATCATTGACGGGAAAATCGATCGGAAAAACATCAAGCAGGACGACCTGAGCCGCATCGCAAAGGATGTAGCCGGCGTCCCCGTTACTTTTAACAAAATGAAGCAGGAACTGAACAATTACTATCTGATTCTTGAGGATTCGATCATCTATTAGATGTACTCCTGTAAAGAAACGACTACAATAAGAGAGAGATTCAGGCCGGGACTACCAGCCTGAATCTCTTGTTGTCCGGATCAAAACCCCAAAAGGTGAAAATATGCTCGTACTTGGCGGAATCTCAAAACGGTATGGCGCGCAGCTTGCGCTGAATCAGGTCAGCATAGGGATTCGCGCGGGCGAGGTTCATGGGCTGATTGGTGAAAACGGCTCAGGGAAGACCACCTTGCTCAATATCATTTCAGGCAATCCGGTGATCCGCACGACTGGCGGATGGACCGGAAGAATGGAACTGGACGGCAGCCCGGTAAAGATCCGCACACCTTATGAAGCACGATCTTTGGGTATTGGAATGGTTCACCAGGAATTCGCGCTTTTCCACGAGTTCACAGGGGCGGAAAATCTTTTTTTCGGGCGCGAACAGTGTAACCCTTGGATCGAAAGCATAACCGGACATTCTTTATCCAGAATCAGTCATCGTCGAAACCTCGCTGCGGCGACTCGTCTGCTTGAAGAAATGGGCGTTCGAGCAGATCCGGACGCCATGACCGGCAGCTTGTCGGTTGCGTTGAAACAGTATGTAGAACTCGGCCGAGAAATTAGCCGGCCAGATCTGCGCTTGTTAATCCTTGACGAACCGACCGCCGCGGTAACACCGGACGAAGCAGAACGGATTCTGTCATTGATCCGCGGGCTGGCGCGCCGGGGTGTCGCGGTGCTGCTGGTAACCCACCGGCTGGAAGAAGTGATCAACACCTGCGATCGGGTTACCGTTCTTCGGGATGGTTCAGTAACCCTGGCATGTGAACGCAGTAACCCGGCATTTCATTCGGAACAGTTGCTGCACGCGATGCTGGGACGGGAACTGGTTCCAACCGATGCGGCCGCCCGGGTGTTGCCGGATGATCCCGTGCTCGAATTTGACCGGTTTACCGTCAACATGCCCGGAGACATTGTGCATGATCTTACCCTGAGCGTGCGCTGTGGTGAAATCATGGGGATTACCGGGCTTGCCGGACACGGGAGGCTTGCTGTCGGCCCCGGAATGATGGGGCTGGCCGAAGCTTCCGGGCAAATTCGGTTTCAATCCAAAATCGTCACACCGCTTAAACCCGAAACCTGGCTCCGGTCAGGCCTTTACTATTTACCCGATGAGCGGCGTTCGGCCGGGATGCTGGCCCAGCGCAGCATTGCTGAAAATATGGTATTCCCTGCTTTACATCATTTTCGGCGATATCTTCGATGCCCCAGGCTGGGTGGGCTGAGCCTGCCGGATTGGTCCCGGATCGGCAAGATAACCGAGGAATACTGCACCCGATATGATGTGCGCTGTCAAAATCCCTGGCAGCCTATTTCGGCTTTGAGCGGCGGGAATCAACAAAAAATTGGCGTAGCACGGGCAGCCCTGATTCGTCCTCTCTGCCTGGTCGTATCCGAACCAACCCGGGGCATCGATATCGGAGCGAAACAGGTTGTATTACAGAATCTGGTCGAACTGAACCGCAGCCAGGGCACCACAATTTTGATCGTTTCCGGGGAGTTAAACGAACTCAGGCAAGTCTGCGACCGGATCGCCGTTATGCACGACGGGAGGATCCGCTGTCTGCTTCAGGCCGATGCGCCGGAGGCCTCGTTTGCCGCAGCTATGGTTTGACAGGAGGCCCGAATTGAAGCGAATCACCAACCACTCACAGCGATTGATCACGTTCTTCCTGGCGATTATGCTGCTCATGGCGGCAGGGTCCGGCCTGCCGCTTCCCAGCTTGATCGCCAGCTCGATGATGCGCTTCTTCATGAACATTGTGCTGGTCCTGGCCTTGCTGCCGATGCTTCGGGCCGGAATGGGTGTCAATTACGGCCTGCCGATTGGAATCCTGGCTGGACTTTTCGGGATGTGCCTGGCCCTTGAATTTGACTTGACCGGCTGGGCCGCATTCCTTACCTCATGTCTCTTCGCAATTCTTACGGCAATTCCGTTTGGCTTACTGTACGGGCACTTGCTGCGGCGGGTACGCGGTCAGGAGGAGATCGCCGGTCTGTTTCTGGGCTTTTCGGCTGTATTTCTGATGAGCTTCTTCTGGGCGGCAGCGCCCTTTCATAACGCAGGACTGGTTTGGCCAATCGGCGGACTTGGACTTCGCCCGACGATTGGACTGAAAACCTCGTTCGGCGGCGTGCTGAGTGAATTTGGAGCTATCCATGCCGGTGGAGTCTCCTTCCCGGTGGGAGGGTTGCTCATTATGGCTGTTCCTGTTCTGCTCATGGTGTGGTTTTTCCGTACTGAAATCGGACAGGCCATCAGCGCCCTGGGCGAGAATGAGCTTTTCGCCGGCTTGTCGGGGATACAAACCGAGCGTTACCGCCGTCTGGCTGTCATTCTGTCCACGGTAACCGCAGCGCTGGGGATCTGTATTTATGCACAGAGCTATGGCTTTGTCGAACTGTATGAGGCTCCTCTGATGACCGCTTTCCCGGCAGCTTCATCCATTCTGCTGGGCGGCAGCGGGAGCAGCCGGACCAGCGTAGCCCAGGTGTTTATGGGAACCCTGCTGTTTCAGACCGTGTACGTTTTATCCGGACCGCTTGCCAATCAATTAGTAATGCCGGACCTTTCCGAAATCATCCGAACGATTGTGACCAACGGCGTGATTCTCTATGCCCTGTTGGAAACCGGGAAAGGAGAACGGTATGAAGCGGTCTGATCTCGTTCCGTTGCTCTTTCTGCTGCTCGCGGCGCCAGCGCTTTACTTTTCGGAGATGAGCCCTTCATTTGTTGCCGATGAGCTCTTGACTCGATTCATCCGAGACAGCCTCCTGGTGCTGGCCCTGGTGATTCCGGTCGCAGCCGGCATGGGGCTCAATTTTGCTGTGACCATCGGCGCGATGGCTGCTCAGATCGGTATTCTCGCAGCAATTATCCTCAGGGTGAACGGCATGGCGGGATGGAGCCTGGCACTTGTTGTCGGCCTCGTTTTTTCTATATTTTTCGGCATCTTGTTGGGCCACCTCCTAAACCGGGTGAAAGGTCGGGAAATGATTGCGACCATCGTGATCGGACTGCTGGCAAACGGGATTTATCAATTCTTTTTCCTGGCGGGCTATGGCCGCTTTATCCCCGCGCTGAACAAGGAAATCCTGCTGTCGCGGGGAACCGGAATCCGAAACATGGTCGATCTGGATGGATACCGGAACATTCTTGACGGGCTGCTTCAAATGAAGATTGGCGATATCACGCTGCCGGTGCTGATGGTTGTCCTGGTGATTTGCGCCTGCGCAGCCGTTGCTTATGTAATGGAAACCCCACTGGGCCAGCGAATCCGGGCGGTTGGATTAAACCGTTATCGGGCTGCACTGCTGGGAATCGACGTGGATCGGACGCGAATCATTGCGATGACGCTTTCGACCGTGATCGCCTGTCTTGGGCAATTGATCTTTCTTGAGAACATTGGAATGCTGAACGTGTATACGGCTCACCGCAATCATGAAATCTTTGCGGCCGCCTCATTATTGGCGGGTGGGGCAACCGTTCGACGAGCTTCAGTCCGAAATGTAATTCTGGGTGTCTTTGCCTTCCACGCCCTCTTCATTGTGTCACCGCAGGCCGGTCAGAATCTGTTTGGCAACGCAGCCCTCGGTGAATACTTCCGCAGTTTCGTTGCCTACGGCACGATCGCCGCCGCGATTCTGCTCGGGAATCAAGCCTACAGGCATCCCATCAGTAAACCATAGGTCATCGCGTAATCCTCATCTGCACGACAAGCTAGAAGGGCATCGTTTGCTTTCCCTGTTTTCGGGATTCCTAATGGTGTCCTTTATTTACATGACACCAATGACAAGCATGGTAGCCGATACTTAGAAATATCGGCTTTTCTTCAAGTTTGGCCTTTGTGAAAGCGGCATCTCCCCGCGGATACCAGTCAATAGGATTATGCGCGTGTTGAAGAAGATACGGCGATTTCTCGTGGACCAGCCGGTTGGTCTGCTTATGCTCAGCCATCGGGCGTCAGCTCCCATTTTTCTTTCAACTACTGCACCGAGACTATCGTTACTTCAATGTCCCCTGTTCTGCTTCGCTGAGTTGATTACCCATTTTCTGTTCCTTGTAACCCCCCGGCGCAATCCCCATATATTGGTAAAATGAGGTCACCCATCAAAAGGAGGTGATTCTATTGTCCGATGTAGTTGTCAGCGGCGAAATCGAAGGTATCAATGAAACTGAATTTCGGGCGGTGGCAAGCTGCCTCAGTACCGGGCCATCCGGTTCAATCGTTGGCGAATTCGAAGCATTGATTAGCGGAAGAGAATTTGATTATGTATTTCGTTCGAGCAGACCAACCAGTATAACGGCAACAAGGGGGGCCGGTACCATCAGATACGTTCGCATTGTTTTCCGAAACGCAACGGTCGTTAACCTTACCAGCCATTTTACTACTACTGGCGCTACCATTGTTTTGGTCGCCCGACGCAGTTCTACAGGCAGGCGCACTGCCACCCTTACGATCCTGCGGCCCGGAAGGGTAACCCTGCAAGCATCTGGTTTTCTCGAAGATGGTGCGGTTTCAGTCTTTAGGCAGGTCACTTGCAGTCTATAAGTTTGTCGCTTGGAACGCTTTAACGGAAAAACGAAACGCACACGGGAACCGTCTCGTGTGCGTTCAGAATGTGCTCGGGTAATCCTAAAATTGCTGTCCCTACGCCACTAGCGATGCGAGCGGGTGTAGGCACTACTCGGGCAAAAGGCAGGCAAAAGCCGTACCTTCGCCATTAATATGTTTTTTTCGGCTTTTTCGCTGGTGCTATTGACGTCGTCGTTGGGACTTTAACCGCTTTTTCAGCCTTCTTTTTCTTCTCTTCCTTATTCTTAATATTTTTATCAGCCATCGTATTACCTCCACTTATTCATTGTGTTTTTGTTGGTACTAGTATTATTCTAATGTACCGGATGGTCCTTGGGAAAGGTCGATTTGCACCCAATCCACCAGATTATGGGTATGCCGGCGTAATGGCCGCCGACAACAATTACCGACCCGGCATTGTCAATAGCGTCTGTCCCGCATACACCCCGGCAATAAATATCGTGCTGATCAAAATAAAATGCAGGATAAACCACCCGAGTTGCCCGAAGCGGATTAGTTCCTGATCAAGTGGTTTTCTAAGCCCTTGGGGGATGATCAAGCCGCCGACCCATTCAAAAACCAGCAAGTATAGCCACCACCACGTGTATGAATCCCACAGATCCCAAACTTCATTATATTTCAGTATCTGCGTGTGGCTTTCAATCCATCCCTCCGTAAGCACGCCAAGATGAACAACGGCCCAGTAGAAAGGAATCTTCCAGGCCCATGATTTAGGGCTATACTGAACTCCCAAAAGAACGTATAACGGAAAAACCGTAAGAATCGCTGTGAATGGTATTTTGGAGATCTCAGGAAAGATTCGATAAGGAAATGAGTACAGCTTCAATCCCAGGAAAATGTAACATAGTATAACTCCAACGATGGCGCTGAGCAGTAAAAGTAATCCATATCTCTTCCAATCCCGCTTTAGAAAAAGGATAATGCCGATTGTCGAAATAATCGCTGAAGAAACCGATAAATAGGTTTCGATGTTCCAGCCTAGATTCACTGTGATCATTGAGGGCGCATCCTTATCGAAGTCGATTGATAAGCTTATTATTACTTGGCACGTCTCTCATTATCCTGACGTGCCCGTTAATTCAACGGTTAGAACTTCACGCGCTGATCGACGATCTTTGCATACAGTTCCGGCGTGATTGCTATGTAGGTGTTTTGTTCCGGGTCGAGAAAATAGAGCGGGTCTTTGATCGTGGACGGATTAAAGCCTTCTTTCTGAAGTTGGGTCTTCATTTGCTTGAAGCTGTTGGTGGCATCAAGGGTATCGCGCAGCCGGATAAAATACGGCCGGGCGTAGGTCGGCAGGTTTTGGCAAACAAACGCCCCAAGTTTCGCTAAATCGATGACCGCCCCATCCAGAAGCTTGATGGCCGCCATGCCGCAGCGCCTTTCCACCCCTGGCACCCGCACCCCATATACGTTGACGTCCTCCATCTGACCGAACCGATTGACCACATCCGATACCTGATTGGTAGATACATTCTCGCTCTTCCAGCGGTAGGTATCGCCCAGGCGATCCACAAAAGAAATGTAGTCTTTCTCTGCCAAACGGACTAAATCACCGCTGTTGAAGTAGCAGTCTCCCTCCTGAAAAACATTGCGTATCATCTTCTCCTCTGTAGCCTGCGGATTGTTGACATAACCCGCAAACACATTCAACGGGTTGATCTCACAGAGAAGAAGGCCGGTCTCTCCCACCCCGCATTTTATGGCGCGGCCATGCTCATCCCGCACGAGTTCCCCGGCGTCCAGGTCATATTTGGCAACTTCGCCCTGCCGCCTGCCAAGCATGTCCAAGCTGCCGCACATACCGGGTGTTTGTTCAAAATTAATGAACGAACCCACGCCTTCGGTTGCGCCGTAAACTTCGTAAATGGTACTGAGCCCAAACCGTTTTCTAAACGGCTCCATCAGCTCTCCGCGCATGCCGTTGCCGACCGCAATTTGCAGCGGATTATCCGCATCTTCCGGCTTTTCCGGCTGGTTGAAAAGATACCGGCAGAGCTCGCCAACGTAAATAAAGAATTGGACATGATACCGGCGCACCTCGTCCCAGAAACTGCGGCTGGAGAATTTCCTGCGCAGAACCATCGCGCATCCCGATACCACCGTACTGGCATATCCCATATCAAAGCCGCTGTTATGGTAGAGCGGCAGAACCATATACTGCGCTTTTCCCGGACTCATCTGCCCGAAAAGGGTTAACAGGTTGCCCAGAACCAACCAGCGCTTCTGGGTCACCGCACATGCCTTTGGAAAGCCGGTCGTACCGGATGTATATATGTAGATTAGAACATCGTCACTGCTGACTTCTCCGGTGGTGGGCGGGTTTTCATCCGAGGCCTGCTCCAGGAGCGGCTCCAGGTTCACGATTTTTTCAGGCGGATCAAGCGCTTTACCCTCTGCTTCCACAAACACCGTTCCCGGCTGCTTGAAGCGCACCTGTTCCTTGATTTCCAGAAAAGCATTCAGCAGCTCATGCCCAACGATCAGCATTTTCGCGTCACAGACATTCAGCGCATGCGCGAGGACCTCTCCGCGCACGCCGTTATTGATCAAAGAAACAACGACCCCCAGCTTGCTCAATCCCGAGGCCGCAATCAGGAATTCAGGCCGGTTTTCCATCAGAAGCGCAACCACATCGCCTTTTTTTAATCCCAGCGAAGCAAAATAGTTCGCATAGCGGTTGGCAAGCGCGTTCAATGCCTTGAAGGTCAGCACGCGTTCTTCAAAGATCAGGGCAGGCTGATCATTCAAGATTTTCGCCTGGTATTCCAGCTCCGAACCCAGAGACATCTTCTGCGTTTGAGCCAGACTTGCGATCGTTTCCAGCGGATTCCTGGACAGTGTCGATGCCATACTCGATCCCCCCAACTCTTTCATATGCTTTCAGGTTGTCAGTTTTGCATGGATCTTGTAGAATACATACTGTAGTCGCCGACTTCAGTATCTCTAATTTACCATGTTCGTTTGCGCTGGTCAATCTTGTTCTAATGATTCAAAAGCCATAGAATGGAAGAAATATTGCATGGGTGATCATCTTGAAAGCTAAGCCGGTAACCAAACGCGCGCTCCAGGGCCAGGAAACCAGGAAAAAGATCTATGAAACGGCGGTATCCCTCTTTTCGAAGTATGGGTACGACAAGGTGACGATTGACGATATCGTCGAAAAGGCCGGCGTTTCAAAAGGCGCCTTCTACAACCACTTTGCCTCGAAAGATCAGGTCATCGTGGAGCAGTTCAACCACCTTGAAACCCGCTATAAAGAGTGGCTTGATCATGTACCGGCAGGGATGACAAGCATGGAGAAGCTGCACAGCTTTTTAGAGATGGCGGTTGAAACGGATGAAATGTCTGGCCGCGCCGCTTTTCGGGTGCTGTATCAAAGCCAGTTGGGACCGGACGAAAAGCGGTCCCCTTTCATCTCCTCGCGGAATCTGTATCTGTACAACATTCTCGACAGCATTGTTGCGGAAGGCCAGAAAAAAGGCGAAATCAGGGATGACATGAACAGCTGGCAAATCACCAATGTCGCCATCCGCTGTTTTCGCGGGGCGGTTTTCGAATGGTGCGCAAGCGGGTCTGAGGCAAGCCTTGCTGACTTAGTCCATGAAGTGATGCGCCTGATCCTTGAGGTTATAAAAAAGTAGCTTGTACACCCATCCTCCTCTTTAGGGCCCTTTCACATGATTCGAATCCGAAGCAAAGCCGAAGCGAATCGAATGCAAGATGTATTCGGCCATTCGGGCAGGCGGAACGGGCATATTTTCGTTCAGCCAGGTTTTAACCACCTCGACAAAACCGGCCACAACGAAGGCGTTGGCAAAGCGGTCCACGGGGGGAAGGTTGTTGGTGCGGGCATCATTCAGGAAATCGTCGACAATGTCCTTACACTTCTCCACCAAAGACATTTCACGGTTCGTTCCAGCAAGCATCTGCCCAAAATCCGCGTTTTCCCCCACAAACTCAAATATTCTCACATAAAATCCGCGCAAATCGTCCAAACCGCGCACCGGCTGCGCGGTGACCGCCTTTTTGAATTCGGCCAAAAGATCATCTTCAACCTGGTGGAACATGTCATAAACATCCTGATAGTGCCGATAGAACGTGGCGCGATTCACATCAGCGATCTCCGTGATTTCCTTCACCGTGATCCGATTCAGCGGCTTTTCTTTTAACAAATCAACCAGCGTAACCGCCAGTATGCGCTTGGTCCTGCGAACCCGCCGATCGGTTTTCTGCAGCTTTTCATTCATCTTTTCACGCTTTCCTCAACAAACAGCCCGCTCTATGTTGCTAAAGCAACAATCGAGCTGGAACTTGTTGATTGTGTCCCTTTCTCCCCTAAACCATAATACACATATATCGCATTTGCAACAGATGTCTCTTATCTGGTTGTGATTCGGTGCAGCTCATTCAAACAGTTGAGGAGAGATGATCATGAACAATCATTCCCGCGTGAAGACAGGATTGCTCGGTACCCTCGCGCTCTTGGCGGTTCTGGTGCTGGTCACCGGATGGGTATTCCGGGATGAAATCCGGACCATGGCAAGCATTCAGAAGTTGGACAACTACGGCTTTTACTCGATGAACTATTCCGGGGATTATGGTTTTGATGCTTTTTTAAAAACAGGCGCCAGCAATGACCAAGAACTGATCCAATTTGTGACCGCCCGCATCCTGAAGGGCCTCCCCATTCGCGTCAAGGAAACGCGCCTGGGCTGTACGACGTTCAACGCGGCGACACCAAAGGGCGATTTCATTTTCGGCAGGAATTTCGATATGTATTATTCACCCGGCATGATCGTCCATACAAAACCGGCGCATGGTTACCAAAGCCTATCGATGGTCAATCTTGCTTTTCTTGGGTATCAAGGCCGATATCTGCCGGATTCGTTCTATAACCGCCTTACCACATTGGCAGCGCCATATGTTCCTCTGGACGGCATCAATGAAAAAGGTTTGTCAGTGGCGATTCTTGAGCTGGCAGACAAGCCTACGAATCAGCAAACCAGCAAAATTGACATCACGACCGCGACCGCGGTCCGATTGATGCTGGACAAAGCAGCCACTGTTGACCAAGCTTTGGCATTACTGAAGCAATATGATATGCACGACTCGGCAAACGCTTGTTTCCATTACCAAATTGCCGATGCCGGCGGAAAAAGTGTCATTGTTGAATATGTGAACAACGAAATGCATGTCTTAACCCCCGATGCGGCTTATCAGGTCTGTACGAACTTCTATCTGACACCCGGTGCAAAATACAACCGCGGAATCGGTCAGGACCGGTATCAGATCGCCATGACCGGATTAACCGACAGGAAGGGCGTTCTTACCCAACAACAGGGGATGGACTTGTTAAAGGCGGCCAAAACCGCAAACTTTGTGTACAAAGGCGTCACTTACAAGACCCAGTGGAGCGCGCTCTATAACAACACGCAAAAAAGTGTGGACCTATGTATCGGACGCAATTACAGCAAAGCCTATCACTTTACCGTTTCGGATTAAGGAAAACCATTGAATGATACGGTGAAGGGAAACAAAGAGCCCGGGCCATTGCCCGGGCTCTTCCGTTTCCCGCATTCTGACTGTTCTGATTGCGGACAATCCCCTTTTCAAGCATGATAAACATAGATTCCAAATAGGCTGATCCAATAGGAGGTATGGACAATGCAGAAAAGCTTGACCATCCGAAAGGGCGCACTCTGGATCATTGCAGGATTGGCGATTCTGACGCTGGTAACCGTTTTCGTGTTTCGGGCTGAGCTGATGTCGCTGCACAGCCTGCAAAAAGTAGATCGATACGGATTCTATACGATGGAATACACAAGTGATTACGGCTTTGATGAGTTTTTAGAAGTGGGCGCCAGCAGCGATAAAGAACTGATTCAGTTTATCGTTCGTAAAATATTAAAAGGCCTTCCCATTCATGTCGATGAAGCGAAACTGACCTGCACGACCTTCAACGCGGTTACCCCGAAGGGAGATTATGTTTTCGGGCGCAATTTCGACCTTTATTATTCGCCCGGATTGCTTGTCCACACCAAACCGGCGAATGGTTATGAGAGCCTATCCATCGTGAATCTAGCCTTCCTCGGCTACAAGGGCGATTATATGCCCGATCAATTGTTCAATCGGATCCAGGCACTGGCGGCCCCCTATGCCCCCATGGACGGGATGAATGAAAAAGGTCTGTCGGTTGCGATCCTCCTGCTGCCCGACAAACCGACCAATCAACAAACGAAAAGACCCGACATTACGAGCACGACAGCCATCCGTTTGCTGCTGGATAAAGCGGCAACGGTCGACGAAGCGGTCGCCCTGCTGAAACAATACGATATGCACGACTCCGCCGGCGCCTGCTATCATTATCAGATCGCCGATGCCGGCGGTAAAAGCGTAATTGTCGAATACGTCAATAACGAAATGCATTTGATCAAGCCGAAAGTGTCCTACCAGGCCTGTACCAACTTCTATCAGACCCCCGGGGCAAAGTATTATTTCGGCATGGGGCAAAATCGCTATGCGATCGCGATGACAGGCTTAACGGCCAAAAATGGTGTCCTGACCGAGCAGGATGCGATGCACCTGTTAAAAGAGGCCCGGCTCGTCAATAGTTTCGTAAAGAAAACCGGTATCACGTACCGCACCCAATGGAGCGCCGTCTACAACAATACCCGGAAAAGCATGGATCTTTGTGTCGGCCAGAACTACGGCAAGGTCTATCAATACTCCGTGACCGGTCAATGAATCACAGGGTGTCTTGTTCAACGCTTCTGGTATACAATCGTTCATCCTTTTTAGAATCCTTCGGCAGTGGCTCATTTTGGGTTGCTCGATTCCGATACAGCCAAGTGGCCGAAGCGATGATAACAGCCAAAAAAAGCGCCGGATAGAACCAGCGCGGTTCAGTCAAAACCATCGACTGCCGGAACCAGTCGGTTCCCAGGCGGTATAGCGCGTAACCCCCGATGAATACAGCGAACCCGGAACCGGACCGCAGGCGTTTGATCGCCCAGATCACAACCACCCCAAGCATGATAACCCCCAGTATTTCGTAAAGTTGGGTCGGATGAACCGGAAGCGAATAATAAGGCGTTCCGATGATGCCGTGATAATGCTGATCCTGATAGGCATAACTGCCAGCCGGGAACCGGACCGCCCACGGCAGGGTGGTCGGGGTCCCGTAGCAGCAGCCGTTCAGGAAACAGCCTATCCTGATCAGGATAATGCCTGGGATAAAGGCCACCGACAGGGCGTCCCAGAGCTTCGGCAGATTGATCTCCAGGACCCGGGCGAAAAGCGGCACTAAGCCGGCGACCAAAAGAAAGCCGCCGGCTATCGCCATCCCGCTTTGGGCGGTGTCGAGCAGCTGTGTCAGCGTCCGGAATTCCTCCGGGTGCAAGGCCCAGTAGAACAAGCGCGACCCGGCAGCCATGGACACGATTAAAACCGCCCAAACGATCACCATTTTATAGGGTTTTACATTCATCCTGCGGCCCGCGATCAGCAGTACGATCAGAAACGCCGCCGCGAATAACCGCAGAAAGGTCCGATAAGCCCATATGTCGACCGTATGGCCGAATAGCTGCCCGTGCCATAATAAAGCGTGCATGTTATCTCCTTAACAACCAGAACCGCCCCCGCTAGCCGAGTTCGGTGCAATCCACGCCGAAGACCCTATTGGCGCGTTCACAACCCAATAATAGTTTGAAATGTTGATTGGCCCGCTGGACGTTGTATACAGGTAATCGTCAGGCCGAACCAGTAAACCCCAGGTCGGACTTGATCCGGATACATACGATGTCGCCGAAAAGGCAGGCGCGTTTTGCGGCCCAAGGTAGATCTCGTCGCCGCCGCGGTTGTTCGCATAATAATACTTGCGAACCGCACCGCAAAGAATGGTGTCATCGCCGGACAGAACCACAGTTGGCCGAACTGAAAAAGCTTCCTCCCGTTCCGTCTGCTCGAGAGCGTTCACAATGGACGCAGCCAGTTGGTCCATCGGCATCCCAAGAACATTTGAATATGGATGATACTTCGGATCTACTGAATAGGTCACACTCATCGTCTTGGTGCCGGAACTGATCGTTCTGTGTTGACTGGGGCTTAAAACGATCTCGTTCGGGATGGACAGGCTTGGGTCTGCATCCAGATTTCTAATCGCCAGTTCGCTTCCCCATATTAAATCGCCGCTTCCTACAACCCGGCCATAATCGTCATGACCAGGCGGCACCCATACTTTGGTTCTTTGAGCCCACTGTGTCACCGCTTCCAAGAGGTATTCATCTGGTTTCGCGGTCCGAATGTCCACCTTGTCCCCCTGCTTCAAATGGGAAAACAGCAGATCGCCGTTCTTGATGGAGGTTAAACAGTTGGTCGGGTTGTGGCCGGTCACGGTGTATTTGTATTTCACCGTAATCGAGTATTCCCCATCGCTCCTGCCCTGACCAAAAATCAGGCGTTGGGCTTTCTCGGTCGGGTTCTCGTCCCAAGCGCCGTTTACCCATGTAAATGGAACGATGCGATCGTTCGCCTGGATATTCACCCGAATAGTCTGCACGTCGTACTTCGCGGTCAGGGTTGGGCGCGCAATGCTTGACCGGTGCAGCCGGTATCCTGGAACCGTGGTCCGAGTGATGTACCCTTCGTTTCCCCGTTCGGCTACAAACGAGTACCACGGCAGGTTAACCGGTGTCTTGACCAGAACCGGGATGCTGTTTGCCCAACTCGGATTCCAGACCTTGGGATTGTAATTTACAAACATTCCAGCCCCATTCGGGACTTTGAAACCATACTCCGTAGCAAAACCGATATTTTGGTCCATGTCCGGGGTCGCGTCCTGATAAGACAAAAGCGGCGGCGCGGATACTCCGCTGCCTTTCCCTGTACTTCGGCCCATTTCCGAATCATTATTCGGTGTCCCGGAATCGAAAAGCCCGCTTTCGCCAAACCAGGAAAACACATCGAAGCTGAAGGTCCGCAAATATCCGTATCCGGGCAAAAATGATTCCGGGAATTCCGGATCGTCGATGGATTGAATAATGTCGGCAAAAAACGCCAGCGAGCCGCCCGGATTCCATTTGTAACCTTCCTGATAACCGAGACTGTTGGCCAGGATTCCGCCGCTCCCCATGTTAATCAGGACATACCTCGTTTCGCCGGCGGCCAATTCAATCTGACTTACCGTCGTGCCGAACGTCTTGCCGCTTTCAAAGCCGCCGCCGTACCAGCCGTTGACATCCAGGTTGATCGGCCCGGCTACCACGTCGAAGGGATTCGGGTTGGTGATCTGAGCCACAACCAGATAGTATTCCGGGTTGTCGCCGGGAACCAGCAGGCTTGGCCTTCCGTTTCCGCCCGGCGTCCAGGTCAGGCCCGCGCCGTCTGGATTCACTTCCAACGGAGCGCTCTGGATGTTGGGCATGGCCATGCTGATCACCAGCGGCTGGATCGGACGCAGTTCTTTGGTCAGCCTTTCTTTCACCCGAATGGTGTACCAGGGGATCTTGACCTCCTGCCAGTCTTTCTTGTGGACCCAGGCCCGTCCGGTCAGCTTGCCGCTTGCGTCAGTCTCCATGAAGCAGTCGAAATCGAACTTGGTGGCCCAGTAGCCGGTTACCGTGGAGTAAATCGGCTTTCCCCCGACAATAGAGGTCACCAGGTCCTGCTGGATGATTGGGGTATAGCATAGACGCAGATGGTCTTCGTTGAACCGGACGAGCTTCCAGGTTCCGCTGCCGACCGTCTTGATCTGGGCCGCAAAAGCGACCGGGGTTTTGAAGATCGCCACAAAACGATTCCAGAGGGTCATTTCCCTGGGCTTAGCACCAAGAGCGTATGCTTTAGCCTCGCCCCGGATCGACTTGGTCTGTTTGTCGCTGATCAAGCGTACCCGTACCTGCTTCGGGCCGTTGTATGGCACCGGGTACCAGACGTACTCGTTTATGATCCGAATGGTTTCGACCTTCTCTTCCTCGTAAACAACCCGGGCTACCGGATAGTATGCAATCGACTTACTTTCCGAGAAGGTCGGAAAGGCCACCCCCGATACCGGTCCAATGGTAAACTCAGCCTTCTCTACGTTGTCAGCCCAGTTGGTTTCGGGCAGAGTAAGCCCACCGGCAGTCATCAGGCCTTCGTATACCGGCTTGTTTTGCGCGTTGTAATAGGTATTGATGGTCGAGTAAATTACGTGTTTGCCGGCCGAGAAGCTGCGATTGGGCGTCCACTCGATTCGCAGCGGCGGACTGCCCGGATTAATCCAGCGGCGAAGCGGTTCCGCGATGGGGACCATGACATTCTGGCGGTCCTCGAACAACCGCAAGGTAACCCAGCCGCCCTCGGTGAAGGTCGAGGTATACTGGGATCGGATCTGATACGGCATTGTTTCTTTGTTCGGGGTCTCCTGTTTTGGGTCGCCGGGGTTGGTCACGTTCCAGAAGGTCGGTTTGTAGGCCTTAAGGTTCCCTGGCCCGCCCCAGGAAAGGTCGATTTTCTCAGAATCGTCCCGTATGATCTCGAATTCAATGACCGCCTCGTTCTTTGAGCCATCGCTGGTCATATCAACGTCGTCGGTTACACCGGGGGTATCGACTCGCAGCGCGACCTTGTGTTTGCCTATGGCGAAGTTTCCCTGGAACGGATTGCACCACACCGGATTGGTCTGGACCCCGTTCTTGATCTGGATGATGCCCATATTCGGGACGGTCTTTTGTATCCCGTCCTGCTTATAGTAGTAGTTGACCGGCTGGTTGTTTTTGCCGGTGTGTTTCATCCCCTTAACGCCCCGCCCCCGGAAGGTCAGGCTGACGGTCCCGTTGTATGTCTTGGGCACCGTGATTTTACCATTGTGGTAATCCAACCCGGCCGGCACAGTGATGTCGTCATAGGTCAGTTCGGCGGCTACGTCTTTTGCTTCTTTCCCGGGGGTTATGGTAGGTGGAAGCGGCAAGGTTATGTACCAAATAGACGTAACCGGCTTGCCGTTCTTGTATATTACCTTACCGTCATCGTCTTTTTCGTTGACTCGGTGAAAAGCCTGTGCCATTCCCCAGGTATGCTCGGTTGGGGGAACCAAGATATGGACGATATTTGCCCAACCGATGTCTTTTCCGTTTGTGTTTTCGGGGGCATATAGTTTAAGCCCGGCTGAAACCCCCTCGCCAGGCCCACCTGGGCCATCCCAGTCAAAGTCTTGGTAAATATGAAAGGTTTTAATAACATCAGGTTCGTTCCAGGGCTCAGGTATCCATTTGCGGTTTTCTAAGAATCCGCCGGCGAACTCGTCGTGCGGAAAAGCGGGGTTCGTAAATTTTTCACCATTACGGTCGTATCCGAGATAGCGCCATTCGAGCCGCTTGCTAATAGGCCCCATTTTTTGGCCTTCATTACCTTTTCCATGCGGTGAACCCCAGGCTAATACTTTGGACTCAACGCCACCAAACGAGAGCCCTCTTTTCCAGGTTGATTCTGATAACGGGTTGCCATTGGCGACGGATTTAAAGTAGTTTTCAAATCTGCTTTTGTTGTATATTTCGTCATTGGCTTCCTTAACGGCTGTATTAAAATCAGTGGGTGGATTTGGGCCTGCAAAAACAGGAATAGCGGCGAGCAGTAAGGCCACGGTTAGAACCGTGGCCGTAAGCCTTTTTATCATATCTGGCGCCCTCCTTAAAGCCGGGTGCCGGGCTTCCACACAGAAACCGTAATGCCAGTATTCCCCGAATTAGACCCGACTTCAAGAACGAAGCCACCAGCGGCTTTAAAAAGGATAGGTTTAATCGCCTGCTCAGCATCGGTCTTGGTTTTCACCACAGAAAGAATTTTTTCGGCCATACCAGATCCGAATTTATCGCTTATTGCAGCGTAAACAGCCTGGTATTGAGCCTGAAGATCGCCCTTGTAAATCCCAATGTAATACTGCATCGGCGCTCTCCGCTCATCAAGGGGCGTGTCGTCATATTTCAGACCCGTGTCGGCAGCAGGCACAAGGTAACCGGTATTGCCCCGCGTATACCCTGCCGGTGCGGGTTTCGCCGCCGACTGTTCCACCGGTTTGACCACTGGGGCCGGTTTTACGGCGACCGGTTTGGGTTCAGGCTTCGGAGCCGGCTTGATCTCCGGTTTCACTTCGGCTTCCGCCTTGGCCGGGGTTACCTGGATCGTGTCAAAGGTGGCCGGGATCGCGTAGACTTCCGGGGTAACCAGGGGATCCTTCACGATCTCAGCCTTCTGATGCTTTTGCGGCTCCGGTTCCGGGGTGTTGAACGCATAAACAGCGCCGCCGGCCACAATAGCCAGGGCAACCACAATCAGAATCGCTTTTTTCATCATGCTTATCATTCCTCTCTCTCTGTGGGCCGCAGATTCCGGTGGATTACCGCCAGATTATTCTGCTCGGCTAAGATTTGCACTGTATCGCCCAGTTTGAAGTGCCGGGTTAAATCAACCATCGCACCAGGCTTGTTTACCACCTGGTTGTGGATTTGGACTGTGGTCTGATCGGTTTGGGTATAGGTTTTGGTTTGGCCCTTCAGCTTGCCCTGGTTGATTTCAACCGAGATCCGATCAGGGGTGACCTTTTTCACGGTCCCGTACCGTTCCATCTCGCGTATTTCCTGTTGATTTTGGCTCAACGGCGGGTTTTTTTCATGGGTAAAGTAAGCCCCGGCGATGACAGCCAGGGCAATGAGGACCAATATGATCATTACGGTTTTTTTCATAGCTATCGTTCAGACACCTTCCTGCGCATTGTTGCGAGATCCAGTTCGTACTGCCCGATTTTCTGTTCCATGGAAATATCCTTATCCTGAATATCTTCGATTGCTTTCGAAACCGCGACGCGCCACTCAGAAAGTCCGGCAACCTGTTCCATGATCCCGTCTATCTTGATTTCCAGCCGCTCTTGCCTGGCCTCCATCGTTTTCTGGCTGTCCGCCAGGGTCTTCTGCCCTGCCTCCACTTTTTTCAGACTAGCTTCAAGACCTTTTTGACCTGCCTCCACTTTTTTCAGACTAGCCTCAAGACCTTTTTGGCCGGCCTCCAGGCTCTTCTGGCCGTCCTCCAGACTCTTCTGGCCGGCCTCCAGGCTCTTCTGACCGTCCTCCAGACTCTTTTGACCAGCCTCCAGACTCTTTTGACCAGCCTCCAGACTCTCAACTCTGGAATCGAGCCGGTCCACCTTATCATTAACGTCCCGAATCTCGGTTAATATTTGTTTCAGTATGATTTCCATCGTGTTCCCGCCCTTCGTATTCATATTATAATCCGTAACGAAGCTTTCTCCAATCAATCTTCAGCGGCGTCAATTCCAGCATAAACCGCCGCTTGGCTTTGGCTCATCTCTTTCAGCACGACCGGCTGACCGATGAAATTTCCCAGCATGGAGTTTACGCTCACTCCGTTCAGCTTAACGCTGTACTTATCGTTATCCGCAACACTTGACCAATCGCTGGTGTCTTCCGTGGCGTTGGCTTCCAGCAGCGGTTCGGCCGCGGAATCGGCAACATTTTTGTTGATCATAACTTCGTTGCCGCCGATTTCGGCGATCTCCCCGTTCGCGTCATAGACTGGCGCATCTCCGCCGGTTGTCGCCGTCCATGCGCCGGAAATCGATGCAGCATCGGCCGCGGTCTCAAGGTTACTCTTGATGGTATAAATCCGGCCGGCTTCGACCAGCCAGATCAACGCGACAGTAACAAAGATCAACAAAAATACGCTCCATAATGCCATGCTTCCTGACTCATCCCAAGGTTTCATGGTTTCACTCTCCGATTCTCGGTTCCA
This sequence comes from Solirubrobacterales bacterium, assembly GCA_050258755.1. Taxonomy (GTDB): domain Bacteria; phylum Bacillota; class Syntrophomonadia; order Syntrophomonadales; family DTU052; genus JBLMZI01. The sequence continues at coordinate 76,069 of JBLMZI010000007.1, read as the reverse complement.
TCCTGAAAACCGCAATCCCCGTAATGTCCTTCACATATTCATTGCCGTCTTTGTTCCCGAATGGATCGGCCGTGGTCTCACCAAGCAGACGCCGAAACCAGGGGGTAAAGATTGGAACCCGGGCCTGTATCGTAGCCCGGCAGTACGCTCCGGCACCCGGGTAGAAATGGCCTCCGTGCAACGATCCCTGTTCTACGGTTACATCGCTGTTGGGGTCAAAATACTTTTCCGAGCGATTCCCTGGCAGAATCCCTTTCATATTTGAGGCGGCCGCATTCCTTGCCAAGGTTTCCACCTGGGTCCGGTCGAACGTATTGTTGATAAACACCGCATAGGTGCGGGCCGTCTCCCTGGCGGCTAATTCGGCCGCATGTTTGGCGTATATAACCTGTCCAAAGGTGAGGCCGGCCAGGATGATGAACAGGAAGGCGGGCATAACCAGCGCAAATTCCAATACCTCACTTCCCCGCTCATTTGAAAGTATAGTCCGAATATCCATTCTTTCTTAGATCACCGCCTTGTTATAATCCCGGGAATACGGAACCGAAACCGGGGTGCCGCCGCAGGCACTCCCAGGCCACAAATCCTGCAAGCATCCAGCATCCGAACGGAATCCTGTCGTCTCCCGACAAGTGTGCCGCTGTTCGCAGCTGCCCCTGCAAAGCCAATCGCACTAAAAAAAGACTGTTCCAAAAAGATAACCCGTTTTTTGCCTGAATCTGTTTTCGGATGCTATGAAAAAGAATTGCGGGAATCCCTGAAAAAACAAATATGTAAAGACCGCCCGTAAAACCTGCAAACCCAGCCAATGCGGCACTCATTTTCCAATCCCCGGCGCCATACGCCCCGACCAGGGCAAACGGCAAAAACAAGAGCAATACAGTCGCAAATCCGGTCAATGCCACGGCCGGTTCCAGCCGGTGAACCCAGGCCGCGACCACCAAAACACATATAACTGCCGTATTGGGAATTCTGCGTTCTGTGTAATCGGTATAAAAAACCCAACAGAGAATCAACCCAATCAAAATATCCGCTAAATATTCCATCCAGCACGCCTCCACTGCGGGAAGGGAGAAAGCGATAAAGGCCCCCTCCCTCCCTGCCTAGTCACCTGGATTCAGCCACTGTCCCCACTGCTGGGCATAATGGTCGTAATTCGGTTTGATCCAAGCCTGATACGCCGTGTAAAACATGATTCCCATGACGCCAGCCACCAGTGCCCATTCCATGACGCCGCCCCTTTCGTCAAACAGCAGTCTCCGTAAAACTGACATGATCCTTTACCTCCTTTATTGTGCTGCCTCCAGCACTGAAAAGATGATTGGCCCAATAATCAACAGGGTACTCGCAATCAGCGTTGAAACAGTCAATATCGCAGTCACGCTTGGTTTCAATTTGGAAGCCCTGATTAAGAGATTCAGCTCCCTGCGGTCGCGAAAATCGCGGTTCAGTTCCCGAAGCTGTCCGGCAATCGGGACCCCCTTGGCAGCGTTTTTTAAGACAGCAGCAACCTCATCTGCCTCTGCAAGGCCAAGTTTCTCCGCAAAATGCTGTTGAAACGCTTCAGCGAACGGTACATTTCGCTCTACACAGGCATTGATCACGGCCATTTGTCTGGCGAACAGCGTTCCCCCTTCTGCCGCCCAGACAGCCACCCGGACTGGTTCGGCACCCCCGCGAACTGCGTGCTCCAGGCGTGCCGCGAATCGAAACAACTCCATACGAAGCCGAGCCCGTGACCGCTTTGCGCGCTGAACGGTGATCAGCCACGGAACTGCAAACGTGGTTAATGGGAAGCCCAGCGCCACAACCGGGTCGATGGCCCCGCTCCCCCATAGACAAAGGCCCATTAAACCGCTTACCCCCGCAACCGCCGCAAGTGCCCCAATAAATATTTCAACCCTGAGCATGGACTTGTAATCCGCCAAAGCCAACATGCCTTCGACGCTTTTTCGGCTCCATAGCTTTGATCGCATCACCCATTCGCCGATGCCCGCGATCGGCAGCGAAAGGGGTTTCGGCCTTCTCATCGCTTCCCGTACGGAATTTCGCCGCATGAGACCGTGTATTCCCAAAAACAAAGCGATGATGCCAATAAAGCTGGCAATTCCAAGCAGCAAAGTCATTTCAGGCACCCTCCCCTACAGCGTTTGAGCTGCTGAACGGATGATCCACCTTGCTGCGGCCCACCCGATCACTAATACCCCAATCCCACCAACGAAAATGCCCGGCGCCCGCACAATAACCATGTGATAGTCACTCCCGGCGTCCAACGCCAGCAACCCAAAAACCAGCAAAGGAACGAGCGAGGCAGCAACCATCATTGCTTGCATTTCGCCGAAAAGACTTTTGATTTCCAATCGATGCCGCTGCTCGAACCGCACTTCTTCAGCGCTGGATTCAAGAAGTTCACCCGCTTGCTCCCCACCACCAAGTTCAGTTAATACCCGAATCGATTCCGCGAAATCTTCCAGCTCGCGCAGCTGAAAGTTCTGTGCTCCGCTGCGAAACGCTTGCGAAAGTGAAAGCCCGTTTTTTACGGCCGTATCGATATAAAGGAAAACGGATCGAACCGGTTCCTCCGAATTCTCAGCCACAAATCCAACCGCGTCAGCCACATTCGTGGTACGGGCAGCAGATGCAAATGCCCAAACCGCCCGGGGAAACAACTGCCGGAACTGGCGTCGGAAAAGGCTTTTCTCGATCCGTTGTTTGATAATGGGCAGTAAATAGAAGCCGGCCGTACCAAGCAAGAAAGCAGCCAGCCATTCTTTCCACACAGCTCCGATCAGCATTCCGCCAGCCATTCCAAACCAATTGAATCCCCGTTCTCTTGAACGAAACCAGTTGTTCTTCCAAGGCACTTCTGTTCCCAACCCCTGTTTTCTCTTTCTGACCGGCCTTCGCATTCGCTCGGTCAGATAATTGCTTTGCAAAAGATCACGGATACCCGCTCCGGCGGCGGCCAGCGCAAGGAAGGTCAGCGCGGCGATTAGGATACTCATAACGGCCCCTTTTCCGGGCTTAAGGGCAGCAGGCACAGCACGATCTGGCCGTGTCCCTGTCTTTCGGCAGCCATCAGGTGGGCCGCTTCGGGGGTCAGTTCAAGTACAACAGCTTTTCGTTCCTTTGAGATCGATAAAACCCTGGTCTTTTCCGTGATGACATTCACGCTCCCGCCCCGGGCGCTGAAAACCGTGACAAAACTGCCATTTCTGATCTCATCGGCACAAGTCGTGTGAATATCGGCATCCAGTGCGATCGCGACCGTTCCTGGACTTAACTGTGCCGCCGCACCAGCCTGACCAGCCGGCAGAAACATTGATTTCCGCAGCACAGTTCCAGCCGGAATAAAGCCGCGGGTGATCCGATCCTTTATTAAATCAGGCCTAACAATGGTTTGGCTGTCCAATGCGTTAGCCGGCAAGCGCTTCATCCCAATACTCTTGGGCTGAGCGGCTTGTGCAGGTGCCAGATCCGTCTTGGCCACAGCAACCAGCGTGGTTTTCGTAACCGAATGATAGGCGTTTGCCATAATCAGAGCGACCAACGCTGCACACACTACAAAAACAGAAAACGAAATCCGGTAATTCAGTTTCGGCACCCCCACCCCTCCTCAATTACGTCAAATACATTTTGGGCGGCCGCAGTATATCAGGCATTAATTCAACCCCGTAACGCGCCATCTGCTCCCGCTGTTTGGTCGATACATTCCCAACTGCCTGTATTCCCTCTCGATCTTTCCGAAAAATCGGCCGCACTGTGGCTTGATTGTCGGAATCGCATATTTCGGCGATTTCTATTACCTGCCGATGACCATCCCGGTCCTGGCCCAGCAAAACAACGAAATGGAGCGCGTTTGCAATCAATAATCCAGGATGAAACGCATCGCTGATCTCCGGGCTCATTAAGATCATTGCCGGAAGGCGTTTGCTCACCGCGTCCTGAACACTATTCGCATGAAAGGTGAATAAAGTCCCCTCATGTCCGATGTTCATCGCCTGACAGACCATGAACGCCTCCCCGCCTTTGATTTCGCTGATGACAATCCGTGTCGCCATACTGGTTAACGCAGTCCGAAGATTGTCACCGATGGTTATTCTTCCTTTGCCTTCAATATTCGGTTCGCGGCTGACCAGCTTGCGCAGGTTTGGATGGACGACCGGGCATTCCTCAACCTCCTCAATCAGAACCGGATGCTCGTCCTGGCCCCAGGACATGGCCATGGTGGCAATCCAGGTGGTTTTTCCCGTCCCCATACCACCGACAAATGCTACATTTCGCCGACCTGCCGATAAGCACCGCATGAATTCTGCCGCCTCCGGGGTGAGTGACTGATCCGCCACCAAGTCCGTCAAATTGGGAACGTAAGAAAACCTTCGAATCGCAATAAACGGCCCCAACGGGGATTTCGGTTCGACCGCGATCGTAACCCTCATCCCGTTCAGATGCAGCACTGCTTCCGGCTTAGACTCGTCCACCCTACCGCCACCAAGCCGGCAGAGTTTCTCGACAATAAGCCGAAGGTGGCTTGCTGACCGGAATGATGCCGGCTTGGAATCTTTCAGAAGCGTGTACCACCGGCCTTGTACTTGATAGCGAATTCTTTGCGCATTGATGACCAGGATGTCTGACACACCTAAGTTTTCCTGCATCAGACCGGTAATGGGGCCAAATCCCCGCAGTTCATCCAGTAACTCATTCAGCAGAGACTGGCGCTGGTCGTAGGTAACCTGAGGGACTTCCTGCTCAATCATTCGAAGAATCCGTTCCTCGGCCTGACTCCCGCCATCACCGTAGCGAAGCATTGCCTGCCGCACTTTTTCCAGGAGGGCCTCCAGATTCTCATCAACATATTTTCCATGTTTCGCGCGCTGCCGCTGTTCCAAAATGGAAGAGCCTGCGGGGAGCCCGCGAAAACCCCGTTCATCGGCCATAGGAATCCTCTCGTATCCAGTTGAGTTGGCTGGAAAGCCGACGCCACAACGTCTGCTTTCGCTTCGGTGTATCGAACAGGCTCAAAGGGTACACCCGAGCCATAACCTTTTCCAGTTCTCGTGTAAAAGGCGTATCGTGCGCCCCACGATACGGCACCTGACCACGATTGGCGAGCATGCGTCTGACTTCATTGTCCTCGGGAAAGGCAGCCACATAGGACATACCAAGGTATGCGGCAACCTGATGCGGCGAAAACTGCATTCCCGGCATCGTATAATTGATAACCAGATTCAACTGGGACGCCGAAACGCGAATATCCGGCAGATTATCGTGAATGAATGCTTCAAGATCGTCAACGTCGGTGATGTCGAGTTTCGTAACGAAAAAAAGTTCGTTGGAGAGTTCCATCGCGGTAATTGCCCAGTCGGTCGCATTATTACCCAGATCTAAAATGATCAGATCAAAGTGGCGCCGTAAAACGTCAATACTTCTGGTTATCAGTTCTTCAGACAGCTGGCTGGCCTCGGTCAAGCTTTTAATTGAAGGAAGGACGAATAACCGGTTGTTTACCTTTACCAAGCGTCCCGCAACCTCGCCCCAAACCGCACGCTTCTCCCACGGAAAATCCCGCCACGCAACCATGGTATGCCGCACGGACGCCTTCTCGTCTCCCAAAAACCCAAGATATTTCAACACATTCCCAAAAGGCCGGCTGGTATCAAGATCGACCAGACACACCTTTAAATTGGACAAGGCAACCATGCTTCGAGCCATGGAAACAGCCAGTGTGGTTTTCCCGACCCCACCCATGGGCGCAAAAATGGAGATCACTTTCTGGCGCACGGTAATCGCTTCGGTCTCCGTCTTGCGCCTGACGATCTCCACCCGTTCCGCAACTTTTTCCGGGGCGGGCAGGCTGCCCGGGGTTGCCTCTGAATCGGCGCCGACACCGAAGAAGTCCAATACCGCGATGACTTCATTGCCTTTCAGCACGGGCTGGGCGTTGAATGGGGCCCACATCCGAAATCCGGACGGCAGGTCTGTGCTCAGGACAAAGGCTTTGAACGGGGTGGAATACCGCATGCAGGTTTCCAGCAAGGCCTGGTTGATGTCATTGGAAAAGCCAAACAGAACGGCGTGATAGTCTTGTGGGGAGGACTCCAGAAAGTCCGCTGCCAGTTTCGGTTCGCTGACCACGGTGACAATGCGGATTTGCTGCTGATATGACTGGGTATCCTCCCGCAGGCGTTCAATGAACGGGTCCGGTCCGGCGGCAATGAGATGGATCACGTCAGTCCCTTCTTTCCTGCCGGTCAATCAGCGCCGCAAGTTCCCCTATCGCCCGGGCAATCCGGGGGCTTTTCTCGGCAGCCGGCGTTCCCGCGGCCAGTGCGGCCATGCAGTTCGAAAAGTCGTCTTCAACCGGAATGACCCGGATGCCGGGGAAATAGGCCTCCACCAGTTTCGCCGACACTTCCGCCCGGCACCGGTTATAAATCACGGCGTGCGGTTTGATTCGGTGAAGCTGAAGGTACTCCCGCGCCGGTTCGATGGTCTGAATCACATCGGCATCCACAATCAGTATTGTCCGGTGATATTGCTGCGGGTCTTCAAAGCCCGGGGAAGCGTCCACGACCAGGCGCCGATAGGCGGCCGCCGCATCGGCGATGGGCTCGTTGTATAAGACGCTTCCGTATTCTGATGAACCAATGTGCATCGGTCCGTTTTGCACGGCTCCGCACTCCAACAATGCGGCGGTTTCGCTGGTATTGTTGTAATGCGCAACCAATGAAGCGGCAAAAGTAGTCCTTCCAAGCCCGCCTTTCGGCCCAACAAACCCAATCACTTTGGCCGGTCTCGACTGATCTATGGTGATGTTGCGTTCCTGAATAAGCGCCAGCAGCTGGACGATGTCCATTTTCCTGTCTCCACTGAAATAGATGTTTTCCGGACTCACTCCGGCTGAAATGGCCCGGTCAGCAAACCGCTCCGATATTACGGACAGTTCCCCCGGAAATACCAGGTTGGTTCTCCCCAGGTGCGGCCTGGGGTCCTGAAGTTCCTCGCCCCCAAAAACCAAACAAAGATCGGCGTCCCGTGGGTGATCCGCCGGTTTTCCATTCAGAGCCCGCGCAATTGTCAAACCATCCGCCGCCGGCAAATTGACATAGCACCGCATTGCGTATCACCTCCAAAGTCTTTCGAGTATCGTGGGTTTCTTCTGCACCGCCGGGATAACCCCCAACAAATCGGCGGCCAGATTGGCCAGTTCCCGCCCGGCAGGAGAGTTTTTTAATTCAATGACGGCTTTATGCCCCTTTTTAGCAAGTTCAAAAGCCGGATCTTCCGGAATCTCATAAAACTTGGCGACGCCAGCCATCCGGGCCAGCTCCGAACTCTCATAATGACTGTCGGCCCGCACCAGATTGACAACCAACTGCAGTTTTCCGCTCGCGCTCCAATCCGGGTGCTGGTTCCAGAACTGTTCCAGCAGGGTGGTCATCATCCCGCGCCTTGGGTCAACGACCGCCAGTACGCGATCGGCCATTTCGAGCCCTTTTCGCGTGTGGGCGTGATTCGGTTTTACGCCGAAATCGAGGACCACCATTTCAAACTGATCCCCCAGCAGTCCGATCAAATCCTCTACCTCGGAAGCGGTAATTTCGGCTGTTTCCGCCGGGCCGCCCGGCAGTACCGCCATTCCGGTGGACCGGTGCCGAAACAGACTGGCCGAGAGCGTGCGCGCATAACTTCGCCAGTTCTGAACGGTCGGCCCTTGATCCGAGAGGCCGAACAGTTCCTTGTAATCGCCCGTGCCAATGTCCAGATCGACCAGCACCGTGCTCATGCCTCGGCGAGCGTGATAGGCCGCGATATTAAGGGCGACCGAGGTTTTCCCGACCCCGCCTTTTGTGGAAAAGGATGCGACAACAAACGCAGCCGACCCGCGTGCCGGAAACAGTGGGCGTTCAATAAAAGCAGCCGGAGTAGGTAACGCGTCGGAACGCACACTCCGCACGGCAGCAGACCTTCCGATTTCATCCGGCGTTGTTTGATCATCCTGTATATGTTGTTCCTGCGGCCAGAGCCGGACTTGTGGGGTTTCAGCAGGCGCTGTCCGCAGATAGATTTCCGGATTTTCCATCAATTCGGTGACTGCAATGACCGGACCGGTCTTTCGGGCATCCAAAATGGAATGGTAATCCATCATCCCAGTCAGCACGTATAGCACCGGTCCTCTGAAAAGGCAGTCCCGATAATCGGGCAGTTCAACCACGGTAATTTCGGCTTCGCTGTCGGAACGAACCAGGGTATACCCTGCGGATTGAATCCAGGCGCGCAATTGTTGGCCGGTTTGTGTATAGATCATGCAATCACTCCTTCACCACCGTGACTGCGCCAAGACCTGCGGCCCAAGCGGCAATCCTTTCGTCATGAACATTGAGCAGAACCCGTTTTCGAGCGGCAACCCGGTCCAGAACCAGCCGGGCGATTCGCCGGAGGTCCTCATCATCCAATCCTTCAATTTCGCCGCAAAGCCCATATAATTGGTTTTTTCGTTCCAGCTCCAGCGGCACTGCCTGCAGTCCGAGCCGGCAGTCCGATTTCCAGAGATCATCGCGCTGCACTTGGGCGCTTAATCCACCATGCAGATCAATGAGTATAGAATGACTCCATTGAACAATCTGCGTTAAATCGAAGATTTGTGTCATAACGACGGTTGCGGGCGATCCCCGCCCGCCATTCTTTTCCTGGTACATCCGGGCATCAGCTTCGGCAACCGTCTGTTCCACGCTTTGGTCCCGGGAAACCGCGCAACCCACCGAAACACTAACCCGATATTTCACAGCAAGCTGGTTCTGGTTCCAAAGCTGCTTCAATCGTTCCGCGGCTGCTTCCACCAAATCTGAGGCGGCTCCCGGGAGAACGGCCACAAACTCGTCACCCCCCCAGCGGATTGCCAGATCACCGGCCCTCAGGGAACGAACCAGCGTCTGAGCGAAGGCCTGCAGTATCGCATCCCCAATCGCATGTCCAAAACTGTCATTGACCGGTTTAAATTTGTTCAGGTCGCAAAAGAGTATCGCAAATGGAGCCGACACTTGAATGGACGCCGCCGTGCTGCGGTTGGGCAGCCCGGTGAGATGATCCACCCCCGGCTGCGTTTCGGAGAGCTGGTTCAGGCGCGCTCCGGATACCGGACCGAAGTACGGTGCCCAGTCGCGCAGCAAATTCGTTTTCTTGTTACGGGAAAACACTTACATCCCTCCCACGAGTCAACAATTTCCGAGCATTTATGACGATAAACGAAGAAGCCCGGCATTTCGCCGGGCCCATTCTTTGTTGTGATATTACCTTTTTTATTCTTTATTGTCAATATTTGTTTCTTCGTGAAAAGTATTGCCGAACCGGGGTGTGGCCGGCCCCGGATTCGGCACAAACAGGAGTGGTACCAAGAAAGGTGGGAAAACATTTTCGTCATTATGGGGTTCAGGATTTCTCCCGCATCCATTCCTGCAGGTTTTCCGAAGTCTCTTGCCAGGTTTTCTGCCATCGGTGAACAGGTACGGTCCCGTTATCGCGGACATCCCCGTTTGTCGCCAGAATTCCAACTAACCCGCTTTCCCGGACCGCTCTTCGGGATAACTCTTTGATCGTGGCCTCCGATGCCGTTTTGTAGATACGGGCCAGTTCGAGAATCGCCGGACCAGGTACGCCGGCTAAACCAGCCATTGCCTGTTGGCTCTCCTGGGACACAATCCGTTCGGCCTGGGCATCGGTGACCGGCAGCGGGTTTTGGGGAGCCAGAACCGGCTGTGGGTGACGAACCGGAGCTGGCTGCATGATACCGGACAGGAAGCAGGTTTCCGGGTCAATCTCGCCCTGCTCAAGGCCTTCCTGGGCAGCTTGATTGATGTAGCGGCCAGTGTATTTCATCAACCGGGAGCAAGTATTATAGTAAGCCTGGCCTGAAAGCACTGTCGGCCCACGCTCACCTCGTTTTCGGTTTGGGGCCAGTCCCAGGCGCCCCCGCCAGCGCCGCACAGTTTCACGGCTTACACCAAGTTTTTCAGCAATCAGTCCATCCGGGTAACCCATTGTATGATACTCAATCAGTTCTTCGGGATTATCCATTTTCGGTTTTCTCGCCAAGTGCTCCACCTCGATCGTGCCATATATTACCTAAATTGTAATGCTGGAACGGTCGATAAGCAATACCCTTTCTAAGGTTTTTCCTGATATTCATGTCGAATATCGTCGGCGGCGGATCAACTCAAGCGATCTTTCCGGCTTTGTCATTCGCGGCGTTATATCGGTATGTCGCATTTTTAAGGGTTTTGGAGCAGTCTCATTGACGCCCCGGCCGTGATTTCAAAAGCTCGGACTTGCGGGCAAAAATAAAAAGCGCGGCACACCAGCCGCGCTTTCGGTTCGTTCCGACAAGACTTTTGCTTAAGCTTGATCTTTCGGGGTCTGGACCGCGGGACTGGGCAGCAGGACCCGTTTCCCCACCTCGATCATTTTGAGCAGAAGCAAGGCTGCCAATGCGCCGAGAATGAAAATGCCCAGTAAACCCAAATACCACCCTATAGTCCATTCCAGCGAGTTCACAAGAATCTCAGCGAATGGCACGATTTCTTTCCGGATCTTTCCCTCTTGAAGGCTGAAATTGATCGTGCAGAAATCACCGTGCGCATCATAGTTCCCGAGATCAACCCCAAGGGTCCGAGCCTGATCATTCAGCTCCATGATGCGATTCTCAAGACTGATAAACTCTTCGATCTTGCCGCCCTTTGCTTTTAAGGCGAGCAGGGACGCTTTCATTTCTTCCAGCGATGCTTTTTGGGCCTTCAGCTTGAGGTATTCGTTGGTCCGGTCATATTTCACCACGTTAATGGATTCGAGCTTACCGATTTTTTTGAGGTCCTTGACCATGGCATCAAATCTGGCCGGCGCCACCCCGATGGTCATCCTGAGCTGGCGGTCTTTCTTGAGCCCAGCGTTCTCTTCGGATTGGATCAAGGCATCGTAATGTTTGATTTGAGCACGAAGCTTCTGGTCGTCCCGATCAAAATGATCGGTGCGGGAAAAGATGTCGCCGATCTTTTCATATTTTTGTTCTAACAGCTGTGCCGGTGCGCCCGCACCGTTGTTCGCCAATTTTTCGCCTGCCGGGAGCGCCATCTTGTAAGTCGCTATGTTTTGGATCGCGGTGGACCGTTTCGTCAGCGCACTGTCCTCCTGAACCGCCCCGCCGACCATCGTGTTGTAGAGCACGCCACCGTCCTCATCCGTCCGGTTCCGCTCGTAAGCCATCCCGTACCCCAACCGCAGCAGAAAAAGAACCACGAAACCAACGAGAATTGCCTTAAACACCTTTTTAAAAGTCCAATTCATTTTCAGCCCCCCATTCGTCGTTCCAGCCAATGTATCTAACCAGGATACGCTTCTCCTATTTTTATCTTACAGAAACTGCCGCTTGAACCGCCGAAGTATTTCTCCGGGCATGCCTGGCCGGGCTAATGGGTGAACAAAAAAGACGGCTCAGGCCGCCTTTTCAAGGCATTGGTCGATCCGTTTTATTGTCCGGCGTCCCGGAATGCCTCTTTTTTCATATCCTTGCCGAGCATCCCTTCCTCGATATTGATGACTGACATGGTACAGCGGGATACGCAAATCAGCCGGTCCAGGTCGTCAACCACACGAATATCCCAGATGATGGACCGGCGCCCGACATGCGCCGGGGTGCCTATCGCTCTTACCTCGCCTTTACTGACGCTGCGGATATGATTGGCGTTGATCTCCATCCCAACCGCGCGCTGTTTACTGCCGTCGATAAACTGGTAGCTGCCCGCCGAAGCCACAGTCTCGGCCAATACCACCGAAACCCCGCCGTGCATGATGCCAAACGGCTGGTGAACCTTCGGCCCGACCGGCATGACCGCGACGACCCGCTCACGGGTAAACTCGGTAATCTCAATATCCAGCGTCTCCATCAAAGTGTTCTTAAGGGCAAAATCGGCCGCATCCGTGATCTGCATGGAATCCCCTCCTTCGTTCAACCCAAAACAAACTACTTGTTCATCCCGGGGTGAAGCACGCTGAATACCCGCTGCGCGCTTTCCCGAATGACTTCATTGCAGTATTTGGTCATCGGCTCGCCGTGGCCGAAATATACGATCTGAACATCTTTCAAGGCTAAACGCTGCAGAAAGGTGGCAAAACCGTATTCATAGGTTTCACCCACCTCGACCGACTGAACGCGAATGGAGGTGTCTCCTGCGAAAAGAACCTTTTCCTCAGCGCAGTACAGGCAGATAGAGTCAGAGCTGTGCCCTGGTGCATGCATGACCTCGAAAAGACGTTCGCCGAGCTTAATCATCTGGCCGTCATACAGGAGTTCGTCGACCCCTTCCAAAGATGATGAATAGGCAAGTACACGCGGCTTGTATTCCATCCTTATTCTGGGCAGCAATCCGGTATGATCATAATGGCTGTGGGTTAGAATTACCTGATCCACCCGGCGCTTGCCCACACCGGTCCGGATATCCTTGATCCGTTCCAATAAAGCCTCGTCGCGGCCGACATCAACCAGGGTATTGACATCACTCAACGCGTTCCAGGTCCCCTGGACCAGATAGGCGTTACAGGTATAGACATTACTTTTCTCGGTAAGATTGATAACGCGCATATTCGAACCTCTACAGCTTTCGAAACAGCTGTACGTTGCTCAAGACCTGCTCAAAGCATCCGGCCAATTCCTGGGGCATTTTTTGGGTCTGCTCGGTAATGAGAAGTCCACCCGGGGTCAGGGTCTGATGAAACATTTCAATGACTTTGATCCGCTGTTCATACGAAAAATGCAGCAGGACGTTTTTGCAGACAATCAGCGAAAAACCGGTGGCGGGCGGGGTGAAGGTCAGAAGGTCGTGTTTGGCAAAACTGATGCGGCTGCGAATATGATCCGAGATAACGTACTCATCCCGCCCGGTGACTTGACTGAAGTATTTGGCCAGGATCGCTTCGGGAATGCGCTGGACCTGCTCGTGCGGGTATATGCCCTGGTGAATGATATCTTTGAACAAATCGCTGCCGTCGATATCCGTTGCCATGATTTTGATGTTTCGAAAAGTATACTGGCCAACTTTTTCAGCGAGCAGAATCGCAAGCGAGAACGGTTCAGGCCCCATCGCACATCCGGCATCCCAGATATTGATACTCTGTTTGCCCATGGCAATCCGGGCCAGTTCGTCGACGGCCGCATCCAGCGTTTGTTTGTCCCTAAAAAAGTAGGTGAATGCCATAAATTCCCGTCCCAACGTTTTTTCTTCTCCGCGTTGAAAGAAAGAAGCATTTTCTTTTCAATCGCTGTTTCCCGACTTGAGCCGGAGCCGCCGGTCATACTATACTTTACAAAAAGGAGGTGTAATGTATGGTTGACGAAGTCGGCGAACTCTACCTCTGCGAAATCTGCGGCAACAAGGTCAAGATCCTTGAAGTCGGCGGAGGAACTCTGGTCTGCTGCGGCGAAGACATGGTACTGGTTTCAGAATAATACAATGAAAACGAGAAAGAAAGGGGACACCCTCGGGGCTGGCTTGCTTCTTTTCAAGCGTATGCGGCGAGGAATGTCCCCTCTTATTTCGCTTGTAATGGGTGGATTAACAGATCCGGGGAAGGTGCTCGCCTTCCAACATCCCCAGAATTCGGCGCGCACCCAGTTCTGTTTCCATCAGTACAATGCCCCGGTCGTCCACAACCTGACCGATGACGGCGGCATTTACCGCCTCCGGCACCGTCTTCAGTGCCTGCATGACCGCATCCGCGTGGTTTCGGTCAACGATCAGCACCATTTTCCCTTCATTCGCCATATACAGCGGATCCATGCCCAGCATATCACAGGCGCCTTTGACGTGGGCAGCCACCGGAATTCCAGATTCGCGAACCAGAAGTCCCCGGCCGGACTGACCGGCCAGCTCGTTCAGCACCGTCGCCAGTCCGCCTCTGGTCGGATCGCGCATGCATTTCACCGCCGAACCCAACCCGCGGACGGCTTCACCCATGCGGTGCAGCGGAGCACAGTCGCTTAAAGCCGGCGTGGTAAAAGACAGTCCTTCACGCTGGGCCAGGATCGCCAGACCATGATCTCCAACCGTGCCGGTCACAATAATGACATCCCCCGGTTCAATCCGGTCCGGGCGATAATCGATCGTCTCCGGAATGAAGCCAATCCCGGTCGTATTAATGAAAAGCTTGTCGGCACTGCCCTTCTCGACCACCTTGGTATCGCCGGTCACCACCCGAACACCGGCGTCCTTTACAGCCGCCGCCATGGACTGAACCACCCTTTGCAGATCTTCCAGCGGCAGTCCTTCTTCAATAATGAATGCGGCGGTCAGATACATCGGAACCGCCCCGCAGGCCACCAAATCATTGACCGTACCCGCGATCGCTATTTTCCCAATATCCCCGCCCGGGAAGAAAATCGGCGTGATCACAAAAGAATCGGTTGAGACCGCGAGCCTTCCCCCGGAAACCGGGAGCACTGCGCCATCCAGCATGGGAGAAAGATAGTCATTGCTCCATGCGTTCCGGAAGACCGTTTCGATCAGCTGCTGGCTCATTCGGCCGCCGCTGCCATGGGCCAGAAGAATGCGTTCATCGTTGCTCATATGTACCTCCGGTGATTTGCTACCGGACCCGGTAGCGATAAAATGCGGCGCAAGCGCCTTCGGACGAAACCATACACGGGCCGATGGGTTTGATCGGGGTGCAGCCCCGGCCAAACAGAGCGCAGCCATCCGGCGCAATTTTACCCTTTAACACCTCGCCGCAGGCACAGCCCTTGATCGGTTTGTCCTCATACTCAGGAAGGTCGAATTTACGTTTCGCATCCCAGGCGGCAAACTGGGGGGCCAGCGCAAGGCCGCTGGCTCCAATCGTCCCAAGGCCGCGCCATCGGGCGTCAATCGGTTCAAAGACTCGACTCAGCACGGCACGGGCTACTTTGTTCCCTTCCGGACGCACCACGCGCCGGTACTGGATTTCACTCTTGAGCCTGCCGCTTTCGAGCTGCCGCAGCAAAAGGACAATCCCCTCCAGAATATCCCTGGTTTCAAATCCGGTCACCACACAGGCCTTCTGGTGGCGTTCCACCAATTCGTCGTAAGCACGAAGCCCGATCACCACCGAAACGTGTCCCGGGCAGATCAGTCCGTCAACCCGGATTTCGTTGTCGCTGAAAATTGCCTCAAGCGCTGGCGGCACGATCTTGTGCTGTGAAAGGACCGAAAAGTTGTTTAGTCCTTCCGCGGCCGCCATTTCAACCGCGGAACCGACGGCTGGCGCTGTCGTTTCAAAGCCAATACCGATAAAAATGACCTCCCGGTCGGGATTGTCCCGCGCCAGCTGCAAAGCGTCGAGCGGCGAATAGACGACATTGATCGAAGCGCCTTTGCCGCGCTCTTCCTGAAACGAGCTGTCGGTGCCCGGGACCCGGATCATATCACCGAATGTGGCGATCATCACGCCGGAACGCCGGGACAGGTCGATCATCGCATCAATGTCGCCCTGTGCGGTCACACAGACCGGACAGCCGGGGCCGGTCAGCAGTTTGATATTCTCGGGCAGCAGCTCACGCAGGCCGCTCTTGGCAATCGCCATGGTATGAGTCCCGCAGACCTCCATCAGCGACCACTCGGTCTTCACGGCTCCGATTTCCCGAATCATCTTGTCCAGGTATTCTTTATCGCTGAGCATATTCTTCGAGCTCCTCCAGAATCTGTACGGTTTCGAGCGCGAAGTCCTCATCGATGATTTCCATGGCAAACCCCGCGTGGACCAGCACGAATTCGCCTGTGTTCACTTCGGGCGTCAGCCGGATGCTGATGGTGGTTTCATTGCCCATGACATCAACCCGTGCCATTTCTTTCGGAAGCAGTTCAACGACCCGGGCAGGAACACCTAAACACATGCTTCGTTCACCTCATTCGCGATCATGGCCTGTCCCAGCGATAATCCGCCATCGCCAGCCGGCACATTTTGATTAATATATACCGTAAAACCTTCCTGGTTCAAGGTCTGGACCATTTTCCCTAAAAGGATTCGATTGTAAAAGGTGCCGCCCGCCAAAACCACCCGGTTTAAGCCGGTTTCAGCTTTGGCAAGGCGCATCGCTTCAACCATGGTTCGAGCCAGCGTATTGTGAAAACGTCCGGCAATCCGTTCAATGGGAATCATCGTCTCCCGCTCCCTCAGCATGGCCGGCCAGGCTGGCAGGAGGTTCATCCGGTACCGGCCGTCAATCTTGTCCACGGCAAACGGGTATTCGCCTTTTGCTTCGGGATCGGCGACCGCTTCCAATTCGATGGCTGACTGGCCTTCATAGCGGCTCACGGGTGCGATCCCCAAAAAAGCCGCGACCGCGTCAAACAAGCGGCCGGCGGAAGACGTCGGCACCGTGTTCAAATTGCGTGCGATCTGCTTTTCCACCAGCGTGGCCTCTTCTTCGGTCAAATCCAGCAAGTAATTCAAGGCGGCCTCCCTTCCGTCCGGGCCGAGCGACTGGAGCAGATAAACCAGGGCCATTCGATACGGCCGCTCAACCGCTGCATTTCCGCCAGGAAGCGCAACCGGGGTTAAATGGCCGAGCCGTTGAAAGCCACGATAGCTCCCCGCCAGAATTTCCCCGCCCCAGACCGCGCCATCCGTTCCATAGCCGGTCCCGTCACAGATCAAGCCCAGCACATCCCCGGTCAGCTTGTGTTCGGCCATTACCGAGGCCATATGCGCGTGGTGATGCTGGACCGCCACAACCGGCAATCCGCTTTCCTGCAAGGCCCAGCGCGTGGTCTGGTAATCCGGATGCAGATCATGGGCCACGACTTCCGGAGTGACATGAACCATCGCCTCAAATCGGGGCAGCGCGTCCAGAAACTTGCGATAGTTTCCATAGTGATTCACATCGCCGAAATGCTGGCTTAAAAAGGCCTCATTGCCCCGGGTCAGACAAAAGGTGTTTTTCATCTCGCCGCCAACTGCAAGAATTGGGCGGGTGGTCACCGGAAGTTCAATTCCGCGCGGCACATATCCACGAGCCCGCCGAAAGAATTGGGTGGTCATGGCTGGTCTATCACCTGAGGCCACAGGCCTGTTTTTCGAATCAGGGTCCGGCACCAGGCGCAGAACCGTATCATCACACGGGTTATGAATGTCGCGGTTATGGATCAAGTAATAATCGGCGATCCCGGTCAGTTTCTCCCTGGCCTCGGTGTTGTCGGTGACCAGCGGATCATCGGTCAAGTTGGCACTGGTCATGATGAGGATTTCAAGCGCGTCATCGAACAGTAATTCGTGCAAGGGTGTATACGGGAACATCACGCCCAGGGTACTCAGCCCCGGGTGAATCAAGCGGTCGGGCAATTTCGCTTCAAAGCGCCGGTCAAGTACGACAATCGGCGCCTCCGGGGCATTCAGCAAAGCCAGCTCGGCCGGGCTGATCCGGCAGTACTTTTCGGCGGCGGCCTGATCCCGGACCATGACGGCAAATGGTTTAGCATCGCGCTTTTTTCGCCGGCGCAGCATCTGAACCGCATCTTCTTGGGTTGCGTCGCAGGCCAGGTGAAAGCCGCCAAGACCCTTTACCGCAAGAATCTTACCTGCCTTTAAGAGCCGCGCCGGATTATCGCTGACGACCTGCCCGGCTGCATCCAACAGCGTCAGTTGGGGCCCGCAAACCGGGCAGGCGTTCGGCTGTGCGTGAAACCGGCGGTGCAGCGGGTCTTCGTACTCTTCTTGGCATTGCGGGCACATGATAAACGGGGCCATGGTCGTCATCGCCCGGTCATACGGGACGTCCTTGGTGATCGTAAACCGCGGGCCGCAATTGGTGCAGTTGGTAAACGCATAGCCAAAACGCCGGTCCTCCGGATTATGCACCTCTCGTTTGCAGTCCCCGCAGATTGCGATATCCGGTGAGATCATCACACTCTTTTCCTGGTTTGCTTCACTCTCCCGGATCGAGAACGCATCGTATCCGAAAACCGGGATGTCTAATCGCTCATAGGTTTTGATCACTGCCAGCGGCGGCTTGTTGGCCGTCAGGCTTGCTGCAAAAGCGTCAACCGCCTCCGCCGGTCCCTCCGCCTCAATAACAACACCCGCCGAAGAATTCAGCACCCAGCCTTTCATGCCATGTTCCATGGCACACCGGTACACATGCGGACGAAAACCAACGCCCTGCACAATGCCGGTAATATGTATTCGGCTGGCTGTCATTCGACCGGTCATCATCGGTGTTCAACTCCGTGGTTTCATTTAGAAAGCGCCTGCCAGCAACCGCAAATCCTTCATTGGAGTCATCTCCGCTGCATGCTTTTCCGTCCGCTGACGCTTATCCCTTCAGCGGGGCCCGCGGTAAGCCCCAAGCCCCCTTGAAGGGAAAGCGGGCTTTCACCCGCCTTCGCGTTCCTGAATCAGTTTGTGTACCTCCTCCCGGACCCGTTCAAGGAGCCGGGGAAGTTTGGCGGCCACCGTCGGAGAGAGCTCAGTTCCCCAGTCAAGGCTTTCCGGTTCAATCCCATACACGATGACCCGCGGATAAAAGCCCACATAGTGCACCATATCCATGGCGTCGATAAAATGCATCGAATGAACCGACATGCCCCCGGAGGATTTCAGCCCCATTTCCTCTAGCGGCGCCCGGTACAATTGCCCGGGATTTCCGCCCGCTTTGAGGGCATCAATCACCACGATGGTTTCCGCCGAGCAAAAAAAGTCCACGAGATCGTAAGTGTGGACACCGCCGTCCACCACTTCAACCCCCGGGGGCATCGTTTCCTCGCTCAAACGGTTGACGGCGTGGAAACCCACACCGTCGTCCGTCAGCAGGGGATTGCCGATCCCCAACACTAAAACCGGTATTTTGTCAGCCATACTTTGTTCCAAATTACTGGCTGACACTATGGTGGTCATCACTGGTGTGATGGAAACCCACCGGAAGTTTGCCCGTGAACATCGACATCAGCACGGGAATCCCCTCGGACAGATCCAGGTACACATGAACCATCACGCAGAGAATAAAGAACCATGTGAAAATGTAATGAATCATTCGGGCGGTCGCATAGCTCATAATGTGCGCCGAATTCCAAACCGCATAGGCGGAGTTCGGATACAGCAGCATCACACCGGTGTAAACCATCACGATGACCATGAACACCAGACCGGTGTACATCCCCTTCTGACCCGGATTGTACTTACCATAATCCGGATGGCTGTCAGCCAGGAAGGTGTAGTACTTGATCATGCTTGGCAGCTTTTTGGTATCCTCCACCACATTGTAAAGGACATTGCGCCAGTCGCCGGTGGCAATCGCGTAGTACACGCGGCCGATCACGCCGAAGATCAGTACATAGGCCATCAGGAAATGGAAGAACCGCGGGTTATCCATGGTGCTGAACAGTCTGAAGTGCAGCGGCGCATGGATATAGAACCCCGTCAGGCAGAGCAGGGTAATCGCGATCATGTTCAACCAGTGGAAAAGCCGAATCGCCAAGGAATGCCTTTCTTCCATTGGTGTTATCACGTTTCTCCCCCCTCTAATCAATCGTAAACTGGGCAATCGTCTTCTTATCCGGCGTCATCACATGGATCGCGCAGCCGAAGCACGGGTCCATGGAGCGGATAACGCGAAGAACTTCAACCGGCTGGGTGGCGTCGGCAACCGGTACGCCGATAATCGCCTGTTCCATCGGGCCGGGAACGCCTTTGTCGTCCCGCGGGCCGGCGTTCCAGGTGGTCGGAACGACCGCGTTGTAAACCTCGGTGCGGTTGCTGCTGTTGAACTTATGCCAGTGGCCAAGGGCGCCGCGCGGGCCTTCGGTCAAGCCCATACCCTGTACTTCGATACCCTTGAACTCATGCGGCGTGCAAACCGGTGCATTCGGAGACGGATCGAGTTCGCCAAGCCATTTTTGCATTTCAGTGGCGATCAACAGCGCTTCGACTGCGCGGGCGAAGTGACGGCCCATGACGGAAAAGGCTTTGTCGCCGAGATTCGTGATCGCATCGGTGCCGTTGACCAACTGTCTCGACAGTGGGCCAACTTCCATCGGCATGTCTTTGTAGCGCGGCGCTTTCAGCCAGGAATAGGCCCCGGCTTTCGTCGCTTCAGGCTTGACCACGGCATCTTTCGGCGAAAGCTCAATGCCATCGGCGAACCAGGCGTACTTCACCTGCTCGGTGACGAGTTCCGGATCAAACGCCTCAGATGTGCCATTCGCATAAACAATGCCCGTTTTGAAGAACTTCTCGCGGTCAACATGCTTCGTGCCAACCGCAGCATCAGTGGTCGGGAAGCCGCCATAGGCGAGGAAGCTCTTGCAGCCAACACCCAGACTGAACCAATCGGAGTAGGCTTCGGTCACAGCCGTTGCGATCGGAATGTAAACGTTCTCCACGAACGATTTCACTTCGGCCAGCCGCCAGGTGAATTCCGCAATCTTCTGAGCATCGACCGGCTGGGTTACGCCGCCGGGAACGATCGCCTGAACGTGCGGCATTCTGCCGCCCCAGAGGGCCAGCATTTCATGGCATTTGCGCCGGATTTCGAGCGCTTTGATGTATGCGTCCACCGCGGCTTTGTTGGTGGCTTCCGGCAGACGGAAATCGTTGCCGTAGAGCGGGCGCCATGGCGCCATGTCCGGGCCCTTGACATAGTCGAGCGCCGTCAGGTGGAAGAAGTGCAGGATATGGGATTGCAGGTAGTTGGAACCGAAAATCAGGTTCCGGACAATCCGGCCATTGTGCGGCGGTTCAATACCGAATGCGGTATCGAGAGCCATGGTGCCGGCGGTCGCATGAGCCAGCGGGCAGACGCCGCAGATGCGCTGAATCAGCTGTTGTGCATCCCGCGGGTCCCGGCCGCGCATGATCAGTTCAAGGCCGCGGAAGAGGCTGCCGCTGGTGCGGGCGTCGACAACTTTGCCGCCGTCGATTTCGACCTCGACCTTAAGGTGACCTTCAATTCTGGTTACGGGATCGACTACTACCTTCTGCGCCATTAGTTGTCACCTTCCTTCTCGTCATGCTTCGGGCCGATCCGGCCGGTCAAAACGTTGCCGCCCAGGTGGCCGGCGATGCCCAGTGCAGTCAGCCCGGTCAGACCCAGTGCGACTTCGTCAACGGTTGCCGTGATTCTCGGTCCAACCGGCATTTCAGCCATACGATTGTAAATGCCAGCCGCATTCGGGAATTCGGGTTCGGTGCAGGCCAGGCAGGGCGCGCCAGCTTTGATGCACCAGTTCACGCCGCCGTTCCAGAGGCGGGTGGTGGAGTCGCAGTGCGCGATCGGGCCTTTGCAGCCGATCTCGATCAGGCAGCCCGGTTCGCTGAAGTTCTTCGCAAAGATGCCATTGTCGAAGTACTGGCGCCGCGGGCAGTTGTCATGAATAATGCCGCCGTAGAACATTTTAGGACGGCCATTTGCGTCGGTTTCGATCGGTTTGTTCGGATATAAAACCGCGTGGGCGATGGTGCCGACAATCCAGTCCGGATGGGGCGGGCACCCAGCAATGTTGACGTAAGGAACGACATTGCCCACCACCTCTTGAACCGATACGCATCCGGTCGGATTGGGACCTGCCGCCGGGATGCCGCCGTACGCGGAGCAGGTACCGATGTTCAGAATCATTTTGGCGTTCGAGCCGACTTCCTTGACCAGGTCCTTCATCATAATCGGCTTGCCATTCTTTTCGCCGACCATGCAGTAGCGGCCATCGGCTTCCAGCGGAACCGCACCTTCAAACGCAAGAATGTACTTGCCTTTTTCGTTGGCTGCGAGATTGTGGATAATCTCCATGGCCTGGTCGCCGGCGGATGCCATCACGTTGGGATGGAACTGCAGGCTGATGATCTTCGTCAGGACTTCCGCGATATCAGGGTGCACGGTGTTCAGCAGCGATACGGAACAGCCGGTGCAGCTTGCACCTTGAATCCAGATCACTTTCGGCACTGTGCCTTCGGCGACCGCTTGAGCCATAAACGGCGCCAGGAAACCCGACATCGAAATGGCTGCTGCCGAACCGGCCGCCAAGCGTAAGAAATCGCGACGACTAAGTTTGGTTGGCATTCTTCTAATCCCTCCCGTATTGATTTGCTACCAAGGCCGACTCGCCCTGTTACTTGAATCCAAGGGCTTATTTGCCTTAAACGCCAATATTAGTCACTCATGGGCAGTACGAGATATCGAGAGGCGCGCATTCAAAGAGGGGTTCTCCATCGCGTCTCGCATTCCCATTTTTAACCTCATTCACCAATCCTTATGCGCCCAATAGACCTAGACTGTTCTTTTTCTTTGCACCTCCTCCAGGAGCCAATCGGCCCAGGCCGCAATGCCTTCGCCGGTTCGGGCGGAGACATAAAATACCCGGGCGGATGGATTGAGGTGCTTAACATCCTTCCGAAACCGTTCCAGATCAAAATCGGTGTATGGAACGAGGTCCAGTTTGTTCAGCACAATCGCGCTGGACTCCCGAAAGATCAACGGGTATTTCAGGGGTTTGTCATTACCTTCCGCCACACTGAGCACGACGGTTTTGAAATCCTCGCCCAGATCAAACTCAGCCGGGCAAACCAGATTGCCAACATTTTCGATAACAATTAAATCCAGTTTTTCGGGACCAATAGCAGATAAGGAGCGTTCCACCATTCCGGCGTCCAGATGGCAGGCTCCTTCGGTATTGATTTGCACAACCGGCGCGCCCTTCGCGCCAATCCGCTGCGCATCCTGATCAGTGTACAAATCGCCTTCAATGATCCCAATCCGGACTTGGCCCTGGCACGCTTCGATGGTTCGCTCGAGAAGGGTGGTTTTTCCCGCACCCGGCGAACTCATCAAATTGATCACCAGCTGCCCGTTCTTCGTGAACAGCGTCCGGTTCTTCCGGGCCATCAGCTCGTTCGCCCCCAGGATATTGCTTCCCAATTTGACTTCCGCCATCGGTTATTCTCCCTCGTATGAATCAATATAGAGCTCGCGCCCGCCGATAATATCGACCTCGCCGCTTCCACAGGAAGCGCAGGTGAAAAGATAGTGGTTGGAAGCCTTACTCTGGGCTTCACACTTTCGGCAGTGCAGAATCAGCGGCCTTTGCTCGATTTCGAGCGCACTGCCGCGAAAAAGCTCGTCTTCTGTCAATACGTCAAACGCGAAGCGAAGGCTGTCCGGCAAAGCCATGGACATCTCGCCGATCACAAGGCTCACTTTTATCACCCGGCTCATGCCGCGCTCGCAAGCATCAGCCCGGACCGTATCCAACACGCTCTGCATCAATGACATTTCATGCATTTCGTTGTTCGCCCTTTTGCGTTATTCCCCGAAAAGTCCGTCTTCTCATGGATTGCTACAGAATGTTTTATAGCATTCTATCATACATTGCATAACAAATAGTAAATAATTTTTTACTTTAAATTATCCCATATGTGTTATTATTTACCAAGATACAAAAACAAAAAAGCGCCCGGTGAAAAAGACTCCACAAGCGCTAACGTTTATCCGGGATCGACACAAGAAAACATCGACCCCGAAACGAACTTTGGCTCTCCTTTCCACACTGGGAGGCACGTTAATTTCTCAGCGTACCCTAACGGCCTGGAATTCATGGCGATCGCTTTAGAATAGCAGGCTCGGAGATATTAAATTTTAGTTCCTATTCGCTAGGGAAAAACAAAATCCTGCTGGTAAGAATCGTCACATCCAAAATCGAATAATTACGACAATTGAAGCGTGCCTTAACCATGGGGATGAAGGTGGACGTGGGCTTCTCCTTCATGGGTATGTTGATATTCATCGATCAAATTCGCTGCCAGCAGCAATTCCCGGTTTTCGATCGCGGCCTGTGCGGGGCCGTCGTATATCAAACGATGATCCTCTGAAAGTATCAGCGCCCGGCGGGAAATGGCATGGGCCAGCGCCAGGTTGTGGGTTGAAGTCATGATGGTTCGGCCGGCACGGTTCAGTTCCAGCAGCAGCCCGATCAGCCAGCGTTGGGATTTCGGGTCCAGACCGTTGGTCGGCTCGTCGAGCAGCAGCACATCGGGATTCATGACGAGCACTGAGGCGACGGCCACCTTTTTCTTTTCGCCGCCGCTCAGCCGGCCGGGTGCCCGGTCCTTCAGATGAGTTATGCCTAACAGGTTCAGGATATCATTCACCCGC
This sequence comes from Solirubrobacterales bacterium, assembly GCA_050258755.1. Lineage (GTDB taxonomy): Bacteria > Bacillota > Syntrophomonadia > Syntrophomonadales > DTU052 > JBLMZI01. The sequence goes on along the minus strand of JBLMZI010000007.1, from coordinate 51,915 downwards.
TCGGAGACCTGATCCGGCGTCAGACCAAGCTGCTTCGGTCCAAAAGCGATTTCGTCCCATACCCTGGTGGTAATGATCTGCACCTCGGAATCCTGGAAGATGTATCCAACCCGGCGGTGATAATCGCGGGCAAATCGGTCATCACGCAGCGCCGCTGCACTGATTGCTTGCCCGAATGCTCCAAAGGTTCCACTGGTTGGCTGTTTTAACCCGCAAAGCAGTTTTAACAGCGTTGATTTCCCTGAGCCATTGGCCCCAAGAACGCAAATCATTTCGCCTTCTTCAACCGTCAGATTCAACCCCTTGAAAATCGGCCGACTGGCCGAATATCCGAAGGAAATGCCGCGCAGTTTGAAAACCGCCGGTTTAACCATAGATCATCGCTCCGATCACAAGTATTGCTATCCCAAAAACCGTCATGCTCCAGGTTTTTTCGGCCGGCCCGAACCGCATGGCCGGCCTGGTTTCGCATTCGCCAGTGTATCCCCGGGCGGTCATGGCATCGAACACGTCATTGGACAGTCGGGTGCTGCGGGCGAACAAGGATGCGATTCCCGAAGCCACCATGGCCTGCCGGCGGCCCAGCGAAAGCCGGCCGACCGACCGCAGGGTCCGGGCTTCGAACATCTCGACCGAGACGAGAATCATCATCATCAGGTACCGGTAGGTCAGTTCCAGAATCATGACAAAAACCGGCGAGATCCGCAGGCTGCGCAGTCCGTCCAACAGTCTGGAAACTGGCGTGGTAAAGGTCAGCAAACAGCATAGATTTAAACAAATGCCAACCCGAAACACCAGCATCAGGGACGAAACGATTCCCTGCCGGGTTACACCCAGCAGGCCCGGAACGGTCAAACCGAGGATATGAAAATGGGGGTTCCCCGACTCCCAGAGGATCAGCAGGGTGTGGCCGGGATTAAACCAGTTCGTCATCCCGGGCAGCGAGACGATCAGCGTAATCAACGGAATCACCCCCCAGATCCGCCGCTGCAGCACACCGACCGGCAATCGGGAGCGGCGCATCACCATCATCGCGAACAGCCAGAGCAGCACCAGGGCGACCGGCGAATGTGAAAAGCCTGCGAGAACGGTTAATCCAAGCAGAGTCATCACTTTTACGGCAGGATCAATGCCCTGCAAGAAGCCCGGCCGGTAGGCCAGGCGTTCCTGAATCATTTCCTCAGCTAAGGCCCGCTGCAGATTCACCAGGCTGCGCTTGATAAACCCAATTTCGGGCCGATCAGCGTTCACCAAGGCCGGTTGGTCCGGCTGCAGCATCCAGGCTGGCAGACCGCCTATCATTCCCGTCATCGCATCGACGGATGAACCAATCTTTCCCGCTTCCCTGTCCTGCCCGGCGATAAGCCAGCGCCCGATCAGCCATAACCCGGCCAGAACCAGCAAGACACCGATCAGGGCTGAAATGACATATTCCAGCGCGGCAGCGGCGCCAATCTGAGACAACCCCGAAATCGTGTAATCAGGAAATAGCGCATGTGGCCAGGTATTGCCGAAGCGGGCAAATCCTTCAGGAATCCGGCCGAAACGCCGAAGCAACTCGTCCGCGCCCCATTCGCCGAAAGCGGTTCCGGTTGCATAGAGGCCCAACGGTGTCACCAGTACCAGCACGCCAAGCGCAGCCCAGATCCGCCGCAAACCATGACGTTCCAATTCACCCCCGACCGCTTCGGACCCGGTTTCAAGATCTTCACCATTCGCCCGTGACCGTTCGGGAAAGCTCTTTGCGGCATAAAGCAACCCAAGAGAAGTCACGATCGCTTCGACCGGGCCGGCTAACAGCAGGTGCTCCGACATCATGACCGCTATGGCCGTTTTTAAGGGGTAGGTAAAATAGAGCGCTGTCCCGTCCGCCGCCTTGAACCATTCGTACTGCACGCCCAATTCAAACGCGGTCGCCAGTGCCGCAAGATTCAACCCGACATAGCCGGCGGCCGCGGCAGCCGCAATCGAACGCGCCGTGACCTGTCCCGCTTGTTTTCCAGCGCCCAGGCGATAGACAAGATACCCGGCAAATGGCATTAGAACCCCCATGTTGAAACAGTTGGCGCCGATGGCCAAAACGCCGCCATCCTGAAAGATCACCGCTTGAATGATCAGAGCGACCGATACCCCGATGGAGGCTGCCCAGGGCCCAAGCAAAACCGCCAGCAATACCGCTCCGACCGCGTGTGCCGAACTGCCGCCGGGCATCGGCAGGTTAAACATCATTATGGTGAACGAAAAGGCCGCGCCGCTTGCCAGCCGCGGAATATCTTTCCGTTCAACCGTCTTTTTCACTTTCTTGGCCGCCGCGGCCCATACCGGAATCATGATGCCGATGAACGGGATCGCGGTTTGCGGACTCAAGTAGCCATCCGGGATATGCATGTTCAAAAAACCTCTTTTGGCAGCAGCGCTTCCCGTAAATACGGCAAGCGGAGCCTGTATCCCCGAGCAAAAAAGCCATGAAGCGTCTTCCGGCTTACTGCCGGAAACAAAACCTTCATGGCTAGGTGTTCGTGTTAGACCTGAATGTTGGAATCCCTTCAGCGGCTTCCTGCCGCCATTGTCCGTTTAATATTCGCTTCAGCGAACCGGATTCCTTCACATTGAAAGAAAAAACGCCTTGAACCCTGGCTAAAAGCTTTTAATCAGCGTAAACGTGCTGGTGATCTTCTCATCGGTTACGCTAAACAGCCAGTTGCCGCGGGCTGACAAAAGCACCCGAGCACGGCCTTCGGCGTCAGTAACGAGTCGGATCGGATACTGGCCGCCTTTATGGGACGAATAAGTTGCCAGCACTTCCGCCCCGGCAAATGGTTTCCCATCTTTCAAGACCTGCACCTCATAGTTGTCCCCGAGGTGAACATGACTGTAACTGGCCGGAACGATCTCAAGCCCGAGTCCGGCCGGGCTCAGCCCGTGATGGTGATGGTGGCCGATTTCAACAATGATTTTCGCAAACAATTCCCGCTCGCCGGCTTCATGGGCATAAACCGTGAGCAAGCCGTCGGCTTCCTGGCCCAGATCAATCGTCAGACTGCCTTCGTGAGCGTGACAGTGAACCGCATCGGTGTCGCCTTCCTTGACTACAAAAACTTCGGGATCGGTCAACGTGCCGATGGCGGCTGGCCGCATATTGCGCCCTTTGAACAGGTTCAGCCGGACCGAATCACCGGAATGAAAATGGCCATGGTCGGTGGCGAGATCCAGCCAAATCTCATCATCGGTCGCCGGTCGAACCGTCTCGATCACTTCTTCAAGGAGAATCCGGTGATGGACCAGTTCCATTTCCGCGATTCTGGCTTTCACCAGCTTTCGCTCACCGAAAATGCTCTCAAGCACAATCATGTCGTCAGCACCGGGAATCACCCGATCGACTTTTTCCATGACAAGTTCTTCCCTGCCTTCACGCAGCAGGAAAACGCTGGCTTCACACATTGCTTTTCCCTCCAACGCATTCCGGGCACACCGGGCCGCGCTCAGTGACTGCGGCCCGCGGCTCCATCACTAGTTCGCCGCAGTCCGCGCAAATGACGCTATTGTGAATGCTCGCTTTGGCCGGGAGTTCCAGGCTGACTTCCGTAATGTTGAACAAGTCCTCAACCGAAAGCCCCATGATGTATTCAAACATCGCCATACGCAGGTTTTCACGTTCTTCCTCTTCCGCTGCCGAAGGTTGGCTGATCCGGCTGATTTCGCGCCAGCGCCGGCCGTCGAGCGTATCTGTGACACCGGGCTTCTGCGCGATACGAACCGCTCGCGGATCGCTGCGGCGCGCGATAATGTATACATTCTTGCCCATATCACGGTGAATCAGGTTCCCTTTTCCGAACGTACAGCTTAATATCGCCTGAATCGCATCCACACCGCAGGCATCGTTGTAGACGACCGCGACCAAATTCTCATCTTCATCGGGGTCGACATTCAGCCATGTCAGCGCCAGCGCAGCCGCCCGAACGCCAATCAGCAGCCCAGGGCAGATATGGCCATGAAAATCAACCGCTCTTTCCAATGGTGATTTATCCCTGCACATCGTTTTCACCCTCTATCCAACATATGCATGCCTCAGCGCATGTCTTTCGTTTCTATCATCCGGCGGAGCTTATTGACCACCGCTTCCGCCTGCATGGGCAGCGGTTCATCAAGAACACCCACCAATTCAATCCCGCTGCGGTTGATCGGAAGCAAAACCTTCACCGCATCGGAAGAAGCAACTGCCTCCGCCATGCGCGGTGTCAGTTCACCGGAAAAGGCGTTCGCCGCCAGAATCGCAACCGAACCGACGATGGCGTCCGCTTTCCGCAACGAAAAAACCATCGCATTCTCCCCGCTGGCGCCTTCATTCGCGCCGGCCCGCATCATTCCGGATGCAGCCAGTGCGTTGGTCCCCAGCGCGATAATGCTGATGGATTCGCCGAATTCCTGACGCAGCTTTTCGACCAACAGTCGGCCGATTCCGCCACCTTGTCCGTCAACAACAGCAACTTTCATGTCTATTCCCTCTACACGCAGACCGTTCGCCGTTCACAGCTCTTAAAGCGTTCAGCGGCCTAAATTGATGGCTTTGACCCGGTTGCCACCGTCCTGTATGGCTTCGACGAGCGCAATCCCGGCCGAGTCGATAACGTCCGGACAATCACCGATTTGCGAACAGCGCACCGTTGCGGCCCCCAGTGTAATCGTAACATGGGGCGCGGACAACGAAACCGCGTTGGGTATTCTGAGATTGGACACCGCGGTCCGGACAATCTCACAGACCACCGTGACCCCGAGCAGGTCCGTCTCCGGGAGAATCGCTCCGATTTGGCCCTCGGCAATCAGTGCCACAACGTCACCCGCCCGGCGCAGCTCGGTTTTTACGATCTGCGCTATTTCCCGCAGCAGTGCGTTGGCTTTGATTGTACCATAGTGTTCACTATACTCGCGGAAATTGTCAACCACAATCCGCACTACGGACAGCGCAGAATCCTCGCGAAGACCGCGGCGCCACTCAACACTTAACGCTTCCTGGAAATGCTCCATCCCTGGAAGCCCGGTCACCGAATCCTGAGACAGATTCCAGACGCGCTGAACCGGTGCCGACGTTTTTCGCGCCTCAGTCAATTCATCCACGGGCTGCACGCGCTTGACCACTTCCGCTCTGTAACGAAGAGCCGACCGAACCCGAAGCATAAATTCGGCGGTATGAAACGGCCGGACCAGAACGTCCAGATTGAGCAAATACAGGAGGGTATCAATCTGTTCCGACTCATTGCGGTCGAGCAGGGCGACAACCGGGATTTCGGCGTATGCCTGATGAACCCGGATCAGGTGGCACAATTCAATCGCTGACAGACTTTCGGTCCGGTCGACCAGGATCAGATCCGGTTCGGGACCGGCCCCCGTCTCGGCCCGGCGCAAGGCCTGAACCGCCTCGTGTCCCGAGACGCAGTGGATGATGGTATAATCGCCGGTCTGTTCCAGCCATTCGGTTATCGTTGCCAGGGTTCCATCCGCATTGGTGATCACATAAATGTTCATCGGACACCTCCTGCTCAACCCAGTTCCTATCCATCAGATTCTTCACGCGCCCCGTTTTTCCCTGCATTGATGTCCGCCTCCGAATAGCGGCAAAGAGCGTGCTGTCAGGGGGCCTGATCCGGAAATGAAAAGCCCGGAACGGTGAAGTTCCGGGCTTGGATTCATTCGAACTGGTGCGGGCTACAGGTTGCTGGAAAAGAGCGCCTTCGCCATTTCAGCAGCCTTCAGCGCATTATCCCGCATCCGGGAATTCAGGTCGCGGACAAACTTGAAGTACTGCTCATCCGCCGCCTTTTTCTTTTCGAGACTGCTTTCCATCATGGTGATCCACTGGCCGCTGACCATCAGTGCGGTTTCAGTGCTCATTTTACTCATGTCCTGCACGGCAGAACCGAATTTGGACATGACGTCCATGCTGTTGGAATACATCTGTTTGGGGTCAAAGGTTTCGTTCATTGTGTCTCCTCCTTCTCACTACGCACGCGTCTCTCTCTTTGCAGCCACATTTAGCTGCACTTTTAATTGTAAAAAAACGGCGCTCGGGCTGTCAATCGGAATATTCCAAAAACCCATTTTATCTGCAATTGCACGTCCTATCCGTCCGAAAGCAGCTGTCGACTGACCGTGTCCAACAGCAGGTCGTTTTCCTGAATCAGGGTTTCTGCCAGCAAACGAAGCACGAGCAAATTGGTTCGACTGGAATCGTCCATGTCATCATTACCCCGATCGAGCCGGGTTTGGAATCGATAATAGCAGGCTTCGCCATTCCGGGGCTGAAGCAGCTGCCGCAATTGATAGTCAACGGTATCGTCGGTTCCGTCGAATACCACAGAGAGGAGCGGGCGGGCCCATTGTAACAAACCCCACTTTGCCGCCGCATCAAATGGAATCGGCCGAACCATTTCTCCGGTCCCCAGTGAAACCATCACGATTCGATCCGCATCGGGGAAAATGGCTTTCGCCTCAACGTATGCGCACATTGCCGGATTATTGGCAAAAACGCCGCCGTCGATCAAAGCCGCGTGTTCCCCCCGCGAAAAGCTGTCGACGCGAACCGGTTCAAAATAGGTTGGAGCCGCCGTTGCTGCACGGGCTACCAGCTTCATGGGAAAGTCCCATGCCCGTTTTTTAGAATCTAATGCGTTCCGGCTGCGGAAGAACCATGGTTTTCGCCCTTCTATTTCGTAAGCCGTCACCATGACACCAGTCAGCGCATCGGACAGTTTCGCACTCCCGAAATATTTATCCAAAACCGCTTCCAACCCGTCCGCCGGGTATTTTTCCTCAATGAGTCCTCCTGCCGTTTCCACTCGGTGCCAAAAACTGCGCGGGAAAATCTTCGAACTCTCTTTTTCGTAAAGACCGACCAAATCGCGTGCGCTGTACTGCGGCCGCCCGCCGTTCCCCGGTTTCGTTAAGCCCAGAGCCAGCATGGCTCCGGTTGAAGTGCCCACGATCAGGTCAAACAATTGTGCGGCCGGCTTTCCGGTGCGGGTCTCCAGTTCGTTGATCATCATCGCCGGCAGTATGCCACGAACGCCGCCGCCGTCAATGGAAAGTATTCGTACGGTACCTATGTAAGTCACCTCCCAGCCTGGTGTCCGCCATTTTCAGGCGGCACTCACATTTCTATTCGCGGCCGGAGGCAAATATTCCTATTTTTGTGCGTCAAAATACTTTTTTGTTTACATTGGAAGCACTTCGATCTGCCCGCGATCCACCGGATTGATACCGGGAAAACCGGATAATTCCTCAACCAGCCGCAGCATCGCCAGGTCCTTTTGTTTCGCCTCCACCATCACATCCAGCTGTTCAGTGTGACTGGCTGCTGTTTTTAGAAACCCGATCAAATCATCGGCTGACACATAATCGGCATGACTCCTCGGGTCTTCCGGGCTTCTCGGGCTGGAAACATGAATCTTTGGAGGCAGATCGCCCGCCCAGGTAGCAAATACCCTGGGCAGATACTCATCCAGGCTGTCAGGCGACGGGTTGCACGCATGGTGATGCAAATCCAGCACCATCGGAACCTTTAGGCGCTCGCATAAAGCAAGAACATCCTGAGCGTGATAGACCTTATCATCGTTTTCCAAGACCAGGCGATTTTGTATCTCCTGGGGAAGCCGGTTCCAGTTCATTTCAAAGCGTTCGATCGCGGCTTTTTTGTCGCGGTACGCGCCCCCGAGATGCATGACCAGCTTTGCCTGACTGGAGAGCCCCATCGCATCCAGCATTCGCTGATGGTGATCCAGATCGATCAAGGCAGCCTCCAGGACTTCGCCGCGCGGCGAGTTTAACAGATTGTAGTGGTCTGGATGAAAACTGACCCGCATTTCGTTTTCCTTCACGTAATACCCAATCTGTTCCAGCGGTTCGGCTAAATCCGCCGCGTAATCCCAATCGGCCAACAGCGGGTGTGTGGCGAGCGGAATCAGTTTGGAACTGAACCGGTACATCCTGATATCGTTCATTCGGTTGTACTTGAGCAAACGCAGGGTGTTTTCCAGATTAGCCCGAGCGGTCCGGCGTACGCGGTTCATGGCGTACCCGGAGTCTTTGGCCGCCAGCGCCGAATACGCCTTTACTGTGACGGTTCCGGAGGGTGAGGATTTTTCCAGGTTGACCGACATCGCGACATAACCAAACCGAACTTGCATGGTCGTCACCTCCAAACGCAGTTTCCGCCGACTTTGCCAGCTTTATTCCTATGGTTGCATGTTGAGCATTGATGATCACTGAGAGCACGAAAGGTTTCGTGCCGGTTCTGCGTTTTTTGGCGAAGGGAGCATCGGAATGATTTAATTATAGCACCCTTTCCCGGCAAGAAGCGTCGAATGCTGTTACGGGCAAAACCAGTCTGGCACGTAAGCAAGCAAGTTCCGATCCGGCCGCAAATGCGGCAAGCAAAAACAAATGGTATGATGCCAAAAATCGGCGGCAGGCAGCCCTTCACTCCGGCGCCAAACCAGGTAATTCTGCCAAATCTAATACCAAAACCGCCAGTCATCCATTCCATTCACTACCGCTTTATACCGCCAATGCCGCATTCCAATCCAGACATTGTGGATATCCAATTCCGAAATATGGTAGTATAAATTGGATTCCATTGCAAAAAAGGGGGGGCCAATGTGTCCAATTTTCTGGCGTCCTTTACGGTCGAGCCGGACACCGGCAAGCCGCTTTACCAGCAGATCGGCGAATACCTGCAGCAGCAAATCTTAAGCCGCGCAATTCCTGCCGGAATGCGCCTGCCGCCGGAGCGAAAACTGGCAGAAGCGCTTGACGTCAGCCGCACCACCGCCATTCATACCTATCACTGGCTGGAACAGTCCGGTCTGGTCGCGAGCCGGGTTGGCAGCGGAACCTATGTGATTGATCTGCCCGAAAACACGCAGACTCTTCCCGGCATGCCCTGGGATCAGCTTTTTAGACCGCTCGGCAAGAATCCGATGGTGTCGATTCTCCGTGATCTGATGGGTATGCCGCGCGCTGAAATTTCGCTTGCGGGCGGTATGATCGATCCTGCAATGTACCCGGCTGAGGCGATCCAGAACGTCCTGCACGAACTATCATCGAAGATGTGTGATCTCGGATATATCCCGACCGAGGGATACGGACCGCTTCGAACCTCTTTAGCCCGACTGATGGAAACCCGCGGGGCCGAGACGCTGCCGGAAAACATACTGGTAACGGCCGGTTCACAGCAGGCCCTGTATCTGGCGGCCCGATCCTTCCTGGAACCGGGTGATTACGTCATCTTGGAATCGCCGACCTACATTGGCGCGATTCAGTTGTTTCAAGCGTTGGGGGCTCGAATCCTTGCACTGCCGAATACAAAGTCTTTTCCATTGGACGTCCTTGAGGACTACCTGACGCGCTACCGGCCTAAATTGTTTTATACCATCCCTTCGTTCCAAAATCCGACCGGGCGCGTCTTATCCACGGTCACCCGGCAGGAAATCCTGAAACTTGGCGAGCGCTACCGGCTTGTCATTCTGGAAGATGACCCCTACAGCGAGCTGTATTATGCGCAGCGTCCGCCGGAAAGCCTTAAAGCGCTTGATCCTTACGGCGGCGTGCTCTATCTTGGGACCCTTTCCAAGGTGCTGGTTCCCGGGCTGCGCGCGGGTTGGCTGGCAGGACCGGCCGCCGTCATCAACCGTCTGGCCCAGGAGAAACAGTACGTCGATCTTCACTGTGCCAATCTGTCCCAGCATGTAACGCACCGGCTTCTGGAAGAAAACGTTCTGTCCCAGCATTTAAAGCGCATCCGTCCGATCTACGCCAGGCGCCGAGACGCGCTGGCGCTTGCGCTCCGAGAGCATGCGCACCCACATCTGACTTTTGACAGCCCGGAAGGCGGTTTTTATTTCTGGTGTACTTTGAAAGCGCCAATAACCGCCCAGCAGCTGCTGCATGAAGCCGCAAAAGCTGGAATATCATTTGTTCCCGGTGATGCCTTTTACGCAAACCAGTATGGAACGGACCAGCTTCGGCTGTGTTTCGTGACCCACAATGAGCAGGATCTGGCATCGGCCGCACGGCATATCGGCGAAATCTGCAGTAAACTAAGCCACTTTGAAGCATCGCCCAGGATTCCGGCAGTCAGTCAGCCGCTTCGCTAGCTGTCTATTAAAAAACCGGGCTGACCTTCGTGTTCGGTCGCCCGGTTTTTTCTATCGCGCTGTGTTCGATGACTACTTTGAATCCGGCGGAACGGGCCCGTCATCCTCTTCAACCCATTCCACGGCATATTCCTGGCTGCGGTTGAGCACCTGCCCGGTCAGTGCGTTGATTGTAAGATCCCACCAGCCGTCTCGATCGCTGTTTTCGTAGATTTCGAACGTCACATCCCATACCGGGCCTTCGGGGGTTTGTTCCAACAGGGCGTCGATAATCACATATTCGGGTTCGACGTCCTGAATAAAGGCCCCGCCGCCTTCCCGCAAGCCGATTTCAAGCATTGGCTGAATATCGATGAACCGCTTCTCCAGCAGAAGCGGCAGGCGCAGGGCTGCGGCATCCTGTTTAAAACGCCGCAGTTTTACCCGCAGCCGGTCGTTGTCGATTTCGGCATCAATCCGGCGCTGTGGGTGTTTTGTACTTCGATAGGCATAGACCACGCTTTCGACCAAAAAGCCATCCGGCGACGGGGCGCTGTAAACCTCGACCGCCTGCAGCACTGAATCCGGCGGCAGAAGCGAAAACACTTCCTGTTCCCCGACAAAAACACTTTCAACCATGCGCTCCACCCGCGCGGCCGGTTTCCGTCTCCGGGCAAAGATGAATACCGATCCTGTAATCAGCAGTATCGCCAACAGTCCAAACCAGAGTTTCACTTTCGAATCCTCCCGGGGTTTTCTCCCCGTTTTCTCTCTATCCCGGGCAGCCCCACTTTTGGGGTTAAGCCCCTGCCACAATCCATAGATGTATTTTACGAAGACCGAACGGGAACGGCAACCCTGATATCAGCTTTAAGCCCCAACTCCTTTGGCCAAGCATTTTGGGTCAGTCATCATGGTACAATGGGGGCAGGGAAAAGCAGCCGATGTCGATCGAAAGCAGGGATTAGCAGGCACTTTTCGTTGAGGCAAAGGAGGAAGAACCATTGATCGATCTTCGAAGCGATACGATCACCCAACCCACTCAGGCGATGCGGGAAGCCATGGCTTCAGCCGCGGTCGGCGACGATGTCTACCGCGATGATCCGACCGTGAACCGGCTCGAGGAGATGGCCGCAGCTATCATCGGCAAAGAAGCCGCTCTTTTCGTTGCAAGCGGCACCATGGGCAATCTGGCCGCACTGCTGGCTCACACCCGGCCTGGCCAGGAAATCATTCTCGGCAGGGAATCCCATATCTACTATTACGAAGCCGGCGGCCTGGCACGCTTTGCCGGACTGCTGCCGCGCCTGGCCGATGACCGGAACGGAATGACCGCCGAGGCGGTTCAGGCGCTGCTTAGGCCTGAAAACATCCATTTCCCGTCAACATCACTGATTTGTATCGAGAATACCCACAACCGCGGCGGCGGCATCATTCTGCCGCGGGAACAAATGCGCTTGATCTATGGTCTGGCCAAACAAAACGGCCTGTCGGTTCACCTGGACGGTGCCCGCATCTTCCACGCCGCCCTTGCTTCCGAGCTGCCGGTTCATGAATACACACAATATACGGACAGCGTGATGTTCTGCCTTTCGAAAGGCCTGAGCGCTCCGGTAGGTTCCATATTGGCCGGCTCACGGCCTTTTGTCGAGAAAGCCCGCCGCGCCAGGAAAGTCCTTGGTGGTGGAATGCGGCAGGCCGGCGTGCTGGCAGCTGCCGGGATCGTTGCCCTGGAAACCATGATTGATCAGCTTGCCGATGACCATGCCAATGCGCGAGCGCTCGCGGAAGGGCTGGCCGGCATCCATGGCATCGCTCTCGATCCGGCCCGGGTTCAAACCAATATCGTTTCTTTTGACCTGGAAGGGACAGATGGCGATGCCGCAGCTTTCGTACAGGGATTGGCCGGCCACGGAATCCTTGCTAACACCATGGGCCCCGTTTCGGTACGCCTGGTAACAAACCGTCACTTTACTTCGTCTGACGTCCCGGCGGTGCTCCGTGCGGTTGAAACACTGCGTGCATCAGGTTCCCAGTCATAAGCCGGGCCAACCGGAACTACCGGGCACGATCAACCACGCACCGCGAAGGCGTGTACCCAGCCGGTCATTCCGGCAGGCTCCATCATCCGCCCGCATCAAGTGCACAAAACCGCCGGCATGTCTCCTTCGAAACCCCGGCGGTTTATCATGGGTTGATAAAAGGCTTGTTTTCCTAGGATTGTGTCCCATTGGCGTCGGCCAAGTTTCGTTTCAGGGTATCGTCAAGCACCTGAAGCCGCACTGGTTTGGGAATGAAGTCATTCATTCCCTCGTCGATGCAGCGAATTCGGTCTTCGTTCATCGCCATAGCGGTCATAGCGATAATGGGGACGCTTCGGCGGCTCGCCAACTGGTGATTACGAATCCGCCGGGTCGCACTGAGCCCGTCCATCTCCGCCATATGAATGTCCATGAGGATGGCGTCATAACCGCAATCATCGACCCTTTCAAGCGCTTCGGCACCGTTTACAGCCAGATCACATTCGTAGCCGAGGCGGTTCAGGAGCTTTGCCACCATCAACCGGGCAACCGCATCATCTTCCGCAACCAGGATTCTTCCCCTGGCCATCTGTCCGGGCACTTCCGGCGTTCTTGCTGTCTCAACCGCTGCGCCGAATTCCACACTCTTTTCAATCTGGCCGGGAGCCGTCTGCAGCGGCACGCTGAACCAGGCCTGGGTTCCCTTGCCATGCTGGCTTTCCAGACCGATCATGCCATTCATGGCTTCAACCAGGTGTTTACAGATGGTCAACCCCAGGCCTGCTCCGCCATATTTTCTGGTCATTGAACTGTCCGCCTGGACAAATGGCTCAAATACGTCTTCCATGACGTCGGCCGGGATACCGATTCCGGAATCATAGACCGAAAAACGGATATCCGCAACCCCGGCTTGGTGCCCTTCCAGGCTGACCTCCAGCCGGATGTCCCCTTTGTGGGTAAACTTCATGGCATTGTTAATCAGATTCATGATGACCTGATGAATCCGAAGCTGATCACCAATCACCCATACCGGCAGATCGGCGTCCAAATAGATCCGAAAACGGTTGCCCCGGGCTTTGGCCGCCAGCTCCGCCAGCGCATGGATGGACTGAATCAGCTCGGAAAACTTGAACCTGACCGGATCCAGTTGGGTACGCCCCGCCTCAATCCGCGAGATGTCAAGAATATCGTCAATCATGCGAAGCAGGTTGTGGGCACAGACAGAAGCAACATCCATCAGTTCCTCCTGCTCCTTATCCAGCGCGGAACCGGTCCGCAAGAGTTCCATCGCGCCGATGATTCCATTCATCGGGGTCCGTACCTCGTGGCTCATGTTGGCCAAAAATTCGTTTTTCGCCTTACTGGCCGCTTCCGCTGACTCTTTTGCCGTTCGAAGCACATTTTCCATCCGGTCCCGTTCCGTCTCAAGGCGTTTCCGCTCCAGATAGGTGTAGAGCACCGGGGCCAAAAATTGCGCCAGGGCTTCGATGGTCTCCGCATCGGAACGCTCGTAATCCCCGGTTTTATCCACAACCACCAGGGAGCCCAGCAGGCTTTCCCTGAACCGGATCGGTGCAAAGAGCACCCGGTCAAACGAAAAAGGCCCGTTCTGGAAAGAAAACCCTTGATTGTAGATTCGGCCGTCTCCGGTATTGCTGTAAAAAGTCTCCCAAAATTCTGATGGCGGAATCAAGACTGCTTCGTCGGCGGTAGTCGGTTGGAAACGAACCATCCCGGATGTGGTCGCCAAATTCACGATTGCGCCTTCCCGGCCGAACAGGATCATCATCCCGTCCCGGCTCCGAGTCACACGCGCAACCGTTTCAACAACGCGCCGGTAGATTTCCAGTTCGTCATCCATGGTCAGAAAATGTGAGGCAATTTGATTCTGTGCTTCAAGCTGGTGCTTGGTTCGCTGCAGTTCCGCTTCCGATTGTTTGGAATCGGTGACATCGATCGCCAAAGCGCCGATGAGCGGCTGCCGCTTTTCCCGATAAATCGGAAACCGCAGTACGTGCCACACCCTTTCCTGGCTTGGCCCCTTGATCATCATATCTTCGCTGAGCACTTCGCCCCGCAGAACCTGCCGTTCAGACTTGGCGACGATACGGAAGGTGTCGGGAAAGATCTCGCGCGCGGTACGCCCGACCGGATCGTTCGGGCCGTCATACCACTGTTCGCTGAACGCCTGATTGACAAACAGGAAGCGGCCGCGCGGATCCTTTATAAAAGCTGGGCCGGGATAGTGCCGCATAAACGAGGAGAACCGCTGTTCGGTCTCTTGCAGGGCCTCTTCGGTTCGCTTACGTTCGCTGATTTCAAGGTAGGTCCCGTGTATCCGCCGCGGACGGTCTTTTTCGTCCCGCAGGACGACCCGGCCGCGGTTCTGAATCCAGATCCAGGTGCCGTCCGCACGCTTGACCCGATATTCGGCTTCAAAACCGTCTTTTTGGTTTCGGTGACAGGGTTGGAAGCCGGCAACTAGGATACCAACATCGGCGGGGTGAATCATTTTGCGGATCGTCTTCAAGTTGAGTTTGGTCTGGGCAAAATTCAACGCGTGCATTTCCAGGAAGCGATGATCCACTTCCACGATATTGGTGGCCAGATCCCAGGAATACATCCCGATTCCGCTGCCGGAAACGGCCATTCGGAGGTTCTCTTCGCTGATTTCCAACGCACTGCGCATGAGCAGCTGCTCGGTGACATCGGTGGAGCTTCGAAGGGTGCCAGTAATTTTCCCGGTTTGATCGAAAATCGGCTGATAAAGCAGATGGTACCACCGGCCGGAAAACGAGCTGGGCCGAATGGACTGAACATCGCCCGCACCAGCCCAGACTGTTGCCGCCGGGCAATCCTTACAGGGTTCGGTACGGTCGTGACAAAACGCGTAACAGGTCATTCCGTCCGGATTGCGGCCGGAAAACATCTCTCGGAATTGATCGTTGGCCCAGACAATCTTATGGTCAGTGTCAATCAATGACAATCCCGTCTGAAGATGGTCCAGAATGGTGTTAATTCTGGAACGTTCCTGGTCATACTGCTGGCTTTGAACTTTTCGCTCAGTAATATCGGTGGCAATTTCCAGCCGCGCCAACCGGCCGTCGGCCCAACGGATGGCTTGGTCGCGGCATTCGTACCAGCGCCCGTCACGGCTGTTTTGGGTTTCCCACACGACCACCCCGCGCGGTTGACCTGACTCATCGATCAACTGGGGGTTGTTACAGAACGGGCACGGTCCCGATTGGTCTTTTTGAAGGGTCTGCCAGCAAATCTTCCCGATAACATCGCCGGTGTTCTTTCGGATCGCCCGGTTCACAAAAAGGATTTCGCCAGTGGCTATGTCGGTAACATAGATGTGAGCGTCAATACTGTCGAGGACCAGCCAGAAAGCGTCTGACGATTCCGCGGCCTGCTGTTGAATCTCCTGAAAAGTGACGTATTGCGCGTCCCCCGCACCCTTATCCAGGGTTTTCTTACCGGTGTCCACCTTGTTCCTCCTTCGCCGCGCGGTCCATTCGGCACGGCAGGTCACGGGATGCTCTGGCGGAAAGCAAATCAAGCTTGAATCCGGCTGCGTTCCTTAAGGAAATCGCCGAATCGGTTCCCGTTTTTAATTGGCAATTATTTCTCCATGCTGTACAAATTTTCCTGCAAAGATGCAACTTACGATAGCTGGATTTGTGCATTGACGACCAGGATTTGCTATGATGAAGGTATTCCTAGAGAAAGCTCAGGAGGTTCTGCAATGGGGCTTGAAAGTGCAGCCGATATGATCTTGACCTGCGCATTCGCGCTGGTTTCCGTGATAACCCTGCTTTCTGTCGACCATGACTATCAAACCCAGAAGCGTTTGACCGGGCTGTCGACGACCCTGATCCTGGCTGTGTGCTTCATGCACATCGCTTTTTTAATGAACTCCCCATTTCACAGTTTTGACCTGAACCCGCTTCTGATCAGCCTGCTGTTTGCGGCCGGTATCGTTTTCGCGCTCGGCGGCGTCTGGCTTTGTCTCGTCGGAGGGCTCCGAATCGGATCGACCCAGGCGATTTTCGGGCAAACCGCGGAGGTTACGCTTTGCACCGATCGTATCTACCGATACAGCCGCCATCCCCAATACCTCGGGTACAACCTTTTCGCCCTTGGACTGGCACTCGTCTGGCAGTCGCCGATAAGCTTTGTCATCACCCTGCTAGTCTGGGTATACCTGCATTTGATGATCATTTTCGAGGAACGCTATCTGCTCGATATACTCGAAGATCCCTATACAGAATACATCGAAAGAACGCCCCGATACTGGAATCTGGGCCAATCCCGTCAGGAGGAGCCCTCCGAACTGAATACCCCGTTCCAGCCGTTTGAACCTGCCAACCTGGCCCCGGTGGAAAAAAATGAGCCTCAGTAACCCGTGCGCGGCGGATTTTTTACGCAACCGACTGCTTCCATACAGTTTTTAGTGAAAAGAATCGGAGGATCTGCACACGATGAACTGGAATCAACCTGGACCGCAAAATACCGATGCAACACTGGCGCTGGCCGTGCAGCGCGCAAAGGAACTTGGGATTAACACCCTTGTTGTCGCATCCTGCACAGGTGATACCGCACTGCGTCTTCTGGACTGCGGTCTGAATCTGATTTGCGTAACCCATCATGTCGGCTTCGCAGGTCCCGGGGCTGACGAAATGGATCCCGCTATCCGCACCCGGCTCCAGGGCCATGGCTGCCGGGTGCTGACCACCACACACCTGTTTGCCGGCGTTGACCGGGCGATCCGAAACCAGTTTGGCGGTGTCTATCCCGCTGAAATCATGGCTCAAACCCTGAGAATTTTCGGCCAGGGGGTTAAAGTCGCGGTCGAAATCGCCTGCATGGCAAAGGACGCCGGTCTTTTTCCCCACAATGAAGAAATCGTCTCCATTGGCGGCACCAGCGACGGGGCCGATGCCGCGATCGTGATTGTTCCGGCCCACTCCAACCATTTCTTTGAAACCGAAGTCAAGGAAATCATCTGTATGCCACGCGCCAAACGGAGCAACCCCTAACGCGCCGGGACCGGTCTTCAAACCTTCTGCGCGTTCCAATTCGCTTTCTTCCTCATGAGCCTATTCCCCCAGTTTGCGGTCCGCATTTTCACGTATGGAATAAACTAAAGAATCCGCCATATAATTGTCGCTTTCAATGGCGCTTGGCATCAGTCTATAATTGAATTTGTAAGGGTTGTAAAACCCGGCAAAAAAGGGATTCTATCGACCGATTGCGGCGCGATTCGACCGAATCCAATAATAAAGCGAGGCGAGAGTTAATGAAAAGCGTGGAACATCCGATTCGATCTGACTTGACCATGGGTATGAAACGCGGGAAAATCGTTAAGCCCGAAGACGCCATTAATCTGATTCATGACGGCGATGTGATCGCTTTCGGCGGTTTTATCGGGATCGGTATTGCCGAAGAGTTCATTATCCAGTTGGAAAAACGCTTTCTGGAAACCGGCTCGCCCCGCGGCTTGACCCTTCTCTACGCCTCCGGTCTGGGAGACGGCAAAGACAGCGGCATGAACCGGCTTGCCCACAAAGGGCTGCTTAAGCGGATTGTATGCGGCCACTGGGGACTGACGCCGAAGCTGTACCAGCTGGTTCTGGCCAACGAAGTCGAAGCTTACAATCTGCCCCAGGGCGTCATTTCAGCGATGTTTCGCGATACCGCCGCACACCGGCCGCGGACCATTACCCCGGTCGGTATTGGCACATTCGTCGACCCGCGCAACGGTGGCGGAAAACTGAACGAAATCACCACCGAAGACCTGGTGGAGCTGGTTGAGTTCGACGGCCAAGAATATCTTGCCTACAAACATCTTTCTATTGATGTCGCCATTCTCCGTGGCACCACGGCCGATATGGACGGCAATATCACCCTTGAGAAGGAAGCGCTCACCCTCGAAGGTCTTGCCATCGCAATGGCCGCTCACAACTCAGGCGGCTTCACCCTGGTTCAGGTGGAACGGATCGCGGATCGGGGCGCGCTGCCAATGCGAAACGTAAAAATTCCCGGAATTCTGGTGGATTGTGTTGCGGTCGCTCCTCAGGAGCATCATCGGCAAACCTGGGCCACCCAGTACAACGCCGCCTTTGCCGGCGAATACCGGGTTCCGGTTTCGTCCATCGAACCGCTTCCGCTGGACGAGCGCAAAATCATCGCACGGCGGGCAGCCTTCGAACTGGTTCCCAACAGCGTCGTCAATCTGGGCATTGGCGTTCCGGAAGGTATCGCAAACGTATCGGCCGAAGAAGGCATCTTTGATTTCATGACGCTGACCGCCGAACCCGGCGTAATCGGCGGGATTCCGGCCGGCGGGCTGGATTTCGGCGCCGCAACCAATGTACACGCCATTCTGGACATGGGATACCAGTTTGATTTCTATGACGGCGGCGGCCTTGACATCGCCTTCCTGGGTCTCGCCCAGGCCGATCAAGCTGGAAATCTCAACGTCAGCAAATTTGGCCCCAAAATGGCTGGCGCCGGCGGATTCATCAATATCAGCCAGAACTCAAAAAAGTTGGTTTTTGTTGGTTCGTTTACCGCAGGTGGGCTGGAAATCACTGTGGAAAACCAACAGCTCCGGATTGTAAAAGAAGGCAAATCGAAGAAGTTTGTCGAACAGGTAGAACATGTTACCTTTTCCGGACAGGTCGCGGCCGCCAAACGGCAGCCGGTCCTCTATATTACCGAACGCTGTGTTTTTCGCCTGATTCCCGAAGGGCTGGAACTGATTGAAATCGCACCGGGTATCGATCTGGAGAAAGACATATTGGCCTTGATGGATTTTCAGCCGATCATCAAGCAGCCGCCCGCATTAATGGATCACCGGATTTTCCGTGACAGCCCCATGGGATTGAAGGATGAGCTGCTCCAAATTCCAATCAATGATCGTCTAACCTACCATCCGGATGAAAACCTATTCTTCGTCAACTTTGAAGGACTGTCGATCCGGTCCAGTGACGATATCCGTCAAATCCAGGAAGTGATTCATCAGAAACTCGGATCCATCGGCAAAAAGGTTTTCACCATCGTCAACTACGATAACTTTGACATTATGCCGGAACTCGTCGACGAATATATGGAAATGGTCAAACAGGTGGTCGGCAGGTATTATGAAAACGTTACCCGGTATTCGACCGGCGCTTTCATGCGCAAGAAATTGGGAGATACGTTGAAAGAGCGGAATCTGGCGCCGCACATTTTTGAAACCGCGGATGAAGCCAAAAAGGCGCTGACCGACGAATTGTCCTAAGGGATACCCATAAATAACGGCCCGATTTGATTGTAAGGGGGTTGCGTGAATGCATTCCGCAAAGGAAAACCATCACTGGGAGACCATTCTAAGCATGAAAAAAACCCAGCCTATGTCACTCGGTTTGGAGCTGGAACGGCATGCTGCCCAACAGCCGTCGAAAACGGCGCTGATCTATGAAGACCTGAAATTTACCTATGACGAATTCAATCAGGAAGCGAATCGCTACGCAAACGCTTTTGCCCTCATGGGTCTCAAAAAACGGGATGTTGTGGCTCTGATGATGCAGAACCGGCCAGGATTTCTCTTCGCAGTCGCCGGGCTGAGCAAGCTGGGCGTGATTCCGGCCCTGATCAATACGTCACTGCGCGGCGAGGCGCTGGCCCAGGGGATTAATCAGGTGGACGCCAAAGTCTTGATTGTCGGCCACGAAATCCTGGATGTTTTCGCGACGGTTGCCCAGCGCATTCGGCTGTACGCCCCCGGTCATGTTTTTGTGGATTCCCCGGCGCATGATTTCAAGATTCCAAAAGAAGTTCACACCTTGAACACCCTGGCCAATATGCAGACACTCCGCCCCATCCTGAAAGGGGTCTCCGTTACGAATCCGCCCACGACAGCGGAGATCACAACCGACGATGTTTTGGTCTATATGTTCACTTCGGGGCACAAAGGCTTGCGCAAAGCGGTTCCGGTTCTGCAGAAACGCTGGCTCCAGGTCGGGCATCGCGTCGCCTCATTTGGCCGCATGCACCCGGACTCGGTACAGTACATGGCCCTTCCGCTGCAGTTGAACAGCGGTTTTAATGTTTGTTTTTCCGGCATGCTGGTCACCGGAAGCACAATGGTTCTAAAAAAGCAGTTTCATGTTCACCGTTTCTGGGACGATGTGAAAACGTACAATTGCGATTATCTGGTGGGTGTCGGTGAAATGGCCCGCTATTTGCTCAGCGCGGAACCACTGCCGGAAGATAAGGATAACCCGCTCACCACCATGCTTTGTGCCGGAATGCTTCAGGAAGTTGAGCAACCATTCCGGGAGCGTTTCGGGATCGAACACGTCTTCGAAATCTATGGCGCCACCGAAGGGGTCGGCGTTTTTGTCAACTACGACGAAAAGCCGGGAATGTGCGGAAATCTGACCCTGCATGGCGAGCGCCAGGGCGAAGTCGTCCAGTACGACCCTGAAAACGATACCTATGTCCTGGACGCCAAGGGGCATGCCATCAAATGCCAGCCCGGTGAAGTCGGGCTGCTGGTCGCTTACCTCAACGAACTTAATCCGTTCCCGGGATACCTGAAAGATCCGGAAGCCACCGAGGCGAAGCTCCTGCGCAATGTGTTCGAAGCGGGTGATCTTTTCTACAACACAGACGATTTAATGATGCTTCACGAGGATGATTACATCTCGTTTGTCGACCGCCTGGGCGATACCTATCGGTGGAAAGGCCGTACCGTGTCGGCCGATGCGGTTGCCGATGTCGTCTTCAAGTTCTTTGGCCCAATTGAGGATGCCACCGTTTATGGGATGAAAATTCCGGGTTTTGAAGGGCGCTGCGGCATGGCGGCCCTTGTGCTCATGGCAGACGAAGCGATGGAGTGGGACCGTTTTGCGCAGCACCTGAGTAAACGAATGCCGGAACATGCCCGTCCGCTGTTTGTTCGGATTCTTTCGGACGTTCAAGCTGACGTTTCGATTTCCGGCCTGCGGAAGCAGCTGCAGCAGGAAGGATTCGATCCAAACACCATTAAAGACCCGATATATTTCCTCGATCCTCGGAAGAATGACATCTATGTGCCATTGACCGAGGCGCTTTATCAAGAAATTGTTGCCGGTAAAGTCCAATTCTAGTGACGAGAGACCGGATGGACAGGAGGGTGAGTATGGAATCAATTATTTATCAAAGTGATGCGACCCTGCGAAGCATGTCATATGACTTCTGGCGTATGTTTCCCGATCCGCTGAAGCTTCGGGACCCAAAAGTCGACCGTTTTCTCGATCTGTTGGCACAGATGGAACGGCCGTATGTCGCCTGGTCAACGCCGAACAATATCGTGTATGAACACCAGACCCTTCGCCTGCGGCATTTCAAGAGCCGCCGCAGTGACCCGGAGTCTCATCGTCCGGTGCTGATTCTTCCGCCGCAAGCCGGCCACCATTCGGTTCTGGCCGATTACTCACCGTCGCAGAGCCTGGTCCGGGTATTCCAGAGCTACGGCTATGACGTGTATGTCTGTGAATGGCTGTCGGCGACGCAGAAGTATAAGAATCTGGGCATTGCCGATTATATCCGGCTCACCGATGAGGCCGTGGAAGTCGTCCGTGAACGCTCCGGCTTTTTTAAGATCCATATCGTCGGTCAGTGTCAAGGTGGCTGGCAGGCAACCCTGTATACTTCATTATTTCAAGAAAAGGTGGCTACCCTGGTTTCAGCGGCGGCACCGGTCGATGCTTACGCCGCTCCATCGGCATTTATTGATGATGCCCAGCTTCCCATGGCCTTTTTTGAGTACATGGTCGCGACCGGGAATGGGCTGATGGACGGCAAATTCATTCTCTGGGGCTTTAAGAACCTGCAAGCCGAAGAGCATTATGTTAAAAAATACAAGCGGCTTTGGAAATGGATCGAAGACGGCGACGAAGAAGCGATCAAGCGAATGATCCGGTTCGAAAACTGGTATGAGTATACCCAGAAGCTGCCCGGCCGGTTTTATCTCGAAATCATCAAGAATATCTTCAAAGAAAACAACTTCACCAAACCGGGCGCGATGAAAATCGACGGCCAGCCAGTCGATTTCAGGAAGATAACGTGTCCGGTCATCATCATGGCCGGGAAGAAGGATCACATCACCCCGCCAGCCCAGGCATTTGCCCTTAAAAATCTGGTGAGCACCCCGGCGGCGGACATCGTGGAAATCCTGACCGATGGCGGACATATCGGAACCCTGATGGGGACCGAGTCCCTGCGTGAAGACTGGACCGCCGTCAATGAGGTGCTAAAACTGGCCATCTAGCCCTTCCCGAACTTAAAAAGCCACAGAACGCGGTCCGCTCTCTTTGAGTGGACCGCGCTTGTTTATAGCTGGCGAAATATTCCAAAATCAAGCAGCTTGCTTTACAATGAAAAGTAAATCAACCACCGGCTTAAGGAGTCACAGCTTGACTGCAGATCCGAAAACTCCGTTTTTGACGGGCAGCGTGATCGGCAACTACATAGGGACTTACTTTGGCCTGGGTCAGGGGATTCGCCTCGGTGACAGCACGGTTGCAAGTCTTTTTGCGCACAAACCGATGCCAGGCCGGTTTTCTCATGTCAAAATACTGATTAATCAGGATGCCGGGCAGCACTATCTTCAGTGCGTCGACGCCGGCCAGGTGGTTCACCTCAGTATTTTCCACACCGCCGGTCGTCTGGACCCGGTTCGGATGGCCAAACAGGTATTCTACGCCATTCAATTCTTTCTCACCCAGGAATTCCCCGAACTCGCCTTTGAAGACGACCAGCTGTTCGAACGATCGGCTGCGGCTGGCAGACAGATCTATCTGGCAACCCGCACCGGTTCCGGACTGGTTTACGATTTAATGCAAGGGGAAACCCGGGCGCCCTCGGAAGAAGAGGCCGCATTGAATCATGTTCGGGTGCTCTGGAAGCTGGACGCGGCCCAATATCGGTTGATCCTGCCGGTTGCGGCTGCCATTGAAGACGCCATTATGGAGGCCGGATTAGCCCCGGCCCGGGTCAAGCGGATCCTGCACGTTAAAGAAAAACCACGCGAGGAAAGTCTGGCCGCGGGTTTACATCTTCCCTGGCGGGGCGCCGCCCGGACAAACCCCACGCTGCTAACCGCCAGCCAAAACCGCCTGATTACGAAACTGGCAGAGCGTTTCGGCACGGTGGAATCCGCTGCTGATTTTCTGTCCAGTTATTCATTGGGTTTTTTCCGCCGCGCGAAACAGGTTGAACAGCGAAAGCGCTTTGGGGATTTGAGCCACTACGAAAAACAGCTGCAGGATCTTGGAATGATAAAAAATGGGCTTTTGGGGTTGTCTTTGACCCGGGACGGAAAAGAACTGCTCGCCTATCTGGAAAAACACCAGTGCGAACTTGAAGCCGAGCTGCGGCGGGCCATTCGTCACAGTCCTCACCGGAGCCGTCGTTCCGGTTTGATCAAGGGCAAACTGAAAGGGCTGTCCCTCCGATGGCAGACCAATCGAAACAAAACCGTGGGGATCAATCAGGCCGGAACATCCGGCGAACTCGCCATACCCGAAACCGTGGTACGCGCGAAGGTCGCTTCATTGATCCGCGGCGAGCGCGGGCTGTCGTTCAGACCGGAGGATTTCAGCTATTATCAGCGGCGCTCTCTGGTCCCGATCAATATCTGCCTGCTGATTGACGCCAGCACCAGCATGGCCGGCAGCAAATGGCTGGCCGCGTTCTACCTGGCGGAATACCTGCTGCTGACTGGCCGAGATAAGGTTTCCGTCGTGACCTTCCAAAACAATCAGGCCCGGGTGGCCGTTCCGTTTACCCGGAATCAAAAAACGCTGACCCGCAGCCTTCTGGGGATTGTCCCAAATGGGATGACCCCGCTCGCTGCCGGCATCGTGACAGCGCTCGATCTCATAAAAAAGTCCCGGCTCAGCAATCCGGTGCTCGTGCTGATCACCGACGGCATGCCTACCAGTGCGCTGTGGAGCTTTCACGCCGGCGATGACGGCCTCAGGGCAGCGGCGCAGATCGCCGATAAACGGATTCGCTTTATCTGTATCGGGGTGGAAGCCAACCGCAGTTATCTGACTGACCTGATACAGATCGCAAAAGGGCATCTCCATGTCGTGGATGATTTAAACCGAAAGAATCTGGTTGAGATTGTGAGTGCCGAGCGAAAACGAATGGCGTTATCGCGAAAACGGTAACCCAACAAAGGAGTGATCTGGTGCCCAAAGAATTCACACACTGGACGCTGGCGGAGCTCGGATACCGCGCGATGCCCGACTCCAGCTTAAAAGGCGTCATCGAGGAAAACAAGGCCCTGTATGAACTGGGCGCGGTCTGTTTTGACTCACCCTATTACACAACCGGCCCGGCAAAGCCGGTCTGGGTCGACATTGCGACCCGGCTCCATTTTACCGAATCCGGCAATTCCTTCACGCCCCTGGTTCGGCTGCTGGAGATCGGACAGTCAATCGGCGATAACCGGGTCTGGGCTTTGCTGGCCGGCTGTGTCAGCCACATTAT
The DNA here is from genome assembly GCA_050258755.1 of Solirubrobacterales bacterium. Lineage (GTDB taxonomy): Bacteria > Bacillota > Syntrophomonadia > Syntrophomonadales > DTU052 > JBLMZI01. The sequence continues at coordinate 27,236 of JBLMZI010000007.1, read as the reverse complement.
TGCAGACAGCCGCTTTCACCCGCTGGTCTATACCGTAACCGGTGATTTGAACGACCCCGATCCAAACCGCAAACGAGCCGCGGAAATTGGACACCGCCGTTTCGAGGCGGCCCTGGATTTATACATCCTCGAAACAGTCGAAGTCGATCTGGGAAACCCGAAAGCAGCGTTGTTTCCCTTCAATCCTTCGGACAGAAAAAAAATCACCGCCTGGCTGGCCGGACTCTATGAGAAAAACGATCCGGCCGCGGTTGAGGCGGCTTTGCGAAACCACGCCCGTTTCCTCGGTTATTTCCAAAGCAGGTCAGGTTATTGGGGCCTAAAAACGGTGAACACGCTCTCAGGCGGGCGCTTTGATCTCGAATTGGCCTTGTGTTATCCGGCGGTATCCCAAACTGATCTGGCGGCCTTTGCTCGCCCCTTTGAGATGACCGATCCGGATACGGGTGCATTGCGGTTGGAAACGATACCGGCACTGATAGAGCAGGTCATCCACGACGTGCTGGCGGTTTATGCCGCAATGGGGAAACCCGGTGAATCGGAAACGGCCATACAATATTTCAGCCAGAACCGGGGACCGGTTCTGGCTTGAAAGAGCAGGCCCGCTGTTTTTCCACCTAACCCTCTAAATACTCCGGGCGATCTCGTTTCCAGCGGAGATGGCTTCCCAGGCCCGCGCCGGTTGTCGGGCATCGCCAATGCAATAGATTTCCGGGGCCGCATGGCCGGCCAGAAGTTCATAGTACAGGTCGCTGCACGGTTCCCCGCTTGCCGCGAAGACGACAAAGTCGGTAGCGACTGCAACCATTTCGACTTGATCCGGTTTCAGCTTCTTTTTGAACGGGTTATGAATATTTTCAGGAATCAACGTGGTCCATGGCGTATATGGATCCCAGCGTTTCCGGTTCGCTTCCAGCATCACCCGGCCAGCTTCGATCCGTACCGCCCGGCTGGCCGTATAGGCCGTGATAGGCTCGGCCAACCGGTCGTCCCGCCGGTCCGCCGCGGTTCCGCGGCCCATCATCAGCCAGAGCAGCATGGCCCGGTTGGCGTGCACCACGCCAGTCATCAACTCCGGCAGCATCTCGACCACCGTCACTCGAACCCCTTTTTCGGCAGCCAGGCTGTATGCGGCCTCGCAGCCGACCAGCCCGCCGCCAATGACCGTTACCCGTTCGGCACCTTTCGGCAGCGGCATTCCCGCATCCAGAAATGCACGCACTTCCATATGAGGAATCGTCTCGGCCCCCGGAATCGCCGGTATCTTCCCTTTCAGACCGGACGCACAAATAATCACGTCATATTTTCCGTGCAGGTCAGCGGTCCTTACCCCGGTATTGTACCGGATATCGAGTCCTTCTTCGGCGAGCCGGTCCATTTGATCCTGCAGGTTGTCAATATACAAGGCTAAATCATGTTTAATGCGCATTCGGCTCCCGGTGCGCAGCTGACCGCCCACCTGACCGGTTTGTTCGAACAGCGTGACCTGATGCCCCCGGGCCAAAGCGGTTCGCGCCGCTTCGCAGCCTCCGGGACCGGCACCGATCACCGCGACCGTTTTCACCCGGTCTGCTGGGATCAGCCGCTTGGTATCTTCAAAACCGGTGTAGGGATTGACCGAACAGCAGACGTGCCCGCCCATCAGAAACGATTGAATACACCCTTCCTGATCGCCGATACAGTGAATGATATCCCGCACTTTGCCTTCACGGACCTTGCGCGGCCAATACGGATCGGCCAGCAAAGGCCGCGCCAGCATGACATAATCGGCCCACCCCCGCTGAAGCACACTTTCCGCCTGCTCCGGCTTGCCCATTTTTCCAACGGCGATAATCGGAACGTCGATCTTTCTCGCCGCGAAATCGGCTTTTACCTTACCGGCCGTTTCGGCGACATACGGTATGTCATCGAAGTAATTCGGCGGGTGGGGATAAAACCAGTTGTCGTAACAGCCTTTATCGACATCAATGGCCGCGACACCAGCTTCGGCCAGCACCCGACAGAATGTCAGCCCTTCCTCCTCGGTCCGCTCCTGCCCGAATCGCTTGCGAAACACGCTGTCCCCATAGGAAGCCTGCAGGGCCTGGGTCAGATCGATCCGGTACACGATCGGGAAATCCCTGCCGCAGCGCGCCTGGATTTCCTCGATCACATCCAGGGCAAACCGGAAGCGGTCGCGGTACCGGCCAAGCCACCGCCGGTTCCAAGGAAGCGAAGTCAACTGGTCCATTAAATAGCCTTCGTGACCATGCAGGTGCACACCGTCAAGGCCGCATGCCTTTGCGTTCACCGCGGCCTGTCCGAAATTCTCCACAATCTTTCGGATCGCCCGATCTGACATCGGCACATGCGGAACCTGCGGAACATAAAAGTTCCGGTTCCAGGAAGCCGATTTCGGGATTTTTCCTTTGAGCGCCGATTCCGGCGAACCGACCCGACCAAGACCAGCCGTCAGCTGAATCAAAATTTTAGCGTCATAGCTGTGAACCGCCGCCGCCAGATCCCGCCACCCGGACAGCCGGGTCCGCGAGGAGCCGTCGATTCGTGGGAAGTAGGTCGTATCATTGTCTTCGGAAACCGTGGGATCAATCCCAAAAGAAACCGGCACCAACCCGGTGATTAAAAGGGCGGTGCCGCCTCGCGCACGTTCCGTGAAGTATTCGATCATTTTACCGGTCGGGCGTCCGATCGGATCGGCCATGTTGATGTTCCCCATCGGGCCCATAACAATGCGGTTTTTTAACGTCAACGATCCCATCCGCCCGGGTTGAAAAATTGCTTCAAACGCCACGTCTTCAGCCTCCTTTTCCCACTTTCAATTCAAATCCGCCAAAAGAAAAAGGGGGTTATTTCGTATCCTTGGATTCGGAGGCAGAAGGGTCCTGCCGGTCGACTGACTCGCCCTTTTCAAGGACTTCACGCCGTTTCATTTCTGCAGCCAATGCCAGAAAGGCCATTTCTTCAGGTTTTAACCATTCACCCTGCGATGCATTCTGTGCTTTGAGCTTAAATACGAACCCTTCGACGTGCTGAACCAGCGCCTGTGGCTTATTCGTCCCTTCGGTCATTCGAATGCCCCCTGTCAGCCTGTTCTTTTAATCATAACAGACTTTTCTTTTGCACAATCCTATTATCGGGTGTTTATCATTGGTATCACTTTTTTCAGCAGAAAACTGGTAAAACAAGGGGATTCGTAATGAAATCGCGAATAAATGCGTAGATAAAGAAAGGCTTGTATTGAAGGAAGGGGGGACCCGCAATTACCAAGCTCAACTGGCTTAGAAAAGAGATACAAGGCTGGGTGTACGACGGTCTGATCACCCATGCCCAGGCCGAACAGATTCTCATGCGCTACAGCGGCGAAGCAGTGTGGACCCGATACCTGTTCCCCGTGCTCGGATCGATTTTGCTCGGTCTCGGAATCATCCTGTTCTTTGCGTCCAACTGGCAGGCGATCCCGATCTGGGGCAAACTCGGCCTGATTTTCGGCTCGCTGGTTGTGTGCCATGTTCTTGCGTACTATTACCGCTACCGTTCGAAACAGCCCTGGCTGGGTACCGGTTTGTTTGTCCTGGCAGGCATCCTGTTCGGCTCGGCGATCTTTCTGATCGCCCAGATTTACAACATTAATTCCTATTTTCCGAACGGCATCCTGTTCTGGGGTCTCGGCGTGCTGCTCATGGCCTGGTTCAGCGGGGAAACCCCGTTGGTCCTGCTGGCCCTGCTGCTGCTGAACGGTTGGATGATTTCGGACCTTGGCGAATCAGGGCCCAACAGCCCCTGGCTGCAATATCTGATACTTTTCGGTGCAATGTTCCCCCTGGTTTATAAAAACCGGAATCCGATTGGCGCCTTTCTGACGCTGTTCTTTCTAGTGATTACCTTCGCCTCAACCCCGGCACTCGAAACCGGTGCGCCGAACTGGGTTATGCTGCTGATCTTTTTAGGAAGCGCGCTGGCGATGCGGGGTTTCGATCCCGAGGAGTTGTTCCGCCCGCTCTACCAGTTCTTCGGTATGATACTGGTGATGGGCCCGCTTTACCTGCTGAGTTTCCACGATTTCGTGCAGGATTATTACCATTATCGCTACAGCAGCGCTCCCACGGGTGACTTCTTGTCCTTTGCGGTGGTCACAATCCCGCTGGTCATTCTGGTCGCCCTGGTAACGTTCCATCCCCGTTTCCGCGATCAGTACCGACCGATCCGCTTCATCCCCCTGCTGCTGGGGGCGCTGGTTCTTCTCGCGGCCTGGCTTTCGCCGACCAATGCGCTGTTTGGGCCGTCCATGGATTGGCTCATCCCGCTGCTTTTCAACCTGATCCTGTTCACGTTGGTGATCACCCTCATTATCCTGGGGAACCGGATTCAGCACCGCCCGATGCTGAATCTCGGACTGGTCTTTTTCTACCTGCAGGTTATCGCCCGGTATTTCGATTACGCCTATGCCTACATGGACCGAAGCCTGTTCTTTATTCTAGGCGGGCTTCTGCTGCTTGCTCTGGGCTGGCTGCTTAACCGCCAGCAATCTAAACTGGTGAAGAAATGGGGTGAAGCAGATGAGTAAACGTATTTTTATCATCATCGTCTGCCTTCAGGTCCTGCTTCTGACCGGCATGATTCTGGATAATCAATACATTCTCCGCTATGGGCAGCCAATTCTGCTGAAAACCGAGCCGATCGATCCAAACAGCCTGTTCAGCGGCGAATACGTTGACCTGAATTACGAAATCTCCGACTTAGACCTGGATCAAACCGTCTACGAAGTTCCTCCAGCCGGAATGGCATTGGAAGCTTACTATGCCCAGGGGAAAACGGTCTACGTTACCCTGAAGAAAAACGGCCGCTTCTACGAAGCAGCCCGAATCGCGCGGCATCGTACCGAACCCGGGGCCGGGCAGATCGTGCTGAAAGGCCGGATTAGATGGTCAGAGCCGATTGTAGCAGTCAGGGTTTCCTATGGCATCGAAAGCTACTATACGCCGGAAGGTAAGGCAAAAGGCTACGAACGGCCGACCAACGGAACGCCGGTGGTCACGGTCAGGGTAGACCGTTTTGGCCGCGGCCGGATCGAAAAGGTTGTCATTGATCCCACGATAAAACCAGTCATACCGGAGTGGATGAGGCGCGAGAAAGTCGAGCCCAAATAGCGGTCTGTCCGATTAGGAAAGCATATTGCCCATCAAAAAGCCCCGCCGAATGAGCCGGTCTCAGTTCAGAAAGCGGGGCTTTTTATCATGTTTATGGGTTCTGCTTAAGCCTGGTCCAGTCGATATACTGCATCCCGTTCACCGTGAGTCCGCGAACTTCCGGCCGTATCAGGAACAGCGCCTTGCGTTCGAACAGCCAGATCATCGGCGCATCGTCGACAATGATCTGTTCCGCCTGCCGCAGCAGCTTGATTCGCTTTCCCGTGTTGTGGGTCTGGGCGCGGGCGGCGTCCAGCAGCTTATCGACCCTGGGGTTGCTGTACCCGGTGTAATTGGTGACACCGCGCATCCGGCTGTGAAAGAGCGGATACAAAAAGGCATCCGGGTCTGGATAATCCGCTTCCCATCCAATCCGGTAAAAACCCAGTTCGCCCTGGGTGAGCTTCTTCGCGTAAACCGGCCAGGATAAGGCAATCGGATTCAGCCCAAGCCCTAAAACATCAGCTTGTGAGGCGATCGCCTTCATCAGGGTCTCATGCCCTGCGTCTTCGTTGTACCAGAGCCTGATCGGCCGCGGATTGTTCTCGCCGGCAAAGAGGGTTCCGACAAAAAGCTCCCGCCCGCGCTCCGGATTGTAGCTGTAACCCTGTAAAGCCTTGTTGTAGCCCGGGCTGTTTACCGGCAGTATGCCTTTCGAGGGGATGGCCATCCCGGCGAAAACAGATTCTGCGAGCCCTTCGCGGTCCAAGCTGAAACTTAAGGCCCTGCGAAAATCGGCATCATTGAACGGATATTCCTGTACCCGAAATCCGAGCGCATAGATGCCATAAATCGGCTTTTCCACAAGTTTGCCGCCCATCGCGGGATCGTTCCGAAGCCGCGCGGCCTCGCCGGCGCTGATGCCCTCAACCAGGTCCAGTTCCCCGTGTCCAAAGGCCTCAATGCCTTTGCCGCTGTCGCTCAGCCAGGTAAAGGCCAGGGCCTCAAGCCCGGGCCTGGGCCCATGATAGGTCTTGTTTCGAATCAAAATCAAATCGGACGATTTCTCATCGCCGCTTATCAGCCGAAATGGCCCGGTTCCCGGAGCGACCGGACCTTCATCGAGCGTATCCAGCACCCAGAATATCGGATGTGTCGTCTTCTGTAAAAAAACCGCGTCCGGTTTACCCAATGCAATTTCAAGCGTCGCATTGTCCCGAGCCCGAATCCCGGAAACGTGATCGGCCTTACCGCTCAAGAAAGCGCCAACCCCTTGAATCGAATCAAACATGATCCGGCTTCGGGTTGCCCCGCCATCCATTTTCAGCGAGCGTTCCCAACTTCGCTTGACATCGGCAGCCGAAAGCCGGCGTCCATTGTGAAACCGAACCGACCGGTCAAGCATGAAGACAACGCGCATCCCATCCTTGCTGTAGCCCCAATTCAAGGCCAGACACGGCTTCAGACTGCCGGTTTCTCCATCATAGCGGAGCAGCGGCTCATACAGCGCGGAGGCGGCCAATCGCTCGCCCGGCGACAAAGCCTGTGCTGGATCAATTCCACTGGCATCGCCAACGACACCGATGCGAAACGGATTCTCAGGCATTTCGCTGAAGACGGATTGACCCAGGTCCTGCCACCGGATCACCGCGAAACCGAGGATAAAAACCAATAGAAACGGAATAAAATAGCGCCGCGCCTGTCTTGCCACGAAATGAAACCCCCCCGTGCCCGAAATACTACAGTATATGGGACGAGGGAGATGAATATTCGGTATGGTATAAAGGGGGCAGCGCCGGGTTACGGCGTCCGCTCGGTATCGTAGATGGTGAGATACAGCTTGTAGTCGTTAATCACCCGCTGCACGTGATTCTGCGTTTCCTGAAACGGAATCTGGCGGACGGTTTCCAGCCGGCCGTCCCATATCCCATTGACCAGCCATTCACGCACATTGCCGCGGCCGGCGTTATAAGCGGCGATCACCAGTGGGGTCCTCCCCTGAAATTCGCGGTTCAAATCAGCCAACAGCCAGCATCCTATCCGGATATTGATCTCCGGGTCGGTCAGCATCTGATCGGAAAATTTCGGAATCGCCATCTGTTTTGCCGCCCAGCGTGCCGTTTCCGGCATCAGCTGCATCAGGCCGCGGGCGCCAACCGGCGAAGTGGCTTCCGATTCGAACTTGCTTTCCACCCGAATCAGGGCAAAAACCAGATAGGGATCAACATCGTATTCCCCAGCATATTTCATCACGATTTCCCGGTGCGGCATCGGATAAAAGCTGACAATCCACCGCGGAAACGTGAATACGACCACCAGTATCAGGATAATGAACAGCCAGAGAATAATCGAAAAGCGAAACCTGGCAGGACCGCGTTTGACCATAATCCCAACTCATTTCGACGGCCGCCTGCTTCGAAGACGGCTCTGTTAATTACTATATCAGGGATTGTGGCAAAATGCTTGAGAGTTGTATGAAAAAACTGGTCACTAAGGCACGGGTTTCCTCGACGGTTCCCCGGTTATCGATCAGCCGGTCGGCCCGCTTCATTTTTTCGCGAAGCGACATTTGGGCGCGAATTCGGGCCTGGGCTTCTTCGCGGGTGTAGCCGTTTCGGTGCATCAGCCGCGCGATCTGGGTTTCTTCATCGACCCAAACCAGCCAGGCTTCATCCACCTGTTTGTCCATCCCGCTCTCAAACAAAAGCGGGACATCCCAAACCACAACCTGGATTCCCGGCGGAAGCTGGCCCATTTTTTCTTTGAAACGCTCTCCCACCCTGGGGTGCGTGATTTGATTCAATTTCTCGCGCAGGAGCGGATCATTAAAGACCCGTTTCCCGAGTTCCGCCCGGTCCAGCGCGCCATCCGGGCCGACCACCCCGGAGCCGAAGGTCTCAACAATCTCTAGAAATGCCTTTTCGCCAGGCTCAACGATCTCATGCGCCACGGCATCGGCATCAATAATCACCGCTCCCAGTGAGGCCAGTGTTTCGGACACAGTGCTTTTGCCGCTCGCAATTCCCCCGGTCAGTCCAATCACAAACACACTTCCACCTCAAAACCTAAGATTGATAAAGCCTAAAAATACCAGGATTCCTCCTGAAACCAACGGCGCGAAACGGGCAATCATCCCGCGCTGGAATCGTGCTCCCAACAGCAATCCCGACTGTACCAGCATAAACTTGGTCAAACCGACCGCGGCAACCGTCGCCATCGGACGAAGTCCGCTCATCGAAGCACCCATCCCAGCTCCGAGCGCATCCAAAGCCAATGCCGTTCCCAGAAAAAACGCTTCCCGGTAGCTGATCGTTCCAGAAGCATCAAAATCAGCGCGGGCCGGTTCCCGGAGAATCTGCACGATCACCCCAAGCGGCTTAATGTGCAGAACCATGATGGGATCGTCCTCATCAACGGTCTCAACCGTATAATCGTGTTCTAATCCCTGTTTTCCGGTGATATACAGGCTCCGGATTCCATCAAACACGAACCAGAGGCCGACCAGCACCAGCGCGCCCGCTCCGACCCACCGCGCCGCCACCGGGTCAATAACATCTGCAATACATCGCCCCACCAGCATGGAAGCTGTCACCGCAATCATAGAAGCCAGGCAGATAACCAGCAGCGAAGAAACCGGAATTCGAATCCTTTTGATGCCGTAGGCGATCCCGACCCCAAAGCCGTCCGCGCTCACGGCGAGCCCAAAAAGCAGACTGTTGAGGAGACTCATCCCTTATCCGACTCCCCTATCCTCACAATTTCTCTCTACTATATGGATAGGGAGCGCCTTCGGGTGCGTGTCCTAACGCTGACAGCCGGGACAGTAGTGACTGCTTCGGTTTTTCAAGACCTCGCGGTCCACAACGATGGGTTGGCCGCAAACCGAACAGGCTGCGTCCTTCTTTCCGTAGACTTTCAGCCGTTCCTGGAATTCTCCCGGAAGGTTGAGCCCGTCCCGGTAATCCCGCAGGGTCGTTCCGCGGGCGCCGATCGCTTCTGCCAGGGTTTTCCGGATCGCCCGGTGTAATCGGCGGATTTCTGCCGCCGAAAGGGAGTTCGCCTTGCGGCCCGGCCGTATTCCCGCCGCGAAAAGGCTTTCGTCGGCATAGATATTCCCGATGCCAGCAATCCGCTTCTGATCCAGTAGAATATGTTTGATCACGGCCTGGCTGTGATTCAGCACCCCGGCCAGATATTGTTCCGAAAAATCGCGGCTCAAAGGCTCCGGCCCCATCCGGCCGTATGCCGTGGCCAGGTCGTGGACCAGCCAGATGCCGCCAAAACGGCGCGGATCCCGAAAGTGGATTTGAACGCCGTCCATTAGGCGGATGCGCGCATGGGTATGCTTATCCGGTAAATCCTGTTCGGTTGTCAGCCAGAAGCGGCCGGTCATGCCAAGATGAACCACGATGTGTTTGGGTGGGGTCAGCGTCAGAATCAAATACTTTCCCCGGCGGGAAACCCGGCTGATCCTTTCGTCCCGGACCGCATCCGGCTCAAAATCACGGGCCTGAAGAATATCGTCACGGTAGAGTTGAAACTCAACGATCCGGCAGCCAATAACCGGCGCAAGCGACCGGGCTACGGTTTCCACTTCCGGAAGTTCGGGCATTTGTGATCACTCCTGTATTCGCCTTAGGGTTCATTTTCCCTCACCATGCCAGGGCTGCATATCATACCAGTCCAGACCGACTTTCACCGCGGCCAGCAGCGGTACCTTCAGCGAAAAAGCCGATTCCATGCATTGTTTAACGATTTCGGCCGTTTTCGCCAGTTCGTCGGCCGGCACCTCCAGCACCAGATCGTCGTGGACCTGAAGCAGCATTCGGCTCTTCAGCCCTTCCTGCGCCAACTTCCTGTCGATCACCAGCATCGCCAGTTTGATGATATCGGCTGAGCTGCCCTGAATCGGGGTATTTAAGGCCATTCGCTCGGCAAAGGCGCGCACCATACGGTTGCTCGACAACAGATCGGGCAGAAACCGGCGGCGCCCCAGAATGGTGGAAACATAGCCATGATCGCGGCCATAAATCACAATGTCATGCATATACGCGCGAACCCCGGGATAGGAATCCAGGTAATTCTGAATGTATTCACGGGCGTCTTTGCGGCTCACGCCGGTGTCGCGGGCCAGCCCGAAATCGCTGATTCCGTATACAATGCCGAAGTTTACCGCTTTAGCCCGCCGGCGCAGCTCCGGTGTCACTTGATCCAGCGGCACATTAAAGATCTCCGATGCGGTCCGGGTGTGTACATCGACATCGTGCAGGAAAGTCTCGATCAAGGTCTGGTCCCCGGAAACGTGGGCCAGCACCCGAAGGTCGATCTGCGAATAGTCCGCGCTCAGCAGCAGCGTATTCTGGTTCCCGGCCACAAACGCCTTGCGGATTCGGCGGCCTTCTTCCATCCGCACCGGGATGTTCTGCAGGTTGGGCTCAACACTGGAAAGCCTTCCGGTGGCTGTGACCGCCTGTTTAAAAATGGTGTGGACCCGCCCGGTCTCCGGGTGAATATAAGCCTGCAGCGCGTCCACGTAAGTTGATTTTAGTTTGACCAACTGCCGGTAATCCATAATCAGCGGAATAATCGGATGCGCGTCATAAAGCTGTTCCAGCACTTCAGCATTGGTGGAATACCCGGTTTTGGTCTTTTTCACGGTTGGCAGGCCAAGCCGTTCAAACAGCACCAGGCCCAGCTGTTTGGTCGAATTGACGTTGAAGTTTTCCCCGGCATACTCGAAGATCTGGTTCTGAATCAGTTCGATCCGGTCTCCCATCTCGACCGACAAGGCAGATAGTGTGGGCCCTTCCACCTTCACACCAGCCTCTTCCATGCGGGCCAGCACGCTAGCCAGCGGAAGTTCCACATCAGCATAGAGCAGCCGCAGTTCCTCGTCCATGGTCTCCCACAGGTGCTGGTGCAGTCCAATAATTTCAGCGACCGCTGTCTCGGGATGTTCTTTTTCGTCCAGCACTCGGCCGAAATAATGGAAAACGTGGCTTGAAAGGCTCTCCCCCTCAAATGACGGATCAACGACATAGGAAATCAGGAGTGTGTCACCGGCCACGCCCTGCAATTGAACCCCTTTTTTGTTCAGCAGCACGGCGGCGTCTTTGCTGTTGTGCAGGTATTTTCTAATACCGGGGTGCTCCAGCATTGGCCGAATGGTTTCCAGCTCAGTGCCGGGCAGAACATAGGCCGCATCCCGATACCATACGTAAAACTCGGAAATCTCGCTCCAAATCGGGTGATGATGCGTGGGAACCACGAACAGCCCAACTTCGTCGCCCGGCTGAATCTGCCCGTCCGCCTCGGAAAAACTTTTTACCGCCATTGTAAGGGCTTCTGTCACCGGCTTCAGATCAGGTACCGGTTCGCTTTCCGGGCCCATTTGATTCACCATGGTGACAAAACTGTTAAACTCCAGCTCCCGAAACAACTCCAGCAATCTGGATTTCTGCGGGCGCGCATAGTGAAAGTCCTCAATCGCAAAAGGCAGATCGATATCACAGACAATCGTTGCCAGGCTGCGGCTTAAATACGCCGACTCCCTGTGTTCCCGCAGCAGATCCTGAATCCGCTGCGGCAGCACACTGTCGAGCCGTTCGTACAGTTCGTCCACCGAGCCATATTCCTTGATCAGTTTGATCGCCGTCTTTTTCCCGATCCCCGGCACCCCCGGGATATTGTCGGAAGCGTCACCCATCAACGCTTTCACATCAATCAGGCGCTGCGGGTATACCTCCCATTTTTCCAGCACCAGTTCGTCGGTAAACCGTTCAAGATCGGTGATCCCTTTACGGGTCAGGAGAACATCTACACCGCTGCCGGCTAACTGCAGCGCGTCCTGGTCACCGGTTACAATCACGCAAGGCAGATCTTCCTGAATCGCACGGCGGCTCAGCGTGCCGATCAGGTCGTCCGCCTCATAACCATCCATCTCGATCCAGGTAATATCAAGCGCGGTCAGAATCTCCCGAATCAGCGGAAACTGCTCGCGCAGTTCGGCCGGCGTCGGCTGCCGGTGGGCTTTGTATTCGGTGTATTCGGCCGTGCGCAGGGTTACCCGGCTCTTGTCGAACGCCACGACGAGATATTCAGGCGAAAAGTCTTTCATCACCCGAAACAGCATATTCAGAAAACCATAAATCGCATTGGTGAAGACACCGTTTTTCGTGCGGAGCAGCGGCAGGGCAAAAAACGAGCGGTAAACCAGGCTGTTGCCGTCTATCAGCATCATCATTCTATTTTTCATCATTACACCATCCTGCATTATACATCCTGAAGAAATTCAATGGGCAGGATCAAAATCCTGCCCACATGTCTTCAAATTCATTTTTCGTCCAGTTAATGTTTACGGGGTTGCTTCCTCGGTGACGCTCAGGTTTACCTCAACCATTTCGAGATTCCGTTCCATCAGTTCCAGAGCGCCTTCCTGATCAATCTTCTGCTCTTCCAGCGCCCGAAGTCTGGCAATCTCGGCTTCAGTCAAGCTTTCTTTCGCGCTCAGTTTGGCGATTTCGTTATTGACTGCCGCCAATCTATCCTGGGTGTTGTAATAAGTCCTGGTAATATTGTCTCTGCCCTGCTGCGGCGCCGAAGTCTCGGACAGACCGTCTATGCCTTTGATCAGCGCGTCGACTCTATCTTTCGGGATTCTAACTCTAATCACTCTCTGACCGCTCATCACAGTACCATTCTTGCTTTCCACCAAAGCCTGGTTGTTAGCGGCGAGCTGGTAAACATCATTCTTAAAGGATTCAAAGCTCTTAACCGCAATCTGCATATTCATGGTGGTCACATACTTGGGGACTTCAACAGGCTGCGTGACAACCGGTTTCGCCGGGGCAGCGCCTGCTGGCGCCGCTTTGGGTTCGGCCGGAGCCGTATTAGCAGCTACAGTCACATCCGGTACGGCTTTCTCGGTTCCTGCTGCGCCGCTTTTCGGTGCGGGCTGGGAACCGGGCGCGGTATTGCCCGCGATGGTCTTATCCAGGATTCTATCAACATTCCCGGCCGGCTGATGGGTCTCGGCAAAGCCGGGAATCTTATCCAACAGGGTCGCAACGGTCGTGGCCGGAATCAGGCTGCTGCCGTAGATCCCGACGGTAAGCGCAACCGCGGCTGCGGACGCAGCAAACCAGCCGGCTCTGGATCGGGTTCTCAGGTCGCGGTATTGCGCGCCCTTCAAAGGAACCACCTTTTCTGCCTGGAGGCGTTCATGCAGCCGGTTCATAAAATCGGGCGGCACGTTCACCGGGGGCAGCTGGTGCAATCCTTCGACCATCCGACGCAGCTCACGAAGTTCGGCGCTGCATCTATGGCAGGAAGCCAAATGCTGATCCAGTACGGCTCTATCGTTTTCGGCTATTTCGTTGTCGATATAGGGAGAGAGTAATTCTCTCGCATCGTAGCATTTCATAACCGAACACTCCTTCTACAACTATGACGAAGGAGCTAAGGAAGAAGTTCCCGTTCGGATAGTTTTTTCCGGAGAATTTCCCTGCCGCGGCTGAGGCGTGATTTCACCGTACCTACCGAGCACTGAAGGATCTCCGCGATCTCTTCATAGGTGAAATCCATTAAATCACGAAGGACGATCACTGACTTGTGTTCGGGCTTCATGAGTCCGATCAGGGTCTCTATCTGTTCCTCAAACTCCTTCTGTTCATAGACCATATCCGCCGTGGGCGAGCGGTCCGGGAGTTCGCGCTCAATTTCGTCGCCATCTCCGGTTGCCACTGGCTCGTCCAGGGACAGGATATGTAACGTGCGCTTACGGCGCCGCAGTTCGTCCAGACAGACATTTGCGGTGATGCGGTAAAGCCAGGTAGAGAAAGCCGAATCGCCCTTGAAGCCGGCCATCGAGCGATATGCCTTGATCAGCGCTTCCTGGGCCATGTCATTGGCATCTTCTTCGTTACCCATGTAGCGGTATGATAATGAATAGATCTTTTGATGATATTTCCCGACCAGCTCTTCGAAAGCGTACATGTCGCCTTCAATGCTGAGCCTGATCAATTCCTCGTCCTTACGCAGAAGTATCCTCCTCTCTTGCGGGGATGGAGAACACCGTTTGTTAAGCACTTCGCTAGCCGTTTGAAAAAACCTTCTCTCTCGTAGGCAGCAGATGCTTCCAGGGGAGTAAAACACCCCGAAATGCACCGTCCAATCGCAAACAATTTGTATTGTAACACATTCATACAATTCGGCTCGTTTTAAAATACTGGGAAATCATCAATATGCTAAAGCTTTCGGGCGCAGTTTCCGAATAATTAGTATAGGAAGACTTAGGATGCCTTCTGCGAAAGGAAGATCACAATCGTGGCTGACCGCACCGTAAAATCCATCGGAAAAAGAATCGCTGCCGCCATCTTCATCACCCTTCTGTTGCTGCTTTCGGGCTGCAGTCTGTATGCTCCCGAAACGGTTACCTTATATCGTGGCGAATCGGCAAAAACGCAGTCCGGTTTGGTCGTCTCCTATCGCGAGTATCACGATCCGTCCGATAAAGGGATTTTGGCAGTGAACTCGCTCGGACAGCCGACGAAAGTCTATAAAAAGCTTCAAAACGGGGACAGCGTCGAATATACCGCCGGTACGACGGGAAACTATTTTATCCAGGTGCTGTGCGCTTCCAATTATTGCGGTCAGTTCCGCGTCACCAAAATGTAAACCGGTCTCAACCCTTTGCGGCCGCTCAATAGGCCGTCAGGGTTTCTTTCTCCAAGCTATGGTACCTCCCAGAATTCGGTTCCTCCGGAAGTCCGGAGGAACCGGTTTTCTTTTATTACCGGCACCGCGAAGCGGTGTACCCAAGCATGTGCAATATAATGAAGGAAAATCGGCAAGGTGTTTCGCCGACGCCCAAATCCCCTTCTTTTTAGACGAACATCATTTTTTCAGCCATCGACAGTTTACCGCTTCCGAGGTAACTCCAGGGAAAATGCCCTGGTAATGCCTTTGCCCAATGCGGTCTTGCGAATAAACGCCGAGAAAACGGCCATCCTTGACTGAGGCTGCAAAGCGCGGTAAAATAAAGATCGCTACGATGCCGGAGTGGTGGAATTGGCAGACGCACTCGACTCAAAATCGAGAGCCCAAAAGGCGTGTGGGTTCGAGTCCCACCTTCGGCACCATGAATATTAAAGGAAGCTGTGAAGGCTTCCTTTCTTCATTTCTTGCAAGGCTTTGCCCAAAAACGGGCGCCTTCCGCTGCTCCCAGCCTAGCAGACGAATATCAACAGATTATAAACGGAATATGACATTTCGGTTACATTACGCGCAAAAAGGACTTCGCAGCTGTAAGCGAAGCCCTTTTTCCTATTATAGGATCTTGTCGCCCAAGGAGTCGCCCGATCGCCGCCCTAATCGGTGAAAACGGGCGAAATTACCTGAAATTATATTGATCGAATAAGGCAATTGCTTTCACTCTTCTTTATTGGATTGAATCCATTAACTCGTAATAATATTTGGCTTCATGCGTCTTATAGAGATGATACCAGGCATCTAATGTCTGTGTAGAAAACACATCCAACGCTCTCAAGACATGGAAGGAAAATTCCAATGGAGCGATTCCGGAAGCAGTAATCAGTTTTCCGTCGGTTACGGCAGACTCCTGTTTATAGTACGTTTCTCCCAGGTAATTCGGGCAGATCATTTTAAGATATTCCAAGTCATTGCTTGTATGCCAATTCGAATTCAGCAATCCTTTCCGAGCAAGGCCTATTGTAGAACCACAAATTGCAGCAACAAGAATACCTTCGTCAATACACTGCGCTGCCTTTGACAATATCGATTCATGAATTGCCTCCGTCCATGTATCTCCGCCAGGTAAAATCAAGGCATCTGCGTTTTTGATGCTGCATGCATCAAGTTCTGTATCCGGTAGTATTTTAAGGCCCCCTTTGGTAACAACAGGCGTCTTTTCCGTTCCCACCGTAATAATTTTTGATGGGGTTAATCCTTTCTTAAAGTATCTTCCGGAGTTTAGTTCAGCCGTTAAATAAGCGACTTCCCAATCTGCCATGGTATCAAACACATAAAGATATACAGTGTTACTCATACGAATATCCTCCATTTTGTCTAATTTTGAAAACGCTAAACAAACATCCATCCATGATAAAGAAGGATGTCTAGCTACACAATAAAATAGCTTCACTGACAACTGCTGTCAGTGAAGCTATCATAATTGATAATATTCCTGTAATTCCGATGCAACAGAAACAAGCTTTTTCTTTAAACTCTGCGGTTCAATCACTTGAATAGCCTTTCCGTAAGCTAGCAGAAAAGAAGGTGCATATGCAAGAAGTGCTCTTTCCTCAAATAAAAAGACTGCCTGATTTGGTGCACGCTCTTTCAGGTAATGGCCAAAAAACCAATGAATGCATAAATCGTCCAAAGCATCAGGCCTGCCACTTATAATTAATGAAACCAACCCATCCTCACTTTCAGGATCCGGTAAAAGATTCTGTAAAAAAAATCTCCTGGCAGAAAAAGCTTGCGGCCTTTTAAACATCATTTGCGTCCGCTGTATCCGAAAAATCCGATCAGCTCGAAAACTTCTAATCTCATTTCGAAGATGGCAAAATCCAACCGTATACCATTTATTGTTCCAATAGAGCATTCCGTAAGGGTCAATCACTCTTGAGCGGAGTTGTTCTTCATGACCTGTTCGGTATTCGATTTCTATCGAATATTCGCTTGCTATAGCCCGCTCCAGTTCTTCCAGCGTCAACTTAACAGACGGGGCAATATCACGGCTTATCACTTCGAAACCGGCTAAGTGGCGATTGAGGATATTTTCCTGTTCCCGGTTAGAATACATTTTCAGTTTTTGAGTTGCATTGTTTAACGCCTCACTGAAAGGGTATCCCGCTTCGTTGGCGAATACGGCTGCATGAAGCAGCGCTTTTTGTTCTTCAATATCAAAAAACAAAGGGGCATGAATAAAATTGTTCAGTAAACGATATCCACCGTTCTGTCCTGTATCTGATATAATCGGTACTCCGCTTGCGCAGAGCGAATCAATATAACGATAAACGGTCCGTATATTTATCTCTAATTTTTCAGCGATTTGCTTTGCAGTTATTTTTGATCCTGAATTAAGCATCCGTAGGATCGCCAGCATATTATCACTTTTCGCCATTGGGCATCCCCCTCTCCCACTTTATTCAATCCTACCCAATGCCTCGTGTCATCTATAAATTCATATTCATGCTCGACTATGACGCGTGTGTGAAGGTGGCAAATGAGGTTATCACCAGAATATAAAGATTCGGTAACATTCAGAAACCGGACTTCACTCAGAAAGCGAAGCCCGGTTTTCTTATTATTGGGAACATATCGTCCGATGTAACACTCGCCCGGGCTGCTAGCCCCAGAACGGAATGTGCAGAAGCTTGATGATTTTATCGGCCACATGGCCCGCCGCATCGCTCCAGTGGGGAAAAGGCACGTGAAAAACCTGTGGAAGTACCAGTCCCAATCCCAACAGGAGTAAGGCCACTACAGCCCATAATTCCCTGTATTGACGCTCCCGAACGATTTCAGGTATTTCGTAGACGGCGATTGCAGTAAAACCCAGCAGAACGAATACGGTTTCCATTCGGTTGATGCTCCCTCGATTAATTTCCGTGAATACTATCAACAATTTGTCCGGTACGGCGCAGATCAGTCTTTACTTCGACCTTGACCTCGAGCAATGGGAAAATCTGATCCCAATCCTGCTTCATAGCCCGCCATTCCCGGGGATAGCTGCGGGAAAAGGCCAATCCGAACCCAACAACGTCTGTGTTATAGCGTGTCTGGGCAGCGAACAGGGCCGCCCGGATATCCCGGTTGACGCTGGCAGATATGCCGGTTTCGATCTGCTTAATCAATTGCTCGTCCAACGTGTTGAGAGAACCATTTGACTCGGCTATATCAGCGCTTGCTTTCACCAAAACCCTGATTATCGGCTTTCCGTTTACGAACTGTGGGATAATATAAGTCTCACCGTTCAGGCGTTCCACAGAAATTTTTTTCTGCTCATGCCGTGGATTTGGAATCGTCAGGAAGCACCCTTTTACTTTGTTTTTTAGATAATTCAAACCTCTGGTTTGGGACTCGTCAAGCCAACCTACTAACCTGTCCTGTTTGAAGACCGCCGCGCCAGCGATTCTGGCGCTCACCGGAATCGAATTATCCAACAGTTGGCCCCGTGGATCCGTTCGGTTCGGCCGGGGTACCAATTCCACAGCCCCCACTACCGGCTCAATCCCTTCGGAAACCAGATCGCGGTTAAACTCCAGCGCGGTCGTTTTACAGGTTACTGCCGTATTCTTCCCTGCCGATTCCAAAATCCCGAGTAACCCTTCGGTGGGCTGCCGCTCAAGTTCGAATTCGGTCTGCAGAAGCTCGGATGCAGGTGCGCCTTTGGCCACCAATAGGACATTGCGCATTCTGATGGGGGTACGCCTCTGCAATAGATCCACGCTCTCGAAGACACCATGCCGGGCATAGTCCTCTCCCCATATCATGATTCGGGCGTGTGACCAGTTGATCGTTCGCGCACTCTGGTTCTGAAGTTCTTCGGCCGCTTCTATCGCTGTAACACCCGTTTCGCTTACCAGCCAATAGGTTCGCTCTTGCATTCGGCTGTTGGACTGGCCGGCCACGATTGCAAACGGTTTGGCAATGTGAACAGACAAGTCGATTCGCTGCTGCTTCGTCAGGTCAACCCCGGCGATGGTCACGAATGCCATACTCTCAATCTCATGTCGATCCCAGCATCCAGCAACTGCCAGGCAGCAAAAAAGTATGAGTGCGATTCGCAGCATATGCTTTGGCCTAGCCATCTGATTGAGCCTCCCCGCGCCGCGCCGAATTAGGCTGAATCAACCGGGCAGCAGCATAGGCGGTCAGCAGGTAAGTGATGATGCCCACCAGACAAAAGATCGCAAACGGTTTGCGCAAAAAGTTGACCAGGTCGATTGTGCCGCTGAAAAACCAGACGCCCAATGCGCCGGCAATGACGGCGAGTGGGTAAACAAGCTGCTTGGAACTGCGCAGACCCAGCAGTTGACTGAGACCTTCAGCGGCCGCCCACAGGAAAAATGCCCCCTTGATTCCGGCGCCGAACAGGAAAAACATAGTTAGAACCACTTCAAATCCTTCGAAAAAACCGCCCACGCTGATGACGCGCGACAGTGAATATGCGGGCAGCGTCAGGTGCGGGACCAACGGCCCGAACACTGAAGTCAGGGCGACACACTGCAGGACCATCATGGAGGATGTGATCAAAACAGCCAGAAGGGAGTATCGAACCGCATCTTGAGGACGATCCAAGTACGGAATAACCATGCCAATGATAATAAATTCCGTGAAATAGGAAATAACCGATGCGGTAGGGGGGATTAGATCGAACCAGCCATCGGGAAAATAGAAGGGCTGTAAGTAGCCGAATTGCACCATATCATACGGCAATACCGCGATGCAAAGCAGTCCAAGGATGAATGGGACTACGATGAAGCCGGCCAGCCGTGCCAGAACTTCCAAGCCACCCCGCAAGACATTGGCTTCCAGCAAAAGCGGCAGAAAAAAGGATACCAATATTGGCGTGGTCGGCAGCATGGTGATGCCCACGGTCTCTGCAAACGTACGCGCCGTAATGGCCGTAATGATGATTGCGGCCAGCAGGAAAACCGCAGAAGCCGTATTGCCCAATACCTTGCCAAAGAGAACCGGCAGATACTCCACAATGGTTTGATCAGGGAATTTGAGACTCAGTTTGACAATGAAGAAGACCAAGACGCAGCTTACCAGTCCCCCAAGCAGATCATTGGTCCAGGCTACCGGTGTTTGTTTGACCAGGGTCACTGTGGGGCAGAGCAACGTCACGGGTTCCAGCCGGCAGAATATCAGTAAGGCCGTCAATTGCGCGCCTGAGATTTTACCCTGTGGGATCATATTCATGCGTTCCCCTCCCGCTTCGGCCGATTCACTGTGCCGGAACCGGGCGGGGCCGGCATTTGGCCGGCCGGCTGCCGCACGGCATCGTTCCCGCCCAGCAGTTCCGGACGGGCCCGCAGACTCCACCATGGCGCCCTGATGATACTGTCCTTTAGCTCGGGGACGATGAGCGGGCCAAAGGGAGTAAAATACGGCAGGCCAAATGAACGTAGCGTCATCAAGTGAATCAGAATTGCCGCAATTGAAGAAAGGAATCCGAGCAATCCTAGTGAACCCGACATAACCAGGATGAGGAAGCGCAGCAGACGAATGGTCATCCCCATACTGTAAATCGGTATCGACAGCGAAGAAATTGCAGTCAGCGCGATAATGATTACCATGAAGGGCGATACCAACCCTGCAGAAACGGCAATCTGGCCCAAAATCAAAACCCCCAGGATGCTGACTGCCGGGCCGAAAAAGGCTGGTACGCGCACGCTTGCTTCGCGAAGGATTTCAAAAGCAATTTCCATGATCAAAGCCTCTAGCAGGGCCGGAAAGGGAACCCCTTCCCGCTGGGCGGCAATGGCGAGCAGCAGTGGGGTGGGCAGCATCTCATGGTGAAAGGTGATTAAGGCCACAAAGAAAGCGGGTAATGTCAGGGAGACAACAAAAAGCAGATAGCGCAGAGCCCGCAAAAAGGATCCGATTAATGATCGCTCATTATAATCGTCGGCAGCAGTGAGAAACATGGGCAGACTGCAGGGTACAATCAGCGCAAACGGGGTGCCGTCGATCAGGATGGCGATTCGGCCCTCATAAAGCGACCCAATTACCCGATCAGGCCGGTCGGTCCGAAGTACCGTGGGAAACGGCGAAAGCGGCGCATCTTCAATGTATTCTTCTATGTTTCCGCTCTCGAGAATGAAATCGGTTACAACACGACTGATCCGCGTCCTGGCCTCTTGAGCCGTTCTTTCGCTTGCCAGACCTTGGATATAAGTGATGATTACAGTCGTGTGGCTGATTTTGCCGATACTCAGTTCCTCGATGCGCAGGCGCGGGTCTTTGACTCGGCGTCGGATCATGGAGATATTGGTGCGCAGGGTTTCGACAAATCCCTCCCTGATTCCGCGAATAGCCGGCTCGGTTTTGGACTCTTCAATGCTGCGCTCGTTCCAACCGCGGGTATCGCAGGCGAGGGCTGATGCCACCCCATCAATCAAGATTGCGCAATTTCCCGCGCAGACTAGCTGAAGGAGATCGGTCATCCGGGAGATCTCTTTGACCTGGCTCCCGGTCAAGAGATGGTTCTTGAGATGATCGTATACTTGCTCGGCGGAATGCGAACGCTCATGAAGCCGTTCGCCAACTGTGACGATCGGCTTCATCACCGACTCGCTGACCAACTGACCGTTGACCAAGCCGTCAATATAAGTCACGAGCATACTGATGCCGGGAGATCCCCCCAAATGGAGCTGACGCAGGTTTAGATCGGCACTGCCGCCAAATGATTTTAATATTACCTGCCGGTTGGCGGAAAGATCAGGACATACGCCATCAATGCAGCTTTCGATCGGTGGGTGCCTTGATTCGGTTTTGATTCGCCGGAACAGACTCTTCATCATAACGATGCGGAGCGGAACCGCAATCCTCCTTTTTTTCGCCAAGGTTTATTCTTTTCCAAGTATGATCATTTCATTCTGGGCGTTCAGAGCTGCTCGTGCGCTGCCTGACCGAGCTCAAATCGCTGCGGTAAGTGTTTCGGGATCGGTGGAATTTAAATCTAAAGTAAAACGGAAAGTCGTTCCATAATGCGAAATATTTTTTGATTGACATCTTAAAACTGCCGACAAATATTGATTGACACACTGAAAACCGGCGAATAAAATAAGATTAAGCGCAGTAAATTGTGAAACTCTGTTCCGCATCGTGGAATATGTCAGTTGCAAGGCACTACTTGCTCTACCGGCAAACAACGAAACAAAAAGAGATGGGTGCAATATGAAAACAATAGAAGCGTTTAGAAGAATTGCAGGCGACATAAAGATAATCGACAGGCCGGAAGAGAAAGAGATGTACAGCCATGACATTGGCGACGTACCCTTTTTCATGACCAAACTGTTATTTGAAACGCAGCCATCCTTCGTGGTGCAGCCAAAAAGTGTCGCGGAAATCAAAAAGGTTTTAGCCTTTGCGAATGAGAACGGTATCCCGGTTATACCACGCGGAGCCGCTTCATCTGGATTTGGCGGCGTTATCCCTACCAGGGCCGGGATCGTGGTGGATCTGTCCCCTTTTCGAAAAATCATCGAAATTAACCCGGAGCTAAAGACCGCCCGCGTTGAAGCGGGTGCGCGCTGGAGCGATATAGACATCGCGGCAAAAAAGCACGGGCTGTCCTTGATGACTTATCCATCCAGCAAATTTTCCACCGTGGCGGGATGGATTGCAACCGGTGGCTACAGTATCAACAGTTTCCGCTATGGCCACCTGTCAAAACAAATCCAGTCCATGACTGTGGTGACCGCCTCGGGTGATTCCAAAACGCTGACTCCGGCTGACAAAGAATTTGCCTATTATATCTCCACCGAAGGCCTCTTCGGCATCATCGCGGAAATCACCCTCGCCCTGAGACCAACACCGCCGGCGTCTTTTTCGCACCTGCTCTATTTTAGACATGCGTTTGCAGCTTTTGATTTTGTTGATCGCTTTGTAAACAGTAAAGAGAAAGAAAACATCGGCGTGAATGTCATCCGCTTTCTGGATGAAAACCATATGAACGATACCAATGAGGTCCTGCACGCTGATGTATTCAAAAAGAGTGCCGCTGTTCTGGTGGAATTGAGCAGTGCGGATGATGATCAGAAATTTGCAGCCTTTTTGTCACAAATGGCCGGCATCGATGAAGCACCCGGTTATGTGGCCAGCTACTTATGGAACGAGCGTCTCTTTGGCGCCAAAGCCAAACGCCTGGGTCCGAGCATCCTGACCAGTGAAACCATTATCCCCCTCCCCAAGGCCGCCGCCTTTATTGAAAAGGCCAAAAAAATGGGGGCGGCTTTCGGGGTGGAAGTGTGTGTTGATTCCTATATCCTGGACGAAAAACACGCCCTCATTATGACCCCTTATCTGTGCGATTCAAGAAAACTGAAATACGCTCTCAATATGGCCCTGGTTCCGATGCTGACCCAGACGGCTTTAAACCTGGGCGCCGAACCGTATGGCCTTGGCATCTGGAATGCCTCCTTTATCAATCACTTATACAGCAAAGACAGACAGAAGGAACTCCTGGCCTATAAAGCCAAGGTTGATCCGAACAATATCATGAATCCCGGCAAGTTCTTTGCGGTAAAATCCAAATTCTTCAACATGCCGGCCAAGCTCTTTAATCCCACCCTCTTCGGCATAAGCATGCAGGTGATGATCTTCTTAGCACCCGTCTTCGGCAGGGTGGCCAGAATGATCTTTGGTAAAGACCAGAAGCTCGACAGCCTTGATGTTGAACTCAGCACCCACGCCTGCGCCAAATGCGGCAACTGTATCGCCGTATGCCCGGCCTACCTGGTCACTGGCGATGAGGCGGTAACGGCCAAAGGCAAGGTCGCGCTGGCCAAAAAACTGCTGGAAGGCAAAAACGTCACCCCGGAAGAAGCAGCCAAAGCTTTCCTGTGCATGCACTGCAAAGGCTGTGAAGAGATATGCCAGACCAACCTTGAGCTCATGATGCTCTGGGATGCGCTGGAAAAAAGGGTTGAAGGAAGCTTCGGCCGTCCGGATGCCCAGATTGCCGATTTCCTCAAAAAAGTAGATCAAAGCAAAGAATACTGGGAAATGGTGGATAGCAAGGGTTAATTTAATAACAAGAAAATTGCTCTGCAATCAGTTCCAATAGACAGCAATTTTCAGTACTTTATTCCTTAATCCTTGCCAAATATTTGGCAAGTACCATAAGTTTCTAAAGTATAAAAACTTATAAGGAAAAGACGGAAAAAGATTATGCCAAAGAAATATCATATTCATCCAAAAGCTGCCCCGCTGGAGATGGAATATCTCTATAAGTTCAAAATCACCCGGGGAGAAAACTGCATCAACTGTGGAAAATGCACCAAGGTCTGTATCTATGAAGCTCATAAGCGCAGAAAAGACGATCAGCGCAAAATGGCGGACCCCAATACGGTGGTATGCCGAAGCTGCTTCAGGTGCATTCAGGAATGCCCGCGCGGAGCGCTGGAGAAATCCCTGCAGCAGGATTATGTCAATATCAGCGGTTCCTACTGGAAAGCGGATATGTTCCTCACGCTCTGGAAGCAGGCTGAAGACGGCAAAGTTCCCGTGACCGGCGCCGGATACCGCGGGCCGTTTACCGGGGACGGTTTTGACAGCATGTGGACCGACATGTCGGAAATCGTACGCCCCACGCGTGATGGAATTCACGGCCGGGAATATATCAGCACCGGTGTAGAGCTGGGCCGCAAGCACAACCATCTGGCGTTTGACGCTGAAGGCCGCCTGTTGACGCAGCCGCATCCCACCGTTGATATCCCGATTCCGATTCTCTTTGATCTGCCACCGGTGGCATTAAGCCCGAATGTTATGCTTGCTCTGATTAAGGCCGCCAGAGAGATCAGCACCTGCGTTATTTTGCCGGCGGCGGATATTCGGCCGGCGCTGGAAACATACAGCGCCAATATCATCCCGTTCATTACCGAGGGTGAAATCGACAAATATGCGGGCATTCTGAAGAACGCCCGTCTGGTCGCCCTTGATTATTCCGAT
The DNA here is from genome assembly GCA_050258755.1 of Solirubrobacterales bacterium. Lineage (GTDB taxonomy): Bacteria > Bacillota > Syntrophomonadia > Syntrophomonadales > DTU052 > JBLMZI01. Next base: position 2,400 of record JBLMZI010000007.1, on the reverse strand, counting down.
GCCCTGCAGGATCGTCTCGCAGCCATCAAAGAGCGCATCAAGAATATCAGCAATGCGGTAACCATCATCCGCGTTCCGGCCATCAGCGGCATTGAAGGCATCGTTTCCAAGCTGGTAAACAGCGGCGCGGAGGTGATCCATATCGTGGCGGATTATCGCGGCCTGGAGATCAACAAAGACAAGGAAGCCAACTTCAAACCGCGCCTGCTGAAAGATATCATCCGCTCCACCCACTTGAAGCTGGTCGAGGAGAAAATCCGCGATGAAATTACCCTGATCTTCTCCGGCGGTATGGCCATGGCCGAGCACGTGCCGAAATCAATGCTCTGCGGCAGCGATCTGACGGCGGTAGACATCCCGCTGCTCATCGCCCTGGGCGCCCGTTTATACGAAGAGCCGGAAAAGCTGCTGCTCTTGCCGGACGACCTCGAAAAGTTGCCAGTGGATATCATTACCCAGCGCATGGTCAACCTGATGGGCGCATGGCATTCCCAGCTGCTTGAGGTCATGGGCGCCATGGGGATTCGCGAAGCCAGACGGCTGCGCGGAGAAACCGGCCGGGCCATCTTCTTTGAAGAGATCGACCAGGAAACATTCGGTAAATTATTTAAGCAATAACATAAAATGGGTGATATGAAAATGAAACCATCAACCGTAAACATTAAAAAGATGCCTTCCCGGTTTAAACACCAGGTGCCCAAGTACAAGGTTACCCGGTCGAATGAGTGCATCAACTGCGGCACCTGCGCCAAGACCTGTCCGCACGGCGTGCATGAACGGCCGGAAGGGCATAACCGGGTTAATCCGCCCATCGATTACAAATGCATCGGCTTTGAATGCCAGTCCAAGGAATTCTGCTGCATTGCCAAGTGTCCGCGCAAGGCTTTGAGCTTATCGCTCAATCCCATGTATGAAGCGTTGGGAGATTACCGCTGGACCGCCGACATGCTTACCGGCACCTGGATCATGGCCGAGACCGGCTATCCGCCAGAGCGTACCGACCTTGAATACAACGTGGGCAACTCCGGCGGCGGCTTTGACAAATTGCGCTTCAAGTTCCCGGCCAATCCCATTAAGGTCGACAAGTCAGAGATCTCAACCGCCATTGCGCTCAACCGCCGCAATGACGGAAGAGCGCCGGTGGTCATTTCCACACCGGTCTATGGCGGCGGGATGTCATTCGGTTCTGTCAGCCTGTCGACCATGGTTTCCAAGGCCCACAACGCGTCGATTTGGAATACCTTTACCTGCACGGGAGAAGGCGGCTACCCGGATATTTTAAGGCCTTATGATGATCATGTCATCACGCAGGTTGCCACCGGTCTGTTCGGCGTCCGGGAAGAAACCATCCAGCGCGTGAAAATCGTCGAATTCAAATACGCCCAGGGCGCTAAACCCGGTTTGGGCGGCCACCTCTTGGGCGAGAAGAATACCGAAAATGTTGCCAAAATGCGGGAGGCAGTCAAAGGCACCTCGCTCTTTTCCCCGTTTCCTTTCCACTCGGTATATTCCATTGAAGACCACAAGAAGCATATCGACTGGATCAAGCAGATGAACCCCATCGCCCTCGTCTCAGTCAAGGTTTCCACGCCCAATGATGTGGACATGGTGGCGGTCGGTTCCTACTATGCCGGCGCCCATATTATCCATATCGATGGCGGCTACGGCGGCACCGGCGCAGCGCCGGATATCGCCAAGAAAAACATCGCCATGCCCATTGAGTACGCCATAACCAAGGTGCACAGTTTCTTAAAGGCCGAAGGCGCCCGGGATACGGTAACCCTGATTGCCTCGGGCGGCATCCGCACTGCGCACGACCTGGCCAAGGCCATCTGCTTAGGGGCCGATGGTGCGGTGATCGGCACAGCGGAAATGGTCTCTTTAGAATGCGTGCGCTGTGGCAACTGTGAATCCGGCCGCGGCTGCGCCCGCGGTATCGCCTCAACCGATTCGGAGCTGGCGGATCTGTTTACCGAAGAATGGGCCACCCAGCGTTTAACGAATCTGTATCATGCCTGGAATGTACAATTGGTAGAAATTCTGCAGAAATTCGGCATGAAGAGTGTCAAAGAGCTTGTAGGCCGTACCGACCTGCTGGAACATATCGATTACAGTAAATAAACGGAGTAGGATGAACATGGATAAAGCAGACAAATTATTAGAATCGCGCAGTGCGCTTTTAGGTCAGGTACCGCCGCTGGCCCCGAACGCGGAAGAAGAAGGCGGCTGTGGCGTGACCGGATTGATCAGCTCAATTCCGGTTACCGGAAAAAACATCTTTGAGCCTTCGGTACAGATGCACAACCGCGGCAACGGCAAAGGCGGCGGCATCGGCGCAGTCGGTTTTGTACCGGAAGCCTTAGGCGTTTCCCGCCAGGTCTTGGATGATGACTACATGCT